>NZ_JBLTYX010000001.1:0-1155819 GCF_048066115.1 Niveispirillum sp. KHB5.9 | reverse complement strand
CTCTAAGCATGGCCGCATAGCTGGGGCGGTCAGCGTTGCGGCTGGACCGCAAATCCCTATCGGCTAAACTATCTCCAACTTTCATAACACCCTCCACATCGTTGCGGCTGGACCGCAAATCCCTATCGGCTAAACTCAGGAACCGGCTGTTGAGGAAGTCGCCGCTGTTGCGGCTGGACCGCAAATCCCTATCGGCTAAACTTTTCCAGGCCGCTGGGCATCATCAAGAAGTGTTGCGGCTGGACCGCAAATCCCTATCGGCTAAACTCGGCGTCCTGCGCAAGCGCGGCCTGGGCCCGTTGCGGCTGGACCGCAAATCCCTATCGGCTAAACTGCAGGTGGTGGTCCGCCCCCTATCGGAGGCGTTGCGGCTGGACCGCAAATCCCTATCGGCTAAACTGGCGATATCGGTATGGACCTCGTACAGATAGTTGCGGCTGGACCGCAAATCCCTATCGGCTAAACTAGGGATGACGACCGGCAGCGGATTGAACTGGTTGCGGCTGGACCGCAAATCCCTATCGGCTAAACTACGGAGAAGGCTACCCCAGACAAGGAAGAGGTTGCGGCTGGACCGCAAATCCCTATCGGCTAAACTCCACTCTGACTTATCGCTGATGATCTTGTCGTTGCGGCTGGACCGCAAATCCCTATCGGCTAAACTCTGGAAAGCGATGTGGAAGCCCTTGCGCCAGTTGCGGCTGGACCGCAAATCCCTATCGGCTAAACTCTCCGTTGGTGACGCTCGATGAGCGGTCGTGTTGCGGCTGGACCGCAAATCCCTATCGGCTAAACTCGCATCCGTCTGCCCGACCTGCCGCAGCTTGTTGCGGCTGGACCGCAAATCCCTATCGGCTAAACTCCCCAGCCCATGTCGGGATGGTCGATGACTGTTGCGGCTGGACCGCAAATCCCTATCGGCTAAACTTCCCGGTCCGCGTGGTCCGGGTTGTGCGCCGTTGCGGCTGGACCGCAAATCCCTATCGGCTAAACTCTGCCCTGAAGCAACCTATTGAAAAATAGGATTGTTTCAGGGTTTTCCTTGTCTTCTTCCGGTCCATGAAGCCTCCTAGAACAGCGCCAATTGCGCAGGATTCTCGCGTGGTTTTCTCTTTGTTCTGTTGTCGAAGCAGGTCACGTTCTGATACTGGCGGTCGGTGATGGTGACGATCTGGACGCTGCCCTTGGCCGGGACCTGGCCGGCGATCCGCTTGGTCGTCGCGTCCACCTGCTCCTTGCCGGAACACCAGCGCAGATAGACGGAAAACTGCGCCATTTCAAAGCCCTGGTCCAGCAGGAATTGCCGGAAGCGGGTGGCGTTGCGGCGTTGGATCTTGGTTTTGACCGGCAGGTCAAACAGGACCATCATCCACATGATCCGATATCCAGTCAGCGCCATCTTCATCCTCCATCGGCCGGCCCGGGCCGGCGGCGAGGTCAAGGGGCAGGGGGGAAAGGGGAAGGTCGAGTCGCGGCTCTCCGGTCTGATAACTGTCCGCCAGGGAGGTGGCCAGCCGGTGCAGGCAGGTCGATAGGGGCGTGGTACCACGCGTTGTGGTCAGGTCCTGGATAAGGATGGCGGCTAGGTCGCGCTTGGCCTCGGCCGTTACCTCTGCCACGCCGGCCCGGATCAGCCGCAGCACGGCCAGGTCCACCAGGGGGCGGAACGGTTCCATCACATCATCCACCAGGGCCATGGGATTGCCCTTGTTGGAATGGTGGATGCCGATGGAGGGATGCAGGCCGGCCGCCACCACGGCGCGGGCGGCCCCGCTGCGCAGGATGGCATAGCCGTAATTCAACAGCGCGTTGGCGCCGCCGGCCTCATTATCCCGCCGGAAATCCGTGCCCATCAGCAGGGGCCAATACCGCCGGGCCGCCTGTGCCTCGATATTGGTCGGGTCGCCGGAACGCACCTGCCGCGCCAGGGTGGTGAAGGCGCCGGATGACACGCCCTGGTGGGCCAGTGCCGCCCCTTGGTTGCGCACCTTGGCCTGCACCAGCCCCTGCCACAGCCGCTTGGTCAGGGGAAGCGGTGCCGTGATCTGGGCGCGGACGCGGCCGGTCTGGGCATGGTGGCCCGCCACGGGCAGCATCAGGGACACCGGCATGTGGTTGGGACCGCAGACCACGAAGGGCACGTTGCGGTCGGCCAGCGCATGCAGCAGGTTGGCGGAGAAGGTCAGGCCATGGGCGCTGGCGATGATGGCGTCGATATCGTCCAGGGGCACGCGCCCCCGCTCCCCCTCCCCATCCTTCACGACCAGGAAGCCGCGCAGGACGGCGAGGTGAAGACCATCGGTCGAAATCTCCACCACCCGTCCCGGCATGGCTCAGGTCTCCGGATGCGGGCCGGGATCGCGCAGGCGGCCAGATGGTGTGACCACCACCTTGCGGGCATGGCGCTTGCGCAGCACATCGAAGGAAATGATCGACCAGCGGAAATGGTCTCCGCCCTTGGCCGTCCGCTCATGGCGTTCCTGAAGCTTGCCGCCCTCATTATGCGGGGCCAACCGGATGCGGCCGGCCGAGAGTTCCAGGATGTGCACGCGCATCACCTGCTGTCCCACGGTGCCATCCGGTCGCTCCACGTCCAGGCGCACCATGTCACCCTTATAGAGCCGCATCACCACGTCCGGGCCGGGCGGCGGCAGGGTGCCGCCATTGCCCCGGGCCCGGCGGGCGGCATCGAACAGGGTGACGGCGCGGCCGGTCCAGCGGCCCTTGGCATCGGCCACGATATCGACGCACAGGTTTTCCCCCGGCACCACGGCCTTGTAGGGGATGCCCGTGCGGCGGTTCCCGATCCGCTCGAAGCTGGCTTCCGGCTTGGTCAGGCGGACATGGCGCAGGAGGGGCCAATCATGGTCGTCGCGGTTGCGGAAGCTCTCCATTGCCGCTTTCAGGTCGTTCCCCGCCAATTCCTCCGCGGCGATATGGGCCTGCAATGTTTTGCGCAAGGCGTTGTCGCGGATGCGCTCCACCTCCCCGGCGGTCAAAGCACCCAGCGGCTTGCGGTAGACCAGGGTGTGGCCACGCCATTGTTCGGGCCGGCCGATGATGCCATAGGCCGTATCCTCGTGCAGGCGGCCGGCGATGCCATGGTCGGGCTTCACCGACACGACGATGCGGCCCAGCCGATCCTCCAGATGGTCGCGGAACCAGTTGTAACGGGGGGAAAGGTCGTCCAGCAGCCGGTCCAGATGCTGATCGGCGGCTTTCTTCGCGGCCATCTGCACCATCTGGATGGTGCCCTGGTCGATGATGGAGATGATGGCGGCGTCGATTGCGTGGTGGCGGTGATCGTCACGGTTCTTGTGCCCATCCACCGACAGCAAATCGTTCAGGCCCCATTTGCGGCGCAGCAGGCCGACCAGCGTGCCGGGCACGGCCCGTACCCGCAGTTTGCCTTCCTGCTTCTCATTGAACAGGCAGGATAGATAGAGCCGGGCCACGCGCGACAGATAGCGTGTGTCGTTCAAATGCCGGTCCAGGAACCTTTCCTGATTGTCGAACCGTTCCATGGCGTCGGTTGCGAAGCGCCAGCGGCGGTTGGGCGGCAGCATGGCGGCGCGCGCCTGGATTTCCGCCCAATCGTACCCGCTGGGGGAATGCCCGAACGCCTCCACCGGTGACAGGTTGCGCTTGTCGCGGTTGGCGCGGCGCAGGCAGACGATGCGGTTGCCGGCCCCGTCATCCAGCGTGCGGCTGTAGGGCAGGATATGGTCGATATCCACATCCTCGAACAGCAGCCGGTGGACGCTGATATTCTCGCCCGTATAGACGCATTTGCGCATTACGCCATCGAAGGGCAATTCCTCCCACAGGCGCAGACGCATCACCATGTCGGGTGTCGGTTCCACGCCCAATTCGCGCAGCTGCTTGCGGCGGCGGTCATTGTTCTTCTGGTTGTCCGCCTGTTCGCGCTGCTTCTTGCGCCGATCCTCGGCCGATTGCGACAGGTCGCGGGCCAGTTCGACGATGATCTCTTCCGGCTTGCCATATTCCAGGATGATGTCGTTCACCACGGTGCGGATCTGGTTCAGGCCGATATGGACCGTGGGGTTGGCGATGCGACCGATGCGGCGGAACGGGTCCTTTTCTATCTCTTTGTCCTTCCCGTTGCCGAAGGACAGGAACCGTTCCAGGGCCGGTACCTCGCAATAGAAGGGCAGCTTGTCCAGACCCTCACCCTCCGACCGCAGGTCGGAATGGTGGTCATAGCCGGCTTCCAGCACCGCCTCGTCATAGCGCAGGCCCTTTTCCATCTCGGGCACGATGCGGGAAAGGGCCGCGACCGACAGGCGGCAATGGCCATCGGGCAGGCTGGCGGCGGCCACGGCACCGGCGGCTTCCGGCGAGAGGCCGAACCGTTCGCGCAGCCAGGGCACCAGATCGTCGGCCTCGGCATTTTCGTCCAGAAGGCGGGTCACCACTTCGGCTTGGTCTTCCGATGGCAGGGCACGCCAGAGGGGACCGAAACGCTTCTTGTCGCTCAGCGCTGTGGCCGTGCCGTCGCCGTTCAACCGCTCGCGCTTCTCATCCTGCAAATTCAGCTTGGTTTCGGACGACAGCTTGGCTGCCTTCAGCAGGTGCTTGAATTCCCGGTCCTTGTTGGTCATCAGGGCGGCCAGCATCGCCTCGCGCGCGGTGGCGGGCAGGGGCTCCTTGCTGAAATCCTCGCGCAGGATGCGCAGATTGTTCACTTCCTGCAAAATGCGGAAGCGCTGGGCCAAGGGCAGGGCCCAGGGCGCGCGATCCTCCCCCTTTTCCAGCACGCATTTGCCGGGATCGACGGGGCGCAGCTTGCGTTGGTGGAAGATCACGCCGCGGATACGGTCCCACTGCGCGGGCGATACCGCCGGGTGGTGCGGGGCCTGACAGTCGCGGATCGTGTCGAACTCCGCCTGCGTCAGTTCGCGGGAGGGGTAGAAATCATAGCTGGCCTTGGCGCCGGTGCCGGACAGGCGAGCGCGTATCGGCTCCTTGTCCTTGTGCAGGGCGGCCAGCCAAGCGCCAAGACTGGGCAAGCCCGACGCTTCAATCTTTTCCCGTAGCGCATTGATGCCGGTCTTGATCTTGCCTTCCTCGGCCGCGTCCACCTCCCCACCGGGGCGGCGGGTGGAGCGGAAGCCGCGCCGCTGGTTCAGATGGAATAGGGCACGGCCCAGTTCGTGCGCGGTCAGGGCCGATGGCGTGGCGGCGGCGGCACGCAGCGCGTAGGGATCGAGCCGTTCCAGCTTCTTGCGCTCATCGCGGTCGGCGGGAAACAAGCCGGCATCGACCAGGGCGGCGATCAGGCGCTGTTGTCGCTGCAGGAACCGGTCCCGCCGCCGCCGCGCCTGCCGCGCCACGCGCCGGTCCACCGCCAGACTGGTGCCATTTTGCGGGTCGCGCCCTTCCGGAAACACCCGCACGCCCAGACGGGCCAGTCCGCAGGGTTCTCCATATGGGCCCAACTCGGTGACACACCAGCCGATGGAAGTGGCGCCGACATCGAGGGCGAGACGGTAGCGGCGGCTGGGCATATTCTTGCCATCCCTGATTGATTTCTCTTTATGCGAGATTTAATCAGGCCATAAACATGGTGGATTGACAATCAAAGAGAGATAAACAAATATCAAACACGTGATGGCTTTGATCACTGTTTTAGCCGATAGGGATTTGCGGTCCATCCGTTAACACGTGCCGGGCTTGTTCCCGTGCGCACCAAATGCGGGCGGTCCCTCGGGGCCGCCCCTTTGCTTTCCGGCCTTGGTCAGCGGTCACGCCAGCCGGTGTTCCGATAGTGCCTCCACCCCGAGCGCGTCGCGGCCCAGGTCGCAGAGATGGGCGTGGTGGGTGAAGAACAGGACCTGGGTGGAGCGGGCCAGATCGGCCAGCACGCGCAGGCCGGCCATCGAACGCTCATCATCGAAATTGACGAACAGGTCGTCGGCCAGGAACGGCACCCGCACGCCGGCAGCGATGGACTGTTCCACGGCGGCCAGACGCAGGGCCAGGAACAGCTGGTCGGTGGTGCCCTCGCTCATCCCGTCGATCGGGACCAGGGTGGTGCCATCATCGCGCAGTCCGAGAAGCCGGGGCGTGGTGGTCTCGTAATCGATGCGCAACCCGCTGAACCGGCCCAGCGTCAGGGTGCGGAACAGGTCGCAGGCCCGGCGCAGCAACGGGTCCTGCCGCCGCTCGCGATAGCGGTCCATGGCCCAGCGCAGCATCAGCGACTGTGCCCGTTTCAGGACATAGGCATCCGCCTGCGCGCCCATTTCCGCCAATGCCGCTTCCGCATCGGCGGCATCGGCGGCGGCACTGCCCGGCCGTTCGTCCAGGATGGCGAAGGCGCGGCGCGCCTCGCCCAGCGCATCGGCTGCCGCCGACAGACTTTCGGTCAGTTCGGCTTGCTCCCCTTCCAGCTCCCCGGCCCGCACCGCCGTCCGGTCGGGATCGCTGGCTTCCCAGGCGGCGGTGAGATCGGCCAGGGCATGGCCGTCACCATTGGCCAGGATCTGCCGCTCCATCTCCGCCAGCCGTGCCTGGTTGCTGCGCTGGCGGCGGGAGGCCTCGATATGGGCGGGCAGCGTGGTGGGATCGTCCAGACCGGCCTGGGCCAGGATTGGCGCCAGACTGGCCAGGGCCTTGCGCCGTTCCGCCTCGGCGGCGTCCAGCTCCGTCCGCCGGCGATCCCGGTCCCGGATCAGCGCCGTCATGGTCTGGGCCACCGCCTGGGCCTGGGCCAGCCGGGTGCGCAACAGGTCCAGGGTTCTGGCCGGATCGGCATCGGGTATCGTCCCGGCCTGGGTCGCCAGCGCCGCGATATCGGCGGTGAAACCTTGCCGGTCGCGTTGGATGCCCTGCATGCGCTTCTCATGGCCGGCAACGCCCTCCAGCCTGGTGCGCAGCAGGTCAATCCGGGACAGAAGATCGTCGATGCGAATGGGGTCCAGGGTGATGCCGGCGGCGGCCGGTTCCGCCGCCCAGTCGGCCAGGGCCCGTTCGGCCTGGCGCCTGTCCTGCTCCATCAATTGTTCGGCCCTGGCGATCTGGCTTTCCAGGCTGGTGAGCGTGGCCTGCTTCTCCGTGAAGGCGGTTTCCAGCTTCTCGCCTTGTTCCTTCTCCCGCCCGGCCGCGGTCAGCAGGGGCGCCAGCCGGTCGGCCGCGGCTGGCGGCGATGCCATGGTTTCCCGCAGCAGGTCGATGGCCTGCGCCCGGCGTTCAAGGTCGCGTGTCGCCTGCCGCCTGGCCTCCAGCGCGGTTTGCTGCCTGTCCAGCGCCTCTTCCCGCAAGGCCTGCCAATGACGCAGTCGGACGGGGTCCAGCACTGGCAGGAGGCTGGCCGACAAGCGTTCGGACCATTCCCGCTTTGCCGCTTCCATCAGGGTCTGCGCATCGGCCAGCCGCTTGGCCACCTGTTCGCGTAGCAGGGTCAGCGCCGCCAGTTCCCCATCCAGCAGGGCCAGCCTGGCGGATGCTTCGGCATTGTCGAACCGCCGGTCGGCCAGAGTGTCGGTGGTCGTCAGGGCGGCGCTGAAAGCATCGCTGGAACCGGTTGGGGGGGGCAGGTGCTGGAGCAGATGGGCCTGAATATCGTGCCAGAGCGTGTCGCGCTCCGTCCGGGTGCGGATCAGATCATCCAGGGCCACGGCCTGACCGGCATCCGCCAGCCGGGTGCGGTCGGCGCGAACCCGTTCGATCCCCTCATTCAGGCGGCGGCATTCCTGCTGCTCCCCGGCCATCGTCGCGGCAAGTTGCTGCCATTGGTCCTGCGCCGCCTGGATTTCCGGTTCGGCCAGGGTTTGCAGCCGGGCCAGTGCCCCGGCATCGCCCTGCCAGGGGGCCAGCCGCGCCAATGCCGTGGCGCCATCGCGTTCGGCTTCTTCGGCGGCGGCGATGGCCTCGGCACAGCGCCCGTCGAAATCCTCCCCCAACCCATGGGCGCGGGCGATGGCGGTGCGCAGCAGGCCCAGACCTTCGGCCAGCGGGGCGTCGG
This sequence comes from Niveispirillum sp. KHB5.9, assembly GCF_048066115.1. NCBI lineage: Bacteria > Pseudomonadati > Pseudomonadota > Alphaproteobacteria > Rhodospirillales > Azospirillaceae > Niveispirillum > Niveispirillum sp. KHB5.9. The sequence goes on along the minus strand of NZ_JBLTYX010000001.1, from coordinate 1,147,832 downwards.
CCAACTCATTGCGCAGGGTCAGCACCTTGCGGCGCGGGTCCGCCAGTGATTCCTCATGCGCCCGGCGGCCGGCCTCGGCATTGGCATGGCGGGTGGCGATGGCGCGCAGCCGGACCATGGTCGCGGCGGCGGGCGGGTCGTCCTGGATGGACAGTTCAGCGCGCAGGACTTGGACCTGTGCCGCCATGTCGCTTCGTTCCGTTTCCAGCCGGTGGAGATCATCCTGCGCCTTGGTGATGGCGCCGCGCCGTTCCACCAGTGCCTCGATCCTGTCGGCCAGATCGGTGATGGCATCCGGGGACAGGGTGGCCAGCTTCTCCACCGCCTCGTCGCGCAGCTTTTCCGACACGCCGCGATCGGCATCGGCCTTGGCCAGCGTGGCCAGTGCCGCTTCGGCGCGATCCTCCTCCATGCTGGTGAAGCCGGGGCCGGTTCCCTGTGCGGCGATTTCCGCCAGCAGGGCGGCACGCTGTTGCAGTGGGGCGCTGGTCCGCCGCAGCCGCTCCACCGCCCGCCGTTCCGCCGACAGGGCCGTCTGCCGCTGTTTCAGTTCCTTCAGTTCCTCCTCGCGGCGGGCGACGGCCGCACTGGCGTCGGACCATTCCTTGGGCCGCAGCAGATGTTCCTTCAGGCTGCGCTGGCTTTCCTCATACTGGCGTTCGGCGATGGTGAAGGTGCGGCGCGCCGCGGCGCGGGCACCCCATATGCCATCGGCCTCTTCGGTCAAGGCCGCCTGCAGCGCGGCGATGCCGGTCAGTCCCGAACCCGCCGCGAACAGGGCCTGGCCCAGATCGTCATTGGCCTTGACCATGGCCTCGCCGCCCGCCCGCAACCCGGCCTGGTCAAGGCTGAAGCCGGCGCCGAACGTATCGCGCGTCAGGCCGTGCAGCAGGGCGGCCAGCCGCCCCTCATTGACGGGCTGGTCGTCCGCGTCGATCAGGCTTTTATCCTTGGTCTTGCGGCGGCGGCACAGCAGGCTTTGCCCATCCTCCTCCAGCACGGCGCCGATGCGCATCAGGGCGTAATCGAAGCGGAAATTATAGGGGCTGCGCTGCGGGATGCCGAACAGCAGGTCGGTCACGGCCGCCAGGGTCGTCGATTTCCCGGCCTCGTTGGGGCCATAGATGATGTGGAAATCGGGCGGGCCGGGCTGAAAGCGCAGGCGGTGATCCTCGAACCGTCCATAGCGTTCCAGGTGAAGCTCGGAGAAACGCATCATTCGGTCTCCGCGCCGGCCAGCCGGGCGTTCAGCGCCGTGCCGGTGATGGAAAGAAGGGCGGTCCAGTCGCCGCGCGCGGCCAGCCCGGCCGGGCCGTCGCCCTGCTCGTCAAGCGCCTTGGCGGCGGCGGCCAGGAAGGGACGCAACTCCTGGGACAAAGCCTCGGCCAGATCGGGCGTCGCCGCCGCTTCCGCCAGCAGGGCCAGGAAATCATCGCTGGTGGCGGCCTCCGTTGCCGGGATGTCGGGTGGGGTGGCCGTCACCCGCAGCTTCTCGATCCACAGGTCGGGGGCGATGGCGGCGGCCAGTGCCCGCACCTCGTCACGCTGGACCGTCTGCCGGTCGCGCAGCAGGCCGGCCAGGGCGGTGCGCCCGGTCAGGGTGACGCGGGCGATGACGGCGCGGCCATCCGACTGTTGGGCGTGGTGGTGGGCCAGGGCGGCGCGCGTGGCCGCGTTCACATCGTCAAGGTTCCGGGCGCCGGTGCAATCCGCCTCCACCTGCGCCCAGCGCACGACGTCCAGGGGGATATGGTCGAACCCGACGACCGTACGGTCCTGCACCTCCACCAGCACGGCGCCCTTCGGCCCCGTCTCGCGGATATGGCGGCCCTGAAGGTTGCCGGGGAAGATGATATGCGGCCGTTCGCCCAGCACCGCATGCTCATGCACATGGCCCAGCGCCCAGTAATCATAGCCCTTGGCGGTCAGGTCCTGGATGGTGCAGGGCGCGTAGGGGGCGTGGCCTTCATGCCCGGTCAGGGCCGTGTGCAGCATGCCGATATTGAAATGGTTCTCCCGCGCCGCCGGATAGGCTGCCGCCAGATTGTCCAGCACCTGGGCATTGGCGAAGCTCTGCCCGTGGATGGCCACGCCCAGATGATCGAGCATGTGCGTCTGCGGACGGCGGGTGTTGAACAGCCGGACATTGTCGGGCCAGGGCAATTGCCGCGTCAGCACCGATGCCGCATCATGGTTGCCGGCCAGAAGGAAGGCGGGAATATCGGCGGCGGCCAGTTTCGCCATGGCGCGGGCGAAATACAGGCCGGTGCCCATATCCTTCCAGTCGCCATCGAACAGGTCGCCGGCGATCAGCATGAAATCCACCGCCTCGTCGCAGGCCCGCTGGATCAGATTGTCGAAGGCCGCACGGGTGGCGCCCCGCACCTCGTCCGCCGGCAGCCCTTCATACCGGGCAAGCCCATGCAGCGGGCTGTCCAGATGGATGTCGGCGGCATGGATGAAGTGGAACCTGGTCATATTATTCCACCCTGGATGTGTATTATGCTTATCATCAGGCTTTTTCATCTTTAGGGAGCATCATCATGTCGACTGAAGAGATGGTCAAGGATGGCGACAATCATCCTGCGGCAGATGATGTGAATGCACTTGCAATCGATGCGGTGCTGGCGCCCAAGCTCAGCTTCGCCTCGCATCAGAACTCAGTACCGGTGCTGCGCGATCTGCGCATCCTCAATCTTGGCGGCGCAGTCCTGGAAAATGTGGTGGTGGAGATCAGCGCCGACCCGCCGGTCTTCGAGGCGGCGCAATGGCGCCTGGATCGTGTGGCACCGGGCGGGGAAACACACATCACCAAGCGGGACCTGAAGCTGAATGCCGGTCTGCTGTTGCAGTTGAGCGAGGCGGTGCGCGCCACGGTCAGCCTGCGGGCCTGGAGCGGCGATGTGGAGGCGCTGCGGGATTTTCCCATCGAACTGCTGGCGCGCAACGAATGGGGTGGGGCAGGCGCCATGCCGGAACTGCTGGCGGCCTTCATCCTGCCCAACGATCCGGCGGTGGGCCGACTGGTCAAGGCGGCCAGCGAGGTGCTGCGCCGTGGTGGCCGGACGGACAGCATGGAGGGCTACCAGTCCAAGAGCCGCACGCGGGTGCATGAATTGGCGTCCGCCATCTGGTCCGCTATGTGCGGCCTGCGTCTGACCTATGCCGAGCCGCCGGCCAGTTTCGAATATCAGGGGCAGAAGGTGCGCACCCCGTCGCAGGTGCTGGAGACGGGGCTTGGCACCTGCCTGGATACCGCTTTGCTTTTCGCGGCGGTGATGGAGCAGGTGGGGCTTTATCCCGTCATCGTCATGACGCGGGGGCACGCCTTTGCCGGCGTCTGGCTCCAGCCCCAGGAATTCGCCACCCTGCTGGTGCATGACGCGGCCAGCCTGCGCAAGCGGGTGGCGCTGCAGGAACTGGTGCTGTTCGAGACGACGATGGCCACGGGCGGCGCGCCATCCGCCTTCTCCCGCGCCATCGCGCAGGCCAACCGCCAGATCGGGGAGGAGCGGGAGGAGGAGTTCGTCCTGGCGCTGGACATCAGGCGGGCGCGGATGCAGCGTTTGCGGCCGCTGGCCATGGCGGATGCGGGCGGTGCCACGGTGCCGGCGGAAATCGTGTCCGACCCGGCCGGCGATGCGCTGGAGGCGGCCCCGGCCCTGCCAGATTTCGACCTTGCCGAACCCGATGCCCCGCCCGCTACCGCCGAGGGGCGGCTGGCCCGCTGGCAGCGCAAGCTGCTGGAACTGACCACACGCAACCGGTTGCTGAATGTGAAGGAAGGGCCGGCCGCCATCCGTCTGATCTGCCCCGATCCGGCGGGGCTGGAGGATAGGCTGGCCGACGGCGCCAGTTTCCGGATCGTCGCGGCACCGCAGCTGGAAGGGGCGGCCGGGCGCGACGCGACGCTGCATCTGCAACGGTCGGGGGAGGCGCTGGACCTGGCCTATGCGCGCGAGGCGCTGGACAAGGGGGGAGATCCTGTCGCTGGCGCCGCCCGACAAGCTGGATGCGCTGCTTGCCGATCTTTATCGCAAGACCCAGTCGGACATGGCGGAGGGCGGGGCCAACACCCTGTTCCTGGCGGCCGGCTTCCTGCTGTGGCGCAAGTCGGAAAGCGATGCGCGCCAATATCGCGCCCCCTTGCTGCTGCTGCCGGTGAAGCTGGAGCGGCGCAGCGTCCGGTCAGGCGTGAAACTCTCCATCCATGAGGATGAGCCGCGTTTCAATCTGACGCTGCTGCAGATGTTGCGACAGGATTTCCATCTGGACATCCCGGAACTGGCCGGCGCGCTGCCGGTGGATGACAGCGGCATCGACGTTGACCGCATCTGGAACCTGGTGCGCCGGGCGGTGCGCGATACGCCGGGCTTCGAAGTGGCGGAGGATGTCATGCTGGGCACCTTCTCCTTCGCCAAATACCTGATGTGGAAGGATCTGGTCGATCGCACCGAGGTGCTGAAGCGCAATCCGGTCGTCCGCCATCTGCTGGAAACGCCGCGTGAGCATTTCGCCGGCAGCGAAGGGCCGCCACATCCACGCGACCTGGATGGCTCGGTCCAGCCCGACGAACTGTTCACGCCGCTTCCGGCCGACAGTTCCCAGCTTTCCGCCGTGGTGGGATCGGCGCGAGGCTGCGATTTCGTGCTGGACGGGCCGCCGGGGACGGGCAAATCGCAGACCATCGCCAATATGATCGCCCATAATCTGGCGCTGGGCCGCAAGGTGCTGTTCGTGGCGGAGAAGCGGGCGGCCCTGGATGTCGTTCATCGCCGGCTGGTGGCGCATGGGCTGGGGCCGTTCTGCCTGGAACTGCACAGCAACAAGGCGTCCAAGCAGGAGGTGCTGCGCCAGTTCGATGCGGCCTGGACCACGGCGGAGGAACATCCGGCCGAGGCCTGGCGCCGCCGGGCGGCCGAGTTGAAAACCAGCCGCGACCACCTGAACCGGCTGGTGGAGGCGATGCACCGCCGCCGGCCCAATGGAATGACGCTGTACAACGCCATCGGCCGTGTGGTGCGCGACGGGCATGGCCAGGTGTTCCGCCTGGGCTGGCCGCCGATGTCGGCCCATGGCGCCGATGAGTTGGAAGCCCTGCGCGAGGCGGCCCGGCGGCTGGATCTGCATCGCGGGGCCGCCGCCGGCCAGGATCCGGCGTTCGGGCATGTCGGCCGCACGGAATGGTCGAACGCCTGGCAGGCGGAACTGCTGACCCATGCCGTCGCCCTGGCCCGGTCGGCGGACGCGCTGGCTGTGGCGCGGGAAAGGCTGCTGGCCCTGCTGGGGGCGCCCGTCGATGCCGACCGGCGCGGGCTGGCGGCGCTGGCGACGCTGGCATCGGTGCTGCAATCGGCGGCCGGGCTGGAGCTGGGCTTCGCCTTTGGCGCGAATGCTGCGAAGATGCTGGAGCTGGCGCCGCGTGCCGTGGCGATCATCCGCGAATATAGGGATGAGGCGGCTGGGCTGTCCCGCCCCTTCGATCCGGCCACGGTCAAGGGCTTGGCCCTGGATGAGCTGGATGCCGCCTGGGCGGCGGCGGTCAAGTCGATCTGGCCCTTGTCCATCAGTCGGAAGAAGGCATTGGTGGCCCGTCTGGACCCGTCCGGCCAGATGGACCCGGATACGGCCCTGCCGCGCCTGCGCCGGTTGCAGGCACTGCTGGCCCAGTTGGATGAACTGAACCTCATGCCCGGCCTGCCGGGCTGGAACGGGGTGGCGACCGATCTGGACCGGTTGGGCCGGGTGCTGGAGGTGGCGGGAAGTTTGCGCCCGGCCATCGCGGGGGCGGCGCGCACCCCGGAGCAGTTGATCGACCTGCGCACGGCGCTGCGGCGGCTGTGCGTCGACGCCAACGACATGCTGGCGCCGGAAGGGGCCGTCGGTGCCGCCGGGCAGCTTTACCTGGACGCCCATGCCGCCTTCGTCGCGGCGAAGACGGAGTTCGAGATCACCGCCGCCGCCCCGGCCCCGATCGACGCTGCCGATCTGCCGGGCGAGTGCAAGACTATTGCCGCCGCCATCACCGCCCGCTCCGCGCAATTGAACGCCTGGGCCGGCTGGTGCCGTGCCCGGCAGGCGGCGCTTGATCTCGACCTGGGGGCGCTGGTCGCCGCCATGGAGGCCGGTGCCGTTCCAGCCGGCGAGGCGGTGGCGGCGTTCGACATCGCCTATGCCCGCTGGTGGGCGGAAGCCGCCATCGATGCCGAGCCGCTGGTGCGCGATTTCTCCTTGGCCGAGCATATGGATGTGATCCAGCGTTTCCGGGACATGGACCGTGAATTCGCCGGCCTGACGCAGCTTTATATCCGTGCCCGCATCGCCGGCGGCATCCCGCCCAAGGACGACAAGGCGCCACCCAGCGGCTTCGGCGCGCTGGCCCACCAGTTGAAGTTGCAGAAACGGCACAAGCCGGTGCGCCAGCTGCTGGGGGAGATGGGGCCGGCCCTGACCACGCTGACGCCCTGTCTGCTGATGTCCCCGCTGTCGGTGGCGCAGTACCTGCCGCCGGACGCCGCACCGTTCGATCTGGTGATCTTCGACGAGGCATCGCAGATCACGCCCTGGGATGCGGTCGGTGCCATGGCGCGGGGCCGGCAGATCGTCGTGGCGGGCGACCCCAAGCAGATGCCGCCCACCAGCTTCTTCGACCGTGGCGCCGGGGCGGAGGATGATGACGGGGAGACGGAGGCCGACCAGGAAAGCATCCTGGAGGAATGTCTGGGTGCCCGCCTGCCGCAACGGCGGCTCAGCTGGCATTATCGCAGCCGGCATGAAAGCCTGATCGCGTTTTCCAACCACCGTTATTACGATGGCGATCTGATTACCTTCCCCGCACCCGTGACGCGCGACACGATGGTCGGTTTTCGCCAGGTGGCGGGGGCCTGGTCCAAGGGCAAGAGCCGCACCAACCAGGCGGAGGCGGAAGCCATCGTGGCGGAGGCGGTGCGCCGGCTGCTCGATCCCGGCTTTGTCGATGAGAAGGGCCGGGCCCTGACGCTGGCGGTGATCACCTTGAATGCCGAGCAGCAGAAGCTGATCGAGGATCTGCTGGACAAGGCAAGGCGGCGCCACCCCGAACTGGAGCCGCATTTCGCCGAGGATGCGCCGGAGAAGGTGGTGGTCAAGAACCTGGAGACGGTGCAGGGCGACGAGCGCGACGTCATCCTGCTGAGCATCGCCTATGGACCGGAGACGCCGGGCGCGCCCGTCATGCCCATGAATTTCGGCCCGCTGAACCGGGCCGGCGGCTGGCGGCGGCTGAACGTGGCGGTTACCCGGGCGCGCCGAGAGATGATGATCTTCACCTCCTTCCCGCCCAACCTGATTGATCTGAACCGCACCAGTTCCGACGCCGTGCGCGACCTGAAGCATTTCCTGGAATATGCCGAGCGCGGGCCGCGCGCGCTGGGCGAGGCGGTGATCGGATCGGTGGGGGGCTTTGAATCACCGTTCGAACAGGCGGTAGCGCAGGGCCTGCGCCGGCGCGGCTGGACTATCATACCCCAGATCGGCGTTTCCCGTTTCCGTATCGACCTGGGTGTGGTGCATCCCGACCGGCCGGGCGATTTCCTGGCCGGGGTGGAATGCGACGGCGCCTCCTATCACAGCGCCGCCACGGCGCGTGACCGTGACAAGGTACGCGGCGAGGTGCTGAAAAGCCTGGGCTGGTCATTGGTGCGGGTCTGGTCCACGGATTGGTGGATCGACGCGCAGGGTGCGCTCGACCGGCTGGATGCGGCCTTGAACCAGGAACTGGAGCGATCGCGGGCGGAGGCGGCCCTTCGTCCCGAGGTGTCGCCCATCCCGGATATCGACCTGGCCTTCGAAGCGCCGGACCCGGAGGAGCCGGAAGCGGCTCCCTCTGAACCGGTGGCGGAGCTGCTGGGCGGCGATTACCGCATGACGGATTTCAGTGGCCAGGCGGTGATCGCACCGGAGCGATTCCACGATGCGGATTATGCGCCTGTCCTGAAGGACATGGTCCTGCGCGCGGTCGCCTGTGAGGCCCCCATCCGCGACAGCCTGCTGGTCGAACGGATCGCCCGTGCCCATGGTTTCAAGCGGTCTGGGCGGCAGATCCGTGACCGTGTCCTGTCCGTGGCGCGTGGTGTGGCCCATCTGGAGACGGAGCCTTCCGGTGCTGCTTTCATCTGGGCCGATGCGATGGCGCCGGCTACCTGGGAACGGGCCCGCTATCCCTATTCCGGCGATGATATCCGCATGGTGGAGGATATCGCCCTGCCGGAACTGACCGCCGCCATTCGTGGATGCGTGTCGGCGGAGGATTCAGTGTCCGAGGCGGCGCGGCGTTTCGGCATCCGCCGATTGAGTGCTGTGGCGAGGGAGCGCCTGAGCTTGGCAAAGCCTGTCACCGGACATATCCGTGATTGACGTCGTTTCCCAAGGTTGAGCATTACAAGTCCTTGGCTTCGGGGTAGTTCAATCCTTCCGCCATGCTGAACCACGCTGGGAACGGACGTATCATCGCTCAAACCCTTGCCGGCAGACGTCAAAATCAGTGCAGTCCTGTAAGCCGAAATTCGCAGAAACCTTGATAATAGGGCACTTTTCCGCCAAGCGCCCGGGCTCTCCGAAGGCAGAGGTCGCGCGTTCGATCGTGTCGGGTCCGCCATTTTCTCCCAATAGAAAATCAGATGGTTGGCAAGGTTAGGCTGACCTCGCTCTGACAATCATCGCTCGCTGCACGTTTGGGGTTTCGTGAAGGGTCGGGATTCTGAATCCCCGTCACGCTCATCAGCGGCCACGACCGCCCTTGCTCCAAATGTCCCGGACTTTGTCGTGCTGATTCTGCGGACCTTTGATATCAGCCTTCCGCGTTCCAGCCGTCAGTGTCCTTGCGGCTGGAACGCATATGATACTTGAAACGGTCGGGCCGGTAATGGGCATGGATGAGTTGCACCGCGCGTCCCGACCGGTCCCGCATGACACGCTCGATCCTGAGCAGCGGTGAACCCGATGCAAGGTCGAGCGCGGCCGCGATATGGGGTTCGGCGGCGACGGCCGTGATCCATTGTTCCGCGTCGAAGGCGGCGAAACCCGCCCGTTCGAGCAGAAGCAGCGTGGGCACCGCCTCCAGCTCCGCTGCGCTGATACAGGCGGCGATGTCGGCCGGCATGTACTGGATCAGGTAGCTGAACGGCGCGCCCGACAATTTGCGCAGGCGCACGGCCCGCTGTACGGTCGCACCCGGTTCCAGGTCCAACAAGGCGGCCAAGGTGGTCGGGGCCGGCAGATCAGATAGTTCCAGGACCTGCACCTGGGTTTCCAGGCCCATGGTCTTCAGGCTGTCGATCAGATTGTAGAAGCTGCCATGGACCTGGGGCAATGCCGCCGACGCGGTGACGACGGTGCCGCGCCCGCGATGCCGGCTGACCAGGTCATGGGCCGCCAGCTCGTTCAGCGCGCGTTTCACCGTGATGCGGGAAACGTTGAACAGCTTGGACAGTTCCTGTTCGCCGGGGATGGTGCTGTCGGCCGGAAACTCGCCCGTCCGGATCTTCTCCCGCAGCACCAGATAAATCTGGTGATAGAGCGGGGTGGGGGCCGTGGGATCAAGTTGGTCCGGGCTCAATCCTGCCGGAGTCGAGGCATGGTCCATGAAGCCTGTCCGTGGGACGGGGGAAGAAGGAATGCCCCTGATTTATCCGCATCTTGTGACCGATGCACAAGAATGGCGATAAGGCAGAGGCGATCCTGGGTTAAGCGGACAGCGCACCCATCAGGTCGGTCGGTGTGACGGTGGCGCAGTCCGCCCGGTCCAGCACGCCCTTCAGGCTCTCGCCCAGGGTCTTCACCCGGTAGGGCAGGCCGCTGACATAGGGGCGCACCGTCAGGGTCAGCAGGCGCGGGCTGTTGAACCGCACCGCCTCGTCCGACAGCCAGTTGGCCGCGTCGGTGACCTGGCTCACCCATTCATGTTCCGGCCGGGAATGGGTGATCAGGATCTGCCAGTCATCCAGCTCGTTGGACAAGGGCAGGGCGGCCAGCTCGCCCTTCCCCGTCTGGAAGCGGGTGGGCAGCTCGTCATGCGCCCAGTCGGCGAACCAGCTTATGCCGGCATCGGCCAGCCGGGCCGGGGTGGCGAAACCTTCGGCGCGGGCCGGGCTCAACCAGCCGTCGGGACGCTTGCCGGCGGCATTCTCGATGGCACCCAGGGTCATGGCGATATAGCCCTGCTCGGCTTCCGCCGACAGGCCGGAATGGTGCAGGCTGTCATTGTCCCAGCCATGGGCACAGATATTGTGCCCGTCGGCCAGCACATCCTTGACCAGGGCTGGATAGCGGTCGGCGACCGCCCCCTGCACCGCGAAGGTGGCGCGCAGGCCCAGCCTGTCGAACAGCTTCAGCAGCCGGTAGGCACCGACGCGATTGCCATAATCGCGGGTCGTGTAATGGCGCAGGTCGGGATAGGGCGTCTGCATCGACCCCGGCGCCTTGAAGGGCAGACCGGACGGGTTCAGCGGGAAATATTCCAGCGGCACCACCACCCACAGGCCAAGCTTCGCCCCACCCGGCAGGGTGATGGGGGCGCGGGTCCGCACCGGCGAGGCCGGATAGAAGCCGTGATCGGGGCCCTTGTGACGCTGGGGATAGACCAGATAGCTGTCGGGCAGGAGGCTCATCGCGTGTTCCCCTTCAGGCCGGGATTGAAGCCGGTGCCGGGCCGTGCATTGCCGCGCCGGGCGATGTCGGCCAGGGTCTGGTCGTAATGATTGTCGCGGTAGAACTGGGCGATCTCCTTGGCCGTCGTTACCCAGATATCGTCGCGATGGCCGGTGATGTAGCGCAGCGCCTCGCGGAAGGCGCCGATGCGGTGCGGATGGCCCACCATATAGGCGTGCAGCGGGATGCACATGACGGTGCCCGTCTCCGCCCCTTCCTCCAGCAACTGGTCGAAATGGCGCATCAGCGCGTCGGCATAGGCGCGCGGGCTCTGGTTATAGACGCCATAGGTGATGACGTCGTTGACCTCCAGACTGTAGGGCATGGAGATCAGGCGGTTGTCGCCCTTCACCTTCACCGGCTGCGGCTGGTCGTCCTGGAACAGGTCGCAGGTATACCAGAAGCCATATTCGGCCAGCAGGTCCATGGTGCGTTCGGTATGGGTCAGGGCCGGGGCCAGATATCCGCGGATGCGCTGGCCCGTGGCGTCCTGGACCGACCGGATGCTGTCCTCGATGACCGCGCGCTCCTGCGCCTCGGTCATGTTGTAGGAATAGCGGGTATTGTAGATGCCATGGCTGAAGAATTCCCAGTCCCGGTCCACGCAGGCGCGGATGATCTCCGGGTGATGGTCCAGCATGGCGACGGACAGGCTGACGCTGCCGCGCAGCGTGAACTCGTCCATCACCTCCATCAGCCGCCAATGGCCGACGCGGTTGCCCCAGTCGCGGGCCGAATAGGGCACCACATCGGGATGCGTCCGGCCCCAGGGCTTGCGCGACGGGTTGGTCGGCGGGTCCAGTTCATAGAATTCGATATTGGGGGCAATCCAGAAGGCCAGCTTCTTGTTGCCGGGCCAGGTGATCTTGGGCCGGTCGCGATAGGGCCAGAAATCATAGAGATTGGGGTCGCGCTGCATGTTCCGCCCTCCGCGCTTATTTGGCCAGCGATGCCAGATGGGCATCGACCTCCGCCACCTGGACCACATCGGCATATTTCAGCAGCAGGTCGGTCAGGTTGGCGTAGTGATAGCTCTCATGCTTGTCGGCCACGCATTCCTCCGGAACGATGGTGCGGTAGCCGTGCGACAGGCTGTCCACTGCCGTGGCGCGCACACAGCCCGAGGTGCTGCCGCCGGTGACGACGACCGTGTCCACCTTGTGCCAGACGAGGTAGGAGGCGAGCTGCGTCTCGAAGAAGGCGGAGGGCATGCGCTTGGTATAGATCAGGTCGACCGCCTGATCGATTTCGCAGCGCGTGTCGAACGCGTGGCGCTCGCTGTCATATCTGATGTTCTGCAAACTGTCGGGCGTGTTGGTGCGGGTGCCCCACACACCGGCATCGCCCGCGTCCGGCTTGTAGGCCACGCGGGTCCAGATGACCGGCATGCCCAGGCGGCGCGCGGCGGCGCTGATCCGGTTCACATGCGCGATCTGGTCGGGATCGGTGACGTAGGAGGTCTTGGGGAACAGGTCGGGCCGCGTATAGGCCTGCTGGAAATCGACATTGACGATGGCCAGCCTGTTGCCGAAGCCGAACTTGGCCCGCGCAGGATTGGCCTTCACCTGTTCATAAAGCGCGCGGGCCGTCTTCTCTTCCCGCACCATCGTCGGCTCGAACCGCATCTGTTCGCCTCGCTCTGCATGCTGATTGATATAACTTTATATCATTTAAGCGCATTCGCGCGGGTGCAGCAATGGGGATTATTGGAAAAATCATCCGGGGTCTGCATCGCCCATCGGCACCGGCGCCGGATCGCCGGTGATTTCGGCCATGGTGTCGGCGAAACAGTCGGTGACCCAGGACCGGAAGGACAGCGCGCTGGCGCTCAACACCGTGCCCGTCTGCCAGACCAGGTGATAGCCATAGATATCCTCCGCTCGCACATCGAACAGCCGGACCAGACGCCCACGCCTGATCTCCTCCTGCACCATCAGGCTGCCGGCCAGCGCCACGCCCTGGCCGCTGCTGGCCACCTCCACCAGCATGGAACTGTCGGACAGGGTCAGGCCGGCTGTGGGTTCCGGCATGCGCAGGCCCGCCGCCCGCAGCCAGTTCGACCAGCTTTGCCAGCCATGGCGCAGCAGGGTGCAGCGCCGCAGGTCCTCCGGCGTGCGGATATCCAGCCGGTCCCGGTATTCCGGGGTGCAGACGGGATAGAATATCTCTCCCCCCAGCCGCAGGCTGGTGCAGTTGGGCCAGTCGCCGGCGCCATAGCGGATGGCCAGATCGACGCCGCGCACCAGGAATTCCTCCAGGTCGGCCGTGGAGCGGATGGTGACGGCGACGTCGGGCATCGTCCGGGTGAAGCTGCCCAGACGTGGCAGCAGCCAGCGCGTGGCCAGTGCCGGGTGGATGGAAATGACCAGCGCCTCGTTCCCGTCGCTGCGGCGATGGTCGGGAAAGGCGCGGTCCAGGATGGCCAGGGCCTGGCGGACATGGGCCAGCAAGGTCACCGCCTCGCGCGTGGGCGCCATGCCGCGCCCGGCCCGCCGGAACAGGGTGATGCCCAGCCGTTCCTCCAACTCCCGGATACGGTGGCTGATGGCGCCATGGGTGAGGCCAAGTTCGTCGGCGGCGGCGGAATAACTGCCGTGGGTGGCCGCGCGGTCCAGGGCCCGCAGGGTCTCGATCGAGGGAAGGCTGCGCATGGCGCCCTCTGCTATTGTGAAATTCCTTCACATCTTAGGCCAAATCATATCGTTTGTCATGATGGGTTATTTCCCGGACGCTATCCCCAACAAACAAGCAAAGGAGCACGCCAATGACGAGTGCCCTGACGGCAGGTGAGACGGGTAAAGGGCAAATGCAGCGGATGCGCGACGCATTGCGGTCTGGCTGGTATATGGTAATCCTGCTCACAACAGCGCAGATCGTCTCCTACATCGACCGTTTCCTGCCCGGTCTGTTGATCGGTCCGATCAAGGGTGATCTGGGCCTGACGGATTTCCAGGTCGGTCTGTTGCTGGGGCCCGCCTTCGGCGTGTTCTACGTGCTGATGGGCCTGCCGCTGGGCTGGATGGCCGACCGGTACAACCGGCGCGGCATCCTGGCCGTCGGCATCACCATCTGGTGTTCGATGACGGCGCTGGCCAGCCTGGCCAAGGGCTTTCCGGCCCTGTTCGCCACCCGCCTGGGTGTCGGGCTGGGGGAGGCGGCGCTGGCGCCCTGCACCGTATCGCTGATCAGCGATCGGTTTCCGCGTGAAAAACGCGCCCGTGCGCTCTCCATGTTCATGTCGGGCACTTTCTTAGGCGCCGGTGCCGCCTTCCTGCTGGGTGGGCCGCTGGTCCATGCCATTGCCGGCCTGCCGGGCGTGGTGGTGCCGCTGCTGGGTGAGTTGAAGCCCTGGCAGATGAGTTTTCTGATCGTCGGCCTGCCGGGCCTGCTGCTGGCCGCCCTGATGTTCACCTTCAGCGAACCGCCGCGCCAGGAGCGGGTGGTGGATGCGGAATCCGGCCTGGATGGTGAAAAGGCGTCGATCCCCCAGGCGCTGCGCTTCATCGGCAAGCGCTGGCGGGCCTTTGGCGTGCTGTTCGTGGGATCGGCCGCCGTCGTTACCATGGGATCACTGGCCTTCTGGAATGCCAGCCTGTTCGAACGCAGCTTCGGCTGGAACGTCCGTGATGTCGGCATCGCCACCGGCGTGATGTTCCTGACCGGCGGCCCCATCGGCACGGCCATCGGCGTCTGGCTGACCAACCGCTGGATCAGGGCCGGGCGCAAGGATGCCACCCTGCGCACGCTCCTGTCGGGGCTGTTCGTGGCAGTGCCGGGCTTCGCGCTCTATCCGATCATGCCGACGGCGGAACTGGCCATCGCCGCCCTGTTCTTCGCCTTCGTCGGTCAGGCCATGGCAGCGGCGGCCGGCCCCGCCTCGCTCAGCCTGCTGGCGCCCGGTCAGATCAAGTCGCAGGCCACGGCCATCTATTATCTGGTGATCTCCATTTCCGGGCAGTTGATCGGCCCGCCGCCCGTGGGCTGGATGACCGACATGTTTGGCGATCCGTCCAAGCTGGGCTGGGCCATGAGCATCGAGGCCGCGACCGTCGGCGGGGCCGCCCTGATCATCCTGTCCTTCGGCATGCCCGCATATCGCAAGGGTGTGGAAGCGGTGGAGCGCATGATCGGCGAGGGGGACCGCACCCATGGCTGAGGCGTCCCGTCCCTTGCTGGGCACCATCCGGGCGGTCACCCATTGCGTGCCCGACCTGTCGGTGATTCGCACCGCCTATACGGAGGTGCTGGGCTATCGCGTGGTGGAGGAAGGCCATGTGCCGGCACCCGTGGCGGCGTCCTGGTCGGCACCCGCCATGGCGGGCCGGGCCTATATGACGCTGGCACCCGCCTGCGGCACCCCGTCCTTCCTGCGCTTCGTGGAGAGCAAGGCGGCGGCGGGTTACCAGGCGCTGACCAGCCATGGCTGGAACGCCACCGAGATTCTGGTGCAGCAGGTGGATAAGCTGGCCGAGAAGCTGGAGAACAGCCCGTTCTTCCGCATCATCGGCCCGCCGAAAAGCCTGCAGCGCTTCCCGATGATCCGCGCCATGCAGGTGCTGGGACCGGCCGGGGAGTGCCTTTATTTCACCCAGGTGGGTGATGGCAGCGGGCTTGATCTGGCCCAGGCCAAGGGGTTCGTGGGCCATGTCTTCATCGTTGTGGCCGGCGGGCCTGACCTGCCGGCGATGTTCAACGCCTATGCCAGCTTCGGCAATGACATCGATCCGCCGGTTTCAACCAAGGTGCAGGTGATTTCCTGGGCCAATGGCTTGTCGCCGGAGACCGAGCATGCGCACGGGCTGATCAAGTTGCCCCTGGGCACGCTGATCGAACTGGACGCCTATCCGGACGTGACCCGTCCCCGGCCCCGGCCGGAAGGGGAGCTGCCGCCCGGCATGGCGATGGTGAGTTTCGCCGTCGATGATCCGGCCCTGCTGGAGAATGCGGCGACCCTGCCGGCCTTGTTGCCGGGGGGCGGGGCCGCCACCTGCTGCCGGGGAGCGGCGGGTGAGTGGATTGAACTGATCGGGCCGGTCTGACGGGGTTTCCCTGCGGGAACCTTGCCCGCGGGAACCTTGAAGGACGGTGCCCATCCTGAGGTTTGGCTGCGTCGCCTGTGCGGCGCGGCAACGGGGGCTGCTGTGCCGGATTACCGGCACCACGATAAGGAGGGTGAACCATGGTGATGGCACTGGAAGACCGGGCCAACCTGGATTTCGTCTTGAGCTTGCGGCGCCATTGGGCGGCCACGGTCTATCCCCGGCTGCGGGGGGATTTCGACGCCATCGAACCCCCGCCGCCACGGGTGAACGACGCGGCCAGCCTTGCCCCCCTGGTGCATGGGCTGCCGACATATCCGTGGTTCTCCTGGCTGGAGCGCGGATCGCAGAAGATGCTGTGGCGGGCCGTGACCGATGCGGTGGTGCATGAGGGGGATCTGGCCGCCCCGCCCGCTGGTCCTGCCAGCGTGGAACCCGACCCCGATCTGGTGCTGCCGCAATGGTACACGGACTGGGACATCCATTTGCAGCCCGGCAGCTTCTGGTCCCATGATCTGGCCGGCCGCGTCTATGAGCTGGGTGCCCGGCTGGTGATGCTGGGCGAGAATGACGATTACGGCTTCCACCGCCTGTTCACCCGCACCGCCCTGCCGGCCCGCCCCTATCGCCGCATCGTCGATATGGGCTGCGGCTTCGGCAAGTCCGCCTGGCCGATGAAACAGGCATTCCCCAAGGCCGAGGTGGTGGGCGTCGATCTGGCGCTGCCGTGTCTGGAACTGGCGGCACGGCGGGCCAGCGAGCGCGGCCTGGCCGTGCGCTTCCGCCAGGCCGACGCCGTGGCCACGGGGCTGGAGACGGGCAGTGCCGACCTGGTGACCTCCACCATGTTCGTGCATGAGGTGCCGACCGACGTGCTGCCCGACATCTTCAAGGAGGCCTCGCGCCTGCTGGCGCCGGGCGGCCTGCTGCGCTTCCTGGATTTCCAGCGCACGGGCGACGGGCTGCGCGATCTGGCCATGGTCGAACATGGTGCCCGCAACAACGAACCTTTCCTGCCGCCGATGATCGCCGCCGACCTGCCCGCCATGGCGGCGGCTGCCGGTCTGGTCAATGCCCGCTGGGTCGCGTTCGACGAACGCGGTGGCGGCAGGCAGGAGACCCTGTCCTGGCCCGAGCGCCCCGAATGGCATTTCCCCTGGGCCGTCCTTGAAGCGGAGAAGCCGCAATGATCCCCAACCTACCCCCCATGCAGCCGGATATCGGCCGGCTGACCGGGCTCGTGTTCGAGCTGGCCGCCCAGCTTCATATCGAGCGCACGGGCCGCCTGGCCCTGGAAACCGCCCTGGAGCGCGCGGGCGCCCTGGCGCCGGGTGCCCTGACGGCGCTGGCCGATGACGCCGCCTTGCTGTCCCGCTCGCGCGGTGAGCTGGAGGCGTCGATGCGCAAGCTTCTGCGCGTGCTGGGCGACGATCCCGATCCGCGCACGCCGCTTTCCGGCGATGTCCCGACTAACCCTTCTTCGACTTGAGGAGCCACGATTTTGGCACGCTCATGGGTAGAGTTCGTCCAATCGCAGCATATCCCCTGGCAGCCCCACGACCTGTGGGGTCTGCGGCCGGGGGTGGAGGCGCGGCTGCTCAGCCGGGATGATGAGACCGGCGCGGTCAGCATGCTGGTCCGCTATCCCGCCGGCTATACCGCTTCCGCCGCGTCTTTGCCGGTGGATGAGGAATTCCTGGTCATCGACGGCTCGCTCGCCATCGACGATCAGGCCTATGGCCACCTTTGCTATGCCCACCTGCCGGCCGGGTTCCAGCGCGGGAGCCTGACCAGCGTGTCCGGGGCCGTGGTGCTGACCTTCCTGTCGGGCGACCCGGCGGGGGTGGAGGTGCCTGCGACCTATGATCCCGCCCGGCTGGTGCTGCGGGCCGATGGGTACCAGATTCCCTATACGGGCAACTTCCATCCGGAGTTCCCGCCCGGTGCCGGCCGCAAGCTGCTCTACAAGGATCCGGTGACGGGTGACGTCTCCTGGCTGCTGGGCACGTTGCCGGTGCGCTGGGCGGAACGGTCGGAGGTCCATCCGACCGTGGAGGAGATGTATCTGCTGGGCGGAGAGGTGCATGGCAATCGCGGGGTCATGCGGCCCGGCGCCTATTTCTGGCGCCCGCCGACGGTGCCACACGGCCCCTACGGCACGCTGACCGGCAACCTCTATTTCTTCCGCACCAAGGGCGGGCCGCTGACCACGGACTATGTACCGCCCGACCGCCCCTTCCAATGGTGGCCACCCTACGACCCGGTGCTGCCGCCATCGCTGGAGACCTGCCGCGGCGAAGTGCCCGGCACCCCCCTCGCTTTCTGAGGTTCGGTGGACAAGGCGTAACCGCCGCCGCCAAGATCAACAATCTGACATGGGATGCATCATAATGAAGGCCAAGTTTCTGGGAACCGCGTCGTTAGCCCTTATCGCCACGCTGACGGCGAACAATGCCCTGGCGCAGACCGCCCCGGCCCCCGCCGAGGAAAGCTTCCAGCTTGAAGAGATCGTGGTGTCGGCACAGCGCCGCCTGCAGAACCTGCAGGAAGTGCCGCTGGCCGTCTCCTCCCTGGGTGCCGCCGATCTGGAAGACAAGCAGATCCGCAGCACCATCGACCTGATCCGGGAGATCCCCAATCTGGTCGGCAACAACAATGTCGGCCTGGGCAGCTCCAACACCTATTATATCCGCGGCATCGGCAATACCGAATCCATCGCCACGCAGGACGTGCCGGTCGGCACCTATGTCGATGACGTCTATATCTCCCGCCAGAACGCCAATAATTTCGGCCTGTTCGACGTGGAGCGGATCGAGGTGATGCGCGGGCCGCAGGGCACGCTGTTCGGCCGCAACACCACCGGTGGCGCCATCAACGTCATCATGAAGAAGCCGTCCACCAAGCCCGGCGGCTATCTGGAAGCCGGGGCCGGCCGGTTCGGCGCCATCGATGTCCGGACCAGCATCGACGCCCCGCTGGCCGAGAAGGTGCTGACCAAGATCAGCGCCTATCGCTCCACCAGCGACGGCTATGTCACGCAGCGCTCGACCGGCAACAAGTTCAACGGGACGGATGCCTATGGCCTGCGCGGTGCCGTGCGCCTGCTGCCCAATGACGATCTGACCATCGACCTGTCGGGCGATTATGTCGATCAGGAAGCCTCCAACCTGATCAACTATGTCGATCCGGTCACGGGCAAGCGCGTGTCCAGCCTGGGCATCACGCAGGGCGCGCTGGCCAACTATTTCACCGGCTCCAAGGCCCGCAACAAGCCCGGCAACGAGACCAAGAACTGGTCGCTGGCCTCCAACATCGCCTGGGAAGTGGGCGGAGTGACGGTCAATTCGATCACCGGTTACCGCGACACGACCCAGCGCTATTTCATCGACAGCAACCCGGCGGCCCCGAACCCGATCCCGACGGGCGTGTCGCCGATCACCAATTACAGCCGGCACAAGCAGTTCTCCCAGGAACTGAAGGTCAATGGCCTGGCGTTCGACGACAAGCTGAACTACACGGCCGGCCTCTATTACCTGCATGAGAACAACGACACCGATCTCGGCACCGGGGTGGGCACCGCCACCGGCTTCACGGTCAGCGGCGACCGCACTATCTCCAACGACCTGGACTCCTACGCCGCCTACCTGCAGGGCGACTACAAGGTGACGGATGCTCTGACGGCGACCGTCGGGGTGCGCCTGTCGCGGGAGGTCAAGGACCTGGAGGTGGAAAGCAATCCCGGTGCCCGTGGCCCGGTGTTCAGCACCGACCTGATCGAGGCGTCGGGCATCCCGACGGAGCTGAAGAACAGCTTCGTCACCCCGCGTTTCGCCTTGTCTTATCAGGTCGATGACGATGTCATGCTCTATGCGTCGGTGACGCGTGGCGAGAAGTCGGGCGGCTGGAACGGCCGTGCGCTGTCCAACAACCTGTTCTTCGCCTTCTCGCCGGAGAAGGTCTGGTCGGAGGAGGTGGGTATCCGTACCGACCTGTTCGACCGCACCCTGCGCCTGAACGCCACCGCCTTCTACAGTGAGGCGAAGGACGTGCAGATCTCGGCCGCCTATACCACGGCCCAGGGCGCACGTATCTTCACCACCACCAACCCCGCCGGCATGCGCAATTACGGTGGTGAGCTGGAAATGCTGTGGCGGCCGATCAAGGGGCTCAGCATCAACGGTTCTGTGGGCCTGCAGCACGCCCGCTATATCGACATTTCCGACGATGTGCAGGTGCAGCTGGCAAACTGCCAGGCGGCTCTGGCTTCGGCCAACGCTACCGGCATCGCGGCCAATTGCAATCGCGGCTTCGTCGATTTCAAGGGCCGCATTGCCCGCCCGGTGCGCGCGCCGGACTTCTCCAGCATCCTGTCGGCCACCTATGACCTGGAAACCGATACCGGCATTTTCCGGCCGACCGTCGGTTTCACCTATAATAACGGCTATGCCATCGGCAATGCCGGCAACACCGACAGCACGGACGGCGCCTGGACCGACCATCAGATGCTGTGGAATGCCAGCCTGGCGTTTGAGCCGGCCGCATATCCGGACCTGACCCTGTCGGTCGGGTGCAAGAACTGCACGGACCAGAACTACAAGGTCTCCTTCCTGTCGGCGACCTCGATCTTCCTGAACGAGCCGATGACCTGGGACGTGCGCGCCCGTTACCGGTTCTGAGTTTTTACCACTCCTTCTGTTCAACTCGCATTCGCGGACCCCGGTCGCCCTTCGGCGGCCGGGGATTTTTTATACCTGCGGGATTGCATGACTCCCCCTTGCATTTGCGCTAATGATATATTTATATATCATTTGAATTGAGATCGGGACGGGACCGGAAAATGGGGCAGTCGCTTGTCGAGAAACTGTGGGAACGCCATTGCGTCGCCGATCTGGGCGACGGGACGGACCTGGTCTATATCGACCGGGTGCTGCTGCATGAGCGCACAGGGTCCATGGCCCTGAAGGGGCTGAAGGAACAGGGGCGCGCCGTGCGCCATCCCGACCGGGCCTTCGTCTGCATGGACCATATTGTCGACACGCTGCCGGGGCGCGGCGATGCCACCACCATGCCGGGCGGCACCGCCTTCATCCAGGAGACCCGCGCGGCGGCGCAGGCGGCCGGCATCCGCATCTTCGATATCGGCGATGACCGGCAGGGCATCGTGCATGTCGTGTCGCCCGAACAGGGCATCGCCCTGCCGGGTGCCACCCTGGTCTGCCCCGACAGCCATACCTGCACGCAAGGCGGCCTGGGGGCGCTGGCCTGGGGCATCGGGTCGACGGAGGCCGCCCACGCGCTGGCCACCCAGACCCTGGTGGTGCGCCGCCCCAAGACCATGCGCGTGCGGTTCGAGGGGGCGTTGGCCCCCGGTGTCGGGGCCAAGGACATGATCTTGCACCTGATCGCGGCGCAGGGTGCGAGTGGCGGTGCGGGCTATGCCATCGAATTCGCCGGTGGGGCCGTCGCTGCCCTGTCGGTGGAAGCGCGCATGACCTTGTGCAACATGGCGGTGGAATTCGCCGCCTGGACCGGGCTGGTGGCGCCGGATGCCAAGACCATCGATTGGGTCAGAGGCCGGCCCTTCGCGCCCAAGGGCGACCTGTGGGATACCGCCGTCGCCGACTGGCGGGACCTGACCAGCGATGCCGATGCGGTCTTCGACAGGGAGATTGTCATCGACTGTGCCGACATCGCTCCCACCATCACCTGGGGCACCAGTCCGCAGCATGCGGTGCCGCTGTCGGGCCGCGTGCCCGACCCGGCGGATATCACCGATGCCACGGCGGCCCAGGCGCAGCGCCGGGCACAGGATTACATGGGCCTGACGCCGGGCACGCCGCTGATCGGCCTGCCCATCGACGGTGCCTTCATCGGCAGCTGCACCAACAGTCGCCTGTCCGATCTGCGCGCGGCGGCTTCGATCCTGAAGGGCCGCAAGGTCGCCAAGGGCGTGCGCGCCATCTGCGTACCCGGTTCCATGCAGGTGAAGGCGGCGGCGGAGGCCGAGGGTCTGCATCTGGTGTTCCGTGACGCCGGCTTCGAATGGCGGGAGAGCGGCTGTTCCATGTGCTTCTTCGCGGGGGGCGAGCATTTCGGCAAGGGCCAGCGCGTCGTCACCTCCACCAACCGCAATTTCGAGAATAGGCAGGGGCCGGGCACCCGCTCGCATCTGGCCAGCCCGGTGACGGTGGCGGCATCCGCCATCGCCGGCCATATCGCCGATCCGCGCACGCTGGGAGGGCTTTGACCCATGGAGAAGTTCACCCGCCTGACGGGCGTCGCCGCCCCGCTGTTCCGGCCCAATATCGATACCGACGCCATCATCCCGTCACGCGAGATGAAGCGCGTGTCGAAGGAGGGGCTGGGCGAGGGCATGTTCGCCGACTGGCGCTACAGCGATGTGGCGGCCCGGGTGGAGAACCCGGATTTCGTGCTGAACCGGCCCCCCTTCCGCAAGGCGCCGATCCTGCTGGCCGGCCCCAATTTCGGCTGCGGGTCGAGCCGCGAACATGCCGTCTGGGCCTTGCAGGATTACGGCGTGCGCTGCGTCATCGCCCCCAGCTTCGGCGCCATCTTCCAGGGAAATTGCGTGCGCAACGGCATCCTGCCGCTGGTATTGCCGGAACCGGCGGTCGCCGATCTGGCGGGCAGGGATGCGCCGCAGACCCTGACCATCGATCTGGCCGCACAGACGGTGCGGGTGCCGGGCGGGGCGGAACTGCCCTTCACCATGCCGCCGGCCGACAAGGAAATGCTGCTGGAAGGGCTGGACGCCATCGGCGTCACCCTCAAGCGGCTGCCCACCATCCAGGCGTTCGAGGGCGGATATCGCACCCGCCAGCCCTGGCTTTTCTTCTGACCTTATAATCTTGAGGTTCATAGCATGTCGCAGGACGACAAGGCCGCCCCCCTGCCGCTGGCCGGGCTGAAGGTGGTGGAATTCACCCACATGGTCATGGGCCCCACCGTGGGCATGGTGCTGGGCGACCTCGGCGCCGACGTGGTGAAGGTGGAGCCCATCGGCGGTGACAATACCCGCCGCCTGCTGGGGTCCGGTGCCGGTTACTTCCCCATGTATGGCCGCAACAAGCGCAGCCTGTCAGTGGATCTGAAGTCCCCCGAGGGCAAGCAGATCGCGCTGGACCTGATCGACAGGGCCGATGTCCTGATCGAGAATTTCCGCCCCGGTGCCATGGAGGCTTTGGGGTTCGGGGAGGCGGCCCTGGCCGCACGCAATCCCAACCTGATCTATTGCTCGGCCAAGGGTTTCCTGTCCGGCCCGTACGAACATCGCGCCGCGCTGGACGAGGTGGCGCAGATGATGGGCGGGCTGGCCTATATGACCGGTCCGCCGGGCCGGCCGTTGCGGGCAGGGGCGTCGGTGATCGATGTGATCGGCGGCCTGTTCGGCGTCATCGGCGTGCTGGCGGCGCTGATCCAGCGCGGCGTGCTGGGCCGGGGCCAGACGGTGAAGTCGGCCCTGTTCGAGAATTGCGTGTTCCTGGTGGGCCAGCATATGGCGCAATACGCCGTTACCGGTACGGCGGCGCGGCCCATGCCCGTGCGCATCTCCGCCTGGGCCGTCTATGACCAGTTCCAGACCAAGGATGAACAGACGGTCTTTGCCGGCGTGGTCACCGATGGGCAATGGACGGGCTTCTGCAAGGCCTTCGGCCTGGATGATTTCGCCGCCGACGAGACGCTGGCCAAGAATAACGGCCGGGTCCAGGCCCGCGACCGGGTGATCCCCCGCGTCCAGGAATTGTTCAAGACTTTCACCAAGGCTGAATTGCTGGCCAAGCTGGAGGCGATCGGCCTGCCATTCGCCCCCATCAACCGGCCGGAGGATCTGTTCGACGACCCGCATCTGGCGGCGTCGGGCGGCTTGCTGGACATGAACCTGCCGGATGCCGGCCCCATCCGCCTGCCGGCCCTGCCGGTGGAGATCGACGGGCGCCGTCCCGCCCTGGTCCATGATCTGGCCAAGCCGGGTCAGCATTCCACCGAAGTTCTGGCTGAGCTGGGTTACGCCGGCGACCGCATCGCCGACCTGACGGCGCGCGGCATCATCGTGCAGGCGGAGGGCTGATCATGGCGGGCACTTTCATCGAAATCTCCGAGGTCGGTCCCCGTGACGGGCTGCAAAGCATCAGCCCGATCATGTCCACCGAGGCCAAGAAGGCCTGGATCGCGGCTGAGGCCGCCGCCGGCGTGCGGGAGATCGAGGTCGGGTCCTTCGTCCCGGCCAAAATCCTGCCGCAGCTGGCCGATACCGCCGAACTGGTGGCCTATGCCCGCACCATCCCCGGCCTGACCGTGGCCGTGCTGGTGCCCAACCTGAAGGGTGCCGAGGCGGCGGTGCTGGCCGGTGCCCACAAGATCACCATCCCCCTATCGGTGTCAGAGACCCACAGCCTGCGCAATGTCCGCCGCACCCATGCCCAGATGCTGGCGGAGACGGAAGCCATCGCCGCCTTGATCAGGGCCCAGCCAGAGGGCAGCCGGCCCAAGTTCGAAGGTGGCCTGTCCACCGCCTTCGGCTGCACCCTGGAAGGGGTGGTGCCGGAGGCCAAGGTGCTGGAGATCGCCGAGGCGCTGATGAAGGCCGGCTGTGACGAGGTCGGGCTGTCCGACACCACCGGCTATGCCAACCCCGCACAGGTGAAGCGGCTGATCCGGGCCGTGCGCGGCGTGGTGGGCGACCATGCCTGTTCGGGCGTGCACCTGCACAATACCCGCGGCCTGGGCCTGGCCAATGCGCTGGCGGCCCTGGATGAGGGCATCACGACGCTGGACAGTTCCCTGGGTGGCATCGGCGGCTGTCCCTTCGCGCCCGGCGCGTCGGGGAACATCGTGACGGAGGACCTGGCCTTCATGCTGACCGCCATGGGCTATGACACCGGCATTGATCTGGAGAAACTGCTGGCGGTGCGGGAAGTCGTTAAGGCGGCGCTGCCGGAGACGGAGTTGTACGGCTTCACCCCCGATGCCGGACTGCCCAAGGGGTTCTGTGGAGCGTGGGGCATGTGAGCAATCGTTGGCCCCTCCATGCACAGGCGGAGCACGCTGCCATGGCGGCGTGACTCAAGCCAACTTGCCTCCGGCAAACCGGCGCGGTTCACCCTGCAGCTTTCGTATACGCCGCAAGTTTCGCGACAGACTAGATTGTTAGGTTGGCTTCCGATGACTATCAATCGTCTGAGGAACCAGCCATGCTGCACAGAGTTCTGCCTCTTACCGCTGTTATACTACAGGTATCCGTTGCGCTTCCGGCGCATGCCCAAGCGCAACAGGAGGCAGCGGGCGCCGTTCGTGGACGCATCGTGGATTCGGTTACTGGACGGGCTGTGCCGACGGCAACTGTACATCTCATGCGCAATCAGCGGGTCCACGGCACGGTCGAAGCCGATACCGCCGGCGAGTTTTCGTTCGATCAGGTGCCGGAAGGTGTGTATTCGGTCGAGGTGGAAGAGCAGGGCTACGTAAAGGCCGTGCAGGCGGATGTGCGGGTCGTGCTTCGCAGAGTGGCTGCCGTCGAATTCGCGCTGTTACGCGGGAGCAACGACGTAATCGACGAAATCGTTGTCTCGGCGCGCGCGACGGCTGGGGATCCGCGGGCCACGCCGAACACCGTGCAGCTGGAGCGCGAAGAGATCCGACGCAATCCCGGTAGCGCCGGCGACGTGTTCCGTGCGCTGGACGTTCTGCCGGGTGTCGTCGCGACAGGCGAGTTCTCAAACTTCACCGTGCGCGGCAACGGGCCCCGGGACAACCTGATCCTGATCGATGGCATCCCGTTCGATAAGGTTGCGCATTTCGATGAGTCGCTCGGGGAGGAAGAGATCAATGGCGGCGGACGGTATTCGATCTTTGCCCCGAACATCATCGGCAATGCCAAGTTTTCCCCAGGGGGCTGGCGGGCGGCCGAGGGCGGCAAGAATGGCTCGCTGCTCGACCTGGAGATCGCCGAGGGCAATCCTGAGAGTTCCACAACCGGCCTCCGCCTCGATATCATCGGCGTGGAGGCGGACTACGATGGGCCGAGCTACGTGTCCGATAACACAAGCCTGTTGCTATCGGCCCGCCGGTTCGATTTCAGCACCTTGTTCAAAGCGATCGGGGAGAACGACATCGGCAAGATGCGCATGACTGATTTCATCGGGAAATCCGTCACCAAGCTGAATGACGATCATCGTCTCGAGCTGCTTGCGATCTACGCAGGCGAGGATACCAGGCGCACGGTCGAGAATGCACTGGCGTCCGAGAATTTCGAGGACGCGGATATCGGCAACTCGAAGCAACACAGCACGTTGTTCGGCATGACCTGGCGATGGTCGCCCGGTGCGGCCGCACAGCTGCGCAATACGGTCTATTACCGTAACAGCAACATGAAAAGCCGGCAGGGTGAGGCATTTCCCGATCTTGGGGGTTCCGACCCGACGCCCGCGACGACGCCGGTCCGCGAGAACATTCTGAACATCAAGGAGAGAGAAACCGAGATCGGCTGGCGCAGCGATTTCAGCACGCCGCTCAACGCCGAAGGGCTCTTCTCCGCCGGCGCGCAGGTCGCTCGCGTGGACCTCAACTTCGACCATCGCCTCTCCGGCGACTGGATACGGTATGTATATGATCAGTCGGACTTTCGTGCCGACCCGACACAACGATATATCGTGCTGACGCCTGGGGAGTTCAACTCGACCATGAGCGCAGCGGAGACGAAGATTGCCGCCTATGCCGACTATGCCTGGACCTTCGGCGATTTCACAGCGACACCCGGAATTCGCTATGAGCGCGATGGATTTTCCGGAAAATCTGTCGTCGCCCCACGTATGCTGTTGAGCTGGCAAGCAGATCAGGTCACCCGCGTTTGGACCGGGGGTGGCGTGTTTTATCAGGCACCGCGTTATCTCGATATCGCGGCAGATCCGTCAAATCTTGATCTGAAGAAGGAGCGCTCCACGCAGTGGTCGGCGGGCTTTTCCCGGCACCTGCGCGACGACCTGTATTTTTCGGCCGAAGGGTATTATCAGCGGCTCGACGATCTGATCGTGTTCGATGATCGGACCTCGAACACTGCAATGAACATCGGCAAAGGGTCTGCGGCAGGCCTGGATCTGATGCTGACCAAGCGCATGAGCCAAGAGTGGAGCGCTTCGGCCACCTACTCATTATCGCGCGCCCGCCGCGATGATAAACTCGGCGAAGGGAAATATGCGGCCGATTGGGATCGGCGACATGCGTTCGGTATCGTCGGCGCCTGGCAGCCGAGTGATCGATGGACATTTTCGGGCAAGTGGAAATATGCTTCGGGCCGGCCCACCGATGCGTTTGTGGTGCATAGCAACGTGTTGGGAGGTGCCGGCCCCGTGCGTTCCTCGAAGGAGCTGACGCGCACCAACGTGGGACGTCTGCCTGCCTATCATGCGCTGAGCCTGCGCGTGGATTACCAGCGCCGCTTCGGCCCGGTCAGCCTGGTTGCCTATCTTGACATTCTGAACGTCTATGGTCGCAAGAACGGCAACGCTTATGAGTGGAATGAGCGTCGCGGCGAAAATGTTATCGAAGGACTCGACGAGCCACTTCCCACGATCGGGCTCAGGATCGAATACTGACTTCAGCCAATAAGCCGACCCATGAGATTGCTCATCATCGAAGATAACCAGCGTCTCTGTCAGGCCATCACCGAGGGCCTGCGGGCGCAGGGATTCGCGGTCGATGCCGCCGGTTCGGCGTACGATGGACTGGGGGTGTGGCAGGCCGCCGACTACGATGCCGTCGTGCTTGATCTCATGCTTTCGGACGGAAACGGCCTGAAGGTGCTGAAGGAAATGCGTGACCAGGGCAATATGACGCCCGTGCTGATCCTCACCGCGCTCGGGTCGATCGAGGATCGCGTGCGCGGTCTGGATTGCGGCGCGGACGACTATCTCGTCAAACCCTTCGCAATGCAGGAGCTCATCGCCCGGCTGCGCGCCCTGTTGCGTCGTCCGGGCGCAGCATTGGGGCGCATGCTGACGCTTGGCAGCGTGAAGCTCGACACGTCTGCCCGTATCGCTACCGTTGCCGACGCGCCGCTGGATCTGACACGATCGGAGCTGATTGTGCTGGAAGCGTTGTTGCGCAATCAGGGACGCGTCATCTCGAAGGAGCGGCTGGGCGAATGTCTGTACGATTTCGAACAGGAGCGCAGCGCAAACTCGGTGGAAACACAAGTGCACAGGTTGCGCAAGAAGCTCGCGGCGGCCGGCGCGGATGTGTCGCTGCGGACCTTGCGTGGTCTGGGCTATCTTGCTTCATGAGGGCGACATGATGCGCGCCCCGTCCCTGCTTCGAGCCCTCGTCGTTCGACTGACCATCGTGGTGATGCTGGCGCTGGCCGGCAGCTACCTGGTGTTGTACTTCGAATTTCGCGACGGTCTGATGGGTTTGGAAGGGCAGAGTATTGCCGTCCAGGTACAGGACCTGCGTGCGTCGATCGTGTCGGAGACCGATCCACCGCGTCTCGCGTTGCCACCGTCCCTGCAGGAGTTCTACGCCCAGCCGGATACATTGAACGGCTATCAATTGCTGAGCGCGGATGGCACCGTGCTCGAGTCAGGCGGTTTCTCTGCTCATTATCTGCCGTTGCCGGTCGCTGAAGGCAACGGGCAGGTCGTCATGCAGTGGGAAACGGATTCGTTGTCGGGCAACCGTGTCCTGGCGGCCGCGCTCAACCTCGATGATCGTCAGGGCCGATACTGGTTGCGCGTGGTGCGGAATCTCGAAGATGACGAGAGTCTGGTCGCCCAGCTCATGCTCGGCGCGTTGGACGAGCTGTTTCCACCCATTGCCCTGCTGCTGATCGCTGCGGTCGGCGTCGTGGTGGTGACGGTGTTGTCCTCGCTTCGTCCCTTGCGGGCCGTTTCGCATCAGGCGGCGGCGTTGTCGCTGAGCCGTCTGGATGAGCGGCTGCACGCCCGGAACCTTCCTCGGGAGCTCGTCCCGCTGGTTCAGGCCGTCAATGCCTCGCTCGACCAGCTTGAAGCGGATTATCGCGTGCAGCGGGAATTTACCGCAAACGCCGCGCATGAGCTGCGCACCCCGCTGGCGACATTGCGCGCACGGCTGGAATCGCGCTTTTCGGCCCGGGAGTTATGCGATGTTGCGTTGGAAATCGAACAGCTCTCGCGGCTCCTTGAGCAGCTGCTCTGTCTTGCGCGTCTGGATTCGCAGGAACAGCTCCAGTTTGCCGCGTTCGACGCTCATGCCGTGGCACTGGAAGTGGCTCGGGAGTTGGCACCTATTGCGCTGGAATCAGAGCACTACGTGACCGCCGCGACGCCCGACGCTGCCGTGCCTGCGCACGGGAATGCAACATTGACGCGCCTTGTCTTTCGCAACCTGATCGAGAACGCGATTCAGTATACGCCACCAGGCACGTCAATCACGCTGTCCGCTGATACTGCCACTGTGATCATTGCCGATGATGGGCCCGGAATTGCCGCACCTGCCGCTGCTTGCCTGTTCGAGCGGTTCCGCCGCGGTCCCAATGCCTCGGGTCCTGGTGCTGGCCTTGGGCTTGCCATCGCGAGGTGCATTATGGAGCGGCAAGGCGGACACCTGTCACACGACACGACCGCGCCCCGTGGAGCGCGCTTCGTGGTGGAGTTTTCCAAATGAGGATCACGTCCTGAACGGATCGCCGGCAAACCGTAGGGCGGAGCAACATGCCGAGGCGCAAGGACATATGGCGGTGCGGGCTGCTGACGCTGCCGGTTGGGGAGGTTCTGGCCGGTGGGCTGTCGCACGCGCCGATGCATTGGCTGCCGGAGGAGCCGGCCTTTCGTTTTCTGGCCGATCCCTTTCCCTGGCGGGGACGCGATCATCTGCACATCTTTGCGGAACGCTATGATTATGCCACGCGGCACGGGACCATCGACCTGTTGACCCTGGACGAGGGCTTCCGGGTGATCGACCGGCGCCCCTGCCTGCGGGAGGATTGGCACCTCTCCTATCCCCAGGTTTTCGACGCCGACGGCGCCACCTGGATGCTGCCGGAGGCTTACCGGTCAGGCGGCCTCACTCTTTACCGAATGGGTAAGGGGCCGGAGGGTTGGGTGCGGGAAACGGAAATACGGCTTGATTGCGTGCCGGTGGATGCCACACCTCTCCGGCATGACGGGCGCTGGTGGCTGTTCTACTCCCCCGCCGACAGCAAGGTCACGAAGCTGGGTCATCTGCATGTCGCCTGGTCGGAAAGGTTGACGGGGCCCTGGCATCCGCATCCGGGCAATCCCGTGCGGATCGACAGCACTTCTTCCCGTCCCGGCGGTACCGCCATGGTGCTGGACGGGCGGATCATGCTGCCGGTGCAGGATTGCACCCGCACCTATGGCGGGGCTATCCGGCCGCTCTGGATCGACCGGCTGGACGAGACGGGTTTTGCCGCCCGTGCGGGGGCGCCGCTGGCGCTACCGGTGTCGGCGGGCCTCTATCGTGACGGCATGCATACGCTGAGCAGCGGGGGCGGTGTCACCCTGATCGATGTGAAGCATATCGACCGGTCCCTGGCGGGCCTGTGGCTGGACCTCAAACGGACCCTGGGTCGATCCTTCGCATGATGGTCAGGCCCGCTTCCCGGAACCGGTCCGGGGAGAAACAGTCCAGGATGCGTTCGCGCGCCGCCCCTCCCATGGCCTGCAACCCGCCGGGATCGAACAGCAGAGGTGCCAGCTTGCGGGCCAGCGCGCCGGCATCACCCGGCGGTACGGTATGGCCCGTGACCCCATCTTGAATGGAATGCGGAATTTCACCAACGGCGGAAGCCAGGACGGGCAAGCCGGCGGCCATGGCCTCGTGTGCCGCGATGCAGAAACCTTCCGAGCGGGAGGGCTGGAGGTAGAGATGCAGACCGGCCAGGAAGTCGCCAGGGCGTTCCACATATCCCGGCAACACGATCTCAGCGATCCCGACTTGGCCCGCCATGGCCTCCAGCCGTTGGCGTTCCTCCCCCTCTCCGGCCAGGGTCAGGCGGACGGGGCAGGGCAGGCGGAAGCCCTGGGCCTGCAACCGCGCCAGGGCTTCGATCAGGATGTCGTAGCCTTTCACGGGATGCAGCCGGCCCAGGCTGCCCAGGTGCAGCACCCCTCCCGGTTGCCAGGGGGCGGCAAGCGGTTGCTGCGGGTTCGCGGCGAAGATGGGCCAGGTCATCAGGCGGTCTTCACCCACGCCCAGCCTTGCCCGGGTCAGTGCCGACACCGACGCCGAATCCCCCACCCAGAGCAGGGCGCGCGATTGCAGCAGCCGCATCAGCCGCCGGTTCCATGGTTTCAGGAAGGCGGCATGCTGCCAGCAGATGACGGGCAGACCCAGGTGCGGCCCCACCAGCAGGCCCAGGATGGTGGCGCGGCTCAACGAGGTCCAGAGATGGGTGGCGCCCCAGGCGTGCAGCTGTGTGTATAGCCAGCGGGCCGCCTGCCAATGGTCCCCCGTTCCGCCCTCGCGCACCAGCGGGTCCAGCCCCGCCGCCTGCATGGGCGGCAGGGCGCGCCCGTCACGGCGGGTCAGGGCGAAGACGCGAACCTCCGCCCCCGCGTCGCGCATGACCCGCGTGACGGAGGGCACGGGCAAGGCCGCCCCGCCGCCTTCCACGGAATTGATGACATAGGCGATGCGCATCGCGGTCACGACATGCCGCTCCTTCTCCAGGCCAGGACCAGCAGCAGCAGGCTGGCGGCCAATGACTGGGCCACGGCCTGAATCCCCGCACCCGCCAGGCCGAACAGGTGCAACAGCGGCGGCAGGGCCGGCAGGAACAACAGGCTGACCGCCAGGTTCGCCCCCATGGACCAGCCGGGCTTGCCCAGTGCCGTCAGGGCGGCGCTGCAGGGCGGGCCGGCCATGGCCAGGGCGCGGGCGATGACCAGCACCACCATCAATCCGGCGGCCTCCGCGAAGGCCGGCCCGGCGATCAGCCCGACAAGCCGGTCGGCGAACAGCCAGACGATCAGGATCACGGGCAGGCAGGCCCCGACCGCGATGGCCACCACCCGGCCCAGGGTCCGGCGCAGACCCGGCCCGCCATGACCGCCGGCCACCATTCGGGCCAGTTCGGGATAGGCGGTGTTCCCCAATATCTGCGCCGGCTGCGCGATCAGGACCGTGGCGCGCTGCGCCACGGAGAACAGGCCGGCGGCGGTCGGTCCCAGCATCCAGCCCACCACCAGCGGCGCCACCCGCCCGGCCAGTTCCGTCAGGGTGACATCGGCATTGCTGGCCATCAGGAAGCGCCAGATGCCGGGATTGTCGGCGACGGCGTCTCCCTGTTCGGGCCGGTGCAGGTCGGCTCCCAGATGGCGCCGCGCCTGCCACAGGCCCAGCGCCCATAGGGCCGCGAACTCGCACAGGGCCGCCAGCAGCCAGGCCGCGAGGAACCCTTCCAGGCCCCAGCCCGCCAGGGCGGCGATGCCGGCCCCCACCAGGCGCACACAAGGTGCGACCAGATTATGCAGGCCCAGCAGGTCGAACCGGTTCAGCAGCTGCAGATATCCCGCCGGCGTGGAACGCACTGAACCCAGCACGGCCAGGCTGTAGGGCAGGGCCAGGATGATCGCGGTCTCCGGCCAGCCCAGGTGCTGGCCCACCAGTGGCGCGCAGGCGGCGCCGACCAGGATGGCTGCCAGCCCGCCCAGCAGTTCCACCCGCGCCCCGAACCGCAACAGCCGGGACAGGCGGTGCCGGTCATCTGTCCGCTGCGCCTCTGCGCCATAGCGGATCACGGCCTGCCATGAGGGGAACTCCACGATGCCGCAGACCGTCGTGACGTAGGTGTGGATCAGTACCAGCACGCCGTAATCATGCGGGCCCAGCGTGCGCGTGGCGATGACCAGATAGGCCAGGCTGATCAGCCCCGCCCCGGCCTTGCCGCCCAACACCATCCCAAGGCCGCCGAAGATGCGGCGCAACGTGCCGGACGGGGGCGAGGCCTGGCTCATGTCCAATCTTTCATGCCCACAGGCTGAACCAGGACTGCGGGGTGTGGAGGGTGCCGCCGGCGAGGCTGGCCAGGATTTCGGCCGCGCGTTCCGACGATGGCCTGTCCGTCAGATCGAAACTGCGCGCGAACATCGCCGACTGGGTTGCACGGTACTGGCCCTCATGGCTGTCCATGGCGTGTCTTAAACCCTGTGCCAGTTCGGCCGGCGATCCGATCACGGGGCCGGCCTGCCAATGGGCATAGTTGGCGTCGCTACGCCAGTCGACCCCATGGCTGTTCAGGAACAGGCAGGGGCGGGGGCGCCACAGGAACTCGTAGATCTGGCTGCTGACGTCGCCCAGATAAAGGTCGGCCATCAGCGTATAGCTCATATCGGTGGAGGCGCGGCTGCCCAGGTCGATATGGATGTTGGGGGCACGCAGATAGCGCTCTTCGATATGGCCGGGCCGGTCGATGCGCAGCTTGTCGATGGTCAGCGCGAACTTGCGTTCGAACAGCATGACGTGCGGGGCGAAGATCAGTTGATAGTCCGGGTTGTCGAGGAAAAAATCCAGCACCTGACGCCCATGCTTGAACCAGGAGGAAAGGTGGGTGGAGCAATGGGGATTGTAGAGCACGACGGGGGCCCGCGAGCGGACGGGGAAGATCGTCACGGACGGATCGACCGTGTCGAACTTGGGATAGCCCACCATGCTGATCTTCTCTGCCGGTACGCCGGCTTCTGCAATCAGCCGTTTCTTGATCTTGGGTCCGGAACAGAACACATGGTCGAAGCCCGCCGACGCCTTGTCGAAGCCGATGGCGCGGTCTCCGGCGCCGTGGCGTGTATGGATGATCTTCAGGTTCTTCAAGCCATAGAGGCTTTTCAGGACCAGCGACGTTTTTTCCGCCACGACCAGCACGTCCAGGCTTCTGAAGAAGTCCAGGTTGTCGCCATAGACCAGCAGCTTGCGCGACGGCACCAGGCTTTCCAGAACACCCGACAGGATTTGGGAGTGGGTGCGCAGGCCAAGATCGACATGCGTGATCCGCCGGCCGATCTCATCCCCGCCGAGGCGCAGAACCTCCCGGCGGATACGCTCATTCGTCGTCGCGACAAGGATTTCGCCGTCGAAGCCGCCGCGGGCCAGTGCCAGGGCGATGGGGAGACTATGTGCGACCTGATGTATCTGGTCATGGTTGAAAAGAAAACCAACACGCATGGTCGCTCTCCGGTGCCACAGCATTTGTGGCAGCCACCCTAGCAATCGAGTCTGTCGTGAAACTTGCGACGCATACGGAAGTTGCGGGGAGCTCAAAGTTTGTCGTGCGCAGATCAGCGGAGGTGAACCTGGCAAATCGGACAGGGTGTTAAGTCGGCATTACAGTTGCATTTTTCTTGAAATTCTAAATCAATGGGCGATCTTGTTTGGGGGATATCCGTAAAGTCTCCAATCCGTACAGTATCAACCACGGGCACGCGCTCCTTCGGGGTCGTAGAAAACCGGATCGCAGATTTCCGCCTCCACGGCGGTTCCGCTCAGCAGCTCATCCTGTGGCCCCGGGCGCCACGATCCGGCCCGACCAGTTGGCGGATAGCGGGATGTCCTTGAAGCAGATGATTTGCCGACGGCGCCTATGGAGCCTGTTCGAACTGCGCGCGGCTCGCGTAGTGCCGGGCGAGCGTGGCGCAGACGAGCAGCTGTAATTGATGGAACAGCATGAGCGGCAGCACGATGATGCCGACCTGTGGCCCGGCAAACAGAATGCTGGCCATCGGCAGGCCGCTGGCCAGTGATTTCTTGGAGCCGCAAAATTGCAGGACGATTTCATCCTGGCGGGAAAAGCGCAGGATCCGGCGTGCCGCGAACCCGGTGATGATGAGCACCGATGCCAGAAGGATCGATAGCAGGGCGACCAGAACAAGCAGGTCGGTCAATGCGAACCGGCTCCATATGTCAGACACGACGCCCTTGGAAAAGGCGACATAGATGATCAGCAGGATGGAGCCGCGGTCGGCATAGCCAAGCAGCTTCTTTCTCGTCTCGACCCACTTCCCGATCCAGGGGCGCAACGCCTGTCCCGCCAGGAACGGCACCAGAAGC
Organism: Niveispirillum sp. KHB5.9; assembly: GCF_048066115.1. Taxonomy (NCBI): domain Bacteria; kingdom Pseudomonadati; phylum Pseudomonadota; class Alphaproteobacteria; order Rhodospirillales; family Azospirillaceae; genus Niveispirillum; species Niveispirillum sp. KHB5.9. The sequence goes on along the minus strand of NZ_JBLTYX010000001.1, from coordinate 1,113,048 downwards.
TGCAATGTGATGTCGCGGAAGACGCCGAACGACAGGTCCACGCCTTGCGTCGTCAGCAACCAGCCGGCAAGCGCCGGGCTGATGAAAACGCCCAGCATGTTCGATGCCGATGCCGCGCAGATGGCGGCCGGCACATTTCCCCGCGCGATCGAGGTGAAGGCGATGGACGATTGCACGGTCGACGGCAGCACGCAGAGGAACAACAGGCCGGTCACCATCTCCGGCGGCAGGCTGGCCGGTGCCAGATAGTCCAACGCCTTGCCCAGCAGCGGAAACAGGATGAAGGTGCTGGCCAGGACGCAGAGATGCAGCTTCCATTGCAGGAGCCCGCCCAGGGCTGCGCGCGGGGACAGGCGTGCGCCATACAGGAAGAACAGGAACACGATCCCGCCATCGGCCGCGATCCCGGCAATGGCGGCCCCGTGCCCCCGTGCCGGCAGGATCGCGGCCACGACCACGACCAGCAGCATGAGGGCGATGTAGGGATCGAACAATCGGCGCAGACGGTGAAACATCAATTCTCTCATCTGAACGGATACGGAACCGACTGCTTCCGGTCACCGGAAGCCGCCCTAAAGGCTGCGGGCGATCAGGTCCTTCATCACCTCGTTGGCGCCGCCATAGATTTTCTGCACGCGCGCATCGGCGAACAGCCGGGCGATCGGATATTCGACCATGTAGCCATAGCCGCCGAACAGCTGCAGGCACTCGTCGGTGACGCGGCATTGCTGCTCCGTGCACCACCATTTCGCCATATAGGCGGCTTCATCATCGAGCGTGCCGTCAACCAGCCGCTGGATGCAGTCATTGACGAAGCCGCGGACGATATGGGCCGTGGTCGCAATCTCGGCCAGCTTGAAACGGGTGTTCTGCATGTCGAACAGGCTGCCGCCGAACATGCGGCGCTGCTTGGTATAGGCGATCGTATGGTTCAGTGCGCACTCGATCTGGGCGGCGGCCGGGACCGCGATCAGCAGGCGCTCGAACGGCAGCTGGCTCATCAGCTGCGCGAAGCCCTGGCCTTCCGCCCCGCCCAGGATGTTCGAGGCCGGCACACGCACATTGTCGAAATACAGCTCGGCCGTGTCGGAGGCATGCTGGCCCAGCTTTTCCAGCCGCGAGCCGACCTTGAAGCCGGGCTGGTTCTCCGTCTCCATCAAGATCAGCGAGATGCCGCGCGCGCCATCGCCGCCGGTCCGGCAGGCGACGGCCAGCATGCTGGCGGTGGAGCCGTTGGTGATGAAGATCTTGGAGCCGTTGACGGCATGATCGTCGCCATCGCGCCGGGCGGTCGTACGCAGGGCCTTCAGGTCCGACCCGTGGCCCGGTTCGGTCAGGGCGATCCCGCCCAGATGCTCCCCGCTGGCCAGCCGGGGCAGCCAATGGGCCTTCTGCGCCGGGGTGCCATAGTCGAGGATATAATGCGCCACGATGGCGTGCACGGTGAGGGTGCCCGGCATCTCGGCCTTGGCCAGCTCATCCTGCAATACCAGCTGATAGGCGGCGCTGGTACCGGCCCCGCCATATTCGGCCGGCAGTTCGGGCAGCAGGAAACCCAGCGCCCCCATGCCCTGCCACACGGTGCGCGGGATATAGCCCTGCCGGCGCCATTCGGGAAGCCGGGGGGCCAGTTCGGCCCGGATATAGCGGCCGACCTGTTCGCGGAACGCCTCGATATCCGCATCCATCCAGGGAAATTGATAGAGCCTCGGGGGCATGGGTTAGTCCCTTCGTTGCTGGTCTCAGGAAACCTGCTGGTCGCGGTCGCTCCAGAAGCGCTTGCGCAGTTCGGTCTTGAGGATCTTGCCCGGGCCGGACAGGGGCAGCGTATTGACGATTTCGATGCTGCGCGGGCACTTGTAGCCGGCGATCCATTGCCGGCAATGGGCGATCAGTTCGTCTTGGGTGGCGGCCTGTCCGGGTTTCAGGATCACGAAGCCGTGGACGGCTTCGCCCCATTTGTCGCTGGGAATGCCGATGATTGCGCAGGTTTGAACAGCCGCGTGCCGGGCCAGCGCATTCTCCACCTCGGCGGAATAGATGTTCTCGCCGCCGCTGATGATCATGTCTTTCATCCGGTCGATGATGAACAGGAACCCGTCCCCGTCGAGATAGCCCACATCGCCGGTATGCATCCAGCCGCCGCGCAGGGCGGCGGCCGTCTGTTCGGGCTTGTTCCAATAGCCCTTCATCACATTGGGGCCGCGGACCAGCACTTCCCCTTTCACGCCCGCCGGCAGGGGATTGTCGGCCGGATCGGCCACGCGGATTTCCGTGCAATAGGCGGCCCGTCCCCCGGAGCGCAGCCTGTCTCCCCTGCGCCCCTCCGGCCGGTGATAGGCGGCGGCCAGGATGGTGGCCACGGGCGCCAGCTCGGTCATGCCATAGGCCTGCCAGAAGGAGACGTTCGGCAGGGCCGCCAGCGCGCGGTCCAGGACGGCCTCGGAAATCGCGGAGCCGCCATAGAGGATGGTGCGGATGCTGCTTATGTCCCGGCCTTGGGCCATGACCGGGTGATCGACCAGCATCTGGACCATGGTGGGCACCAGCAGCGTATCGGTCACCCGGTCACGCTCTATGGCCTCCACCACCGAAGGCGGGGAGAAGCCGGGGATGAAACTGTGCGCATTGCCCAGGATCCAGGCCACGCTGGAACAGCCCAGGTCCGCCAGATGGAATATGGGGGCTGCGTGCAGGAAGACGCCGCCCGGCGTCACGATGCCCTCGGCAGCCAGGGCGAGGGCGGAGGACATGAAGTTGGCGTGGCTCAGCATGACGCCCTTCGGCGCTCCGGTGGTGCCGCCGGTATAGAACAGGCCGAGCAGATCCTCGTCCCGTCTCAGGGCGTCGGCCATGGGATCGGAGCGGGCGATCAGTTCCTCGTAACCCACCATGCCGTCGGGCGTGGGCACATCGCCGATATGGATGACCAGGTCCAGGTCTTCGCACAGGGCCTTCAACTCGGGCGCGAGAGCCTGGAACATGTCGTCGACCAGCAATATCCGGGAACCGGAATCATTGAGCGCATAGGCCAGTTCCGCCACGCTCCACCGTGTGTTGCAGGGGTTGATGATACCCCCGCCCCAGGGCACGCCGATCAAATACTCGAAATACCGGTCCGAATTGAGGGCCAGGATGGCGACGCGGTCGCCATCCCGCATGCCCAGTCCGCGCAGCCCGCCCGCCAGCCGGGCGACGCGGTCGGCCAGCTGGCGAAAGCTGGTCCGCCGGGAACCGCAGATCAGGGCGGTCCGGTCCGGATGCTGTTGCAGCGCACGGTGGAGGGGTTGGGTGATGTACATGCCGGTCCTCATCCTGTGATGCACGGGCGATGGCGGCTCATATTCCCGTCAGGCCGCCGGTGCACATCAGCACCTGGCCAGAGACGTAGTCGCTTTCCGGAATGCAGAAGAGATAGACGGCACCCGCCGCTTCCTCCGACGTGCCGGCGCGTCCCAGGGGGATCGATCGCGCCATCATCTCCATGACGTCGGGATTGACGCCGATCCTGATATCGCGGCCATCGATCGTCGCCGTGCTGCGGGCGTCGGCCGTGGCTTCGGTGAGGCGTGTGCGGATCAATCCATAGGCGACGCAATTGACCGTCGTATCGATCCGCCCCCATTCCTTGGCCAGTGTCCGGGTCATGCCGGTGATGCCGGCCTTGGCCACGGCATAGTTCGTCTGTCCGGCATTGCCGAACAGGCCGGCGACGGAGGAGATGTTGACGATCTTGCGGACGTTACGCCGGCCCGCATCGGCATCCGCCTTGGCCAGCGACCGGATGACGGGCTGTGCCGCGCGCAGGATGCGGAACGGTGCCGTCAGGTGAACGTCGAGAATGGCGTACCATTGCTCGTCGGTCATCTTCTGGACCACGCTGTCCCAGGTATAGCCGGCATTGTTCACGATGATGTCCAGGCCCTTGAAGCCCTCGACGGCCGTCCCGATGAAGCGTTCGGCAAAGTCGGGGGCGCTGACGCTGCCGGCGCAGGCGATGGCCTCGCCGCCAGCGGCGCGGATCGCCTCCACCGTCTCCATCGCGGGTTCGGCGTCGAGATCATTGATGACCAGGCGCGCCCCCTCGCCGGCCAGCTTCAATGCGATGGACCGCCCGATGCCGCGGCCCGATCCGGTCACCAGGGCGACCTTGCCCTCCAGTTTCAAAGACATGTGCTGTTCCCTCCGGGGGATGTTTTGATGGTCAGCCGACCGCGACCAGCGCTTCGCCGGCGATCCGGGTCTGGCCATATTGGTTGGTGTTGCGCAGTTCGATCCGCGCGCAGGTTTCGCCATTGAAGGTGACCAGATCCTTGACCGTTGCGGTGACGGTGATCCGGTGGCCCAGATGGGTGATGCCCAGGAACCGGGCATCGAGCTTGCGCAGCCTGTCCTGCGGCACCCAGGCGGTGATCGCCCGCGCCATCCAGGCCATGCCCAGCATGCCCTGCGCGAACACGTCCGGCATGCCGGCCTTGCGTGCGAAATCGATATCGAGATGGATGGGGTTCAGGTCACCGGACGCGCAGCCGAACGTCGCCAGCAGGGTGCGGTCGACGGGCTCAAGGGCAAGCGGCGGCAATTCCCGCCCCGGCGCCAAGCCGGGAGGGATTTCTGTGCTCATGACCGGACTCCAACAAGCGTGTGTCATACCATCGGTCAAAATTTGACCGATGGTTCGGCGGCGACTGCCGCCGCGCGCCGCGTGGCGCGTAAGCCAAGCCCACGGATGTGGGCGCCGGCGACTGAGGGGCATGAAAGGCCGACCATCGGTCGGTTTTTCATGCCAATGGCATCAGTTGCGGACGACGATGACGGTCCGCATTTCGGCGACCAGCTCGCCATGCTGGTTGCGGGCCGCGGACCGTTTCTCCACGAATTCCAGGGCACCGTTCTTCTTGTCGTAGATGTCGGCGATGTGCGACGTCACCGTGAGCACATCGCCGGCGCAGGCCGGGCGGTGATGGGTGAAGCCCTGCTCGCCATGCAGGATGCGGGCGATGGGAATGCCCATGTCCGCCAGCATGGCGTCCAGGGCGCCGCTGTCCAGGTCGGCGGCGAACAGGAAGGTGGGCGGAACCGGCAGGTCGGCATATCCGGCGGCCCGTGCGGCCGAAACGTCATGATAGACGGGATCGGTCTCCCCGATGGCCCTGGCGAAGGAACGCAGCCGCCCCCGTTCGATTTCCAGGACGGATGGTGTCAGCTCACGCCCGATCCATGATTTCTCGATCATCGCGCACCTGTCAGCATTGTTCGTAAAGGGTGACGACGCAGGCGCCGCCCAGACCCAGATTGTGGGCCAGCGCGTGGCGGACCCCGTCGACCTGGCGCCCGCCGGCGCTGCCGCGCAACTGGTGCGTCAGCTCGAAACATTGCGCCAGGCCGGTGGCGCCCAGCGGATGCCCCTTGGAAAGCAGGCCGCCCGACGGGTTGGTGACGACGCGCCCGCCATAGGTGTTGTCGCCGTCGGCGATGAACCGGGCGGCGCCGCCCTCCGGACACAGGCCCAGCCCCTCATAGGTGATGACCTCGTTATGGGCGAAGCAATCATGCAGCTCGACGACGCGGATATCGTCGGGCCCGACGCCCGTCTGTTCATAGACTTGGGCGGAGGCGCGTTCGGTCATGTCCTTGCCGACCAGCTGGATCAGGTCATGCGATTGCAAGGTGACCGGGTGGTCCGTGGTCATCACCTGTGCCGCGATGCGGACCTTGGGATCAAGCCCATGCTTTTTGGCGAAGTCGCGGGAGACGACCAGGGCGGCGGCGGCTCCGCAGGTCGGCGGGCAGGCCATGGGCTTGGTCATCACCCCCGGCCAGATCAGCGGGGCATCCAGGACATCCTGCGCCGTCATCTCGTTGCGGAAGACCGACAGCGGGTTCCGGGCCGCGTGGCGGCTGGCCTTGGCGCGGACCCTGGCGAAATCCTCCAGGGTCGTGCCATATCTCTCCATATGCGCCTTGCCGGCACCGCCGAAATAGCGCAGCGCCAGGGGCAGGTCGATATCGATCAGCGCGTTGCATTCGGTATCGAAATCGGCGAAGGGGCTGACGCGCTGGGGAAACGCGTCGGGGATGGGGCCGGGGTCCATCTCCTCGAACCCGACGGCCAGGGCGCATTCCGCCATGCCGCTGGCCACCGCCTGCCGGGCGAGGAACAGGGCCGAGGAACCGGTGGAGCAGTTGTTGTTGACATTGATGATCGGGATGCCGGACATGCCGGCCCTGTAGACCGTGCGCTGGCCGGCGCAGCTGCCGGCGAAGACAAAGCCGGCATAGGCCTGTTCCACCGTGCTGTAATCGATACCCGCATCGGCCAGCGCCAGCCCGATCGCTGCCGCCCCCATCTCGTCATAGGGAGGGCTTTTCCCCGGCTTGGCGAAGGGCACCATGCCCACGCCTGCGACAAGCACTTCTCTGGTTGCGGACAAGGTCGTTCTCCCCGGTGTTTTGCGGTGACGGGCCCTGTGGGCTACGCCACGATGTTTTTTCCGGCGCAGGCGGTGGCATGGTGCGAGATGTTGCGCCAGACGCCGTCGCGGCGGATATAGACGCGGGTATGGCGCCCGCGCTTCACCAGCGCCGGGGCCGTCCCGCCGATGAAACTGTTCTCGAAGACGCCGGTGACAATGGCGGCATCGCCGAACAGGCGGATCACCGTTTCGATCAGATCGTACCGGTCGAACCGGCCGCCATCGGGGGCGACGCCGACCAGGAAGGCTTCCTTGTCACGGGTTCGGCCCGACGCTTCGATATGCACGTAATCGTCATCGGTGATCCGTGCCAGGGTGGCGCGGTCGGCCGCGACGATGGCTTGCGCCCGCGCGTTCTCCAGCCGGGCGATTTCCGCCCGGTCGTCCTCGATTGCCATGTCCTGGTTTTCCTTTTCATGCCCCTCAATCGCCGGCGCCAGCATCCGCCGGCTTGGCTACGCCGCGTGTGCGGCGCGGCGGCGGTCGCCGCCGTACCACCGGTCATAAACTATGACCGGTGGTATCAGGTCAGTATGCCCCGTCCCGGCACGATCTCCGGGGCGGAGGTCACCCGGTCCGCACCCAGTGGTTCCGCGAAGATGACCTCGATGCGGACGGCGCTGGGGTCGAAATGGTGGACCTGGGTGTAGGGCGTCTGATCGACCGGCCGCGCCTCGAACCAGCACTGCGCCTCGCGCAGCTTGGCGATATAGGCCGGCAGATCCTCCCCCCGGAAGGCCACATGGTTGAACATGCTGACCCCCTGGTTGCGGGGCGTTTCCAGCAGATGCAGGATGGGATAGTCGCCGTCGGCGGCATACAGCCAGGCACCGCCGACGCTCCAGTCCGGCCGCCATCCCGGCTTCAATCCCAGGAAATGGCCGTAGAAGGCCACGCTGGCCGCCACGTCGTCGGTGTTGATGGTCGCGTGGTCCAGTCGGACGCCCTTCATTTCTTACTCCCTTGCAGTCCGCAAACGGCGTCAGAGACGCAGCGTGAGGTCCACGCCGACGGTGCGCGGCTCGTTGAGGCCCTTGAACAGATAGCCCGCCGCCACCGGCGATGCGCCATCGGCATGGCGCTCGTCGGTCAGGTTGCGGACCCAAAGCGCCAGTTCCAGGCCGTCATCGCGCCGCTCCAGTGCCAGCCGCATGCCGACGCTGGTATAGCCGTCCTGAAGATAGCGCCCGTCATTGAACGGCGCGACAGTGGATCCCGGCTGGGAATAGACCTTGCTGCGGTTGGTCGCGGTCAGCGAGATGCGCCCATCGAAATCCTCCGTCACCTGATGGCGATAGTCCAGTGCCAGCGACGCCTGGAAGCGCGGCGCCTCGACCAGCGGGCTGCCGGTATAATCCACGCCCGGCCCGCCGCCATTGGGGAAGGACCGGAAATAGGCATGGTTAAGCCCGACGCCGCCCGACAGCCGCAGGCCCGGCAGCAGGGAGGCGTCGAAATCCGCCTCGATCCCCTGGCTGCGCACGCGTGCGGCATTGGTGATGACGTTGATGACGGTGGGCAGCGTACCGGCCGGCGGGTTGGGATCGATGATGTTCTGCGCCTGCTGGAAATCCTTGAACCTCTGCCGATAGGCGGCGAGGTTCAGGCGCAGGCGGCGGTTGAACAGCTCCGTCTTCAGCCCGGCTTCGTAATTGACCACGGATTCGGCATCGAAGGTGACGCCGCTCAGCGTCTTGACCACATCCATGTTGAAGCCGCCGGCCCGGTCGCCCGTGCTGTACAGCGCATAGACGCTGATATCGGATGTCGGCTTGACGGTGACGCTGGCCATCGGGTTCAGCGTGGGGTCGGACAGGCCGAAATGGGCTTTCATCGCCGGATAGCCCAGCAGGATCGCGGTGTTGTCCTGCACCTTGTCGGCCGACTTCGTGGTCCGCTGATAGCGCAGCCCGGCGTCCAGCGCCAGCCATTCGGCCGGGCGCAGCGTGCCATGGGCGAACAGGGCCGTCTGGTCGGTGGCGACCACACCGGTGCCGCCGATGATCGCACCCCGCACGGGGACCACCGGATAGTCGGACCCGAACCGGACCGTCTGCACCTCACTCGGGTTCTGGTGATAATAGAAGGCCCCGACGACATAGTCGTAGAGGGGGTTCTTGGGCGAGGCGATGCGCAGTTCCTGGCTCAGTGCCCAGTCGGCATAGCGGAATCCGACATTGATCAGCGAGGACGGCGAGCCATCGCCGTCATAATTGAAACTGTCGCGCGACCGGCGGTAGGAGCTGATTGAGGTCAGCACGAAATCCTCGGGCAGGGTCTGCTCGACATTCAGGCCCAGGCCCCAGATGGTGCGGTCGCGGAACGGCCTGACATTCGTATTGAACGTATAGTCCGCCATGCCCGCCATGGGCCCGGTGGAGAACTTGCCCACGCCCAGCAGGATCTCATCCTTGGCGCGCACGCCGTCGGCGGAGAAATCGATGGTGGTGTCGGAAGTGGGCACATAGCGCACCTGCAGGCGGCCGGCATAGTTGGTACCGCCGCCGGCCGTCGACCCGTCATAGGCGTTCTTGTAATAGCCGTCCTGGCTTCTGCCGGCCGCAGTGAGGCGCACGGCCAGATCGTCCGTCACCGCCTTGTTCACATAGCCGGAGCCGGCGAACAGGTTGCGCTCGCCCGTGGAGACGGTGGTGCGGCTGCTGTCCTGGAAGCCGGGCTTCTGCGACTGGATGGCGATGACGCCGGTCAGGGAATTGTTGCCGAACAGCGTGCCCTGGGGCCCGCGCAGCACCTCCACACTCTCGATATCGAAGATCGGATAGTTGATGGAGGAGGACCGGCCTAGCGGTGCGCCATCCAGATACATGCCCGTCCGGTTGTCGATGCCGGGATTGCGCGAGATGTCACCCACGCCGCGGATGCCGATGAAGGGCTGCGGACGGGTATTGTCGGGACGCAGCACCAGCCCCGGCACCTTGTTGTCCAGGTCCATGGTGCTGACCACGTTCTGCGCCTGCAATTTGTCGCCGGTCACGGCCACCATGGAGAACGGCGTGTCCTGCAGGTTTTCCGACCGCTGGCGCGCGGTGACCACGATCTCCTCCAGCATGTCGCTGTCGCCGGGGGCCTGCTGCGCCCCGGCGTTGGAGGAGGCGAGGATGGCCAGCACCGACGCCGATATGAACAGGGGCCGCCACGACCGCTGCGATGGTGCCGACTTGAAACTTGAAACCTTCATTCCCGTGTCCCCCTGAGAGACGTCGCCGGATGCTTGACTGCTTCCTGGCTGATCATGTGCGGCCAAGTAGGCGGCAAAGCGCGCCGGCATGCCAACACCGTGTGTTCATCCAATCCATTCATGCAGGGTATAGGGGATGGAGGGGCATCGGCTTTCATCTGCCTTGTTTTGCGCGGAAGTTGTGGGTCCGCTTCACCACTCCCATGCCGGAGCGGCATTAGCCGGAATGAAAAACGCCACGCGCCGATGGCTCGGCGCGTGGCGTGTGGATGCGGTACTCGAAGGGTGGAATGACCGTCAGGGGGCGGGCCTGCGCGCCTGGAAGCGCAGGAAGATCGTCAGGCAGGCCCAGGCCCACACCGTCGTTACCATTGCGCATAGGGCCAGCGGTACCCCGATCCCCTCCGGTGCACCCAGCAGTCGCGCCAGCAACGGCACGGAGGAGGGGCCCAGCACCGTGCCGATGGTGCCCGGAACCAGGAAGTAGAGGGCGACCGCGCGGGCGCTGAACTGTCGTGGGAACAGCGCCTGGAACCCGTAGGGTCCCGCCGCGATCACCGCCCCGACCGCCAGCATCCCCGCACCCGCCGCCGCCAGGGCCGCCAGCGGATGGGGAACCAGGCAGGACGCGAGGGTCGCCCCGCCCAGCAGCAGGATCGCTGCCCTGACCGTCCGGATCAGTGCATCGCGATGCCCGCGCGCGGCCAGGTCGCTGATCAGCTTGCCGCCGCCCAGGGCGCCGATGGCCCCGCACACCAGATAGACCGCGCCATAGGCGGCACCGGTCTGCCGGGCGCTCCATTGATGCTCGCGGATGAACAGGGTGGGCGTCCAGGACGTGGCGGCGGTCACCAGGGCCGCGATGGCGGTGAACGCCACGAGATAGGCCAGGATCGCGGCGCGGTCGTTGCGGATCGCGGCCAGGAAGGCGGCGAGCGAGGTGCTTTCCTTCGGTACCGGCTGGCGTTCCGGTTCGCGCATGAACGCCATCAGGACCACGCCCAGGATGCCTAGCACCGCGCAGGCGACGAACAGCCAGCGCCACGGCGCCAGTTCCGACAGCCAGGACAGGCCGGGCGCCGGATCGGACGCATGGGCCGTCAGCCAGTCCAGCACGGGGCCGCCGATGGCCAGCGACGCGCCGCCGCCGACATAGACGCTGAGCGTCAGGGCCCCCATGGCGAAGGCCTGCCGGTCCACGGGGTAGCTCTGGCGCAGGATGGAGATGGCGGCCGGCGACAGCCCGGCTTCGCCCAGCGCCACGGCCATGCGCGCGGCCAGCAACAGGCCCAAGCTGCTGGCCATGCCGAACAGCAGCGTGGCGATGCTCCAGACGGCGACGCTGACCATGATCACCGCCTTCCGGCTCACCCGGTCGGACAGCCAGGCGATGGGGAATGCCGCCAGGCAATAGGTCAGCCCGAACGCGGCACCCTGCAGCAGGCTGAACTGGCCGTCGCTGATCTGCAAATCCGCGCGCATGGGTGCGACCAGGATGTTCAGCAGCTGCCGGTCGAGGAAGGCCAGTACCGATACGACGAACAGCGCGAAAAGCGTGAAACGTGTGCCCACAGGTGTATTCCTTCCAGGATGACGCATGGTGCCAAGTCCAACCCGATCCTGTCCATCGCCCGGTACCACGGCAAAGACCGTCTCCTCATCGTCCCTATTCATCGCGGACATAGGGGGCCGATGCCGCGCGGGAATATTCCGCATGAGCAGGTAGGATTGGACGGCGGCGGCGGCGGGCGGATAGCGTCGGTTCAAGAGGGGCGGCGGCCCCATCCCATCAGAACAAGGATACGATGCTTTGAGCGGGAGCAGACGACGCGTTCTCATTTCCGGGGCCAGCATCGCGGGTCCGGCGCTGGGCTATTGGCTGCATCGGCATGGGTTCGACGTCACGCTGGTGGAGCGGGCGCCGACCATCCGTCTGGGCGGCTATGCCATCGATGTCCGTGGCACGGCGATCGACGTGATCGAGCGCATGGGCATCCTGCCGGCGCTGAAGGCCGCGCATGTCCATACCCGCAAATTCACCTTCATCCGGCGGGACGGCCGCAAGGTGGGCTCCATCGATCCCGACGCACTGATGGGGGCCGAGGCGCACAAGGATGTGGAACTGCCGCGCGGCAGCCTGACCTCGATCCTCCACGACCTCACCCGCGACAAGTTCGAGTATATATTCTCCGACCATGTCACGGCGCTGGAGGATGGTCCCGACGCGGTCGCCGTCACCTTCCAGAGCGGGCAAAGACGCAGCTTCGACCTCGTGATCGGTGCCGACGGCCTGCATTCGCGTACCCGCGCCATGGTTTTCGGCCCGGAGGAGCGGTTCAGTCGCTATCTCGGCTATTGTTTCGGTGTCTTCACCATGCCCAACGAATTCGGCATGGTGCGCGAAGGCTGCGTCTTCAACGCGCAGCAGAAGATGGCCGGCCTGTACGCGATCGGCGATCAGGCCTGCATCCATGGCATCATGGTGATGAAGATGCCGGAGCCGCCGCGGGACGCGCTGGGCGACGCCGGCTGGCAGCGCCGGGCGCTGCATGACGGGTTCGGGGGTGAAGGCTGGATGGTGCCGAACCTGCTGAAGGGCCTGGACCGCAGCGACGATCTCTATTTCGATACGATGATGCAGATCCGCATGCCCAGCTGGTCGCGGGGCCGGGTGGCGCTGGTCGGCGATGCGGCCTTCGCGCCGTCCTTCTTCTCCGGCCAGGGCACCAGCATCGCGCTGGTCGGGGCCTATGTGCTGGCCAGCGCCCTGGCCAGCCATGCCAGCCACGAGGCAGCGTTCAAGGAATATGAACGTCTGGCGCGCCCCTTCATCGAGGCCAACCAGGCGACGGCGGCGGATGGCAGCTCGATCATGGTGCCGGACAATTCCACCAAGCTGTGGCTGCGCAACAGCATGATCCGCCTGTCACCGCTGCTGTCGCGGCTGGGCCTGGTCAGCCGCAATTCCCGCAAGGTGCACAGCCTGCTGGATATCGCCACCGTGCCGCAGCCAGCACCCGTCTCCAGCGGATCGGCATGAGGCATGGGCACGCATATCGATCTCGGCCTGGAAATCTTCGCGGCGGCCCGCGACCGTATCCGGCCGCTGGCCTTGCGCACGCCGCTGCTGCGCCTCCAGGTCGCGGGACGGACCGACATCTATCTCAAGTGCGAGAATTTGCAGGCCGTCGGGTCCTTCAAGATCCGCTGCGGCGCCAATGCGCTGCTGCGGCGGCGCGAACTGGCACCGTCGGGGGTGTTCACCGCCAGCGCCGGCAATTTCGCGCAGGGGCTGGCCTATGCCGGCCGGGCGCTCGGCTGCCCCGTCACCAGCTATGTTCCCGAAACGGCGGCGGCGAGCAAGGTGGAGGCGCTGAAGCGGCTGGGTGCCCGCGTCATTGCCGTACCCTATGGTGATTGGTGGGCCATGCTGGCGCAGCCCGGCGACGATCCCGCCTTCATCCATCCCGTCACCGATCCCGACGTTCTGGCCGGCAACGGCACCATCGGCCTGGAGATCCTGGAGGATCTGCCCGATGCCGCCACCATCCTGGCACCCTATGGCGGTGGCGGCCTGTCGGTCGGCATCGCCGCCGCTTTGAGGGGTGCGGGGTCCGATGCCAGGGTCGTCGCGTGTGAGACGGAGGCCGGGGCACCGCTGACGGCGGCGCGGGCGGCGGGCGGGCCCGTCACCATCGATTTCAACCCAAGAACCTTCATCACCGGCATGGGCGGCCCCGCCGTCCTGCCGTCCATGTGGCCGCTGGCCAGGGCGCTGGTGGCGGACACGGCTGTGGTGTCGCTTTCCCAGGTGGCGGGTGCCATCCGGCTGCTGGTGGAACGCCATCACCTGGTGGTGGAAGGGGCGGGGGCGGCGACGGTGGCCGCGGTCCCGGACCGGGATTTCCCCGGCCCCGTGGTCTGTATCCTGTCCGGCGGGCATCTCGATCCCGGCCATCTGGTGACCATCCTGCAAGGGGGCGTGCCATGAGGGCGCCGCCGGCCCCTTTCCGCATCCTGGGGCGCGAGGCCATCCGGACGGCATTGCCGCTGGCCGCCTGCATCGACCTGATGCGCGACACGATGATGGTTGTCTCCAACGGCGGGGCGAGGCTTCCCCTGCGCACGGTCATGCCGTTGCCGGGAGAGGCGGGTGCCTTCGCCCTGATGCCCGGCTTCCTGGAAGATCCGGCGGCGCTGGGTGCCAAGCTCTTGTGCCTGATGCCCGGCAATGCGGCGCGAGGCCTGTCTTCCCATACCGGCGTCGTGCTGCTGTTCAACAGTGCGACGGGGCAGTTGCAGGCGCTGCTGGACGCTGCCGAAATCACCGCGCTGCGCACGCCGGCGGCGACGGCAGCCGCCAGCCGCGTGCTGGCCCGGCCGGATGCCGGCGACCTGGCCCTGCTGGGAACCGGTGAGCAGGCATTCGCCCATCTGGCGGCGCTTTCCCTGGTCCATCCGCTGCGCAGCGTCCGGCTATGGGGCCGCGACCCGGAAAAGGCCCGGAGCTTCGCCGCCCGGGCGCAGGTATCGATCGCCGCCCCCATCACCGTCTGCGGGTCGGTCGAGGCCGCGGTCGACGGGGCCGACCTGATCTGCACGGCCACCGCCTCTGCGGAGCCCATCCTGCGGGGCCGGTGGATCGGTGCCGGCACGCATGTCAACCTGGTGGGGGCAAGCGTCCAATCCGCCGCCGAAATCGATGGCGAGGGGGTCCGCCAGGCCCGCTATTTCGTGGATTACCGCCCGTCGGCCCTGGCCCAGGCGGGGGAACTGGCTCGTGCGGTGCAGGCCGGAGAGGTCGGCTGGGATCATATCGCCGCCGAGATCGGCGAGGTCCATCTTGGCCGCCATCCGGGCCGGGCCGATGGTGACGACATCACCCTCTACAAGTCGCTGGGCATCGCCGCCCAGGACCTGGCCGCCTGCACCGCCGTACTCGCTGTGGCCGAGGCGGAGAACCTGGGTCTTCTGGCCGAACTATAATCATATCCGGAGTCCACTCATGTGCCTTGACCTGAAGCGGACGGATGCGATCGCCACGATCACGCTTGCCCGGCCCGACCGGGGCAACGCGATCAATATCGAGCTGGCCGATGCGCTGCTGGCCGCCGTGACGGCGTGCGAGGCCGATGCGTCCGTCCGCGCCATCGTGCTCACCGGTGCGGGCGCCCTGTTCTGCGCGGGCGGCGATATCGACGCTTTCGCCCAGGCCGGAGAAGAGGCGCCTGGGCTGATGCGACGGCTCACCGGGCCGGTCCATGCCGCACAGGTGCGGCTGGCCCGGATGCGCAAGCCGCTGGTCACGGCGATCAATGGTGCTGCCGCCGGGGCGGGACTGGGCCTGGCGGTCATGGGGGATGTGGCCTTCGCCGCCGCGTCCGCGACCTTCATCGGCGCCTATGGCGCCGTCGGGCTGTCGCCGGATGTGGGGGCCAGCTGGTGGCTGCCCCGGCTGGTCGGTCTGCGCCAGGCGCAACGCCTGCTGCTGCTGGGTGAGAGGATCGATGCGGTGGAGGCGGAACGGATCGGCCTGGTGACGCGGGTGGTGCCGGATGCGCAGTTGATGGAAGCGGCAATGGCGGTGGCCGGGTGCCTTGCCCACGGATCGCCGACGGCATTCCAGCGGACGCGGGCCCTGCTGCTGGACGCGCCCCTGGCCGATCTGGAGACCCATCTGGACCTGGAAGTGCGGGCTCTGACGGCATGCGCCGCAGGGCCGGACGCGGTGGAGGGCATCGCCGCGTTCCGGGAAAAGCGGCGGCCCTGCTTTAGCGCCTGATGGCATCGGCCGCCCGTCAGCGGGCGACCGCGTAACCTTGCATGCCGCGCGGGTTGGCGGCGGCGCGGATGATCGGATTGCCGCCGTCGCGATCGAAGGCGCAGGCGGAAAGCCGGCCTTCCGACCAGTCGCCGCCGACCGTGACCGCATGGCCCCGGCGCGTCAGTTCCTGGACCGTCTGCTGCGGATAGCGTCCTTCGACGGTCAGCGTCCCCAGTGCCACTTCGCGCGGCCAGAAGCTGGCCAGCATGTGGTCGGTGTGGAAGGCCGGGGTCTCGATCGCCGCCTGCAGGGGCAGGCCGCACTGGCGATGATAGAGCCAGAGCAGCAGCGACCATTGGTCCTGCTGGTCACCGCCGGGCGTTCCGAAGGACAGATAGGGCCGCCCCTGGCGGAACGCCATCGATGGCGTGAGCGTGGTGCGCGGGCGCCGGCCCGGGCGCAGGCTGCTGGCCAGGCCCGGTTGCAGCCAGAACATCTGCATGCGGGTGCCCAGCGGAAATCCCAGTGCCGGCACCACGGGGCTGGATTGCAGCCAGCCGCCCGACGGCGTGGCCGAAACCATGTTGCCCCAGCGATCGACCACGTCCAGATGGCAGGTGTCGCCCGTCAGGCTGGGGCCGTCCTCCGCCGGGGTGGTGGTGCGGGCCATGGTCGGCTCACCACCGCCGGCGGCCGCCGATGGCTGGCGGCCGCCCAGTGGCACCACGGGCGGGAAGGGGGGCTTGCGGCCGGCGACCGCCCCTGGCCGCAATTCCGTGCTGGCCCGGTCGGTAATCAAGGAGCGACGTTCACTGGCATAGCGGCTGCTCAGCAGGGTTTCCAGCGGCACGTCCGGATCGTCGCCATACCAGGCGTCGCGATCGGCCATGACCAGCTTCAGGGTTTCGGTGACCAGATGGACGAAGTCCGGGTTGGTCGGCGCATAGCGCCCGATATCGAACCCTTCCAGGATGCGTAGCGCCTGCAGAAGCGACGGGCCCTGGCTCCAGGCCCCGCATTTGAAGATTGTGTAGTCGCCCTGGTCGACGCCGCATGCCTGTTCGATCGGCGGGCGCCAGCCGGCCATATCCGTGGCGCGTAGCAGCCCGCCATGCCGGCGGCCGCTGACATCCATGGCCTCATGGGTGCGGCAAAAGCCGTCGATGGTTTCCGCCACCTCGCCTTCGTACCAATGGCGCAGTGCTGCATCGATCTGCCCCTCGCGCGAGGAGGAGGCGCTTTCCGCCTGGCGCAACAGGCGCTGGTAGAAATCGGCCAGCGCCGGGTTGGCGAACAGGCTGCCGGCCTGCGGCGTCTCACCATTGTGCAGGAAGATGGCGGCGGAACTGCGCCAATCATCGACGAACAGGTCGCGCACGGACGCGATGGTACTGGCGGTATTGGGCAGCAGCGGGTGCCCATGCCGTGCATAATGGATGGCCGGTTCCAGAACCTGGCGGAGCGGTACGGTGCCCCAGTCGCGCAGCATGGTCAGCCAGGCCCCGAAGGCGCCGGGGACGCAGGCCGCCAGCAGGCCGGTCGCCGGGATGAGGTCGAGGCCCAGCGACTGGAAACGCTCGATCGTGGCGGCGGCTGGCGCGACGCCCTGCCCACAGATCACGGTGGGGGTCTCATCCTCCGCGCGGGCCACGATGATCGGGGCGTCACCGCCGGGGCCGTTCAGGTGCGGTTCCACCACCTGCAGGGTGAAGCCGGCCGCCGCGGCGGCATCGAAGGCGTTGCCGCCCGCTTCCAGGATGCGCATTCCGACCGCCGATGCGATCCAGTGGGTCGAAGCGACCGCACCGAATGTTCCACTGAGCTCAGGCCGCGCCATGAACCGCTTCATCTACCCTCAACCCCTGTCCGGATGTGTCCGCGTGAATGGGGCGGAGTATTCCGCAAGTGGTTTCGGCAGCGCCAAGACCTCTTCCTCATCGATCTCATTCAGCATTGTAATAGCGGGGGGATCGTCCCAAGACCTGTTGCGCGACGCGGCTGCGCGCGAGCATCATGCCCGATGATCACCGGCCGCCCGCGGCCCGGGATGTTGCAAAGCGATGATCGGGAGAAAATGCGTTGGAGCTACGCCAGCTTCGCTATTTCAAGGTGATCGCCGATGCGGGCAGCTTCGCGGCCGGGGCGCAGCAGCTCCGGGTGGCGCAGCCCGCGCTGAGCCGTTCCATCGCCAAGCTGGAGGACGAGGTGCAGCGCAGCCTGTTCATCCGCCACAGCGCCGGTGTGACGCTGACCGATGTGGGCAGGCGGGTCTATGAGCATGCGGAACGCGTGCTGGCCAGCGTGCGCGACCTCATGGACGGCGTCACCGCCGAGGAGACGGAACTGAGCGGCATGGTGAAGCTCGGGGCGCCGCGTTCCGTCCTGGCCCAGCTGGTCATGCCCGTGGCTGCCGATTTCCTGCGGGCGCATGCCGGTTGCCAGCTGGACCTGGTGGAGAATTCCGGCGCGCGCCTGAAGGAGCAGGTGCTGGAAGGCGCCCTGGATCTGGCCGTCCTGCCACACAGCATCGATGCGGGCATGCATCTGACGCCGCTGGTGCGTGAGAAGATCTGCCTGATCTGCCGGGTGGAGGACCGGTCCAGCTTCGGGCCGGTGGTCGCGGTGGAGGAATTGCTGACCCTGCCCTTGATCCTGACCGGCTATCCCGACAGTCTCCGGCTGTTCCTGGAACGCCAGGCCCCGCACCTTGCCGACCGGTTGAAGTTCCGGAGCGAGGTGAACAGTTCCACCTCCCTGGTCGATCTGGTCCTGCGGGGGGTTGGGTTCGGCGTCGCCCCCTGCTGCGTTGTGGCGCAATGCCCGACCGGCCTCTCCTACGTGCCGGTAGAGGATCTGGGGGTAGCCTGGGTGATCGCGACCAATTGGCAGCGCCGGGGGCTGCGGGCCGTCCAGCAGGTGGAGGCCATGTTGATCGAGAGCGTGAAGGCGCAACTGGCCCAGGGCAGCTGGCCGACGGCGCAGCCGCCGCTATAGGCCTGCCGGCAATGCCGGACGCTCATGGCATGCATTGCCCGAAGCTTTTGGACGGTCGGCGATCGGACGCGATAGGGTCGCGGATAACGGGAACGATTGAAGGGGCCGGTGCGATGGCGCAGGTCGATGTGAATGGTCTGTCGCTGCGCTATGACGAAAGCGGCGCGGGCGAACCGCTGATATTGCTGCACGGCCTCAATGCCGACCGCCGGCAGTTCGACTGTTTCCGGCCGCATCTGGGTGACGGTATCCGTGCCATCGCCCCTGATCAGCGGGATGGGCCGGACAGCCCGTTCGACGCCCCCTATGCTATGGCCGATCATGCCGACGACGCGGCCGAACTGATCGCACAGCTGTGTGGCGGTGCGGCCCATGTCTTCGGTACATCCTATGGCGGTGCTGTCGCGATGACGCTGGCCATCCGGCATCCACACCGGGTGAAGACCCTGACGCTGGGCGCCACCGCCCCCTGTTTCGACCAGTTCAAGGCGCCGGACGTGGCGTCGGTCGCGGAACAGGGGGCGGTGGCGGTCCGCCGCTTCGTGATGGAACATTTCTTCACACCCGACGCCATCGACCATGACCGGGCGCTGATGCAGGCGGTGGAGGACAGTTTCGTTGAACGGTCACCGCAGGCGGGCACCCGGCGCATGGCGGCGATGAAGGGGCACGACGTGCGGGACCGGCTGTCGCATATCAGTGCCCCGACCCTGGTGCTGCAGGGTGAATTCGACCCGATCATCGCGCCGGAGGTCAGCCGGTCCCTGGCCGGGGCGATCCCCGGCGCGCGGCTTGCCATCCTGCCGGGGGTGCGGCACGGCATCTCGATGCAGGGTGCTGGTCATGTCGCTGGTCTGGTCCGGGATCACGTCCTGGCCCCCGCCTGACCGGCACCGTCAGAACCGTTCGTTGATAAGCTCCTCGCTCTTCTCCCACAGCGCCCTGGCGGTGTCGGCATCGACCGCATATTCGCGCACGCCCTTGCGGATGGTGTCGCCATGGGCCAGCCCCGCGACATTGCAATCCTCGCAGTAACGGCCGCCGACCGCCGCGCCATCGGCGGCGACCGCCGCCCAGACCGATGTCGCGGCGGCCTGCGGGATGGTCTTCAGCTTGAAGGCGGGCGCGCCCGTCTCGGCCTTGGCGACGGCATTGATGCGGGCGACCAGCGCGTCCATGTCGGCCTGGGAGACATCGCGCTTCAGCCCGGTATCGGCCCCGCCGGGATGCACGGCGGTGGCACGGATGCCGCGATCCTTCAGGCGGCGGTCGAGTTCGACCGCGAACAGGGCGTTGGCGGTTTTCGACCGCCCATAGGCGACCCAGGGATCATAGGCGGCGGTCTCGAAATTCGGGTCCTGAAGGTCGACATCGGAGAACCGGTGCGCCGCCGATGACATGATCACCACCCGGCCGCCATCCCTGATCAGTGGCGCGATGCGGTTGATCAAGGTGAAATGCCCCAGATGGTTGGTGGCGAACTGTGCCTCGAACCCATCGACCGTCCTGGCGAACGGGACGGCCATGATGGCGGCATTGGCGATCACGGCATCGAACGGCCTTGCGTCGGCGACCAGTGCGTCGGCCGCGGCGCGCACGCTGGCCAGCGAGGCGAGATCGAGCGTGATCAGGCTGAAGCCGCCCCCACCCTTGGCCGCCGCCGCCCGCACGTCAGCGCTCGCCTGCTCCGCCCGGGCAAGGTCGCGTACCGCGCCCACCACTTCCGCCCCATGCGCCACCAGTGCGCGGGCCGTCTCCAGGCCCAGGCCGGAGGAGGTGCCGGTGACAAGGATGCGCTTGCCTGAAAGTGTCAGGCCGGCCAGCACGTCGTCGGTCGTGGTCGTTACATCGAATTGGGTCATTGACGTTTCCTCATCGGTCAGTGGATGCTGTCATCCTGTCCCGGGCATGATATCGGACCAACGCCGCGCCGGACTGCCGGATCGGAGCGATTGCTTGCCCAATCCGATCAAATCCGACCGACCGACTGCGGGGACACCGCCGATGCAGGACATGATGGAGACGATGCGGCGCCGGGTGTTGCGGCATGCCGGCGCGCCCGCCACGCAAACCCCGATCGCCCGCTTGAGCCTGAGCGTGCTGACCCGGCCCGGCAGCGGTGTGGCCACCATCTTCACCCCCGTCACCTGTTTGATCCTGCAGGGGTGCAAGCGGGTGACGGTGGGGGAGACGACGCTGGAATATGACAGCGCCCGCTATTTCGTGGCCTCGCTGGACCTGCCGGCGATGGGGCAGATACTGGAAGCCAGCCCGGACAGGCCCTATGTCGCGGTCGGCCTCACGCTGGACCGGTCGATCCTGGCCGACCTGATCGCCAGCCTGCCGCCGGGGCTGATCGGGCAGGAACCGGTGATGGCCGATCAGCCCTGCTTCGGGACCGGTCCGGTGACGGTTGATCTGCTGGAGGCCTGGGGCCGGTTGCTGGCGCTGATGGACCAGCCGGAGGATGTTCCGGCACTGGCCGCCGCCCGCGAGCGGGAGATACTTTATCGCCTGCTGCGCGGGCCCTCGGGTGGCCATCTCTGCCAGATCGCGCAGGCGGACAGCCGTCTGGCACGCATCCGCCACGCCATCGAGTGGATCGGCAGCCATTTCGAGGAACCGCTACCCACGTCGATGCTGGCCGGGATCGCGGGGATGAGCGTGGCGTCCTTTCACCGGCATTTCCGGGCGGCGACGGCGATGAGCCCGCTGCAATACCAGAAGACCATGCGGCTGCACATGGCGCGCCGGCTGCTGGCATCGGGGATGGAGGCGGGCAACGCCGCCTATTCGGTTGGCTATGAAAGCCCCTCGCAATTCAGCCGCGAGTATAGCCGCGCCTTCGGTGCGCCGCCGTCGCGTGATGCGGAACGGCTGGTCGCACCGTAAAGATCGCTACCGCACGCCCTTGATGAAGGCGACGCAGAGCGTGCCCAGCACGATGAACCCGATCCCCATGGGGAACAGCACGCCATAGGTTCCCACCACGCTGACCATGGCACCGGCCAGGCCCACGCCCAATGTCTGCGACAGGGTGGTGGTCATGTTGATGATGCCCAGATCCTTGCCGGCATCATCCTGCGACGGCAGGACCTTGGTGATCAGCACATAATCCACCGACCCGAAGCCGCCGAAGCCGGCGCCGATCAGGAAGGAATAGACGACCATGCCCGTGAAGGTGGGGAAGGCCAACGGTATCAGGATGGCACCCACCATCAATGCGGCGCAGACATAGATCAGCGGCCGCGTGACGCCCAGCCGGTCGCTGAGCCATCCCGCCAGCGGCGTGCCGATGGCGGCACCGGCCATGCCGGCCAGGCCCATGGCCGGCACGTTCTTCACCGCGTCCGCACCCAGCCCGACATAGTCCTGCAGGATGTAAAGCAGATACACCTTCAGTGGGAAGAAGCCGGTCAGCATCAGGAAGCGGCCCAGGAAGGTCCAGCCGAAGGCCGGATACTTCACCGGATTCACCCAGAAGGTGGACAGCAGCCTGGACAGGCTGAACGGTGTCTTCGGCTCCCCGATATTGGATCGGCGGTTCACCGCCACGAAAGTGATGATGGCCGCCAGCAGCAGGGTGCTGATCACGGCATAGCCCAGGACCATTTCCTGGGCGAAGGCGGCACCGAATACCTGCCCGAACAGCACGCCGGTAAGATGGGAAAGCCCGATGGCGGCGGAGAATATCCCCCGGCGCGCCACGGGCACCCGTTCCGGGATATAGACGGTGATCGGGGTGAACACCAGGTTGGTGCTGACCTGGATCAGCAGCCAATAGATGGCCAGTTCCGTGATGCTGTCGGCATGGGCCAGTAGCAGGGCCAGGACGATGGTCGCCCCCGCACCGGCCAGCATCCAAGGCCCCCGCCCGCCGATCCTGCTGCGGGTCCGGTCGCTGAGCGCGCCGGCGACCGGGGCGGTGAACAGCGCCCCGATCGCCCCGATGCCGATGACGAAGGCCAGCCCGCCCGCTGCCCCGCCAGGGTCGATCTTCTGGACCTGCAGGGCCAGGAAGACCGATTGCAGGGCCGTCCAGAACAGGAACAGCGTGACCGCGGCGAGCCCCAGCGTGACGAGCAACCCGACCAGCCGCAATTCGCGCAGGCTGGGTGCCGCCGTCCCGGGGATGGACCCACCGGTACCGGTGGCGGTCTCTTGACGAGCAACGGACATTGGCGCTCCTTATGCGCGACCATGGATATCAGGCGGGAGGCGGTGGCAGGTTGTCCCCTACCGCCCGTACCGTTCCAGCAGGTTGAAAAGGGTGCGGGCCGGCTGTTCGGACGGCAGGTAGTTGATGAACCAGCCCTCATACTCCCCGGCGATGGAGCCCTTGAAGCCATGCTTGGCCAGCATGTCCAGCAACTCCTTGTAGGGCGTGTTGGGTTCCTCGCCATCGGCGTCGAACATATGCGCCTTGGCGTGGCAATGGACCGTGTATTTCAGCAACGGTTCGAAGGTGGAAAGCGGGTTGGTCTGGATCTGCCCCGGTGCGTTGGGCCCCTGCCAGCAGGAGAAGTCGGGGACCAGCCGGAACCAGGGTGAATCCACCGCTTCCAGCGCCTCCTGGTAATAGGAGGGCGGATGCGGGGCGTGCAGTTCCACGCCCCAGATCACGCCATATTTCTCCAGCGTGGGCAGGACGGCGTTGACGAAGTCGACCAGTTCGCCCACCGGCTCCGCGTTGAAGGCCGGGCGCATGATCCTGGCGCCCAGATGCGCGGTCAGGGCGATGACCCGCTTGGCATTGTGGATCAGCTCGTCCCGGGTCTGGGGGCGGTCGCTGCGGATATTCTTGCCGAAATAGCAGCTGAAACAGAAGATCTCCATGTCCAGCGAGGCCACCAGTTCCCGGATGGCGGTCAGATCATCCAGGTTGGGGTTGGGCCAGCCGGGAATATGCTGCTCCGCGATGATCTCGACGCCGTCGCAGCCGATCTCGGCGGCTTTGCGGATGGCATCATGGACGTTCATCTTGCCAGCATGGATGTCGGCGCCGAAGGTGTAGAGGCTGAGGCCGAGTTTCATGTCAACGCATCTCCAGTTCGCCGGTCAGCCGGTAGGGCAGCGTGTCGTTCGGGAAGCCGTAGCTGAAGGTGGTGCGCATATCGATGTCGACACCGACCTGGTTCGTCGCGGTCAGGATATCGGCCAGTGCGGGGTCGGTGAGGAACAGTTCCGCCACCTCGCCCATGCCCCACCAGATCTCGTGCAGGTTCTTGGCATAGGCGGCGGGGATCCGCTGCCCGCGCAGCGCGATGAAGGTGTCCGCCTCCGGCACCACGTGGCCGTTCACACTGATCTGGATGAAGGACACGGTGGACAGGTAGGTGCCCGTGTACCAGGGGTTGCGGATTTGCAGGCGCCAGCCGGTGTCCGTCCGCTCGATCAGGGGAGAGGCGAACAGGTCGCGCTGGGCGACGCGGGAAAAGACAACGATCCCCTGCTTGGCCCGGTCGGCCTGGTTCCTGTTGGTGCGCTGCAGCTCGGCGCTCATGGGCGTCTCCTCGGCATTTCTTGTTCTCCGGTACGCTTTGGACAGGGAAAGGGCGTCATCGTCTCCGGATCACGCCGGGACGTCGGATGGGGCCTTGCGGGACCGCGGCCGTCAGGCGGGCGGCATTCGGCACATGGATGACGAACATGTGCCATTCCCGGTCCGGGGCACTGCGGCGTCCCGGCATGGTCGCGGTCTGGGACATTCCCGTCCCCGCGCGGCCATGATTTGGCTTCTCCAGGAATATCAGGCTTTCATCTGACATGCAAGGTGCGCGATCCGGGATGGATTTTGGGCGCGATCGCAACAATTTCCCATGTCCAGGGGCCGAAATCCGACGGATCACGCAGAGGATATCGATGAAATTGCCAGAATCTAGAATGCTTGCATTCCAGTTTGATCGCTTGTATCACCGTTATCAGGCATGCGCCGCTGGCGCCGGGACCTCGCCCCACCGCCGGGGCGGCCCTTGCCGCTTATCAAGCTCGAGATGCGCCGCGGAGCTGCCCGCGAGACCGAACCCCGCTCGTCGTCCGTGCGGCCGGGAACGTTCGGCCATCAATCAAAAAGCAAAACGGGGGGGGGGGAAGGATGCGGCGGCTACGCATGGGATTGATCGGCGGCGGACCGGGGGCGTTCATCGGCCCGGTTCACCGCCTTGCCGCCGAACTGGACCGGGAGATCGAACTGGTCGCCGGCGCCTTCAGCAGCGATCCCGCCCGGTCGCGGCAGGCGGGGGAGGCCTATCGCATCGATCCGAGGCGGGCCTATCCCGATGTCGCAACGATGCTGGCCACGGAGGCGGGGCGCGACGACGGGATCGATTTCGTCACCATCGCCTCTCCCAACCACCACCATTTCACCGCGGCGCGCATGGCGCTCCGCGCCGGCATCGCGGTGATGAGCGACAAGCCCGCGACGGCAACGCTGGCCGAGGCGAAGGAACTGGCCGCCATCATCGCCCGCACCGGCCGGCCCTATGGCCTGACCTACACCTATTCCGGCTATCCGCTGGTGCGCGAGGCCCGCGCCCGGGTGGCGGCGGGTGCCCTGGGTGGGGTGCGCAAGCTGGTGGTCGAATATCCGCAAGGCTGGCTGGCCGGTGCGGCGGACGGCAAGCAGGCGCTCTGGCGCGTCGATCCGGCCCAGGCGGGGGAAGGCGGGGCCATCGCCGATATCGGCGTACACGCCTTTCACCTAGCGGAATTCGTGACCGGGCTGCGCGTGACGCAGTTGCTGGCCGATCTGGCGGCCGTCGTGCCGGGACGGGCGCTGGATGATGATTGCCAGGTGCTGCTGCGCTTCAACAACGGCGCCCGCGGCGTGCTGCTGGCCTCGCAGATCATGGTGGGGGAGCGCAACGGGCTGCGCCTGCGCGTCTATGGCGACAAGGCTGGCCTGGACTGGTGCCAGGAACAGCCCAACATCCTGACCTGGCGCCATGGCGACGGAAGGACGGAGATCATCCAGGCCGCCGATGCCGCGTTGGGCCCCGATGCGCGCTGGGCCACCCGCCTGCCGGGTGGGCATCCGGAGGGCTATCTGGAGGCCTTCGCCAATCTTTACCGCGACTTCGCCCGGCAACTGCGCGGGCAGGGGGACGGGCTGCTGCCCGGCATCGATGACGGGTTGCGCGGCATGGCCTTCATCCATCTGGCCGTCACCGCCAGCCGCGCCGGTGCCGGCTGGGTCGAATTCGAGGTTTGACAGACATGCGCACGATCAAGGGACCCGCCATCTTCCTGGCGCAGTTCGCGGGTGACAAGGCGCCGTTCAATACCCTGGACGCCATCGCCGGCTGGGCCGCGTCACTGGGTTACAAGGGGGTGCAGATCCCCAGCTGGGATGCCCGCCTGTTCGACCTGGAAAAGGCGGCGCACAGCCGGGATTATTGTGACGAGGTGCTGGGCACCCTGGCCCGCCATGGGCTGGCGCTGACCGAGCTTTCCACGCATCTGCAAGGCCAGCTGGTGGCCGTGCATCCGGCCTATGACGCGCAGTTCGACGCGTTCGCGGCACCGTCCGTGCGCGGCAACCCCAAGGCGCGGCAGGAATGGGCCGTGGGCCAGATGCATCTGGCCGCCCGCGCCAGCCGCAATCTGGGGCTTGAGGCACATGCCACCTTCTCCGGTGCGCTGGCCTGGCCCTATCTCTATCCCTGGCCGCAACGTCCGGCCGGGCTGGTGGAGGATGCGTTCGCGGAACTGGGGCGCCGCTGGCGGCCGATCCTGGATGCGTTCGACAGCCACGGCGTCGACCTCGCCTACGAGATCCATCCCGGCGAGGATTTGCATGACGGCGTCACGTTCGAGCGGTTCCTGGAGGAGGTGGGGGGCCATGCCCGCGCCAATATCCTCTATGATCCCAGTCACTTTGTGCTCCAGCAGCTGGATTATCTGGCCTTCCTGGACATCTATCGCGAGCGGGTGCGCTGCTTTCATGTCAAGGATGCCGAATTCCGACCGACCGGTCGGTCGGGCATCTATGGCGGCTATCAATCCTGGGCCGACCGGCCCGGACGGTTCCGGTCGCCGGGCGACGGGCAGGTCGATTTCGCGGGCATCTTCTCCCGTCTGGCACAGTATGATTTTCCCGGCTGGGCCGTGCTGGAATGGGAATGCGCGCTGAAGCACCCGGAGCAGGGGGCGGCCGAGGGCGCGCCCTTCATCGACCGGCATATCATCCGCGTCACGGAGCATGCATTCGACGATTTCGCCGCGGCCGGTGCCGACCGGGCACTGAATGCCCGCGTCATGGGCATCGCTTGATCAACGATAATCGGGGGGAGGCGACGCAAGAATGGACGAGTTCGATTATATCGTGGTGGGGGCGGGTTCGGCCGGCTGCGTCGTGGCGCGGCGGCTTTGCGATGATCCGGCCAACCGCGTGCTGCTGGTGGAGGCGGGGGGCACGAACCAGAGCGTGTTCATCAAGATGGCGGCCGGGTTCGCCAGGATCATGGGGCAGCCGGAATATTACTGGTCCTTCCCCGTCGTGCCGCAGGCCGGCCGCCGTGCCGAACGGCACAGCTATGGCCGCGGGCTGGGCGGCTCTTCCGCGGTGAACGGCACCTGGTACCTGCGCGGCCAGCCCCGTGACTTCGACGGCTGGCGCGATCGGGGCCTGCCTTCCTGGGGCTGGGATGCCATCGAACGCGCCTATCGCCAGATCGAGGGTTATCGCGCGTCCGCCGCCGATCCGTCACGCGGGCAGGACGGGCCGCAGCAGATCACGCAATCCACATATAAGGGCCCGGTCTTCGATGCCATCGTCGGGGCCTGCCGCGAGATGGGCATTCCCTGGACCGAGGATATCTGTGCCCCCGCGGCGGAGGGTGTCGGGCGGACCCAGTACACGGTCAACCGCCAGGGCCAGCGCGCCTCGGCCTATGAATCGTTCCTGGCGCCCGTGCGCCACCGCCCCAACCTGACCATCGTCACCGATTGCTTGGTGAAGCGCATCGTCATTGAGGGCGGGCGGGCCGTTGCCGTGGAATGCGCGCGCGGGGGCGAGGCCGTGCGCTATGCGGCGCGGCGCGAGATCGTGCTGTCGGCCGGGGTCTACCACTCGCCAAAGCTGCTGATGCTGTCGGGCATCGGGCCCGGCGCGCATCTGACGCAGCAGGGCATCCAGGTCGTGCGTGACCTGCCGTCGGTGGGGGAGAACTGGTGCGATCACCAGAAGCTGGGCATCTCCTACGACCTGCGCAATCATCCGGGCCTGAACCGGGAATTCAGGGGCTGGCGGCTTTCCCGCAATGCCCTGCGCTATTTCCTGACGCGCACGGGGCCGATGGCGCGGGTCGGCATGCCGGTCACGGCCCTGGTCTCCGGTGAGGGCGCGCCGGCGGACTGGCCCGACATGCAGCTGGCCGCGTCCCCCTTCGCCATGCGCACGGTCAAGGAAATGGCGGCCAATCCCGGCAGCCCCATCTCCGATCAACCCGGCATCACCTTCGCCGGCTTCCATCTGCGGCCCAAGGGCCGGGGCCATGTCCGGCTGGCCAGCGCTGATTTCCGTGACGCCCCCATCGTCGATCCACGGTTCTGGAGTGAGGAGGAGGACCAGCGCAAGGCGGTGGAACTGTTCCGCCTGCTACGCCGGATGGCGGGTGCCAAGGCCCTGTCGCCCTATGTCGGGGAGGAGCGGCAGCCCGGTGGGGCCTGCCGGAGCGATCAGCAGATCATCGATGAACTTCGCACCCTCACCGATCCCGGTCTGCACGGCACGGGGACCTGTTCGATGGGCACCGATCCCGCCAGCGCCGTCGTCGATGATGCCTGCCGGGTGCATGGCATCTGGGGGCTGCGGGTGGTCGATTGCTCGATCATGCCGACGCCCGTGTCGGGCAATACCAACGGCCCCGCCATGGCCATCGGCCAGCGCGCCGCCGATTTGATCCTGCGGCGGGCATGATTGGTGGGGGACAAGCGAAATGGGCCCGCGGAAAATCGCGGGTTCGTTTCCTTTTGAGAAATATCGGTATCGATATTCCCCCCTAGACGAAGCCGATCCACCGCCCCGCGAACGTGACCCCGACCCAAAGCAGAAGCGACAATCCGCCGGCGATCCTGACACCAAAGGGCGGACGCAACGCGTGGTCCCAGTCGCCGATCCTGCGATAGGCGGTGACATGGAAGACCGCCATGTTGATCCCCGCGAGAGCCAGCAGCAGCATCTTGCCCTTGAACGGCCCTTTCCCGACATAATCGGTGGCATGGGCGGCGAACAGCAGCAGCCCTGTGGCCAATGCAAGGGCGAAGGCGCCCCAGGTGAAGGGCAGCATCTCCCGCATCAGTTGCCGGGCACTGCGCCGATGTGCCGGATATCCGACAAGCCGCAGATCGACAATGGCGATGGTACCCAGCACCAGCGTGATGGCGATGACGTGCAGCGTTGCGGTCCAGGGCAGGGCGGCCGCGTTCTCGCGCATGAACTGTGCGACCGGTGACGTCTCGATGGAGTGGAGGATGTCGCTCATGATGCCCCCATCGGCACGGCATAGGCGATGCCATGGCCGCAGATGATCGCGGCGATCCAGATCGCCAGCGATGCCCAGGCCAGCGGTTTGGCCGGCCGGTTCCGCTGCAAGCGCAACGTCACCAGGACGGCGACGCACAGCAGCAGCATCTTCGCCCAGAAGGCCGGGTTGGCGATCAGCCGGTCGGGCCGGCTCACGGCCAGGGCCAAGCCGCTCGACAGCGCCAGGACGAACGCCCCCCACAGCCAGGGCAGGTGCCGCCGCAGCACGGTGCCCAGTTCCACATCGCCGGCCAGGGCGCCGGCAAGGCGCAGATTGCCGACCAGGGCGGAACCGATGATCAGGGTGATGGCGAGCAGATGGACGACCAGCAGGGTCGGGATGATCCAGGGAACCGTGCGGATCGTCAGGCTGAACGGCGTTGCCTGCAGCCAGGCAGCGAATTCCATGCTTTCCTCCCTGCGATGGGGGGATGTCGGGAATGGCGGGAGCGGGTCGGGCGTCGGGCCCGACCCGTGTTGGCCGATCAGAACTTGAAGCCGGCCCGCACGCCGAAGGTGCGCGGGTCGGAGATTTGTGCGGTGCCGTCCGTCATCGCCGGGTAATTGGCCGACAGGGCCACGCTGCCCAGCGTGATGTCATTCTCCAGGTTCTTGGCGAAGGCCTGGATATAGTAGCGATCGCCCGGTGCGTTGTAGGTGGTGGTCACGTCCGTGCGCGTGAAGCTGGGCTGGCGGAAGAAATTGCGCAGCGAGGTGTTGATCAGGTGGTAGCCACCGCTGATCCGCGACCGCGCGCCCAGCACCAGCGAACCTTGGCCCACCGGCAGCGTGTGGTCATAACCCAGCGTCGCCGTCCATTTCGGCGAACGGTCCAGCTGCTCACCCTTCAGGTTGACGCCGGGCGCGACCGCGTAATCCGTGTAGCGTGCGTCAAGCCAAGCCAGTGACAGGTTGAAGCGGTTGCGCGCATCGGGCTGGGCCAGGGCTTCCAGTTCCACGCCGTCGATCTTCGCCTTGCCGGCATTGCTGGTCACCAGGCAGGGCGCCCCGCCGCAATAGGTGGCGGAGATCTGGCTGAGCTGGAGATTGGAATAGTCGTAGTGGAAATAAGCGCCGGTCAGGCGGATCTTGCGGTCGGCCAGGCTGGTCTTCACCCCCACCTCGTACGCCGTCAGCGTTTCGGGCGAATAGAACAGGTCGGTTGCGGGAACCGGGCTGTTGCAGCTCATCTGCCCGGCCAGGCACCCTTCGTTGAAGCCGCCGGCCTTGTAACCGGTGGACACGTTGCCATAGAGCATCGCGTCCGCGGTCAGGTCGTAATCCAGGCCGCTGCGCCAGGTCAGCTTCTTGTAGCTGACCGCGGCATTGTTCAGGGAGTCCCGCTGCCCGCGTGGATTGGTGGTCCCGGGCTGGGTGGCCAGGGTGAAATCCAGCGGGTCGGTGACATTGGCGTGGTTGATGGTGGCGCCGACACGCGACTTGTCATCGCTGGTATGGCGCAGGCCCGCCGTGAACCGAAGCGTATCGGTCACGTTGAACGTCGCCTGCCCGAAAAAGCCCAGGGTCTTGGAGATGGTCGGGTCCTGCGGGAAGCCGTAGACATAGCCGCGCTGGCCCGGCGTGAAGCCGCGGGTGCCGAACAGCAGGAATTCCACCCCCGACTGCTCCCGGAAATAATAGGCGCCACCCTGCGCCAGCAGCCGGTCGGTCTGGTAGGCGAAGCGCAACTCATGGGACTGCTGCTCATAATCGCCCTCGAAGGTCGCCTCCAGGGGCATGCGCACGCCCGGTGGCGGCAGGCCCGGCAGCGCCTGATAAGTCAGGCCGACATAACCGCGCTGCAGCTCGTCACGGGTGAATTCGCGGTAGGAGCCCAGATAGGTGGCGGTCAGGTTCTCCGCGACATCGACCTCCAACTCGCCATGGAGGCCCCAGGTGCTGTTGTCACTGGTCGATTGGCGGTTCTGGGTGAAGCCCAGGGTGCGCAGTTCGCGCGACGATTGGTCGGAAACGCGGACCGGCACGGCGCCGCGCTGTCCGGCGGCGGGGCCGGTGATCGGCATCTGGAAGAAGTTCGACAGGGCCACACCGGTCTGCGGGTTGCCCTTCATCGTGCTGGCATCGCCCTTCACGTAAAGCCGGACGCGCTCGCCGATCTCCGCATTGGCGCCCAGACGGAAGGACAGGTCCTTCTTGCCGGGATCGAGCGAGGCACCGGAGGCCCCCTCATAGAGATAGCTGTCGCGGTAATTGTAGTTGGCGGCGGCACGCACGGCGATATTGTCGTCCAGTGGCACGTTGACCATGGCGGTGGCCTGCACGGTGTCATAGCTGCCATAGGCCAAGTCGCCCGACGCCATGAATTCGCCCTTGGGACGGGCGGAGATCAGGTTGACCAGGCCCGCCGTCGTGTTGCGCCCGTAAAGCGTGCCCTGGGGACCGCGCAGCACCTCCACCCGTTCCAGGTCGAAGAAGCTGACCTCCTGCGCCTGCGGCCGCGCTATATAGACGCCGTCCACCAGGAAGGCGGCCGACGGGTCGCCTTTCTCGCTGTTATCGGTGCTGGAGACGCCGCGGATGGTGATCTGCACGCCGGCACCGTTCACGCGGTCGATGGCCAGGTTCGGCACCGCATCGGCCAGCCGGGTGGCGTCGGTGATGCCCTGGTCGCGCAGATTGTTGGCGCTGACCGCCGAGACGGAGACCGGTGTCTTGGACAGCAGGGTTTCGGCGCGCACGGCGGTGACCACGATCTCCTCCAGCACGAAATCCTGTGCCAGGGCGGCGGGTGCCGACAGGCCGGTCAGCAAGGCGGAACTGGCCAGAAAAAGCTTCTTCATGATTACCTCCCCAAGATTTTTGTTGTATTGGTCGATTATTCACCCAGGAAACGGGTGTTGGGCATGCGCCTGCCCGGCACCGCTGCCGGGGGAACTTCCGGCGGCCGTTCGATGGCATTGGAATGTGTGCGAGGCCCGTTTATACGGGCCGATGCCTAGCTCAGAATGCCGGCCCCGTGCCGGTAGTGCCCGATGCGTTCGCATGGGCGTGGCGGACCAGCCGCGCGACGGTCGAAACCTCTTCCTGGTTGCGGGGTGCGTAGATCATCACCGTGTCCGGCGATACGGTCGGGTAACCGGCCAGCGGATGCGGCTCTGCCCATCCCGCCGCGATGGCGCGGCTGCGCAGCGGTTCGGGCAGGACGGTATGCAGGCTGCCATCATCCTCCAGATGCACATGCGCGAATTCATGGCCCAGGAGGAAGGCCCGCGGCCGTGTCGCCGCCGGACCTTGCCGCAGGTAAAGGCCGATGGTGCCGGGTGGGGCCCGCATGCTGCTGCCAGTTTCCACGCCGGGCAGTGTCGACAGCATCGTCAGCAGTGCCTGGCCCAGTTGCCGGCGGTCCGGCGGGATCTGGTCGATCTGGCTGTGCGGGGCGCGCGGGATGGTTTGGGGCCTTGGGCCGTATCGGGCGGGCAGGATGCCCTCGAAGGTGTCAACAGTCT
Source organism: Niveispirillum sp. KHB5.9 (assembly GCF_048066115.1). Taxonomy (NCBI): domain Bacteria; kingdom Pseudomonadati; phylum Pseudomonadota; class Alphaproteobacteria; order Rhodospirillales; family Azospirillaceae; genus Niveispirillum; species Niveispirillum sp. KHB5.9. The sequence goes on along the minus strand of NZ_JBLTYX010000001.1, from coordinate 1,080,623 downwards.
CCATCTGTTTTGTCCCGGTGGGTTCGGGTGGCGACCTGCCGCCCATGTGTCAACACTTTGCGTCAGTCCGGCAGGATGGCGCATTCCACGCGCCCTCCCGGCAGGCCGCGTACACGGATGGTGACGCTGGTCGGTCCGGCCTGGCCCGCCACGCTCAAGGCAGCGCGGACGGCCTCCAGATAAAGGTTCAACTGCACCGGCAGGTACCGCCGGTCCAGATAGGCCAGGGCCTTGCCGCCGATATCGCCGATCTTCTCCGCCAGGAACAAGCCGGCAGCGGCGGCGTCCCGCCTCTCGCATGCATCCAGCAGGGGCTGGAAACCGTTTTCCAGCGGATAGGGCGGTGGCGTACCCACCACCTGATGCAGGGCACGGAACATGGCCAGGCGGTCCAGCAGATCATCGATCAGTTGCGTGGCATGGCGCCCGCCATGCCGGCACATCGTACCGATGAGCCGGCGGAAGGCCAGGCGGCGGCGCGTGGCCCCGCGCGGGCTTTGCGCTGCTTCCGGTGCCATTTCGATCCGGGTGACGGCACGGCGGATGATGGCCATGTCCGCATCCGTCAGCCGGTCGGCCCCGGCCTGGATGGCCAGCGCGGCATTCAGCGACAACAGCGAGAAGACCTGCTCCAGGTCGTCGATGGAATAGCTGACGACGCGCCCCTGCTGATTGGTCTCCGCCTCGATCAGTCCTTCCTGCTGCAACATGCGCAACGCCTCGCGCACGGGGCCGCGACTGGTCTCGAAATCCAGCGCCAGCTGCACCTGCGACAGGGGCTGCCCGCCCTTCAGTTTGCCGGACAGGATCATCCGCCGCAGGCGGCGATAGACGGCGGAGACATTCTCCCGCGATTGGGGGGTGCGTTCATTCATCATGCGAACCATATTAGCGAAACTTGTCGACAAGGCAATAGCAAACTGTTGACACTTTGATTCTCGTCTGCACATTGTAGCGGCATAAATATCCAAACAGGGAGGATGACATGCCGACGGACGCATTTGCCGTTTGGGCGACGATGGAAGCCCGCCCGGGCCGGGAGGAGGCGGTGCGCGCTTTCCTGACCGAGGCGGCGCGGCGGCTGCGGACGGAACCCGGCACCACCAGCTTTCGCGCCATGGATCTGGGGGAGGGGCGCTTCGCCATTTTCAACACCTTCGTGGATGAGGCGGCTTTCAAGACCCATGTCGGCGGAGAGGTCGCCCGCTGGGTGCAGGATAGCCGCGAGGAGCTGTTCACCGACCCCTATGCCATCACGCTCTGCCGGACCTTTGCCGCCAAAGGGGATGTCGCATGAGCAGCGAGCCGGATTGCGACGTTCTGGTCGTCGGTGCCGGACCCACCGGCCTCATGGCGGCGTGCCTGCTGGTGCGCAGCGGGGTGCGGGTGCGTATCATCGAACGACGGGTGGAACCGACGCGTGAATCCCGCGCGTTTGCGGTGCAGGCCCGTACCCTGGAACTGATGCGGGCGCTGGGGCTGGCGGACCGGTTCCTGGCGCGCGGGGTGATTGCCGGTTCGGTGAATTTGCATGTGGGCGGCCGTTTCCATGGCGGCCTGAATTTCGATCTGGCGCAGGCCGGCGACACGCCCTTTCCCTTCATCCTGATGATCCCGCAGTCGGAGACCGAGGCCCTGCTGATCCAGGATCTGGCGGAGCAGGGCGTGCGGGTGGAACGCGGCCGGGAACTGGGCGGCCTGATGCAGGATGATGACGGCGTCATCGCCCATATCCGCGCCCTGGACGGGGCGGAGACGGAAATCCGCAGTGCCTTCATCATCGGGGCGGACGGATCGCGCAGTGCGGTCCGTGAAGCCACGGGTATTACCTGGGACGGGGAGATGCTGCCGCAGCGTTTCCTGCTGGCCGATTGCAAGGTGGACTGGCCGCTGGACCACCACCGGTTCCGGGTGTTCCTGAACGGCCGGCGCATCGGTCTGTTCCTGCCGCTCTATGGCAGCCAGCTGTCACGCGTCATGGCCACCGATCTTTCCGGCGGTTTCGGCGACGGGGAGGCGTCGCAGCCGCTGCCGCTGGACCTGAAGGAGATGCAGGAGGGCCTGTCGGAAGCCATCAACATGCCGGTCACGCTCAGTGATCCGGTCTGGATCACCCGCTACCGCGCCCATCACCGCTTCGTCGACCGCTATCGGCGGGGCCGGGCCTTCCTGGCCGGCGATGCTGCCCATATCCATTCACCGGCGGGGGGGCAGGGCATGAATACCGGCCTGCAGGATGCCGCCAACCTGGCCTGGAAACTGGCCTCCGTTCTGCGCGGCGGCAACCCTGCCCTGCTGGACACCTATGATGGCGAGCGCAGGCCGGTCGGGGAGAAGGTGGTGAAAAGCACGGGCCGCCTGTTCGCCGCCGCCGCGGGTCAGGCGGGGTTCAAGGCGGCCTTGCGGGACCTGATCCTGCCGCTGGCGCTGAAGATCATTTCCCGCGCGCGGCCCATCCAGACCAAGGCCTTCCGCCGCCTGTCGCAGCGCGACATCGTCTATCCCGCCGGCACGCCGGCCGTTTCCCGCGACGCCGTCGCCTGGAAGGCGGGACCGGTGCCGGGGGCGCGGGCGCCAAACGCCGCCCTGCGGCCGGGACGGGAGGTGTTCGACCTGCTGTCCGGGTACCGGACGGTGGTGCTGGCCCTGTCGCGCAAACCACTGGAAGCGCACCAGGTGGAGCATCTGAAACTCTCCCTGGCCGGGCTGGTGGCGGGACGGCCGCACGTGTCGTTGCATCTGGTGGCCCGCCAGGCCTTCGGCATGGGGGAGGGTGTGGAGTTCACGGCCCTGCCGGACATTTTCGACCGGTATGGTGTCGGCCGGGGTGACGACCAGGCGCTCTACATCATCCGTCCCGACGGTTATGTGGCCTGGCGCAGCCCCAGCTTGAATATCCAGGGGGCCGCGGCCTTCCTGGCGGATGTGGCGTAAACTTTCCGATCTGTTGTGCGGAAACACCGCCGGTCAGGGATGGGCCCAGGCCCATCCTTGACCGGCGGTCTTTTTTGCCCGGAACCATGGACGCAAAAAGAAGCGCCCGCCGTCACCGGCGGGCGCCCAGTCGGGGCAGGAGCTTCCCCGTCCGTCAGAAATTTCCAGGATAGAGGCCGCCATCCATCTGGATGTTCTGACCCGTGATGTAGCCGGCATAGCGTCCGCACAGGAAGGCGCAGGTGGCGCCCAGTTCCTCGGGATCGCCGACGCGGCCGGCCACATGGTTCTTGGTCAAATGCATGGTGATCGCCTTCGAATGACGCAGGCGGTTGGTGTCGAACGGGCCGGGCAGCAGGTTGTTGATGGTCACCCCCTTGCCCGACAGGCTGGGCACCAGCCCCAGCACGAAGCCCGTCAGGCCCGACCGCGCCGCGCTGGACAGGCCGATGACGGGGATCGGCACGCGCACGGAAGACGAGGTGATGTTGACGATGCGGCCATAGCCGCGCTCCGCCATGCCATCCACCGTCAGGCGGATCAATTCCACCGCCGTCAGCAGATTGGCGTCCAGCGCCTTGATCCAGGTGTCGCGGTCCCAATCCCGGAAATCGCCCGGCGGCGGGCCGCCATTATTGTTCACCAGGATGTCGGCCCGGGGTGCGGCCGCCACCAACGCCGCGCGCACCGCCGGGTCGGTGACGTCGCCCACGACTGTGGTCACCGCCACCCCCGGTGCTTCCCGCCTTATGTCGGCGGCAGTGGCCTCCAGCGTCTCTTCCGTGCGCCCATTGATGACGACATCCGCCCCCTCGCGCGCCAGGGCCATGGCACAGGCCCGGCCAAGCCCCTGGCTGGCGGCGCAGATGATGGCGCTCTTGCCCTTCAGTCCCAGATCCATGCTTAGTCCCCCCTTTTCTCAATCGATCTCGTAATTGCGGCCGAAATCGGGGGGTGGCGGGCCGTCGGCCGACCACAGGAACATGCCGTCCTGCTTGGTCCATTCCACGGCCTCCCAGTCGCACTGCGCCGGGATATGGTCCATATCGTAATAGTACTCGCACATGCCGTTCCACGGATCGCGGAAATAGTGGAAGTAGTTGGACCCGATGGCATGGCGACCGGGTCCCCAGGCATGTTTGTAGCCCTTGGATTTCAGCTTCACCGCCGCCAGTTCCGCCTCGTCGATCGACGCCATCTCGAAGCTGGCATGGTGGAAGCCGGGGGCGGGGGAGTTCAAAAAGCCGATGACATGATGGTCGCTGTCGCCGGCCACGCGCAGGAAGGCGCCATATTCGTCCTTCAGCGTGTCCGACACCTTCATGCCCAGCATGTCGCAATAGAAGCCCAGCTTGCGCTTCACATCGGGCGTGAACAGGATCAGATGGCCCAGCCGGCGCGGATTGGTGGGCAACGCCCGCGTCGGACAGCCGCGGGTGCCGGAACGCGGCATCAGGCCGGGGCTGTTGATCACCGGCCCCGGCTCCGGTGCGCGTGTTGCCGGCACGGCCACCTGGATATTCACCAGATGCCCATCGGGATCATGGAACCACAGCCCTTCCGCCGCGCCCGCGAACGGCCGCGGCAGCAGTTCCACGCCGCGCATCCGCAGCCGTCCGGCAATGGCCTCCAGCCCCGCGGCATCGGTGCCGAAGGAGACATGGTGGAAGCGCCGCGACTGCCCGGTCTCGACCAGAAGGATCTGGTCCTGGTCGCGGCCCTTGCAGCGCATGGCCAGATGGTCGGACCGGTTCTCCACCTCAAGACCGAACGCCCCGTAGAAATCGGCACCCGGCGCCAGGTCCGGCACCCCCAGCGCCATATGTTGCAGCGACCTGATCATCTGATCTTCCTCCCCCTTTATCGTTGTACCCGCACCCTTTTCAGGTGCTGAGCCGGCCTGCCAGCCGGGCTACCGTTTCCCCCTGATGGCGGGCCCCCTCCAGCTCGGTTTGCGAGGGAAGGCGCTCGCCCTTCATGCCGCTGACGGTGCTGGACCCATAGGGGGACCCGCCCGTCACCTCATCGATGCGCATCTGTCCCTGGAAGCTGTAGGGCAGGCCGCACACCACCATGCCATGGTGCAGCAGATTGGTGATGATGGAGAAGAGGGTCGTTTCCTGCCCGCCATGCTGGGTGGCGGTGGAGGTGAAGGCGGCCCCGACCTTGCCGCGCAGCGCACCCTGGTACCAGAGCGGGCCCGTACGGTCCCAGAATGCCGCCATCTGGCTGGCGATGCGCCCGAACCGGGTGGGGGAGCCGACGATGATGGCGTCGTAGTCGCCCAGCTCTTCGACCGTGGCGACAGGCGCCTGCTGGTCCAGCTTGAAATGCGCGGCCTTGGCCACGTCTTCCGGTGTGGTCTCCGGCACGCGCTTGACCACGGCCTCGGCCCCGGTGCTGCGGGCACCATCGGCGATCGCCCCGGCCATGGTCTCCATATGGCCATAGGCGGAATAGTAAAGGACGAGAACCTTCGTCATGTCATTGCTCCCTCAGGCCGCGGAAAGGTGACGCGCGGTGGCGATGCCCATGCCGGCGTTCCATTGCGGAATGTCGCGATAGAAGATCTGCTGGTGATCGAAGGGCCCCAGCGCCGCCATGGCGGCATAGGCGGCGACCCAGTTGCGCACCTCATGCCCGCCACAGCCGGCCAGTTGCGTCAGCTCCGCCTCGCCCAGCGCTGCGACGCTGTCGAAATCCAGGGCCGCCATCTGCTCCATGAAGCGGCGGTCCCAGTCGGGGTTCAACGGCGTGGCCCGCCCTTCACCGCGTGCCAGCTTGCGCGCCGTCTCGTAGTTCGCCTGTTCGCGCGCCCGCCGTGCTTCGATCGGCGGGTTGCGGCCGGCAATCAGCATCTCGGCCACCGGAGGTGGGGCGGTGGTGATGCTGGGGATGGGCGGATCGTGCGACAGGCCGCCGGAACCCAGGATCAGCACCCGCTTGTTCAAACTGGCAAGCCAGCGCCCGACTTCCGTCCCCAACCGCCGTACCTGCCGGAACGATGGCAGCGGCGGGCCGGAACAGTTGATATGCACCGGCAGCACCGGATAGCGCCCGATCCCACCGGTCAGCAGCACCAGCAACTGTGCAAACCCATGATCCAGCTGCGCGCGGTAGGACATGGCGGCATCGACATCCGCTCCATGCAGCGCCCGCACGCAAGCCAGCGCCAGATCTTCCGGCACATTGAATGCCGCGCCCCTGTCGCCGATATCGTAATCGCCGATGGCCGTGGCCCGTACGCCCACCGTGAAGGGCGGCAGCATGTCGTAGAAGAAGCCCTTGAAATGGTCGGGTGCGAATTCGACGATCAGCTCGGGATCGAAATCCGCCACCTCCGCCGCCAGTTCCGCGAAATGGCGCCGCACATCGGCGTCCACCAACGGATCGGCATCCACATGGTCCATCAGCGGCGTGTGGGAGGCGCAGATCATGCGCACATTGGGGGACATGGGGCCTCCTCCGTTCAGGCCGCGGACCGGCTGGCCGCCGGTGCGTAGGGCGCCAGGAAATCCAGGTGTAGACGGTTGAACGCGTCCGCCTTCTCCCACTGCGGCCAGTGGGCGCAATCATCCATGATCACCAGCCGCGCGTCGGGAATGGCGCGGGCGAAACGCTCGCCCGTGGCCACCGGGGCGGTCGGGTCATGGTCGGTCCAGATCACCAGGGTCGGGGCGGTGATGCGCGACAGGCTCTCGTCGGTCAGCACATTGCGCATCCGGATCTCCATGTTCTGGAGGCAGAGGATATGTTCCATGGCGCGCAGGAAACCCGGCTGGGTGTAGATGGCCAGCCGCAGTTCCACCAGATCATCGGTCACCCGCTTGGGATCGTGCATCAGCCATTCCAGCCGGGCGCGCACCGTGGCCGGGCTGGCCTCTGCCACCGCCTTCATGGTGACGTTGTAGACGCGTTGCATCACGGCCGGATCGGTGTTCAGCCCGCCGGCGGTGTTCAGCGTCAGGGTGGCCACCCGGTCGGGATGGTCGATGGCGAACTGTGCCGCGATCCAGCCGCCCAGCGATTCCCCGTGCACATGGATGCGTGCCAGGCCCAGCGCGTCGCAGAAATCCAGCAGGTGCCGCACATAATGCCGGATCTCGTAATCATGGTCGGGCTTGTCGCTATAGCCATGGCCGATCATGTCCAGGGCGATGGTGCGGTGCTGCTCGGCATGGGGCAGCAGGTTGCGCGTGAATGCCTCCAGATGCCCGCCCGTGCCGGGAATGAAGACCACCGCCTCATCGGCGCCGGCATCACCCGCCTCCACATAGCGCGTCCGGATCGGCCCCGCCTGGACATAGCCCAGCCGGATGCTGCCGCGTGCGATCTCAGGCCAAAGATGCATGTTTTCCTCCCGTCATTTGTTACACGCTAGCATGCTAGTTTTGATGTGATTTGTCACGCGGGTTTTTCGGGGGAGGAGGGGATAGAGATAAGAGATGCTAAATTATATATACAAAACAATCATATAATGCCCATTCCGTCATCCCGGCGAAAGCCGGGACCCAGGGGCCACAGGAGCAATCCTCTCGGTAGCGTCGATCGACGTGGTGGAGAGGTTGGGCGCTTGACCCCTGGGTCCCGGCTTTCGCCGGGATGACGGAATGGGCAGATTTATGCGGTGATTCGTCGACTTACCCGTCGTCATCCCAAACTTCCATGTTGCATCCTAGCACTCCAACTTGATACGGATTCTTAAAACCGCATGCGCCCGAGGGGAAGCCGCCGTGAACAAGAAGGACGAGGTCTACGAGCTGCTGGTCGGCCGGCTGGTCGAGGCGCAGTACACGTTCGGCCAGAAACTGTCGGTCAAGGATGTGGCCGCCGACACCGGTGCCAGCCGGCAGCCGATCATGGCGGCGCTCAACCGGCTCTCCGCGGAGGGGTTCGTGCGCATCATTCCCCAGGTCGGGTGCGAGGTGGTGAATCCCGATCGCAACCAGATCGCCGATTTCTACCTGATGTTCGAGCGGATGGAAGGCCTGCTCGCCGAGTTGGCGGCTGCACGCCGGACCGAGGCGCAGATGAAGGAATTGCGCGACATCCAGGCCCGCATACGCGCCATCGACTTCGCCCTGCCGGAATCGGCGCGGGCCTATCTGGACCTGAACCGTGCCTTCCACCAGCTGATCCATGACATGGCCCAATCCCCCTTCGTGGATGAGCGGCAGAGCAGCAACTTCAACATGTCGGATTTCTTCATCAACCAGGCCGTCGGCTTCTCCGCCTTCATGGGCGGTGCCGCGCAGGAGCATGAGGAGATCGTGGAGGCCATCGAGACCAAGTCCCCCTCGCGCGCCCGTACGCTCTCGGAAAACCACATTGCCGGTGTGGCCTCCTCCGTGGCCGCCGGCCTGCGCGCCAAGTGGGCGCGATAATCATTCGATTCCCGAACTGACATGCTTGCATGCTAGTTCGGGATATGTAAAAGTATCCCCATCCTGACGTTGGGAAGGTCACAAGACCCTGTCCCCACAACGGGAACAAGGGCCGGGGCAACCGGCACCGAACGGAATGCCGGCCGACAATCGCCGGACCGGCACGGGGAGTGCGCCACATGCAAGATCATCCTGCCCAGGGGCCGGCCTATGATGCCGACGCCCTGCGGAAAAAGTACCGGGCCGAACGCGACAAGCGCCTGCGCAAGGATGCGGACGCGCAATATGTCGAGGCGGCCGGCGACTACGCCCATTTCGCCGACGATCCCTATGTCGCACCGGGCTTCGCCCGCGCAGGCGTGAGCGAGGATGTCGATGTCCTGGTGGTTGGCGGCGGCTTCGGCGGCCTGCTGACGGCGGCCAAGCTATGCGACCGCAACATCCGCTCCTTCCGCATCGTCGAACAGGCGGGCGATTTCGGCGGCACCTGGTACTGGAACCGCTATCCCGGCGTCCGCTGCGATATCGAGGCCTATATCTATATGCCGCTGCTGGAGGAGGTGGGCACCGTCCCGGCGGAGAAATATGCCACGGGGGCGGAGATACTCGCCCATGCAAAGGCCATCGGCCGCCATTACGGCCTTTACGACCATGCGCTGTTCCAGACCAAGCTGGAAAAGCTGGAATGGGACGAGGCGGCGGCCCGCTGGATCGCCACCACCGACCGTGGCGACCGCATCCGTGCCCGCTTCGTCTCCGTCAGCCAGGGCCCTCTGGCCAAGGTGAAACTGCCCCGCATCCCCGGCATCCAGAGTTTCAAGGGCCGCATCTTCCATTCCAGCCGCTGGGATTATGATTATACCGGCGGCGATGCGTCGGGCGGGCAGGTGAAGCTGGCCGACAAGCGCGTGGCCATCATCGGCACCGGTGCCACGGCGGTGCAGATCGTGCCACGCCTGGCCGAACATGCCAAGCAGCTGCTGGTGTTCCAGCGCACGCCCTCGGCCATCGATGTCCGCGACAACCGCGCCACCGACGCCGACTGGTTCAAGGCCCAGCCCAAGGGCTGGCAGCGCCGGCGCATGGAGAATTTCCTGTCCATCATCACCGGCCGGCCGCAGGCGGAGAACATGGTCGGCGACCATTGGACCGACCTGTGGCTGCGCATGGGCGCCCTGATGGCCGACGGCAAGAGCCCACCGCCCGTGGCCATGCAGCAGGCCGATTTCGAGAAGATGGAGCAGATCCGCGCCCGGGTGTCCGGTGCCGTCGGCGACGCGGACACGGCGGAAACGTTGAAGCCCTGGTACAATTTCCTGTGCAAGCGGCCGCTGTTCAGCGACGAGTATCTGCCCGCCTTCAACCGCCCCAATGTGACGCTGGTCGATACCGGCGGGCAGGGGGTGGAGGCGGTGACGCAGACCGGCATTCGCGTGGGCGGCACCGAATATCCTGTCGATTGCATCATTTTTGCCACCGGCTTCGACGTGGGCGCGCCCGCGCACAAGGTTGGTGGCTACCAGGTGCTGGGAAGGGGCGGCCGATCGATCCAGGACAAGTGGCAGGGTGGCCTGCGCTGCCTGCACGGGACCATGTTCAGCGGCTTCCCCAATTTTCACGTCGTGGGCGGGGCGGAGCAGGGGACCACGGCCTTCAACTTCACCCACACGCTGGACATCCAGGCCACGCATGCGGCGGAGATCATCCGCTACGGCCTGTCCAACGGCATCGCGGCGCTGGAGGCCACACCGGAAGCGGAGGAACGCTGGCTTTCGGTGGTGGAGGCCAAGCATGTCGATCACGAGCATTTCTATGAGGAATGCACGCCCGGCTTCCTCAACAACGAGGGCGCGTTCAAGGATCGCCCGACCTATGTCGGCGGCACCTATGGCGGCGGGCCGCTGGAATACGAGGCCGTGATCACCGCCTGGCGGGCGGAACGGCTGGCCCAGGACATGGATATCCGCGCGCTGGACCGGGCGGCGGAGTAGGGGCGTCACCGGCCCCTGCCGGTTGGGCTGTGGGGTTCGGGCAATACCTACCGTCATCCCGGTGACAAGCCGGGATCCAGGGGCCACAGGCTGCACGGCATGGTTTGCCTCACCAAACGTTGCCGACAGGTCGGGCGCTTGGCCCCTGGGTCCCGGCTTGTCACCGGGATGACGGGAAAGCGCGCCCGTGCCCCCAACTAGAATTCTAGAATTTATCAAACAACGACCATAAAAACGGGAGGAAAGTCATGCTTCACCACACGTTGAAGGGTGCCGTGTGCGCCGCCGCCCTGCTGGCCCCGACCATGGCGGGCGCTGCGGAAACCCAGGTGGCCCAGGTCGATATGCTGGAGGAGGTGATCGTCACCGCCACCAAGGCGGGCGAGACCACGGTGCAGAAGACCCCGCTGGCTATCAGCGCCTTTTCCGCCGACAAGCTGGACAGTTCGCTGGTCCTCAATGTGAAGGATCTGGTGGCGGTGACGCCCAACCTGTCGGTGGCGCAGGTGACTGCCAGTGCCGTCATCTATATGCGCGGTATCGGCAGTTCCAACGTCTTCGGCGGCTCCGACCCCAGCGTGACGACGCAGATCGATGGCGTCTATATTGCCCGTGCCTTCGGCCAGTTCCAGGATTTCGTCGATATCCAGCGGGTGGAAGTGCTGCGCGGTCCCCAGGGCACGCTCTATGGCCGCAATGCGGTGGGTGGCACCATCAACATCATCTCCAAGACCCCGTCCGATAGGCCCACCGGCAAGGTACAGCTGACCGTGGGCGATCATGAGCACCGCCAGGGCCAGTTCTACCTGAGCGGTCCGCTGGTGGAGGAGAAGCTGCAGGCCAGCCTGTCCGGCACCTATATCCGCCACGATGACTACATCGACAATCTCTACGCTGCCGGCCAGCCCGGCACCAACAATGCCAAGCGCGGCGGTGTGCGGGGGCAGCTGCGCTTCGTCCCGGCCGAAAAGGTGGAGATGATCACCCGCCTCGATTACAGCGAAAGCGACGAGCGGTTCGACAGCTACAGCCATCTGCTGGTGCCTTTCCGCCCCAATGGCACCAACCCGGCACCGTTGGCGACTTCCATCGTCGGCGACTATTCCAAGGTTGCGATCAATTCGCCGCAGACCAACGACACCAAGCTGTGGGGTATCGCGCAGGAGGTCAATGTCGACCTGTCCGACACTTTGGCCGTCAAGTCGCTGACCGCCTTCCGCAAAAGCCGCTACAATCTGCTGGTGGACAGCGACGGGACGGAACTGCTGGCCCAGATCAGCAACCAGAATGAATGGTCCAAGCAGTTCAGCCAGGAGCTGAACCTGACAGCCAATCTGGACCGGTTCAATGGCGTGCTGGGCCTGTTCTATTTCCACGACAAGACGACGACCCTGCTGCAATCCACCAACTATGCCAGTCCGGTGCTGCCGCCGGCCAACGCCTTCTATATCCGCACCGAACCCGACAGCTTCACCACCTCCTACGCCGCCTTCGCGCAGGGCACCTACAAGCTGACGGATGATCTGGGGCTGACGGCCGGCCTGCGCTTCACCCAGGATACCAAGCGCATCGAGCAGAATTTCAACCGCGTGTCCCTGGCCACGGGCGCCTCCACCCCGGGCTTTCCCTTCGTCTATGAGCTGAAGCGGAAATTCGATGCGGTGACGCCCAAGGTCGGTTTGGATTACCAAGTCAGCGACGATGTGATGCTCTACGCATCCGCTACCCGCGGGTTCAAGAGCGGCGGCACCAGCATCTTCGCCAACAATGCCACCGACCTGTCCTTCGAGCCGGAGACGATCTGGGCATACGAGGGCGGCATCAAGAGCGACCTGTTGGACCGCCGCCTGCGCTTCAACACCAGCCTGTTCCATTATGATTACAAGGATCTGCAGGTTCAGTCGCTGATCGCGCCCGGCGTGGTGGCCATCCGCAACGCCGCCAATGCGCGCGTGCGCGGCGTGGAGTTCGAGATGACGGCGCGGCCGGTCGCCGGGCTGGAACTGGGCGGCAACCTGTCCTTCCTCAATACCAAGTACCGGTCCTTCCCCACCTCCAGCGTGCCCAACCAGCTGGTCAATTTCGTGGCCACCGACCCGCGCTACAACGCCGCCACCCGCACCTTCAACGCCACGGGCAACCGCCTGAACGCGGCGCCGAAAAGCTCGCTTTCGGGTTACGGCCAGTACAGTTTCGATGTCGGGCCCGGCACGGCCTTCGTCCGGGGCGAATATTTCAAGCAGGGCAAGGTCTATTACGACGCGTCCAATGCCGAGATATTCGCCCAGAAAAGCTATGACCTGATCAACGCCTCCGTCGGCTGGAACAGCGACGAGGGCGGCTGGGGCGTGCAACTGGTGGGCAAGAATCTGGCCGACCAGCAGTACCTGATCACCGTTGCCGCCAACGGCCTGGTTCCCGCCGGCCTGGCCGGGGCGCCACGCACCTGGGTGTTGCAGGTGTCCAAGAGCTGGTAGGCCGCAAGTCATCCATGAGACCGGGCGTGTTGTTTAGCCTTTCGGCGAGGATCCGGATATTCGCCGGCTCCGATCGTGGCGGCGATGCGCCCGGATGTCGGCACGGTCCTGTTGAGCGGCGGTGCCAATTTCCAGGCCGATCTGGTGCCCGACGAATTGGCCCGCGCCCTGTCAAGCTTCTGGGAACCGCTGAGGTGAGCGGCGAATGCGGGGGTGTCAGCCCCCGTTGCGCCCGAGATGCGCCACTGCCTCCGCCAGGCCGATGACATCGGCATATTTGGCGTTGAGGTCGAACAGGTTGGCCTCATGCACGCGCTGGTCCCGGTCACCCACCGCCTCGCGCACCACCAGCGGCACGAAACCGTGCTGACAGGCATCCAGGGCCGAGGCGCGGACGCAGCCCGAGGTGGACAGCCCGGCGATCAGCAGCGTGTCGACGCCGCTCGATGCCAGGGTGGAGGCCAGCGAGGTGCCGAAGAAGGCGCTGGCATATTGCTTGGTGATCACCGGTTCGTGGGGCAGGGGTTCCAGCCCTTCGGCGAAGGCCGCCCAGTGCGGGTGCTTGCCGCGCTCGAAACAGGACAGCGCCTTGACCTTGCGGAAGAACACGCCGCCATCAACGCCGCCCGGCGTATAGGCGACGTTGGTGTGGAGGATGGGCAGGCCGGCGGCGCGGGCGGCCAGCAGCAGCGCTGACGCCGCGTCGCGTGCCTTCTCCACCCCGGCATAGAGCGGACAGTCCTTGTCCAGGTACGCCTGCACGAAATCGATGATCAGCAGGGCGGGGCGCCGGCCCCAGCCCAGCCGGTTGCCGAACCCGGCCTGCGCGTAATCGGCATTCAGGTCCGTCGCCATGATCAGATGATCCCCGTCTTGCGCAATTCATCCAGCCGGGCGGCATCCAGGCCCAGCAGCCCGCCCAGCACATCCACCGTATGCTGGCCCAGTTCCGGGCCGGCATGGACGACGCCGCCGGGCGTATCCGACAAGCGCGGGGCGACATTCTGCATGGCCAGCTTGCCGAAGACCGGATGGGCGACCTTGATGATGTTCTGGCGGGCCTGGAAATGCGGGTCCTCCAGCATCTCCGGTGCGCGGTAGATGCGGCCTGCCGGCACGCCATGCTTTTCCATCAGGTCCAGCAGCGGCCCGGATTCCACCGTGCGGGTCCAGTCGGAAATCAGATCGTCCAGTTCCTGCTGCACGGCGCCGCGTGCCGAATGGGTGGCGTAGCGCGCATCGGCGGCCAGTTCCGGGCGACCCATGGCTTCGGCCAGACGCTTGAACACCGTATCCTGGTTGGCGGCGATCAGGATCATCTGGCCGTCGCTGGCCGGGTAGACATTGCTGGGCGCGACATTGGGCAGGATGGGGCCGGTACGTTCGCGGACATAGCCGGTCTGGTCATATTCGGTGACCAGGCTTTCCATCATGGCCAGCACCGCCTCATAGATGGCGCTGTCCACCACCTGACCGCGCCCCGTGCGCTCGCGCGCATGCACGGCCATCAGCGCGCCCAGGGCGGCATAGGTGGCGGCCAGGCTGTCGCCGATGGAAATGCCCATGCGCGACGGGGCCGTGGACGGATCGCCCACGACATAGCGCAGGCCGCCCATCGCCTCCCCGATGGAGCCATAGCCGGCCTGGGAGGAATAGGGGCCGGACTGGCCGAAGCCGGTGACACGGACCATCACCAGCTTGGGGTTGATCTGGGACAGGACATCATAGCCGAGGCCCCAGCGCTCCATCGTGCCCGGCCGGAAATTCTCGATCAGGATGTCGGACTTGGCCACCAGATCGCGGACGATGTCCTGGGCGGCCTTCTCCCGCAGGTTCAGGGTCACCGACTTCTTGTTGCGGGCGACGACGGGCCACCAGAGCGACTTACCATGCGGCTTTTCCCGGCCCCATTCGCGCATCGGGTCGCCGCTGCCGGGCTGTTCCAGCTTGATGACCTCCGCCCCGAAATCGGCCAGCAACTGGCCGCAGAAGGGGCCGGCCAGCAACTGGCCCATCTCGATCACCCGCAGGTCTGTCAGCGGGCCCTGGCGCTTCGCCACCTGTCCCGTGCCGCCGGTCGGTTCCGTTGCCTGGTCGGTCACCCTTTTTTCTCCTGCTGAATGTATACATAATTCGTGAAGCCCTGCCGTCGCCGGAAGGTCGGCCCCAGCGCGTATCCGCCGACAAGAATGCATACAGTGGGCGGCGATGGCAAGAGGTGCCGCGCAAGGAAAAGTTCGGATCAATCCCCCTTGTCAGGGTCGATGAAAGCATGATTGTATACATTTGACTGTTGATCATGAACGCCAAGAGCAGGGATATGGTTGCCAAGATCGAGATCGTGGAAGTCAGCCCGCGCGACGGCCTGCAGAACGAGGCGGTGCAGGTTTCCACCGCCGACAAGGTGGAGCTGATCAACCGCGCCATCGCCGCCGGCGCACGCCGGATCGAGGTGACCAGCTTCGTCAATCCCAAGCGCGTGCCTCAGATGGCCGATGCGGAGGCGGTGCTGGCGGCCCTGCCCAAGGATAATGGCGTCTCCTATATCGGGCTGGCACTGAACGGGCGCGGCTTCGACCGGGCGCTGGCGGCGGGTGCCAGCGAGGTCAATTACGTGCTGGTGGCGTCCGACACATTCTCCCAGCGCAACAGCGGGGCACCGACGCTGGAGACTCTGGCCGGCTGGGCGGAAGTGGCCGCCGCCGCGAGGGCGGCCAAGGTGGCGACCAGCATCACCATCGGCGCCTCCTTTGGCTGCCCGTTCGAGGGTGAGGTGCCGGTGGTGCGGGTGGTGGAGATCGCCCGGCGCGCGGCGGAGCATGGCACGGACGAGATCGCCCTGGCCGATACGATCGGCGTGGCCAGCCCCACCGATGTGGTGGAGCGGTTCAACGCCGTGGCGGCGGCACTGCCCGGCATCCGCCTGCGTGCGCATTTCCACAATACCCGCAATACCGGCATCGCCAACGCCTATGCCGCTGTCACGGCCGGCGTCACGGTGCTGGACAGTTCGCTGGGTGGTATCGGCGGCTGCCCCTTCGCCCCGGCGGCGACGGGCAATATCCCGACCGAGGATCTGGTCTACATGCTGGACCGCATGAAGATCGAAACGGGTATCGACCTTCCGGCCGCCATCGGCGCGGCCAAATGGCTGGAGGGCGTCATCGGCCGCCCCAATCCGGCCATGCTGGGCCGGGCGGGGATTTTCCCGCCGGTCCGGCCAACCTGACGGCGGGAACAACCACGCCGCGGCAAAGCAGAAGAACATTCGGGAACAGGAGTTTTAGAATGGCTTACAGGCTCGGCGTGGATGTGGGGGGTACCTTCACGGACCTTCTGCTGATCGAGGACGAGACGGGCGAGAGTTTCCGGGACAAGGTGCCCTCCACCCCGCACGATCCGTCCGTTGCGGTGGTCAGCGGCACTTTGCAGATCTGCGCCAAGGCGGGGATCGATCCCGCAGATGTGCAGCTGTTCATGCATGGCACGACGGTGGCCACCAATACCGTGCTGACCGGCACGGGGGCCAAGGTCGGGCTGGTGACGACGGACGGGTACCGCCAGGTCCTGCATATCGCCCGGTCCTTCGTGCCGGGCGGGCTGGCCGGCTGGATCGTCTGGAACAAGCCGCCGCTGACGGCACCCCTGGAAAGCACCGTGGAGGTGCCGGAACGTATCGGTGCCGATGGCTCCATCGTTCGGCCGCTGGACGAGGCGGCCCTGCGCACGGCACTGGAAGGGCTGAAGGGGGAGGGGATCGAGGCACTGACCATCGCCTTCATCAATGCCTATCGCAATGATGTGCATGAGGTGCAGGCCGGGCAGATCGCGCGGGAGGTGTTTCCCGACCTGCCCATCTCGCTATCGTCGGAAGTGCTACCGGAGATGCAGGAATATGAACGCGCCCTGACCACGGTGGCCAATTCCTATGTCCGCCCGCGCGTCGCCAACTACGTGCGCAACCTGAAGGCGGAACTGAACAAGGCCGGCATGAACGGGCAGATGAACCTGCTGCGTTCCGATGCCGGGCTGATGAGTTTCGAGAAGGCGCAGGACCATCCCGTCAACCTGCTGATGAGCGGGCCGGCCGGCGGTGTGGCCGGCGCCATGTGGGTATGCGGCAAGTCCGGTTTCGGCAATCTGCTGACCGTCGATGTCGGCGGCACCTCCACCGACGTGGCCCTGATCGAGAATGGCCAGCCGCGTCTGGCGCGGGAGACGGAGTGCGGCGACCTGAAGGTGCGCGCCACCTCGCTGGACATCCGCACCGTGGGGGCCGGCGGCGGCTCCATCGCCTTCGTACCGGAACTGACCAAGGCGCTGCGCGTCGGCCCGGCGTCCGCCGGTGCCGTGCCCGGTCCGGTCTGCTACAGCCGGGGTGGCGACAAACCCACCGTCACCGACGCCAATGTCGTGCTGGGTTACCTGCCGGAGGAGTTGCTGGGCGGCACCATGCGGCTGGACCGGCCGGCGGCGGCCGCTTCGGTGCAAGGTATCGCCGATACGCTGGGCATCGGTCTGGCGGAGGCCGCCAACGGCATCTATTCCATCGCCAATGAGACGATGATGGGTGCTTTGCGCCTGATCTCCGTCCAGCAGGGCTATGACCCGCGCGATTTCGCACTGGTGGCCTTTGGCGGGGCCGGTCCGCTGCATGCCAATGCGCTGGGCAAGCTGCTGGGCAGCTGGCCGGTGATCGTGCCGCCCAGCCCCGGCGTGCTCTGCGCCTTCGGTGACGCCACCACCCGCCTGCGGGCTGAGCGCGCCAAGTCCATCGGCAAGCCGTTCCCGGATGTCGATAACCAGTCGGTGGCCGCGGTGCTGCGCGAACTGCATGCCGCCGTGTCCAGGGAGTTGCTGGCCGAGGGCGTGGCGGAGGCCGACCAGGAAATCAGCTTCGAGGCCGGCGTGCGCTATTCCGGGCAGGCGTTCGAGGTGTCGCTACCCGTCGCCCTGGATGGGTTCGCGGCGAACGGGCTGGAAAAGCTGGGCGACGCCTTCGACAAGGAGCATGAGCGGCTGTTCACCTTCTGCCTGGAAAGCGACCGGGAACTGGTGACCGTGCGGGCCACGGCCCTGGGCAAGGCATCGGCGATCCGGCTGGAAAAGCTGCCGCAGGGCAATGGCGACCCGTCGGTGGCCAAGGTCCGCGACCATGTCATCTGGGCTGATGGCCGGGAACATGCCGCCATCATCTATGACCGGTCACGGCTGAAGGCGGGCGATCGAGTCATCGGCCCCGCCATCATCTGCGAGATGGACAGCACAACCGTGCTGCTGCCCGGCCATGTGGCCGAGGTCGACCCCTATGGGCTGATCCTGATCCGCCCGCTCGCCGCAAACTGATATCCAGCTTCGGACAAGGGGACTGACCCATGGTTGCCCAGATCATCCAGACCAACCCGACCCCGTTCCAGAAGATCGCCATCGACCCGATCACGCTGGACATCATCGAGAACGCGCTGCGCAATGCCCGCGCCGAAATGGACGCCACCCTGTTCCGCACGGCCATGTCGCCGGGCATCCGCGAACAGGGCGACGCCTTCCCCCTGATCGCCAACCATGAAGGCAAGATGGTGGTGGGCCAGTTCGGCTCCTTCCTGGGTGGCTTCCTGAAGAACTATAAAGGTTCGATCGAGGAAGGCGACGTCATCTGGCTGTCCGATCCCTATTCGGTGGAAGGGGCTATCAGCCATCTGAATGATTGGCTGATCATCCTGCCGGTGTTCCACGAAGGTCGCCTGGTCGCCTGGACCTGCCATTTCGGCCACCAGACCGATGTTGGTGGCAAGGTGCCCGGCAGCCTGCCCACCGACGCCACCTCCATCTTCCAGGAAGGCATCCGCATCCCGCCGGTCAAGCTCTACCGCAAGGGCGTGCTGAACGAGGATCTGCTGGAACTGGTGCTGAACAATACCCGCACCCGGGACTGGTGCCGGTCGGACCTGAACGCCATCATCGCCTCATGCCGTATCGCCGGACGGCGGGTGGCGGAACTGTGCAAGCGCTTCCAGACGGATATCTTCATCTCCGCCGTCGATGAACTGCTGGCCCGCAACAAGCGCGCCATGGCCAAGCTGATCGCCACCTCCATCTCCGAGGAAAAGGTCAGTTTCGAGGATTATATCTGCGACGATGGTCGCGGCTTCGGCCCCTACAAGCTGAAAGCCACCATGTGGCGGGAGGGGGAGAAGGTGATCCTGGACTGGGAGGGCACTTCGCCCCAGTCGGAAAGCTCGATCAATTTCTACCTGAATGAAAACATGCTGAAGATGTTCTTCGGCATCTACATGATCATGGTCTTCGACCCGCAGATCCTGTTCAACGACGGCTTCTACGATCTGGTGGAAACGCGCATTCCGGAAGGATCGCTGCTGAAGCCGAAATATCCGGCGGCATTGTCGTGCCGCACCCATGGCATCGGCCGGGTGTTCGACGTGCTGGGGGCGCTGCTGGGCCAGCGCACGCCGGAATTCCTCAATGCCGCCGGCTTCTCCTCCTCCCCACACCTGATGCTGTCGGGCACCTATCGCGGGTCGGGGAAATACTATCAGCTGTTCCAGATCGGTTTCGGCGGCATTCCCGGCCGGCCGTTCGGCGACGGGCCGGACGGGCATTCGCTGTGGCCGAACTTCACCAATGTGCCCAACGAGTTCCTGGAAGCCTATTTCCCGCTGCGCATCGAACGGTACGAGACCATTGCCGACAGCGGTGGGCCGGGCCTGCACCGCGGCGGCAATGGCGTGCGCATCGCCTATCGCTTCCTGGAACCGGGCGCCATCGCCATCCATGACGACCGCTGGTTCACCTATCCCTGGGGGGTGAATGGCGGGGAGCCGGGCTGGCGGTCGCGCCGTGTCCTGGTCCGTGCGGACGGCAGCGAGACGGTGCTGGCCGCCAAGATCGACGATATCCAGGTCCGTCCGGGCGACCTGCTGGTCTTCGATACCTGGGGCGGTGGCGGCTGGGGCGACCCGCTGGCCCGCGATCCGGCGCTTGTGGCGGTGGACGTCAAGCGCGGTCTGGTGACGCGCGAGGGTGCCAAGCGCTATGGCGTCGTGCTGGCGGCGGACGGAACAGTGGATGCGGCGGCCACGGCGGCGCTGCGCGACAGCCTGGCCAAGGCGCGCGGTGAGATCGACCTGTTCAATTTCGGTGGTGGTGTCGAGGAACTGCGCGAACGCTGCCTGGCGGAGACCGGCCTGCCGGCACCGAAGGACCCGGCGCAGCAGGAGAGTGTGCTGTCAGCGGCATGAGGAAAGAGGGGGCGGGGTCAGTGCCGGTCCCGCTTCTTATCCGCCCTTGTTCAGGTCCAGTGCCTGGTGTCCGCTGCGGTTGACAAGCTTCACTGCCCGCTTGTCAAAACTGGCGAAAACCTCACCGCCGGCGGTGGCGCCGACATGAGCGATGACCCCATCGGAAAAGTCGCCGCCGGCTTCCAGGAATGCCAAACCGGCTTCGACGGCGGCCCGGTCGGTCTGCACCTTGTCGGCCATCAGAAGCCTGCGGATAATTGGTGCGATATCGGTAGCGGGCTGCTTATAGACCGACGTCAGAACCCAAACGAACTCACACAAAGCAGGCAGCGTCACCACCACCAGCTCGCTTTCGCTCAGCAGTCGAATGGCTGTTTCCGACTGAACGGGATCATCCATCGCCGCAGCACGGACCAGAACATTGGTGTCGGCCGTAATCCTCAAGACTTGCCAGCCCAACCGGCGGCAATGGCGTCGTTCATTTCCTCGATGCTCGGCGCTTTGGCCAAGGGTGATTTCAGGCAGCCGAAGAAGCCCTCGATCCCTTCCTTCGGCGCGACCCGTACTTCGACGCGGCCCGACGGCAGCATCTCCACTTCCAACTGATCGCCGGGGCCGGCGCCAAGATGCTCCAGCAGTTCCTTGCGGAAGGTAACCTGGCCCTTGGCTGTCACCGTCAATATCACGCCCATTGGCATCCTCCCTGATGGGAAAGTGATTGTAAGGCAAATTATGCCTTACCGCCAGATATCATCACTCCGCCGCCTTGCGCACGGGCTCCCTTCCGCGGTTGCTGGCCTCGATCGCATGCCAGGCGGCGGCGATGTGGCTGCGCATCACCGATCCGGCCCAGGCGCCGTCGCGCACCTCGAACGCGTCCACGATCTCCATATGGTGGCGCAGGCTGCGGCGCAGCGCTTCGGCATTGTAGCGGTGGAAGGTGCGCAGGACGAGCGGCACTTCGATCACCTGCGCCATCATGGTGGTCAGGCGGTGGGTGCCGGCGGCCTGGGTGATCAGCCGGTGGAATTCGGCATTGGCCTCGGCGATGCGGCCCAGCGCGTCGGCCGTGCCCGTGGCCTCCAGCGTCAGCATCTCCTCCGCCAGCACGCGCAGATGGGCGATCTGTTCCGGCGTGGCCCGCACCGCGGCCTGTTCGGCGGCATAGCCTTCCAGGATGGCGCGCAGGTCGAAAATCTCCTTGATCTCGTCACCGGACCAGTCGGCGACGAAGGCGCCATGGTTGCGCATGAAGCGCACGGCGCCCTCCGCATTCAACCGGCGTAACGCCTCGCGGATCGGCGTGCGGCTGACGCCGATGATCTCCGCCAGCTCGCCTTCCTTCAGATGCGTGCCGGGCGGGAAGCGGCCGGCATGGATGGCGTCCCGGATCTCGGCATAGGCCTTTTCGACAGCATTGCTCATCGGTGATTTCCTGGTCGCATCCGTTCGGGCGGGTTCGGGCAAGTCCACCCCGCTTTCTACCGCAAACGATCCGCTGCCGGCCAGCCGTCCTTGTGGCCCTGGTTCGCATCGGCACGCAGAAATCCGATGCCGCGCGACGGATGGTGTCAGCGTGGCTTTCAGGTCAATCTTCCCTATTAAAGTATACAATGTCATGCATTGGGGCTTGCCGAAAGCGGAAACTCATATAAGTTTTTCCTGGAGGGCCAGGGTCGCCGGCAAACCGGCTGCACCCCCATAAAACCCAATAAAATACAATGAAACAGCGGAGACCAGCGACGATGTGGAACAGACGTTTCCTGCCGGCCTTGATGACGGGTACGGCTTTGTGTGCTTCGATGATTGTATCCAATGTGCCCGCCCTGGCGCAGGGTGCCGGGTCGCAGGCCGGTTCCTCCATCATGCTGGAGGAGATCGTGGTCATCGCCCGCCAGCGCAACGAGACGGCGCGCGAAACCCCGGTGGCGGTGGCGGCCTTCACGGCGGAGACGATCGAGAAGGCGGGCATCAGCGGTCCGGCGGATTTCCTGTCACTGACGCCCAATGTCAGCTTCCTGCAGACCACCAATGTCGGCGAAAGCCAGGTGCATATCCGCGGCGTCATCCAGCCGCGCGATGCCGAACCGTCCTTCGCCTATGTGCTGGACGGGGTGCTGGTGCCCAATCCCAACGCCTTCAACCAGGAAATGATCGATATCGAGCAGATCGAGGTCATCAAGGGCCCGATCGGTTCCATCTATGGCCGCAACGCCATCGGCGGCGCCATCCTGGTCACCACCAAGAAGCCGGGTAACGAGGCCGAGGGCCAGGTGCAGGCCGGGTACGAGTTCCGCGGCAATGAATACAAGGTCGGCGGCTATGTCGGCGGCCCGCTGGTGGAGGACAAGCTGTTCGCCCGCCTCACCGCCGTCTACAAGGATCGCGGCGGCTATTACGACAATGTCACCTTGAACAAGAAGGAAGACGATTTCAGCGAGGGGCTGGTACGCGGCCGCCTGGTCTACAAGGCGACCGACGATATCGAGATCGACCTGTCCGCCGGCTATGGCAAGATCAAGGGGCCTGCCTTCAATTTCAACAACCAGACGGCGGGCACGCCCGGCTTCGTCAACGGGGTGAACATCAAGGACACCTCCATCCCCTATGCCGGCAATGTCGACAGTTTCAACAATCAGGAACGCGTGGATCTGTCGGCCAAGGTGGATTGGGATTCGGAGGCCGGGACCCTGACCTTCACGGCAGCCTATCACGACCTGAAGGAGAATATGGGCGGCGAAGGGGCGGTCGATCTGGCGCTGTTCGGCGTGCCGTTCCCCGGCGGGCCGGCGCCCGGTGACTTCTTCACCAACCCGGCCCTGATCGAAGGCTATGGCCCCACGCTGCGCGACGGCACCCAGTATCAGGAGCGCAACCAGGACGACACGTCCTTCGACCTGCGCTTCACCTCTCCGGGGGAGAACCGGCTGCGCTATATCGCCGGCGCCTATTATATCGATTTCAACCGCGAGATCGTGCTGAACCGCGGCAACGATCTGGGGCAGGGGGTGGTGGTGGCCGACCCGCTGGGCGGTGCCGCCAACCCCGTCGTCGCCGTCACCTGGACCGACAATGCCAACGATGCCTGGGCCCTGTTCGGGCAGCTGGCCTATGACCTGACGCCCGACCTGGAGCTGTCCACGGCCCTGCGTTACGACAAGGAGAACCGGTCGTCGGAGAACTTGACCCCGGCCGCCTTCTCTCCCATCCCCAATGTGCAGGGGCTGGTGCGCAAGGACAGTTTCAGCTCGCTCCAGCCCCGCGTGTCGCTGCGCTGGAAGGCGACGGAGGATGTTTCCGTCTATGCCACCTATGGCGAGGGCTTCCGGTCCGGCGGCTTCAACCCGCTGGGCAGCCGGTTCAACATCATCAATACCGATGGCGTCACCAACACCACGGTGCAGGACGCGTTCGGCAAGGAGACGTCGTCTTCCTATGAAGCCGGCGTGAAGAGCCGGCTGCTGGACGGGCGGATGACCCTGAACGTGGCGGGCTTCAATACCAAGGTCGACAATGCCCAGTTCTTCCAGTTCTTCCCCTTCTCCCTGTCGCGCGTGATCTCCATCGTCGATCGCAACGAGATCACCGGTTTTGAAGTGGACGGCATGGCGCGCGTGGCCGACGGGCTGGACCTGTTCTTCGGCTATGGCTATCTGCATTCCAAGATCAAGGAGAACAAGGAACTGCCGCAGACGGTGGGCAACCGCTTCCCCTTCACCGCCAAATATGACGTGATCCTGGGCGGCCAGTATACGGTGCCGCTGACCGCGGATTACGACCTGTCGGCCCGCGTGGAATATAACCGCACCGGCCCGATGTTCTTCGACACGCTGAACACGCCCGGCACGGAACGCCCGGCCATCGATCTGGTCAATATCCGCCTGGGCGTGGAGAACGAGACCTGGGGTGCCACGCTCTATGCCCGCAACCTGTTCGACAAGCGATACAATGTCGATGGCGTGGTGCTGGTCGTGCCCAACACGACGGTCTTTAATTTCACCACCAAGGCCATTCCGCGCACGGTGGGCGTGGAACTGAAGGCCAGATTCTGAGGAGCATCGATGTCGGGCAACCGCTCGACTTGATGCGTTGGAGGTCTTGGCGTGCGAGAGGGGGCGAGGTGCGCGTGATGGTCGCATCGTCGCTCCCTCCACGACAACGGCCCCGTTGATTTCGGCGTCTTCGCAGAGTGCTGCCAGAACAGTTCCCAACCTTGGTGCTGTTCAGATTTTTTGATACCTCAGGCGGCTGAAATGTCAGCCTTCATCCGCAATCCGCACCCGGATGCCTTCCAGGTTTCCGGTAATGGGGATCTGGCAGGACAGCCGGGAGCCTGCACTTCTGTCGGGCGATCCCGCCAGCAGATCATCCTCATCCTGGCCAAGCGGGGGCAGGGCCTCTTCGGCCGCACCTTCGACATGAACGTGACAGGTGGCGCAGGACAGGCAACCGCCGCACATGGCGATCAGGTCTTCAAATCCGCTGTCATCGCGGACCACCTGCATCAATGTCTTGCCGATCTCGGCCCCGGAGGAGGCCGATGCCAGGCTGGTCCTGGCTGCGGTGGACAAGCTGACGCCCAAGCTGTCATCGGTGGCCGGGGATGTCTGGTCCTATGCCGAGATCGGTTTCAAGGAGACCAAGAGCGCTGCCCGGCTTCAGAAGGAATTGAAGGAGGCCGGGTTCAAGATCGAAACCGGCGTGGCCGGTATTCCCACCGCCTTCGTGGCCACGGCCGGGTCGGGCGGTCCGGTCATCGCCCTGCTGGCCGAATATGACGCGCTGCCCGGCCTTTCGCAGACGGCCGACCCGGCCCGCCAGTCGGCCGGCGGCATTGCCGGCCATGCCTGCGGCCATAATCTGCTGGGGGCGGCGTCGGTCACGGCGGCCATCGCCCTGAAACAGTGGCTGGACAAGACAGGCGTGAAGGGCACCATCCGCCTCTATGGCAGCCCGGCGGAGGAGGGCGGCTTCGCCAAGGTCTATTTCGTGCGCGACGGGCTGTTCAAGGATGTGGATGCCGTCCTGTCCTGGCACCCCGGCGGGTCCAACCGCGCCTCTCAGGGTCAGCTTCTGTCGATGCTGACGGCCAAGTTCACCTTCACCGGTGTGCCCTCCCACGCCGCCGCCGCCCCCGAACGCGGCCGCTCCGCCCTGGACGGGGTGGAGCTGCATAATATCGCGGTCAATTATCTGCGTGAGCATGTGCCACAGGAAACCCGCATCCATTACACGATCACCAATGGCGGCGATCAGCCGAACATCGTGCCGGCCAACGCGCAGAGCTTCTATTATGTCCGCCACCATGATCCGGCGGTGGTCCAGGATGTTTGGGATCGGGTGCAGAAGGCCGCCGACGGTGCCGCCCTGGCCACCGGCACCAAGGTGGCGGTGGAGATCATCGGCGGCTCCTACTCCACCCTGCCCAACGACACGCTGGGCCGGGTGGTGGATGCCAGCCTGAACCGCGTGGGCGGCTACAGCTTCACGGCCGTGGAGGCCGCCTATGCCAAGTCCGTCGCGGCGTTGCTGCCCGGCGGCAATGGCGATCCGGGCGACCCGTCGAAGATCGGTACCTATGAATTCGGCCGCAAGGGTTCCGCATCCTCGGATGTCGGCGACATCAGCTGGGTGGTGCCCACGGCCAGCCTGGGTACGGCCACCTGGCCCGCCGGCACTCCGCCGCATAGCTGGCAGGCGGCGTCGGCCAGCGGCACCAGCATCGGGGTGAAGGGGGCGCTCGTCGCCGCCAAGACCCTGGCTTTGTCCGCCACGGAGCTGTTCCGCAAGCCGGAGATTGCGGCCAGGGCGAAGGAGGAACTGGAGAAGAGCCGGGGCAAGGATTTCGCCTACAAGCCGCTGCTGGGCGACCGCGCCCCGGCACTCGACTATACCGACCGGTCGTGAGCGGGGGGGCGTTCATCGGCGCTGAGGGTTACGCGCGGTATAAAGCGCGCAATTCCGCGCTGGCCCTTACGCTCTTGGCGGAAGCCGACGCGCCAAGGTCGTTTTCGGCTTGGTCTGTGGGTCCGGCAACGCCGGTATGGCCATGCTTGCCGCATGTTCCGGCGCCGGTGGAAGACCGGCATCTGGCCGGCCGTCTATTCGGCTGCGATTATGTGCCGATCGTTCTTCATGAACCCGATACTGTCCAGGTCCGCCGGCAGGTCGATGTCGCAGGCGAAGCCCCGGCGGCGGAGGGTGGTCTGGATAAGGCCGGCGGCCTTGGCAGCGGCGCTGTGGGCGGTGAAGCTGTTCTGACCGTAGAGGAAGGGAATGGCGCCGATAGGGGCCGTCAGCATGGCATTGGTTCCGATACCGGAACGATCTGGGGCGATGGTGACCGCACCCGGCCGGGCCGTGGCGATCATCGCCTCAAGATCGTTTCGTTCCAGGAATGGTAGGTCGCAGCTGAGGCAAAGCGTGGCGTCGGCACCCTTCCGCCGGGCGGCGGCGGCACCCAGGCGCAGGGCGGTGTTCAGGTCGCCGGGATGGGCCTCCGCCACTATATGCAGCCCGGCCTCCTGGCCATAGGCCAGCAGGTCCGGGGCAGCGCTGACCAGAATGATGTCGGATGCCGGCAGCACGGAGCGGGCCACGGCCACGGTGCGGGTGAAGAACCAGCCGGTCAGGGCGCGGCGTTCGGTGGCCGACAAGGCCGGGCTGAGCCGGCGCTTGCCGTCATGCAGGGCGCGGACGGGAATGAGGATGTTGATCTTCATCGCTCACCCTCCCTCACCCTGCATGCAGGGCCGTGGTGAAATCCAGAACCTCACGCGCCAGCCGCGTCTGGTCGTCACTGTCGCGCATCAATGTGCCGGTGACATGGCGGCGGACAGGGCAGGCGGCGTCCGTATCTTCATGGTCGATGACCAGCCCGTCGATCAGGCCATCATAGCATGCGATCAGGCCCGATGGTGTCGGCGCCAGCCCCAGTTCGGCGAATATCTTCCCTGCCGGCCCCTTCACTGCCTTGGCCCCGATGAAGGGGGAGACGGCGACGATGGGCACGCGCCGTGCCCGCAGCCGGTCGGCGATGCCGGGCAGGCTGAGGATGGGACGCACCGACAGGATGGGGTTGGACGGGCAGAGGATGATGCCGGCCAGGGCGGGATCGTCCAGGGCCGCCAGCAGGCCGGCGGCGGGCCGCGCCGTCTCGGCACCTTCGAACCGGATCGACCGGAAGCGCGGTTCGCAGCGGCGGCGGACGAAATATTCCTGGAAGGGCAGGGTGCCTTCGTCGGTTTCCACGATGCTGCGCACCGGATCGTCGGACATCGGCACGATGGTCTGGCTGATGCCTAGGCGGGCGGCGAAATCGGCGGTGATGGCGGACAGGGTTTCGCCCGCCCGCATACGCTGGGTGCGCAGGATATGGGTGGCCAGATCCTGGTCGCCCAGCAGGAACCAGTCCGGCCCGCCCAGCCGCGTCAACGCCCCCATGGCGGCCCAGCTTTCACCGCCGATGCCCCAGCCCTGTTCGGCATTGTTGATGCCGGCCAGCGTATAGGTGACGGTGTCGATATCGGGTGCCACATGCAGGCCGACATGGTCGAAATCATCGCCGGTATTGACGGCGACGGTCAGGTGCCCGGCTGGCAGGGCACGGGCCAACCCGGCCGCCAGCCGCGCCCCGCCCACACCGCCCGCCAGGGCCAGATAATGTCCAGGCTTCATCGGAACATGTCCTGTTGCAACGGACGGATCAGTTCGGCGGCGCTGCCGTCGCGGCGCGACAGGGACAGGCCGCGCACCAGCACCAGGGGCCGTCCCTCCGCCGCCTGACCCATCAGCAGGGAGGCGGCGGCGGCAACCTCATCCGCGAAGCCGACCTCCGTCGTCATCAGGGGACGGTGGAACAGGTCGGGCCGGCCGCGCAGATTGGCCAGGCCCGGTGCGCCGGCAATGCCGATGGCGGTGCCGATGGTGCCGTTGCGCCAGGCACGGCCCACGCTGTCCACGATCATCACGGCCGGGGCCACGCCGGTCAGACTGGCCAGCCGATCGCGCAAGGCGGCGCAACTGGCATCCGGGTCGGCGGGTAGCAGCAGGGCGGTGCCATCACCCTCCTGCGTGACATTGGACTGGTCGATGCCGGCATTGGCCAGCACCATGCCCAACCGGTGGCGGACGATGATGACGCCGCGTCGTGCCCGCACCACCTCGCTGGCTTCCGACAGCACCAGTTCCACCAGCCTTGCATCCTTGGCCGTGACCTCCGCCAGTTCCGTGGCACGGGGCGAGGGCGTGACATCGGCCAGCCGGACCAGCCGCCCCTCCGCCTTGGAAACGATCTTCTGGGCCAGAACCAGCACGTCATCAGGTTCTAGCACCAGCCCCTCGCCGGCCAGGGCGTCGGCGATCAGGCCGGCCAGATCGTCGCCCGGTGCCACCATGTGCGGGAAGGCGGGCGCGGTGAGGGTCAGGCCGGCCATGGGATCAGGCTTCCGGACGCGGAACGCCGGTGATGCGGATGCCGGCCGCCGGCACCTTGTAGCGTTGGTTGAGCGCGATCAGCACCGATGTCAAACCCTCCGCCACCACGGAATTGGCCAGCACACCGCCATACCATGCGCCCAGCCCGGCGGATTTTGCCAGTTCGATCACCTGATCGGCGGCGTCCTTGTCATCGGCGCAGACCAGCACGTCGCAATCGATGACATGGTCCAGCTTCTTCAGGTGATGGGCGGAGATGTTCTGGAAGGCGGAGACGACCTTCACGCCGGGCCCCAGCAGGGTCTGCACCGCCTCCACCGCCGAACCGTCATCGGGCAGCTGCACGCGGTTGACCTTGGGCGGGACCAGCGGGACGGTGACATCGACCAGGATCTTGCCGTCCAGCTGCGCGCGCACCTCCTCCACCGTCGATTTCTGCGCGGCGAAGGGGACGGTCAGCACGATGATCGCAGCCTCTGCGGCGGCGTCGGTATTGGCGGCACCTCGGGCGGCGTCGCGGCCCAGCAGTCTATTGATCTCCGCCGCCGCC
The DNA here is from genome assembly GCF_048066115.1 of Niveispirillum sp. KHB5.9. Taxonomy (NCBI): domain Bacteria; kingdom Pseudomonadati; phylum Pseudomonadota; class Alphaproteobacteria; order Rhodospirillales; family Azospirillaceae; genus Niveispirillum; species Niveispirillum sp. KHB5.9. The sequence continues at coordinate 1,051,595 of NZ_JBLTYX010000001.1, read as the reverse complement.
TCTTGGGCGCGCTCGGCCGACCGGCTGCCGATGATCACGGGGTAGCCGGCATTGGCCCAGCGCAGGGCCAGCCCGCTGCCTTCCTTGCCGGTGCCGCCCAGGACGGCGATGGTCGGGCGGGGTGTATGGGTGTCATTCGGCATGGCAAACGCTCTCTTTCCTCACCTGTTCGGCCGGGGGCCGTTTGTTGTCTTGTTTGCGTGGTGCTGTCAGCACCAGCGGCGCCAGCGGTGCGGCACCACGACCCAGGGCCTGGGTGGCGGCATCGACAGGGCCGTAAAGGGTGGTGCGCTGGCGGGGCGTGCGCCCGGCGGCCAGGATCAGGTCTTCCATGGCTTCCGGCGGCATTTCCTGGCCATGGCGTGTGCCGGCGGCGCGGGAGATGCTTTCATCCATCAGCGTGCCGCCCAGGTCGTTGACCCCGCCATCCAGCACGATATGCGCGCCGGCCGGGCCCAGCTTCACCCAGGACAGCTGGATATTGGCGATCAGCGGGTGCAGCACCAGCCTTGCCACGGCATGCATCAACCGCACCTCCCGGAAGGTCGGGCCCTTGCGCGTGCGGCCGCGCAGGGCCATGGGCGCTTCCATATGCACGAAGGGCAGCGGCACGAATTCGGTGAAGCCGCCGGTCCGCCGCTGCAAATCACGGATGCGGATCAGGTGGCGGGCCCAGTGGCGCGGGTGGTCGACATGGCCGAACATGATGGTGGCGGTGGTGGGCAGGCCCAGTTCATGCGCCGTGCCGATCACCTCCAGCCATTCGGTGGTGGACAGTTTGTCGGGGCAGATAACATCCCGAATTTCGTCATCCAGCACCTCCGCCGCCGTGCCGGGCAGGGTGGACAGGCCCGCCGCCTTCAGCCGTGCCAGGAAATCGCGCACGGGCAGGCCCAGCGTGGCGGCCCCCTGCGACACTTCCAGGGCGGAGAAGGCGTGGATATGCATGTCGGGCGACGCCGCACGGATGGCGCGGGCCAGGGTCAGATAGGTGTCGCCGGTATAGTGCGGGTGGATGCCGCCCTGCAGGCAGACCTCCGTGGCGCCACGGGTGGCGGCTTCGGCCACGCGGCGCAGCACTTCGCCCTGGTCCAGGTCATAGGGTTTGCCGCGCAGATGGTCTTCGGTGCTGCCCTTGGAAAAGGCGCAGAAGCCGCATTTATAGGTGCAGATATTGGTGTAGTTGATGTTGCGGTTCACCACATAGGTGACGGTGTCGCCATTGACCATGCGGCGCAGATTGTCGGCGGCGGTGCAGACCTGTTCCACCTCCACATCGCGCGTGGCGAACAGGCGGGTGATCTCCGCTTCACCCAGCATCTCTCCGGCGACGGCACGGTCCAGGAGGGCGGCAATGCCGGCATCGGGTTCCAGGCCGGGGGCGGGCGGGCGCACGCGCGGGGTGACGGTGGAACCGGGGCACCAATCATCGTCGCGGGCGAAACCTTCCCCATCCATGCCCTGGCGGACCAGACTGGCCAGGGAAGGTTCCTGCCAGCGGGCGCTGTCCAGCGCATAGGCGGGGTAGACGGGCAGACGCGGCACCAGCAGACGGCCCTGCGTCGCCGTGGCGGCGCGCAGCCGCTCGATGGCGGGCCAGGGTGCTTCCGGGTTCACATGATCGGGCGTGACGGGGGAGATGCCGCCCCAATCATTGATGCCGGCCGTCAGCAGGCGGGGATAATCCGCACTGGACAGGTTGGGCGGGGCCTGGATGTTCATGTCCGGGCCCAGGATCAGCCGGGCGACGGCGATGGTCCAGAGCAGGTCGTCCATGTCCGGTTCGGGGTGCCCGGCCATGGGCGTGCGCGGCTTGGCCCGGAAATTCTGGACGATGATTTCCTGGATATGGCCGTAGCGGCGATGCAGGTCGCGCAGCGCCAGCAGGGCGTCGATCCGTTCTGCCCTTGTCTCCCCGATGCCGATCAGGATGCCGCTGGTGAACGGCACGGAAAGTTCACCGGCCAGCCGGATGGTCTCCAGCCGCCGGGCCGGCACCTTGTCCGGCGAACGGTAATGCGGCCCACCCTTTTCACCCAGCCGGTCGGAGATGGTCTCCAGCATCAGTCCCTGGGAGACGGACACGCGGCGCAGCGCCGCCATCTCGTCGGCTTCCATGGTGCCGGCATTGACATGCGGCAGCAGGCCCGTCTGCTTCAGCACCAGATCGCACATGGCGGTGAGGTAGGAGAGCGTACTGTCATGGCCCAGCCGCGCCAGCTCGTCCCGCGCTACCCCATGGCGCAGTTCCGGCTTCTCGCCCAGGGTGAACAGCGCCTCCGTACAGCCGGCGCGCTGGCCTTCCCGGGCGATGGCCAGCACCTCATCGGGGGTCAGATAGGCCTTCTGGCCCCGGCCCGGCACGCGGGAGAAGGTGCAGTAATGGCAAAGGTCGCGGCACAGCTGGGTCAGCGGGATGAAGACCTTGCGCGAATAGCTGACGATCCTTCCATGGCCCGACCGGCACAACGCCTCGGCCCGGTCCATCAGGTCCGGCAGGGCGGCATCCAGCAAATGGCGGCGCAGGGCCGCATCGTCGGCGGCCATCGACGGATCGGACAGGCTGGTTTGCGTCACTCGCGACCTCCCTGATGATGGATGCGGACTATAGGCCCGTCTTTTCCGGATAGTGTGATGATCAGCCGGCAATCGCCGGCACATCGCCCGCGTGGCCGTTCAGGACGGTCGCATCTTCCGCCGGCGCTTCCAGCAGGGCCGTCAGCGACAGGACGAAATGCGGGATGACCGTGGACGACCGCCAGACGGGATGGTCGCGCACCGTGTCGGTCAGCGCCGCCTCCCGCATCGACAGCACGCTGCCCAGGGCGGCACCCATGAAAATGAAACGCTGGTTCTTCATGGCCGCCGGCATGGGCGGCATCAGCCGGCGCAGATGGTCCAGGCAGCGCAGATAGCCCGAATTCCACTTGCCCTGCAGGGCATCGATGAACAGGTCGCGATGCGTCATGCCCAGCATGGTGACAAAGCGGATATAGGTGCCTTCGGCATCGCCATCCTCCCCCATATTCACCGAGGACTGGACCAGAACATCGACGATTTCCCGGATCGTGCGGGGGCCGCCGTCAGCCTCCAGCGCGTCCAGGGCGGCGTTGCGTCGCTGATCGATCAGGATGGCGCCATCCAGGATGATGTCGCGGACCAGCGCTTCCTTCGACCCGAAATGATAGCCGACGGCGCCGTGGTTCTTCTGCCCGGCGGCCATGGCGATCTCCCGCACCGTCACGCCATCCACCCCCCGTTCGGCGAACAGGCGGCGGGCGACCAGCTTTATATGGTCGGCGGCCAGGCTGGGTTGTTTTGTGTCTAATCTAACCATGAGTGCAAAAATACCATTGCCAAAAATCTACGTCAATCGCATTATCCAACTGAATTAATCACGGGAGGAACCACGAAGTGGAGGCCGCACAAGACCTTTTCGCACTCGCGGGATGGATGGAACGCCAAGGGCTTGGGCGCGGTCCCGTCAGGGATTGCGTGCCCTTGACCGGGGGTACGCAGAACATCCTGTTGCGCTTCACCCTGGACGGCCGCGCCTTCGTGCTGCGCCGCCCACCGATGCATCCGCGGGCCAATTCGAACGAGACGATGCGGCGGGAGGCACGGGTGCTGGGTGCCCTGGCGGGCACCGGCGTGCCCCATCCCGGCCTGATCGCGGCGTGCGAGGATGAGGGGGTGCTGGGTGCCGTCTTCTATCTGATGGAACCGGTGGACGGCTTCAACCCGGCGGCGGGCCTGCCTTCGCTGCATGCGGAAAATGCCGATGTGCAGCACCGGATGGGGCTGGCCCTGGTGGAAGGGATCGCAAGCCTGGGCATGCTGGACCCGATGGCATTGGGCCTGAACGGGTTCGGCAAGCCGGAGAAGTTCCTGGAACGGCAGGTGTCGCGCTGGCGCGGGCAACTGGAGGGCTATGCCGCCTTCCAGGGCTGGCCGGGGCTGGGCGGGCTGCCGGGGGTGGCGGATGTTGCCGCGTGGCTGGAGACCAACCGGCCCAGTGACGCACGGCCCGGCATCCTGCATGGCGATTATCATCTGGGTAACGTGATGTACCGGCCGGATGGGCCGGAACTGGCGGCGATCATCGATTGGGAACTGGCCACGATCGGCGATCCGCTGATCGATCTGGGCTGGCTGCTGGCGACATGGCCGGAACCGGGGGAGGCGGGCACCGTGTCGGTGCAGCCCTGGATCGGCTTTCCCACTGGTGACGAGCTGGTGGCGCATTACGCGGCGCATAGCGACCGCGACCTGTCTTCGGTCGGCTGGTACCGGGTGCTTGCCTGCTACAAGCTGGGCATCCTGCTGGAAGGCAGCTACGCCCGCGCCTGCGCCGGGCAGGCACCAATGGAAACCGGCGAGAAGCTGCATGGACGGGCGGTGCGCCTGTTCCAGCGCGCCTTGAATTGGATCGGCTGACGCGCCCGCAAGAGGCGTGGCCCAGAGGGGTGGAAGATGAGTGATACGGATTTCACGGGCAAGAATGTGCTGGTGGTCGGCGGATCCAGCGGTATCGGCAACGGCATCGCCCAGGCCTTCCGCGCCCGCGGTGCCGTGGTGCATGTCTGGGGTACGCGAGCGTCGGCATCGGAATATGACGGGGTGGAGGGGTCGGACCTGACGGGCCTGGGTTACACCCAGGTCGATGTCAGCGACCCGGACGCCATCGCCGCCGCACCCGGCCCGTTCGGGCAGCTGGATGTGCTGGTGCTGTCCCAGGGCACGGTCCTGTACCGCCGCCAGGAATTCTCGCGCGAAGGCTGGGACAAGGTCATGGCCATCAATGTCGACAGCGTCCTGCACTGCGCCCAGCGGTTCGAGGCGGCACTGGCGGCGGCGAAGGGCAATGTCGTGGTGGTCAGTTCCGTGGCCGGTTTCACCGCCGTGATGGGCAACCCGGCCTATGCCGCGTCCAAGGCCGGTGCGGTCAGCCTGGTCAAGACCTTGGGCCAGGCCTGGGCCCCGCAGGGCATCCGGGTCAACGGCTTCGCTCCAGGCCTGGTCGATACCAAGCTGACCAAGGTGACGACGGAGCATCCGCAGCGGCGCGAGCGTGCCTTGTCCAAGATCCCGCTGGGCCGGTTCGGCCTGCCGGACGACATGGCCGGGGTGGCTTTGTTCCTGGCCTCGCCCATGGCGTCTTACGTCACCGGCCAGACCCTGATCGTCGATGGCGGCCTGACGCTCTGAGAAGCGGCTGTCCCGCAGGAGAAAACAGATGAATTTCGAGCATTCCGACAAGGTCAAGGACCTGATCGCCCGGCTGGAATCCTTCATGGAAAGCCATATCTACCCGATCGAGAAGGAGCGGGAGAAATGGCTGCAGGACCCGACCAAGCTGTGGCAGCCCTGGCCGGGGGCCGATGCCATCAAGCAGAAGGCGCGCGATGCCGGCCTGTGGAACCTGTTCCTGCCGCATGAGTACGGCGCCTGGAGCCCCGGCCTGACCAACCTGGAATATGCGCCGCTGGCGGAGATCATGGGGCGGGTGTCGGCCAGTTCGGAATTCTTCAACTGCAACGCGCCCGACACCGGCAATATGGAAGTGCTGGCCAAGTATGGCACGCCGGAACAGCAGGAACGCTGGCTGCGGCCGCTGCTGGATGGCGCCATCCGGTCGGCCTATGTGATGACGGAGCCGGACGTGGCCTCGTCCGACGCCACCAACATCGCCACCACCATCTTGCCCGATGGCGACGATTACGTGATCAACGGCCGGAAATGGTGGATTTCCGGGGTGATGAACCCCGATTGCAAGCTGCTGATCGTGCTGGGCCGGACGCTGTCCGACGGGCCGAAGCATCAGCGCCATTCGATGATCCTGGTGCCGCGCGACACGCCGGGCGTAGAGATCGTGCGGCCGCTGTCCGTCTTCGGCACCTATCATTCGCCGGGTGGCCATGCCGAACTGCGCTTCACCGATGTGCGCGTGCCCAAGGAGAATCTGGTGCTGGGCGAGGGCCGCGGGTTCGAGATCGCGCAGGGCCGCCTGGGTCCCGGCCGCATCCATCATTGCATGCGCTCCATCGGTCAGGCGCAGCGCATGCTGGAACATATGGCGCACCGGGTGGACAACCGCGTCGCCTATGGCCGCAAGCTGTCCGAACAGGGCAGCATCCGCCAGGACGTCGCCAAGTCGTTCTGCGAGATCGAGATGGCCCGGCTGCTGACCCTGAAGGCGGCCGATGCCATGGACCGCTATGGCAACAAGGTCGCCAAGGACCTGATCGCCGCCATCAAGATCGTGGCGCCGCAGATGGCCCAGACCGTGGGCGACCGCGCCATCCAGGCCCATGGCGGCGCCGGCGTCAGCGGCGACACGCCCGTGGCCCAGCTTTTCCTGACCAACCGCTATGTCCGCCTGACCGATGGCCCGGACGAGGTGCATATGGCCCAGCTCGGTAAGCTGAAGATCGCTGAATACACAGCCAAGCCACTACGCTGAGCCCACAAAAGCAGTACCGGCGATAACAAGAACAGGCCGGTGACGTGAGCAGTGCAATGGGAGGAAATCGGATATGGCGCAGGATGTGACGGGCACGCCCGTGAAGGCCGCGGATGCGCGGGACGTCGGCTTCAGCAGCTGGTGGATGGTGGCCGTGCTGTTCGGCCTCTATGTCTTCTCCTGGCTGGACCGGCTGATCCTGTCGATGCTGGTGGGGCCGATCAAGGCCGACCTGTTGCTGTCCGATTTCCAGATCAGCCTGCTGCTGGGTCCGGCCTTCGCCGTGTTCTATGCCGTCTTCGGCATTCCGCTGGGCTGGGCCGTGGATCGCTATGCGCGGCGCTGGGTGGTGTTTTTCGGCGTCACCCTGTGGGCGGCAGCGACGGTGGCCACCGGCTTCGCCCGCTCGTTCGAAGCCTTGCTGCTGGCCCGCATCGCCGTGGGCATCGGGGAGGCGGCGCTGTTGCCGGCCGCCTATTCCCTGCTGGCTGACGAATTCCCGCGTAGCAAGCTGACGCTGGCCACGTCGGTGTTCCAGATGGCGGGCAAGGTCGGGTCGGCCGCCGCCTTCGGTCTGGGCGGTCTGGCCATCGCCTATGCCGCGACGCTGGACGGCACCGACTGGCCCTTCCTGGGCGAGGCGGCGGCCTGGCATCTGGTGATGATCATGGTGGGCCTGCCGGGCTTTGTCCTGGCATTGGCCGTCTTCACCTTCCGGGAGCCGGCGCGGCGGGAAACGGCAGGCGTGGCCGCCATGGCGGCAAAGGCGCAGGCCCAGGGCGGCGGGCCGCTGACCGCCTTCGTCCGGGCCAACTGGCAGCTGGTGTCCTTGATGCTGATCAGCTTTTCCGGGCTGGCCATCGTCGGCTATACGCTGACCTCCTGGATCCCCACCTATATCGGCCGCGCCTTCGGCTGGACGCCGCTGCAATACGGCCCGGCGCTGAGCCTGATGAACATCATCGCCGCGGTATCGCTGGTGGTGAATGGGCGGGTCGTCGATCATCTGTTCGGGCGTGGCATGAAGGATGCGCATCTGCGCTTCTACAGCTGGCTGCTGCTGGTCACGGGGCCCGCCGCCTTCGCCATGTTCCTGACCGGCAATGCCTGGCTGTTCCTGGTGCTGTACTGCGTGGTGCAGTTCGCCACCGTGCCCTTCATGATCTATGTCTCCTCCATCGTGGCGCTGCTGGCGCCCAATGTGGTGCGCGGCCGCCTGATCGCCGGTTTCCTGTTCTGCTTCACCATCCTGGGTCTGGGTGCCGGGCCGGCCATGGTGGGCGCCATCACCGATTTCGTGTTCCAGGACGAGGCGCGTATCGGATCGTCGATGATGATCGTCGTCGTGTCCTGCTTCGTCGTGGCCTTCATCGCCATGCGCGCCGCCCTGCGCTATCTCGCCCCCGCCGTGCTGCGGGCGGAGAGTGCGGCGGCCGGTGCCAACGCACAGACCCCTTGAGGAGAGGACCGATGTCCCTGGTTAAACCTGCCGGTGCGCTGCCCCTGGACGGGCTGGCGCTGGCCGATGAACGGGTGCGGTATGACTGGACGGCGCTGGACCGGGTGCTGAACCGGGTGACCAATGCGCTCTTGTCCCTGGACTATTTGCGCGAACGCCGTGCGGCCGTCTATGCCGCCAACAGTGCCGATGGGGTGCTGGCCTATGCCGGCACGGTGCTGGCCGGGGTGTCGGCGGTGCCCGCGAACTTCCATCTGACCGTGGATGAACTGGTCTATATCCTGACCGACAGCGGTGCGTCGGTGCTGTTCGTGGGACCGGAAAATGCCAAGGCCGGGCTGGAGGCGGCGGCCAAGGCAGGGATCGGCACAATCATCGGCTGGCGCTGTCCGCCGACACCGGGCCTGATCGCCTGGGAAACCTGGCTGGACGCAGCCAGCGACGGGGAGCCACCGACGGATATGCGGCCGGTGCCGCACCTGCATTACACGTCGGGCACCACCGGCCGGCCCAAGGCCACGGAAACCCCACCCGCCTATTTCCCGCCCGCCGCCAGTGTCGCCGATCTGGTCGCCATCCTGCGCCAGCGTGCGGCCTTGCTGCCGGCCGGTCCCGGCGTCGTCGCCGGTCCGCTTTATCATACCGGTCCGCTGACCATGGTCCGGTCCATGCTGGGCGGCATGGGGCTGGTGACGATGGAAGGGTTCGATCCGGAGACGGTGCTGCGCACCATCCAGACCCATGCTATCGCCAATTCGGTGATGGTGCCCACCCATTTCTCCCGTCTGCTGGCGCTGCCGGACGCGGTGAAGGCGCGGTACGACGTCTCCACGGTCAAGCGGTTGGCCCATACCGGGGCCGCCTGTCCGCGCGATGTGAAACAGCGGATGATCGACTGGTTCGGGCCGGTGCTGGTGGAGGCTTATGGCGGTACGGAGGCCGGCACCACCAACATGATCAATTCCGTGGACTGGCTGCGCAAGCCCGGTTCCGTCGGTCCCGCCGTCCCGCCCTTCCAGGTGGTGATCATCGGGGAGGATGGGGGGGAGCTGGGTCCCAACCAGGTCGGCCAGCTTTATTTCCGCGACACGACCGGGCGCGGCATCATCTATCACAATGATCCGGACAAGACCGCCCAGGCCCATATCGCGCCGGGTGTCTTCACCCTGGGTGAGGTCGGGTATATCGATGAGGAGGGCTTCGTCTTCATCACCGACCGCGTGTCCGACATGATCGTCAGCGGCGGGGTCAATATCTATCCGGCGGAGACGGAGCAGGTGCTGTTGCAGCATCCCGATATCGCCGACGTCGCCGTGATCGGCGCGCCCAACAAGGAGATGGGGGAGGAGGTGAAGGCCCTGGTCATCGCCGCCGATCCCGCCAACCCACCCAGTGCCGACACGCTGAACCTTTTCTGCCGCCAGCATCTGGCCGGCTACAAATGCCCGCGCAGTTACGAGTTCGTGGCCGATATCGGCCGCAACGTCATGGGCAAGATCAACAAGCGCGAACTGAAGCGCCGTTATTGGCCCACCGACCGCATGATCGGGGGTTGATCGGGTCTCTTAAATATTGCACTATAGTGCAAAAGTTGATTGAAGAACGACGGAAACCGGATCAACGGGTTTCCCTTTGAAATCCTTGGGGAGAAAGCGATATGGCCGGCCCGTTGGAGAGAATTTTCGTTGTCGACGCATCGACGGTGATGCCGGGTGCCATCGCCAGCATGATGCTGGCCGATCACGGGGCCGAGGTGTTGAAGGTGGAGCCGCATGGCGGCGCCTGTTTCGCCCATGATTTGACCCGCAAATCCTGGGACCGCGGCAAGCGCAGCGTGGAACTGGACATCAGGGCCGAGGGCGACCGCGCCAAACTGCTGGGCCTGCTGCGCGGTGCCGACCTGTTCATCCATTCGCTGGAAACGGCAGAGGCGACGGCACTGGGCCTGGATCAGGACAGCCTGGCCAGGGATTATCCGGGCCTCGTCGTCTGCGCCTTGACCGCCTATGGCGACGACACGCCGTTCGCCGGCCGTCCCTATGGCGAAGGTTTGGCGGCGGCGCTGCTGGGCACCATGGTGGACAAGGGCAGTTCCTTCCGCACCGGCCCGGTCTATCTGGGTCATCCGGCCCTGCATTACGGTCAGGCCTTCCTGGCCGTGATCGGGTCGCTGTCGGCGTTGCGCGCGCAGCGGCAGACGGGTCGGGGGCAGAAGGTGGAGGCGTCGCTGCTGGACGCGATGCTGGCCCAGTCGCCGATGAACAACTGGTGGCAGGAGGACGGCATCTCCTACATCAAGAAGGGCGACAGCGGCGCCGTCGACCGGTTCGGCAAGGTGCGTCTGGTCACCGCCATGTTCCAGTGCGGCGATGGCCTGTATCTGCAGATGCATACCGGCGGGGCCGGCGCCTTCAAGGCGGCCATGGATATCCTGGGCTTCGGCGACCGGATCAAGGCGATCAAGGGCCCGGAAATGGCCGTGCCGCTGGAGGATGACGAATATCAGGCCGCCCGCGTCGAGATTTTCGAGGCGTTCAAGGCCAAGCCGCGCGCGGAATGGCTGCGCCTGTTCCATGCGGCCGACGTCGCGGCCCTGCCGGTGCTGGAACCGGCGGAGGTGCTGCTGGACGATCAGGTGGAATTCGTCGGTCAGCGCATCGAGTTGGCCGACCCGGATTTCGGTACCATCCATCAGGCCGCGCCCGCCGTGCGCTTCGCCAATATCGCCAGCGTGAAGCCGGTGCCGGCCCCTGCCGTGGGGGCGGATAATGGCCGGCTGGCGGAATTCCTGGCCCGGCCGGCACGTCCGGCGGCAAATGGCGGCAAGGACCTGCGTCATGCCCTGGAAGGCTTGCGCATCCTGGACTTCTCCTCCTTCTTCGCCTGCGGTTTCGCGGGGCGGCTGATGTCCGACCTGGGCGCCGACGTCATCAAGGTGGAGACGCCGGAAGGCGACCAGATGCGCCCGCTCCCCGACGTGTTCGATGCGGCCCAGCGCGGCAAGCGTGACATCGTGCTGAACCTGAAGACGCCGGAAGGTCTGGCGGCGGCGCACAGGCTGATCGCCGGGGCCGATGTGATGATGCACAATCTGCGGCCCGGCAAGGCCGATAAGCTGGGCATCGGGTATGAGGCGATGGCGAAGATCAATCCCAAGCTGATCTACGCCTATCTGCCGGGTTATGGCTCCAAGGGTCCGAAATCGCTGCTGAAAAGCTTCGCCCCCCTGGTCAGCGGCTGGACCGGCCTGCTGTGCGAGGGCGGGGGGGAGGGCAATCCGCCCACACGGTCGGTGTTCGGCAATGAGGATTACAATAACGGCTTCCTGGGCGCGGCCGCCGTGCTGATGGCCCTGGAGCACCGCGACCGCACGGGCAAGGGTGACTATCTGGAATGTCCGCAGCTGCATTCCAGCCTGTGGACCACGTCGGAGCATTTCCTGGATGCCGACCGCCGGCCCGTCTATGGCATGCGGCTGGACAAGGGGCAGATGGGGTTCAATGCGCTGGACCGGCTGTATCGGACGAAGGACGAGGGTTGGCTGTGCATTTCCTGCCGCGATGACCGGCGCTTCGCGGCGTTGGCCCAAGCGCTCGACCGGCCGGACCTGACCGCCGATCCCCGCTTCGCCACCGCGCGTGACCGCAGCGCCAATGACGCTTCACTGCTGGATACCCTGACCCCGTTCTTCGCCGGTCTGACCACCGAGGAAGCCGTGGCAAAGCTGGGTGCGGCCGGGGCGCCGTGCGAGGTGGCACGGCTGAATTCCTGGGTGCAGGAGGTGCTGTGGCAGGACTGGGCGCTGAACAGCAACCGGGTGCTGGAACATCACAATTCCATGTATGGCCATATCCGTGAACTGGGCCTGTTCAACCGGCTGAGCGCCACGCCCGGCCTGGCCCGCGGACCGGCCCCGCGGCTGGGTGAGCACACCCGCGCCATCCTGGCCGAGGCCGGGTACGGCGCGGACGAGATCGAGGATCTGATCGGTCGCGGCATCGCCGTGACCGCCGACGGCAACCAGCGGGCAAATGCCCGCGTGCGGGCTTAACCCGCTGATTATAAGGATCGAGGAGACATCCAGGTGGAACTCAATCTCCGCTACGACATGAACAGCCCGCCGTTCGGCGCGCCGCATCCGGCCCTTTACCGCGCCGCCATCGAGCAGGCGGCCTGGGCCGACCGCCAGGGCTTTGATCAGGTGTTCCTGGCCGAGCATCACGGCGCCGAACATGGCTATTGCCCGTCCTCCATGGTGCTGGCCAGTGCCGTTTTCGGGGTCACGAAAGACATCCTCGTGCATCTGTCGGCCCTGGTGGTGACGCTGCACGACCCGCTGCGGCTGGCCGAGGATCTGGCCGTGCTGGACAATATCTCCAACGGCCGCATCGTGTTCACGGCCGGCATGGGCTATCGCCCGCATGAGTTCGAGATGTTCGGCCGCGACATCACCAAGCGGCTGGCGATCATGAACGGCACGATGGAGACCCTGGCCAAGGCCTGGACCGGGGAGCCGTTCGAGTATGATGGCCGCACGGTGCGGGTGACGCCCAAGCCGGTGCGGCCGGGCGGGCCCAAGATCTATATGGGCGGGTCCACCGACAAGTCGGCTATCCGTGCCGCCAAGGCCGGGTACCAGTATTTCCCCGGCCATCCCGACCTGTTCGAGATCTACAAGGCCGAACGCGAGAAGGCCGGCTTTCCGCCGCCCGAACAGCTGCTGAAGCCCGGCCCCAGCTTCCTTTATGTCAGCGACGATCCCGACCGCGACTGGCCGAAGCTGGCGCCGCACATCGCCTATGCCACCAACACCTATGCCGAATGGGCCAAGGAACGCGGCACGGGCGAGACCCGCTATGCCGAGGCCACGTCGCTGGACGCGCTGCGCGCCATGCCCAACATCAAGGTGGTCACGCCCGACGATTGCTACGGTCTGATCAAGGGGCTGGGGCCGGACAGTCAGGTCACCTTCCACGCGCTGCTGGGCGGCCTGGACCCGGAACTGTCCTGGAACAGCCTGCGCCTGTTCGGGGAGAAGGTGCATCCGCGCCTGGTGGCCGACGGTCTGGTCCGCGCGCCGCGCGGGTAAAGCGAAAGGGAGGAGTGCCGAGAATGACGAACGACACCATGCCGGTGCCCGACCGGCGCCAGGGTTTGCGCAGCCTGCTGGCTTTGCCGGTCGGGCTGGCCGCCGCCGGGGCCGTGGGCGGGACGGCGATGGCCAAGACCGACAAGGATGTGCTGTCGCGTCTGGACCGGCTGGAGAGCCAGCATCAGATTTCCGAACTGCTCTACGCCTATGCCCGCGCCAATGACCGGTTCGATGAGGCGGCGTTGCGCGCCTGTTTCTGGCCGGAATCCACCCACAAGCATGGCGGCTTCGACGGCACCTCCACCGCCTTCGTCGATTTCGCGCTGAAGATCGTGCAGCCGCTGAAATACACGGCGCACCATATCTCCAACGTGTCGGTGGAGGTGGCGGGCGATCGCGGCTTCTCCGAATGCTATTACCTGGCCCAGCATCGCCGCACCGCGAAGTCGGGGGAAGGGGAGGAGGACGCCTTCTTCCAGGGCCGCTATATCGACCGGCACGAACGCCGCAACGGCGTGTGGAAGATCATCCAGCGCCGGGGCATCAGCGACCTGTCGCTGGTCCTGCCGGCCACCAAGCCCTATGCCGACTGGCCCGCCGGCCAGCATAGCGCGCGGGCGCCGGACGATCCCTATTACCAGCTGCGCGCCCTGTTCCAGTCCGGGCGGTGATTGCCATGAAGGCTGTCGTCTGTACCGAACATGGCCCGCCCGAAGCCCTGCGCCTGCTGGACCAGCCCGTGCCGGAACCGGGGGCGGGGGAGGTGCGCATCGCCATGCGGGCGGCAGGGGTGAATTTCCCCGACAGCCTGATCATCCAGAACCGCTACCAGATCCAGCCGCCGCTGCCCTTCAGTCCGGGCAGCGAGGTGGCAGGCTTGATCGATGCGGTGGGGCCGGGCGTCACCCGGTTCCAGATCGGTGACCGTGTGGCCGCCATGACCTTCCAGGGCGGCTTCGCCGAACAGGTGGTGGTGCGCCAGGAGCGGGTGCTGGCCATTCCCGATGCCATGCCGTTCGACGTGGCCGCCGGCTTCACCATGGTCTATGGCACGGCCTTTTACGGGCTGAAGCAGCGGGCCGGGTTGAAGGCGGGGGAGACTGTGCTGGTGCTGGGGGCGGCCGGCGGGGTGGGCCTGTGCGCGGTGGAACTGGCCAAGCTGATGGGCGCCCGCGTCATCGCCGCCGCATCGACGGCGGAGAAGCTGGACCTGGCCCGGTCGCTGGGCGCAGATGAGGGCGTGAACTATGCCACCCAGGATCTGAAGCAGGCGGTCAAGGCCCTGACCGGCGATCGCGGCGTCGATGTGGTGCTGGACCCGGTGGGCGACAGGCTGGCCGAGGCGGCGTTCCGCACCCTGGGCTGGAACGGCAGGCACCTGATTGTCGGTTTCGCCGGCGGGCAGATCCCGTCGCTGCCCCTGAATCTGCCTTTGGTCAAGGGATCGGCGGCTATCGGCGTGTTTTGGGGGGCGTTTACCAAGCATGAGCCGGCGGCGCATCTGGAGAATATGGCGACGCTGTTCGACTGGTATGTCCAGGGCAGGCTGCGCCCGCATGTCAGCCGGCGCTTCACCCTGGCCGAGACACCCGACGCCATCCGCTGGGTGATGGACCGCAAGGCCGTGGGCAAAGTGGTGGTGACGGCGGGTTAAGCGCTTATCGCGCCGCCGCCCGCCGGAAGGCCGCCCGCTGGCGGGCCTCGTTCCAATAATCCTGGTCGAACACCGCCTGCATGGCGATGCCGTAGAGTGCGGTACAGATATCCTCCGCCCGCCGTTCTGCCGCCGCGGGTGCCTCGCTCGACGCCGTGAAATGATCGCGCAGCCGTTCGCGCGTGCCGGCCAGCCCCTGGCGATGTTCGGTCAGCAGGCCGGGTTCGAACAAAGCCGCCGTCCAGAAGCACAGCCAGACGATCCAGTGCCGCCGTTGTTGTGGCCCCACGGGCAGCAATTCCTCCACCGCGCGCACGGGATCGGCGGGCAGGCCCGCCAGTGCCTGTTCCCGCAAAGCCACGGCCTGATTGAAATTATACTGGTAGGTCTCCATCAGCACCGCATTCCGGTCACGGAAATAATGGCTGATGACGGTGGTGCTGCAACCAAGGCGCGCCGCGAGGTTGCGGAAGGTGACCGCGTTCAGCCCGCCTTCGACGATCAGGTCGGCCGCGGCGGCGGCGACATCGGTGCGGCGCTGGTCACTGTCCACGGCGACGGGCATCGGCCCTTCCTTCCCCTGTTCTGTGATGCCTGTTCTACCAAGCCGGCAAGGCATGTGGGAAGGGCTGTCCAAAAGTGCCCATCGGTGCAAAAACATATGTTGTACAACACATGTTTTATCTGCATAGTCTGGGGCAGGGAGGAGCGGCCATCCAAGGCCGCCGACAAAGCAGGAGGATGCGATGCAGCCGCACGCCATCCCCGACCATGTGCCGCCGGGCCTGGTACGGGATTTCAGCTATTTCAGATCACCGGGCATGGCCCGCACGCCCAATGGCGATCCGCAGGCCGCCCTCAGCTTCGTGCATTACAGCGGGCCGCCGATCTTCTACGCGCCGGCCAATACCTATGACGGGCGCGGCACCTGGGTCATCACCCGTGCCGACGATCAGCGGCGCATCCTGCAGAACCCGGAAACCTTTTCCAGCAACCGCGGCATCTTCAAGGCCGCGCTGGGGGAGGATCTGCCCATGGTGCCGCTGGAGGTGGACCCGCCCGACCACCAGTCCTATCGCGCCCTGCAGAACCCGCTGCTGTCGCCCAAGCGGGTGGACGCGATGGAAGCCGGGGCCCGCGAACGGGCCGTGCGCCTGATCGAGGGGTTCAAGGCAAAGGGCAGCTGCGAAGTGATGAACGACTTCGCCTTCCCCTTCGCGGTCGGTGTGTTTTTGCAGTTCCTGGGCGTGTCGGACGACCGGCGGGACGAGTTCCTGGGCTGGGCCGACGACCAGTTCCACGGCACGCTGGAAAAGCGGCTGGCCGCCATGCGCACGGTGGTGGATTTCATGCGCGGGCTGCTGGAACAGCGCAAGCGGGAGCCGGCCGATGATTTCGTCGGCTTCCTGTTGCAGGCCAAGGTCAAGGACAGGCCCCTGACCGACAAGGAAATCCTCGGCATCGCCGTGCTGCTGTTCGAGGCAGGGCTGGACACTGTGGCGGCCGCACTCGGTTTCGATCTCTGCCATCTGGCCAAACACCCGGACGACCAGCAACGCCTGCGCGACGACCGCGAGCTGATCAAGCCGGCGGTGGAGGAATTCTTCCGCGCCTATTCCACGGTGCAGATGCTGCGCAAGGCGGTGAAGGATTATGATTTCGACGGCATCCTGATCAAGGCGGGCGACCTCGTCTCCTGTCCCACCATGATCGCCAACCGCGACCCGGCGGAATTCCCCGATCCCGATCGCATCGATCTGGCCCGCGACAATAACCGCCACACCGCCTTCGCCTATGGCCCGCACCGCTGCCTGGGATCGCATCTGGCGCGGCGCGAACTGATCATCGGGCTGGAGGAATTCCTGGCCCGCATCCCGACTTTCCGCATCAAGCCGGGCACAGCACCGCTGACCTATGGCGGGCATGTGTTCGGGATCGAGAATGTCGTGCTGGATTGGGAGGGCTGAGCGATGCGGATCAGCGTCAAGCCGAATACCTGCCAGGGCCATGCCCGCTGCTACGCCCTGGCGCCGGAGATTTTCCAACTGGACGATGCCGGCTATATCCTGCCGGACGATATCGAGGTGCCGGCGGGTCAGGAGGCGCTGGCCCAGCGCGGCGTGCGCTCCTGTCCCGAACGCGCCTTGTTCGTGGCCGACCAGCCCGAGGTGGGGTGAGAGATGGCGAAGGTGCATTTCGTGGCGCCCGACGGCACGCGCGAGACATTGGCCATTCCCGACGGCTGGTCGGCGATGGCAGGGGCGATGGCCGACGGGCTGGACGGTATCCTGGGCGATTGCGGCGGGGCCATGGCGTGCGCCACCTGCCATGTCTATGTCGATCCCGCCTGGGTGGCGGCGCTGCCGCCGCCCACGGATACCGAACTGGCCATGTTGGAAATGGCCATCGATCCCCGTGCCGAAAGCCGGCTGGCCTGCCAGATCCGTATCCAGCCCGCCCTGGACGGGTTGGTGCTGGGCCTGCCGGCGCGGCAGTTCTGATCCCAGGGGGAAATATTATGGACCAGAACCAGACGGACCCCGCCTATCCCAGCCCCGCCACGGGCTGGGTGACGGTGGCGGTGCTGTTCGCGCTTTATATCCTGTCGTTGACCGACCGCTATATCATCGCGCTGCTGGTGGAGCCGATGAAGCGCGATCTGGGGCTGTCCGACTTCCAGATCAGCCTGTTGCAGGGGCCGGCCTTCGCGCTGCTGTTCTGCCTGTGCGCCATCCCGGTGGGTATCGGACTGGACCGGTTCAGCCGGCGGCTGGTGCTGTATGGCGCCATCACGCTGTGGAGCGTGGCGGCCACCGCCTGCGGGCTGGCGCGTGGGTTCGGGGAGCTGTTCGTGGCCCGCGCCGGGGTCGGGGCGGGGCAGTCGGGCTTCGGCACCGGCAGCTATTCCATCATCGGCGATAGTTTCCCACCGCACCGGGTGTCGCTGGCCATGTCGATCTTCGTCATGGGCGGGGTGATGGGGGCGGGCATCGTTTTCCTGCTGGGCGGGCCCATCGTGGCCATGGCCATGGCGGCGGGTCCGGTGGACCTGCCGCTGCTGGGCATCGTGCAGCCCTGGCAGTTCGTGTTCATCGTCACCGGCCTGCCGGGCGTGGTGCTGGCCTTGCTGGTGTTCCTGTTCCGCGAACCGGTGCGGCGCGCGCGGCCCGCCGCCATCGGGTACGGTCCGGCCATCGCCTTCCTGCGCGAGCATAAACGGCTCTATGCGGCGATCTTCCTGGGCTTCGGCACCACCTATGCCGTGACCATCGGGTTTCAGCTGTGGATGCCCACCTATTTCATCCGCATCCATGGCTGGGCCCCGGCGCAGGTGGGTATGGTGCTGGGCATCGCGCAGATTTTGGGGGCGGCGACCCTGCCGCTGCATGGCTGGATGGTCGACCTTCTGTTCAGGCGCGGGCGGCGCGATGCGCATCTGTTCTGGTGCGTGGTGACGGTGCTGCTGGCGGCACCCTGTGCCGTGGCGTCGGTGCTGGTGGATGATGGCTGGGTGGCGGTGGTGCTGTTCACCCTGTACGTGGCCGGTGTCCTGTCCACGGCCAGCATGGGGCCGGCGATTACCCAGGTGGTGACGCCGCCGGCCCTGCGCGGGCGGGTATCGGCGGTCTATGTGCTGATCACCGGCCTGATCGCCATGGCGCTGGGCCCGGCCATGGTCGGGTTCATCACCGACAAGCTGCTGGGGGACGAGCGCCAGGTGGGGCTGTCGCTGCTGTTGACGGTGCCGTTGCTGCTGTTGCCGGCGGTGGGGATGCTGGCCAGCGGGCGGGGCGCGATGCGGCGGCGGCTGGAGGATCAAGACGCCTGATGCACCAGCGCCGAGCCCGCTAACGCCGTCCGCGCCCGGATGATGCAGCCGGTGCCGCGGGAGACGACATGCAGGTCGCGGCGCCCCGGACCGCCCCAGGCCAGGTTGGTGGGGCGGTTCAGCACCGTGCCGGCGGGATCGTGCAGCATTTCCACCAGCGTGCCGGTGGGCGTCAGCATCACCAGCTTGTTGGCGAAGGGCAGGGTGATCCAGAGATTGCCGGCCATATCGAAGGCGAGGCCATCCGGATAGCCAAGTTTGGCCTGCGCTGCCGCGTCCAGCTTCAGGATGTCCTGGAACATGGCGTCGGGTGTCACGTCGCCCAGGACGGGGCCGAAATTCTCCGCCGGTCCCAGGCTGCCATCCTGGCGCCGGGGCAGGCGGACGATGCGGCCGGCGGCCGTCAGCGCGACATAGAGATATTTCTCATCCCGGTCCAGGCAGCAGCCATTGGCGCCGCGCAAGCCGGAGGCCACGGTGCCGGCCTTGCCGTCCGGCGTGACGCGATAGACGAAGCCGGCGGGGATGGTCGTGCCGATGCGGGCCGGTTCCGACCAGGTGCTGTGGGTGCAATAGATGGTGCCGTCGCGGGCCACGGTGGGGAAGTTCGACGCCACCAGCTGCCGCCCTTCCACAGCATCCGCCAGCGTTTCCAGCGTGCCGGTGGTCGGGTCCAGCCGCTGGAGGGAACCGGGCATGTTGCTCAGCAGACCGAAATTGGCCAGGATCACCCGGCCCTGGCGGTCCAGCGCCACGCCATTGGCGCCGGATGGTGCCCCGATGGGGCGGAGCGTGCCGTCGGGTTCGCGGACCAGGATGGCCGACTTGCCATTCGACAGGAACAGGCGTTCGTCGTCGGCGATGGCGATGCCTTCCGCCTTGTCCACACCCGTCACGACGGTTTGGAAATCGGCGGGTGTCAGGGGTTTCGCCTGGGGCTTGGTGGCACAGGCGGGCAAGGACAAGGCAAGGCCGGTCGCACCCAGCGACCGGATCAGGGTACGGCGATGCATGGCGCTTTCTCCCTATTCTACCGGCGCGAAGCCGGCGACGATATGGTCCCCCGCCTGCACGGGCGACAGGCGGGCCCGCATGCCGCACGCGGCCTGTCCGTCACCCACGAACAGACCCGGTACGCGGGCATGGGGGGCGTCGTCGGAACAGAACAGCACGACGGTGAACGGCACTTCCGCCTTGTGGTCGCCGGGCAGCAGGCTGCGGGTGATGGTGGTGAAGCTGTAGACGGTGCCGACGGGCGATACCTTCCGCCATTCCAGCTGCGCTGCCGGATCGCCGGGCACGATCTCCGGCGGGTACCAGACCGGCTCACCCGTGGTTGTGCTGAAAGTCAGGCGCAGTTCGCCCGCCGCCAGCCCCTCATAGAAGGGTTTCAGCAGGTCGCTGTCGAAGCGGGGAGGATGGATCGGGATGCCCATGTCAGCCCCTCGCCAGGATGGTGGTGGAATGGGAGTTGCCGCCCAGGCCGGTGACGGCGCAGAGGCGCGCATCCTTGACCTGGCCCTCGCCGCGATGTCCGCGCAGCTGCCGCACGCCCTCAACCAGCAGGGTGATGCCGGGCAGATAGCCGCCGGCCAGATGGCCGCCGCTGGTATTGATCGGCACGCGCCCGCCGGGCAGGCCATGGCCGTCCAAATAGAAGCGCCCGCCTTCGCCGGTTTCACACAGGCCCAGCATCTCGGTCTGCAACAAGGCGGAGATGCTGAACCCGTCATAGATCTGGGCCAGATCCAGGTCTTTGGCTCCGACCCCGGCCATGGCATAGGCGTCGGCCGCCGATTGCCGGGCGGGATAATCCAGGATGTCGGGTTTCTGCGTGAACACCACCGATTGCGGCCAGCGGTTGGTGTCCATGCCGACGCCGGCCACGGTGACGACCGGATGCGGCATGTCGCGCGCCCGGTCCACGGCGCTGACGATATAGGCGGCCCCGGCATCGGTCATCAGGCAGCAATCGGCCACCCGCAGCGGGGTGGAGATCATCGGCGACTTGCGATAGGCGTCCAAATCCAGCGGCTCCCGCTTCTGCGCCGCCGGGTTCAGCATCGCCCAGCGGCGATAGGTGATGGAAACCGCCGCCAGCTCCTCCTCCGTCAGCCCATGTTCATGGGCGTAACGGTTGGCCATCATGGCGAAATAGGATGCCTGGCCGAAATAGCCCACGGGCATTTCCAGATCGGCCTTCAGCGGCTCGCGCGAATGGAAACCGTACGGCCCGCCGGGCCGTGTGGCCTGGAAGGCGTAGGGGACCAGGACGTGTCTGGCCAGCCCCGCCTCGATCGCCAGCTGGGCAAGGACCAGGGCCTGTCCCGCCGGCGCCGTGCCGCCCACCGTGTCGGTGACGGCGGTGAAGGGGCGGCGTTCCAGGCCCAGCGCGAAGCCGATCTCATCGGCGCTGTGGGTGTTGCGGTTGCAGACGATGCCGTCGATGTCCCGCACCTTCAGGCCGGCATCGGTGATGGCGGCGAAGCAGGCGTCGGTTTCAAGCTTCAGCAGGCTGTGCGGGCTGGAGCGCACCATCGGGGTCTCCGCGACCCCGGTGATGGCGACCTTCGATCCTTGCACGGGGAGGGTCCTCCTGTCGGGGTTACTTCGCGGCCAAAGTTTCGCGGGCGCGCTGGCGGATATAGTGGCGCAGGCCGTCGATTTCGCCATCATTCAGGATGTCGAAATTGGGCATGCCGCGTTCCATCAGGATGCCGTCATGCAGGACGGCGCGGAACGTGTCGGCATCCATGGGCACGCCGGATTTGCGCAGATCGGGGGCGGCACCGCCGGCCACCATGCCGGCGCCATGGCAGATGACGCAGCTGGAATTATAGACGCCGGCGCCGATCTTGGCCTTTTCCGGATCGATGGTGAAGGCGGCATCGTCCACCACGGGGATGTCGGAGCGGTCGGCCGGCGGCAGCTTGGCTTTGCCATCCAGCACGAAGGTCAGCACGCGGCGGCGCTGCTGTTCATAGTCCCAGTTGGGCTTGCCGGCGAAGCTGCTGCGGAAGCCGGTCAGGACGGTGACATATTGCTTGCCGCCGGCTTTATAGGTGATGGCATTGCCCAGGATGCCGTTCTGGGCATCGAAGGACCAGAGCTTGCGGCCATCATTGGCGGCATAGGCGTTGAACTGGCCCTGATTGTCGCCCTGGAACACCAGGTTGCCGGCCGTGGCGATGGTGCCGCCATTCAGCAGGCCGCCCAGTTCCACCCGCCAGGCGGGCTTGGCCTTGGCCACGTCCCAGGCCAGCAGCGCGCTGGTCGGCGGCGGCACCTTGATGTCGGGCGGCGGCGCGCCCAGGCCGGTATTGACGAACATGCCGGGCTTGTACTGCCAGGTGGCGAGGTTGGGCGGATCGACGAAGACGCGCCCACCCTCCATCACCGGGATATAGGCCAGCCCGGTCTTGGAGCTGAAGGACATGGGCTGCACCCCGTGCGCGCCCTGCGGGAACGGATAGACGACGAAGGGCTTGCCGTCGGGGAAGCGGGCTTCCGGGTTGATCACCGGGCGGCCGGTTGCCAGGTCGATCTTTTCCGCCCAGTTGACCTTGGCGAATTTCTCCGCCGACAGCAGCTTGCCGTCGCGCCGGTCCAGCACATAGAAGAAGCCGTTCTTGGGCGCATGGATCAGGACGGGCCGCTTCTGCCCGTCGATGGTCAGCTCGGTCAGCTGGATATCCATGGCATTGTTGTAATCCCAGGTATTGCCGGGATCGGTCTGGTAGTGCCAGACATACGCGCCCGTCGTCGCGTCCAGCGCCACGATGGAGGAGAGGAACAGATTGTCGCCGCCGCCGGGGCTGCGGATCTTCTGGTTCCAGGGCCAGCCATTGCCGGTGCCCAGATAGAGGCGGTTGAATTTCTTGTCATAGGCCATGGCGTGATAGACGGTGCCGCCGCCGCCCAGCTTCCACCATTCGCCGGTCCAGGTCTTGGCGGCCATTTCCATGGCCTTGTTCTCGAACCCCTTGGCGGGATCGCCGGGGACGATATGAAAGCGCCAGGATTTCTTGCCGGTCTTCACATTATAGGCGGTGACATAGCCGCGCACGGGGCTGTAATCGGCCCCGCCGAAGCCGATGACGACATTGTCGCCGGCGATCCAGGGCGGGCCGGTGATATAGCCGCCTTCCGCCTCGTCCAGCGTCTCCACGCTCCATAGCAGCTTGCCGTCCTTGGCGTTGACCGCCAGCAGGCGCCCGTCGCGGGTGCCGGTATAGACGACGCCATCCTTATAGGCGATGCCGCGCACGCCCCAGCCGGCGCGCATGCGGGCCCCGGCATATTTGGCCACTTCCGGATCGTAGGTCCACAGCACCGTGCCAGTGCGCGCGTCCATGGCGTGCAGGATGGAATGGCCGACGGCGAAATAGATCACCCCATCCACGGCCAGCGGTGCCGTATAGCTGTCGAACGTCTCCAGATCATGTGACCAGGCCAGGCCCAGGCGGGCGATGTTCTTGTCGTTGATCTGGGAAAGCGGGCTGAAATGATCCTCGGTGTCGGTGCGGCCGAAGGCGGACCAGTTGGTACCCTCATCGGCGTTGGCGTCCGCCTTGCCGGCAGAGAAGGCCGGCTGGATCGGGGCCAGCCCCAGGGTCAGCGCGCAGGCGCCCACCATCATCCACCGCGCCGGACGATTGAAAAGCCTGCCGAAATCCATGCCGGACATTCTCAACGTTCCTCCTGGTGCATTCGTGTATTTTCTGCACTATTGTGCAACATTCAGCGGGTGTCAAACGAAACCACCCGTGGCGATGACACTATCGACAGCCGTCGGAACAATTCACCAAAATTGCATTGACAGGCAATTTTGTGCATGTTACCCCACAGAAAAATACATAACAGGTAAAAATTGGGAGGGCGACCATGGAGTTTCCACGCCGCCTGCGACAGGGTGTTTCCGTCCTGGCGCTGCTGGGCCTTTTCCTTCCAATGTCGGCCGTCGCCGCCGGTGCCGATACGGCACCGGTCGTCGATACCGACCTGGGCAAGCTGCGCGGCGAGACGTATGGCAAGGGGGGCGTGTTCAAGGGCATTCCCTTCGCCGCCCCGCCCGTCGGCCCCCTGCGCTGGCAGGCTGCCGCACCCGCGGCCCCATGGGATGGTGTGCGTGACGCCACACAGTTCGGCGCCATCTGTACCCAGCCGGTGCGGCCGGGCGCCACCGACGCCCCGGCACAGAGCGAGGATTGCCTGACGCTGAACGTCGCCAGCCCGGACCTGTCGGCATCCAAGAAGCTGCCGGTGCTGGTCTCCATCCATGGCGGCGCCTATTTCGTTGGCTCCAACCGCTACCTGATGGACAAGGGGCTGCCGGCCCTGGTCGATCAGGGCGTGGTGCTGGTGTCGCCCAATTACCGCGTCGGCCGGATGGGCTTCTTCGCCCATCCGGCCCTGGCGGCGGAGGCCAAGGCCGGGGCCAAAGACGGTGTCGTCGGCAATTACTGGCTGTCGGACCTGATCGCGTCGCTGCAATGGGTGAGGCGCAACATCGCCCAGTTCGGTGGCGATCCCGACAATGTCACCATCCTGGGCTGTTCGGCCGGCGGATCGGCGGTCAATGCCCTGACCTCATCGCCGGTGCCGCGCGGGCTGTTCCGCCATGCCTCCATCCATTCCGGCGGCGGCTTCTTCAATGCCACCCGCACCCTGGACGTGGCGCAGCAGCAGGGGTTGGCCTATGCCCAGCGTGTTGGGGTGGAAGGCAGCGATGCCGCCGCCCTGGCCAAACTGCGCGCCCTGACCCCGGCCCAGGTGCTGGAAGGCGACAAGGGGCCGCCGGAATTCGGCGCCATCATCGATGGCAAGCTTTTGAACCGCCAGCTTTCCGCCACCTTCGCGCGGGGCGAGATGGCGCGGGTGCCGATCATCAGCGGATCAACCAGTGACGAGGCCAGCGTCTTCGGTCTGATGGGCTTCGATGCCAAGGTCCTGGATGAACGGTTCGGCATCAAGATGGACAGTCTGAAGCCCGCCTATGGCGCCTTGGATGACAAGGAGATGCTGCGGCAGGTGCAGACGGATTTCATCTTCACCTCTGCCGCCATGGGCATGGCCGGGCTGGCGTCGCGCACCGGGCAGCCCGCCTATGGCTACCATTTCGACTATGTCGCGCAGGACCAGCGCGGCAAGGTCGCGGGCGTGCCGCATTGCGGGGACATGCCTTATATCTTCGCACCGGAAGGCGGCCGCGACGGCAAGCCCCTGCAGGGGAAGGACGCGGAAATTGCCCGCATGATGCAGGGCTATTTCCTGAACTTCATCCGCACGGGCGATCCCAACGGCAGCGGCCTGCCGGCCTGGCCCCGTTTCAAGCTTGAAACCGCGACGCCACTGGTCATCGCGGATCAGACGGCGGGGGTTCCGGGTTTCCGGGCCACCCAGCTGGCACCCTGGTACGCGAAATGGAGTGCCGAGACGGGGGAAACCCTTTCCCGCTGACCCTGGGGTCGGCCGGTTTGGTGCAGAAGGCATTACCACCCACGACCTGCGCGTGGGGTTTGGCCTTGCGCCCTCTCGTCAAGACCCCTGAATGCAGGGGAATGTATCGCCCAGCATAAAATTGCATTGACAGGCAATTTTGGCTGGCGCTTAATTTCCAGAAAAATGCACGACTGTGTAATAAATCCCTGGGGAGGCAAAACAATGAAAGCACGCATCGTCGGCACCCTGCTGGTGAGTGCCAGTTCGGTGTTCCTCGCGGTCCCTGTCATGGCGCAGGACGCACTGGAGGAGATCGTGGTCACCGGCTCGCGCATCACGCGTGATGGCTATACGGCCCCGACCCCGGTGACCGTGGCGCCCGTGGCCGATCTGGTCAAATCGACGCCGTCCAACATTCCCGACGCGCTGAACAAGCTGCCGCAGTTCCAGCTGTCTTCCAGCCCGTCGCGCTCCACCCACAATTTCGCCAACAGCGCTTCGCACGGCAACATCCTGAACCTGCGCGGCGTCGGTGGTAACCGTACGCTGATCCTGTTCGACGGTGCCCGCGTGCCGCCCACGACCTTCCGCGGCGATGTCGACACCAATGTCATCCCCAACATGCTGATCGAGCGTGTGGACGTGGTGACGGCCGGCGCATCGGCCGCCTATGGCTCCGACGCCGTGGCCGGCGTGGTCAATTTCGTGCTGAACCGCAAGTTCAACGGCGCCAAGGTCCAGGCCCAGTACGGCACGTCCGAACAAGGCGACAACGAGACCTACCGCGTGGGTGCGGCGTTTGGCACCGACCTGCTGGATGGCAAGGGCCATTGGCTGTTCAGCGCCGAACAGTTCGACAGCAAGGGCATGCTGCGCAGCGACCGTGACGTCGCCAACCAGGGCTATATCTATGCCGGCAAGAACCCGGGTGCGGGCACGCCGGGCTCCGCCGCCAATCCCTATGTCATCTATAGCGGCGTGAAGCAGAACCAGGCGTCCGACGGCGGCAAGATCCTGTCCGGCCCGCTGGCCAATTACCGGTTCCTGCCCGACGGGTCCATCGTGCCCTTCGTCGACGGCACCGCGACCGGCACCCCGGCCTATTATGTCGGCGGCGATGGCTATCGCATCCCGTCCGACGTCACCACCGTGTCGCCGTTGAAGACGCAGCAGATTTTCCAGCGCTTCGATTATGACGTGGCCCCGGAACTGCGCTTCTACGCCCAGGGTGGCTTCACCCGCAGCGACCTGTCCTACAGCTCGCTGGCCAACAGCTTCGTGGCACCGACATCGGCCACCATCTATCTGGACAACCCGTATCTGAACCTGACCACGGCGCAGCGGGCGCAGCTGACGGCGGCGGGTGCCACCTCGATCAGTGTCGCGTCCTACAGCCCCTATGCGCCAAAGCCGCATACGGAGGAACGTACCGATTATTACAACGCCACCCTGGGCTTCGAGGGCGATATCGGTGCCGATTGGCAGTGGAATGCCGGCTATGTCTATGGCAAGTCCAAGCACTCCATGGACCAGAGCGGCCTGTTCAACTGGCGCAATACCTACGCGGCATTGGACGCGGTGCGCGATGGCAGCGGCAATATCGTCTGTCGTGCCACGCTGGATGCCGATGCGGCCATCCGCCAGCGCTTCGCCGATTGCAAGCCGCTGAACATGATGGGCGAAGGTTCCATGCTGAAGACCCCGGACGGCTATAAATACGCCACCGGCACCTCCAGCTATGACGCCGCCATTTCCCAGCATCTGGTGCAGGCTGCCTTCCAGGGTGTGCTGTTCGACCTGCCGGCCGGTCCGCTGATGGTGGCGGCGGGTGGTGAATACCGCACCCAGAAGCTGAAGTTGAACAGCAATGCCGATCCGGCCCTGCTGGACACGGCGGCGGAGCGCGCGGAATATTTCCGTGGCGTGCGCGGCGTGCCGTCCTCGGCCCTGTTCTACTGGCTGACCAATGTCGGTTCTGCCGATGGCGACGTGAACGTCAAGGAAGGCTTCGCCGAGGTCAATATCCCGGTGCTCAGCGATGTTGCCTTCGCCAAGTCGCTGGACATCAATGCCGCCGGCCGCGTCACCGACTATTCCACCAGCGGCCGGGTGGAAACCTGGAAGCTGGGCGCGACCTGGAAGCCGGTAGATGATTTCCTGCTGCGCGCCACGCGGTCGCGCGACATCCGCGCACCCACCCTGTTCGACCTTTATGCCGGCGACCAATCGGCCATCGGCACCCTGGTCGATCCCGTCAGCGGCGTCACCGCCAACGTGCCGCAGATCAGCGGCGGCAATGCCGGCCTGAAGCCGGAAGAGGCGGACACCTTCTCCTTCGGCGGCGTGCTGTCGCCGTCCGGCCTGCCGGGCTTCAGCCTGTCGGTCGATTATTTCCGCCTGAAGATCAACGGCGCCATCGGCAGCCTGTCGCCCATCCAGATCGTCACCAACTGCCAGGCGTCCGGTGGTTCGGCGCCGGAATGCGCCCTGATCGACCGGCCCAGCGCCACGGCCTTCCCCAACTCCATCCGCGTGGCCCCGGCCAACATCGCCTTCCTGCAGACCAGCGGCATCGATTTCGACGCCACCTACCGCACGGAAGCCGGTCCCGGCGACCTGACCTTCCGCCTGTACGCGTCCTATCTGGACGAATACAAGACGCAGCAATCGGCCACGGCCCCGGTCTATGATTTCTCCGGCTATGGCAGCAGTGCCAACCAGCCGGTGGCCCGGCCGAAATGGCGCGGCACGCTGAACGTCTCCTATGATATCGGCGACTTCAACATCTTCGTCTCCGAGCAATATATCGGCAAATGGGCCCTGGGCAGCCAGGAGCCGAACCAGAACTACAACGGCGCCAAGCAGAGTGCCGTCTGGTACACCGATGCCACCGTCACCTATCGCACCCAGGCGCTCGGCGCCGAAACCGAACTGTTCGTGACCGCGAACAATCTGTTCGATCGCAATCCGCCGCTGGTGCCGGGCACCATTCCCGGTCTGAACCTGCCGACAATCATCTCCCTGTATGACACTGTCGGCCGCGCCTACACCGTTGGTCTGCGCGCCAAGTTCTGATCGGCGAAAGCCGGGACGGGGTATCTCACAGTCTCGGCTCTCCTCCCGGTAACCTGACCCTCCCCGGTGGCCCTGCCACCGGGGTTTTTTCATGCACGCACACCGCGTGGACATGAAAAAACCGCCGTCCCGGTGTCATCCGGAACGGCGGGTTGAACGCGTACCGCTGGCCTCAGCGGAAGTCCTTGAACCCCTTGCCGTCGGCCGCCAGCTGTTCCAGCAGCGGGGCCGGGACCAGGTTGCCGCCATGGGCGGCGGCCAGTTCCCGCAGCCGTTCGGCGATCTTGGGCAACCCCTGCAAATCGGCCCAGAACATCGGCCCACCCCGGTATTTGGGCCAGCCATAGCCCGTGACCCAGACGATATCGATGTCGGACGCGCGGGCGGCGATGCCGTCGGCCAGGATTTTGGCCCCTTCATTGACCATGGAAAGCAGCAACCGGTCCTGGATCTCCGCATCGTCGATCGTGCGCCGCGTGATGCCGTCGCGGGCGGCGACATCGGCGATCACCTGCAGGGCCACGGGCGACAGGGTGGCGTTGCGGTCGGCATCGTAATCGTAATAGCCGCCGCCCGATTTCTGCCCGTGGCGGCCCTGCTCGTTGAGGATTTCGCGGACATTGGCGGATGTGCTGGTGGCACGGTTCCAGCCCACATCCAGCCCGACCAGATCGCGCATGCGGAAATGGCCCATGGCGAAGCCGAAATCATAAAGGATGCGGTCGACATCCGCCGGGCTGGCCCCTTCCAGCACCAGCTGGTCGGCCTGGACATTGCGGGCGGCCAGGATGCGGTTGCCGACAAAGCCATAGCCGTTGCCGACCACGACGCCGATCTTGTCGATGGTGCGCGCCAGCTTCACCGCCGTGGCCAGGACGGGGGCGGCGGTGTCCTTGGTCCGCACGATCTCCAGCAGCCGCATGACATTGGCGGGCGAGAAGAAATGCAGGCCCAGGACGTGATCGGGCCGGCCGGTGGCCGCCGCGATCGCATCCACATCCAGATAGGAGGTGTTGGTGGCCAGGATGGCGCCCGGCTTGGCCACCTTGTCCAGCCGCGCGAAGACGTCCTTTTTGACATCCATCTGTTCGAACACCGCCTCGATCACCAGATCGCAATCACCCAGATCACCCAGGTCCAGGGACCCGGTCAGCAGGCCCATGCGCTTTTCCAACGCCTCTTGTGTCAGCTTGCCCTTGCGGGCGGTGTTTTCATAATTCTTGCGGATGATGGCGATGCCGCGATCCAGCGCCTCCGGCTTCGTCTCCACGATGGTGACGGGCAGGCCGGCATTCAGGAAATTCATGGCGATGCCGCCGCCCATGGTGCCGGCCCCGATGACGCCGACCCTGGCGATGGGCAGGGTCGGTGTGTCGGCGGGCAGGTCATCGACCTTCGCGGCCTGGCGTTCGGCGAAGAACACGTGGCGCAGGGCGGCCGACTGGCTGTCGGCCATCAGCTGGTTGAACAGGGCGCGTTCATTGTCCATGGCCTGATCGAAGGGCAGGGACAGCGCCCCTTCCACGGAGCGGATATTGTATTCCGGCGCCAGATAGCCCCGGAACTTGGCCTCATTGGCGGCGCGGAACCGCTCGAACAGGCCGGGATCGCGCCGCGCCTCCTCCAGCTTCTCATCCAGGTCGCGGACCTTGCGCAAGGCGCGTTTCTCGCTCAGTACCTGGGACGCGAAACTGATGGCGCCCTGGCGCAAGCCGCCTTCCGGTACCAGCGCATGCAGCAGGCCCATCTCATGCGCCTCCCTGGCCGGCACATGGCGGCCGCTGGTCACCAGTTCCAGGGCCTTTTCAACGCCGACGATGCGGGGCAGGCGCTGGGTGCCGCCGGCACCGGGCAGCAGGCCGATATTCACCTCCGGCAAGCCGCATTTGGCCGATGGCACCGCCACCCGGTAATGCGCCACCAGCGCCAGTTCCAGTCCACCGCCGAGCGCGGTGCCATGGATGGCGGCGATCACCGGCTTGGGCGCGTTTTCCACGATCACCTGCAGCTGCCGCAGTGTCGGTTCCACCGGCGGCTTGCCGAATTCGGTGATGTCGGCGCCGGCGAAGAAGGTGCGGCCCTCGCAGATCAGCACCATGGCCATCACGGCCGGATCGGCGACGGCCTGATCGACGGCGGCGGCGATGCCCTGGCGCACGGCGGCGGACAGGGCGTTGACGGGTGGGGAGTTAATGGTGATGACGGCGATGGGGCCGTCAACATCCAGATCGGTGACCTCATTGACCTTCATTGCTGCCTCTGCTGGCTGGCGGGCGGGCTTGGAGGCCGGCGGCGACCGAAGCTTCCTCCCGCGCGCGTTGATGGATGTAATGGCGCAGCCCTTCCAGCTCGCCATCGCTCAATTCGGGGAAGTCGGGCATGCCACGCTCACGCAGCAAGCCGTCATGCAGGACAGTCCTGAAACTGTCGGCGTCGCCGACGATGGGGGACCGCAGCAGATCGGGGGCGGCCCCGCCGGAACGGGCGGCGGGACCGTGGCAGATGGAGCAGCGCTGGGCGTAGGTGGCACGGCCGGCGGTGGCCAGGGTTGGGTCGATCCGGTCGGTTTCGATCAGCGGCAGGGCCACCGGTTCCGGCCGGGGCGGCAGGGTGGCCTTGCCATCCAGGGCAAAGGTCAGCACCCGCCATTGCTGGTCATGATAATTCCATTCCCGGTCCAGCCCGACGGCACCGGGATAGCGGGCACCGGCGATGACGGTAATGTACTGCCTGCCCTTGGCCATATAGGTGATGGGCTGGGCCTGCACCGCTGTTTGCGCGTCGAAGGACCACAGCGTCTTGCCGCTGTCGGCGGCCAGGATATCGAAGCGGCCCAAGGCGCGGCCCTGCATGACCAGATTGCCGGCGGTGGTGGCGGTGGCTCCATTGCGGGCCCCCTTCAGCGGCAGACGCCAGGCCTCCTTCTGCGTCACCGGGTTCCAGGCCAGCAGGGCGCTGGTCGGCGGTGGGGGCTGCATGTTGTCGGGTGGGGCGCCGGTGCCGGTGGACAGGCGCTGGCCGCCGGAATGGCGCCATTGCGACAGGTCGCCCGGCGGGTCGACATAGACCTGCCCGCGTTCCATCACCGGGATATAGACCAGTCCCGTCTTGGGGTTGAAGGACATCGCCTCCACATTGTGGGCCCCGAAGGGGGAGGGGAAGACCAGGGCCGCTTTGCCATCGGGATAGCGGGCGGCCGGGTTTTCCAAGGGGCGGCCGGTTGCCGTATCGATCCGGTCGGCCCAATTGACCTTCACGATCTTCTCCGCCGAGATCAGTTTCCCCGTCTCCCGGTCCAGCACATAGAAGAAGCCGTTCTTGGGCGCATGCATGATGACCGGCCGGCGCTTGCCGTCGATCTCCAGCTCCGCCAGCTCGATATCCATCGAGGAATTATAGTCCCAGGTCTCCCCGGGATTGGTCTGGTAGTGCCAGACATATTCGCCCGTATCGGCATCCAGGGCGATGATGGAACAGAGGAACAGATTGTCGCCGCCGCCGGGGCTGCGGATCTTCTGATTCCAGGGCGACCCGTTGCCCGTGCCGATATAGAGCCGGTTGTATTTGGGGTCGTAGGCCATGGTGTTCCATACCGTGCCGCCGCCACCGTACTTCCACCATTCCCCGGTCCAGGTCTTGGCGGCCATCTCCATGGCCTTGTTCTCGAACCCCTTGGCGGGGTCGCCCGGCACGGTGTGGAAGCGCCAGAGCTGCTTGCCACTCTTCTGGTCGTAGGCGGTGACATAGCCGCGGATGGGCGCGAAATCGGCACCACCATGGCCGATCACCACCTTGCCGTTGAACACCCAGGGCGCACCGGTGACGTAACGTTCGTCATCCTTCTCCACCGTCGTCACGCTCCATTCCGGCTTGCCGGTGCGGGCGTCGATGGCGATCAGACGGCCATCGATGGTGCCGGTGAAGATGCGGCCATTGTCATAGGCGATGCCGCGGATGCCCCAGGCACCGCGCAGCTTCTGCCCCGCCTGCTTCCAGGCTTCCGGATCATAGCGCCACTGTTCCTTGCCCGTGGCGGCATCCATGGCATGGATGACGGCGTGGCCGGCCGCGAAATACAGCACACCGCCCACCGCGATGGGGGCGGTGAAGCTGGACGGTGGCACGTCGATATCATGATACCAGGCCAGCTTCAGGCGGTTGATATTGCCGGCGTTGATCTGGGCCAGCGGGCTGTAATGGTTCTCGTCCGGACCACCATAGCCGGGCCAGTCGGCCCCCGGCGGGGCGGCGCGCAGCGGCATCGCGGCCACGGTCAGCAACAGGGCGGCGGCCAGCAGCGGCCGGCGGAAAGGCATCGACATGGGCTTCTTCCCTGGTGGCCGCCTCTTGGGCGTGGACGGCGTCTGTACTCAATTGCACCTCTTCTCCGTCATCCCGGCGAAAGCCGGGACCCAGGGGCCAAGCGCCCGACCTTTCGGCAGCGTCAATCAACGCAGCTTCGAGGTTTGATCCTGTTGCCCCTTGGTCCCGGCTTTCGCCGGGATGACGAAAAAAGGGGGCGATCTCCTCAAATCCGTTCCGGATCGAACGCCGGCCGTTCCATCTTGAACGCGTCGCTGTTGCGCACGTACCAGCCGCTGCCATGGGTGCGGCCGATCAGTTTCATGGCGGGCGTGTCGACATATTGTTTGGCCGCGTCCAGCACGAACCGGTCCTGGATATGGGTCATCAATATCTCGCCCAGCACGATGGTCTGGCGGCCGATATCGATGGCGGAATGCTTGCGGCATTCGAAGCTGACGGGGCTGCTGGCGATGCGCGGTGGCTTGACCAGGACGCTGTCGGCCGTCTCCACCCCGGCATAGAGGATTTCATCAACTTCGGCCGGGGCATCGACGCTGCACTGGACCATGCGGTCGGCATCATCCTCGCACACTAGGTTCACCACATATTCGCCGGTCTCCACGATGTTGCGGGCCGTGTCCTTCATCAGGCCGGTGACGGGATGCTTCAAAAGGCCCAGGACCAGCAGCGGCGGATCATCGCCCACGGCGTTGAAGAAGCTGTAGGGGGCGGCATTGCGCACCCCGTCGCGCGAGATGGTGGTGACCCAGGCGATGGGGCGCGGCGTCACCGTGGAATTCAGGATCTTGTAGCGCGCCAGAAGCGGCAGGCTGCGCATGTCGAACTGCATGGGAAAAGCCTTTCCGGCAGGGGAGGTCAGTCTTGCTTGGCGGCGTTGGCGGCGGCGCGCTTGGCGGCGAAGGCCTCGCGTGCCTGGCGCAGCTCCGGCCCGTCCTGCAAACGGGCGCAATAGACCAGTTCCATGGCGTGGCTGGTCTCCAGGTCGCCTGTCTGTGCGCCGTGCAGCAGCCGCTTGGTCAGCTCCACCGCATGGCGGTTGCCCTGGCCGATACCGGCGGCGAACGCCAGCGCCTCCGCCACCACCGTACCGGCGGGGCAGATGCGGCTGACCAGCCCCACCGATGCGGCTTCGGCCACCGGCATGGACCGGGCGGAAAAGATCAGTTCGGCGGCACGGTAGCGGCCCAGCTGCTGGGTCAGGAACCAGGCGGCCCCGCCATCGGGCGTCAGGCCGTAATTGACGAAGGGGGCACCGAAGGCGGCATTGTCGGCGGCGAACACCATGTCGCAGGCCAGCACCAGGCTCCAGCCGATGCCATAGGCCCCGCCTTCCACGGCGGCGATCACCGGTACGGGAAGGCGGCGCAGGCGGGCGATGATGCGCTGGCC
This sequence comes from Niveispirillum sp. KHB5.9, assembly GCF_048066115.1. Classification (NCBI taxonomy): domain Bacteria; kingdom Pseudomonadati; phylum Pseudomonadota; class Alphaproteobacteria; order Rhodospirillales; family Azospirillaceae; genus Niveispirillum; species Niveispirillum sp. KHB5.9. The sequence goes on along the minus strand of NZ_JBLTYX010000001.1, from coordinate 1,017,867 downwards.
CCATTCCAGCCGGGCGGCGGTGGCCAGCGCCCCGTCACCCCGGTTGGGCGGCACCTTCAGATCGCCGCCGAAGGAGAAATAATCCCCGGCCCCGGTCAGGACGATGGCACGGGGTGGCGTTTCCCGCTCCACCTGGTCCAGCAGGGCGGAGAAGCCTTCCCACATCTCGAAGGAGACGGCGTTGCGGGCTTCCGGCCGGTTCAGGGTGACATGCAGGACGCCGTCCGGCCTGCTTTCCGCCAGCAGCCGCGAGGTGCCGGTCTGAAGGGTCTTCGCCTGTTCTGTCATGGCATTCCGCTGGATCGAGGGGACGGATAGCGGCCGCACATGCCGTGCAGCCTCCGTCGGGTCCAGCGGACTATATCATGTCTAATATTGCAGTGAAGGTTAAAATTAAGAGCACATCACCCCTCGTCGGCCAAAGCCGCCTCCGCCGCCGGCAGCGGGGCGGTGGGTGTGGACGACGATGTCGCGGCGAACGGCAGCCGGCCTTCCAGGATATCGTCCAGGACCGTTTCGATCTCCTTGCGCGCCGCCCCGCGCGTCGCCCCGGACATCAGCGTCAGGCAGGTGGTCAGCAGATGCGGGATCACCGCGTCATCGGCGATATGGCCCCGGCACCAGTCATAGATGATGGCATATTCGAAACGCACCACATCATCGGCCAGCCGTTGCGCGTCGATCCAGGGCTGCAGCTGGCGCCGCGCCTTCAGCGCCTCGATCCATTGCAGGTTGGGGGTGACGGCCATGGAATGCATGGTCGTCCAGATGTCGCTGTCGGCATCCAGGCTGAAATAGATCGACATGATCGCGCTGATGTAATTGCGGATCTGCCGGTTGCGCTGGATCACGAACACCATGCGTTCGACATTGCGCTGAAGCGTGCCAGCCGGGCTGGAATAGGGCAGGCGGGAGATGTAGCGCTCGAAATATTCATGGATCGCCATGGCGATCATGCGTTCCTTGGTCTGGAACGCGTTGTACAGCGTGCGCTTGGACACGTCGGCGCGCTTGCAGATCTCATCCATGCTGAAGCCGATCAGGCCGCGTTCCGCGATCAGCTTGCGGGTTTCCTCCAGGATGCGGCGGCGGCGCGCATGGATGGCGGGGCTGGAATAGACCAGGACCTTTTCCGGTTCGATCCGCGACACGTGAGCCTTACTCCTTAACCAAACTGTCCGCTGCCTTTCCCTGAACATAGGGAATGCTTCATCTATATGACAACATTGCACGTCTGTAAAAGTTTGGATGAGGGTCCGGGGCGGGACATTCTGCGGCGGGCGGCGCGGACTTGCTGGCATATCGCTGCATCGCGAAGGGGCCTGTCGTGCCGTCCCGCATGTCCGTCACGTCCAACATAATAACCTACGATGCAATTTTTGTCGTGCAAACGCCATCCGGCTGAATTAAGGTCGAAGGCATCAGAAGCGATAAAGGTCCGTGGCTTGGCAACGACGAGGCCCCCGTTGGCGGGGCCGGCGGCACGGATGGCGGCATCGCCGGAACCACGCCCTCACGGGGGCGGTAACGGAACAGTTGGCTGAAATGGCAGACGATGTGGAGCAGGGGTTCAGAGCTGAAGTCGCCGAATGGCTGAAGGCCAATTTTCCGGTTTCACTCGCCTATAAGAACCCGCAGCCCTATCACAATGATGGCGCGCTGGCCGACGCCGATGCGGATTTCCAGCTTTGGCTGCGTCGAATCGCGGACAAGGGCTGGGGGGCCGTGACCTGGGCCCCGGAATATGGTGGTGCGGGCTTGTCCCGTGCGTATGAGGCGGTGATCAATCAGGAAATGGCGCGCATCGGCGCCTTCAACCCCAATCGCAGCTACGGCATGATGATGCTGGGGCCGACCCTGCTGGAATATGCCGACGAGGAACAGAAGCTGCGGTTTCTGCCCGGCATCGCCAAGGGGACTGTCCGCTGGTGCCAGGGCTTTTCCGAACCCGGTGCCGGGTCCGACCTGGCGTCGTTGCAGACCAAATGCATCGACCAGGGTGATCATTGGCTGGTCAATGGCCAGAAGATCTGGACCTCGGGCGCCAACCATGCCCATTGGTGCTTCTGTCTGGTGCGCACCGATAACAGCCGCAAGCAGGCGGGCATCAGCTTCCTGTTGATCGACATGTCCAGTCCGGGGGTGGAGGCGCGGCCGATCACCCTGATCTCCGGCACCACGCATTTCGCCGAGGTGTTCCTGACCGATGTGCAGGTACCGAAGGAGAATGTCGTGGGCGGCGTCAACCAGGGCTGGGCCGTCGCCAAGCGCCTGCTGCAGTTCGAACGCGACAGCTTGGCCGGCAACCGGGCGGAAGCGCCCAGCCTGGCGCCGCTGGCCAAGCGCTATGTCGGGGAGGATGCGGACGGCCGCATCGCCGATCCCGACCTGCGCCGCCGGCTGATCCTGAATTCCATGCGCTCGCGCGCCTATTCCCAGACCTTCCAGCGTGCGGCCAGGGAGGCGAAGGCCGGCACCGGTACGTCGCCCGCCCTGTCGGCGGTGAAGAACCTGGGGTCGGACGTGTCGCAGGAACGCGGCGAACTGATCGTGGAGATCATGGGCAATCGCGGCCTGGGCTGGGAGGGCCCGGGGTACGAGGTTGACGAGCTGGAGGCCACGCGGGCCTGGCTGCACGGCAAGGCCTATTCGATCTATGGCGGCAGCTTCGAGATCCAGAACAACATCACGGCGAAGCGGGTTCTGAACCTGCCCGATTACCAATAACAAAGAACACCAGGAGGAGGGGCCGATGGCTGTCCTCAGCGAGGAACAACGCATGCTGCGCGATGGGGCGGAGGCATGGGCGCTCGACCGCGCGCCCGTCACCGCGCTGCGGCGATTGCGGGAAGGCGATGGGCAGACGGGGTTCGATCCGGCGCTTTATGCCGAAATGGCGGAGATGGGCTGGACCGGCATCCTGGTGCCCGAGGAATTCGGCGGCAGCGATTTCGGCCATCTCAGCCTGGGCCTGATCGTCGAACGGCTGGGCCGCACGCTGCTGCCCTCGCCATTGATCGACAGTGCCGTGGCGGCGGTGGGGGCCTTGGTCCTGGCCGGCAACAGGGATGCGCAGGAACGTTTCTTGCCCGCCATCGCCAGTGGTGAGCTGGTGGCCGTGCTGGCGCTGGACGAGGATCGGCGTCATCCGCAGCGCCAGGTGGAACTGGCGGCCGAGCGTGACGGGGCCGGTTGGCGCCTGTCGGGCGTGAAGCGGCCGGTGCCGTTCGGCATGGCGGCAGGCCTGTTCATCGTGCCGGCGCGCACGGCGGACGGTGTGGCCCTGTTCCTGGTTGATGGCTCGGCTCCCGGCCTTGGTCGACATCCGTTGCAGGAGGTGCTGCCGCGCGGTGCCGCCATCCTCCGCTTCGACAATGTCGCGGTGGGGGCCGACGCCCTGCTGTCGCCGCCTGGTGAAGGGCAAGGGGTGCTGGACCGGGTGCTGGACCGCGCCTGCATCTGTCAGGCGGCGGAAATGCTGGGGGCGGCGGTACAGGCGTTCGAGACGACGCTGGACTACCTGAAGACCCGCAAGCAGTTCGGCCGCATCATCGGCCAGTTCCAGGCTTTGCAGCACCGCGCCGCCAACCTTTATGCCGAACTGGAGCTGACAAGGTCGGCGGTGGAAGCGGCGCTGACGGCGCTGGACGAGGGCGGGGAGGATATCCCCGTCCTGGCATCGCTGGCCAAGGCACTGGCCGGCGACACGTTGCGCCGCATGGCGACGGAGATGATCCAGCTGCATGGCGGCATCGGCATGACCGACGAACATGATGCCGGCTTCTACCTGAAGCGGGCGCGGGTGGCGGATATGAGCTTCGGCAACGCCGCTTTCCACCGCGAACGCTATGCCCGCCTCTGCGGCTATTGAGAAAGCAAGGAGAGGCAGATGAGCCTTTCGCGTGAAATCCGCCTGGTCAGCCGCCCCGTGGGCGCACCGGTGCGTGAGAATTTCGAGCTAGCCACCGTGACCGTGCCGCCCCCCGGTCCCGGCGAGGTGCAGGTGCGCAACCGCTGGATGGCGGTCGATCCCGCCATGCGCGGCCGCATGGGGGAGACGAAAAGCTATGTCGCGCCCTTTGCCCTGGGCGCGCCCATGGAAGGGCCGGCGACCGGCGTCGTGGAGCAGTCCAACCATCCCGATTTCGCACCGGGCGACGTGGTCTGGTCACGCCTGGGCTGGCGGGAACTGTTCAACGCCCCGGCGGATGCGCTGAAGAAGCGCGACTGCTCGGTGCTGCCCGAACAGGCCTATCTGGGCTTTGCCGGCATGACGGGCCTGACCGCCTATACCGGGCTGCTGCATATCGCCGACATGCGGGCGGGCGACACGGTGTTCGTGTCGGCGGCGTCGGGCGGGGTCGGTTCCGTCGTCTGCCAGATCGCCAAGCTGAAGGGCAACCGGGTGATCGGGGCGGCGGGCGGGGCGCTGAAGACCGCGTTCCTGCGCGACACGCTGAAGCTGGACGGCGTCATCGACTACAAGGCCGAACCCAGCCTGACCAAGGCCCTGGCGCGCGAGGCCAAGGCCGGCATCGACGTCTATTTCGACAATGTCGGCGGCGACCATCTGCAGGCGGCCATCGCCATCGCCAATCCGGGCGGGCGCTTCGCGCTGTGCGGCATGATCTCCCAGTACAATGCCACCGAACCGTCGGCGGCCCCGCGCAACCTGACCCAGGTGGTGGTGAAGGGGCTGCGCCTGCAGGGCTTCATCGTGCTGAACTATCTGCATCTGGAGGAACAGTTCCTGCGCGACGTGACGCAATGGTACCAGGCCGGCCTGATCCAGGCGGCGGAGACCGTGCATGACGGCATCGACCATGCGCTGGACGCGTTTTTCAGCCTGTTCGGCGGCGACAATCTGGGCCGCGTGCTGGTGAGGATCTGACGCCATGTACGATATCCTGAAGGGATTGCGCGTCGTGGAAGGGTCGGCCTTCATCGCCGGCCCGTCCTGTGGCCTGCATCTGGCGCAGATGGGGGCGGAAGTGATCCGCTTCGACAATATCGGCGGCGGCCCGGATTTCCGCCGCTGGCCCCTGGCCGGTAATGGCAGCAGCCTTTATTGGGAAGGGCTGAACAAGGGCAAGAAATCCATCGCGTTGAACCTGTCCAGCCCGGAGGGGCGCGAACTGGCGCTGGCCCTGGCCACGGCACCGGGTGAGGATGCCGGCCTGTTCCTGACCAATTATCCGGCCGACGGTTTCCTGTCCTTCGACGCGCTGCGAGCCAAGCGGGCCGACATCATCTGCGCCCGCATCATGGGCTGGGCCGATGGTACGCCGGCGGTGGATTACACGGTCAATGCCGCGTCGGGCCTGCCCCTGATGACGGGGCCGGCCGATGGGACCGACCCGGTCAATCATGTGCTGCCGGCCTGGGACCTGCTGGGTGGCGCCTATGCCGCCTTCGCCCTGCTGGCGGCGGAGCGTGACCGGCGGCGCAGCGGTATCGGCCGTGAAATCCGCATCCCCCTGTCCGACCTTGTCGCTTCCAGCCTGTCGCATATCGGGGCGGTGGCGGAGGTGTTGGAGGGTGGTGGCGACCGGCCGCGCATGGGCAACGACCTGTTCGGCGCCTTCGGGCGTGATTTCACCACCGCCGACGGGGAGCGGGTGATGGTGGTGGCCATCACGCCGCGGCAATGGACGGGCCTGCTGAAGGTGCTGTCGCTGGGCGCCCCGGTGGCAGCACTGGAGGCGGAACTGGGCGTGTCCTTCACCGCCGATGAGGGCCAGCGCTTCCTGCACCGCCAGCGCCTGTTCCCGCTGTTCGCAGCCGCGATCGGCAAAAGCACGTTCGACCAGCTGGCCCCCGCCTTCGATGCCAGCGGCGTCACCTGGGGCCGGTATCAGACGCTGCATCAGGCGGTGACGGGCGACCAACGGCTGTTCGCCGCCAACCCGATCTTCCAGACCCTGTCGCATCCCAGCGGCCGGCACTATGCCGCGTCCGGCCCCGCCGCGACCCTGGCCGGCGCCGAACGCCTGCCCCTGACACCTGCGCCCCGCCTGGGTGAACATACCGATCAGGTTCTGGCCGATGTGCTGGGCCTGGGCAGTGGGGAGATCGGCCGGCTGCATGATGGCGGCATCGTCGCCGGGATGGAGAGGGACGCATGACCAGTACCGTCGACCCCACCGAACTGGAGCAATGGCGCGGCTGGATCGGCCGCAGCGAGGCCCGCACCGAAACTCTGGATGCCGAAGCGCTGCGCCGGTACGCGGCGGCCCTGGGCGAAGATCTGGATGTCGAGCGGCGGCAACCGTCGCTGGCCCACTGGGCCTTCTTCCTGCCCGTGGTCGCCGCCGACCGTATCGGCCCGGACGGGCACCCGATGCGCGGCGGGTTCCTGCCGCCGGTCAGCCTTTCCCGGCGCATGTTTGGCGCCGCCGCTATGGAATTCGGTGACGCGCTGGTCCTGGGCAAGGCCGCGACCCTGACCGCCACCATCGCCGATGTCCGGCACAAGCCGGGCCGCAGCGGCGATCTGGTGTTTGTCGAGGTGGATCGCGAGATCGCCCAGGACGGGGTGGTGAAGGTGCGGGAGCGCCAGACCATCGTCTATCGCCCCGCCGGCGTCCCTGTGGCGCCGATCGAAGAGACGCGGCTGCGGGTCGGCGAGGTCGACCGGGTCTGGCGGCCGGGTCCGGTGGAGCTGTTCCGTTTCTCCGCCGTCACCTTCAACAGCCACCGCATCCATTACGATCTGCCCTATGCGATGGACGAGGAAGGCTATCCCGGCCTTGTCGTGCATGGGCCGTTCACGGCGGCCCGGCTCTATGGACTGGCGGCGGAACAGGCGGGCGCACCATTGCGCCGCTTCGGCTTCCGCGCCGCCGCACCTCTGTTCGCCAACCAGCCCATCCTTTTGTCGCCGGGGGCGGAGCCGGGCTTCGTCCAGGCCGTCCGCTGCGACGGCACCGTCGCCATGACCGCCACGGCGGCAAGCTGAAACGGGAAAGAATCCCATGGATATCGAGACCTTCGACCTTCTGCGCGGCACGGTGCGCCGCTTCGTCGATGAGCGGCTGATCCCGGCGGAAGACCGGGTGGAACATGACGATGCCGTGCCGGCCGAGATCATCAAGGAGATGGGCCAATTGGGCCTGTTCGGCCTGTCGGTGCCAGAAGAACATGGCGGCCTGGGCCTGACCATGGCGGAGGAGGCGGCGATCATCCGCGAGTTGACCCGCGCGTCGGTGGTCTTCCGCTCCGTCATCGGCACCACGGTGGGCATCGGGTCCCAGGGCATCGTCATGGACGGCACGCCGGAACAGAAGCAGGAATGGCTGCCCCGGTTGGCGGCCGGTGAGGCGGTGGCCAGCTTCGCCCTGACGGAGCCGGAGGCGGGGTCGGACGCGGCATCGCTGCGCACGACGGCCGTGCGGGAAGGTAATTATTACCGCGTCAATGGCACCAAGCGTTTCATCACCAATGCGCCCCGCGCCAGCATGTTCACCCTGATGGCGCGGACCGAAGCCGATGTGAAGGGCTCTGGCGGCATTTCCGCCTTCATCGTGCCCGCCGACACGCCCGGCATCAGCCTGGGCAAGCCGGACAAGAAGATGGGCCAGAAGGGGGCGATGACCTGCGACGTGATCTTCGACGATGTGCTGGTGCCGGCGGCCAACATCATCGGCGGCGTGCCGGGGCGCGGCTTCAAGACGGCGATGAAGGTGCTGGATCGCGGCCGCATCCATATCGCCGCGGTGGCTTTGGGCATGTGCGACCGTCTGGTCGATATGAGCCTGCGCTATGCCATGGAGCGCAAGCAGTTCGGCCAGCGCATCGCCGATTTCCAACTGGTGCAGGCGCTGCTGGCCGACAGCAAGGTCGACACGCTGACCACCGAGGCGCTGATGTGTTCCGTCGCCACCCGCTTCGATGCCGGGGAGAAGGTCAGCCTGGAGGCATCGGCGCTGAAATATTTCTCCACCGAGGCGGTGGGCCGGGTGGCCGACCGGGCCGTGCAGATCCATGGCGGCGCCGGCTACATGGCCGAATACAAGGTCGAACGCTTCTATCGCGACGTCCGCCTGCTGCGCATCTATGAGGGCACGTCCCAGATCCAGCAGCTCATCATCGCCCGCGAGATGCTGCGCGGCGCGGAGGCCTAAGACCAGTCCCTGGGGACTGGTCCGGCGGCGACTGCCGCCGCGCCGCACATGCGGCGTAGCCAAGCCACCGGATGGTGGCGCCGGCGATTGAGGTCGGTGATCGGTCACGATCACCGAGACTGGGTATAGGGTCGGAAGGAACAAGATCATGCGCAAAGCCGCAATCGTTTCCCCGCTGCGCACGGCGGTAGGCAAGTTCAACGGATCGCTGGCCAATATCCAGGCCGGCGATCTGGGTGCCATCATCATCAAGGCGCTGGTGGAGCGCACCAAGCTGGACCCGGAGCGCATCGACGATGTGGTCTTCGCCCAGGGCTACGGCAATGGCGAGGCGGCCTGCATCGCCCGCTGGTCGGCGCTTGCCGCCGACCTGCCCATCCGCATTCCGGGCTATCAGCTTGACCGACGCTGCGGCAGCGGCCTGCAATCGGTGATCGACGCCGCCATGATGGTGCAGACCGGGGCGGCCGATGTGGTCATCGCCGGCGGCGTGGAGAGCATGAGCAATGTCGAGTACTACTCCACCGACATGCGCCGTGGCGCGCGTTCCGGCTCCGTCACCATGCATGACCGGCTGACCCGTGGCCGGGTGATGTCGCAGCCCATCGCGCGGTTCGGCGTGATCAGCGGCATGATCGAAACGGCGGAAAACCTGGCCAAGGATTATGGCATCACCCGCGAGCAGGCGGACGAATTCGCCGTCATGTCGCACAGCCGTGCCACACGGGCTTGGGCGGAGAACCGCTTCGCCGACGAACTGGTGCCCGTGCCGATCCCGCAGAGGAAGGGCGATCCCATCCTGTTCGCCCATGACGAGGGCTACCGTCCCGACGCGTCCATGGAGACGCTGGGCGCGCTGCGGCCCATCGAGAAGAGCGGCATCGTCACCGCCGGCAATGCAAGCCAGCAGAACGACGCCGCCGCCGCCTGTCTGGTGGTGGCGGAGGACAAGCTGGCCGAACTGGGGCTGGAGCCGATGGCCTGGTTCCATAGCTGGGCGGCGGCGGGGTGCGAGCCGTCGCGCATGGGCATCGGCCCGGTGCCGGCGGTGGAACGGCTGTTCGCCCGCACCGGCCTGGGCTGGAAGGATATCGATCTGGTGGAGCTGAACGAGGCGTTCGCGCCACAGGTGCTGGCCTGCCTGAAGGGCTGGGGCTGGGACGATCGCGACAAGCTGAACGTCAATGGTTCCGGCATCTCGCTGGGCCACCCGATCGGCGCCACCGGTGGCCGCATCCTGGCCAATCTGCTGCGCGAGTTGCACCGGCGCGACGGCCGCTATGGGTTGGAGACCATGTGCATCGGCGGCGGCCAGGGGCTGGCGGCGATCTTCGAGCGGGCACGATGATGGGCGGGCAAGCGGTCCTGGCGGGCGTGAAGGTGCTGGACCTGTCGCGGGTGCTGGCCGGTCCTTGGTGCACCCAGATCCTGGCCGATTTCGGCGCCGACGTGATGAAGGTGGAGGCACCGCGCGTCGGCGACGACACCCGCAGCTGGGGCCCGCCCGATCTGCCGCGCGAGGAAGGCTGGGACGGGGCGGGGGAGAGCGCCTATTACCTGTCCTGCAACCGCAACAAGCGCTCCGTCGCCATCAATCTGGCAACCAAGGAAGGTCAGGCGCTGGTGCGAAGGCTGGCGGCGCAGGCCGACATCCTGGTGGAGAATTTCAAGGTCGGTGGCTTGAAGAAATACGGCCTGGATTATGAGAGCCTGAGGGCGGTCAATCCCAGGCTGGTCTATTGCTCCATCACCGGCTTCGGTCAGACCGGCCCCTATGCCGACCGGCCGGGTTATGATTTCGTGGCCCAGGCCATGGGCGGGATGATGAGCATCACCGGGGAGAAGGACGGCCCGCCGATCAAGCCCGGCGTGGCCATGGCCGATGTTTCCACCGGCATGTATGCCACCGTCAGCATCCTGATGGCGCTGCGCCATGCGGAGAAGACGGGGGAGGGGCAGTTGATCGACTGTTCGCTGCTGGACACCCAGATATCGATGCTGGCCAACCAGGCTTTGTCCTACCTTGTAGGCGGCAAGCCGCCGGGCCGGCTGGGCAATGCCCACCCGACCGTCGTGCCCTATCGCATGTTCGAGGCGGCGGACGGCCCCATCGTCGTCGCCGTCGGCAATAACGGGCAGTATGCGGCGATGTGCGCCGTGCTGGGTGTACCGGAACTGGCCAGCGACCCGCGCTTCGACACCAATGCCAAGCGGGTGATCAACCGCGCCGTGCTGGAACCGCTGCTGCAGGGGATCATCGGGCGGTTCGCGGTGGCCGACCTGATGGCGGCCTTTCCGGGCAAGGGTGTGCCGGCGGGTCCGGTCAATGATATCGGACAGGTGTTCCAGGACCCGTTCGTGGAAGCGCGCGGCACCGTCCACCGGTTTGAACGCGCCGACGGGGTGGCTGTCCCGTCCGTGGCCTATCCGGCCAAGCTGTCGGCCACCCCGGCCCGGTTCGACCGGCCGCCGCCGCGCCTGGGCGAACATACGATGAGCGCGCTTGCCGACTGGCTGGATGTGGGCGATGGCGAGCTGGATGGGCTGAAACAGGCCGGGATCATTGCCGATCGCGATTGAAGCGCGACCGGTCTGAGGGAGGATTGAACATGAAGCTGGGTAACGACATCGCTGCCATCGTCACCGGTGGCGCCTCCGGCCTGGGGGCCGCTACGGCCCGTGCCCTGGCCGCCCAGGGCGTGAAGGTCGCCATTTTCGACATGAACCCGGAGACGGGCGAGGCGCTGGCGGCGGAGATCGGTGGCGTCTATTGCGCGGTGAACGTGACGGACGAGGCGGGCGTGGATGCCGGTTTCGCCAAGGCCCGCGCCGCCCACGGGCAGGAACGCATCCTGGTCAATTGCGCCGGCACGGGCAATGTCGTGAAGACCGCCAGCCGCGACAAGGCGACGGGGGAGACCAGGCATTTCCCCATCGACGCCTTCGACCGCATCATCCAGATCAACCTGGTCGGCACCTTCCGCTGTGTGGCCAAGTCGGCCCAGGGCATGCTGGGTCTGGAGGTGCTGGAGGATGGCGAGCGCGGGGTCATCATCAATACCAGCAGCGTGGCGGCCCAGGACGGGCAGATCGGTCAGGCGGCCTATGCGGCGTCCAAGGGCGGCATCACGTCCCTGACCCTGACGGTGGCCCGCGACCTGATGAATGACGGCATCCGCGTCAACGCCATCCTGCCCGGCATCTTCGACACGCCGCTGATGAGCCGGGCCGCCGACGCGGTGAAACAGTCGCTGGCCGCCAGCGTGCCGTTCCCCAAGCGCTTCGGCAAGGCGGAGGAGTACGCAGCGCTGGCGCTCTCCATCATCGGCAACACCTACCTGAATGGCGAGAATATCCGCCTGGACGGCGCCATCCGCATGGCGCCCCGCTAATCGGCCTATGAGTTTTTCCAGGGACGGCGGAGGGAAAGGCCCTTTGGGTTGGGCTTGGCTTGTCCTTAAAATTGCACTACAGTGCAAATAATGCCGATGAGGGACGGAATATGGAAAACGCGTCGGACGCCAGCCAGCCGGAAATGTTCGTTAAGTACGAGGTGAAGGACGCCGTCGCCTGGATCTGGCTGGCGCGGCCGGAATGCGGCAATGCCCAGAATTACCGGCTGCTGAACCAGCTGGACGACTGCTTCCGCCGGGCGGTGGAGGATGACGGGGTCCGGGCCATCGTGCTGGGCGGGCAGGGCAAGCATTTCTCCGCCGGGCACGATCTGGGCACGCCGGCCAAGGACCGACACCTGCCGCGCGAGCGTGTGCATCTGTGGGGCGACCACCTGACGCGCGAGGGGGCGGAGGCGCAATATGTGCTGGAGCAGGACGCCTATCTGGGCCTGTGCCGCCGCTGGCAGGAAATACCAAAGCCGACCATCGCCATGGTCCAGGGGGCGTGCATCGCCGGCGGCGTGATGCTGGCCATGGTCTGCGATCTGATCGTGGCGTCGGACGATGCCTATTTCCAGGACCCGGTGGTGCGCATGGGCGTGCCGGGCGTGGAATATTCGGCGCACATGTTCGACCTGCCGCCGCGCATCGCGCGGGAATTCATCATGCTGGGCCTGCGCATGCCGGCACAGCGCGCCTATGATTTCGGCCTGATCAACCGCGTCGTGCCGCGCGCGGAACTGGAAAGCCAGACGGCGTCCATTGCCGCCGAACTGGCCAGCCACCCGACCTTCGGCATGGCGCTGGCCAAGCAGGCGATGAATTTCGTGGAAAATATCCGGGGCAAGCGCACCTCCATGGATGCGCTGTTCCACATGCATCACCTGGCGCATGCCCATAACCAGCTGGTCACCGGCAATCTGGTGATGAGCATGGGGGCCAAGGCCATGTCGGCCGCCAACAAGGCGGCGGCCGGCGAGGCGGAGAAGGGTTGAACGATGGCCATTCCGGCAAATGTGAAGAATGAACCCCTGGTCCTGCCCGGTCTGGTGCCGCTGCTGCGCGATGCGGCGACGGCGGCCCAGGCTTTCGTGGCGGCGGCCCGCGCGCCCGTGCTGGCCCGCATCGCCGTGGGCGGCAAGGTCGACCGGCGGCTGGCCGATCTGGAACAGCATATCGTCCATGGCTATGGCTGGTTCTGCGCCTACGCCGAACTGCTGAACCAGGTGGCTGGCTGGGCGGAACGGCTGGATGGTGGCGGGCTGTTCGGGGAGACCGAGGCGCTGCTGTCGCAGCTGCTGTTCGCCGAATATGCCGCACAGCTTTCCGGCGGCATCCCCATGAACCAGGGGGAGGTGATCCGCGCATCCGATCTGGCCGACGATCCCGCCATCCTGGCTTTGTTGCAGGCGCCGGCCTTGGCCAAGCTGGCGCGTGGCGCCACCCAGGGCGTGAAGACCCGCATCGCCGAACTGCTGGTCGCCGCACGCGGCCGCCCGACGCTGGAACGCACGGGCCTGGACGAGACGATGGAGATGGTCCGTGACCAGTTCCATGTCTTCGGGGAGGAGAAGATCGTCCCCTTCGCCCATGAATGGCACCTGAAGGATGAACTGATCCCCATCGCCTTGGTGGATGAACTGGGCGCCATGGGCGTGTTCGGGCTGACCATTCCGGAGGAATATGGCGGCCATGGCATGGGCAAGACCGCCATGTGCGTGGTGTCGGAGGAATTGTCGCGCGCCTGGATCGGCGTCGGCTCCCTGGCTACCCGGTCGGAGATCGCGGGCGAGCTGATCCTGTGCGGCGGGACGGAGGCGCAGAAGAAAGAGTGGCTGCCCAGGATCGCGTCGGCCGAAATCCTGCCCACCGCGGTGTTCACCGAGCCCAATACCGGGTCCGACCTGGGGGCCCTGCGCACCCGTGCGGTCATCGATGGTGGTGATTATGTGGTGACGGGCAACAAGACCTGGATCACCCATGCCGCCCGCGCCGATGTGATGACCCTGCTGGTCCGCACCGACCCGGCGACGACCGATTATCGCGGCCTGTCCATGCTGCTGGCCACCAAGCCGCGCGGCACGGTGGAGCACCCGTTCCCCGCCCAGGGCATGAGCGGCGGGGAGATCGGGGTCATCGGCTATCGCGGCATGAAGGAATATGAGATCGGCTTCGACGGGTTCCATGTCGATCGCGCCAACCTGCTGGGCGGGGTGGAGGGCCAGGGCTTCAAGCAGCTGATGGCCACGTTCGAGAGCGCCCGCATCCAGACGGCGGCCCGCGCCGTCGGCGTGGCGCAGGCGGGGCTGGAAACCGGCCTGTCCTATGCGTTGGACCGTATCCAGTTCGGCCGCCCGATCATCGAATTCCCGCGCGTGGCCAACAAGCTGGCGATGATGGCGGCGGAATTGCTGGGCGTGCGGCAGCTGACCTATTTCGCCGCCCGGCAGAAGGATGGCGGCAAGCGCTGCGACCTGGAGGCCGGGATGGCCAAGCTGGTGGCCGCCCGCGTGGCCTGGGCGGCGGCGGACAATGCCCTGCAGATCCATGGCGGCAACGGCTTTGCCATGGAATATGCCGCCAGCCGGTTGCTGGCCGATGCCCGCATCCTCAATATCTTCGAAGGGGCCGGCGAGATCCAGGCGCAGGTGATCGCACGGCGGTTGCTGGATGGTGGGAACTAGAGCGGTTTTCCTTTGACTGGAAGTATTCCCCTTTTCGTCATCCCGGCGACGCCGGGACCCAGAGGCCAAATGCCCGACCTTGCCACAGCGTCGATGGAAGCTGCTTCAAGGTTTGATCCTGTGGCCCCTGGGCCCCGGCTTTCGCCGGGATGACGAGGGCGGGGAGGATTCCGGTCCAAGGAAAGTCGCTCCGGCGTTTGAGGAACAGAGGAAAGCTGAATGGCGGTGCTGCATATCAATGGTCGCGACATGATTGTGGAGGCGGCACCCGATACGCCACTGCTTTGGGTCTTGCGCGACCATCTGCACCTGACCGGCACGAAATATGGTTGCGGCGTGGCCCAATGCGGGGCCTGCACCGTCCTGGCCGATGGCACGCCCATCCGCGCCTGCGTCGCGCCGCTGGACAGCGTGAAGGGGATGAAGATCACCACCATCGAGGGGTTGGGCGGCGACCATCCTTTGCAGCAGGCCTGGCAGCGCCACAATGTCCCGCAATGCGGCTATTGCCAGTCGGGCCAGATCATGGCCGCCGTCGCCCTGCTGGCGGAAACGCCCAAGCCCACCGACGACCAGATCACCGACGCCATGTCGGGGAATATCTGCCGCTGCGGCACCTATAACCGCATCCGCGCCGCCATCAAGGACGCCGCCGGCATCACCAAAGGGGGACCGGCATGAGCGGGTTCAAGCCCAGCCGCCGCGCGGTTCTGTTCGGCGCCGTCCTGGCGGCGGGCGGTGGTGCCCTGCTGGTCGGGCGCCTTATTCCCGGTACGAAACCGGATGCGGTGGCCCTGGCCGATTTCGGTCCCTTCCTGCGCATCGCATCCGATGGCACCGTCACCGTGATCGCCAAATTCTCCGAACTGGGGCAGGGGGCGCAGAGCGGTATGGCCGCCCTGGTGGCCGAGGAACTGGATGCCGACTGGTCCAAGGTGCGGGTGGAGACGGCCCCCGCCGATCCGACCCGCTTCGCCCGCGCCTCCTTCAAATTGCAGATCACCGGCGGTTCCGCCTCCATCAGCGACAGCTGGCTCGACCTGCGCCGCACCGGTGCCGCTGCCCGTGCCGTGCTCGTGCAGGCGGCGGCCACCGAATGGGGCGTGCCGGTGGGCGAGGTGACGGTGCGCGACGGGGTGATCGCCCATGCCGCGTCGGGCCGTAGCGCCGGGATCGGTGCTTTCATCACGGCGGCCGCAGCCCTGACGCCGCCGGCCGAGCTGGTGCTGAAGCAGCCCACGGAATTCCGCCTGATCGGGACGCAGCGTGTCACCCGCCTGGATGCGGCGGCCAAATCCACGGGCAAGGCCGTGTTCACCCAGGATGTGCAGCTGCCCGGCCAGCTGGTCGCCATGGTTGCCCATTCCCCGCGCTTCGGCGGCAGGCTGGCGACATTCGACGATGTGGCGGCCCGCGCGGTGCCGGGTGTCGTGAAGATCGTGCCCATCACCAGCGGCGTCGCGGTGGTGGCCAGCAACACCTATGCCGCCCGTCAGGGTCGCGACGCGCTGGTGGTGGAATGGGACGATGCGGCGGCGGAAATGCGCTCGTCGGATACCATCCAGACCGAATATCGGGAGATGGCGGCGGGCATGCGTGAAGCACCGTTCGCCCCCTTCGTTAGCCATGGAGACGCGTCGTCGCTGAAGGGCAAGGTCGTGACGATGGAGCTGGCCCTGCCGTTCCTGGCCCATGCCACGATGGAGCCGATGAATTGCGTGGCGCAGGTCGATGGCACGCGCTGCCGCCTCAGCTTCGGCACGCAGAACCACACGGTGGATCAGCGCAACATCGCCAAGCTGCTGGGCGGTGCGCCGGAAGAGGTGGAGATCGTCACCCTGCCGGCCGGTGGCAGCTTCGGCCGCCGCTCCGTCGCCACGTCGGATTACCAGCGCGAGGCGGTGGAGATCGCCCGTGCCGTGGGCGGCTTCACGCCGGTCAAGCTGGTCTGGACGCGCGAGGATGACATGGCCGCCGGCTATTACCGACCGCTGACCCATCACCGCGCCCGCGTGGCGCTGGACAAGGATGGCTATCCCGCCGCCTGGGAGCATCGGCTGGTCACCGCCTCCATCCTGACCGGCACACCGTTCGCCGGCGCCGTCAAGGACGGGGTGGAAAAGCATGGGGTGGAGGGGACGGTCGACAGCCCGTACCTGAAGGCCACGCCTGCCGTCGATGCCAGGGTCTACCATCCGCCCACGCGCATCCCGGTGCTGTGGCTGCGCTCCGTCGGGGCCACGCACACGGCCATGGCCATGGAACATATGGTCGATCAGTTGGCGCGCAAGGCCGGCATCGATCCCGCCGATTACCGCCGCGAACTTTATCGCCGCGCCGGGGCCGACAGCCATCTGGCGGTGCTGGAACTGGCACTGGAAAAGTCCGGCTGGGGCACGGACCTGGAGCCCGGCTGGGCGCGGGGGCTGGCCGTGCATCATTGCTTCGGGTCCACCGTCGCCAATGTCGCGGAGGTCTCGCTGGTCGATGGCGAACCGCGCGTGCGTCGGGTCACCGTGGCCGTGGATTGCGGCATCGCCGTCTCCCCCGATCAGGTGCGCGCACAGATGGAGGGCGGGTTGATGTATGGCCTGTCCTACAGCCTGTTCGGGGAGGTGAAGATTGTGGATGGCGTGGTCCAGACCACCAATTTCGACACCTACCGCGTGCTGCGCATGAACGAGGCGCCTTCGGTGGAGGTGCATATCCTGCCGTCGGACCGGCCGCCGGCCGGGGTGGGGGAGCCGGGAACCCCCGTCATCGGGCCGGCGGTCGCCAATGCGCTGCTGGCCTTGACGGGCAGGCCGGTGACGGCGCTGCCATTGGTGAAGGCGTAAGGACGGAGGCCGCAGCCCCCGTTGTCGTTACAGCCGCTCAACAATCGTCACATTGGCCATGCCGCCGGCCTCGCACATGGTCTGCAAGCCATAGCGCTTGCCATGGGTGTGCAGCGCGCTGACCAACGTGGTCATCAGCTTGGCACCGCTGCCACCCAGCGGGTGGCCCAGCGCGATGGCGCCGCCATGCACGTTCAGGCGGGACGGGTCGGCATCCAGCGCCTTGGCCCAGGCCAGCGGCACCGGCGCGAACGCCTCGTTCACCTCGTAAAGGTCGATCTCGTCCAGGCGCATCCCGGCCTTCTTCAGCGCTTTTTCCGTGGCCGGGATGGGGGCTTCCAGCATGATCACCGGGTCATGGCCCAACACTGTCATCTGGTGGATGCGGGCCAGCGGCCTGGTGCCCAGGCGCTTCAACCCCGCTTCGTTCACCACCAGCAGAGCGGCGGCCCCGTCACAAATCTGGCTGGCATTGGCGGCGGAGATGCAGCCGCCCTCCTGCAACAGCTTGACGGACCCGATGCCTTCCAGCGTGGCTTCGGCACGGATGCCTTCGTCGGTATCATGGATGACAATGGTGCCGTCGGGCAGGGTGACGGTCAGGGGCACGATCTCTCCCTTGAAATGCCCTTCCCTGGTGGCGGCCGCCGCGCGTTGGTGGCTTTCCAGGGCGTAGCGGTCCAGCTCCTCACGCGTGAAGCCGTACTTGGCCGCCAGCATCTCAGCACCCTTGAACTGGCTGAAGGGCGTGTCGGGATACCGCGCCTCCAGGCCGGGGCTGCGATAGGTGCCATAGCCATGCTGGGCCGGCAGGGTCCAGGGCAGGCCCATGGGCACGCGGGTCATGCTTTCCACGCCGGCCGCGATCACCACATCCATCTGGCCGGTCATCACCGTGGCAGCGGCGAAATGCAGCGCCTGCTGCGACGAGCCGCACTGGCGGTCCACCGTCGTGCCCGGCACGCTTTCCGGCAGGCCGGCCGACAGGGCGGCATAGCGGCCGATATTGGCACCCTGTTCCCCGCCGGGACAGGCGCAGCCCATGATCACGTCTTCGATCGCCGCCGGGTCCACGCCCGACCGTTCCACCAGGCTGCGCAGCACGGCACCGGCCAGATCCGTGGGGTGCCAGCCGGCCAGCCGTCCCCCCCGCTTGCCGCCGGCGCTGCGCGCCACGGCGGTGATGAACGCCTCGGACATCTTCCCCTCGTGCTTCTTAAATTTGCGTTACCGGATACAATTTCATTGCCGGCATTCTCCGTCAAGCGCATTATCCAAGTGAATTAAATGACCGCCCAGGGAGGGGCCGCACCCATGTTGTCGACCCGTTGGCGTTCCCTGCTGTTCGTGCCCGCTGATGACGGGGTGCGGCGGGGCAAGGCGGCGGCGTCGGGTGCCGATGCCGTGATCCTGGACCTGGAGGATGGGGTGGCGCCCGCCGCCAAACCGGCGGCACGGGCGGGACTGGAAGTGGCCGCCGCGGCGGTTGCCGCCGCCGGGCCGGCGGTGGTGGTACGGGTCAATGCCGGCTGGCTGGCGGCCCTGGAAGACCTCAAGGCCGCCATCGGCCCCGACGTGCGGGCGATCATGGTACCGAAGGTGGAGGATGTCGCCCGCCTGACGGTGCTGTCCGCCATCATTGATGAGCTGGAGGCCGAACGCGGCCTGCCGCCCGGTCATACCGGCCTGATCGTGCTGGTGGAAAGCCCGGCCGGGCTGGCGGTGGCCGCCGACCTGGCCGCCTGTCCGCGTGTCATCGGCCTGGCCCTGGGGCCGGAGGATTTTGCGGTCTCCATGGGCGTGGCGCCGACACCGGCCCTGCTGGACCTGCCCAGCCGGCAAGTGGCGCTGGCCGCCGCGACCCGTGGCCTGATGGCGTTGGCCGTGCCCCTGTCCATCGCGCAGTTTCGGGATGTCGATGCCTGCGTCGCGGCGGCGGGTAGGGGGGCGGAATATGGCGTCACCGGTGCGCTGTGCATCCATCCCAACCAGGTCCGGGCCGCCAATCAGGTTTTCCAGCCCAGTGCGGCGGAACTGGATCTGGCCCGCCGCGTCCTGGCCGCCTGGGACAATGCCCAGGCGGCAGGGGCAGCCGTGACGACATTGGACGGGTCGATGGTGGACCTGCCCGTGGTGCTGCGGGCCCGCGCCCTGCTGGCACGGGCCCCGTCCTGATCATCGGGCGTAGCGCTTGATCAGGGCGTGGAGGTAATCGCGCCCCTCCATGACGCTGCGCACCCGGATGCGCTCATCGACGCCATGGGCGCCATTGCCATCGGCGTCCAGCAGGATGCCGGGAATGCCATAGGTGGGAATGCCGGCGGCGCTGAGATAGCGGCCATCCGTGCCGGCGGTCAGCAATGTGGGGATCAGCGGCAGACCGGGGAACAGTTCCCGCGCCACGGCTTCGGCCGGTTCCACGATGGCCGGGTCCAGCGGTGGCGGTACCGCCACCACGCCGGCCTCCCCCACGCGGGACAGTTCCACCCTGGCATCGCCGATGGCGTCGCGCAGCAGCCTCTCCGTCTCCGCCACGCTGTCGCCGGGGAACAGGCGGCATTGGATATGGGCGCGCGCCCGCTGCGGCAGGGCATTCACCGCATGCCCGCCTTCCAGCGTCGTGGCCACGCAGGTGGTGCGCAGGGTGGCATTGTAGACGGGATGGGCTGTGACGGCGGCGATGGTGGCGGCATCGGCCTTGCCCTGGGCCAGCCGCTGCATCTTCGCCCCCATTTCCCCGCCGACCACATTGCCCATCCGGTCGAAATAGGTGCGGTTGGCATCGGTCATGCGGATGGGAAACGCCAGGTCGCGGATGCGCAGCAATGCCTGGGACAGGTCATAGATGGCATTGTCGGCGCGGGGGCGGGAACTGTGGCCGCCGGGATTGCGCGCCTCGATCAGGAAGGTCTGGGAATGTTTCTCCCCCACCGCCAGATACAGCGCCCGCGGCTTGCCATCCGCATCGGTCATGCCGTAACCGCCTTCATTGAAGGCGACACCGGCCGCCACCGCGTCCCGCCGGTTCTCCAGCAGCCATTTCACGCCATTGACGGCCTCCCCACTTTCCTCCCCGCAGGTCAGCGCGATCTTGATGGTGCGGCGGGGCCGGAACCCTTCCGCCTTCAGCCGGATCAGGCTGTCCACCCAGATGGCGGACAGGGCCTTGTCATCGATGACGCCGCGCCCGATGAAATAGCCATCCGCCTCCACCAGCGTGTAGGGATCGCGCGGCCAATCCTCCCGCCGTGCCGCCACCACATCGATATGGTCGACCAGCAGCATGGCGGGCGCTTTGGCGTCCGTGCCGTCCAGCCGGGCCACCAGCCCGCCATCCTTGGGATGCCCATCGGGCACGAATATGTCCGCCTGTCCGGCCCCGAACCCCGCCTTGCGCAGCCGGGCAAGCATGCGGTTGGCGGCCAGGGTGCAGTCGCCCGTGGCTTGGCTGGTGTCGGTCTCCACCAGCTCGCGATAGAGATCGACGAAGGCCGACTGGTCGGGCCGCAGGGGCGGTGGGGTCTCACCCGCCATCGCCGTGAAGCATGACGACAGCAGAAATCCTGCGGTCGCAACAGCGGCGAACGATCTGCGTGGCATGGTCTGTCCCATCAAATATTGCACATAAGTGCATTATTATACTCGGACAGCTCCATGTCCACCTGTTCAGCCCGACAGTCCTACCCGCGTGCCTCCCCATTGCGTTCATGGGGCAGCAGGTGACCCCATATCCGGGTGGTGGTGAAGGTTTTCACCTGCCAATCCGCGTCATCGACCAGCACGCCGCCGGTCCCCAGCTCGATCCCCATGCCCGACGGGCAGACGAAGTAGAAGGAGGTGGTGGCATCGTTGCTGTGCCGCCCCAGGCTCATGATCACCGGGTCGCCCCGGCGCAGCACCCGGTCATAGGCGCGGCCGACATCGTCCAGGCTGGCATATTCCAGCATCACATGGTTGGTCTCCCCGCTGCCCATGCCCAGGGATTCGTTCAGCAGGGCCAGACTGTGATGGCGCGGATTGCAGCGCATGAAGGTGCCGTCCATGTCGGCCCAGACGATACGGTCGGAAATCCGGAAGCTCAGGATGTCGGCATAGAAATCCACCATCTCCCGGTACCGCCGGCAATGCCGCACGACATGGCCCAGCCCCAGCGTGCCGGCCGTGAAACCGGAAACCGGCAGGCTGGGACGCAGCGGTTCGGTCCCATGTTCCGGGCCTAGATAAAGCTCGTTGGCGTAGCCGTCCGGATCGGTGAAGCGCACCAGCCGGTCGACATGCCGGTCGGCGCAGGTGGCGGCATCGCCTTCCTGCGGTCGGGCCCCGGCCTTGTCCAGGGCTGCGACCAGACGATCCATCTCCCGCGCGCTTTCCACCTGCCAGCCAGCATAGAGCACGTCGTCGCGGTCGGACGGGCGGATGGCCAGCCGGTGGTGCATGGCGTCGATGCGCAGGCGCATCGCGTCATCGCCGGCAACCGGGTCCAAAATCTCGGCCCCGATGACGCCGGTGACCGTGTCGCGCCATGCCTCCATCCTTGTCGTGCCGATGCCGACATAACCCAGCTGCGTGACACCCATCGTTCCCTCCATCGCTTGTCGTCCGCCCCCTGGTTCTAGGGTCGGGCGGGATGGCGGCAAAGGGTGGGAGCGGGATGTGGAACCGCATTCTTGCCGGATCGCGATCATGCCTTCCCGGACCTGTTAGCGGCCCACCGCCGCCCGCCGATAAGCTGTCCCCGACATGACAGGCCAGGGGCGGAACAGGCGATGAGCGGCACACGCGATTGGGAACGGTTGATCCAGGCGGACCGGGTGCACCGGTCCGTCTATACCGACCCCTCCCTCTTTGAAGACGAGATGCGCAAGGTGTTCGGCGGCACCTGGACCTATCTCTGCCATGCGTCGGAACTGCCCGAGGCCAACAGTTTCAAGCGGGTGCGGATGGGGCTGCGGCCGCTGATCGTCACCCGCGATGCCCAGGGCATCATCCATGCGCTTTACAATCGCTGCGAGCATCGGGCGGCCACGGTCTGCCAGGCGGCCAGCGGCACCGCCAGCCGCTTCACCTGTTCCTATCATGGCTGGACCTACCGCAATAATGGCGACCTGCTGGCCGCCCCCTTCGCCGACGCCTATGGCGTGCCGTTGGACAAGCGGGCGCGCGGTCTGCGCCGCATTCCCAGGGTGGAAATCTATCGCGGCTTCATCTTCGCCACCCTGAACCCGGAAATGCCTTCCCTGACGGACTATCTGGGCGGGGCGGCGGATTATCTGGACCGGTTCATCGACCGGGCCCCGGGACGGGACCTGGTGGTGCGGTCGGGTGCCTATCGCGGCACCTATCATGGCAACTGGAAACTGGCCTGGGACAATGCCGCCGATGGCTACCACCCCGCCTTCGGCCACCGCTCCCTGTTCGAAATGACGCGCATCCGCAACGGCACGGGGCGCGGCGGATCGCATTTCGCCCGCAATCCGGACGAAAGCCCGATGTATTGCCGCACCTTCCCCTATGGCCACGGGCTGCTGCACCAGCGGCCGGGCATGGGCCCGTCGCTGTGGGACCGGGTGCGGCCGACGCCGGGGGGCGAGCATCTGGCCGATGGGCTGGTGGAACGGCTGGGCCCGGACGGTGCGCATGCCGCGCTGGAGGGGGCGCCCGGTGCCGGCATCAACCTGAATATCTTCCCCAACCTGCTGATCATCGGCAACCAGATCCAGGTGGTGGAACCGCTGGCCCATGACCGCACGCAGCTGACCTGGTACGCGACGGCACTGGCCGGGGCGGAGCCGGAGGTGAACGAGCTGCGCATGCGCATCGCCGAGGATTTCCCCAATTTCGGTGAGGTGGACGACATGGAATCGTTCGAGCGCTGCTGGGAGGGGCTGCAGGCGCCGGAATCCGAATGGGTCTTCATGGATCGCGGCCTGCATCTGGGTGGCACCGACGGGCAGGGGGAAACGGTGCGCCCCACCGACGAGGGGCCGATGCGCAATTATCTGATGGCCTATCGCCACATCATGGAAAGCGAGGTGAAGCTTGTCACCGAATGATCAGACCGGGATCGATTACGCGGCCCTGCTGCGCTGGCGCGCGGATGGTGCGGCACTCGGGCCCGCCACGGATGCTGGCCTGGTCGCCGAATGCGCGGCCTTCCTCTATCACGAGGCACGGCTGCTGGACCGGCGGGATTTCACCGGCTGGCTGTCGCTGGTGGCCTATGACGGCATCTATTGGGTGCCGATGGATGATACGGCCGATCCGCGCAATACGGTCAACATCGCCTTCGATGACCGCCGGCGGCTGGAGGACCGCATCACCCGCCTGCGCACCGGCTTCGCCCACAACCAGGAACCCGACCGCCGCATGCGCCACCTGATCGGCAATGTGGAAGCCTGGGCGATGGGCGGTGACCGGCGGGTGATGGCCAATGCCCATGTGTTCGAACATCGCACGGGGCGGCCGATGGTGGATTATGTCGTCGGCCTGGATTACTGGCTGACCCCGTCCGCCGATGGCTGGCGGATCAGGGTGAAGCGCGCCGTGCTGCTGAACAGCCTGGACGGGATCGAATTGCCGACATTGTTGTGATCCACCGCCGGCGGGGATCACTCCGCCGGCCGTTCCCCCCGTGCCAACCGGTCCAGCAGTTCCAGCGCCCGGTCGGTATCGGCCACCATCACCGGCATCAGGCGGCGCAGGGCCGCGAAGTCGGGCGCGCTCAGCGACCCGAAATGCGCATCATTGACCGGCTGCTGGACCTGCGACAGTTCCACCAGTTTGCGCCGCCCAGCCGGTGTGGTCAGCAGCAGCACGCGGCGGCTGTCATTGGTGTCGCGCAGCTTGCGCACCAGGCCCTTGGCCACCAGCTTGTTGACCTCCGTCGTCACGAAGGTGCCCGACAGGCTCAGATGCTCGGCCACGGTCTTGACATTGACGTCGCCCAGCTCCTGCAGATGGTCGATGGAAACCAGGATCGTATATTGCGGTCCGGTCAGCCCGATCAGCCGGCCGAACCCGTCGCGCACCGCCGTCAGCCGGCTGCTGAAGGCCAGGGCCGCATGGACGAAGGCGCGGAACGCGTCGTCGCGCCCCTCCACCAGCAGCGCATCGCGCGTCACGGTGGGGGCGGCCGCTGTCCGGCCCTTGTCTTTTCCGCTGCCCTCTTCAACCATCCGCCCACACCCGTTCTTGATAGCCGGCATACCGGCCTGGATCGCGCATCGAAGGGCGATTTCCCCCTATATCGTGCACGGCATGTTGCATGTGCAAGGGCCGGTGCCTATTCCACCGGCATTTCGCCTTGGTCGATGAGGGCATCGACCAGGGCCCCGGCCCCCTTCCAATCATAGGTGCGGAAGCTGTGGCCGCGGGTGACGAACTGCGCGCCCGCGTAGAACATCTCATATTGCAGATGCCGGCTGGCGAATTCCGATCCCAGCGCGTCCCAGGCCAGTTTCAGGAACCGCACCCGCTGGCGCGGCGTGCAGGCACCCGATTGCTGGATGCGGTCGATGGTGGCGGCCAGGGCCGGGTCGCCATAATCGGCGGCCGAGGAGGGCAGCATGATCAGCGCACCACCTGCCAGTTCCCGGATCATGTCGATGAAGCGGGGATAGAGTTCCTGGGTGAAGACCTGGGCGGCATAGAGCATGTGGCGGTTGGGCAGCCAGGCCCCGCCAACCTCTTCCCCCGTGGCCTCCATGCCGGCCACGAACGCCTCCACCGCGGCGGCGTCGGATGCCAGCTTGCCCAGGATCGACTGTACCGGCGGCAGGGCGATGGTGCCCAGCGTGTCGGCCAGCCGCCTTGCCACGCCGACCAGGAATTTCAGCTTCACCATCAGGCGGATCTGCGCCTGGTAGTTCTGGAAGACATGGCCAGGCGTGCCGTGGAACTGGTCGCGGGCCATGTCGGTGTCGCGATGCACGAACACCCGTTCCCAGGGCACA
Source organism: Niveispirillum sp. KHB5.9 (assembly GCF_048066115.1). Classification (NCBI taxonomy): domain Bacteria; kingdom Pseudomonadati; phylum Pseudomonadota; class Alphaproteobacteria; order Rhodospirillales; family Azospirillaceae; genus Niveispirillum; species Niveispirillum sp. KHB5.9. The sequence continues at coordinate 992,876 of NZ_JBLTYX010000001.1, read as the reverse complement.
TGCACATCCTCGAACCAGACCAGCGCGTCATTCTCATCGAAGCGGCTGGCCAGCGGGTTGTCGAAGGCGCTGACGGCGTGCGCCTCATAGGATTTGCGTGACAGGATCTTCAGGCCCGTCGTGCCCATGGGAATGGCGAAGGAGACGGCGTAATCCTCCTCCCCCTTGCGCAGGGGCTGGAGATTGGCCACGAACAGCTCGTTCGACAGGATGGTGCCGGTGCCCATCATCTTGGCCCCGCGCACGATGATGCCGCTGCTATCCTCGTCCACCACCCGCATGATCACATCGTCGAACGCCTGCTCCCCCGTGGCCTTCGACCGGTCCAGCTGCGGGTTGATGATGACGTAGGACAGGTAATGGTCGGCATCGCGCGCCTGTTCGTAATAGGCGGCGAAATTGGCGGCCAGCCGGGGGTTGGCGGTGCGGAACCGGTCCAGCCCCATATATTGCCCGGTCAGGGCCGAGGCGACATGGTCGGGCGACCGGCCCAGGAAGCCGCCATGCATGCGGGCCCAGGCCACCAGCGCCTGGCGCCGCTCCACCATCTCCCGGTGGTTGCGCGGGATCTGCCAGGCCCGCCCGACCTGCCCGCCGGAAGTGGGGGAGGTGAAGGTCATCCGCTCCACATTCTCCGGACGCGCCTGCATGTCATAGAGGGCGGCGGCGGAGCGCACGGCATTGCGGAAGGCCGGGTGCAGCGTGACGTCACCCGCCAGCTTTCCGTCCAGATGCACGGTGCGCCCGTCGCGCAGGCTGCTGATATGGCGGTCGCCATCCTTGATCGCGGTCATGCTTCGCATCCTTCAAACGCGGGAGGGGCGGGAGGCAGGGCGTGATAGCCGCCGCCGAAGAACAGCAACGGCCTTCCTTCCCCGGCATGGCCGCCATCCAGCAGCCGGCCCATGAACAGGGTGTGGGTATCGGTGCCCCATTCGTCATGGCGCGCGCAGGCCATCCAGGCCAGCGCACCGGCCAGCACGGGAACGCCGGCCTGTTCGGTGAAACGGGGGATGAGGCCCGGCACCGGCTGGCCGGCGAAATGCCGGGACAGGTCGCCCTGGTCGTCGGCCAGGACGGAGATGCCGAAACGGGGATGGGCCAGCATCTTCTCATGCAGGCGCGCCTGCCGCCGCACGGCCACCAGCAGCAAAGGCGGGGAGAGCGAGACGGAGACGAAGGAATTCGCCGTCATCCCGTGCACCTCCGTCCCGTTGCCGCAGGTGACGACCACCACACCGCTGGCGAAGCGGCCGAAAAGGGTGCGCAAGGCGCGTGGATCGTCCGCCGGGTTCATGCCGGTGCCTCCCCATATTTTAAAGATAGCTTTCTGACAAAGCTTTAAGGGCCCAATTCAATGACCGGCACCCGTCAGATCCAGTGGCAGGCTGCACCGTGCCACCACAGGCATCCGTGTCGGCGCGGGGGTGTTGCGGCTGCGGCCCACGAAGCGGGGCACGCCGGCGGTGATGACGGCGCCGATGCCGGGCGGGTCGCCATTCTTCATGGCGGCCAGGGCCGTGTCGGTCGTGGCCCCCACCGGTGCATCCATGATCACCAGATCGGCATCGCGCTCCGGCCGCAGATGGCCGCAATTCAGGCCATAGATATCGGCGACATTGCCGGTGGACGCGGCGATGAACCATTCCGGCGGCATGTCGGTCAGTGATGCCAGGTTGATCATGGTGTAGATCATGCCCAGCGGCATGATCCCGCTGCCCGTCGGCGTGTCGGTGGCGATGAGGAAACGGTGGAACTGGTCGTGACGGCACGCCAGTTCCGCGCACAGGATACTGGTGCGCAGGTTGCCGGCCGTGCAGACCTGCAGGGCGATGTCGCTCTCCCGCGTCAGCAGCTCATATTCCGCATCGGGCAGGGCCACCGGCCCGCCATTGACATGGAAGGAGACGTGTGGCCGCATGGCCAGCAGATGGGCGGCGCGGATGGGCGACGAACCGGGAATGGACGCTCCGCCCGTATGGACGGTGGTGATCATCCCGGCGTCGCGTGCCCAGCCGATCAGCGGGGCATAATCGAAGGGGCTGGGGAAATTGCCGAAACCCGCCTTGGCCAGCCAGACGCCATCGCGGCGCAATTCATGGAAATCCGCCTCCACCAGCCCCGGCTCCAGGATCACCGATCCGGCATGCACCCGCATGCCGCCCGGCCGGTAATGCTCGAAGCATTTGTGTGCTGCCAGGGCCAGGGCCTTGATCCCGGCCGGGTCGCGGGGGCGGCCCGGCACATGCACCTCGCTGGCGCTGATGCTGGTGGTGGTGCCGCCATGGACATAGCTTTCCAGAAAGCCCACCGTCTTCTGCCGGGGCGTATAATCGCCGAAGGTGTTATGCACTTGGCTGTCGATGAAGCCGGGACAGACGGTGCCGCCGCGCGCGTCGATGACGATGTCCGCCGCCTCCACCGTCGCGGCATCGGCCGTGCCGACGGATCGGATCAGCCCGCCGTCGCACAGGATCGTGTCACCGGCCACGAAGGGGTTGCGGAAATCGCCGCTGACGATGGTGGCGATGTTGGTGATGGCGAGTTTCATGGCCCAGTCTCCTTTGGACTTGTTCCTCAGTCGCCGGCGCCGCCATCCGGCGGCTTGGCTACGCCGCATGTGCGGTGCGGCGGCAGTCGCCGCCGGAGCTGCTTCCGGTCACCCGGAAACAGCTCTATCTCAGCCCGTCCAAGCCCTTGGCCTCTTCCTTGGCGACACCGCCCACCCGCTGGTTCAGCCGGCCGCGATTGGCGAAACCGCAGATCACGGCGATCTGGTCGGGCAGGGGGGCGGAATGCAGCGTCACGCTCATCGCGTCATAGTGGGAGCGGACATAGAGCGCGTCCTTGTAGGCCAGCGGAATGTCGATGCTGGTCCCCGGCCCGCCGATCTTGGTGGCCGAGGAGACCCAGGCCGCCCCGCCGCCCACCGCGTCGCGCATGATGTCGCCGAAGATGGTGGTGAGCATGGCGACGCCATGCTCCTGCTCCCCGGCCAGGCCGACAATGGCGCCCTTGCCGTAGCTTTCCACCTTTTCCGTTCCCATCAGCTCCACGCCGCGCCTTGTGATGGCATGGCCGACGCTGCGGCTGCCCTCGATCAGGACGGACAGGTCCTGCTGATAGGGGCGGCCGGCATAAGGATTCTCCACGATGCCGGCCACCACCACCTTGCGCAGCAGCCGGTCGGCATCCCGCCCCGCCTCGGCGAAGCTTTCCTCGATGAAGCTCAACAGCTTGACGATTTTCATGCCTGTTCTCCCGCGTCATATCAGTTCCCGGTGATCGGTACCGATCACCGGGCCTCAATCGCCGGCGCCCACATCCGTGGGCTTGGCTACGCGCCACGTGGCGCGCGGCGGCGGTCGCCGCCGGACCAGATCACGATCTGGTCTCAGAAACGCTTGCGCACGGACAGCGACCATTCGCGGCCGCGATCCAGCACCAGTTCGGTCAGGCCCAGGCTGATATCGTCGCTGAAGGCGCCGGAGATGAAGCGCTCGTCCCCGATATTGCGGACCCGTGCCAGCACCGACCATCCGGCATCCTCATTGTCGAAGGCGACACCGGCATCGACCAGGTGATAGCCGGGCTGATAGGCCTGGGGCGAATTGATGGAATTGTTGTGCACGCCCGTGCGGTAGGACCAGTCCAGCCGCGGCGTCACATTCCAGTCACCACCCGTCTGGATGATGTAGGAGACCGCACCCGTCAGGCTCCATTCCGGGGTCTTGATCAGGCGGCTGTCGACCGTCACCTGGGCGCCGGGAGCGGTTTCCTTGTATCTGGCATCGGTATAGCCCAGCGAGCCTTCCAGCTGCATCCCTTCCACCGGTACGGCCAGCAGTTCCAGTTCGCCACCCGTGATGCGGGCCTTGGCGGCGTTCAGGATGATGGGGGCCACCGACACGTTCTGCACCGTCACCTGCACATCGCGATAGGTGGTGCGGAACAGGGCGCCATTCAGGCGCAGGCGTTTGCCGGCCAGGTCGGATTTGAAGCCCGCCTCCATCACCTTGGCCACTTCCGGCGCGAAGAAGGGGATGACATCGTGCGGGTCCTGGCCCGGTGCCGGGGCGATGGGCGGGAACACGCGCTGGGTAAAGCCGCCGGACTTGAAGCCTTCGGAGTAGGTGGCATAGGTCATCAGCTCCTCGTCCCAGCGATAGGCGAGGTTGACCATCGGCGTCCATTTCTTGAACACCCGCTCCACCTCCACATTGGGCAGCAGCGGCGTGCCGGCGGGGATGCCGATCTGGGTGCTGATCGCATACTGGTCGGGCAGGAAGCGCTTGGCGTCACGGGTGAAGCGGATGCCACCCGTCAGGCTCAGTTTCTCGGTCAACTGCGCCGTGCTCTGCGCGAAGAAGGCGATGCTGTCATTATCGACCGAACCGCCGCTCTGGAAATCGGCGACGGGGAAGGTGACATGCTCCAGGCTGGTGCCCTTCTCCTTGAAATAGAAGGCACCCAGCAGATAGTTCAGCTTGTCGTCAAAGGCCTTACCCAGCACCTGCAGCTCTTCGCTGAACTGCCACTGGCTGCTCAGCGTGTCGACATAGGCGATATCGACCGGCGTGTGGTCCTGGTCGATATTGTAAGCACTTTCTACGTCGCGGTAGGCGGTGATGGAGCGCAGTTCGACCGCTCCCAGGTCCCAGCTGACATTGACCGACCCGCCCCAGATATCCAGATCGGAATTGGGCTTGCGCGTCGCGTAGTCCTGGTCCAGGCCGGGCGATACCCAGTGCTGGCCGAAACATTGCGCCAGGGCCGGCGGGTTGGTGGCGGGCGGGGCACCGCCGGCACAGGTGGCACCGTTCAGCACGACATTGTGGAAGAAGGGGAACAGCCCCGCCTTCTGGTCAGCCGGGAACGGCGTCGGCACCCCGTCGGGGCCCTGCGGATAGAAGCCGGCGGCGTTGGTATCGGCCAGGACATAGGCGGCACCGTTGGTACGCTCCCGCGTCACGTCGAAGGCGGCGTCGATGGTCAGGCTGTCGGACGGCTGGGCGCGCAGCGCCAGGCGGCCAGTGGACCGGTCCTTGTCGCCCGTGCTGGTGCCGCTGCCATGCTTCACATAGCCGTTCTGCACCTCCCGCGCCGCCGACAGCTTGGCGGCGATATCGTCGGACAGGGGCACGTTGACGCTGCCCTTGGCCACGATATGGTTGTCGCTGCCATAGAGCAGGCTGGCGCTGCCGCCCGTTTCGTAATCGGGCTTGGCGGTGGTGATGCTGATGGCGCCGCCGATGGTGTTGCGGCCGAACAGCGTGCCCTGCGGCCCGCGCAGCACCTCCACCCGCTCCACATCCAGCAGATCGACGACACCGCCGACCGAGCGGGCCAGATAGACGCCGTCGACATAGAGGCCGACGCCCAGATCGACGGTGGGGATGGATTCGACCTGGCCGATGCCGCGGATGAACATCACGGCCACGGCGCTGTTGCCGGAGATCGGGGCCGCCGTCTCGAAGGTCAGGTTGGGGGTGAATTGCGCGATGGAGGCGATCTGCTGGATCTGCCGCGCCTCGATCCCCGCCTCGCTGAAGGCGGCGATGGAGATGGGCGTGTCCTGCAATTTCTCCACCCGCTTGCGGGCGGTGACGACAATCTCCTCCAGCAGCAGCGGTTCTTCCGTCGCCTGGGCCAGGGCCGGGGCGGCCATGGCCAGCGCCAGGGTGGAGGCCAGCAGGGCCGTTGCGGGGCGGCCGAAATCTCGCGTGGGTTTGTCGATCATCCTCATGGTTCCGTTCGGTTCTGTCATGTTGATTGCCAAGGCCCGACCGCCGGGGCGCACCAGGCCTTTGCCCGCTTCGTGATCGTGGCGGGTTGGATGGCCAAGGTCTGGGAAGGGGCCGGCGACGGCGTTGCGGGCTGGGGTGTCCTCCGTCGCCCTGGAAGATTGCGCGTTTGCGGCCGGAAGGAAATCGCCCGATCGCCCCGGCCTGACACGCCCCGGCAGTGGATAGCGCAATCCGGTACGAAACCGCCCCGGCCCGCCAACGGCCGATTGCGCGGCCCCCCGGCCGGTGGCTCATGTGGCGGCGACGGGCCCGGCTTTGCTGCCCGCATCCCCCCATTCCATCCATCCGAGGAAGACAGCATGACCATCGCGCCCGCATCGCGTACCGGCCGCACCGTCACCATCGCCGACGGCAACAGCATCGAAGCCGCGCGTCCGCAAAGCCGCTACCTGGATGCCGGCGGCATCCTGACCCATTATGTCGAGATGGGCGAAGGCGTGCCGACCATCCTGATCCATGGTGGCGGGGCCGGGGCCGATGGCTGGGGCAACTGGCGCGTCTGCCTGCCGCTGTTCGCCAAACGCTGCCGCGCCATCGCCATCGACCTGGTGGGGTTCGGGCGCAGCGACGTGCCCGATCCGGCCCATTTCACCTATTCCCAGGATGCGCGCGACCGGCAGCTGGCGGAATTCATCAAGGCGCTGGGCGGCGGCCCCGTCAATCTGGTGGGCAATTCCACGGGCGGGCTGACGGCCATCGGTGCGGCACAGCTGGTGCCCGATCTGGTGAACAAGGTGATCCTGATGGGCAGCGCCGGCGTGCATACCGGCATCGTGGCGCCCCTGCGTGCCCTGACCGAGTATGATTTCACCGTGGATGGCATCCGCCGCATCATCGGGTCGCTGGCCAATCCCGATTTCAACCCGCCGGAAGACCTGATCCAATATCGTCATCAGCTGTCAATCGATCCCGATGTGCGCCGTGGCTATTCGGCCTTCATGGGCTGGATCAAGCAGGAGGGCGGGCTGCACCGGCCCGACGCGTTCATCGCCCGGCTGAAGCATCCGGCCCTGGTCCTGCATGGCAAGCAGGATGCCGTCGTGCCGCTGTCCAGTGCCCATCGCCTGCTGGAGCTGATCGAGAACAGTTCGGGCTACATCATGCCCCATTGCGGCCATTGGGCGATGATGGAGTATCCCGAGGCGTTCACGCGCATCTCGCTCGACTACCTGTTCAACGACTGAGACCAATTCCCGATGAGCTTGCCTCATCGGGAATTGGTCCGGCGGCGACTGCCGCCGCGCGGCACGTGCCGCGTAGCCAAGCCAACGGATGTTGGCGTCGGCGATTGAGGTCGCTGATCGCTTGCGATCACCGAGACCAAGTATGGATGGTGGAGAATGCGATGAAGCCGGAGCCGGTGAGGCCGGGCATGCTGGATGTGCGGACCATCGCGGAGGTGCCGCGCGTGGCCGCCGCCCAGGACCCGGCCGTGGAGATGGCGTCGCGGGTCCTGGGCGATTTCGCGCGCCTGCTGATGGCCGCCCGCCTGCCGGAGGAGGCCGTGCCCGCCACGCGCTTCCTGCCATGATGGTCATGGCCCGCGCCCTGTCGGCGGCCAAGGCCAGCATCCTGTCGGGCAAGGGGTGGGTGGGCCGGCTGATGCCGGCCCGCGCCGCCAATGATGCGGGTGGGACGGGACCGCTGGCCGGCCTGCCCTATTTCGCCAAGGACCTGTTCGATATCGAGGGGGAGCCGACGGTCGCTGCCTCCCCACCACGATTCCGCGCGCGTCCGGCGGTGCGCGATGCGACCCTGGTGGCGCGGCTGCGCGCGGCGGGGGCCGTCCTGCTGGGCACCAGCAACATGGATGCCCTGGCCTATGGTTTCGCCACCAGCACCGCCTGCTACGGCATCGCGCTGAACCCGCATGACGCGTCGCGCCTTTGTGGCGGATCGTCGGGCGGGTCGGCGGCCCTGGTGGCGGCCGGCGTGGTGCCCTTCGCGCTGGGCAGCGACACCAACGGGTCGGTGCGGGTGCCGGCGGCACTGTGCGGGGTCTGGGGCCTGAAGCCCACTTATGGACGGTTGAGCCGGACCGGCTGCTGGCCCTTGTCGCATGACCTGGACCATACCGGCCTGCTGGCCTGCGACCTGGAGATGCTGGAGCGGGTGTTCGCCGTCCTGGACGGGTACGACGGCGCCGATCCGGCCAGTGCCGTGGCCCCGCCGCCGCAGCCTGTCCGGCCGGGAAGGCCGCGTGTGGCCCTGGCCGGCGGCTATTTCAACCAGTGCCTGGAACCGGCGGTGACCATGGCCATGACCGATACCGCGCGGCGGCTGAACGCCGTCGGGCTGATCGACCTGCCGCTGGCGGCCGAAGCGCGGGCCGCCGCCTATGTGCTGACGGCAGCGCAGGGGGCCTGCGCCAACCGGGCCGAACTGGCCACGGATTACGCCGCCATGGACCCGGCCTGCCGTGCCCGGCTGGCGGCGGGCTTGGCCGTGCCCTATGAATGGGTGGACCGGGCACAGCGGCTGCGCCGCCATTATGCCCGCCGCCTGGCCTCCATCTTCGCCGATGTCGACATCATCCTGGCGCCCGCCGTGCCCTGTCTGGCGCCACCCATCGACCAGCAGGAAATGCAGCTGGGCGACACGGTGCTGCCGGTGCGGGCGGCGCTGGGCCTGTTCACCCAGCCGATTTCCTTCGCCGGATTGCCCGTGCTGACGGTGCCGGTGGAAACCGTGGGCGGGCTGCCCACCGGCATGCAGCTGATCGCGGCCCCCTGGCGGGAGGATCTGCTGTTCGCCACCGCCCGCCTATTGCTGTGATCGCGGCAGGCGCACCACCAGCCCGTCCAGGGCCGCCGCCATCGTGATCTGGCAGGACAGGCGTGCGGTGGGGCCGGGTTCGGTGACGTAATCCAGCAGCTCGGCCTCCCCACCCGATGCCGGTCCGACCGTTTCCATCCAGGCGGGATCGACATGGACATGGCAGGTGGCGCAGGCGCACGCCCCGCCGCATTCGGCCAGGATCTCCTCGATCCCCGCACCACGCGCCGCCTCCATCAGGGTCTCGCCCTCGCCGATATCCAGGGTGCGGGCGAACCCGTCGCTGTTGATGAAGGTGACGCGCGGCATGGGTCGGGGCTCCGGTCAGAAAGGGGGATGCCCTGGCTTGCCACCCTCCGCGTCCCGCTTGAAGGGGGTGGAAAGGCACGGATGCGGATGGTTGCCCGATCGCGTCCGGTACTGCCGGAACGGGTTAGAGCGCCCCCCTTGCTACCCCGTAGAGTGCCCCCGTCGCTGCCCCCCATGGGCAGCGCTTAGGACAGGAAGGACATGATGGCAAACCCCTACCGCCCTGGCACGATCCCCGTGAATTACGACGGCCCCCCCGACCATACCGACCTGCGCGAGGCGGTATTCGAGCGTGTGCTGGAACGGTTCGGCTTCGATGCCCGGCCGGAACCCACGCGGGCCACGCTGGACCGGGTGATGCGGGAATGGTCGGGCCGCGTCGGCTATGACAATGTCCAGAAGCGCATCCATATCGCCGAGGACCGTACCGGTGCCTTTCCCGTGCAGGACCCGAACGATTTCTTCGAAGGCTTCCTGCGCCACGGCACCTCGGGCGGCTGCTGGCCCTCGTCGGAGGCGCTGTTCGGCCTGCTGCGGCTGATCGGGTTCCAGGCGGAACGCATCGCCGGCACCATGCCGGAAGTGCCGGACCCGATGAGCCCGGCCCATGGCGCGGTGGATGTGCATATCGATGGCAGGCTGTTCCGCGCCGACCCGTCCTTGGGCGCCGAAGCGGCGCTGGAATTGATCGATGGTGTCGCCACCGCCCAGGACAGCCCCGCCCATGGCATCTGGTCGCCCGGCGATGGCAGTGTGGGCTGGCGGCCCGGCCATTCGCGCAATCCCCTGACGGTGGTGATCTGGCTGCGCGGGTTGAGCGGCGCCTTCTTCGCCTATCGCAACGAGGCGACGAAGCGTTTCAGCATCTTTAACAACGCGCTCTATATCCGCAAGAACCGGGATGACGGGGTGTGGACCTATGGGCGCGGCAAGCTGTGCAAGGTCGATCCCGCCGGCAATCTGACGGCCGAGGATGTGGAACCCGCCGACCTGCCGGCCTTGCTGGTGGAAGGGTTCGGCCTGTCGGCGGAGATCGTGGACCGCATGCCCCGGCAGGATGCCGTGGGCGCCAATTTCTGATCCGTCAGTTGCGATGGCGGCGAAGGGTCTCACACGGCTTGATGCCGTAGCGGCGGCGATAGAGGCTGGCGAAATGCGACAGGTGCTGGAAGCCGATGCGGTTGGCGACGTCGGTCACCGTCGTCGTCGCCCGCGCCGCCGTCAGTTCCTCATGCGCCCGTTCCAGGCGCAGGTTGGTGAAATAGGCCATGGGGCTGGCGCCCCGGAATTCCCGGAAGCCGTTGGTCAGCGACCGGGGGCTGACGCCGACATGCTCGGCCAGATCGGCCAGCGTCAGCGGCTGCTGGATATTGGCCAGCATGAATTCCTCCGCCCGCTTCACATAGCGCGGGGCGGCGGGCGACAGGGGCCGGTTCACCAGTTCCTGGTGCGAACCCGGCTGGCCCATCAGCAGCGTGGTCATCAGCAGGCCCGCCAGCTGTCCGGCACCGGCCCGGCTGGACCACAGCCCGTCGGGCTGGCGGCTGTCCTGGTCGATGAAGTTCAGCAGCGACAGCCAGCGCATGCCCTGCGCTGTGCTGTGGTCCAGCTCCGGTTCGAACTCGATCTCCCGCTGCACGGGCAGGCCGGTCATGGTCTGGAAATGCTGGTTCAGGGCCTGCTTGTCGATGCGCACGGCCAGCACCCGGCTGTCGGGGCGCCAGCGGAAGCGCGTGGGGCGGGAGGGGGAGCAGAGGAAGGTGCGGCCGCTGGTGGTCACGATTTCCTTGCTGCGGTACTGGATGTCGCATTCGCCCTCCAGGTTCATGTGCAGCAGGTGGAAATCATTCATCGGCCCCGGCTCCACCACCATGTTCGACCCGTAATGCAGATAGACCAGCGACACGTCCGCCAGCTTCAGACAGTTCAGGCGGGTCTTGTGGTCGCGCGTCCGGTCCAGGCAGCGCATGTCGTGCTTTTTCAGGACCCGGGCCACCGTGGCCTGGGCGCTGTCCAGGTCGTACGTGTCCAGAAGGGTGGAGGATTGAAGGGGAATGTCCTGTATCGCGTGCATCTCTTGCCCCCACCTGTCGCCATTGCCCCTCCACCCGCCGGCTCTTTTCGTCCGGTGCTGCGGTTCCGGCCGGGGCCGGAAGGGAGGGGCCTTGAAAGATGGTTAAGATAATAGCTTTGTCACAAAGCAATGTAAACAGCTGGCGAATGTCGCCGACGCATGGGGGCAAGGATGATGGAGCAGGGCACGGGACCGGTCGTGGTGGCCGGCGCAGGACAGGCGGCCGCCCAACTGGCGCAGTCGCTGCGGCAGGGGGGGTATGCGGGGCCGATCGTGATGATCGGCGACGAGCCGCTGCCACCCTATGAACGCCCGCCCTTGTCGAAGGATTATCTGGCCGGCAAACGGGACGCGGCGCGCCTGCTGCTGCGCAAGCCGGAATTCTGGGCGGAGCGGCAGGTGGAGATGCGGCTGGGCCGCCGGGTCATCGCCGTGGATACGACAGAGCGCACGGTCATGCTGGGCGGCGGGGAAACCATCGCCTATGGCAGGCTGGTCTGGGCGGCCGGCGGCCGGCCCCGGCGCCTGTCCTGTCCCGGCGCGGAACTGGAGGGGGTTCATCATATCCGGGCGGTGGCCGATATCGACCGGCTGAAGGCGCATCTGGCACAGCCGGGGCGGCGGGTGGTCATCATCGGCGGCGGCTATATCGGGCTGGAGGCGGCGGCGGTACTGCGCTGCCTGGGCCATGGCGTCACCCTGCTGGAGATGCAGGAAAGGCTGCTGGCCCGCGTCACATCGCCCATCCTTTCGGATTTCTTCCTCAACCTGCACCGCGACAACGGGGTGGATGTGAGGTTGGCGACGGGTGTGGCGGAACTGGTGGGCGAGGGCGGGCGGGTCACGGGTGTCGCGCTGTCCACCGGTGAGATATTATCGGCCGATCTGGTCATCGTCGGCATCGGCATCATCCCCAATGTCGAACCGCTGATGGATGCCGGGCTGGCCTGCCCCAACGGGGTCAGGGTGGATGCGTTCTGCCGGACGGCGGACCCGGATATCCTGGCGGTGGGCGACTGCGCCCTGCATCCCAACATCCATGCCGGTGCCGAAATCCGCCTGGAATCGGTGCAGAATGCCATCGACCAGGCCAAGACCGCCGCCGCCGCCATTCTGGGCACGCCGCAGCCCTATCACGCCCTGCCCTGGTTCTGGTCGCACCAGTACGGGGTGAAGATGCAGACGGCCGGGCTCTGCGCCGGATACGACGATATCGTCATCCGTGGCAGGGCCGACGCGTCGCCATTCACCGTCGCCTATCTGAAACAGGGTCGGTTGGTCGCGCTGGATTGCCTGGATACGCCGAAGGATTTCATGCAGGGACGGGGGTTGGTTGCCGTCAAGCCGCGGATGGATCGCGACAGGCTGGGCGATCCGGATATCGAACTGGGAAATCTCGGTATCCCCGACGCCGCCAGCCTGGGCATTTGAGCCGCCGCTTCGCCAGGGCGAGTCGATATCAACCGAAGGCACCTTGCGATATGCGGTCCGCCGTATCGAGAAGCAAAGTCAGTAATGTCTCATCCGGCAGGCGGTTGCGGGCGGACATCATCTGCGACACCGAAATTGCCGCGGGCGTGCTGGCATCCCGGCCCCTGACGGGCACCGCCATGCACCGCAAATCCGCTGCGATCTCCCCATCGTCCAGGGCGTAACCCCGGGTGCGGACGCGGTCCAGCTCCTCGCGCAGCAGGGCCGGATCGGTGATGGTCCGTTCCGTCAGGGCCACGAAGGGGCCGCCGGCCAGATAGGCCTCCCGCTCCTCCTCCCCCAGATGGGCCAGCAGCACCTTGCCGATGCCCGAACAATAGGCTTCCAGCTGCATGCCCACCCGCGTGAACAGGCCGCTGGCCCCGCGCCCGGTCTTCAGCCGGTAGGTGACCATGTCATTCTCCAGCGTGCCCAGCTGCACGGTGCAGCGGACCTGCACGGCCAGCCGGTGCAGCAGCGGGGCGGCGATATTGACGATCACCTGCTTCTCGTCCAGCCGGTGGGCCAGACCCAGCAGCCGGCTGCCCGCCACATGCCGGCCCTTGCCTGAAGGGGCCAGATATCCCGCCTCCACCAGGGTCAGCACCTGGCGGTGGGCGGTGGCCACCGGCATCCCTGCCAGTCGCGCGATGTCGGAAACGCTGGACCGCCCGCCATCGGCGATCACCGCCTCCAGCATGGTCAGGGTCCGTTTCAGGGACAGGATGGGGGGCGTGCCGCTTCTCATGATGTGAGAATATAGCGTGGTGCCCATCTGGCGCCAAGCGCCGGAATATCCTAAGACTTTTCAACGCAAGGATGGCGGCCGCCACGCGCCCCAGGATCAGAAGGAAATCCCCCATGGCCTCTCCCACCCATGACGAGCTGGCGCGGCGCCTGCGCGATGCCTATGCAAGGGGGGCCGTGCCGCCGCTGCGCGACGGGCTGGATCCGCTGGATGCCGACGGCGCCTATGCGGTGCAGACCCTGAATACCCGTTTCTGGCAAGCCCAGGGAAGGCGCATCGTGGGCCGCAAGGCGGGGCTGACGGCCAAGGCCGTGCAAACCCAGCTGGGCGTCAGCCAGCCGGATTTCGGTGCCTTGTTCGATGATATGCGCGTTGCCGACGGTGGCCGCCTGGACCCGTCGCGCGCCTTGCAGCCCAAGGTAGAAGCGGAAGTGGCGCTGGTGCTGGGTGCTGCCCTGACCGACCCGGAAACGACACCGGAGCAGGTGGCGGCCGCGGTCGCCACTGTCCATGCCGCCATCGAGATCGTGGACAGCCGTATCGCCGATTGGAAAATCACCTTTGCCGACACGGTGGCCGACAATGGCTCCTCGGCCTTCTTCGTCATCGCCGATGAGGGCAAGCCCCTGGCGGGCCTGGATCTCTATACCTGCGGCATGGTGCTGGAGGTGGATGGCGCCGTGGTCTCCTTAGGCGCGGGGGCCGCCTGCCTGGGCCATCCGCTGAACGCGGCGGCCTGGCTGGCCCGCACGCTGGCGGCCCGCGGGGAGCCGTTGCAGGCGGGCGATATCCTGCTGACCGGTGCGCTGGGTCCGATGGTGGCGCTGTCGCCCGGCCAGACGATCGTGGCCAAGGTCGGTGGGCTGGGTTCCTGTTCCTTCACTTACGGAAAGGTCTGATCCATGGGCAAGACCAAGGTTGCCATCATCGGGTCGGGCAATATCGGCACCGACCTGATGATCAAGGTGATGCGCCTGTCGAACATGCTGGAGATGGGCGCGTTCGTCGGCATCGATCCGGAGTCCGACGGGCTGAAGCGGGCGCAGCGCCTGGGCGTGCCCGTCACGGCGGGCGGCATCGACGGGCTGGTTTCGATGCCGGAATTCAAGGATATCGCCATCGTCTTCGACGCCACGTCGGCCGGTGCGCACAAGCATCATGACGCCGTGCTGCGGGCATATGGCAAGCGGGTGATCGACCTGACGCCGGCGGCTATCGGCCCCTATGTCATCCCGCCGGTCAATGGTCTGGCGCATCTGGATGCGCCCAATGTCAATATGGTGACCTGCGGCGGGCAGGCGACGATCCCCATCGTCCATGCCGTCAACCGGGTGGCCAAGGTGCATTACGGGGAGATCGTGGCCTCCATCGCGTCCAAGAGTGCCGGCCCTGGCACCCGCGCCAATATCGATGAATTCACGGAGACCACCAGCCAGGCCATCGTCGATGTCGGCGGTGCCACACGCGGCAAGGCCATCATCGTCCTGAACCCCGCTGAACCGCCGCTGATCATGCGCGACACGGTCTATTGCCTGGCGGAGGATAGCGACCGCCAGGCCATCGCCGACAGTGTGGCGGCGATGGTGGAGGAGGTGCGCACATATGTTCCGGGATATCGCCTGAAACAGGCGGTGCAGTTCGAACATGTCGGGTCCAACCGCCCCCTGCGCATCCCGGAAATGGGCGGGGAATTCACCGGCCTGAAGGTGAGCGTGTTCCTGGAGGTGGAGGGGGCGGCGCATTACCTGCCCGCCTATGCCGGCAACCTGGACATCATGACATCGGCGGCCCTGCGCACGGCCGAACGCATCGCCACCCGCATGCAGGAAGGAAGGACGGCATGAGCCTCGATCCGACGCAGACCAAGCTCTATATCCAGGACGTGACCTTGCGCGACGGCATGCATGCCATCCGTCATCAATACGGGCTGGACCATGTGCAGGCCATCGCCAGGGCCCTGGACCGGGCGAAGGTGGACGCCATCGAGGTGGCGCATGGCGATGGCTTGAACGGTTCCAGCTTCAATTACGGCTTCGGCGCCCATACCGACTGGGAATGGATCGAAGCGGTGGCCGATGTGCTGGAGCATGCGGTGCTGACCACCCTGCTGTTGCCCGGCATCGGCACGGTGCATGACCTGAAACACGCCTATCGTCTCGGCGTGCGGTCGGTGCGCATCGCCACCCATTGCACGGAGGCCGATGTCTCCAAGCAGCATATCGAGGCGGCGCGCAGCCTGGGCATGGATGTCTCCGGCTTCCTGATGATGAGCCACATGTCGGAGCCGGACGCCCTGGCCAAGCAGGCCAAGCTGATGGAGGCCTATGGCGCCCATTGCGTCTATGTCACCGACAGCGGCGGGGCCATGAACATGGACCAGTATGCCGCCCGCCTGGCCGCCTATGACCGGGTGCTGAAGCCGGAGACGCAGCGCGGCGTGCATGCCCATCACAATCTGTCGCTGGGCGTGGCCAATTCCATCATCGCGGTCCAGAACGGGGCCGTGCGCGTCGATGCCAGCCTGGCCGGCATGGGGGCCGGGGCCGGCAACGCGCCGCTGGAGGTGTTCATCGCCGCCGCCGACCGCATGGGCTGGAACCATGGCTGCGACCTCTATGCCCTGATGGATGCGGCGGAGGATCTGGTGCGGCCGTTGCAGGACCGCCCCGTGCGCGTGGATCGGGAAACCCTGTCGCTGGGCTATGCCGGCGTCTATTCCAGCTTCCTGCGCCATGCGGAAAAGGCGGCGGGCGAACATGGGCTGGACACCCGCTCCATCCTGGTCGAACTGGGCCGGCGCAAGATGGTGGGCGGGCAGGAGGACATGATCGTCGATGTGGCGCTCGACATGGTCAAGCGCGGCCCCTGACGGAGGTCCGACCTTGCCCGGCACCGCGAGGGTGCCGGGCCTGAAAGGTCAGCCTGGAATCGTCGCGCCGATATGGCCGTCCGGCCGTACCAGAAGGCGGGTCAGGCCGGCCAACCGCTCACGGCCCACGATTTCCAGCGCATCGACGCGGCGGCCCCTGGGGTCGGATGCCGGTGCGCCGGGCAGGCGGATGTCCAGCCAGTTGCCCTCATGCAGCAGCGAATAGAGCGGAACGCTGTCACCCGATGCCAGCCGCAGTTCGACATCCGGCAGCCGCTCGCCGACAAGTGGCGTCCCATCCGCATAGGCGATGTCGAAGGCGCAGATCTGGTCGGCCAGCAGCCGGTTGACCGGCTTCAGCTTCAGCAGGTCGTTCAGCACATTGCGCAGCGCCAGGTCCCGGCCCTTGAAGGCCACCATCACCGCCGTCTGCGCCAGCGTATTGTCCAGCAGCGCCTGGCCCACCGGATGGCGTTCGGCGTGATAGCTGTCCAGCAAACTGTCCGGCGCTTCGCCCTTGATCACCGACGCCAGCTTCCAGCCCAGGTTGAAGGCATCCTGCACGCCGACATTCAGGCCCTGGCCGCCGGCCGGCAGGTGGATATGGCAGGCATCGCCGGCCAGTAGCACCCGGCCCTGCCGGTAGCTGGCGGCCAGCCGCGTCTCGTCCCCGAAACGCGACAGCCAGAACGGGTCGCGCATGCCGAAATCGGTGCCGGCGATTTTCAGGGCCGCCTGGCGCACCTCCTCCACCGTCACCGGTTCCGACAGGGGGGCGCCCAGCCGGTCGCCATCGACGATGGCGAAGCGGTGATGCTTGCCGTCGCCCAGCGGCACCACCAGGAACCGGCCCTTGTCATTGGCGAAGGAAAAGGTCTTGGGCGGATCATCCAGGACCATGTCGGCCAGGAACATGGTGCTGGTCGTGTCCGTGCCGGGGAAGGGGACGCCTGACAGGGTACGGATCGTGCTGCGCGCGCCATCGGCACCCAGCAGGAACAGACCGTCACCGGTGAAGGCGCCGTCCGGCCCCTCCGCCGTGACATGCACGCCGGCCTCATCCTGGGTGAAGCCGGTGACGCGGCGGCCGCGGCGCAGATCCACGCCCAGTTCCAGGGCGCGCTCCTCCAGCAATTCCTCCGTCACCGCCTGCGGGATGAACAATGTGTAGGGGCAGGACGTGTCCAGGGTGGTGAAGTCCAGCCGCGTGTCCAGCACCCCGTAATGGCCCGTGGGCAGGGGGATGCCGCGCTTCAGCGCCCGGTCCAGCAGCCCGCGCATGGAGAATATCTCCAGCGTGCGCGGATGCAGCGTCAGGGCGCGCGACTGTGCCACCCGCTGCGTGCGGCGCTCCAGCACCGTGACCTTGATGCCGGCCAGCGCCAGTTCGCAGGCGGCCATCAGGCCGGTCGGGCCCCCGCCCGTGATGATGACCTGGGTCGAGAAATTCATGTTTCACTCCATTAATCTAACGTTGTTAGGGATGACCTTACACTGTTAGAGAGAGATGATGTCAACGGGGAAAAACGATGCGGCTTGACCGGGAACAGATTGTCGCGGCGGCACTGGCGCTGCTGGACGAGGTGGGGGTGGATGGTCTGACCATGCGGGTGCTGGCCGATGCGCTGAAGATCCAGGCACCCTCGCTCTACTGGCATTTCAAGAACAAGCAGGCCCTGCTGGAGGCGATGGCCGACGCGCTGATCGCACCCGTGGCGCGGGCGGTGCCGCCGGGAAGCTGGGCGGAGCAGGTGTCATCCATCGCCTGGGAACTGCGCGCGGCATTGCGGTCCCGGCGTGACGGCGCCCGGGTCTTCGCCGGCACCTTCTCCATCAACGACAATGTCATCCGCACCGCCGACCATCTGATCGGCGTGTTGATGAATGCCGGCATGCCCCGGCGGAACGCCGCCTGGGGGGCATTGACCGTCACCTATTTCGTGCTGGGCTTCACGATAGAGGAACAGGGGGCGGCGGAGCCGGGGGGCAGCGAAGGGGTGGCCCTGGCCGCCCGCCGTGCGGAATTCACCCGCTTCATCGGCGACCGCTACCCCCATGTCGCCACCTGCATCCCCGATATCTTCGACGGCGACCAGGATGCCAGGTTCCGTCTGGGGCTGGAGATGCAGCTGGCCGGGCTGGCGGTGCTCAATACCGCCAGTTGACCTCCAGCCCATAGGTGCGCGGCGCGCCGGCGAAGGCGATGGCATAGCCCAGACTGTCCAGCAACGAGGCGCCGTTCTGGACATAGGCCTTGTCGGTCAGGTTCTTGCCATAGGCCGCCACCTCCAGCCGGTCATCCTGGAAGCGCAGGGCCGCCCGCGCGTTCAGTAGGCCATAGCCGCCCTGGGCGATGGAGCGGGTATTCTGCGGGTCGTGCCAGGTGCGGGACTTGGCGCTGTAATTGATATCCAGGTGGGCCGCAGCATTTTCCGACAATGCCCCTTCCCAGGCCAGGCCGACCAGGCCGCTATATTTGGGCGTATAGACGAACTTGCGGTCCGACACGTCGCCCAGCACCGCGTCCTGATATTCGTCATAGGCGGCGTCGGTCAGGGCACCGGCACCATAGAGCGTGAAGCCGCCGCCCGCCTGCCAGCGCGTCTCCACCTCCAGCCCCTGCACATGCGCCTTGCCGGCATTGGCCGTGGGCTGGAAGATCGTGCCGTTCTGGATGGCGAAGACCTGCAGCTGGATGTCCTTGTAATCGGTATAGAAGGCCGCGAGGTTGACCGTCAGGCGACGGTCGAACCATTGCGTCTTCACGCCGGCCTCATAGGCCCAGACCTTTTCGGCATTATAGGGCTGGAGCGTGCCGACCGTGTCGGGGTCGTAATTGAATCCGCCGCTCTTGAACCCCTTGGACAGGCTGGCATAGGTGAAGATTTCCGGCGACCATTCGTAATCCAGCCCGATGCGCGGTGACAGATCCTCGAAGGTGCGGGCATTGTCGGTGGGGCCGAAAATCGTGGCACCGCTGGCGATGGACCGGTTCCAGACGAAGATCGACTTGCGTTCCGACGTGTAGCGCAGGCCCACCGATCCCGACAGCTTGTCGGTCAGGTCGTAGCTGGCATTCAGGAAGGCGGCATAGCTCTTGGTGGTGACGTCCAGCTGCTGGTCGCGGGTCTGGTCCAGCCCCAGCGGCACGAAGGCGGGCACCAGGTTGGCCATGGTCAGCAGGCCCACATCCTCCTGATAATAGAACAGGCCGCCCAGCCAGTTCAGCCGCCCGTCCAGCGCCTCTCCCGATACCTGGAATTCCTGGCTGGCCTGCCATTGGTCCATGCGGTCGGCGAAATTGCCGATGGAAAGCGGGGAGGCGTCGGCATCCGACATGCGGTCGCGCTTGATCTCGCGATAGGCGGTGATGGATTTGACGTTCAGCTCATCCCCGCCATAAGAGGCGCGCAGGAAGGCGCCCCATACATCCTCGTTGGGGGAGAAGGGGGCCAGCACCGCCTCCTGTCCGGCATCGAAGCCGCCATTCCAAATATCACCATGCACGCTCTTGGCATGGGTACCGATATCGCCGATCAGCGCCTTGATGAAGGGGGTGATCTCCGTCTGCGCCGTTTCGATGACGAAGCCGTAATAGGGCGCCGACCGGTCGCGCGACCCGTCCACCGACAGCAGGATGTCGATGTCTTCCGACGGGTTGTAACGCAGCACGGTGCGGCCCGACAGCACGTCCTGGTCATTGCCGCGCGTGCCGGTCAGGTGGTTGCGCATGAAGCCGTCATTGCGGCTGCGGTCCACCGACAGGCGCCAGAACAGCGCGTCATCGACCAGCGGCAGGCTGACCGAGGCCTTGGCGGACAGGCTGTCGTAATTGCCGTAAGCCAGGCTGGCCGCATATTCGGTGTCGGGGCCGGGCAGCTTGGAATTGATCTTCAGCGCTCCGCCGATGGTATTCTTGCCATAGAGCGTGCCCTGCGGCCCGCGCAGCACCTCCACCGAGGCGACGTCGCTGATATTGACCAGCCCGCCCTGCAGGCGGCCCAGATAGACGTCATCGACATATTGCGCCACGCCGGGATCGGCCGTGGGGCTTTCATCCGCCTGGCCGACGCCGCGGATGAAGATGAAGCCGATGCTGGAACTGTTGCGGCCCGTGGCGATCTGCAAATTGGGCGCCAGCCGGCCGACATCGGCGATATTGCTGACGGCCTGTTCGCGCAAAGCTTCCTCCGCCAGCGCCGTCACGGCCACCGGCGTGGTCTGCAACGGTTCCAGCCGCCGCCGCGCCGATACGATGATCTCCTCGATCATCAGCCCGTCGCCGGCCGGTGCCGTCTGTGCCTGGCCATTCTGCGCCGTCACCAGGGCGAGCAGCGCCACCCCGGCGCGCAGCAGCGCCGGCCTTGTCCTTTTCCCGATCATGGAACCCTCACTGTTCGAAGCCGCCGGGCGGCCATTTTGTTTATTGGGCATATTGTTGCCCTAACAACATTAGGGACAACTCTGCGCGGCTTGTCAACGGCCAAGAAGCAAAGAAAATGCCCGGCCCCCTTTCGGTGGGCCGGGCATGGAACTGCGACGGGAAATGGCTGTTCACGAGACCGGGGTATGATCAGCCATCTGTTCATGGACGGGCGCCAGCAGCGGGACCCAGGGGCCAAGGTCGCCGGTGATTTGCAACCGTCCACCGGCCTGTTGTTCGGCCCTGAATGCCGCCAGTTCCGGGCCTTCATGCAGGCTGGCGGCCCACCGGGCATCCATCCAGTCGCAGATGATCTCCGCCCCGGCCCGTTCCCCCGGCGCGGTGCCGTAGCGGATGCGGGCCCGGCCGTCGACCACATCCAGCCGCAGGGCGGGTTCTCCCGTCGCCGGCCAGGGGGCATCCGGCGGCAGGTTGTGGAAACGCTCGATCAGGGACAGGCGCAGCTCCGCCCCATGGGGATGGGCATCCAGGGCCGCCTGCAACGCCGCTTGCGCCAGTGCCAGCCAGGCGGGGCTCATGAAGGCCGGCCGCGTCATGGCTGCCGCAGCCGGGCCACGGCCTCGATCTCCACCAGGGCGCCGTCGATGGCCAGCCCGGCGATGGTGGTGGACCGGGCCGGGGCCCAATCGCCGAACCAGGCGGCATAGGCGCTGTTGAAGGTGACGAAATCGGCCTGATCGGTCAGCCAGACGGTCGTTTTCACGATATCGGCGGGTCCCAGCCCGTGCCTCGCCAGGACGCCGGCCAGATTATCCAGGCATTGCCGGGTCTGCGCCTCGATCCCGGTGGCCAGCGCGCCGTTGCGGTCGAACCCCAGCGCACCGGACAGGAACAGCAGGGAACCCGCCGCGACGGCGGGGGAGAAATGCGGCTTCATGGATATTTCCCTTAAAGATCAAGCACCAGCGTGCCACCGGAACAGCCGGAGACGCAGGGCATCAGATGTTCGGCGCGGTCCGCCGGCTTCATGATCAGGTCGCGATGGACGGGCGCGCCGGCCAGCCAGCGGGTCTTGCACACGGCGCAGACACCGGCCTCGCAGGAGGATGGCACCTCCACCCCGGCCCCGCGCAGCGCCTCCAGCATGGTCTGGTCGGGCAGGACGGGAATGGTTTGGCCGGACCGGGCCAGTTCCAGCATATAGGCCGTGCCGCCGGCGGTCCGTGGCTTGCCGCCGAACTGTTCGATATGCACCGTGGCGGGATCGCGATCCTTCGTCGCCTCCAGCACGGCGGTAACCAGGCCGCCGGGGCCGCAGCAATAGACATGCTCCCCCGTCCCCGGCCGGGCCAGCAATCCTGCCACGTCCAGCGGCGTCGCCGGCAGGGTGCGGTCATGATGCAGCCGGACGACGCCGCGTTCCATCAGCGGGGCCAGATGCCGGCGGAACGCCGTTTCCTCCGGCGTGCGGGTGCAGTAATGCAACTCGAAATTCGCCCCCTGCCGGTTCAGGACCTGCAGCATGGGCAGCAAGGGCGTGATGCCGATGCCGCCGGCGATCAGCACATGGTGGCGCGCGTCCGGTGCCAGCGGGAAATGGTTGCGGGGCAGGGAGACGGGCAGGATGGACCCCACCCGCAGCTGCGCCTGCAGGGCCAGCGACCCGCCGCGTCCATTGGCTTCGGCCTGTACCGCGATCTGGTAGCGGTTGCGGATGGCCGGATCGCCGCACAGCGAATATTGCCGGACCATGCCGTTTTCCAGCCGCACATCGATATGGGCGCCGGGCGTGAAGGGCGGCAGTTCCCAATCGTCGGGATCGGCCAGCTCGTAATGGATGACGCGGTCCGTCTGCCGTTCCATGCTGCGGACGATGGTGGTGACATGATGGTGAAGCTTCAGGATGGTCACGGCGGGGCCACCCCGTCGCCCAGGCGGATGGTGCCGCCGGTGATGATCCTGGCATGCAGCCCGCTGCGGTTCAGCAGCAGGTTGAAGATCTCCTGCCCCGTGATCTGCTCGATATGGCGGCAGGGGGTGGCCAGGCGTGTACCTTCCAGCAAGGTGTCGCCGATGCGCAAGCGTTGGCCCACCAGATGGTTCAGCGGCACGCCACGCGTGGTGATGTTGCGCCGGTGGTCGGCCACGTCCAGCACCACCTTGTGGTCGCGGGCCAGCGCCTCCAGCGTCTCCACCTCGAACAGGGTGATCTGGCGGCCTGCCTCCGGCCGGTCGGAATAAAAGCCGTCGCCGGTGGCGTAACGGTCGCCTTCGACGCCGATGCCGGCCAGCAGGACCAGATGGTCCTGGCCCCGCATGGGCAGGAAGGAACGCGGCGCCAGATGCAGGGCGTGGACGGTGCCTGACCACATGGGCCGGCCTCCTCTCTATCTGAAGTGATTGGACAACAAGTTGTCCAAAAGACATTATCAGCCGCGTTTCCCTTGTCCAGCGGAATCGGCTGATCCAGCGCTATGGACAAAAGGTTGCTTATCCGGCAGGAACGGGGGCGCCGCGGGACAAGCGGCAGGTCCGACGGGAGAGGGAATGACACGCGCCGGAAAGAAGAGTGCCGCTACGGCGGCACCGGTGGATGCCAATGTCATCGCCAGTTCCATCCATGCCACGCGGCGGCGCAAGGGCATGACCCTGGCCGATCTGGCCGAGCGCACGGATATGGACAAGGGCTATCTGTCGCGGGTGGAGCGGGGGCAGAAATCGCCGTCGGTCGGCACCCTGCTGAAGATTGCCGACGCGCTGGGCGTGCCCGTGGGCCATCTGTTCGGGGAGAATACCGATGACAATGCCGTCACGGTGATCCGCCGCACCGATCATGTGGAGATCGCCGACGATGGTGCCGAGGGGCCGGGCGCCCTGGTCCGTGCCCTGCTGCCGGCCAGCGGCAAGCGCCGCCTCAGCGTGTTCATGATCGAACCGGGCAGCGACCGCCTGTCCCAGAAGGCCGACCATCCGGGGGATGAGTTCCTCTATGTCCTGGAAGGCAGCCTGGAAATCATCTTCCCCGACCGGGTCGTGCAACTGGATACCGGTGACGCCATCCATTTCGACGGTCACCTGCGCCACCAGCTGCGGCGGGTGGGCGAGGCCCCGGCCCGCGCCCTGGTCGCGGTGGCGCAGGATCTGACGTTACGGGGTGGGGAGGAATAACCGTCAGTCCGGCAAAGACACCACCGCATCCACCTCCACCAGCCATTCCGGCAGGCCCAGCGTCTGGACACCCAGCAGCATGCTGGCCGTGACGGGCCAGGCATCGCCGAATACATCCCGCCCGGCCCCGAAGAGGGGCGCGATCAGGCCGGGATGGTGGCCTGCGACATTGATCGTCATCTTGACGATCCGTTCCGGCCCCGTCCCCAGCGCCGCCAGGGCGGCGGCGATATTGGCAAAACATTGCCGGGCCTGGGCTTCATGGCTGCCGGCACCAACCAGATTGCCGTCCGCGTCCAGCGCCACTTGTCCGGCGATGAAGGCCAGCCGACCGGCCGGCGCGATGGCGATCTGGGCATAGAGCCCCATGACCGGTGGGGCCAGCGTGGCGGGGTTCAGTTTCTCGATCATTCAAGGTCTCCCAAGGCCCGGAAGGCCGGTCAGCGCATCGGCGACAAGATCGGGATGGGTGGTGATGCCCATATGGCCGGCGGCCAGTTCCGTCACCGACCACCCCTTGGCCGCCGCTTCCGCCGCCAGCGGGCCCGAGGGGGGGAACGCCGTGAAGCGCAGGTAATGGCAGCGGCAGGCCAGCCCCTCCACCCCGTGCCGTGCCGGTTCCGCATGGGTGCGCAGCGGCATGGGGCGCAGCAGGGCCATGGCCGGATCGGCAGGATCGAGCCCCAGGAAATCCGCACCCGGCGGCGGCACCATGCCGTCCCGCGCCATGGCGGTGAAGGCGGCGGCCATTTCCGGCATCTGGTCGAACAATGACAGCCCGGCGGCGGCGAGGGGGCCGTCGATAACCACCAGATCGCTGACCCTGTCCGGACGGCTGGCCGCCACCTCCGCCGCGACCAGCCCGCCATAGGAATGGCCGGCCAGGATGACGGGACCGGGTTCGGCGAAGTCCAGCACCGACAGGATATCGGCGACATGGTCGGACAGGCCGGTGCCGGCATTGCCCAGATGCTGGCGATCCCCCAGGCCCGTCAGGGTCGGTGTCGCCACGCGCCGGCCATGGGCGCGCAATCGCCCGGCCAGCGGCCGCCAGCACCAGCCGCCCAGCCAGGAGCCATGGATCAGCAGGATAAGCGGGGTGGGCATGGACGCTTCTTCCATCATCGAATCCTGTTTCAAAGGCAACTGGTTGTCAATCCGGATATGCCTGAAACCAGTGCTCTGGGGCCATTCCTAACGCAGAACACATTTGTGCTCAACAAACTTGTTGCGCAAAAGGCAACTTGTTGTCCAAATATGCATGGGATGGCGGGAAGGCCATTCCGACAAGAACAGGGAGCCTCAAACATGTCTTGGATGAATGAACGGCGCCGGCCCTCGCGGCTGGTGCTGACGCTGTTGCTCGCCCTGGCGGCGGGCGATGCCGCCCATGCCCAGTCCGGCGAAATGCTGGAGGAGATCATCGTCACTGCCGAAAAGCGCAGCGGTGTGGCCGACCGCATCGGCATGTCCATCGCCGCCTTCGGCGGGGAAGCGCTGGAAAGCCTGCGGGTGACCGACACAAAGGATCTGGTGCAGATGGTGCCCGGCTTCACGGCGGCGGATTCGGTGGCGGGCACGCCGATCTACACGCTGCGCGGCATCGGCTTCAACACGCCCAACCTGTCCGCGACCTCGCCCGTGGGCGTCTATCTGAACGACACGGCGTTGGCCTATCCCTTCATGACCCAGCAGATGGCTTTCGACCTGGCGCGGGTGGAGGTGCTGAAGGGGCCGCAGGGCACGCTTTATGGCCGCAACACCACGGGCGGCCTGATCAAATATGTCACCGCCAATCCCGGTGATACCTATGAGGGGGCGCTGACCGCCGGGTACGGCAATTACCAGAGTTTCACGATGCAGGGTCATGTCTCCGCCCCGATCAGCGAAACCCTGGGCATCCGCGTCGCCTTTACGGCGGAGAACAGCGACAAGGGCTGGCAGAAAAGCGTCACGCATGGCGAGCGGCTGGGGGAGAAGGACCGGCTGGCCGGCCGCGCCACCCTGCAATGGAAGCCGGAAGGCGGGCTGGTGGCTACGCTGCGGTCCAGCTTCTGGCGCGACCGGTCGGATACCCAGGCCCCGCAGGCGATCTATTACCTGCCGGAAAACCCGGCAGGCACATTGGCCTTGTCGCAGATCGCCCCCTCCCTGCTGCTGGACGCGAAGAACAGCCAGGCCGATTGGGTGCCTGCCGACCATCCCGGCCCCCGCACCTTCTCCGGCCAGCGCCCGCCCTATCGCATGAATGCCGATTTCCAGGGCCATGCGCTGGACCTGGAGTATGCGTTCGACAATGGGCTGCTGCTGAACAGCTCCACATCCTATAACCGCGTCACCCGCGACGACATGATCGATGCCAATGGCGCGCCGTTCGAGATGCTGAGCTATCAGCCGCGCGGCCATGTCAATTCCTTCTCCCAGGAACTGCGCCTGTCGGGCGATGCGGAGCGGCTGAACTGGACGCTGGGCAGCTATTACGCCCATGACGACATCTTCGAGGGCATGACCGCCTGGCTGGATGATTTCTCCACGGTCCGCGTGCTGCGCGCCGTCGGTGCCATGGTTCCCAACAGCTATCAGCCCGGCCAGATCGCTCAGGGGCTGCGCGTGGATGAGGCGGTGGCCGACATGAAGACCGACAGCTATTCGCTGTTCGGCAGCGGCCAATACGCGTTGACCGACGCCCTGAAGCTGACCCTGGGTGCCCGCTACAATATCGACCGCACCCTCTTCGACGGCTGCACCCGCGATGTCGCCAACAATACCGCCCCCATCTGGAATACGGTGGTGGCCGGTGTCCTGGCGGGCGTGCCGGCCAATATCCAGCCCGGCGGCTGCATCACCTTCAACGACACGATGACGGCACTGTCCGGCATGGTCCATGACCGGCTGCGGGAGGATAACCTGTCCTGGCGCGCCGGCCTGGACTGGACCCTGCCGGACGGCACGCTGCTCTATGGCACGATCAGCCGGGGGTACAAGTCCGGCGGCTTCCCCGTCATCGCCGCCAATACCAGCCGGCAGCTGCTGCCCGTCCGGCAGGAGGAGGTGACATCCTATGAGATGGGCACCAAGCTGCGGCTGCTGGACGGCGCCCTGCGCACCAGCCTTGCCGCCTATTACAGCGATTACCGCGACAAGCAGGTGTTCGGCGTGCTGACCGACCCGCTGTTCCGCACCCTGGAACGGGTGCTGAACGTGCCCAGATCGGAGATCTGGGGGCTGGAGGCCGATGTCAACTGGCGTCTGACGTCGGGCCTGACGGCACGGGCGGCGGCGTCCTGGACGCAGACCAAGGTGCTGGACTATCAGGGCTTCGACCAGTTCGGCAATGCGGTCGATTTCCGGGGCAGCGAATTCCCCTACTCGCCGGAATGGCAGGTCAATGCCGGCCTGGACCATGTCACCGACCTGTCGGCCGACCTGTCGCTGCGCAGCACGCTCTCGCTCAGCTACCAGTCGCGCTCCCACGGGGATTTCCAGGATCTGGCCTATTACACTGTCAAATCCCGCATGCTGGTCGATGGCGGCGTGACCCTGCTGGGACCGGACGAACGCTGGACGGCCGGCATCTGGGTCCGCAACCTGTTCAATCGGGATTACTGGACCAGCGTCAATTACGGCCGCGACATGTTCAGCCGCAGCGCCGGCATGCCACGCACCTATGGCGTCAATCTCGGCTGGAAGTTCGGGTGAGGAAAGGTGCGCGACGCGACCGGGGTCTCCGGGCCCGCGGCAGCGTCGCGTCCCTGCCGTTGAAGTTGCGGATGCGCCCGGTCTATCCTTGGTCAAAATGGCAGTCGCGCCCGATCAGCAGGAAGCCGCCCCCATGAGTTTGGACAGTTTCGATGTGAAGCTCCTGTCGGCCATCCAGGAGAAGGGCGATATCACGCTCAGCGAACTGGCGGAGATCGTCTGCCTTTCCTCCTCCCAATGTTCGCGCCGGCTGCAAAGGCTGCGCGACGAGGGCTATATCAACCGCGTCACGGCGCTGCTGTCGCCGGAGAAGCTGGGTTTTGCGCTGAAATCCTATGTGGTCGTCACCCTGCGTTCGCATATGGCGGAGCACACGTCGGAATTTTCCGGCTTCGTGCAATCCTCCCCGCAGATCCTGGAATGCTGCATGCTGACCGGGGATGCCGATTACATGCTGAAGGTGGTGGCGGCCGACCTGAAGGGGTTCGACCATTTCGTGCAGGGACTGCTGCGCCTGCCCTGCATCGCCACCGTCCGCTCCTCCCTGGTGCTGCGCGACCTGAAGGAAACGACGGACCTGCCCTTGCCGCTGTGAACCTCCAAACCCTCCAGATGCAAGTTTGTTGCGTGTCACTGTAATCCTGAGGGTCGATACGCAAAGTTTCCCCACCGAATATTGGCTATAATTTATTGACCGACTGGACGGTCATAAAATTATAGCGGGGACACCATGATCTCACAGAGCCGGCGCAGCGTGGCCGACACATTGCCGCGCAACACGCCCGATCCCTCCTATGATTGGCGCCGGATCACCCATCTGCTGCATGTGTCCCGCACGCTGGACGAGTTGGAGGAGAAGGTCCTGGTACCGGAGCGCAAGGTGCTCTACCAGTTCTCCGCCCGCGGCCACGACATGGCGCAGATTCTGCTGGGCGCGCGCCTGACCGACCGGCATGATGCCGCCTGCGGCTATTACCGCTCCCGCCCCATGCTGCTGTCGCTGGGCGTGGATATCGAGGATGCGCTGGGTTCCTCCATGGGTCGGGCCGGCGGCTATTCCGACGGGCGCGATATCGGCGTCGTCTTCAATTATCCCAATCCGGAGGGGGCCTCGGCCCTGCCCATGTGCGGCGGGGTGGGGGCGCAATACACGCCCACCGCCGGCTGGGCCCAGGCGATGGATTATTATGCCCGCGTCCTGAAACAGCCGGATTATGAACGGTCGATCGCCGTCGTGCTGGGTGGCGACGGGTCGGTGGCGGCCAACGGGTTCTGGGCGGCGCTGACCATCGCCACGACGCAGGCGCTGCCCATGCTGTTCTATATCGAGGATAATGGCTACGGCATCTCCGTGCCGTCGATCATGCAGACGCCGGGCGGCAACATCGCCGCCAACCTGGCCAGTTTCAAGGGCCTGACCATCCTGGCCGGCGACGGGGCGGAACCGGCGGAGGCGGCGCGTCTGGTCGACCAGGCGGTATCCCATGTCCGCGACCGCAAGGGGCCGTGCCTGCTGCGCCTGACGGTGCCGCGCCTGCAGGGCCATTCCTTCCAGGACACCCAGACCTACAAGCCGGCGGAATTCGTGGCATCCGAATGGGCGCGCGATCCCCTGCCGCGGCTGAAGGAATATCTGGTGCCGGCCGTGCTGGAAGAGGCCGAATGGGACGCCATCGCCGCCCAGGCCAGGGACGAGGTGGAGGCGGCGCGGGTCCAGGCGGAGGCACGGCCGGTGGCCGACCCCGTGGGTGTCATCCGCCATGTCTTCGCCGAACCGGGCGAGGTGCAGGCCAAGGGCGGGCAATGGTCGCACGGCTATGTCCCGCCGGTGCCGGTGACCGAGGCGCGGCCGGAGGGCCAGCGCCTGAACATGGTGACGGCCATCCGCCGTACCCTGGACAATGAGATGGCGCTGAACCCCCGCGTCGTGCTGTTCGGGGAGGATATCGGGCCCAAGGGTGGTGTGCATGCCGTGACCCTGGGCTTGCAGGAGAAATACGGCACCACCCGTGTCTTCGATACCAGCCTGTCGGAGGAGGGCATTGTCGGCCGGGCCGTGGGCATGGCGCTGGCCGGCCTGATGCCGGTGCCGGAAATCCAGTTCCGCAAATATGCCGAACCGGCCATGGAGCAGATCAACGATTGCGGCACCATGCGCTGGCGCACCAACAACCGTTTCGCCGCCCCCATGGTGCTGCGCGTGCCCGGCGGTTTCTTCAAATGCGGCGATCCCTGGCACAGCCAGACCAACGAGGTGCAGTTCTGCCACGCGCCCGGCTGGAAGGTGGCGGTGCCGTCCAATGCCGAGGATGCGGTGGGCCTGCTGCGGGGCGCGCTGCGCGGCAACGATCCCGTGCTGTTCTTCGAACACCGCGCCATGCTGGACGACGCCTGGGCACGCCGCGCTTGGCCGGGGGACGATTACGTCCTGGAATTCGGCAAGGCCCGCAGCCTGGCCGAGGGCGACGACCTGACCGTGGTGACCTGGGGAGCCATGGCCCCGCGCTGCCAGACGGCGGCGGAGGGAAGGTCGGTGCATGTCATCGACCTGCGCACCCTGATGCCCTGGGACGAGGCGGCGGTGCTGGCGTCGGTCCGGCGCACGCGGCGCTGCCTGATCGTGCATGAGGATATCCAGACCGCCGGCTTCGGGGCGGAGATCGCCGCCATTGTGGCCGACAAGGTGTTCCTGGACCTGGACGCGCCCGTGGCCCGCCTGACCATGCCCGACATCCCCAGCCCGCATAACCCGGTGCTGCTGGACTGGGCCGTGCCGTCGGTGGAGCGCATCCGCGCCCGGATCGACGACCTGATCGCCTTTTGATTTGGGGGACCCAACCCGTGATCGATATTTTCGGCCCCCTGGAACAGGAGGGGACCAAGGCTACCGTGCGCGCCTGGCTGAAGAAGGTGGGCGATACGGTGGCGGCCGACGAGCCGCTGGTGGAACTGGAGACCGACAAGGTGACGCAGGAGGTACCGGCGCCCGCCGATGGCATCCTGGCGGAAATCGCCCTGGCCAGCGACAGCGAAGCACTGCCCGGCGCCCTGCTGGGCCGGCTGCGGCCGGTGGGGGAGGTGGCTGCACCGGTGGTTGCCGCCACCGCGGCACCGGAACCGTCGCTGGCCGAGACGCGCTTGTCGCCATCCGCCAAGCGGGCGGTGAAGGAACTGGGCATCGACCCCGCCACCGTGACCGGTACCGGCCATGCCGGCCGCGTCACCCGTGCGGATATCGAGAAGGCGGCTGTCGCGAAGCCGGCGGCACCGCCCCTGCCACCCGCACCGGTGGAACCGCCGGCCGCATCCGGCCTGCGCTCCCACTCCATTCCGCATGACACTATGCGCCGGCGCATTGCCGAGCATATGTCGCACTCCGTCTCTGCTGCCCCGCATGTCACGGCTGTGTTCGAGGCGGATTTCAGCGCCATCATCGCCCATCGCCGCGCCCACAAGGCGGCGTTCGAGAAGGCGGGCGTCAACCTGACCTTCACCGCCTATTTCATCGCTGCGTCGGTGGCGGCCATGAAGGTCGCCCCGTCCATCAACAGCCGCTGGCACGACGACCGGCTGGAAATCTTCGATGAGGTGAATGTCGGCATCGGCACGGCGCTGGGCGACAAGGGGCTGGTGGTGCCGGTGGTGCGCGGCGCGCAGGACCTGTCGCTGCTGGGCATCGCCACGCGGTTGCAGGACCTGACCGACCGGGCAAGGCAGGGCAAGCTGGCGCCGGCCGACATGCGCGGCGGCACCTTCACCATCTCCAACCATGGCGTCTCCGGCTCCCTGGTCGCCACGCCGATCATCATCAACCAGCCGCAATCGGCCATCCTGGGCATCGGCAAGCTGGAAAAGCGCGTTGTGGTGCGGGACGTGGACGGGGTGGACACGATCCAGATCCGGCCCCTGGCCTTCGTGTCGCTGACCATCGACCACCGCGTCGTGGACGGGCACCAGACCAATGGCTGGCTGTCCCGCTTCGTGGAGGTGCTGGAAACCTGGCCGAAGGGGGATGGCAAATGAGTGCCGATCGCTTCGACCTGATCGTCATCGGCGCCGGGCCCGGCGGCTATGTCGCCGCCATCCGCGCCGCCCAGCATGGGCTGAAGGTGGCTTGCGTGGAAAAGCGGGCGACGCTGGGCGGCACCTGCCTGAATGTCGGCTGCATCCCGTCCAAATCGCTGCTGCACGCCACGCATCTCTATCAGCAGGCACGCGGCGGGCATCTGGCCCGGTTCGGCATCCGGGTGCCGGAGGTCGGGCTGGACCTGGACGCGATGCGGGCGGAGAAGGACAAGGCCGTGGCCGAGCTGACCGGCGGTATCCAGGGCCTGTTCGTCCGCAACAAGGTGCGGCATGTCCATGGCACCGCCCGCCTGATGGGCACAGGCCGTGTGGTCGTGGCCCTGGTGGCGGGTGGGGAGCAGGTGCTGGAAGCCACCGACATCCTGATCGCCACCGGCTCCGACGTCACGCCCTTGCCCGGGCTGGTGCCGGACGGGGACCGCATCATCACCTCCACCGGGGCTTTGGAGCTTGTTTCGATACCGGAACATCTTGTGGTGCTGGGGGCCGGCTTCATCGGGCTGGAGATGGGATCGATCTATAAAAGGCTGGGCAGTGCCGTCACGGTGCTGGAAATGGCCGACCGCATCGCTCCCGGCCTGGACGCGGAACTGGCCCAAGCCGCACAGCGCCTGCTGTCACGGCAGGGATTGAAGATCATTACGGAAACGAAACTTCTGTCGGCAGATAAGCCGGCGGCGGGTGGGCTGGTGCTGGAGGTGGCACCGGTGGCGGGTGGTCCGAGCGCACGCATCCAGGCCGACCGGCTGCTGCTGGCGGCGGGCCGGCGCCCATACACGGCCGGGCTTGGCCTGGAAGCCGTCGGCATCACGCCGGACGCGCGCGGACGCATCCCCGTCGACCATGATTTCCGTACGAAGGTGCCCGGCCTCTGGGCCATCGGCGACGTCGTGGAAGGCCCCATGCTGGCCCACAAGGCGGAGGAGGAGGGGATCGCCTGCGCCGACACCATCGCCGGCCGCACCGGTTTCATCGACCACGCCCTGATCCCCTCGGTCATGTATACCGAGCCGGAGGTAGCCAGCGTGGGGCGCAGTGAAGAGGAACTGAAGGCGGCCGGTGTGGCCTACAAGGTCGGTAAATTTCCCTTCGCCGCCAACAGCCGCGCCAAGGCCAACCGGGAAACGGACGGTTTCGTCAAGCTGCTGGCCGCCAGGGAGGATGGCCGGGTGCTGGGCGTGCATATCATTGGCGCCATGGCCGGCACCATGATCGCCCAGGCCACCCAGGCCATGGCCTTCGGCGCCAATGCGGAGGATATCGCGCTCACCTGCCATGCCCACCCCACCCATGCGGAGGCACTGAAGGAGGCGGCGATGGCGGCCTTCGGCAAGCCGATCCACCTGTGAGGGGGTCAGATCCCGCCGATACCCTGCAGGACCATGCCGGTGGCCATGTCGGCGATCTCATCCGCCCCCAGGGCGCCGTCGGGCTTCATCCAGGTATGGGTCCAGTTGATCATGCCGAAGAACAGCATGGCGGCCGTCCGCCGGTGGGCGGCATCACCGACAAGGGCGGGATGCAGGTCCGCCAGGATGGCCTCCACCAGCGTGACCAGGGCGCGCTGGCCGGCCACGATCTCCGCCCGCCGGTCCGGGGGCAGGTGGGCCAGGTCGTTCAGCAGCACCTTCTGCCGCGACGCGGCCCCGACATAGAGCCGCATGAAGCGCCGCGACAGATGCCGCAGGCGGGTGGCGGGACCCTGCGGCATGGCGGCCACTTCCGCGGCGGCGGCGGACAATTGCTCGACATGCGACGCCATCACGGCGTGAAGGATATCCTCCTTCGACGGATAGTAATGGTATATCAGCGACTTCGAGGTGTTGCAGGCCTCCGCCAGGTCGGCCACCGAACAGCCCAGGAACCCCTTGACCGCGAAAAGCTCGGCCGCCCGGTCGATGATCGCCTCGCGCCGCTGCTCGTAATCCGCCGCCTGCTTGCGTGCCATGCCCGTCCGATCCCGGAAACCCGATCCAGATGCCGGTGATGGACCATAAGTCCCCGGCGTTCAACCAAAAACACGGAAAAGGAAACCCCATGCCCTGCTACCGTTTCGACGGGCTTGTTCCGGTGGTCGACCCCACGGCCTTCGTCCATCCCACCGCCGTGCTGATCGGCGACGTGATCATCGGCCCCGGCTGCTATATCGGCCCGGGTGCCAGCCTGCGCGGTGATTTCGGGCGGCTGGTGGTGGAGCGCGGGGCCAATGTCCAGGATAATTGCGTCATGCATTCCTTCCCCGGCGCCGATGCGGTGGTGGAGGAGGACGGGCATATCGGCCATGGCGCCGTGCTGCATGGCTGCCGCATCGGACGCAACGCCCTGGTCGGCATGAATGCCGTGGTCATGGACAATGCGGTGGTGGGGGCCGACGCCTTGGTGGCCGCCATGTCGTTCGTGAAGGCCGGGATGCAGGTGCCGCCGCGCATGCTGGTCGCCGGCACGCCGGCCCGCGTCATCCGGGAGCTGTCGCCGCAGGAGATCGACTGGAAAATCCGCGGCACGGCCGAATATCACGACCTGACCCGCCGCTGCCTGGCGACATTGGCGGAGGTGCCGCCGCTGCCCGAAATGGAGAAGGACCGCCCCCGCCTGGGGGGCGATCATGTGCCGCTGGACAAGGCGCGGGGGTAAATCAGTCCCCGTCCGCCACCACCAGCGTGACCAGGTCACGGGCGAACCCCATCAGGTCCTTGCCGGCGGCGCGGTTTTCCGGGGATTTCATGGCGGCGTCGAAGCTGGCCGTGTCCGCATATTGCATCTCCACGATCATGAAGAAGGCCGGCTCCCCGCCCATCGGCGCGGCGGTGACGCGGTTGACCAATGTGCGCAGCAGGCCCGGCACCTTCTCCACCAGCGGCAGGTGCACATCGTTGTAATGCTTCAGGAAAGCCTCGACATCGTCGGGCTTGCGGTAGAGTGCGATCAGCTTCTTCATGGGCGTTCTCTCCTATCGTCCTTGCCAATGGGGTGGGCGTTTTTCCAGGAAGGCGGCAACACCCTCCTGCCTGTCCGCCGTACCCAGCAGGGCCAGGAAGCGGCGGCGTTCATGCAGCAGATGGTCGCCATGCGGCAGTTCGAACGCCGCTCTGACGCTGGCCTTGGCGGCCGTCAGGGCCAGGGGGGCGCGGCCGGCGATCATGTTCGCCAGCTCCAGGGCACGGTCCAGCGCCTGACCGGCTTGTACCATCTCCCCCACCAGCCCGGCGGCGACGGCGTGTCCGGCGTCGATGGCTTCCCCCGTCAAAACCATGCGCATGGCCAGGGTACGGCCCACCAGGCGGGGCAGGGTGGCGGTGCCGCCGGCACCGGGCATGATGCCCAGGCTGCTTTCCGGCTGCCCGAACGTGGCACCCGCCCCGGCCACCGACAGGTCGCAGCACATCAGCAACTCGCACCCGGCCCCCAGGCACCAGCCCTCCACGGCGGCGACCAGCGGCTTGGGAAAGTCGCGGATGGTCTCCCACGCCGCCTGACGGGGGCCGTGCGGTGGATCGTCGGGGGTGGAGGCCGCCAGTTCGCGGATATCCGCCCCGGCGGCGAACACCTTGGCATCGCCGGTGATCACCACCACGCGGATGCCGGGATCGCCGGTGGCGGCGTCCAATGCCCTGGCGATGGCCGACAGCAGCGGCGTGGCCAGGGCATTGCGCCGGTCGGGCCGGTTCAGGCGCAGCAGGCGCACGCCGTCCGACGGTGTTTCGATCAGCAGGTGGGGGGACTTAGCCGTCATAATCCACCACCACATCCGTCCCCACCGGCACCGACTGGCAGGTCAGGATATAGCCGGCCGCCACCTCCGCCGCCGTCAGCCCGTAATTGGCCCCCATCTCCACCGTGCCGCTGACCAGTTTGGCCCGGCAGGTGGCGCAGACCCCGGCCTTGCAGGCATAGGGGGCGGGCAGGCCGGCGGCCCGCGCATTCTCCAGGATATTGCCCAGGGCGGGATCGAAGCTGATCGACCGGCGCCGTCCGTCCAGGACCAGCACCACCTTGGCGCCTGCCGCCGCTTCCGCCCGCGCGGCCGATGCCGCGGCCTGTGCCGCGTCGGGCCGGTCGATGGTGAAGCGTTCCAGCAGCACCTTGTCCCGCGCCACGCCGCTCTCCAGCAGGCTGTGTTCCACCGCATCCATCATCGGGCCGGGGCCGCAGATGAAGAAGGCGGCGATGTCGGCGGCCGGGATGACCCGTCGTTCCAGCAGCTCCGCGCATTTGGCCCGGTCCAGGCGGCCGTTGAACAGCGCCACCTCCTCTTCTTCATCCTCCAGGAAATGCAGGATGGAGAGGCGTTGCATGAACCGGTCCTTCAGTGCCGCCAGTTCCTCCAGGAAGATGATGGAGGCGCTGTCGCGGTTGCCATAGAGCAGGGTGAAGCGGCTGTTGGGTTCGGCCAGCAGGGCGGATTTCAGCAGCGACAGCACGGGCGTGATGCCCGACCCGCCGGCGAAACCGACATAATGGTTGGAAGCATCGGCATCAAAGGCCCAGGTGAAGGCACCATGCGGCGCCATCACCTGCATCACCATGCCGGGCGCCAGCCCCTGGTTGGCGAAGCTGGAGAACAGGCCGCCGGCCACACGCTTGATGGCCACCCGCAACTCGCCTTCCTGCGGGGCGACGCAGAGGGAATAGTTGCGGCGCACATCCTGCCCGTCCAGGTCGGCGCGCAGCGTCAAATGCTGGCCCGGCTTGAAGGCGAAGACCGGCTTCAGCGCGTCGGGCACGTCGAAGCGGATGGAGATGGCATCGGCGGTTTCCCGGCGGATTTCGGCGATGGTCAGGGGGTGGAAGCCGGTGGACATGGGTTGATTGTCCTTCAATGGCATTTGAAACGGTCGAACGGTTCCAGACAGTCCTGGCAGCGCCACAGCGCCTTGCAGGGGGTGGACCCGAAGCGGCTGATCTCATCCGTGCGCGTGGACCCGCAGCGCGGGCATTGGGTGGGCAGGGCCCCACCGCGCAGGCTGGCGGATGCGGCACCGGGTGGCGGCGGCGCGATGCCATAGGCCCGCAGCTTTTCCCGCCCATCGGCACTGATCCAGTCGGTGGTCCAGGGCGGCGACAGCACGGTCTCGACATCCAGATGGCCCAGCCCATGGTCGGCCAGGGTGCGCCGCACCGCCATCTCGATGGCCAGCGTGGCGGGGCAGCCCGTGTAGGTGGGGGTCAGCAGCACGGCGGCACGACCCGCATCCACCCCGCGCACGATGCCCAGATCGACGATGGACACGGCCGGGATCTCCGGGTCGGGCACCGTGGACAGCACTTCCATCACGCGGGCAGCGTCAACGGGGCCCTTCATGGCATCACCAGACCGCGTCGGGATAGGCCCGCTGGAGATATTGCATGGGTGCCAGCAGATGGCCCAGATGCTCGCTGTGATGACCGGTGCGCCCGCCCAGGACGGGACGGTGGGCCGGGAGCGGCGGCAGCGTGGCCTCGGCCAGGGTCGTGGCGATGGCGGCATCGAAGGCGGGGCGCAATGCCGCCTTGTCCACCGCGATGCCGCGTGCCGACAGGCCGATTTCCAGCGCGTCCATCACGAACAGCTCATCTTTGAAGCGGGCCATCCATTCCAGCCCCTCGATCATGCGGCACCGGCTCTCCTCCGTCCCGTCACCCAGACGCACCACCCAGCCGGCGGCCAGGTCGGCATGATATGCGACCTCCTTCACCGCCTTGGCGGCGATGGCGGCCAGCTGCGTATCGGGTGAGGCGGCCAGCTTTTCCAGCAGCAGGCGCTGGTATGTGGAGAACAGGAACTGCCGCGCGATGGTCTGGGCGAAATCGCCATTGGGCTGTTCGACCAGCAGGCAGTTGCGGAAATCCAGCGCGTCGCGATGGAAGGCGAGATTGTCGGCGTCGCGGCCGGCCTTCTCCACCGCGCCGGCATGGCCCAGCAGATATGTCGCCTGCCCGATCAGGTCCAGCGCGATATTGGCCAGCGACAGGTCGATCTCCAGCGTCGGCGCGTGCCCGCACCATTCGCCAAGCCGCTGGCCCAGCACCAGGCTGTCATCGCCCAGGCGCAGGAGATAGTCGAAATAGGCTGTGTCGGACATGGGGGCGGCCCTCAGATATGCTTGATGTGGTCGGGCACCTGATAGAAGGTCGGGTGGCGATAGACCTTGTCGGCGGCCGGGTCGAACAGCGGGCCGGACTGGGCCGGGTCGGACGCGGTGATGGCGGCCGACGGCACCACCCACAGGCTCACCCCCTCCATCCGCCTTGTATAGGTATCGCGGGCATGGCGGATGGCCATGTCCGGGTCGGCGGCGTGGACGGAGCCGACATGCCGGTGCGACAGGCCGTTCTTCGACCGGATGAATACTTCCCACAGGGGCCATTGCTGGGACATGGTTTATTCCTTTTTTGTTCCCTCAAGCGCCGGGCGCCGCCATCCGGCGGCTTGGCTCACGGCGCATGGGCGCCGGGCCGGCGGTCGCCGGCCTGTAACAACCACGGTCATAAGTTCTGACCTGCGATCACGCCGCCTGTCTGTCCCGCTGCTTCCTGGCATGGGCGGTGGCGGCATCGCGGACCCAAGCGCCATCGTCCCAGGCCTTGCGGCGGGCCATCAGGCGCTCGCGCGCCGCCGGGCCTTCGCCGCGCACCACGGCATAGAATTCCTCCCAGTCGACGGGGCCGAAATCGTACTGGCCGCGCGCTTCGTTCCATTTCACGTCGGGGTCGGGGACGGACAGGCCGATCGCTTCGGCTTGCGGAACCGTGATATCGAAGAATTTCTGGCGCAGCTGGTCGTTGGTGTCGCGCTTGATGCGCCAGCGCATGGACTGGGCCGAATTGGGTGAATTGTCGTCGGGCGGGCCGAACATCATCAGCGACGGCCACCACCAGCGGTTCAGCGCGTCCTGGGCCATGCGTTTCTGCGCGGCCGTACCGGCGGCCAGCGCCATCATGATCTCGTAGCCCTGGCGCTGGTGGAAGCTCTCTTCCTTGCAGATGCGCACCATGGCGCGGGCATAGGGGCCGTATGAAGTGCGCTGCAAGGGCACCTGGTTCATGATCGCCGCCCCATCCACCAGCCAGCCGATGGCACCGATATCGGCCCAGGTCAGGGTCGGATAGTTGAAGATGGTGGAATATTTGGCCCGGCCGGTATGCAGCGCGTCTATCAGGTCGTCGCGCGCGGCCCCCAGCGTTTCCGTCGCGGAATAGAGATAGAGCGCGTGCCCGCCCTCATCCTGCACCTTGGCCAGCAGCACGGCCTTGCGCCGCAGCGAGGGGGCGCGGGTGATCCAGTTGCCCTCCGGCAGCATGCCCACCACTTCGGAATGCGCATGCTGCGACATCTGGCGGATCAGGGTCCGGCGATAAGCCTCGGGCATCCAGTCCTTGGGCTCGATGAACGCGTCATCCGCCACCCGCGCCTCGAACGCGGCCAGCAGATCGGCCGGTTCGACGCTGGTCACGGCGGCCTGCTTCTGGAACTCGGTCGTATACATCGGGACCTCTTCCTGGTTCGTTTGGGTAGATTATAATAGACCGACCAGACGGTCAATTAATTATGCGAAGCAAAATTGGATGGTCACACCCGTTCCAAAGCCAGGGCGATGCCCTGTCCGACCCCGATGCACATGGTGCACAGCGCACGGCGTGCGCCCCGGCGCAGCAGCTCCTCCGTCGCCGTGATCACCAGCCGCGTGCCCGACATGCCCAGCGGATGACCCAGCGCGATGGCGCCGCCATTGGGGTTCACGTGGGGCGCATCGTCGGACAGGCCCAACTGGCGCAGCACGGCCAGCCCCTGCGCCGCGAACGCCTCGTTCAACTCCACCACGTCGATGTCGGCAATGGACAGGCCCAGCCGTTCCAGCAGGATCAGCGTGGCCGGTGCCGGGCCGATGCCCATGATGCGCGGCGGCACGCCGGCCGTGGCCATGCCCAGCACGCGGGCGCGGGGGATCAGCCCGTACCGTTCGACGGCCGCCGCGGAGGCGACGATCACGGCCGCCGCCCCGTCATTGACGCCCGACGCGTTGCCGGCTGTCACCGTGCCGCCGGGCCGCACGATGGGTTTCAGCCCAGCCAGCGTCTCCAGGCTGGTGGCGCGGGGATGTTCATCCTTGTCCACCACCAGGGGTGCCCCCTTGCGCTGGGCGATCGTGACGGGCGTGATCTCGGCGGCCAGACGGCCATTGGCCTGGGCCGCCGCCGCGCGGGCCTGACTACGGACCGCAAAGGCGTCCTGATCGGCACGCGAGATGGCGAAATCATCGGCCACATTCTCCGCCGTCTCCGGCATGCTGTCAGTGCCGAAACCCTTGTGCATAAGCGGGTTGACGAAGCGCCAGCCGATGGTGGTGTCGAAGATCCGCGCCTCGCGCGAAAAGGCGCTCTCGGCCTTGCCCTGGACGAAGGGGGCGCGGCTCATGCCCTCCACCCCGCCGGCCAGGATCAAATGGGCCTCCCCGGCCTTGATGGCGCGGGCGGCCATGCCCACGGCGTCCAGCCCGGAACCGCAGAGGCGGTTGATTGTGGTGCCCGGCGCCTGCGCCCCCAGCCCGGCCAGCAGTGCCGCCATGCGGGCCACGTTGCGGTTATCCTCCCCGGCCTGGTTGGCGCAGCCCAGGATCACGTCGTCGAACCGGGCGCTGGCCAGGGCGGGAAGCCGTTCCAGCAAGGCCTTGATGGGAATGGCGGCCAGATCGTCGGCGCGCACGGGCGACAACACCCCGGCATAGCGGCCGATGGGCGTGCGCAAGCCGTCACAGATGAAGGCGTCGGCCATGGTCATTTCTCTCCGTCTTCGTCGGCAAAATTGAAACCGTCGCTGGGCAGGTACAGGGCGTCGCCGGTGGCCTCGGCCAGGTTCCGCAAGACCTTACGGACATGGGCCGCGCCGGCTTGCGCTACCCAGGCCAGGGGGCCCTGCGGATGGTTGGCGCCGTGGATCATGGCGGCGTCGATGCCGGCGGCGTCGGCGACCCTTTCATGGGCGGCATCGGCGGCGCAATTGGCCAGCTGCGCCAGGGTGCGCAGGACCAGCCCGCCCGGCCGGTCGGGCAGCAGCAGGGCGCCCTTGCCCAGGGATTGGGCGAAGCCGGCGAAAGCGGCGCGCGCCGCCCGATCCTGCGGGTCGGCCAGGCTGGCCACCAGGGTCGGAGCCGTGGTGAAGTCGCGCGCCATGTCCAGCATGATCCGGGTCCGGCCATCCTCCGCCGCCAGTGAAGCGGCCGTGCGGCCATCACCCAGGCGCAGCAGGATGCCGTCGATCAGGATGGCATTGGCGGACAGGGTGGCGTCACCCGCCGCGTTCGCACACAGCGATACCAGCCCCTCGCCAAAGCACACGCGGGCAGGGGCGGCGGCGGACGGTTCCAAAGGCACGACCGGCTTTTCCCCGGTCACGAACACCCCCCGGCCGGTCTTGCGGCCCAGATGGCCGGCCTCGACCAGCGCCTTCTGTGCGGCCTGCGGGCGGAAGCGGGTCCTGCCGGCATAGGCGCCGTAAACGGAACTGGCGACGGCGTAATTGACGTCATGGCCGATCAGGTCGGCCAGTTCCAGCGGCCCCATGCGGAAACCGCCGGCTGCCTTCAGCGCATGGTCGATGGAGGCGGCGTCCAGCCCCTCACCCAGGGCCAGGAACCCCTCGGCATAATAGGGCCTTGCCACGCGGTTGACGATGAAGCCCGGCACATCGGCGGCCAGCACCGGTACCTTGCCCCAGCGGCGCATCAGATCGACCAGCATCGGGGCGAGACCGGCCGGGTTGTCGCGGATGGTCACCACCTCCACCAGCTTCATCACCGGGGCGGGGTTGAAGAAATGCAGGCCCACGAACCGTTCCGGCCGTTTCAGGCTGGTGGCCAGGCCGGAGATGGGCAGGGATGACGTGTTGGACGCGATGATGGCATCCGGCGCCAGCACGCGCTCCAGCCGGGCGAACAGGCTGGCCTTGGCCGCCGTCTGTTCCACGATCGCCTCCACCACCAGGGCGCAGGGGCCGAGGTCGGTGATGTCTTCAGTGAAGGACAGGCGGGCGCGGATGGCGTCCGCATCCGTTTGTGCCAGCGCGCCGCGTTTCACCCGGCCGGCCAGCGAGGCATCGACAATGCTGCGCCCCCTGTCCAGCGCCGCCGCACCGACGTCAAGCACCACCACGCGGTGGCCGGCGGCCGCCGCGACCTCTGCGATGCCGGCACCCATGGCACCGGCACCGACGACGCCCACGGGCGCCTCTGTTCCTGGAATGGTTCGCATGGGGGATAGCTAAGCCGGGGAATTAGGGCTTGTCAATAATAGACCGACCAGTCATTCTATTAATTATTCCGACGGGACGACCGTCGCCAGTGGAGGGCCATGCCCATGTTCGAGACCATCCTGTTCGATGTCCAAGACGGCGTGGCACGGCTGACGCTGAACCGCCCCGACCGGCTGAACAGCTTCACGGTGCAGATGCATGCGGAAGTGGCCGAGGCGCTGACCGAGGTGGAGAAGCCGGGAGCGGCCCGCGTGCTGGTGCTGACCGGGGCGGGGCGCGGCTTCTGCGCCGGCCAGGACCTGTCGGATCGCGCCGTGTCGCCGGGGGGCGATGGTGTGGATCTGGGACTGTCGCTGGAGAACCGCTACAACCCCCTGGTCCGCCGCCTGACGGCGCTGCCGCTGCCGGTGATCTGCGCCGTCAATGGTGTTGCCGCCGGGGCGGGGGCCAATGTGGCCCTGGCCTGCGACATCGTCATCGCGGCGCGGTCGGCCAAGTTCATCCAGCCCTTCGCCAATATCGGCCTGGTGCCCGACAGTGGCGGCACCTGGACCCTGCCGCGCCATGTCGGTCACGCCCGCGCCCTGGGCCTGGCGCTGACGGGCATGCCGCTGCCGGCCGAACAGGCCAGGGAGTGGGGCCTGATCTGGGACGTGGCCGACGATGCCGACCTGACGGCCACGGTTGATGTACTGGCGGCCCGCATGGCCCAGGCCCCCACGCAAGGGCTGGCCCGCATCAAACAGGCGATCCGCGCCGGCTGGTCCGTGCCCCTGGACCAGCAGTTGGATGCCGAACGCGACCACCAGCGGGCGCTGGGCCGTACCGACGATTACCGGGAGGGCGTGGCCGCCTTCCTGGAGAAGCGCCAGCCGCGTTTCACGGGACGATAAGTATCTGGGAGGATTGAAATATGCCGATTTTGAACAATTACGCGTTGGACCGGTGGGTGCAGGCCGATACCGGGCTGGTGGCCATCCCGTCCGCCCTGGACGGGAGCATCGTGGCAGAAACCAGCAGCCAGGGGCTGGACTTCGCCGCCATGTTGCGCCATGCGCGTGTGGTCGGCGGCCCGGCCCTGCGCGCCATGACCTTCCATGAGCGCGCCCGTCTGTTGAAGGGGCTGGCCGAGGCCATCACGGCCCGCAAGGAGGAACTGTACGCGCTGGCCGTCCATACCGGCGCCACGCGCACCGACAACTGGATCGATATCGAGGGCGGGGCCGGCACGCTGTTCGCCTATGCCTCCAAGGGGCGGCGGGAGCTGCCCAATGCCCGCCTGCTGATCGATGGCGATACGGAGGTGCTGTCCAAGCGTGGTGGCTTCATCGGCCAGCATGTCTATACGCCGTTGCAGGGCGCGGCCGTGCATATCAACGCCTTCAACTTCCCCGTCTGGGGCATGCTGGAAAAGCTGGCGCCGACGCTGCTGGCCGGCGTGCCGGCCATCGTGAAGCCGGGTACGGCCACGGCGTACGTTACCAAGGCGGCGTTCCGCATCATGATCGATACGGGCCTGCTGCCGCCCGGCGCCCTGCAACTGATCGTGGGCGCCACGGGCGACCTGTTCGAGCATCTGACCGGCCAGGACGTGGTGTCCTTCACCGGGTCGGCCCAGACCGCCGCCAAATTGCAGAACCATCCCGCCATCGCACGCGAGGGCGTGCGTTTCGTGGCGGAGCGCGACAGTTTGAACGCCGCCATCCTGGGCCCCGATGCCACCCCGGACAGCCCGGAATTCGCGCTGTTCGTGAAGGAGGTTGTGCGGGAGATGACGGTGAAGGCCGGGCAGAAATGCACCGCCATCCGCCGCGCCCTGGTGCCCGCGTCGCTGATCGATGAGGTGCAGGCGGCACTGAAAACCGCCCTGTCCAAGGTGGTGGTGGGCGATCCGGCGAGCGAGAGTGTGACGATGGGTGCCCTGGTCGGCACGACGCAACTGGCCGATGTGCGGGCGAAGATCGCACTGCTGTCGCAGGAGGCACGCATCGTCCATGGCGATGGCGGGCCGGTTGCGGGAGCCGATGAACGCGGCGCCTTCATCGCGCCCGTGCTGTTGCGCACCGACGATCCGGACAAGGCGGAACTGCTGCATGAGGTGGAGGCGTTCGGGCCAGTGGCGACGCTGATGCCCTATCGCGACCTGGCGCATGCGGCGGCCCTGGCCAATCGCGGCAAGGGGTCGCTGGCCCTGTCCATCGTCACCCATGATCCTTCCGTGGCGACGGAGCTGCTGCTCGGTCTGGGGTCGTTCCATGGCCGCATCCATATCCTGAACCGCGATTGCGCCAGGGAAAGCACTGGCCATGGCTCGCCCCTGCCGGTGCTGGTGCATGGTGGCCCCGGCCGTGCCGGCGGCGGGGAGGAGATGGGCGGCATCCGCGGCGTGAAGCATTACATGCAGCGCACGGCCCTGCAGGGCTCCCCCGACATGCTGTCGGTCGTCACCGGCACTTGGCTGACTGGGGCCAGCCGGCAAGAGGGGGAGGTGCATCCCTTCCGCCTGCGCTTTGGCGAACTTTCCATCGGCTATACCAAGGTGACGGCGGCCCGCACCATCACGCTGGAGGATATCGAGCATTTCGCCCACTTCACCGGTGACACCTTCTATGCCCATATGGATGAGGAGGCGGCCAGGGCCAGCCCGATCTTCGGCGGGCGCGTGGCCCATGGCTATCTGATCCTGTCCTTTGCCGCCGGCCTGTTCGTCGATCCCGCCCCCGGCCCGGTGCTGGCCAATTACGGGCTGGAAGGCCTGCGCTTCATCAAGCCGGTGAAGCCTGGCGACAGCATCCAGGCGGCCCTGACGGCGAAGGAGAAGACCGCCAAGACCCCGGA
Source organism: Niveispirillum sp. KHB5.9 (assembly GCF_048066115.1). NCBI lineage: Bacteria > Pseudomonadati > Pseudomonadota > Alphaproteobacteria > Rhodospirillales > Azospirillaceae > Niveispirillum > Niveispirillum sp. KHB5.9. The sequence continues at coordinate 948,421 of NZ_JBLTYX010000001.1, read as the reverse complement.
GATGGGGGAAGTGCGCTGGAACGTGGCCGTCACCAACCAGGCGGGCGAACTGGTCGCCACCTATGATTTGCTGACGATGAACGCGGTTTGAGGCATCTGCTTTCCTGGCCAACCCTCTGGGCACCATCGTTGCCACTCTCACTACCGTCACCCCGGCGAAGGCCGGGGCCCATATCGTAGAGCGAAGCGCTTGTCACTTGGGCCCCGGCCTTCGCCGGGGTGACGGTAGAGTTTGCTGTAACCCTCACAGCCCAGACCCTAGGCGCCCAACCCTCCCACCGTACCCAGATACCCGAACACTGCCCTGTTCACCCGCCCGACCAAGGCGGCCTGATCCCGCTCATTCCGCCTGGATGCGGCATCGACCAGGCTTTTGATGATGGCCACAACATCCTCCGCCGTGTGCGGGCCCGGTGATGGCATGGATGTCATGCAGAAACGCACCACTTTCATCAGCTTGTCGCGCACATCGGCCAGCTCGCCCTCCATCGGCAACCGTTCCTCCTCCCGGTCCAGGATACGGGCCAGGGAAGGGCGCTGCAGCTGATGGCTGGCGGCGATGGCGATCAGTGCCGTCACCCGTGCCGGACCGGGCGGCATACTGGCAAGCGTTGCCGTCGCCGCCAGCAGCGCCTGCATGTCGCGCAGGATCAGCGCACTGGTGATCGCCTCCTTGTTGGGAAAATACTGGTAGAGCGATCCGATGCTGACGCCCGCGACCGTCGCGATGTCGTTGGTGTTGTAGGCGGGGAGACCGCCCATTTCCAAAATCCGGGCCGCGGCCTCCAAAATCACATCGACGGTGGCCGAGGACCGGCGCTGCGAGGGCTGCTTGCGGGCACTCAGGGGCTTCTTGGGCGGCATGTGGGCGGACGTTCGCTGTTCGTGAGCTTTCACTCGTATTCGTGATCGGGGAGGCTGGTCAAGCGCTGTGCCCGCCGCATTGTGAGCAACCGGCACGGATGGCCATCAGCACTGCCGAAATTCACAGCAAATGGAATGGTTTAGCCGGCAAAAGATGGGCGATCCCATGCGAGTAGGAACTGTGAGCAAATACTCGTAACTTCTTTCCCGAGCACAGAAAAATCGGGGAGAACGACATGCGGGCCATCATCGCAGGCGGCGGAATCGTGGGATTGACGACCGGTCTGGCGCTCAAATCCATGGGTGCCGATGTGGTCGTCTGTGAGCAGGCGACGGAGATCCGCGCCGCCGGTGCCGCCATCGGGCTTTGGGAAAACGCGCTGGATGTGTTCGCCGAATTCGGCGTCGGTGACGCCGTCCGGTCGATCGGCGCGCCCATCGAGACCTGGTTCTATGACGCGTCGGGCAACCGTTTCCGCGCCCCCGGTTACGGGCCGGCCGAGCATCGTTTCCTGCTGGTGCCGCGCCCGGAACTGAACCGCACCCTGGCCGATGCCATCGGTGCCGACAACATCGCCCTGGATGCCCGCGTCATCGGTTTCGAGGAGGATGCGGACGGGGTCACCGTGCGGTTCGGCGATGGCCGTACGGATCGGGCCGACCTGCTGATCGGGGCCGACGGCGTCTATTCGATGGTGCGTGAGCAGCTGGTGCCGGGATATCCCGCCCGCGACCATGTCGGCCATCATGTCTGGCGCGGCATCGTGGAGACGGGTGACGAGCCGGCCGAAGGCAGCGTCCTGACCGTGGGCCATCACCGCACCCGCGGCGGCTACACGCCGACCTATGGCGGCAAGACGGTCTGGATGGTCAACCAGTTCGACAGTGCGGCCCCCGTGGACACGCACAAGCGGGAGGCGCTGCGCCGTGCTTCGTTCATGAACGACAATGGCTGGGGCGACCCGCTGAACCGGCTGATCGAGCGCACGCCGGACAGCCAGATCCTGCACAACCAGATCATGTATGTGCCGGAACTGCCGCGCTGGAGTGGCGCCCGTGTCACCCTGATCGGCGATGCCGCGCATGGGCTGTCGCCGCACATTTCCGCCGGCGGGACGCTGGGGGTGGAGGATGTGCGGGTGCTGATCGACCGCCTGCGCGCCCACGACAGGGTGGCGGATGCGCTGAAGGCCTATGAGGGCAACCGCATGCCGCATTACCGCCACGTGCATGCCCTGGCCCATGCCGTGGAGCAGGCCCGTGATGCCCAGGAATTTGCCCGCGAATATGCCCGCTTCAGCCGCTGGATGCTGACCGACGGCGCGCGGCATGCCCGCCAGGGAGAATGACATGCTGGTCGAACAACGAACCTACACGTTGCAGGTCGGCGGCGCGTCGATCTGGCTCAGGGAATATGAGCGGCTGGGCAAGGAGACGCAGCTGCGCATCCTGCCGCGCATGCTGGGTTATTTCACCACCGAGATCGGGGTGCTGAACCAGGTGGTGCATCTGTGGGGCTATGACAGTTTCGAACAGCGGCTGGAATGCCGTACCCGCCTGTTCGCCGACCCGCAATGGCTGGAATTCGTGGCGGCGGTGACGCCGATCATCGTCACCCAGGAAAGCAAGCTGCTGCTGCCCGCCAGCTTCTCCCCCATGCGCTGAAAGGAACCGGACCGATGGCGACGCATTGCCTGCGGGTCGATCATGCCCGCTCCATCTGCGGCGATCCGCGCTGTTCGCATAATCGCTGGCATCCGGATATCGCGCCCGCGCTGCGCATCGCCAGTGGCGATAGTGTGGAAATCCAGGCGCGCGACTGCGCCGATGGCCAGATTCGCCCCGGCATGGTCAACGGCGATCTGGCCGACCTCAGCATGGACCGGTGCCACACGCTGACCGGCCCGATCCATGTCGAGGGCGCCGTGCCCGGCGACCTGCTGGCCATCCATGTGGAGAAGGTGGTGCCCGCATCCTACGGGTTCAGCGCCATCCTGCCCGGCCTGGGCCTGCTGCCCGAGGATGTCACCGGGCCGTTCCTGGTGCATTGGCAGTGTGAGGACGGCTACGCCACCTCGCCCCAGCTGCCCGGTATCCGCATCAAGGGCGCGCCCTTCATGGGGGTGATGGGGCTGGCCCCGTCGCTGGAGCGTTTGCGCCGCGTCAACCAGGCGGAAGCCCGTGCCGCCCGCAACGGGGCGATGGTCTTCTCCCCCCTGGCCAACGAGGCGGTGCCGTCGCTGGCGGCGGTGGCGGCCGAGGGCTGGCGAACCATCGCGCCGCAGGATACGGGCGGCAATATCGATATCCGCCAGCTTTCGGCCGGATCGACGCTCTATCTGCCGGTCGATGTGCCGGGTGCCCTGTTCTCCACCGGTGACGGGCATTACGCGCAGGGTGACGGGGAAAGCTGCGGCACCGCCATCGAGATCGCCGCGACCCTGACCGCGCGCTTCGAATTGCTGAAGGGGGCGGCGCGCGACCGGGGGCAGACCGCGCCATCCTATCTGGCGCCGCACCTGCATGCCCAGGATGAGATTCAAGGTTATTTCGCCACCACCGGCCGGTCGGTGGCCGGCGACGGGGCGGTGCATGTCAACGACGCCACCCTGGCCGCGCGCAATGCCACCCGCGAGATGATCCGCATCCTGGCCAAGGATTACGACCTGACGCCCGAGCAGGCCTATTGCGCCATCAGCGTCGCCGGCGACCTGCGGCTCAGCGTGATGGTCAATCCCCCCTATGCACTCGCCTCGCTGGCGATCCCGCGCTCCATCTTCGCGCGCGGCTGAACATCAAGGAACAGACGACATGGCCGAAGAGAACCTGAAGGACACGTTCCAGGCGCTGCTGGACAGCTGGACCATCGCCATCCAGACCAAGGACCAGGGCTGGTACGCGCGCCATATCGCCGATGATTTCCGCGGCAGCTCGCACCCCCTGCCGTCGCTGTCGCTGGACAAGGATCGGCTGATCGCTCTGGACAATGCCATCGACGAGATGGAGGCGACCTGGATCCATGTCGATCCCTACCGTTTCGGCGACATCGTCCAGGTGCGCAGCGTCGTGCGCTATCTGCGCGAGGCCTTCGCGGCGGGTGCTGAGATCGGGGAGGGCATGCCGACGGGGGAGCAGCTGGGCGGCTATGTCAGCGGCAATACCGTCCTCTATGTCAGCGCCTGGCGCCACAATGGCAGCCACTGGCAGATCTACGACATGCACCAGGTCGGCTCCATCGGGAAAGACAGCTGAACGAAGGCCCGTTCCGGGAGAACGCCCATGAAGCTGCTGAACTTCTCCGCCGGCAAGGTCAGGACGTTCGATATCGGCGGGCAGCCTGTCCCGACCGGTCACGTCAAGACGCCCATCACCGGCCCCTGGATCATCGATGAGAATGGGGCGGTGGGCGATGAACGCGCCGTCCATCCCGACAAGCTCTACGCGTTCAGCCATGCCGGCTACCGGTATTGGGCCGATCATCTGCAGACCGACCGCGACGCCTGGCCCGACGGGTTTTTCGGCGAGAACCTGACCTTCGACAGTCTGGATGAGGAGGAGATCAGGGTCGGCGACGAATTCACCCTGGGTGACGAGGTCCGGCTGTTCGTCACCGGCGCGCGCACGGCCTGCGCCAAGCTGGCCTGGCGGGTGAGCCAGCCGATGACCTTCCTGCAAAGCTTCTCCCTGTCCAAGCGGGTGGGTGCCTATCTGGGCATCATTGCCACCGGCCGCGTGCGGCAGGGCGATGCCCTGGTCCGGACCCGGAGCGATCCGGAGATGCCGACGCTGGCCGAACTGTGCCGCTACATCCATCACCGCGACATCCCGCCGCTGGAGCCGTTGCGGCGGGTGCTGGGTTTCGCGGGGCTGAGCCCCACGGCACGGCTGCTGCTGGGTGCGAAGCTGGAGGCGGCCGAACGGGCCGCGGCGACAGCGGGCGGGGGCTGGCGGGGGTGGCGGCCGTTCGTCCTGGATGATATCCGGGAGGAGGAGGCGCCGGAAATCCGCTCCTTCCACCTGCGTCCCGTCGATGGTGGCAAGATCGCCCAGCCCGTGCCCGGCCAGTTCGTCACGGTCCGCATGGGTGCGGAAGCGGTGACGCGCAGCTGGAGCCTGTCCGACTTTGTCGAGGCGCCCGAAAGCTACCGCCTGACCGTCAAGCGCCAGCAGGGGCCGGGGTCGAATTTCCTGCATGCGGCCAAGGTCGGCGACACGGTTGATCTACGCGCCCCGGCCGGCAGTTTCGTGCTGGACATGGGCAGCATCCGTCCCATCGCCCTGGTCGCCGCCGGGATCGGCATCACCCCGCTCTATGCCATGCTGCGGGCCCATGTCACGCGCAGCAATCCGGCGCCGGCCCAGCTTTTCTATGGTGCCCGCACCGCGCAGGAGGCGGCGTTGCGGGGCGAGATCGACGGGCTGGCGGCGTCGGTGCCGGGCGTCACCGTGCATTATTGCTTCAGCCGGGAGCCCGGTTGCCCGCCCTCGCGCATCACCGCCGACCAGATCATTGACCGTATGGACGGTCAGCAGATCGACCTGCACGGCAAGATCGTCAAGATGCCCTGGTTCGAGGGGGAGTTCTATCTCTGCGGCCCGGCGGATTTCTGCCAGTCGCTGAAACAGGAACTGGTGGCGCGCGGCGGCAACGCCAACCGCATCCATTTCGAACTTTTCTCCGCCCCGGACGCTGTCGAAACCGACCTGGAGGTCGCGGACGTGCGCTTCGCCCACAGCGGCAAGGCCGCCCGCTGGTCGGCCGACAGCGAGCTGAGCCTGCTGGAACTGGCCGAACAGGCGGGCGTGGAAGCCGCGTTCGACTGCCGCGCCGGCGCCTGCCAGACCTGCCGGACGAAGATCATCGACGGCAAGGCCACCGCGATGGTGGAGGAGGCCGCACTGATCTGCATCGCGCGCCCATCCACGCCCGTGCTGGTGCTGGATTTGTGAAATCACGCCAACAAAGGAGCCTGAAATGCCGATCCACCGCATCGATACCAATAGCCTGATGAGCATGGCCGTCATCCATGGCGATACCGTCTATGTCGCCGGCCAGGTGGCATTGGAGAACCCGGAGGCGAGCCTGGCCGACCAGACACGCATCGTCCTGTCGAAGATCGACGCGATCCTGAAAAAGGCCGGTAGCAGCAAGCGCTCCCTGCTGAATGCCAGCATCTGGCTGACCGACATCGCCCGGTTTCCCGAGATGAACGCGGTGTGGGCCGCCTGGCTGCCCGAGGGGGCCGCGCCGGCCCGTGCCACGGTCGGTGCGCAACTGGCGCTGCCGGGCCTGTGCGTGGAGATCGCCGTCATCGCCGCGCTGGAGAAGCCGTGATGCGCGACCTCGGCCTGGAAGGCAAAAGGGCGCTGGTCACCGGTGGCTCCCGCGGCATCGGCGCCGAAACCGCCGGCCTGCTGGCCCGCAACGGCGCCCGGGTCCTGGTTGCGTCACGCACCCGCCCCGAAGGCTGGGGTGGCGATATCGGCTTCATCGCCGCCGATCTGACAACGGCGGCGGGATGCGATGCCGTGATCGCGGAAGCGGGGAGGGTGCTGGGCGGGGTCGATATCATCGTCCATGTCATGGGCGGATCGACCAACCCGCGCGGCGGCTTCGCGTCGTTCGATGACGGGGCCTGGGAACGGGATCTGGCGGCCAACCTTTATCCTGCCGTCCGTATCGATCGCGGGCTGGTGCCGGCGATGGTGGCGCAAGGATCGGGCGTGGTGGTCCATGTCACCTCCACCCAGGCTCGCCAGCCGCTGCCGGGATCGCCCGCCTATGCCGCGGCCAAGGCGGCCCTGTCCAATTACAGCAAGGGCCTGTCGAACGAGGTGGCGCCGCATGGCGTGCGGGTGGTGCGGGTGTCGCCGGGGCTGGTGGAAAGCGATCCGGCGGTCGCCTTCATCACCGCGATGGCCCAGGCCGACGGCATTTCCTACGCCCAGGCGCGCGAAAGGTTCTGCGCGATGATCGGCGGCATTCCCATCGGACGGCCGGCCATGCCGGCGGATGTCGCCGACCTGATCTTGTTCCTGGTTTCCAACCGCGCGTCGATGGTCACCGGCGGCGATTACGTCATCGATGGCGGGATGATGCCGGCGGCATAGCCCACGCACATCGATGCCCAAGCAAGCAGCATCAACAGAAAAACAGACTGACCGTTCAGTCTGACAACAGGGGGTTTTCATGAACAAGCGCACTTGGTTCGCCTTGAGTGGGATATCTTTGCTGGCCCTGACGCAGCCCTCATGGGCCCAGAACGCGGCCGACGATCTGGCGCTGGAGGAGATCGTGGTCACCGCGACGCGCCTGGGCCAGACGGTGGCGCAGAAGACGCCGCTGGCGCTCAGCGTGTTTTCCGCCGACCAGCTGAACGCGTCGCTGACCAACAATGTCAAGGATCTGGTGGCCCTTACGCCCGGCCTGACGGTGACGCAGACCACCACCGCACCGCAGATCTATATCCGCGGCATCGGCACCAACAATGTGTTCAACGGTTCCGACCCCGACGTGACGGTGCAGGTGGACGGCGTCTATCTGGCCCGCGCCTATGCCCTGTTCACCGATTTCATCGATGTGGAGCGGATCGAGGTGCTGCGCGGGCCGCAGGGCACGCTCTATGGCCGCAACGCCGTGGGCGGCACGATCAACATCATCTCCCGCAAACCCGGTGACGAGCTGGCGGCCAAGGTGCAGGTCACGGGCGGCACGCATGGCCTGTTGCAGACCCAGGCCTATGTCAGCGGCCCCATCGTGGAGGACAAGGTGCAGGTCAGTCTGACCGGCAACTATATCCGCCACAACGACTATTTCGACAACAAGGTGCCCGGCGTGCATGGCACCGGCAACGCCAACCGCGGCGGGTTGCGCGGGCAACTGCGCCTAACGCCCGTGGAGGGCGTGGAACTGATCACGCGAGCCGATTACAGCAAGGTCGATGAACATATCGGCGGCTTCCAGCATACGCTGGCCCCGATCCCCGGCGCCCCGCTGGCCAATGCCAATATCGGTAATTACCGGGCGGTGGCGCTGAACATTCCGCAGGCCGGCACCAAGCGCTTCTCCGGCATCTCGCAGGAAGCCAATATCGACCTGACCGACGGTTTCACGCTGAAATCGCTGACCGCCTACCGCCATGGGCGCGAGCGTTACACCAACGATGTCGATGGGTCCGAACTGAACGCCATCGTCTATTTCAGCCGGGACAATGCCAAGCAGTTCAGCCAGGAATTCAACCTGAACTATAACAGCGATATACTCGATGCTGTCGCCGGGCTGTATTATTTCAAGGAACATGATGTCAGCGTGAACCAGATCACGGAGCCCGGTTTCGCCGTGCGTCAGGCCGATCCCGACAGTCACGCCACATCGCGCGCCGCCTTCGTCCAGGGCAATCTGAAGCTGGGCCAGCTGAGCCTGACCGCCGGGATCCGCTATACCAGCGACAGGAAGGAACTGGACCAGCTGGTCACCGCCCGCTTCCTGGGCGGACCGCTGATCGGCCAGTCGGTGCCCAGCTTCCCGCGCATCTTTTCCACCGACGATACCTACAAGGCCTGGACGCCGAAGTTCGGTGCCGATTACCGCGTCACCGACGATGTGATGCTCTATGCTTCGGCCACGCGCGGTTACAAGAGCGGCGGCACCAGTTTCGGCGGCCTGACCGCGCCCACCGCCGTCTATGGGCCGGAGGCGCTGTGGGCGTACGAGGCGGGGATCAAGAGCGAGTTCCTGAACCGCCGCCTGCGCATCAACAGCTCGGCCTTCACCTATGATTACAAGGGCCTGCAGGTGCAGTCGCTGGTGGCGCCGGGCGTCATCAACACCGCCAACGCCGCCACCGCCCGCGTCAGGGGGCTGGAGCTGGAAGTGACGGCCAAGCCAACCTCCGGCCTGATGGTGGGCGGCAATCTGGCGCTGCTGCGGGCGAAGTACCGGTCCTTCCCGGTTTCCAGCGTGCCCGACGCGCTGGTGGAATTCGTGCAGGATGATCCGCGCTTCTTCAATGCGGGGGACGAGGATGATCCGGTCTTCTCCTTCAATGCCAGCGGCAACCGCCTGAACGCCGCCCCCTCCACCGCACTGACCACCTTCGCCCAGTATGATTTCGATATCGATGCCGGGCGAGTGTTCGTGCGGGGTGAATATTTCTGGCAATCGCGTGCCTATTTCGATGCCTCGAACGCGAAGATCGCCAGCCAGTCGCCCTATGGGCTGGTGAACCTGTCCACCGGCTTCAATACCGACGAGGGCGGGTGGGGCGTGCAACTGGTCGCCAAGAACGTCACCAACAAGCACTATCTGATCACCGTGGGCGCCAACGGCCTGGTGCCGGCGGGCATCGCCGGCGCGCCCCGGCAGATCGCGGTGCAATTGTCCAAGACCTGGTAACCGGCCGCCGCTCCGGCGGCGGCTCCACCCATCCCATAAAAATCAGGAAGGCAGTTCCATGAACGCGAATGGTTCCGGATCCAACCGGGAACTCACCGGCAATTGGCGTGTATTGCTTGCAGCCTTGATCGGCAGCGGTCTTTCCATGACATCGCTGCCGTTCTTTTCCATCGGCATCCTGGCGCCGATCTTCGAGAAGCAGTTCAACTGGGAATTCAGCCAGATCATGGGCGGGCTGTTCCTGGTCTCCGTCGTCGTCCTGCTGCTGGGACCGTTCATCGGCAGTGCGCTGGACCGGTTCGGCCCAAGGCGGATTGCCACCGTGTCGCTGGTGCTGCTGGGCTTCAGCTACATGACGCTGGCGCTGGGGGATGGTTCGCTGGGGCGTTATTATGCCACCTGGCTGGCCATCGCCGTGCTGGGCATCGGCGCCACCGTCATCTCCTTCACCCATGCCATCAACACCACCTTCGTGCATCGCCGCGGCACGGCGCTGGGTATCGCCCTGGCAGGCTCGGGCCTGTCGACCATCATCATCAAGCCGGCGGCAAACCTGCTGGTGGCCGAATATGGATGGCAGGTGGCGGTGCTGGTGCTCGGGTCGCTGCCCATCCTGGTCGCCGCCCCTCTGGCCAGCTGGGGCCTGCCCGGCGGGCGCGGGACGGTGGCGGCGGATGAGGCCCGCCCCACGCCGCCCAAGACGGGCCTGACGGTGGGGGAGGCGCTGCGCTCGCGCAGTTTCTGGACGCTGATCATCATGTTCGGGCCGATCGCCGTGGCCAATGGCGCGCCGATCCCCAACATGGAGAAGATCCTGACCAAGCTCGCCCTTACCCAGGGGGAGGTCGTGCTGCTGACCGCACTGATCGGCGTCGGCATGGTGGCGGGGCGGCTGGTCGGCGGCTGGCTGATCGACCGGTTCTTCGCGCCTGTCGTCGGCGCCATCCTGATGGTGGCGGCCGCGGCCGGCTGTCACCTGCTGTCATCGCCGGATGCCGGTTTCCCCGTGGCCCTGGCCGCCGTCTTGATGCTGAGCCTGGCGGCGGGCCTTGAATACGACCTGCTGGCCTTCCTGGTCGCCCGCTATATCGGCATGCGCAGCTATGGCCGGATGTATGGCGTGATGTTCGGGGTCTTCGCCATCGGGGCGGGCGGCGGGCCGGCCCTGCTGGGCCATTCCTATGACACGCTGGGCAGTTTCGGGGTCGGGCTGAACTGGTGTGCGGTGGGCCTGCTGTTCGCCGCGATGGTCACGCTGACCCTGGGCCGCTACCCGGATTTCAGCGCGCGGGAGGCGGCATGACCCGGCAATGGCGGTCGGCCAAGATCTATGAAGGCGTGGTCCGCACCACCACCCGCGCCTTCCTTTATGCCCTGGGCCAGGATGACGAGGATATCGCCAAGCCGCATATCGGCGTGGTCCATACCGGCGGGGAGATGAGCCCCTGCAACCTGGCCATCCGCGACCAGGCGCTGCAGGCCAAGACCGGGATTTCGGCGGGCGGCGGCACCCCGCATGAATGCCCGGTCGTGTCGGTGTCCGACGGGCTGTCGGTGGCCCATGCCGGCATGCGCTTCTCCCTGCTGTCGCGCGAACTGATCGCCGACAGCGTGGAGGCGACGGCGCGGGCCCATCGCTGGGACGGGCTGCTGGGCCTGGGCGGCTGCGACAAGAACATGCCCGGCATCATGATGGGCATGGTCCGCTGCAACCTGCCATCGGTGTTCCTCTATGGCGGTGCCGCCTTGCCCGGCCGCCTGGATGGGCGCGAAGTCAACATCGTCGACACGTATGAGATGATCGGCAAGGTGCTGGCCGCCGACGCGCAGCCCGACCAGTTGGACCGGCTGGCGCGGGTCAGCGTGCCCACGGCCGGCGCCTGTGCCGGCCAGTACACAGCCAACACCATGGCCATGATCAGCGAGACGCTGGGCTTGGCGCCGCTGGGATCGTCCATGGTGCCGGCCGTCTATGCCGCCCGCGCCGCCCTGGCGCGGCGGGCCGGCCGGATGCTGATGGCGGCGGTGCTGCGCAACGGGCCGCTGCCGCGCGATCTGGTGACGCGACAGTCGCTGGAGAATGCCGCCGCCCTGGTGGCGGCGACGGGCGGGTCGACCAATTCCGTCCTGCATCTGCCCGCCATCGCGCATGAGGCCGGCATCGGCTTTTCCATGGAGGATGTGGCGGCGGTGCTGGCCCGCACCCCGCTGCTGGCCGACCTGAAGCCGGGTGGCCGCTATCTCGCGCGGGATGTGTTCGAGGTGGGGGGCGCCCCCGTCATCCTGCGTGCCCTGCTGGAGGGCGGCTATCTGCATGGCGACTGCCTGACGGTGACCGGCCGGTCGCTGGCCGACGAGCTGGCGGATGCCGCCCCGCCCGACGGGCAGGTGGTGCGCGATGCCGCCCACCCCCTGGCGCCGACCGGTGGTGTGACCATGCTGCGCGGCAATCTGGCGCCCGACGGCGCCATCCTGAAGGTGGCGGGATTGCGCCGGCTGGAATTCCAGGGGCCGGCCCGCGTGTTTGATTGCGAGGAGGATTGCCTGGTGGCGGTGCGGGCCGGGGCCTATGCGCCCGGCGACGTCATCATCATCCGCCATGAGGGGCCCAAGGGCGGTCCCGGCATGCGGGAGATGCTGGGCATCACCGCCCTGATCTATGGCCAGGGCAATGGGGAGAAGGTGGCGCTGATCACCGATGGCCGCTTCTCCGGCGCCACGCGCGGCCTGTGCATCGGGCATGTCTGTCCGGAGGCGGCGGTGGGCGGTCCGCTGGCCCTGATCCGCGACGGCGACATCGTCAGTATCGATGCGCGGCCGGGTGCCGGCCATCTGTCCGTCGCTCTGACGGACGCGGGACTGGATGCGCGCCGGGGCCTTGTGCCGGCCCGTTCCGGTTCCCGTCACGGCGGGGCGCTGGAGAAATACGCCGCTGTCGTCGGGTCGGCCCATCTGGGGGCCGTGACCCATTCCGGCGTTGCGCTGGAGGCGCTGGACCCATGATCGGCTTCATCGGACTGGGCGATATCGGCGCGCCCATGGCGGGCCGGCTGCTGGACGTGTATGGCGACCTCGCGATCTGGAACCGCAGCCCGGACAAGGCGGCGGGCCTTGTCGCCCGTGGTGCCCGGCTGATGCCCGGCCCGGGCGCGGTGTTGGCGGAATGCGACATCGTCGGCCTGTGCCTGACCTCGCATGATGCCGTCGCCGACGTGGCGGGCCAGCTTTTCGCCGCGCCGGTGAAGGGGCGGCGGGTGATCGTCGACCTGTCGACGGGCGATCCCGCCCAGGCTGCGGCCCGCGCGGCGGAAGCGGCGGCCCGCGATGTCGGCTGGGTGGATGCGCCGGTGTCCGGTGGCCCGCAAGCGGCGGTGACCGGCGGGCTCACCATCTTTGTCGGCGGGGAACCCGGTGACATCGCCGCCGCCGCGCCGCTGCTGGACGCGCTTGCCAGCCGCCGGACCATCGTCGGTGGCGCCGGAGCCGGCCAGAAGGTGAAGCTCTGCAATCAGTTGATCGTCGCCTGCACCATGATGATCCTGGCGGAAGCCATGGAAACCGGCAGGGCGGCGGGGATCGACGTCGCGCAACTGCCCACAGCGCTGGCCGGCGGCTTTGCCGACAGCAAACCCTTGCAGATATTCGGTCCCCGTATGGCGCAGCGGATGCATGAACCGCGCCTGGGTGCCATCGACCTGATGGCGAAGGATTTGCGGCTGGCCATGGCGTTGGGGGCGGATGCCGGGGCCCGGATGCCGCTGGCGGCCTTATGCGTGCAATTGTATGGCGCGGTCACCGATGGCAGTGCGGACCTGTCGCGTCTGGTCGACCTGTTCGAGGGCGGACATCGCAGGTGACCGGTGCCCTTGATACCGACATTCCCGTTGCAGGCGACATCGCCCTGCGTACGGAGGAGGCCCAATAGGCCATGATCCGGCACTCCCCCTCAAGGGGCGTGTCAGAACCCGACCCGGTCGCCACCCTTCAGGCCCAGCATGGCGCGGGCTTCGGCCGGTGTGGCGGGTTCCAGGCCCAGTTCGGCCAGGATGCGCCGGATCTTCACCACCTGCTCGGCGTTGGAGGCGGCCAGGCGGCCGCGTTCGATGAACAGGCTGTCCTCCAGGCCCACACGGACATTGCCGCCCAGCAGGGCCGCCTGGGTGACGAAGGGCATCTGCTGGCGCCCGGCGGCCAGCACCGACCATTGATAGGTATCCTTGCCGAACAGCCGGTCGGCCGTCTGCTTCATGAACAGCAGATTGTCGGGGTCGGCCCCGATCCCGCCCAGGATGCCGAAGACCAGCTGCACGAAGAAGGGCGGCCGGACCAGGCCCCGGTCCAGGAAGTGGGCCAGGTTGTAGAGATGGCCGACATCGTAGCATTCATGCTCGAACTTCACGCCGGCGCCGCCCAGGGTTTCCAGGATATGGGCGATGTCGCGGAAGCTGTTGCGGAAGACATTGTCGTCGCTGCCGGTGACATGGCCTTCCTCCCAATCATGCTTCCATTGCGTGATCCGCCGCGCGGCGGGGAAGAAGGCGAAGTTCATGCTGCCCATGTTGAGCGAGCACATTTCCGGCTGGAAGCGCCGCGCCGCCGCCAGCCGTTCCGCCACCCGCATGGCGGGGCTGCCGCCGGTGGTCAGGTTGATGACGGCGTCGGTGGCCTGTTTGATGATGGGCAGGAACTGCGCGAACACATCGGGATCGCCGGTCGGTGCGCCGTTTTCGGGCCGGCGGGCATGCAGGTGGATGATCGCCGCCCCGGCATGGGCCGCGTCGATTGATGCCTGGGCGATCTCGGCCGGGGTGACCGGCAGGGCTGCCGACATGGTCGGCGTATGCACCCCGCCGGTGATGGCGCAGGTGATGATGACCTTGTTGGTGGACATGGGGGTTCCTGGCCGTGCGGGAGCGGGTTAGGGCAAGGTTTTCGCCCATTGGGTCAGCACGTCGGCAAAACGCGGCGGGTTGGTGATGTGCAGGATGTGGGCGGCGTCGGGCAGGGAGGCATAATCGTAGCGCTGGCCGGCCTTGGTCACGATCTCGCGTACCATTTCCGCCTGCATGTCCGACAGCGCCCCCATCAGACGCCCGGTTTTCGGGTCGACCATCCGGGCATGGTGGGGCAGCAGCACGGGCACCTTGACCTGGGCCAGCATCAGTTCATGCGGGCAGTTGCGGGCGACATTGCCCTCCACGAAGGAGCGGGCCCATTCCGGGTCGTATTCCTTGGCATGCTGCGGCGGTTCGGGCGGCAGCTTCAGGCCCGGCGCGCCGGCCTGGATCGCCTCCACCACCTTGGCCCAGTTGCCCACGCTCCACTGGTCGCCCAGGTATTTCGCATGCGGTTCGAAGAAGAAGGCCGCGGCCTGGCGGATGCCCTGGCCGTACAAGGGTGTCAGTTCCGACGCGAAGAGCGGCGGGTCCTCCAGCAACGCGCCGCGCAACTGGCCCGGCAGGGCGAAGGCGGACAGCCAGGCGGACAGCACGCCACCCGACGAACAGCCGCTGGTGATCACCGGCCGCTTGATGACCAGGGAGATGAACCGCACCAGGTCGTTGCCCATATTGTCCAGCGTGTAGCGCCGGGGGGTCCAGGTGCTGCGCCCCTGGCCGCGCAGGCTGACGGCATAGACCTGGAAATCCTTCTCCAGGATGGCCATGGCCTTCTCATAGGCCCACCAGGAGTGGCCCTGGCCGGGGATCAGCAGCAGGGCGGGCTTGTCGGGGGAGCCGGCGACCGCATAGCTCATCGTGACCTCGCCGAGGTCCACCGACTGTTCGGGATAATCGTGATCGACGAACACGTTGCGATTGGCCGGAGAGATTTCCGCAGCCGGGTTGCTCATGCCATTCTCCAAAGGTTGATCTTGCGCAAAAAGGGACCTGGCTGGTCTCAGAAATTGACCCGCATGGTCACGCCGAATTCCCGCGGGCGGCCCAGATCGTAATGGGCGGCACCGGCATTGGCGTAGTAGTTCACGCCGCCGACATAATGCTTCTCATCCGTCAGGTTGGTCGCGAACAGGGCGATCGAATAAAGCCCGGACGCATCGGTCCATTCGACCCGGCCGTTCAGCAGCCGGTAGGCCGGCAGGATCAGCGTGTCGGCGTCGGTGGGCGTGCTGTTCTGGCGCCCCTGGTGGCTGAAATTGACGGAGGTGGTCAGGTCGCCGGCCGATCCCAGATCGTGGGTATAGGCGGCACCGATCGACCAGGTCAGCTTCGGCGCGCGCTGCAAGGGGCTGTCCACGGTGATGCCGGTGGCGTTGCCGATATCGGTATAATGCAGGTCCAGGATCGCCATGTTGCCGGTCAGGTGCAGGCCGGGCAGGACGGCATAGTCCGCCTCCAGCTCGAAACCCTTGCTCTCCGCCGTGCCGGCATTCTGCAAGACCACCACCCCGACGGCCGAACCCGGCGGAAAGAACACCGTCTGCACCTGGATCCTGTCCCAATCCTCATAGAAGACGGTCGGGTTCAGGGTCAGCCGCCGGTCCAGGAACTGCAGGCGCAGGCCGGCCTCGTAATTCGTGGCCTTCTCCGGCTCGAACGGCACCACTCCCTTGGTCGCATCCTGATAGGGATTGAAACCGCCGCCGCGATAGCCGGTGGAGACGGTGAGATAGCTCATGACAATGGGGGTCCACTGGTAACGCGCGCCCGCCCGCCAGGTCCGGCTGGCAAAGGTCTTGTCGAATTCCAGGTCGCCCGCCGGCAGCAGTACCCTGTCGCTCTTGTGGTCCTCGCTGTAGCGGAAGCCGCCCAGCAGGGTCAGGGCATCCGTCAGCCGGTAATCCAGGTCGATATAGCCGGCATAGGTCTTGGTCGTGCGGTCTTCCGCCGGGACCAGCGAGCCCGGTGCGGCCAGGACGATGGCGGGGGAGGCCTGGACGATGGCCGGGCTGTCCTGGTGGTAATAATAGAGGCCGGAGACGAAGTTCAGCCGGTCATCGAACGCGCTGCCGTTGAATTGCAGCTCCTGCGACCAGGCGGTGAAGCTCTGCTCGCGGATGCCGGTGCCGATCAGGGGCAGCGGCGTGCCGTCCAGGTCGATCTGGGCGGAACTGTCCAGATGCTGCCACCCGGTCAGCGACTTGATCGACAGCCAGGGTGCCACCTCCCAGCTGATGGTGCCGAAGACGTTCTTGTACTCGGTGGTGCTGAATTCCGGGTCGGTGCTGCCCGGCTGGCAATAGAAGCAGGTGGATTTCAGCGCGTCGGTGTAGAGCGGCAGGTTCCGGGCCGGTGCGATGACGGTGTTGTAGACGAACGGCAGCGACGGGCCCGGCTTGGGCGTCAGCGGCCCCGGCAGGTTGTAGGCGAAGCCGTCCAGGTCGGACCGGTTCCACATGCCGGACAGATCGACCGTCAGTTCATCGGACGGCTGGACCTTGACCTGCAGCTTGACCAGATCGGTCTGGGTCGCCCCCGCATCCGGTCCGCCGGCCTGGACCCGGACATAGCCGTCGCGTTCCAGGTGCCCGGCGCTGACCCTCATGGCCGCCGCCTCACCCAGCGGCACATTGACGGCGCCGACAAGGTCGGTGCGGTCATGGGAACCATAGGTGCCGGTGACGTGCCCGGATACCTCCCCCAGCACCGGCTGCAGGCTGTTGTACCGGATGGCGCCGCCGATCGTGTTGCGTCCGAACAGCGTGCCCTGCGGCCCGCGCAGCACCTCCACACTGGCCAGGTTGACGATGTTGAACACGTCGCCCTGCAGGCTGGGATAATAGAAATCATCGACATAGACACCGACGGCCGGTTCCGACCCGTTGCCGGCCCGCTGCTGCCCCATGCCGCGCAGGAAGAAGGTGGCCGATCCCCCGCCATCCCCGGCGGTCTGGGTCCCCACCTGCAGGCTGGGCACGATCTGCATCAGGTCCTGCGTGGTGGCGATATTCCGGTCGGCCAGGGCGTCACCCGATACGGTGGTGACGGCCAGCGGCACATTCTGCAGGTTCTGCGCCCGGCGCTGCGCCGTGACGATGATCTCCTCCAGCACCGGCGCCGCATCATCGGGCGCATCGGCCGCCGCAACCGCCGATGCCGTCGTCATCGCGATGCCAGCCAACAGCCAGGCGTGAAAATGCCTGTTCCGCATGGTTCCTCCCCTTCATTCGTTCCGCCGAAGCGGTGTGCGGTTCGCCGCAATTTGTATGAAGGGCTATAGCATCCGGCTTTCCGGCCGGGTGAATATGCAAATCAATCCATTGATACCGGTTTTGTTATCACACTGTTGTTTTACAATTCCCAATCGCCGGCCTACAAGCCGGCGACCCGCGTTTCATCGCGCATCTGGTATCCCGCCGCCCGCCGGAACAGGTCGGCCAGGAACTGCGCGGCGGGGGTCAGGGGCAGGCGGGCGCGGTTGACGATGCAGATGGGCGGGGCGGGCAGCAGTTCCGCGATGGGGATGGGCTGGAGCAGTTCACGCGTGGCCACGAACTCCATCCATTGCTTGGGCAGCATGGTCAGCAGGTCGGAATGGGCCACGACCAGGATGATCGCCATGGTCGATGCCCCCGTCATCTCCACCCGGGGCGGTGCCAGCCCGTGCTGCTGGAAGATGTTGGTCAGTTCCGACGATGGGTCCACCGACACCTGCGTGCGGATCCAGCCGGCATCGGCCAGTTCGTGCAAGAACCGGGCACCGGCCCTGGGGTGCCCCTTGCGCCCATAGACCAGCCGCGTGTTGTCGAACAGCTTCTCCGCCACCAGCTCCCCGCCCTGCGGGATGTCGGGCATGGGGCCGACATAGAAATCGATGGCCCCTTCCAGCAGCGGCCCCTCCGCCGTGGGAAAGGCACCTTCGCGCAGGGTCAGGTAGACATCGGGAAATTTCCGGCGGAACGGGGCGATGACGCGCGGCAGCAGGGCCATCTGCACCGCCGATGACAGTTCGATGGTGACCTGGCCCGTCATGTTGCCGCGCAGCTGCGCGATCTCGTCGGTGGCCAGGCGCAGCTCGTTCTGCACCGCCGCCGCCCGGCGCAGGAAGGCCTGACCCATCGGGGTCAGCGCCACGCCCCGTGGCAGCCGCTCGAACAGCGAGACGCCCAGTTCGTGCTCCATCTCCTGGATGCTGCGCGTCAGGGCGGGCTGGGCGATGCCCAGCTGACGGGCGGCGGCGCGCAGGCTGCCGCGTTCGGCAACCGCGGTGAAATGACGAAGATGCGTCAGCCTCATTCCTGCCTCCCTGTCAGCAACCGATACCGGTTTTGGCATCATTCGCCGGCTTTTGCCATCGTTCCCGCAATCCACGGCGCGTCTATCCATCCTCGGGAAACACGCCCTGGGGAGGGGAAATGATCGAACTGCAAACCTCCGTCCTGATCGTGGGGGCCGGACCGACGGGATTGGCGCTGGCCATCGAGCTTGGCAGCCGGGGCATCCGCTGCATCGTGGTGGAGCGCAACGACCGGGTCGGCTATGCCCCGCGCGCCAAGACCACCCATACAAGGACCCGCGCGCATCTGCGCCGCTGGGGGATCGCCGACAAGCTGGCCGCCGCCTCGCCCTTCGGGGTGGAGTATCCCTCGTCCATCCTGTTCGTCACCCGCCTGGCCGGACACCAGTTGGCCAGGTTCGAGAACGCGTTCAACTGCGCACCCGGCCGCAACGACCTTTATCCGGAACACGCGCAATGGGTGCCGCAATACCGGCTGGAGGAGGTGCTGCGGGCCCGCGCCGCCACGCTGCCCACCGTCGACCTGCGGTTCAACATCGATGTCCGGTCGGTGGAACAGGATGCGTCCGGCGTGCGGGCGCAAGGCGTGGACACGGCCAGCGGTGCTGAACTGTTGATCCGCTGCGATTACCTGGTCGGCGCCGATGGTGCCCGCAGCCTGGTTCGCGACCGGATCGGTGCGCGGATGGAGGGCACCTATGGCCTGTCGCGCAATTTCAACATCATCTTCCGGGCACCGGGCCTGGCCGCGGCGCATCCCCACGGGCCCGGCATCATGTATTGGCAGGTGAATACCGACATTCCCAGTGTCGTGGGGCCGATGGACAGGGACGATCTCTGGTACT
The DNA here is from genome assembly GCF_048066115.1 of Niveispirillum sp. KHB5.9. Classification (NCBI taxonomy): domain Bacteria; kingdom Pseudomonadati; phylum Pseudomonadota; class Alphaproteobacteria; order Rhodospirillales; family Azospirillaceae; genus Niveispirillum; species Niveispirillum sp. KHB5.9. The sequence continues at coordinate 929,122 of NZ_JBLTYX010000001.1, read as the reverse complement.
TCATGCCGTCGCACGTGCCGGCCGACCTGCGGCTGACCGACGCGTCCGCCGGCGCCCTGATCCGCAAGGCCACGGGCATCGACCTGCCCTATGAGATCCTGAGCAGCGATGAATGGGTGGCCAGCCGGTTCGTGGCCGACAAATACCGCCAGGGACGTATCTTCATCGCCGGCGACGCCTGCCATCTGCACCCGCCGCTGGGCGGCTACGGTATGAATATGAGCGTGGCGGACAGCGTCGATCTGGGCTGGAAGCTGGCGGCGGTCCTCGATGGCTGGGCCGACCCGTCGCTGCTGGACAGCTATGAGGGGGAGCGTCGGCCCGTGCATCGCCGGGTGGTTGACGAGGCGGTCGTCAACCATGCCGCCGCCGCCGCCGTGCTGCGGCCGGGCCTGGAGGATGCGGGACCGGCGGGCGACGCCCTGCGGCGGGAGGTCGGGGACCTGATCCGCGGGACCCGTGTGCAGGAGTTCCGCAGCCTGGGCGTGGTGCTGGGCTATTCCTATGCGGGCTCCCCCTTCGTCGCCGCGGAAGACGCGGCACCGCCGGCACTCTCCATCACCGAGTACCGGCCGTCGGCCTATCCCGGACGCCTGGCACCGCATGCGTGGCTGGCGGATGGAAGCTCGCTCTACGACCTGTTCGGTGCCGGCTTCACCCTGCTGGTGATGGAGGACGGGGCCGATGCCGGCACGGCTGCCCGCGACGCCGCCCGCATGGGCGTGCCGCTGACCATCGCGCGCCCGTCCGCGCCGGGGCTGGCGGCACTTTACGGGGCCGGGCTGGCCCTGATCCGCCCCGACCAGCATGTCGCCTGGCGTGGGGATGCCTGGCCGGGCGGCGAAATCCTGGCACGGGTGACCGGCCGGCATGAAATGGAGGAAAACTGATGCGTTGGATCACATATCGCACGGTGGACGGTGCGGAAGGGGTGGGTATCGCCACCGATGGCGGCTATCGCGGCCTGAGCGTCGCCGATCTCGGCACCGACCTGCTGGCCCTGGTGGCCGGGGGCAGGGAAGCTCAGGAACGGGCTGCGGCCCGGCTGGCGTCGGCACCGTTGATGGCCTCTGGTAGCATCACCTTCCTGCCCGTGCTGCCACGGCCGCCCAAGATCATCTGCATCGGCCTCAACTATGTCTCCCATTCCCGGGAGTCGGGCTTCCAGCCCCCCACCTATCCGGCGATATTCGCCCGCTATGCCACCAGCCTGGTGGCACATGGCGCGCCGATCCTGCGCCCGGACGTGTCGGAACAGCTGGATTTCGAAGGCGAACTGGCCGTGGTGGTGGGACGGGGCGGGCGGCACATCACCGAGGCCGACGCCCTGGACCATGTCGCCGGATATGCCCCGTTCAATGACGGCTCGATCCGCGACTATCAGCTGAAATCGGCGCAATGGACCATCGGCAAGACCTTCAACGGCACCGGCGGTTTCGGGCCGGAACTGGTGACGCCCGATGAACTGCCGCCCGGCTGCCGCGGCCTGTGGCTGGAAACGCGGCTGAACGGGGAGGTGGTGCAGCGTGCGTCGACCGACGACCTGATCTTCCCCGTGGCCCGGCTGATCGTCCTCCTGTCGGAGGCGATGACCCTGGAACCCGGCGACGTCATCGCCACGGGCACGCCCGCCGGTGTCGGTGCCGCGCGCAAGCCGCCGCTCTGGATGAAGCCTGGCGATGTCTGCGAGGTCAGTATCGACGGCATCGGCACCCTGTCCAACCCGATCGCGGCGGAGGGCGGCGCATGAGCGTGGAATCACGGCGCCCGGGCGTGCTGGCCGTCCATTCGCTGGACCATTTCGCCATCACCGTCCCGGACCTGGATGTGGCCCGGGACTTCTACACCAATTTCGGGCTGGAGGTGCGGGAGGCGGAGGACGGGCTGGACCTTTACAGTTTCGGCCATCCCCACCGCTGGGCGCGATTGACCAAGGGTGGGCGCAAGGCGCTGCGCCATGTCAGCTTCGGGGTGTTCGACGACGATCTGGACCGGTTCGCCGCCCATTTCGCCCGGTTGGGGATTGCGGCGGCGGAAGGCGGCGATCCCGCCGTCCGTTCGCTCTGGCTGACCGATCCGCACGGCGTGCCGCTGGAAATCCGCGTCGCGGGGAAAAGCTCGCCCAGCGCCAAGGGGGCCGCCGCGACACCGGCCGCCGGCCTGCGCGGGGCGCCGATGCGCGATCAGGCACCGACCGTCCGGCCGCGCCGGATGTCGCACGCGCTGTTCTTCACGCCGGACATGGATACGACATTGGATTTTTATATCCACGTCCTGGGTCTGCGCCTGTCCGATCGGTCGGGGCCGGCCGCCTTCCTGCACAGCGCCCATGGCAGCGACCATCACCTTGTCGCCTTCGGTGAAGCGGCGGGAACCGGCTATCACCACAGCGCCTGGGATGTCGGGTCGGTGGACGAGGTCGGTCTGGGGGCCGCACAGATGGCGCGGGCCGGCCATGTGGTGGGCTGGGGCCTGGGCCGGCATGTGCTGGGCTCCAACTATTTCCACTATGTGCGCGATCCGTGGGGCAGTTACGCGGAGTACAGTTTCGACATCGATTATGTTCCGGCCGATCTCGACTGGCCCAGCATGCACGCTCCGCCGGAGAACAGCATGTCGCTGTGGGGACCGCCCGTCCCGGCGGGCTTCGGCACCAACCATGAGGAGGATGCGCGATGAGCCAACCCGAAGCCGGGACGGCACCGTCGCGCCGCAGCGCGGCCGAAATCACCCTGCTCGCCGTGCTGATCATCTGCGTGGCGCTGGTCTTTCTCAACCGCGGCGGCATCGCCTTCCTGTTCCCCACGCTCCAGCCGCAATTGCAACTGACCAACACGCAACTGGGGCAACTGATGTCGGTGACGGCGCTGTCCTGGGCCATCTCCAGCGTCTGCTGCTCGCTGGCCAGCGACATTCTGGGGGTCCGGCCCCGCACCCTGATCGTCATCTGCGCGCTGGGTTTTTCCGTGGTCGGCGGGCTGGCGGGGGCAGTGTCCAGCTTTCCGGCGCTGCTGGCGCTGCGGGCCGCGATGGGGGTCTTCGAAGGTCCCGTCATTCCGCTGGTCCAGGCCACGGTTGCCGCCGTCTCGCCGCCGGAACGGCGCGGGGCGAACCTTGGGCTGGTCATCGGCCTGTCGGGCATGATCGGATCGATGGTGGGACCGGCGCTGATGACCGGGATGGCCGATACGGTCGGGTGGCGCTTCGCCTTCCTGGCGCTGGCCCTGCCGGGGCCGTTCGTGGCGCTGGCCATCTGGTTCGTGATGCGGCCGCGGGCGGTGGCCGCCACCGCGGTCAAGGTCGAACGCCTGGATTTCCGGGCGGTTCTTCGCCTGGGGGCGCAGCGCAACATCTTCCTGGGCGCCATCGGTGCCATCACGACGATCGGTTCGGCCATCGCGCTGGGCACGTTCCTGCCGCTCTACCTCGCCTCGCTGCCCAGCTTCTCCACCGGTGAACGGGTGGCTTTCTTCGTGGGTCTGGGCATCTTCGCCCATATCGGCGGCATCGTCGTCTCCGCGCTGTCCGACCGTTTCGGCCGCCGGCCTTGCCTGATCGCCGCCTGCCTCTGCGCCGTGCTGGCGTCCGGTGCCGTGGCGATGATGTCGGTTTCGGCCTGGTGGGTGGTTCCGGCGCTGCTGCTGTCCTTCGTGGCGGCCGGTGCCTTGACCTTGATGGTCTATGTGATCCCCGGTGAAACGGTGCCGCCGGGAATGGTGGCCAGCACCTATGCCGTGCTGCTGTTCGTGGGCGAGATGGTCGGCGGTACGGCGGCACCGACATTGGCCGGCTGGATCGTCGACCAGTACGGGCTGGTCGCGGTGCAGGGGGTCTGCGGCGCGCTTGCCGCCATCGGCCTTCTGGCGGCCCTGTTCGTACGGGAGCCGGCGCCGAAGCGATCAACCGTATCTTATGCCATGTCCCGGTGATCGTAACCGATCACCGGCCTCAGTCGCCGGCGCCGCCATCCGGCGGCTTGGCTACGCGCCACCATGCGCGCAGCGGTAGTCGCCGCGCGCAGGGTGAGATAGGCCAGGTCGTTTGGCCACATTAGAAATCACCAATATTTCATTCACATGTACATCGAGTCGCAAGACGAGCCCAAAGATTCTCTGGGTGTCGGTGTACGGTTCTCCTGTTGGGGAACGTCATGCACCTATTTTAAATTGTTTTTTCATGGAATTATTTTGTCGTGGAAATTTGTACATAGTAAATTGACAAATAAATAAGCGTTAATATGTGAAGTATAATTTCAACATAATACAAATGGGTGCTTTTGTAATTAAAAATTATGGAGGTGTGAATCTATATTCATGAAATGTGCCGTTGTGACGTTGGTTTTCATGGTAATGTATTGGAGATAAAATTCGCATAAAATTTTCCATATGACTGTTTTTACTTTTAAAAGATCAAAGATCAAGACATGCTACCCATGGAAAATACGTTCGGATAGATTTCCACCGCCACCGGATATGGGTGGTTAAGTTTAAAACAGGGAGTACATAGATATGCAGATGCTTCAAGCGGAACTGGTGCAACATGGCTGGCTGCCCTCGATGACGGGTGGTGGTCTTCCGGCCACCCGCATCACGTCGGCGATGCTCGACGACGTGTATGGCGGTGACGATGCCAGCTTCGATCTGAGCTTCGACCTGAGCTTCGATCTGAGCTTCGATCTCAGCTTCGACCTCAGCTGGTCGCGCTAAGTCCTGCACATGCCGGCCCTTTACCGGCCGGTGTCTGGAAAGACCGGGAGTGCGGGTGAAAGCCTGCACTCCTTCGGATAAGGGGCGACCATGAGCGGATTGCGAAAAGGAAGCACACGGCGGATCGAGTGCATCATCAAGGCGACTGAGCGCTGCAACATCGATTGTTCCTATTGTTATTTCTTCAATAAGCACAACAAGGACTATGAGCGTCACCCGCCGATCATGAAGCCGGCCGTGGTGAAGGATATCGCGCAATTCCTGGCCCAGGGTGCCATCGACCTTGGCGCCGACCAGGTGGTGATCGATTTCCATGGCGGGGAACCGATGCTGCTGAAGAAGGAATCCTTCATCAATGCGTGCGAGACGTTCCGCGCGATCGTTGGCCCGGTCGCCGATCTGGTCTTGAAGATCCAGACCAATGCCACGCTGGTGGACCAGGAGTGGCTGGACATATTCTCCCGCTATGATTTCGTCGTCGGTGTCAGCCTGGACGGCCCGCCGGAATTGAACGACCGGTACCGGGTGGACCATCAGGGGCGTGGCACCTACGCCGCCACGGCGGCCGGATGGCGCCTGCTGCGTGATGCCGCCGCCGCCGGGCGCATCCGCACGCCCGGCATCCTGTGCGTCATCAACCCCGATTTCAACGGCCGCGAGGTTTACCGGCATTTCGTGGATGAACTGGGCGCGCGCGGTATCGATTTCCTGCTGCCGCTGGAAACGCATGACACGCTGCCCGGGGATCAGATCGGCCAGTTCGGGCGGTTCCTCACCGAAGCGTTCGATGAATGGACGGCGGATGACAATCCGTCCATCCATGTCCGCCTGTTCCGCCAGAACATGATGCGGCTGGCTTTCGGGCGCGCCGGCATGCAGCGGCTGGAAACCGACGTCATGCGGAACTATTGCGCGCTGACCATTTCAAGCAATGGCGAAGTCAATCCCGACGATACGCTGCGCGCGGCCCATGGCGATTGGTTCGCGTCGGGCAATTCGGTCACCAACATCAGTCTGAAGGACTTCATGGCGCTTCCCTATATGCGCGAAATGTCCGATGCTTTTGTCAATCTGGCGCCGGCCTGCAACAATTGCCACTGGTCCAATGTCTGCCGTGGCGGGCGTCTGGTCAATCGCCATGCGAAGGAGAGCGGTTTCGCCAATGAGAGCGTCATTTGCGCCGATCTGCGCCATTTCTACGGGCATATGGCGGCATATCTGCTGAATTCCGGCCTGCCGTTCGAGCGGTTGCAGGAGGCATTGCAACCGGCGGCATCACGGGAGACGGTCCATGCGGCTGCCTCTTGAGGGTCTGTTCCTGTCATTGTTGGTGAGTATGTCCGGCATGCAATGCGCGAGAGCGGAAGATCCGGGGTCGCCGGCGGCGATCCTGTCACTGCCCGGGCCGGGCCTGCTTTCGCTCAGCCCCGACGGGCTGCGCGTCGCCCGCGTCCCGGTCGCCGACGCGCCGGTGCTGCATTTCCTGGATACGCAGGATGTGCAGGGGGCGCCGGTGTCCATTTCGCTGCCGGTCAGGGTGCAGGCGATGACCTGGGCGCAGGACGGCCAGCGGCTTTTCCTGCGCGCGACTGAGGCGTCCGGCGGTGGTGAGCGGACCTATGTCGCCGATGTGGCCACCCGGTCCGTCACCGACCTCACCCCGGACCTGCCGGGCCGGGTGCGGCTGGTTTCGGGCACGCCCGATGGTGACGGCGCCTATCTGGTGATGCATACGCCCCAGCAGGGTGCCGCGGTCCGGCTGGTCCGGATCGACGGCAAGGGGGTGCGGCCGGCGGTGGACATAACACCGCCCGGAAACTATGGCTGGTTTGTTGCCGACGACCAGGGATTGCCGGCGGTGGCGCTGCAGATCGGCGGCGGCAGCAAGATGCAATGGATCGCCCTGACACCGGCGGGCCAGCCGGGTTCCGTGCTGGTCGATGCCGGGACGGCCGGCACCAATGAACCGGTATCGCTGATGCGCACCGCGGCCGGCCGGCGGATCGCCATCTTCAGGACCGCCCAGCCGCAGCAGGATTATCCGGGCCTGACCGGCTTTGATCTCGACGGCGCCGGGGCGACGGTGATCCTGACCCCCGACCATGATGTGACAGCCCCGCTTTTCGCCCGGCAGGAGCCGGAACTGCTGGCCTATGTCCGGGAACGGCTGGTGCCGGAACGCACGGTGGTGGATCCGGCGATGGCGGGCACGATGGCGGGACTGGCCGTCGATGGCGGTTTCGCCGAGATCGCGGCCCGCGCCAGGAATGGGCTGTGGCTGGTGAAGCGGCGTTATGCCGACCGCCCCGCCGCCTATCTTCTGTACCGGCCCGATAACGGGCAATGGTCGCCGCCCCTGGCGGAGATGCCGGGGCCGCCCATGCCGGCGCGTCAGGTTGCCGACTGGGTGACGGCGCGCGACGGATTGCGGCTGCCGGTCTATCTCACGCTGCCGGACCGGCCGGGTGCGGCACCGCTGGTGGTACTGATCCATGGCGGGCCGTGGCGGCGGGACCGGTTCGATTATGACCGTACCCTGCATTGGCTGGCCGCACGCGGCTATGCGGTGCTCCGCGTCAATTTCAGGGGATCGACGGGGTTCGGCGCCGCCTTCACCCGCGCGGGGGACGGGGAATGGTCGGGCGCCATGCTGGCCGACATCCTGGATGCCACGCGGTGGGCCCTGCGCCAGCCGGGAGTGGATCAGGGGCCCCCCGCCTTTGTCGGCGGCAGCTATGGCGGCTTTGCCGCCCTGATGCTGGCCAGCCAGGACGAGGTGCCGGCGCGATGCACGATCGCCATCGCCGCGGCCGTGGACCTGGGCAGCTTCGCGCCCCGATATGCGGCTGCCGAACGATCCTCCAAGGCGCAGCTGAAGAAGGCCCTGGGTGATTTCGACGATGCTTCGGTCCGCGATCACCTGACCACCATCTCCCCCATCACGCGGCTGGACAAGGTCGCGGCACCGGTGCTGCTGATCCATGGCGGACGCGATCCCCGCGCACCGCTGGACGATGTGAAACGCTATGCCGACGCCCTTTACAGCCGCAAACCGCAACTGGTCAGCTTCGCGGTGGCCCCGGAAGAGGGGCATTCCTTCAGCGACCCCAAGGCCATGCTGGCCGCCGTGGGCCTTCAGGACCGCTTCCTCGGTCGTTGCTTCGGGCGGGCGCTGCCGGCAGCGACGGAGGAGGATCCGGCACCGCTGCGCATGATCCATGCAGGTGCCGGCGCATGAGCGTGCAGGAAATCCACCGGCCGGACCTGGCATCACCATCGCCCCCTTCCGGGCCTCCCGCTGCGGCGGGCACGCCGGATCAGCCGGTCGGCTTCCGCCGGGAGGTGGCCGAGGCGCGCCGCTTTCTGACCTGGGGGTCGGAAACCTTCTTCGATCCCCGCCCCAAGCGCATCTTCGGCAAATGGGTGCTGGCGATGGCGGTCGCGATCATCCTGGGGCTGTGCGCCGCCCCCTATTCGGAGGTGGTGACGGCACCGGGCGAAGTGGTGCCGGTCGGCGGCATCGGCCGTGTCCTTTCCAGCGTCCGCGGCACCGTCACCGAACTGCTGGCGCATGAGGGGCAGGCCGTGAAAGCCGGGGATGTGCTGGCGATCGTGACGATCGACCTGCATGGCTCCAAAGGCACCAGCTCCACCAATTCCCGTTTCCAGGAACTGCGGACCCAGATCGCGCTGCTGGAGCGGCGTGCGGCGCAGCAGCGGGAGATCGATCTGGCGACGATCAGGCGGCTGGAACAGGAACGCCTGACCCTGCCCGACCGTATCGAGATCGCCCGTCAGGCCGTCGGGCAGCAAGAGCAGGTGACGGAAATCCTGCGCGCGCAGATGGAGCGGTTGCGCGCCCTTCAGCACGCGGGCAATGCCACGATCCTGCAGATGGAGAAGGCGGAGACCGATCTGCTGAAGGCGGAGGTCGACCTGCGCGACCGGCGGGCCAGTCTGCGGACCACGGCGCTCCACCTGGAGCAGATCGAACCCGAGATCAGCGAGGCCCGTGCCCGCGTGGCGATGAATGAAGCGATGATCAATCAGGAGATCGCGGAATTGAAGGAGAAGCTGGTCGATATCGATACCGACCAGGCCGTCAGCATCACCGCCCCCTATGACGGCATCGTGGCGTCCATCAGCGTCAACCGCGGCGCGTCCGTGGCACCGGACAAGCCGGTGCTGACCATGGTGGCGCCGGACGATCCGCTGGAGGTCGATCTGTTCGTTCCCAGCGACAGCATCGGCGCGGTGGAACCCGACATGCCGGTATCGCTGCGTCTCGACGCGTTCCCGGCCCATCTCTTCGGTTCGATCTCCGGCGAGGTGCGGGTGGTTTCCCAGGCGCTGGTGCCGCCCAGCTATCTGCCCGAATGGATGGACCGGACCAACCCGGCCTATCGGATCCGGGTGCGATTGACCGAACCGTTCAGGGTGCGGGGACGCGAGATCGACCTGAAGCCGGGCATGACCCTGAGCGGTGAGATCGTGATGAGCGTGCGTCCGCTGCTGCTGCGCCTGATCGATCCCATGGCCTTCATGCTGCGGGAAATGACCAAGCGCTATGGGCTGCGGCCCGACGCGCGGACACAGACCTGACCCCGGCATCCCCAACAATCAGGACCAACCATGCCGAGAACCCCGGTCATCCTGCAGTCCGAGCCGAGCGAATGCGGCCTGGCCTGCCTTTCGATGATCTTCGCCTCGTTCGGCCGCGCGGTGTCCCTGGCCGATCTGCGGCGGGCGACCCCGACATCGTTCCGGGGCACGACCTTGCGCCAGATGATGGCGATCGCGACCGATCACGGATTGGAGTGCGAGCCCTATCGGCTGGAGCTGGACCATCTGAAGGGCATCCGCCTGCCGGCGGTGCTGCATTGGGACATGCGCCATTTCGTGGTGCTGGTGCGGGCGTCGCGGCGCTATGCCTGGATTCACGACCCCGCCATCGGGGAGAGGCGGGTGCCATGGGCGGCGATCTCCGACCATTTCACCGGCTTCGTGATGCTGGTGCGCCCGTCACCGCATTTCGAGCGCTCGCCCGGCAAGTCCGGCGCGGCCGGGTCCGGCTTCAACGTCTCCACACTGCTGACCCGTGCCCTGACGATGCAGGGCGGGATTCCGTTGCTGATCGGCCTGTCGCTGGCGCTGCAGGTGCTGACGCTGGGCTTGCCGCTGTTCAGCCAGGTGCTGATCGACGATGTCATCCTGCGCGGCAGGCACGACATGGTGGCATCCATGTTCGTGGTCTTCGCCATCGTGGCGGTGATGTCGCTGCTGACGATGACGGCGCGCGGCCTGTTCTCGGTATCGCTGGGCACCACGGCGTCACTGGACCTGATGAACTGGATCGTCTACCGGCTGCTGCGCCTGCCCACCACCTTCTTCGAGGAACGGTCGACGGGCGATATCCTGACCAGGCTGTCACCACTGCGGCAGATACAGCGCACCCTGACCGACAATGTCGTCACCTCCCTTTCCGAAGGGCTGATGTCGGTGGTGCTGCTGGTGATCATGGCCATCTATGATCTGTGGAGCACGGTGATCGTATTGACCGTCGTCGCGGCGAAACTGACACTCGTCCGCTTCATCGGCCGGCGCATGAAGGTGCTCACCAACGAGGCGTCGGTGGCGGCATCGGCCGAAAGCTCGCTGCTGCTGGAGGCGATCCGCAACATCGTGCCGCTGCGCATATTCGGGCTGGAAAGCATGGTTCATTCCCGGTGGGGACGCCGGGTCTTCGATTCCATGCATGCCGGCGAGCGGGCGGCGATGGGCAATCTGGGCCTGATGGTATCCACCGAAGCGCTGACGCTTCTCCAGACCGCCGCCGTGCTGGCGCTGGGCGTCCAGTCGGTGGAGGACAAGACCATGAGCGTCGGCATGCTGGTGGCCTATATCGCCTTCATGGGCCAGCTCACGGGGAAGGTGTCGAAACTGGAATCCGCCATCGTCGACCTGACCACGACGGCCGCCCATGTGGCGCGGGTGGCCGAATTCGTCGCGGAACCGCTCACCAGCGGCGGCATGACCGCCGGCGGCGGGGCCCGCCGCCTGCCCGGCAAGACGGAGAGCGAGGTGGGCCTCACCCTGGCGCAATGCTCGTTCCGCTACGCGCCGCATCTTCCCTGGCTGTTCCAGGATCTGTCCCTGGACATCCAGCCGGGTGAAACGGTGGGCATCGTGGGGTCTTCCGGTGTCGGCAAGACGACCTTGCTCAATCTCATGCTGGGGCTGCGTGCGCCGACGCTGGGGGAAATCCGCGTGGACCGTGACCGGATCACGCCGGCGACCCGGCATCTGATGCCCTATCGCATGGCGGTGGTGATGCAGGGCGAAACCCCGTTCGCCGGCACCATCCTGGACAATATCTCGCTTTTCGAGGATGAGCCGGACCTGGCGCGCGTGCATTGGGCCGCCGGCATGGCCGCCCTGGATGACGATATCCGCAACATGCAGATGCGATATGACACACTGGTGGGCGAGGCCGGTGTCGGACTGTCGGCCGGACAGCGTCAGCGGCTGCTGATCGCCCGCTGCCTCTATCAGATGCCGCAGATCCTGATCCTGGACGAGGCCACGTCCAACCTGGATCCGCAGACCGAGGCGAAGATCGTCGACAATCTCGCCTCGCTGCGGATGACGACGGTGATCGTGGCCCATCGTGAAGCAGCACTGCGCCGGGCGGCCCAGGTCTATCAGCTGACCGGGGGGAGGCTGAACCGTGTGCGCTGAGGCCGCCCTCCCACCCTGCTTCGACCGGCAGCGCCACCTGGAGCCGCTGGCGCTGATCACCGTCCATGGCTGGGATCACCCGCGCCTGCAGGCCGAACTGGCGCGGGCGGTGCGGATGGCGCGACCCTGGTTCGCGGCGGGACTGCCGCCACCCGCATCCGCCTGCTGGGAAGACCTGCAATTGCCCATCGACAAGGTGGCGCAGATCCCGGCCAGCCGTATCCAGCGGGCGCCGATCAGCGCTGAAATCGCGGCGCGGATCGGTCAGGCCGACCGGCCGGAGGTGACGGCCGCCGTGCGGGTCCTGGCCTTGCGTCTCAGGATCGGCCAGGCGGTGCCCGGCGATCTGCTGGCCCTTCACGCGGCGCTGCTGCCCGACGCGCCGGCCGGCCTGCGCCGGGGGAGCATCGCGCTGAGGCGCGCCGACGACAGCATCGACTTCCAGGCGCCGTCAGCCGACTTCCTGGACGAGGGGCTGGCCTTCATTCTGGCCGAAGCCAACCGGGCGGTGGCCGGGGGCGATCTGGCGACGCTGGCCGGCTGCTACGCGGCGATCAATTTCCTGCATCCGTTCGCCGATGGCAACGGCCGCACCAGCCGCCGCCTGCTGCTGGCCGGCATGGGTGCCTGCCTGGACACGGACCTGTCACCCCTGCCGATCGACCTCGTGGTCTGGTGCAACCGCACCTATCACGATTACCGGCTGCGGCAGATCACCCAGGCCAACCATTGGGGTGCCTGGATCGCCTTCGTCGCACAGATGCTGTGCCATGCGGTGTCCCGCCTGCCGGCGCCCGCCATTCCTGTTCCCCTGGCCCAAGGAAGTGCCTGATGTCGTACACGAACCTGTTGGATGAGCAAACCCGGACGGCGCTCACCGGGCGGCTGGGCGCGTTGCGCCCGGACTGCATATCCGGTCAGATCGGGGTGTCGGAACTGAAGGATATCGCCCTGAACTATGTCAGGCGGGAATTCCAGAACGTCGCCATGGCCTTCCTGTTCGGCTCGGTGGCGCGCGGAACGGTCGGGCCGCTTTCCGATATCGATCTCTATGTCATCGTCTCCGCCGGCAGGGTGGCAGAGAAGCGCACCCTGGTTTTCGAGGGCGTGCCGCTGGAATGCAACCTGTTCGATACGAACAGCTTCTATGAACTGCTGGTGCGCCCCCGCCAGGACCGCCGGCAATATCCGTTCATCGCCAATGCGTTGGAACATGCTGCGCTTCTGACCGGGGATGAAGGCCTGTTCAACCGCCTTCAGGCCGAGGCACGCTCCATCCTGGAACTAGGCCCCCCGCCACGCGATGCCCGCCTGACGGAGAATTTGCGCGCCACCGCCACCAACCGCCTCATGGATCTCTATGCGGGCAAGGGGCCGGTGCAGACCCTGCTCGGCGTGGTCAATCTGGTGGAACTGATCCTGGTGGTCAGCGCCGGGCAGGCAAGGGACTGGTATCTTCCGGGCAACTGGTCGCTCGACCGCATCGCCGCGCGCACCCCCCAGCGGATGGCCGCCATCGAAGAGGCCAGCCGCCAGGCACTGAACGGCGACATGACCTTGCTGACGCGTCTGGCATGGCAGGTGCTGGAGGAACTCGACGGGCCGGTGCTCCAGCAAACCAACAGCTACAACAACAGCCGATAGCTCTGTCAGTTCAAATGGAGTTGTTTGAACCTCGAATAGCACAGGCACGGGCGCCCCGGCCTGCACCATCGGACCGGGCAGGGCAGGTTAACGAGGCGCTTGCACTTCAACGATCCGACGGGGAAACAGGCAGTCCTAACTGCCCGTGGGGACCTCATGGATTGCTCTCTGGCCGATGCCATTGCCCGTTTCCTCGATCATTGTCGCATCGCAAAGCGACTTTCCGCCAATACATTGCGTGCCTATCAGACCGATCTCGGCGATTTTTCCCGGTTCATGAGGGGGGGCCAGCCCGTTGTCGAAATCGACCGGGAATGCCTTCGGCGGTATGCGCGCAAGCTGTTCGATGTCGATTGCCTGAAGGAAGCCTCCGCCAAGCGCCGAATGGCGTCCCTGAAGGTGATGTTCAGATGGCTTGAGCGGGATGAGGTCATTGCCCTCAGCCCTTTTCATCGCCTGGACTTGAGCATCCGGTTGCCCCGTCGTCTGCCGAGGAATCTGGCGGCCGGCGAGATGCGCACCTTGCTGCGCGCTTGCGATGGGCAGCCTGGGCACGCCAGCATGCTGCTCAGGTTCATCATTATCTGCTTGTTTTCAACGGGTCTGAGAGTTGGGGAGTTGGCAAACGTCTCTGTTGACGACCTGGATTCCAATGATAGCAGCATCCTTGTCCGCGGGAAGGGCAATCGGGAACGCCGCGTCTTCTTGCCCAAGGGTGAGGCGGCATCGACACTCCGTCAGTATCTCAAAAGCCGATGCTCCCTCAGGCCCAGGTCGGAGAAATTGTTGGTCACGTCGACCGGCAGCCCGGTCGATACCCAACATATCCGGCGGCTTGTTGTCCGCTTGGCGGAACAAGCCGGTCTTAATCGACGTGTAACCCCCCACATGTTGCGCCACACCGCCGCCACCCAGCTGATCGAGGCGGGTGTTGATATACGGTTTGTGCAGAAGCTTCTGGGGCACGCCAGCATCGCGACCACACAAATCTACACCCAGGTCAGCGATATGAGCCTCAAGGCAACCCTGGAGAGGGCGGATACGCTGGGAAGAGTGAAAGGGGAACGGCGGTGGTCAACCGGGGTTGACTGATAACTAGGAATTACCATGAAATCACCAGCCGAACTGCGCGCGTCGGAAGCGGAATTCACATCCCAAGGAGATACGGCTGGAAAAAGAAATAACAAAATAGTAGTCAGTAAATCGAATGGGGTTTTCCTAAAAACGGACGATGGAAGGGAATTATTGGACATGCAAATGTTCAATAGCTCTGCAAATTTCGGATATGGCAGCCCCACTCATCATGACGCTGTAGTGAACCAGCTGGAGGATCTGCCGGGAATTGGCAGTGAATATCAGTCAGCTGCTCGCATCGAACTCGCCGCTGAAATTGCATTATCCGTCCAGGACCGCTTCGGGAAAAAAGGGCGCGTCCATTTCAGTGTGTCGGGTGCACAAGCAGTCGAAGACGCCCTGAAAGTCGTAGCCGTGGCAACCGGCAGCAGGTCGGTTTTTGCCTTCGAGGGAAGTTATCACGGCAGAACCCTTGCCGCAGCGTCGGTCAGTTCCTCGTACAGATATCGCCATAAATTCGGCGGCGATCATCGAGCAAGTTTTGTACCATTCCCATATTGTTATAGATGCCCATATGGAAAGTCACTTTCAGAGTGCGGATATTATTGTGTTTCTCAATTCGAACGCCTTTTCGAATCCGAGTTCGCTGGAATCAGGGATCCATCTGGCGCCCTTGAATATACCGCTTTCCTGGCAGAGCCCGTTCTTGGGAGGGGAGGGTACATTGCACCGCCGCCAGAGTATTTCCCCAGATTGAAAGAAGTTCTATCAAAATATGGCGTGTTATTAATATGTGATGACATACAAATGGGTATCTACCGAACCGGAAAGCTCTGGTCGTTGGAGAATTTCAAAGTGGAACCCGATATTCTGCTTTTCGGAAAGGCGCTGACCAATGGGCTGTTCCCGGTTTCCGGCCTTTGGGCACGCGAACCATTGCTTGATCCGTCGGTATGGACCCCAAGTTCTGCCCACGCCACCTTTGCCGGGCACCCCGTGGGCATGGCGGCTGGTCTGGCAACGTTCTCCATCATGCGCAGCACCGACTTCGAGCAGATGGCTGAACGGGTGGGGGGATTAATCGAGGATGGGCTTCGCAGGATTGCAAATAACGAGCCCAGCATTGGGCGTGTCGATCGTCTTGGTCTGGCCATCAGTGTGGAATTCTGTCACCCGGCAAGCCGCCGGCCCTGGGGCGAACGGGCTTCCGCGGTCAAGGAGGCGGCACTTCAGGCTGATAGTTGCCCTGATACCTTGTCGACCCCTTTGGGGTTGCTGCTGACCGTTGGCGGATATCACGATAATATTATTACGCTATCGCCCGCGGTGACGATGACGGAACACGAAGTACATCTGTTCCTCGACCTTTTTGAAAAATACTTAAAGGCCGTGCAATAGGAAGAAGGGGTTCAGGGGCCATCGGTCTTCCTCAGCGATGCAAGGATATTGCGTATGATGGCTTGCATCGCTTCACTCCAGGAGGTGGCGGTGATCAATGCCTGGCAGATGATCGGCAGAATGGGCTGATTGCAAACTGCTTCGAGTGTGACAATGATGCGCGACCATTGCAGTTGTTCGAAGGTGCGGTGCTTGATCCTGGAATCGAGGGCGCATTCGATGAGATAACGGTCATCCGATGACAAGGCGGCACCGGAACGGGCAATCAATGCGGCCGTTTCGACAGGAAAACGGTGGAAACATTCCGCGAGCACCCGGATCAATGAGCGGCGGATTGTCGGCTCCTGCCGTCCCACCAGTTTGAGAAGCTCATCCATGGCACATTCAGGCCAGATACTGGCCATTTGTCCCAATGCATGAACGATCTGCATAATGCCCTTGCCGGACTTTTCCGTCTCGAAGCGCAGGAGCAATTCATCGTAAAAGGGCACGGTCCCGCCCTTCGCGTCGAAGCGAGCATAGCTTACATTTTGTCGTGCTTCTGACGGGGCGTGATAGAAATAGAACGCAAGAGGATTGAAGCCATCTTCAAACTGCTGGTCGAAATCATCCAGGAATTTACCTTGCATTTGGGCACGCCACTGCCCTGGATTTACAATGTAAGCCTGAGGAAGTCGAGAGAATATGCTGCGTGTAAATCTATCAAGTATGGAAAAGGCATTGACCCCATTGATTGAATGAGAAGCAAATACGCAGCTGAGCAGCAGGTCTATCTGTTCAACCGGAATGTTGGCGGGGAGCCGTTCCAGCGCCCTGACCAGTTGATCGACAGTTGCCGTGGGCTTCTGACGGAAACTGATCGCCCAGAGCAAATTTGCAATGATGAACCGTATTGGATGCCCGATTTCCGACGCCAAGGGGGCTATCCTCATGAAATCATCCGCTGTCAGGACGCTCCCGTCCTGCAATTTGGACCACAAATCCTTAAATGGGCCGCTACGAGCCGGATCCATGTAGTAAGCCGACAACCAGTCGGGGCGGGCGTTGAAGATGAAGCGGTTGGCATCTATCTCCGACACGTTGATCAACGGAGCGCCCCATGTGGCGATCAGGTCATCAGATGGCGTCAGGTCCAGATCGATCGAGATTTCCTGAATGTATCGGGAAAGCTCCTGCGTGAAGGCGTCCCACTCGCGTTGGCTGAGATTATCCGGCCCAAGCCGGGAAGCCAGGTTCAGCAACCGGCATATCTGCAGGACGGGACCGGCCTTGCTGTCCCGAAACCAACGGGAGAGGACGGGACTGGTGATCGGCGAGAGCTGTAATTCCCATCGGTTCAGGAAGTTTCGCGCCACGCGATCATAAAGAAATGTCTCGACTTCCACCCTTTCGGATTCCGATCCATGCTCCAGTGCATCAATCCAGATTGCAAATGTATGGCCATCCGGCAGAAAATTCGCGGCCTGCAGCAGAATAGGCCGCATGAAAGCCGGACTCTTACCACTCAGAAGATCTTGGCCAAACAGATCCCGGTACTGGTCGGGATTGTGGGCTGCCATCTCTATAAGGACGTCCTTTACAAAGCTGTGTAGATTCTTCGTGGTTTGAGTGACATCTTGCAAGTGTCGGCCGATGATTTGGCAGGCGGAGCGGAGCAGTGTACGGTTGCGGCTGGCTTGATCCGGACGTCCCATGGCGAAGCAACTGACCAGAGCGCCGCGCAGGCGGGTGACAATGCCGGCTTGCCGCAAGGCCGCCTGCAGGTCCTCCGGATCCTGAAGCGGTAGTGCAGCCTGATCTTCGATGGCACAGGCAAAGAAGACTTCCGCGAGCCTGTCATGTCCGAAATCGAGATTTCTGTTCCCGTGATCGGTCAGGATGCCGGCATCAATCAGGAGGGCCAAATCCTCCGCATGTACCCCGCAATCAGCCAGCATGCTTTCCTGGATGGTGGTCGACCGGTCCCTAATCATGGTGGCGGCCAGCTTGCTGAGCGATGATAGCAGCGTCTCCAGCTTTCGTGGCGAAAGACGCTGAAGCAGTTGCTGGCGTATCGCTTCCTCGATCAGGCGGCGGCTGACGCTGGGGCCGCGAAGTGACGCTCCCTCCCTCATGACGAACCCGAGCAGGAACGGGTCCCGCAACGCGGTCTGCATGGATGGGCTGATTTCTCCCCAACGGGTCTTCGACCGGTATTTCTGTGCGTAAATCTTGAAGGCTTGCTCTGCCTCGGCGAGGCTGAAGCGTCCCAAGGTCAGGGCGGTCAGGCGATCCGTCTTGTCGCTGGAACTCCACAATACACGCCCGACATCCATGATATCCAACAGCGGGAATACATCGTTCCAGATTTCCTGTCGGATCGTGATGAGGAACTTGATTGATTTCTGGTTCCGGATACGGATTAGAATCTCGATGACACTTCGAACCAGCCTTGCGACTTCATCTATGCTTGTACTGAATTCGTTGACTGCTTCCAGAACTATGGTCAGTTCGTGGTTCATCGAATTGAGCCAACTGGCGAAATCATACAGACGGCCGATCGCATTCCCGGACCCGTATTCCAGTTCGCTGGAAATGCGGGCCGCCAAATTCAAGTCGCTGAGGGATTGTGCCCGCAGAACCAGAATCGAAGGGAAACCATCTTCCCTTTCCTGGTCACAAAGCCGGGCAACCAGTGATGTCTTTCCGCATCCGGAAGGACTAGCGAGTACGGCCAGTGGATTGCCCTTCTTGGAGCGGAATTTTTCAAGTTGGAGTTCCACCTCGCCTCTAGGTATGAAAATCGCCTCTCTTTCCGCCTTGCTCCGTTGTTGAAGGCTGGAGAGAAATCTCTCATTTGCTTCTTTTATTCGGCTTGCCACTATGGAACGTATGAATGTTCCATGGTCGATTGTTATATTCGTTCCTTTAAAAGCCAATTCAGCAACTTCTTGCATGAATGAGCCGTAAGTGCTCTTAACGAAGGCAATGTTAGTCGGGCCGAGGGCTTGGACGACAGGGGCGTGGTGCTCTGGCGGAGCGCGGTTGACCCAATAGACTTCCCCAGCCGGACGGTCGCTGGCGCGGATCGCCTCGGCCACCATATTATCATGCCCGCTGTAACCAACAAATATCAGGCGGTGTGTTTTCAGAACATATATTAGCAGAGATTGAGATGACTCGCTGTAAGACCGGCCGACGATTTCATCATCACTGAGGTGGGTTATTATTTTGCTTTCCAGGTCGCCATGCAATTTCAGGAGGATAGGAGCAGGTGGCGGCACCGCCTCGCCATTCAGCATGTCGGGCTGCGCCACGCCCGGTGCATATATCTGGAAAAGTCGCCCCCCTATTACCTTTTCAGCACGCTCGATCAACGTGTCAAAATTTGTTGTTACAATGGCATCTATTCCGCCGACCTTAACAAGAATGGCGGTGATGATGTGAGCCTCTGTTGGATTTAGGCGTTCAATTCTATTAAATATCCAATCAATGATTAGGCCGCGAGTGCGATCTCCTGTTTCATTTTTCAATATTTCTTCAAACTTTTTATCAATTTCCTCATTATCAAGCGCATCAACATAACGTGAATCCTGAAATTCATGAATTGCATCTTTCTTGAGTTGCTGAAAGGTGAGGCCACCTGCTTCTATATCTGTGCCGGCACCGAGAAACAGACAAATGGGTTTGCTTCGACGTTCGGATGCGCGCCCGCGATCCCGGATCATCAGGCCAATCGTCTTCGTATTCATTCGATAAATAATTCCTAGTTATCAGTCATTTGAGTTGATTATTAAGATTATGATGATAAATTACAAGCGTTTAGATTGTCAATATCGGGCTTGGATTTTTCGATGGTGGCTTTTCATTTTTAAAATCATCTATTTGTATGTGACCTTTGAAGGTCATCCTAAGCACTCCTAATGGTGCGGATTTTGATGGGCAATGGAGATTTGGTGTTTTGATTCTATAGAATTGATCTATCGTTCAGTCAATATTACCGGCATGGACAGCAGGTGTACAATGCGTAGGTGCTTTGAGTTGATCGGAGTCTGTTGGGTGATGGCCGTCGAAACTTTCCCGATGGTGATCTTGACTGGCGGCGGCTGGTTGGGTGCCGCTGGCGAATGCTTAACGAATTCTTCTTACAGCCTCTCGATGACTGTCACATTGGCGATGCCGCCACCCTCACACATCGTCTGCAGCCCATAGCGCCCGCCCCGCGCCCGCAACGCGTGGATCAGCGTCGTCATCAGCCGGGTGCCCGACGCGCCCAGCGGGTGGCCGAGCGCGATGGCGCCGCCATTCACGTTGAGGCGCGCGGGATCGGCCCCCAGCGCCCTCATCCAGGCCAGCGGCACCGAGGCGAAGGCCTCGTTGACCTCGAACAGGTCGATATCGTCCAGGCGCAGGCCGGCGCGGGCCAGGGCTTTGACCGTCGCCGGGATCGGCTCCTCCAGCATGATGACGGGATCGCCGGCCGTCACGGTCAGGCTATGCACGCGGGCCAGCGGGGTCAGGCCGAAACGCTTCAGTCCCGCCTCGCTGACCACCAGGACCCCGGAGGCGCCGTCGGTCATCTGGCTGGCATTGGCGGCGGTGATGCTGCCGCCCTCGGTCAGCGTCTTTACCGAGGCGATGGCGTCCAGCGAGGCATCGAACCGCACGCCTTCGTCCTGTGTGAACAGCCCGGCCGAGGTGGCGACAGGCACGATCTCATCAGCGAAGGCCCCCGCATTGATGGCCCGTGCGGCGCGGCGGTGGCTTTCCAGCGCGTAGGCGTCCATCGTCGCGCGGCTGAGGCCATATTTGTCGGCCATGGCCTGGGCGCCGTGGAACTGGCTGAATTCGGTGACGCCGTAACGGTCCCGGATGGCCCGGCTCCACGGGCCTTCCCCCAGCCCCGCCTGGGCATGCAGGGTGAGGTTGGAGAGCATCGGCACCCGGGTCATGCTCTCCGCTCCCGCCGCGATGACGATGTCCTGCGTGCCGGACATCACCGCCTGTGCCGCGAAATGCAGGGCCTGCTGCGAGCTGCCGCATTGCCGGTCGATCGTCACCGCCGGCACGCTGTCGGGCAGGCGCGACGCCATGACCATGTTGCGGCCGAAGGCGAAGGATTGCTCGCCCGCCTGCGTGACGCAGCCCACGATCACATCCTCCACCGTGGCAGGGTCGATGCCGGCCCGGTCGACCAGCGCGTCCAGGACGGTGGCGCCCAGGTCGGCGGGATGCATGGCGGCCAGCGCGCCCTTGCGCTTGGCCCCAGGGGTGCGCACGGCCTGGACGATATAGGCTTCGGGCATCGGTCGATCCTTCTTTTTCAATCGCGCGATGATCGTGACCGATCACCGACCTCAGTCGTCGGCGCTGCCATCCGGCAGCTTGGCGTCACAGCGCCCGGCCGATGACTTCCTTCATGATTTCGCTGGTGCCGCCATAGATCCGCGTGACGCGGGCGTCGCGATAAAGGCGGGCGATCATGTATTCGTTCATGTAGCCGGCACCGCCGTGCAATTGCAGGGCGGCATCGACGACACGGCCCTGCAGCTCCGTATGCCAGAGCTTGGCGGCCGAGGCGGCCTGGGCGTCCAGCTTGCCCGCCACATGCCGGGCGATGGCCCAGTCCAGATGCGCCCAGCCGACCTGGAGTTCCGTCTTCAATCCGGCCAGCACGAAGCGGGTATTCTGGAAATCGAGCACGCGTTTCCCGAAGGCCGGGCGCTGCCGGGTGAAGGCCAGCGCCTCATCGAAGGCGCGCTGGGCGGCGGCCTGGGCTGCGACCGCCACCGACAGCCTTTCCTGGGCAAGCTGTGTCACCAGATAGCCGAAGGCGGCGTTCTCCGCGCCCAGCAGGCTGTCGGCGGGAACGCGCATGTCCTGGAAGAACAGTTCCGCCGTGTCGCCCGAACGCTGGCCGATCTTATCCAGCTTGCGGCCGCGCACGAAGCCGGGGGTATCCGCCTCCACCAGGAACAGCGACATGCCGGCAGCACCGCGCGCGGGATCGGTCTTCGCGGCCAGGACCACCAGATCGGCATTATGACCGTTGGTGATATAGATCTTCGAACCGTTGATGATGAAATCATCGCCGTCGCGCCGCGCGACCGTGCGGATGGCCTTCAGGTCCGACCCCGCCGACGGTTCGGTCATGGCGATGGCGGTGATGCATTCGCCGCCGACCATGCGCGGCAGATAGCGCTGCTTCTGCGCCTGCGACCCATAGGCCTGGATATAGTCGGCGGTGATGTCGTTCTGGATCGCCAGCCCGGCATGCGACCCGGCATAGGACAATTCCTCCTGGACGATCACATTATAGGTGAAATCCAGGCCGGGCCCCCCAAAGGCGGGGTCGACGGTGGGGCACAGCAATCCCGCCACGCCGCACTGCAGCCAGAAATCCCGGCCGACGACGCCGTCGCGCTCATGTTCGTCCAGATGGGGGATGAGCGCGCGGCTGAACAGTTTGCGCACACTGTCGCGGAAGATCGCATGATCTTCGGTGAAGATGGTCCGTGTCGTGGTATCGAGCATGAGCGGTCAGGCTCCCGTTTCGATGTTTGCCAGCAGCTCGGCATTGTGCTGGCCCAAGCGGGGGGGCAGGGCGACCGGCGGCCGCTGCCCGTCGAACAGCACCGGCACGCCCGGCATGCGCAGTTCCCCCAGCACCGGATCGTGCAGGGTGGAGAAGAAGCCCACCGCGGCCAGGTGCGGGTCGTCGATCAGATCGTCGAGCGACAGCACGGGCGAGGCGGGAACCCCGATCCGTTCGCACGCCGCCAGCCAGTGGCGGCTGTCCTGCCGGGCGACCAGATCGGCGACAAGCTCATAGAGCGCGTCGATATTGGCCGTGCGCGCCGCCATGCTGGAAAAGCGCGGGTCCGTCGCCTGTTCGGCCGCCCCTGCCTCCGCGAAGAAGGCGCGCCAATGGGCGTCGGTATAGGGCAGCATGCAGACATGGCCGTCGCGCGTGCGATAGGGATGGCGATGGCGCGACAGTACGCGTGGATAGCCCATCTCCCCCTGCGCGGGGGTGAATTGCCGGCCGTAGAGATGTTCGACCAGGTTGAAGCCGGCCATGCATTCGAACATCGGGATCTCGATGACCGACCCCTTGCCGCCGGCCGCCCGCCCGGTCAGCGCCGCCAGGATGGCCATGGCCGCGATCAGCCCGGTGGTCTTGTCGGCGGTGATGGTCGGGAAATACTGGGGCTCGCCCGTCTGGCGCCGCATCAGGTCGGCACAGCCCGACAGGCCCTGGATGATGTCGTCATAGGCCGGGCGCCCGCCATAGGGCCCCGCCTCGCCGAACCCGTGCAGGCCCGCATAGACCAGCCTTGGGTTGCGCTGCATCAGCCTTTCCGGATCCAGCCCCAGCTTCGCCAGTTTCTGGGGCCGGATATTGTGCATGAAGACGTCGGCACCATCGATCAGGCGGGCCAGCGCCTGCTGACCGCTGGCCTGCGTCAGGTCCAGCACTATGCTGCGCTTGTTGCGGTTGGCGCTGAGGAACATGGCGGCCATCCCGGCCTCGGTCGAGGGGCCGGTCTGGCGCGTCGTGTCGCCGCCGGGTGCTTCGACCTTGACCACGTCGGCGCCGAAATCGCCCAGCCACTGGCTGGCCAGCGGACCCATCGCCACGGTGGTGAGGTCGATGACCTTGATATGCTTGAGCGGCAGCATCATGGTTTGTCCACCGCCTGCGGGTGGCCGGCGATCATGCGGCGCGAGCTGTAGCGCATCACCGGTTCCGCACGCTGGTTGAAGATGGTGATCGTGGAATCGACGATCCCCTTGTCCCCCTTCGCGGTCGGGCGCACGCCGGTGAATTCCACGATGGCATGCACGGTGTCGCCGACATGCACCGGCGCCAGCGGTTCCAGCGTGTAGCCCAGCATGGCGATGCCGGTGCCCCGGATCAGCGACTGGATGATGAAGCCTTCGATGATCGACAGGGTCAGTGCGCCGGGCACGGGGCGCCCGCCCATCGGCCCCACCAGCGTGGCGTCCAGGAAGCCGCTGTCGAGCATCCCGGTCAAGGTCACGAAACTGACGAGGTCGGTCTCGGTGATGGTGCGCGTATAGGTGCGGAATGTCGCGCCGACCTGCATCTCCTGCCAGAACAGGCCCTGGCCCAGCAGCGTCGCGCCACGATTGGGCGCCGATGGTTCGGATTGCATCGGAGGTTTCTCCTGATCAAGCGTCAAAGGGCCGTGACCACCGTCTTCAGCTCGGTGAAGCTCTCGATGCCGTCGGCACCGTTCTCGCGTCCCCAGCCGGATTGCTTGAAGCCGCCGAAGGGCAGGTTGGGTCCGGCGACGGAGCCGGTATTGATGGTGATGGTTCCCGCCCGGATCTTGCGGGCCAGCCGGTAGGCGGCGGAGATGTCACGTGTCCAGATGCTGGCGGAAAGGCCGTATTCCGTGTCGTTGGCAAGTGCCGCCAGCTCGTCCGGGTCATCGACCGGCGTGGCCACCAGGACGGGGCCGAAAATCTCTTCCCTTGCCACGCGCATCTGCGGGGTGACGTTGCAGATGATGGTGGGATCGACGAAATAGCCCTGGTCGCCGACCCTGTTGCCGCCGGTGATGATGCTGGCGCCTTCACCGCGCGCGCTGTCGATATGGTCCATCACCCGCCGGCGCTGGGTGTCGGAAACCAGGGGCCCCATGGTGGTGGCGGGGTCCAGGCCGGGGCCCAGCCTGAACTTCGCCGCGGCCTTGACCAGCCCCTCCATCACCTCGTCGAACCGTTCCCGCGCAACATAGAGGCGGGAACCGGCGACGCAGATCTGCCCGCTGTTCAGGAAGATGGAATTGGCGGCGGCGGGAATGGCCCGCTTCAGGTCGGCATCGGGCAGGATGATGGTCGGGGACTTTCCACCCAGTTCCAGCGTCAGCCGCTTGAGGTTGCCGCGCGCGGCCCCGATCAGCGACTTGCCCACGGCGGTGGAGCCGGTGAAGGAGATCTTGTCGACATCGCCATGTTCGGCCAGGGCCGCACCGGCCACGGCGCCAAGGCCGGTGACGATATTGACGACGCCCGGGGGGACGCCGGCCTCCAGGATCACCTCGCCCAGGCGCAGGGCTGTCAGCGAGGTCTGCTCGGCCGGCTTCAGGATGATCGTGCAACCGGCGGCCAGCGCCGGTCCCAGCTTGGACACCGCCGACATCAGCGGGAAGTTCCATGGCGTGATCAGGCCGACGACGCCCACCGGTTCGCGCAGCGTCATCGCCAGGAATTCGCCCGGCAGGTCGACGGCACGCGTTTCCCCGGCGATCTTCGTGCACCAGCCGGCCCAGTAGCGCAGGGCGGCGACGGAGGCCGGCACATCCACCCAGGTCGACATCATGATGGGCTTGCCATTGTCGAGCGTTTCAAGCTCGGCAAACTCCTCCTTGCGGGCCTCGATCAGGTCGGCGATGCGCCACAGCATCCGGGAGCGCTCGCCCGGAATCATGGAAGGCCAGGGGCCGCTTTCGAAGGCCCGGCGCGCCGCGATGACCGCCCGGTCGATATCCGCCCCGCCGCCCGCCGGGATGCGGGCGATGATGCCGCCATCGGCGGGATTGACGACGTCCAGGGCCTCGCCGCTCTCCACGTCGGTCCAGCGCCCGTCGATCAGCAATTGAAAGGGCCGCGCCAGTGACAGCCTTGTCTGTTCCTTCAGGTCGATCATCTGTCGTCTCGCTGTCAGTTGGCCAGCATCATGGCGGCGGCCTTTTCGCCGATCATGATGGAGGGCGCGTTGGTGTGGCCGCCGATCAGGGTCGGCATGATCGAGGCGTCGGCGATCCGCAGCCCGTCGATCCCGTGTACCCGCAAGTGCGGATCGACGACGGCATCCCCGTCCTTGCCCATGCGGCAGGAACTGGTAGGGTGCTGGGCCGTGGCCACCGTCTGGCGGATATAGGCATCCAGCGCCGCATCGGTTTCCAGGGCGCCGCCGGGAAACATCTCCTTGCCGACATGGTCAGCCAACTCTCCCTGCCGCATGAAATCCCGCGTCCAGCGCAGAGCATGGCGCAGCAGGCGCAGGTCGTCCGGGTCCTGGAGAAGGTTGAACCGGATGCGGGGCGGGGCCAGGGGATCGGCCGACCGCAGGCGCACGGAACCCCGGCTGCCCGGACGCAGCACGACGTTGAGGGTGGTCAGCATGTCGGGTGCGGGCTTGCGCCAGCCCGGGAACCAGACATTCGCCGCCAGGTTGGTCGACATGAACACCGTCTCAAGGTCCGGGCGCGCCAGATCGGGCTGCGACTTGTGATAGGCGATGCTACTCAACGGCACGGAGGCGGGAAGACCACGCCCCGTCAGCAGCCACCAGATCACCGACCAGGCCAGCCGGTCGGCCCGCAATTGCCGGCTGAAGCGGAAGGGCTTTTTCGCGGAAAAGCCCATCGGCACCAGCGGGTGTTCCTGCAGGCCCGTGCCCACGCCCGGAAGGTCGTGGACGATGTCGATCCCGACCTCGCGCAGATGGTCCGCCGGGCCGATGCCCGACAGCATGAGGATCTGCGGCGAGGCATAGGCACCGCCCGACAGCACGATCTCCCGCTCCGCATGGACGGTGACGCTCTTCCCGTCCTTCAGATACTCCACGCCGACGGCCCGGCCCTTTTCGATAAGGATGCGCGTGACATGGGCGCCGGTGACGATGGTGAGATTGGGCCGGTTGCGGGCCGGATGCAGGAAGGCCTTCGAGGCGCTGGCGCGGTGCCCGCGATGGATGGTGCTGTCGGGCAGGGCGAAGCCTTCCGGATCGCCCGCCTCGAAATCGTCCAGCACACGGTAGTTCAGGGACCGTGCCGTTTCGCGTATCGCCCCGGCCACCGGCTCGTCGCTTGTATAGGGCGTGACCTCCAGGGGGCCGCTGCCGCCATGGGCCGGCCCCTCGCCGCGCCAGTTGCGCTCCGATTTCCGGAAGAGGGGCAGAACCTCATCATGGGACCAGCCATCGGCCCCCATCCGGCTCCATTCATCATAGTCGCCGGGATGGCCGCGGGAATACATCATGCCGTTGACCGACGAGGAGCCGCCCAGGACCTTGCCGCGCGGCGCCTGCACCCGGCGGTCGGATGCGAAGGGCTCCGGATCGGTCCAGTACCCCCAGTCGAACGCACTGTCCCGCAGGGCGGTGAAGACCAGCGGCATCTTCAGGAGGATGCTTGTATCGGCACCACCCGCTTCCAGCAGCAGGACCTGATTGTCCGGGTGTTCGCTCAGCCGGGCGGCCACGACGGAACCCGCCGATCCGCCGCCGATGACGACATAATGATAGGTCATGGGCGCCATCCGGCCCTGCCGTGCGCCGCCCTTCCAGGCTCGGACATCTCCTGTTCCTCTTGCTTTTTTGTGGGAATGCCGCGCGTGGCGGGGCATCTGGATGCACAAAATCTATTGGCAACAGGATGCGTGATCCAATATCGATTGGAATGATATCGATATATGGAATGTATCATGGAGCTTCGACAGATCCGGCAGTTCGTGGTGCTGAGCGACATGCTGAACTTCCATCGCGCGGCCGACGCGCTGAACATGAGCCAGCCGCCGCTTTCCGTTTCGATCCGCAAGCTGGAGGAGGAGATGGGCGTGGCCTTGTTCGACCGGCAGGCGCGCGGTGTCGCGCTGACGCCGGCCGGTCTGGCCGCCCTGCCGCATGCCCGCCGCATCCTGAATGATGTCGAGGTGATGAACGAAGCCGTCCGCGCCACCCTCGACGGCATGGGCGGGCAATTGAGCGTCGGGTTCGTGGGATCGGCCGTCTATGCCCTGCTTCCCAGGGTCGTCCCGTTGTTCCGTGCGCAGCGGCCGGCCGTGGACCTGCACCTGCGCGAGGCGACCACGCTGGAGATCATCCGGGGGCTGGAGGCGGGCGACCTGGATGTCGGCGTGCTGCGGACGCCCGTGCTCGATATCGGCGACATCGTGCTGGAGCCGCTTTATCGGGAGGAGATGATCCTGCTGCTGCCCCATGATCATCCGCTGCGGGGCCGGGAACTGGTGCGGCTGGAGGAGCTGCGGGAAGAGGCCTTCATCGGCTATGACCGCGCCCGGCTTCCCAATTATCGCAATCTGTCGCTCAGCGCCTGTTCGGCGGCGGGGTTCCAGCCGCGGATCGTGGAGGAGGTGGCCCATCTGCACACGGCGATCGCCTTGGTGGAAAGCGGGATCGGCATCGCCCTGGCCCCGGCCGTGTCGCGCATTTCCGGGTCCAACCGGGTGTCCTATGCGCGGCTGACCGTCGAGGGCGCGCCGATGATGGTCGGCCTGGCGCTGGCGACGCGCAGCGGCGACAGCCGGCCGGCCCGCGACGCCTTCGTCGCGGCCCTGCGGGAAGCGGCGGGCCGCCTGGCAGATACCGAGCCGGCCCTGGCCGCCGCCGTTCCCTGACGTCAGGCGGCCGGGAAATGCCGGTCCAGGAATGAAACCACGCCGGCGCTGAAGGCATCGTTCTGGTCCCCGGCCACCATATGGCCGGCGGCCGGCACCTCGTACACTTGCGTCTGCGGGACGAGGCGGCGCATCTCGGCGATGCCCTCGTCATTGACGATGTCGCTGCGCCCGCCGCGGATCACCAGGGTCGGGATGTGGACGCGGCTGCTGATGGAGACCAGGGCATCCAGGCGCGATGGCGGCTCGCTGCTGGGCGACACGTCCAGCAGGCGCGGGTCCCAATGCCAGTAGAGCCGGCCATCGTCGCCCTGCCGCAGGTTGCGGCGCAGGCCGGACGGGTCCCGGGGACGCGGTCGTTCCGGGTTGTAGGCGATGACGGCCTCCACCGCCTCCGCCAGGTCGGCGAAGCCGTTGCGGTGGCCCTGCATGAAACGGCGGATCTTCTCCACGCCGGCGCTGGCGACGCTCAGCACGATATCGACCATCACCAGGGCCTGGGCGGCCGGCGGCTCGCCGCTGCCCACGGTGTAGAAGCCGGTCAATCCGCCCATCGAGGCGCCGACGAAGGCGACGGGCCCGTGCACGGTCGCGCGCACGGCGCGCAGGTCGGCGGCCAGCGCCTGGATCGAATAGTCACCGGTGGGCGACCAGGCGCTCTCGCCATGGCCGCGCGCATCGTAATTGATGACCCGGTATCCGCCACCCACCAGACTGTTCATCGTCCGCGACCAGGAATGCCGCGTCTGCCCGCCGCCATGCAGCAGGATGACGGTCGGTGCATCCGGGGGGCCGCCCACCTCGCCCACCAGGGTAAGGCCGTCGGGCGTGGTGAAATCCCAACGGGTGAATGCGCTCATGTCGATATCCTTGTCTGCTGTGTCGCCCGGATGCGGCCGGCTTGACGGCGGGCCGTTCCCAACCGCCGTCAAGCCTCGCCCCTAGGGGCCGGGCGTGCGTCGCAACACGCCCGGCCCCGGCGATCGCCGCCCCGGTGTCATGCCTTCTCAAGGATATGCACGACACAGGAGGAACCGAGGCCCGTCATGCCGCCGACAACATGGGTGAGGCCCAGACGGGCACCCTCCACCTGCCGCCCGCCAGCCTCGCCGCGCAGATGCAGCGACACCTCGTAGATGTTGGCGATGCCGGTGGCGCCCAGGGGATGGCCCTTGGACAGCAGGCCGCCCGACAGGTTGACGGGGATCTTGCCGCCGATGGCGGTGAAGCCGGTATCGATCAGCCGGCCCGCCTCGCCATCCGCGCACAGGCCCAGATTTTCGTAATGCACCATCTCGGCGGTGGCGAAGCAGTCATGCAGTTCGACCAGCTGCACCTCCTGCGGGCCGATGCCGGCGCGTTCATAGGCGGCGTTGGCGCAGTTGCGGGTCACCAGATTGAAATCGACGATGGCGTCCTGGCGCGGGGTATAGGGATTGCTGGTCATTTCCGAGGCGCGCACGCGGATGGCGCGGCCCATCAGGCCCAGCTGCCGTACCTTCTTCTCCGACGCGATGATCGCGGCCGCGGCCCCGTCGACATTGATGGAGCACATCAGCTTCGTGTTGGGATAGGAGATCATCTCCGCCCCCATCACCTCCTCCAGCGGGGTTTCCCGGCGGCTCATCGCCTTGGGGTTGAAGGTGGAATGATGGTGGTTCTTCACCGCGATGCGGGCGAACTGCTCGAACGTGGTGCCATATTTGCGCTGATGCTCCATGCCGACCTGGGCGAACATCGCCGGCGTCGTCATGGACCCGATCAGCCCCTCCTCGATGAAGCCATCGGTGCGCCCGCCGCTGGCAGCACCCAGCAGGCCGCGCCCCATCTGTTCCACCCCGATGGCCAGGACAAGGTCGTAGATGCCGCCCTTGACCGCGATATAGCCCTCGCGGAACGCCGTGCCGCCACTGGCGCAGGCATTGGCGGTATTGACCACGGGCATGCCGGTCTCGCCGATCTCGTGCAGGATCTGTTGCCCGACCATGGCGAAGGATCGCATCTGGTTGCCGCAATAGAGGGCCTGCATGTCCTGGATCGCAAGGCCCGCGTCATCCAGCGCCAGCAAGGCGGCCTCGGCCCCCAGCTGCGCCACCGTGCGCAGGGGATAGCGGCCGAACGGGATCATGTCGATCCCGACGATGTAGACATCCTCGCTCATCACGCTTCTCCTTGGGCGGGCACGAAGAAATGGCTCACGAACCGCTTGCCGTCCGGGTTGGTCAGGCCGGTATCGCGGAAGACGATGCTGATCGGCATGTCGCGGGGCAGCTTCGCCGGGTCGGGTTCCACCTCCACCAGCGTGCCGCGCAGCGAACCGCCGCCTTCCAGGTCCACGATGGCGGCCACGAAGGGAACCTTCACGC
This sequence comes from Niveispirillum sp. KHB5.9, assembly GCF_048066115.1. Classification (NCBI taxonomy): domain Bacteria; kingdom Pseudomonadati; phylum Pseudomonadota; class Alphaproteobacteria; order Rhodospirillales; family Azospirillaceae; genus Niveispirillum; species Niveispirillum sp. KHB5.9. Next base: position 898,824 of record NZ_JBLTYX010000001.1, on the reverse strand, counting down.
CCGGGAAGCTGCGATGGACGATGGTGTAATTATAGAGCGTGCCCTTGGTGGCGAGCCGCACCGGCCCGATCGTGTCGCGGCGGCCGCAGGACGCACAGGCCATCCGGTCCCCCGGCACCGTCTGTCCGCAGTTCGTGCAATGGCTGCCCATGATGAAGGCCGCACCATCGTCGCCGATCCGGATCATCGGTATCGCCGGTACATGCCCGCTGAAATCATCTGTCATCGATGTTCACTCCCCTTTCGATTTATGGTGTGTTCCGCCCACCGTACCGCGCATCGGCATGAAGGAACCGGCCTCCATGCAGGCCCGCTGGGTATGTTCCTCCAGCCGGATCACGGCCGTCAGATCCTCGATCTCCGCCGCCCGCGTCATGACCTCCTTGGTCTTGCGCAGGCCCGTGGGCGATGCGGCCAGCAGTTCCTCGATCAACCCGCGCGCGGCATTTTCCAACTGGTCGTCATCGACCACATCCGACACCAGCCCCGTGGCCAGTGCGCGGTCGGCATGGATGAAGCGGCCGGTCATCATCAGTTCGGCCGCGACGGAGGTGCCCACCATGCGCGGCAGGAAGTAGCTGGTGCCCAGCTCGCAGCCGGAAAGGCCCAGCTTCACGAAGGCCACGTTCATCCTGGCGCTGCGCCCCGCGATGCGGATATCCGATGCCAGCGCGAAGTTGAAGCCGCCGCCGCAGGCCGCCCCCTGCACCAGACAGATGATCACCTGCGGGCAGGCGCGCATCTTCAGGATGATGTCGGGCAGCGACGGGCCCGGCCCCCGCTCCGTCGCCCCCCTGGGCATGCCGTCGGGGGAATTGTTGTACCAGACCAGATCCAGCCCGGCGCAGAACGCCCTTCCGGCCCCGCGCATGACCACGATGCGGCGCGCGTAGTCGGATTGCAGGTGCTGGAAATAATCCCACAGCTCATTCACCATGGTCGCATCGAGCGCGTTCAGGCGCTCCGGACGGTTGAGGGTCAACCAGTCCACCGCCCCCTCATGCACGACATTGATCGCGGTATATCCGTTCATCTCGCCCTTTGTTCCCCGTCATTGCGGCGGATCGACGGGACAAGGTGTAGAGGGGCGGGAGCGGTAGCGGAAATTCCTACGTGGCGGGAGGGATGCCTGCCAGGCATATCGCCGGCGTCTCCCGCAGACATTCCCCGCAGGCATGGCAAGCGCCCTTTTATCCGATCTCAACGCTCCCACCCCTCTGCTAGGGTCGCCCCAAGGTCGAGCAGAACGCTCGCTTTTGGCCATGCGCCATCCCTGGGAGAGGAGCGTCGGAAGTGCAGAACGACCATTTGAACGTGGCGGCGGGGCCGCTGCCGCTGGGCGACCTGCCAGCCTATCATGCCGCCAAGGACCCGATGCTGCCGGCGGTGACCTGTGATGGCGTGACCACGCGCTTCGCCGAACTCGATGCCGCCTCCAACCGCAAGGCGCGCCAGCTGGCGGCGCTGGGCGTCGGGGAGGGCGATCTCGTCACCCTGGCCGTGCCGAACAGCCTTGAATTCTATGTGACCGCCTTCGCCATCTGGAAGCTGGGCGCCACGGTCGGCATCGTGTCGTCCAGGCTGCCCGCCGCGGAGCTGCGGACCATCGTCGAGCTGGGCAATGCGCGCCTGGTCATCGGGGAGGAACATGCCCGCATCGATGGCTGGAACTTCCTGGCCATGGGGGCCGCGCCGGGTGCTGAATTCTCCGACGCACCGCTGCCTTCCAAGACGCCTGCGCGCTGGAAGATCCATACCAGCGGCGGGTCGACTGGGCGGCCCAAGCTGATCGTGGACAAGCAGCCGGGGCTCTATGATCCGGAGAAGCCGCCCATGGGACAGAGGCAGGGCGATGCGATGCTCAATCCCGGCCCGCTTTATCACAACGCGCCGTTCATCGGGGTTTTCCACACGCTTTTCGCGGGCGGCCATGTCGTTGAGATGGGCAAGTTCGATCCGTTGCGGGCGCTGGAGCTGATCGAGCGCCACAAGGTCAACTGGGTGAATTTCGTGCCCACGATGATGAGCCGGATCTGGCGCCTGCCCGAGGAGCAGCGCAGCGCCTTCGACATGTCGAGCCTGCGCATGGTGTACCACATGGCCGCCGTCTGTCCGCAATGGCTGAAGCAGGCCTGGATCGACTGGCTGGGGCCGGATCGGATCACCGAGGTCTATGGCGGGACCGAACTGATGGGCGGCACGGTCATCACCGGGCGCGAGTGGCTTTCGCACAAGGGCTCCGTCGGCAGGCCCCGCCCGGGCTGCCGGATGCGCATCCTGGACGAGAAGGGTGGGGAATGCGCGGTGGGCGAGATCGGCGAGATCTATTTCCTGCCGGACACGGGCCGGAGCTCCACCTATGAATATATCGGGGCGCAGGCCAAGGCGGCGGGCGAGTGGGAGACCTATGGCGATCTGGGCCATGTCGACCAGGACGGTTATCTCTACATCGCCGACCGGCGGACCGACATGATCGTGTCGGGTGGGGCCAACATCTTCCCGGCCGAGGTCGAGGCCGCCCTGGACCAGCATCCCGACGTCATGTCCGCCATCGTCATCGGGCTGCCCGATGCCGATCTGGGCCAGCGTGCGCATGCCATCGTCCAGGTCGCGCAGAATGCCTGCGAACGGACCGGCGATGATGCTTTGCGGGCTTTCCTGTCGGAGAGGCTGGTGCGCTACAAAATCCCGCGTACCTTCGAATTCACCGTGGAGAATTTGCGCGACGAGGCCGGCAAGGTCCGCCGGTCGAAACTGCGCGACGAGCGGATCGGCGCGGGAGCATGATCGCCGGGGGGCAACAGCGCTGGTTGCTGGCCGGTGTCGGCCATTCATGGTAGGAATAGCCGCATGATCGACCGGCGTCTCCAATATGTCGTTTCCACCGCGCGTTACGGTTCCTTCACCGCCGCCGCCGAGCGGGTGGGGGTGACGCAGTCGGCGATCACCAAGAGCGTCGCCGACCTGGAACAGCAGCTGGGCTATTCCATCTTCAACCGCACGGCCCGGGGCGTCATCCTGACGGAGGAGGGGCGCCTTTTCGTGGAGCGGGCGTCACGCCTGCTGGAGGATACGCAGGATCTGCTGCGCGGGGCATCCGCGGGTTCCGACCCCTATGCCGGCTCGCTGCGGATCGGGGTCTGCCCGCCATCGCTGGAATGGCTGCTGGTGGAGCCGCTGGCGACGCTGATCGGCCGGCATCCGAACATCCGGCTGCATATCGTCGGCGGCAGCTACGACAGGATCGTGCAGCAGTTGCGCGTCGGGGCGATCGACGTCGCGCTTGGCTATGAGGCGGCGTTCAAGGAGCAGCCGGATTTCCGCTGTGAACCAATGGCGCCGATGAGCACCACCTTCTTCGTCCGCAAGGGGCATCCGATCCTGGAGTGCGCGGAGGTGACGAGGGCGGAAATCGCCAAGTACGACCTGATCTCGCCGTCGGGCTCCTCGCCCTATAATTTCATCTGGCGCCAGATCTATGAGGATTCGGGCATCGATGTGCATGACCGGCTGCACATCATCGATTATTTTCCCATCGTGGCCAGGCTGGTGCGCAATACCAACGCCATCAGCGTGGCCTCGCTGCATTACGTGAACACAAGTATCTTCAAGCGGCACTTCGCCGCCGTGCCCATCATATTTCCCCCCTCATCGCTCTGCTGCGCGACGCGGCTGCGCTGGAGCCCGCGCCCGGCGGTCCGCGCCTTCATCAAGGCCTGCCGAGAACGGCTGCCTTCGTCGGAAGAAATGACCGGCGTTTAGCCGGTTCCCAAAACAACCTGAAATTCGCACCCAGCCACGCCCTCATGGGACGCGGAGACGGGGGCTATTGGAAGGACGCTGATGGACCTCTCCCGCGCCACCCTGTCCACCCTTCCCACCGCCATCGCGCGGCCGGGTTATGATCCGGCGATGGTGAGGGCGGGCATCGTCCATCTGGGCTTCGGCGGTTTCCACCGCGCGCACATGGCCCGGTATACCCATGACCTGATGGAACGACGGGGCGACGCCGCCGGGTGGGGGATCATCGGCATCGGGCTGCGGGCGGGTGATGTCGGGGTCCATGACGCGCTGGCCCCGCAGGATGCGCTCTACACGCTGGTGGAGCGGCAGGACGGGGACGAGACGGCAGTTGTGATCGGTTCGGTCTGCCGGGTGATCCAAGCCGCCGCTTCCGCCAAAGCCGTGCTGGACGCCATCGATGATCCGGCGATCCGCATCGTCAGCCTGACCGTCACGCAGAACGGCTATTGTCTCAACGCCGCAACCAAGCTGCTGGACCTCGACCACCCGGCCATCCTCCATGATCTGGCGCATCCAGCGCAGCCGCTGAGCGCGGTCGGGATCATCGTGGAGGCCTGCCGGCGGCGGATGGCGGCGGGGCTTCCCGCCTTCACGGCGATGTCCTGCGACAATATCCAGCATAATGGCAGGGTGCTGCGCGGCGCGGTGCTGGCGCTTGCCGGGCGGCGTGACGCGGCCCTGACCGATTGGATCGCGGCCAACGCCTCCTTTCCCGGTACGATGGTGGACAGGATCACCCCGGTCACGACCCCGGCCATGGCGGCGGATTTCGCGGCGCGCTCCGGCCTTGCCGACCGCTGGCCGGTCTTCTGCGAGCATTTCCGGCAATGGGTGATCGAGGATGATTTCACGGCCGGGCGCCCGGCATGGGAAGAGGCCGGCGCACAGTTCGTCGCCGACGTTGCGCCGTACGAGTTCATGAAGCTGCGGCTGCTCAACACCAGCCATCTCGCGGTCGCCGGGCTGGGCCGGCTGCTGGGCCATATCCATATCGACGAGACGATGCGCGATCCGGCGCTGCGATGCTACATGCGGGCACTGATGGATCGGGAGACGGGGCCGACATTGCCGCCTGTTCCGGGTATCGATCTCGACGCCTACAAGGACCAGCTGATCCGGCGTTTCGGCAATGTTGCGATCAAGGATACCGTCGATCGGGTCAATGCCGACGCGCCGATCAACCTGCTGGTGGAACCGATCGGCGATCGTCTGGCCGCAGGCGCCGGTGTGGACCTGCTGGCGCTTGCCCTGGCCGCCTGGATGCGCCGCCTGACGGGTGTGGACGAGGCGGGAAGGCCGATCGAGGTCGTCCATCCGCTGGCCGGCCTGCTGCGCGAGCGAGCCTGTGCCGGCGGCGGGGACCCGGTTCCGCTGCTGGGCATCCGCCCTCTTTTCGGCGATCTGGTCGGGCATGAGGCATTCGTCGCCACGCTGCGGACATGGCTGACGTCGCTGCATGTGCACGGTGCCCGGACGACGCTTTCCCATGCCCGTGCCCGGCTCGGCTTCTGATGGCCATTCATAAGTGGCACGAGCCATTCCGGCGGGGCATGAAGGATGGTGTGTCGGATGAAGCAACCATCTGTTTTCAAAGGAATTTCCACGACGATGCCGCCAGGATCGGGGGCGATGCGCCGCTTGACAGCAAGAGCCCGCTCCCCGACCACCATAGTCGGCCTGATCGCAAGGCCCAATGATCCGGGAGGAAACGGGATGGCCGGAAGCCCCAAGAGACAAGGAACATTCCAGATGCAGCTGACGGATGCCGGAGAAGGGCCGCCACCGGCGGCCGCGCCGGACGGGGACGCAAGGCGTCCCACCCGATTGCCCGTCGCGCGCAAGACCGGCTATGGGGCGGGGCAGCTTGTCGAGCTGATCGTCGAAAGCATGCTCAACATCTTCGTGCTGTTCTACGCGACGGCGGTCTGCGGGTTGCCCGGCGGCCTGGCCGGGCTGGCCATCGGTGCCGGCATCGTGGTCGACGCGGTGGTGAACCCGCTGATCGGATCGCTGTCGGACGGCTGGCATTCGCGGTTCGGCCGGCGGGTGCCCTTCATGGCCCTGTCGCTGGTGCCCATCGTCGTGACGTTCAATCTGATCTTCTCCCTTCCCACCGGCCTGGGGCAGACGGCGCTGTTCGCGTGGCTGACGCTGCTGTCGGTGTCGCTGCGCATTTCGCTGTCGATCTTCACCGTGCCCTATCAGGCGCTGGGCGCCCAGCTGACCGATGATTACGCCGAACGCTCGTCGGTGGCGGCGTGGCGCTGGGGCATCGGCATCCTGGGCACGGTGGCCGTGATCGTGCTGGGCTATGGCGTCTTCCTGGCCGGACCGGGCGGCGTGTCGCAGCGCGCTGCGTACCTGCCGTTCACACTGACCTTGAGCGTGCTGCTGCTGATCGGCGCGTTCATCGCGATCCGGCAGGGGCTGGCGCTGCGGGAACTACCGCATGAGGTGGCGGCGCCGACCGGGGCGATCCATCGCCGGCTGCTGGGTGAGATGCGCGAGATGTTCGCCAACCGGACCTTCCGCATCCTGTTCGCCGCCGGCCTGCTGTTCAATATCGAGGCGGGGGTGCACCAGGCGCTGGGGCTGCATGTGGTCACCTTCTTCTGGCATCTGACCCCCGGACAGATCCAGGGGATGGGGATGGCGGCGGTGCTGGGGCTGGTCCTGGCCGCCCCGCTGGCCGGGCCGTTCGGCAAGCGCATGGAGAAGCGCACCATGCTGATCATCAGCATGATCGGCATGGTGGCCTGCCACGGGCTGCCGGCGATCTTCAAGCTGCTGGGGCTGATCACCCTGACCGGCAACGCGCTGCTGGCCGTCCTGGCCAGTGTGGCATTCCTGGGCGGTGCCATGATGGCCATGTCGATCATCGCTTTCGTGTCGATCATCCCGGATGCCGCCGACGAGCACGAGCATCTGTTCGGCACGCCGCGCCAGGGGCTGTATTTCGCGGGCTGGTCGTTCGCCACCAAGACGGCGACGGGGGCGGGCGTGCTGATCGCCGGCATGGTGTTGCAACTGATCGACTTCCCCGTGCAGCTGGCCGAGCAGGGCGCGGCGGCCGTGCTGCCCCAGCAGACGGTGGCCTGGCTGGCCATCGCGCACGGGCCCGGGGCCGGGCTGCTGTCGATCGCCGGGGTCGGGCTGGTGCTGCTCTACCGGATCGACAGGCAGGCCCATGCGCGGATCATCGCCGATCTGGCCTGGCGGCGGCGGGCACCTTAGAGCGTATTTCCGGTAACCGGAAATACGCTCTAGCTTTTCGTTTTCCTCAAGCGCCGGCGCCGCATCCGCGGCTTGGCTTCACGCCGCACGTGCGGCGCGGCGGCAGTCGCCGCCGGAGCGGCTTTCCAGTCAGAGGAAAACCGCTCTAGGGTCTGTCAGGTGCTTCAACAAACACTTTAGGCAACCGGTTTCAAGGGGTGGGGCGCGTCCGGCGGAGAAGGCCGGACGTGCCCTGAAGCATGTCTGCGCCCCCGGCGCGGGGGTATTCCTGCGGCTCATGCCCGGCACCGCGTTGGAATTGGACGCCCTACCTGAAATGCGGAAGGCTCGGGTTCAACCGAGGCAAACGGTTTCCGATACGTGCCGAAGAGCACGTGAAACAGGAGGAACAGACATGGCCGCAGGCGGTCACGAATATCAGCAGCTGATCTATGAAACGCCCGCGCCCAAGGTGGCGCGGATCGTGATGAACAGGCCCGGCCGGCGCAACGCCCAGGGCATCACCATGACCTATGAGCTGGACGCCGCGTTCAAGCGCGCCTGCCATGACGACCAGATCAACGTGATCATCCTGGCCGCCACGGGCGACCACTGGAATTCCGGCCATGACATCAGCGGCGACGAAGCGTCCATGCCGGCACCCGACCAGGTCGTCGGGCTGTGGGGCGACTATAGCGGCAAGGGCTGGGAAGGCTATTACGCCCGCGAGAAGGAGATCTATCTGGAGATCACCGAGCGCTGGCGCAACGCGCCCAAGCCGGTGATCGCGGAGATCCAGGGATCGGTGATCTCGGGCGGCATCATCCTCACCTGGATGTGCGACCTGATCGTCTGTGCCGAGGATGCGCGGTTCCGCGATGCGACGGCGGCGGAGATGGGCATCGCCGGCGTGGAGTTCTGGCAGCATCCCTATGAGATGAGCGTCCGCCAGGCGAAGGAATGGCTGATGACCGGCGGGTGGATGAGCGCGCAGGAGGCCAAACAGCGCGGCATGATCAACCATGTCGTCCCGCGTGAGCAGCTGACGGCCCGCACGCTGGAACTGGCCCAGACCATCGCCGCCCGCAATCCGCTGACTATGAAGCTGGTGAAGCAGGCGATGAATTTCGCCCAGGACCAGATGGGCCGCAAGGCGTCGGTGGATTACGGCTTCCACCTGCATCAGATCGGCCACATGCAGGCGATGCTGACCAGCGGCCTGCCCATCGACATCGAGAGCATGCCACCGGCCATGCGCGCCAACATCGAAAAGGTGGTCGCCGCGCGCAAGGCCGCTGCCGGCGGCTGATATCCAGGCTCCGCCGCGGGCGGGGCCTGCACCCAGGATTGGACAATCACATGACCGACATTGCTAACCGTACCGCCTTCATCACCGGCGGTGCGAACGGGATCGGCTTGGGTATCGCACGGTCGCTGGCAGGCGCCGGCGCCAAACTGGCCCTTGTCGATTTGGATTCCGACGCCCTGGACCGGGCAAAGGCCGAGCTGGGCAAGGTGACGGAAGTCTTCACCGCCGTGCTGGACGTGCGTGACCGTGACGCCTATGCGCGGGTCGCCGGTGATGTCGAGGCGCAATTGGGGCCGGTATCGATCCTGGTCAACAATGCCGGCGTCGCCGGCGGTGCGCCTGCGCCCAAGCTCACCTATGAGCTGTGGGACTGGGGCATCGGGATCAACCTGGACGGCGTCATCAACGGCATCCAGACCTTCCTGCCCGGCATGGCCGCGCGCGGTGACGGCGGACATATCGTCAATACGGCGTCCGGCGCGGGGCTGGTTGCCCGGACGGGCGGGGTGCTCTATTGCACGGCCAAGTTCGCCGTCGTGGGGATGAGCGAGGCACTGGGCGCCGAACTGGAGCCCCAGGGGATCGGGGTGACCGTCCTGTGCCCCGGACCGGTTGCCACGGACATCATCGACCGCACCCTGGCCATCCATCCGGCGAAGACTGTGAAACCCATGGCGCCGGAGGTTCTGGCGCGGCTGGAGGAGAAGAAGAAGTACCTGGCGGGGGGTGTGTCCCCCGATGCGGTGGGTGTCATGGTGCGCGATGCGATCCTTGGAAACCGCCTCTATGTGCATACCGACCGCACGGTCATCGGCATGATCGAAGAGCGCAGCAAGGCCCTGCTCGAGGCCATGCCGCCGGCGGCGTGAAACCGCGGGATCCCACAAGACTTCACAGGATATGCGGGACGGCGCCATGCCGGCGGGTCGGCGAGGCAGTCCGCGGCCATTCCTGGCGGGCATGGCCCGGCTCCATTCGGCATTTGACCCGAAGTCCTCAAAACGAGGACGAATGTATGAAAAAAGAAAATCAGGGAGGAGAGTTCCAATGAAGGCAAGAACACTGAAGACGCTGACATCGATATTGGCGATCTCCTGCGTAGGCACGGCCTATGCGCAGGCACCGTCCGCGCCGCCGCCGGCTCCGGCGGCAGACGCCGCGCAGGACATTCCGCTGGATTTCATCGTGGTGACCGCGCAGCGTCGCACGCAACGGCTGGTCGATGTGCCGATTTCCGTGGCGACGGCAACGCCCGAGGATCTGGAGCGGGCGGGGGCCACCTCGATCGAGAACCTCACCAAGGTGACGCCCGGCATCTACCTGCAGCGCGCCGTCTATGGCCTGTCGCCGACGATCCGCGGCATCGGTTCGACCCTCACCACCTCGGGGGGCGAGCAGAATGTGGCGCTCTATGTCGATGAAATCTACTATTCCACGCCCACGGGCAACATCTTCGACCTGGCCAGCGTCGCGGGCGTGGAGGTGCTGAAGGGCCCGCAGGGCACGCTGTTCGGGCGCAACGCCACGGGTGGCGCCATCCTGGTGCGCACCCTGGATCCCGGTTTCACGCCGGCGGGCCGCTTCAACGTGTCCTATGAGCGCTTCGACCAGGTGCGGACCAGCGGCTATCTCAATGTGCCGCTGGGCGAGAAGGTGGCCATCAACGGCTCGGTCGCCTATCGCCATTCCAACGGTTATGTCCGTGACCTGAAGACCGACAAGATCACCAACGAGGGCGAAAGCTTCACCGCACGCGGCAAGCTGCTGCTGGAGCCGACCGATAATTTCCAGGTGGTCTTCACGGCGGCGCATGCCGATTTCGACGATCCGTCGGGCAGCGATACCAAGAATATCCGGCCGGCCCGTCTGGTCGCGGCGGTGGGGGGGCCCATCGCGACGGACCGTTACCATTCATCGAACAATACCGAGCAGACCATCGAGACCCGGACCGACGAGTACAGCGCACGGGCGCGCCTGGACCTGGAGGCGGGGACGGTATCGTCCTTCACCGCGTTGCTGCGCAACAAGCTGGACGCGCTGAACGAGATCGACCTCAGCTACGCCAACCAGAATGTCGGGTTGCAGGTGAATACCAAGGTCTTTTCCCAGGAGGTGAATTTCGCCTCCCGGGACGACCGGCCCTTCACCTATGTCACCGGCCTCTATTATTTCCGCAGCCGGGGCAAGGTGCCGTTCGTGACCTCCACCGGTGCACCCCTGTCCAATTCCGCCGGCAGGCTGGAGGCCGCCGCCGGTTACGCGGACGGCACCTACCGGTTCGGCGACCTGTCGCTCATCGCCGGCATCCGCTACAGCGATGAAAAGCGCCAGACATGGAGTGCCGCCGGCGTCCTGGCACCGTCCCCCTACACGCGCATCCAGAAGGCCAACGACAAGCAATGGACGCCGCGTGTCGGCCTCTCCTATGCGCTGGACGAGGAAACCAGGATCTACACGACCTACAGCAAAGGCTTCAAAAGCGGCGTGTTCGACGCGACCTCGCCGACCGGGCCGGGCGTGACGCCGGAGAAGGTCGACGCGTTCGAGGCGGGCTTCAAGACGGCGGCGCACGATATCACTTTCAACGCCGCCGCCTTCTATTATGATTACAAGGACACGCAGGTGAATGCCACCATCTCCGGCCAGAACGGCCAGGTGTTCACCCAGCTGTTCAACGTGCCGAAGTCGCGCATCTATGGCGTGGAGGCGGATGCATCGCTGCGCCTCAGCGAGGCTTTCGACCTGCGGGCGGCCGTCGCCTATACCCATGCCCGTTACGTCGATTTCAAGTCGGCACCCGGCTATGTCGACGCACCCACCAATCCCGCGACCCTTGGCGGGCTGCTTTACGCCAATGTCAGCCTGGACGTGAGCGGCAAGGCCATGGTGCGCAGCCCGGAATTCACCGCCAGTTCCACGCTCGCCTATTACGCGTCGCTTGATGACAACAAGGAGCTGGAGGTCACGCTGTCCCCCTATTACAGCAGCCGCGTCCACTTCACCTTCGACAACAGCCTGAGCCAGAGTGGTTATGTGCTGTTCGACGCGGCCGCGACCGTGACGATCAACGACAACATCAAGGTGTCAGTCTTCGGCCGCAACCTGACCGACCGCAAATACAAGGTCAGCATGAGCCAGAACGCCCTGTCGCTGGAAGGCTGGCGCTATGCCCAGCCACGGATTTACGGCCTGTCACTTGGTTATTCCTTCTGATCCGATAAAACCCCTGCCGCCGCCCGCGATCCCGCGCGGCGGCGGCAGTTGCTTCCAGCAAGGAAAACACATGCCGACGACCAGGGGCGACGTCCGGATCCATTATGAAACCAGGGGGCCGCGTGACGGCATCCCGCTGCTGTTCATCCAGGGCTTCACCTGGCAGCTGATCGGCTGGCGGGAGGGCTTCTGTCAGGAGTTCGTCGATCGCGGTGCCTTCGTCATCCTTTTCGACAACCGGGATGTGGGCCTGTCGCAGAAATTCGGCGGGTCGGCGGATATGGATGGCGGCTACAGTCTGGCCGACATGGCGGGTGACGGTTTCGCGGTCCTGGATGATCTGGGCCTGGCGGTTGCTGAAGAATGCCGAGCTGCATGTCTATCCCGGCATGGGCCACGAAATTCCCGAGCCGCTTTGGCATGAATTCGCAACGGTGATCATGCGGACGGCGGCACGCGCCTGAGATTGCCGGCATAGTGCAAGGCCTTCCCGCGATAATCCCCGGCGGACTGCCGTAGCGCGGCCAGTTCCGGGTCGGACAATGGCCGCACCGCCCGCGCGGGCGCCCCGATGATCAGGCTTCCGGCCGGGAAACTCTTGCCCTCCGTCACCAGGGCGCCGGCACCGACCAGACAATCATCCGCGATGACGGCATTGTTCAGCACCGTGGCGCCCATGCCGATGAGGGTGCGATCGCCGATCCGGCAGCCATGCAGGACCGCATGGTGGCCGACGGTGACATCCTCCCCGATGACCAGCGGACTGCCCGGATCGGAATGGAGCATGGCACCATCCTGGATATTGGTCCCGGCGCCGATCTCGATCGGCGTGTTGTCCGCGCGGATGACGGCCCGGAACCAGATGCTGGCACCCGACCGCACCCGGACATCGCCGATAAGATCGGCCGAGGGCGCGATCCATGCCCCGACGGCCAAGGACGGTTGCTTTGTGTCGAGTTCATAGAGCGGCATCGATATTCCCCCGTTGATACCTATGGCGATTCCAGGTTGGATCGGACGGACCCTACCCTAACGCCCCTGCCATTGCGGGGCGCGTTTCTCCGCAAACGCCACGGGCCCTTCCACCGCATCCTGCGAGGTCAGCATCGCCTGCATCGCCGGATATTTCCATTGCCCGCCGATGCCATCCTCCAGGCTGGTATCCAGGCCGCGCAGGGCGGCCTGCTTGGTGGCGCGGACGGACATGGGGCTGCAGGCCAGGATGGCGGCGGCCCGGCGGCGGGCGGCCGCCATGACATCCGTTTCCGCCACCTCGTTGATGAAGCCGAGTGCCAGCCCCTCCGCCGCCGTCACGCGCCGGCCGGTGAGCATCATGTCCATCGCGCGGTGAAAGCCGATGGAACGGGACAGGCGCTGGATGCCACCGCCCAATGCCGCCAGGCCGACCCGTGGCTCAGGCAACGCGAAGACCGCGCCGGCGGAGGCGACCACCAGATCGCAGGCCAGCGCGATCTCGAACCCACCCCCCATGGCGACGCCGTTCACGGCGGCGATGACCGGCTTGGTGAGATCGAAACGGGAGGTGAGGCCGGCGAACCCGGTTGGCGGCAGGTCGAGACCGCCGCCGGCCGCCTGCTGTTTCAGGTCATGGCCGGCGCAGAAAGCCTTGGCGCCCGCCCCGGTGATGATGGCGGCCCACTGATCCCCATCGGCGGCGAACGCATCGAAAACCGCCTCCAGTTCCAGATGGGCTTCGCTGTTCAGGGCATTGTGCGCATCCGGGCGGTTGAGGGTGACAATGGTGAGCCGTCCTTCCCGGCTCACATCGACGTAACGGTAGGTCATGCGGTGGGTCTCCCGGCATGGATTGGTCGAAGGGGGGAGGGGAGGTGGCTCATTTCGGTGCCAGACGGATGGCTCCGTCCAACCGGATGGTCTCGCCATTCAGCATGGGGTTGTCGATGATCGCGGCCACCATGCGGGCGAATTCCTCCGGCCGGCCCAGCCGGCTGGGGAAGGGCGCCTGCCGGCCCAGGCTGTCCTGCGCCTCCTGCGGCAAGGACATCAGCAGGGGCGTGAGGAACAGGCCCGGGGCGATTGTCGCCACGCGGATGCCGTACCGGGCCAGTTCCCGCGCGATGGGCAGGGTCATGCCGACAATGCCGCCCTTGGACGCCGCATAGGCGGCCTGCCCGATCTGACCGTCATAGGCGGCGACGCTGGCCGTATTGATGATGACGCCGCCTTCCTCCCCACCGATGGTGCCGGCATCATGGATGCGGGCGGCGAATTTCGACAGGACGTTGAAGCTGCCGATCAGGTTGATCGCGATGACCTTGGTGAAATCGGCCAGCGGGGTGGCCTTGCCGTCCCGGCCGATCACCTTGGCCGGCGGCCCGATGCCGGCGCAATTCACCAGGATGCGCGCCTTGCCGTGCAGGCCCTCCGCCTCCTGGAGGGCCGCTTCCACGGCGTCCGCATCGGTCACGTCCAGCTTGATGAAATGCCCGCCGATCTCCTTTGCCAGCTGGTTGCCCAGGTCGGCGTTCAGGTCGAAGATCGTGACCTTGGCGCCACGGCCGGCCAGCAGCGCCGCCGTGGCGCCGCCGAGGCCGGATGCGCCGCCGGTGACGATCGCACCGGTTCCCTTGATGTCCATCGGACCCTCTCTGTCAGTTCGGAATTGGTGGCCAGGGCCCGCCGCGATGGCGGCGTCATACGGCGCTGGCAGGTCCGTCTTACAGAGGTTCGGGCAGGTTGAGGCGGGATAAAACGGCGCCAGCCATTCCTGCGAGGCATTACACGGCCCGGCTTTGCATTTCGCGATCGGGGGGCCGTGCCCTAGCGTTGGATGAAATTCAGCGGGCCAGAGCCGCCCTGAACAAAATCCATGGGAGGAACCATATGACCGACGTGCAGGGGCGCACGGCCTTCATCACCGGTGGCGGCAACGGCATCGGGCTGGGCATCGCCCGCAGCTTCGCCCGTGCCGGTGCCAGGCTGGCCCTGGTCGACCTTGATGGCGATGCCCTGGCCAGCGCCAAGGCGGAATTGCAGGACATCACCCCGGTGGAGACCTTCCAGCTGGATGTGCGCGACCGCGATGCCTATGCGGCCGCGGCCGACGCCGCGGAACGCGCGCTGGGGCCGGTATCGCTGCTGTTCAATAATGCCGGCGTCGCCGGGGCCTTTCCCGCCGAGAAGCTGACCTATGAATTGTGGGACTGGTCGATCGGCATCAATCTCTATGGCGTCATCAACGGCATCCAGAGCTTCCTGCCCAGGATGGCCGCGCGCGGCGGGGGCGGGCATATCGTGAATACCGCGTCGGGCGCCGGTCTGGCGGCGACAAGCTCCGGCGTCCTTTACTGCACGGCCAAGTTCGGGGTGGTCGGCCTGTCTGAGGCGCTGAATGTCGAACTGGCACCGGCCGGGATCGGCGTCAGCGTGCTGTGTCCCGGTCCCGTCGCGACCGGCATCATCCAGCGGTCGGCGGATGCCGCCCCCCTGGCCCGGATCGCCCTGTCGCAAGAGCAGGAGAGCCGGCGGGCGGAACGGATCGCCGTGATGAACGCGGCGCTGAAACAGGCTGTCAGCGCCGACAAGGTCGGGGACATGGTCCTGAAGGCGGTGCAGGACAACGGCCTCTACATCCATGTCGATCGGGTCATGGAGGAACGGATCATCGCCCGGACCCGGGCGCTGCTTGCCGCCATGCCGGATTGATCCCGAACATCCGAACCGAATTCAAAAGGAAGTCGACAATGAGCAATGTGCGGGTCGCCGGGGTCGGCATGATCCCCTTCACCAAGCCCGGCCAGAGCGAGGATTGGGACGTGATGGCGGAAAAGGCCATCCGTCTGGCGCTGGCCGATGCCGGCATCACCTATGACCAGGTCCAGCAGGCCTATGCGGGCTATGTCTACGCGGATTCAACCGCCGGCCAGTCCGCCCTCTACCGGATCGGTTCCACCGGCATTCCGGTCGTCAATGTCAACAATAACTGCTCCACGGGGTCCAGCGCGCTTTTCCTGGCGCGCCAGATGGTCGAGGCGGGTGCGGCCGATTGCGTGCTGGCCTTCGGGTTCGAACAGATGGTGCCGGGCGCCCTGGGATCGGTCTTCAACGACCGCAAGCGGACCATGGGCCATCATGGCGCCAAATTCCTGGAAATGCGGGAATACGACCCGGCCAAGCCGCCCACGCCGCAATTCTATGGCGGTGCCGCCGTCGAGTATCAGCAGCGCTACGGGATCGGCGACGAGGTGTTCGCGATGATCGCCGTCAAGGCACGCCGCCACGCCGCCAACAATCCGCTTGCCGTCTTCCGTGATCCGCTGACGCTGGAGGAGGTGCTGGCGGCACCCAAGCTGTCCGGACCGGTCACCCGCTTCCAGGCCTGTCCCCCCACCTGCGGTGCCGCGGCGGCGGTGCTGGTCTCGCCCCGTTTCGCGGCCCGGCATGGGATCAAGGCGCCGGTGGAAATCCTGGCCCAGTCGCTGACCACAGATTTCCAGAGCACCTGGGACGGGCGCTCGATGATCAGCCTGATCGGTTACGACATGACCAAGGCCGCGGCCGACAGGGTCTATGAGGCGGCGGGCGTGTCCCCCGACGATGTGGACGTGGTCGAGCTGCATGACTGCTTCACGCCCAACGAGCTGGTGGTCTATGAGGCGCTGGGCCTGACGCCGGACGGGACGGCGGAGCGCTATATCCGCGACGGGCAGAATACCTATGGCGGCAGCCATGTGGTCAATCCCAGCGGCGGTCTTCTGTCCAAGGGGCATCCGATCGGTGCGACCGGCCTGGCCCAATGCTACGAGCTGACGCGCCAGCTGCGCGGCAGTGCGGGCGGGACCCAGGTCGACGGCGCGCGGCTGGCGCTCCAGCACAATATGGGCATGGGCGGGGCGTGCGTCGTCACGCTCTACGGCCGGGCACAATGATACCAGTGGCAGGAAGGATTGACCGTTGGTCAATCCTTCCTGCCCCTCAATCGCCGGCGCCAGCATCCGCTGGCTTGGCTACGCCGCATGAGCGGCGCGGCGGCGGTCGCCGCCATATCAACGGTCATAATTTATGACCGTTGATATAAATCCAAGAGGAAGCAAATGACCGACGTGCAGGGGCGTACCGCCTTCATCACCGGCGGTGCCAACGGCATCGGCCTGGGCATCGCCCGCGCCTTTGCGCGGGCCGGCGCCAGGCTGGCCCTGGTGGACCTGGATATAGAGGCGCTGGCCCGCGCCAAGGCGGAACTGGAGGACATCACCCAGGTCGAAACCTACCGGCTGGACGTGCGCGACCGTGATGCCTATGCCACCGTCGCGGACACGGTCGAAGGCACGCTGGGGCCGGTGTCGCTGCTGTTCAACAATGCGGGCGTCATCGTCGCGGAGGCGCCGGCCAAACTGAATTACGCGCTGTGGGATTATGCGATCGGCATCAATCTGCACGGCGTCATCAACGGCATCCAGACCTTCCTGCCCAGGATGATCGAGCGCGGCCAGGGTGGGCATATCGTCAACACCTCGTCGGGTGCCGGGCTTGCGGCGACCGGGTCGGGCGTTCTTTACTGCACGGCCAAGTTCGCGGTGGTCGGCATGTCGGAATCCCTGCATGCCGATCTGGCCCCGGCCGGCATCGGCATTAGCGTGCTGTGCCCCGGCCCCGTCGCGACCAATGTCGTGCACCGGTCGCAGGAGGGCGCCCCCAAGGGTGCCGTGCAATTGTCGCAAGAACATGAACGGCGGAGAGCAGAGCGTCGCGAATTGATCAACCAGGCGCTTCAGAAGGGTACGGGCATCGACGAGGTCGGCCGGATGGTCATCGATGCGGTTCAGCAGAACAGGCTGTACATCCATACGGACCGTATCATGGAAGAGCCGATCAAGGCCCGGACCAAGGCGCTTCTCGACGCCCTGCCGGGCTAGGGGCTGGGCAAATGCCGGCCAAACGGTCCATCGTGGCGGTACCCCCGCCTGTTGAAACGGAAACGGAAAACATGCCGCTGAAGTCGATAGCGTCGATCATCCGGGACAATGCCAGGCGGAAGGGAACGGCGCCCGCCGTGACCTATCCCGACGGTTCGCTGAGCTGGGACGAGCTTGACCGGCGATCCAACCGGCGGGCGCGGATGCTGGCAGCACTGGGGGTCCGGCAGGATGATCTGGTCATGGTCATGCTGGCGAACGGCACCGAGTTCCATGAAGCGGTGGTGGGGGTGTGGAAGGCGGGTGCCACGCCCTGCCTTCTGCCCGCAAAGCTGCCGGGCCGCGAGGCGGGTGAGATCATCGCGCTGGCCAGTCCGGCGGCGGTGATCGGCGACGTCCCGTTCGCCTATGACGGACCCCGGATCCCCGCCGGCGCCGCGCTGGACGCGTTCAGCGACGCCCCCGTCGCGGATGCCGGTGCCGCCAGCTGGAAGGCGATCGCCAGCGGCGGGTCCAGCGGGCGGCCCAAGATCATCGTCGACACGATGCCGGCCTTCATCAACACCGATGCCCCTCCCTATGCGGCGCTGGGATTTTCCGGCGACGGTGCGATGCTGAACCCGGGGCCGCTCTACCACAACATGCCGTTCCTGTTCACCAGCCTGGCCCTGCTGGCGGGCACGCATGTCGTGGGCATGAGCCGTTTCAACGCCGAGGAGTTCCTGCGGCTGGTCGACAGCCACAAGATCGGGTTCGTCGCGGTCGTGCCGACGATGATGCAGCGCATCTGGGCCTTGCCGGAAAGCGTGCGTGCCGCCCACGACATGTCGTCGCTGAAAAGCGTGTGGCACATGTCGGCGCCCTGTCCGCAATGGATCAAGCGGGCCTGGATCGACTGGCTGGGCCCGGACAGGATCTTCGAGGCTTATGGCGGCACCGAGGGCAGCGGCACCGCGATCACGGGCCGGGAATGGCTGGCCAAGCCCGGCTCCGTCGGCAAGGTGGCGCCGGGAACCCTGCGTGTGCTGCGGGAGGATGGCAGCGAGGCGGATGTGGGTGAGATCGGCGAGGTGCATTTCCCGTCGGCCAGTGCCGCGAAGTTCCGCTATATCGGCGCGGAACAGAGCACGGATGCGGCTGGCGGCTACTGGATCGGCGACCTGGGCCATATCGACCAGGACGGCTATCTGTTCCTGGCCGACCGGCGGTCCGACCTGATCATCCGCGGCGGTGCCAATGTCTATCCGGCGGAGGTGGAGGCAGCGCTCGACGAGCATCCGCTGATATCCTCCTCCGCCGTGATCGGCCTGCCGGACGAGGACCTGGGTCAGCGCGTCCACGCCATCATCCATCTGCGCGACGGCAAGCTGCTGAACCTGGCTTCCATCGCCGCGCATATCGAACAGAGGCTGGCGAAATACAAATGGCCGGCCTCCTATGAGACCAGCCTGACGCCGCTGCGCGACGATGCCGGCAAGGTCCGCCGCACGGCGCTGAAGGCGGAACGGGTGGCCTGGCTTGAAACAGGACATGCATTCGAAGTGGAGCGGCCATGATGCTGAAACTTGCGGGCAAGGTTGCCCTGATTTCCGGTTCCGGGCGTGGTATCGGCCGCGCGCTGGCCTTGAAGCTGGCGTCGGAAGGGGCCAGCATCGTCGTGAACGATCTTGACGAAGGTCCCGCGGACGAAGTCGTCCGGACCATCCGCGAGGCGGGTGGCAAGGCGGTGCCCTGCGCCGGCAATGTGACGGACCCCGATTTCGGCGACCGTTTCGTGGCGACGGCGCTGGACGCGTTCAACGGCCTGCACATCATCGTGAACAATGCCGGCTATACGCTGGATGGCGTCATCCAGAACCAGACGGACGAGCAGTTCCAGAAAATGCTGGATGTACACACCGTGGCGCCGTTCCGCATCCTGCGCGCCGCGGCCGAACCGATCCGCGCCTTCGCCAAGCAGGAGGCTGCCGAGGGCCGCGAGGTGATCCGCAAGGTGGTCAATGTCTCGTCGATGTCCGGCACCCACGGCAATGCCGGCCAGGTCAATTATTCGTCGGCCAAGGCGGCGATGATCGGCATGACCAAGACGCTGTCGAAGGAATGGGGCCGCTACAAGACCTGCGTCAATTGCGTGGCCTTCGGCGTCATCGAGACGCGGCTGAGCCGGGCGGTGGAGGACCCCGGATCGCGCATCACCATCGAAGGCCGGGAGATCAAGGCCGGGATGCCGGGTGCAGCACTGCAGGCACTGGGCAGGATGATCCCGCTGGGACGCGCCGGCACGCCGGAAGAGGCGGCGAACGGCATCTACCTCTTCTGTGCGCCGGAAAGCGACTATATCAGCGGCCAGATCATCTCGGTCGGCGGCGGCATGAGCATGTGATGCCGGCCGCGAGGTTCATGAAAGGCAAGGCAACATGACCGACCAGGTCCAGTACGCGCACAAGGGTGGCGTCGCGTACCTCACCCTCAACCGTCCGGATGCGGGCAATGCCATCGACGTGCCGATGGCGCGCCGCCTGCTGGAGGTGGTGAGGATGGCGGAGGCGGATCGGGCGGTCCGCTGCGTGGTCCTGCGCGGTAACGGGCGGATGTTCTGCGCGGGCGGCGACGTGAAGGCGCTGCATGGGGCCGGCGATGCGCTGCCCGCACTTCTCCAGGAGATATTGGCCCATCTGCATCCGGCGATCGCCTGTCTGGCCGGGATGGAAAAGCCCGTCATCACCGCCATCCACGGGCCTGCGGCGGGGGCGGGCATCGGCCTGGCCGCCG
This sequence comes from Niveispirillum sp. KHB5.9, assembly GCF_048066115.1. Classification (NCBI taxonomy): domain Bacteria; kingdom Pseudomonadati; phylum Pseudomonadota; class Alphaproteobacteria; order Rhodospirillales; family Azospirillaceae; genus Niveispirillum; species Niveispirillum sp. KHB5.9. The sequence goes on along the minus strand of NZ_JBLTYX010000001.1, from coordinate 878,616 downwards.
TCGGCGACATCGCGCTGGCCGAGCCGGAGGCGCATTTCACCACCGCCTACGCGCGGGTCGGCCTGACACCGGATGGCGGTGCCACCTGGCTGCTGCCCCGGCTTGTCGGGCTGCGCCGGGCCCAGGAGCTGACCCTGACCAATCGCCGGGTATCGGCGGCGGAGGCTGCGGCGATGGGGCTGATCACGCGCGTCGTGCCCCCGGGAAGCCTTGAGACGGAAGTGGATGCACTGGCGCAGGAATTCGCTGCCTCGGCGGTGGGGGCGCTTGGCGTTGCGAAGCGCCTGCTGGGGACCGGCACCAATGCCACCCTGGAACGACAGCTCGACGCCGAGTGCGACCATATCGTCGCGCAGGGTGGCACGATGGAGAGCCGGACGGGGCTGGAAGCTTTCGCGCAGCGCCGGAAGCCGGATTTTCAGCGATCCTCATGAGGCAGGCCTGATCACCAGGTTGCGGATTTCGGTCATGTCCTCCTTGGCGAAGCGTACGCCTTCACGGCCAAGGCCTGAATCCTTCACGCCGTCATAGGACATGTTGTTCACGCGATAGCTGGGCACATCGTTGACGACCACTCCGCCGACATCCAGATCATCCCAGGCATCCAGGATCTTGAAGATGTCGCGGGTGAAGATGCCCGCCTGCAGGCCGAACCTGCTGTCATTGACGATCCGCAGCGCCTGCCGCCAGTCGCTGAAACGGATGAGGAAGGCGACGGGACCGAACGCCTTCTCGCGGTTGAGCCTGGTGTCCGCATCGACATTCTCCAGCAAGGTGGCCTCCAGCATGGCGCCGTCGCGTCCGCCACCGCACAGCAGCGCCGCCTCCTTGGGCAGCGCCTCGCGGATCCAGCCGTCGAGCCGGTGAAGGAGAGCAGCCTGAGCCGGTCATCGGATGAGGACATCGGGATGCTCCAGGGGCCGGTCAGGCGACGAGGCCCAGCGGCTGTTCCACGAGGGTGCGGAATGCCGACATCAGGCGGGCGCCGTCGATGGCGCGATGGTCGAAACTGCCCGTCACCGACAGCATCATCGCCCCCTCCAGCTTGTCGTCCACGAAGACCGGCCGCTTCTCCGCCGCGCCGACCGCCAGGATCATCGCCTGGGGCGGGTTGATCACCGCCTCGAACTGCCGGATCCCGTACATGCCCATGCTGGAGAGCGAGGCTGTTCCGCCCTGGTATTCATGGCCGTACCGGCCGCCACCATGGAGGGAGGCATCGACCGGCGTGGGGACCGGCACCGGGACCGTGACCGGCGGGGGCACCGCCGGGGCGGTTGCGGCGGGCTGCGCCGATCCGCTGTCCAGGACGCCGACTACGGTGCCGGCCGGGACGGCGGTCCCGGCGGCGACGTTGATCTTCAGCAGCGTGCCGGAGGCCAGGGCCGGCACCTCGCCCCTGGTGGCGTAGAGCGACCGGGTCCGGGTCGCGGATGGCGGCGGCCAGCAGGCCCACCACGTCGACGGGGGACGAGGGGGCCACGACCTTCAGGCCGGGGATCATCATGCACCAGTTCTCGACACTCTGGCTGTACTGCGCGCCGAAGCGGGCGCCGCCGCCATTGCCGGTGCGCACCACCAGCGGGCATTTCACCTGTCCGTTGGTCATGTAGTGGCTCTTGGGGAATTCGTTGGCGATATAGTCCCAGCAGACGGCGACGAGGTCGGAGAACATGATCTCCGCCACCGGCTTAAGGCCGGTCATCGCCGCCCCGATGGCGGCGCCCAGGATCGCCTGCCCGGAGATGGGCGTGTCGCGCACCCTGAGGGGGCCGAACTCCTCGAACAGGCCGAGCGTCGCCTTGAACACGCCGCCGGCGGCACGACGCTGAACATGGCGGCCGCACAACGCCCTGGGTTTCTTCCGCGCCGCGGGACTGCCGGTTCCCCGTCTCACGCTCTGGCTGGCCGTCCTGGTGGAAGGCGGTGTGGTGGCATCCCTGACCTCGGGCGTCCTGCTGAAGGTGGGGGCGATGACGGGGGCGGCTTCCTGGCGCTGGCCACGGCCGGCGTCCTGAAGGTTTCCCGCGGCAGGTGGCTGTGGAACGCCGGCGGGGCGGAATATCCCGCATTCTGGGCGGCGCCATCCAATCCATGGCGGAGGCCTTCGTGATGGTGCACAAGGCCGGTGGCGATGTCTCGCAATTCCGCGAGATCGTCACCGGTGGCCTGTTCTCCGGCACGGCCCACACGACCTATAGCGGCCTGATCGAGGCCGGGCGGTTCGATCAGGTGGGGTTCGCCGTCGAACTCGAACTGGCGGTCAAGGATATCGAGCTTGTCCTGGCCGCGGGCCGCGATCTGGCGGTGCCGCTGCTGACGGCCGCCCTCGTCCGCAACCGCCTGCTGTCAATGATGGCCCAGGGCGAGGGCGGCCTGGATTGGGCGGCGCTGGTGCGTGAACAGGGCAAGGCCAGCGGGCTGAATGTCGACGGGCAGGAAAATCTGTGGGGAGGCCGGCAATGAAGCTGGTCCGCGCGGCGGATGCGCAGGCCTATGTGGCGGCCGGACATGCCGGTGTGTCCGCCTTTCGCCTGCAGGGGCCGGAGGCGAGCCAGGCCGGGGATTTCTGGATCGGCCTGTCGGTTTACGAGGCCGGTGGCATCGCTGAACGGGGCATGGGCGACACCGTGAAGGCCTATGTCGTGCTGGAGGGTGAATTGACGGTCACCGGAGGGGACGGCATGAAGCACATCCTGCGCAGGCATGACAGCTGCCTCATCGAGCCGTTCGAAATGCGCGAGGTGGTCAATGCGTCGGGTGCGCCCGCGATCCTGCTGGTCATCGCGTCCAGACATCGTCGGCCGGCGGCTGACACAGGCTGAGAAAATCGATGGCGCCGTGCTGGGTCTGGTGTAACCGGGCACGGCGTGATCGATGGAAGGGCGTTGGACGCAGCCGTTACCACCAAGTCGCGTAGAGCGCGACCAGGGCCAGCACCACGCCGACGGCGCCGATATTGAAACCGGTTCCCGTGGCATAGCTGACATCGCCGGTATCGATCGTGTCGCGGGTCTTGTCCCCGCGCACGAGCAGGGAGGTGGCCACGCCCAGAAGCAGCGACAGGATGAAGACCAGCCCCATGCGGTCGATGAAGGGAAGATCCGACCACCAGACCTTGAAAGCCCAGGAGAGGAGGACGGAGGCGATGGCGGCGGCGATGGCGCCCGCTTCGTTCGTGCGCTTCCAGAACAGGCCCAGCAGGAAGATGACGGTAATGCCGGGCGTGAAGAAGCCGGTGAATTCCTGGATGAACTGGAACGCCTGCTCCGACTGGCCCAGCAGCGGGCGCGCCGTGATGATGGCCAGCAGGATCGAAACCGTGGCGGCGATCCGCCCCACCAGAACCAGATGCCTTTCCTGGCCGGCCGGGGACGCGCCACCCGCCGCCCGGTTGGGCGCCGGCCGGAACTTGGCGAAAACGTCCAGCGTGAAGATGGTGGCGATGGAATTGATCTTGGACGCCGTGGACGCGATGATGGCGGCGATCAGGGCCGCGAAGACCAGCCCCAGCAGGCCCGTCGGCAGCAGGCGCATCATCGAGGGATAGGCTTCGTCCGGCTTGGCCAGATCGGGTGCCAACAGCACGGCGGCGATGCCGGGCAGCACGATGATCACCGGCATCAGCAGCTTCAGGAAGGCCGCGAACAGCACGCCCTTCTGCGCCTCGTCCAGGCTCTTGGCGGCCAGGGCCCGCTGGATGATGTACTGGTTGAAACCCCAATAGCTGAGATTGGCGATCCACATGCCGCCGATCAGCACCGACAGGCCGGGAAGATCCATGTAATGCGGGTTGTCGGGCTTCAAGATCATGTGGAAATGGCCGGGCAGTTCCGTGGTCAGCCGCTGCCAGCCGGCGATGATGCCCCCCTGGCCGCCGATTTCGCCCAGCGTCAGGGCGGCGATGATCAGGCCGCCCATGACCAGCAGGGCAACCTGCACGATATCGGTCAGCGCCACCGCCTTCAATCCGCCGCGCAGCTGGTACAGCAGGGCGAAGGAGCCGAGGCCGACCAGGGCCAGGGTCTGGTCGATGCCGGCCACCTTGGTCACGGCGATGGACCCCAGCCAGATGATGGAGGTCAGGTTCACGAACACATAGAGCACCAGCCAGAATACCGCCATCAGGGTCCGGATCGACGGGCCGTACCGCCGCTCCAGGAACTGCGGCATCGTATAGATTTCATTCTTCAGGAAGATGGGCAGGAAATACTTGCCCACGATCAGCAGGGTCGCCGCCGCCATCCATTCATAGGAGGCGATGGCCAGCCCGATGGCATATCCGGAACCCGACATGCCGACGATCTGTTCGGCCGAGATGTTGGCGGCGATCAGCGACGCGCCGATGGCCCACCAGGGCAGGTTCTTCGATGCCAGGAAATAGTCGGTCGTGTCTTTCGGAGCCGCCCCCGGCTTGTCCCGCGATACGTACTGTGCCAACCCGAAGATGGCGATGCCGTACAGCACGACGATGACGATGTCCCACGTGGACAGCTCCATGAAATCCTCCCGATGTTTCGTGTTCCACCATGCCTGTGGGTTTCCGGCATAACCACAGGGGTGAACCGATCTTGGTGTGATGCTGCTGGTACCTGGCCCGGCCAGGGCGGCCGGCTTTCGGTATCGCAGGGACTATCCATCATAACCGGCAGGGCGGGGCAATCAAATATTGATATGTTAAATATGCCATGGACTTGGGGCGCGGGCCGGCGGTCGCTGGCCCCCGGTGGCATTGAGTCAAAAACTCATCCCACCGGTATCTACCTGCGCTTTGAAGAAACGCTGCTTCAGCGGCAGGATGGCGGCACCGATGGCGGCGGCATTGCCCGGCGCCTCCGCCGGTACGATCCTGGCCGTGGGCCGCTTCTGTGACCGGCGCTTCTGGTCGTAGAGTTCGATGGCCGGAATCACCCGCTCGGCCAGTGGGCGCGGCATGCGGCCCCCCAGCACGACGGCGTCCAGGTCCAGGATGGCGGTGGCGTTCGACGCGATGATCGACAGGCTGTCGCGCACGCGGGCGACCCAGTCGTCGATGGAAGGCCAGGACGGATCGAAGCCTTCCACCAGCTGGTCCACCGTTTCGAAAGGCAGCCCCTGGCGCGCCACCAGCTGGCGCAGCAGTTCCAGGTTGGGGAAGGGATGGCTGTTGGCCGGCAGCCCGCCGGCGAACTCCCCCGCATTGCCATGCCGGCCGCGCCAGACCTCCCCGTCCAGGATGACGCCGCCGCCGACGCCGGACGCGATATAGAGATAGGCGAAGCTACGGGCCCAGCGGCCGACGCCGACCAGGCTTTCGCCCAGGGCGGCGACATTGCCGTCATTATCGGCAAAGGCGGGCAGGCCGAACCTTTCCCGGAACAGGCCGGCGACATCGATATTCGCCCATTCCTCCAGACTGTGCGGCGTGTTGAAGCCTGCGCCCTCACCCACGAAGGAGCCGGGAACACCGATGCCGATCCCGGCCAGCGGCCGGCCCCCCGCCAGGGGCAGCAGTTCGGCCATGGCACCGGCCAGCCAGTCGGTGGCGCGCCCGATGGACAGCGACAGGAAACCCTGTCGGCATTCGCCCCGGATCGTGCCGGTGAAATCCACCAGCGTGATGGCCACCGCGTCGGTCATGATCGACACGCCGAAGGAAAAGGCGAATTCCGGCACCAGTTCCAGCGATGCGCTGGGATAGCCCCGCCGCCCCGACTGCACCTTGTCGCCGGTGCGGACCAGACCGTCATCGACCAATCCACCTATGATGCGTGAGATCGACTGCTGGGTGAGGTCTGTCGTCTCGGCGATCCGGGCCTGGGTCGCGGGTCCGGCACGGAAAAGCAGATCGAGAATCCGGCGTTCGCTCTGGGTCAGGGGGCGATCGGAAAGCAGCGGAAGATTGATGTTTTTCAGGGGTTCCACGGGATTTCCACCTTGTCTGTGCCCTTTGCCGGCTCCTGTCCGGGAGTGCGGCACCTAAAATAGCGCTTGCCAGCCGGTCATAAAAGATACATACAACAAGTGTAATTAATTTAACGGCTGGCCAACAAAGCCCGTCAATGCACAAGTCGCAAGTTTAATTTGCGTCATTGGAGCATGACGGGTTCCGGATCATGCTGACCACAGGGGAGGGAGCACCAATGCCCGTCATCAGGAATTCGCGCCGTGCCATGCTGGCCGGTGCCGCCATCGCGTTGCTGGCGCCGGCCGCGACGTCGGCGCAATCCGCGCCCGAGGCGGATGGTTTCACGCTGGAGGAGATCATCGTCACCGCCACCCGCCGGTCGGAGCCGCTGCAAAGTGTGCCGGTGGCGGTCAGCGTGGTGGACGGCGACTATGTCCAGCGTAACAACCTGAACAATATCCGTGACATCGCCAACATCATCCCCACCTTGAACTTCCGCACGGCGGCGTCGAACAAGGACCAGGCGCTGTTCATCCGCGGCCTGGGCACGGTCTCGACCTCGCCAGGGGTAGAGCCGACCATTTCCACCGTCATCGACGGCGTCGTGCTGGCCCGGCAGGGGCAGGCCACGCTGGACCTGCTGGATATCGAACGGATCGAGGTGCTGCGTGGGCCGCAGGGGACGCTGTTCGGCAAGAACGCGTCGGGCGGTGTCGTCAACATCGTTGGCCGCGCCCCGACGGAGGATTTCAAGGCCTATGTCGATGCCGGCTGGTTCGGCGGCGGGGACGAGCGCCGGCTGCGGGCCGGCGTGTCGGGCGCCCTGTCGCCCGACAAGGCCCGGGCATCGCTGACGGCGCTGTGGGGCCGGTATGATGGCAATGTCACCAACCTCTTCAACGGGCGCACCGTCAACGGCTATGAGCGGGCTGGCGCGCGGGCCAAGCTGGAACTGCTGCCGACCGACGATCTGCGCGTCATGCTGATCGCCGATTTCATGCATGCCACGGCCACCCCGCCGCAGGGCGTGGTGACGCGCACCTTCCTGACCGCCTATCCGACCAACAATGTCACCAACTTCCCGGCATTCGCCGCCGCCTTGGGGCCGGTGGTCGCCAGTGCCGACAATCGCCAGATCAACAGCAATTTCGACACGCGGGTCCGTGACGATAATGGCGGCCTGTCCGCCCAGATCGATTGGCATGTCGGCGACCATGACCTGACCGCGATCAGCGCCTGGCGGCGGTGGGAGAATACGCAGTTCCAGGACCAGGACCGCCTGCCGCGCGCCCTGGCCGGCCTGCCGCAGCAGCATGACCGCGGCGATCTGAGTTTCGACCAGTTCTCCCAGGAAATCCGCCTGGCCTCGCCCAAGGGCAACCTGGTCGATTATATCGTCGGCCTCTATTACATGCGGGCGGAGAATGAGGAGCGCTATCGCCGGGATACCACCGTGGTGTCGGGAACCGGCAGCACGGTTCATACTGGCATCGCCGATTACGGCGTGACCAACGACAATTACTCCGTCTTCGGCGAGGCGACGGTGAACATGGCCGACGATGTCCGGGCCATCGCCGGCTTCCGGCTGGTCAAGGACGACCTGCGCTATGATTTCAAGCGCGTCTCCACCTCCGCCGTGCCGGTGCCGGGCATCCAGGTCGGCTTCACCAGCAGCGGTTCCACCAATCCCACCGACTACGCCAACCGCCTGGGCCTGCAATACGACCTGTCGGACGCGGCCATGGCCTATGCCACCTGGTCGCGCGGCTACAAGGGCCCAGCCTACAACATCGCCTTCAGCATGCTGCCGCAGGATACCGGAGCGCTGAAAGGGGAGACGTCGAACGCCTATGAGGCGGGGTTGAAGTCGCGGTTCCTGGAGGGGCGCCTGCAGGTCAATCTCGCGGCCTTCCTCAGCCGCTTCAAGGATTACCAGGTCAATTTCTTCGACACCTATAATGGTTCGCCCGTCACCCGCCTGATCAATGCCGGGCGCGTGTCGACCCGTGGCATCGAGGCGGACCTGTCGGCGCGGCCGATCGCGAACCTGACCCTGGCCGCCGTCGCCGCCCGTATCGAGGCGCGGATCGATGAATTCACCTGTCCGGCCGGCACGTCCGCCTCCTGCCAGGTCAATGGCCGCCCCCTGCCATTTTCGCCCGACTGGAAGACCGACCTGCGCGCCAACTACACGATCCCGCTGGATGATAGCTGGACGGTGGATCTGGCCACGAATTACAGCTGGCAGTCGAAGGTGCAATATTCCATCAACCAGACGCCGGACACGATCCAGCCCGCCTACGGCCTGTGGAATGCCAGTATCGGCTTCGAAAGCGGTGACGGGCTGCGCGTGACCCTGCTGGCCCGCAACATCGCCGACACGCATTATTCCACACAGCTGAACACGTTCGGCAGTGGCGTGGTGCGCTTCGTGCCGCGTGACGACCGGCGCTATTTCGGTGCCAATATCCGTCGGGAATTCTGAGCATGGGTGAGAGAGGGGAAACGATGCTGGGGCGCCGGCACCTCATGGCCCTGGGGGCGGCGGCCGGTGCCGGCGTCCTGGTGCCTGCCATGGCAAGGGAAACCGACGGCGCGCGCCGGCCCACGGCGGAGGTGGGGCGCAAGTTCCAGGCCGATGGCCGGGTCGGTAGTTTTCATGGCAACACCATCGTCTGCCATATCCCGCAGCAGGGAGAGAATGCGGCCTGCTTCAATGCCCTGCTGGACATCTATCGCGACCTGCCGGCCCGGCCCTTCGCCACCAACATCGCCGCCCTGCCGCCGTCGAGCTATCACATGACGCTGTTCGACGGGGCCAACGAGACGGCGCGGGTGGCCGGCCTGTGGCCGCCCGGACTGGCGCTGGACAGTCCCATCGAGGAATGCCACCGCGCGGTCGGGCGGCGGCTGGAGGGTTTCACGCTGGACACGCCGCTGCCCATCCGCATGCGGGTCGATATGGAGGGGGCGGGCATGGGCGGCAATGCCCTGGCCATTCCACTCACGCCCATCGATGACGCGGAGAATGCCCGGCTGCGCCACCTGCGCGACCGGCTGTCGGCCGCGACCGGCATCCGGTCCCCCCGGCATGACCAATACCGCTTCCACATCTCGCTGGCCTATGTCCTGTGGGAATTGTCGGCAGCGCAGGCCGGGGCCGTGCGGGAGGCGATGCGCGACTGGATGGCGATGGTGGCGGCGGCATCGCCGGTCATCACGCTCGGCGCACCGGAGTTCTGCACCTTCAAGGACATGTTCGCCTTCAACCGGATCCGCTACCTGACATAGTATCCGGCGTCACGACCCAGGTTCCGTGGAAAGGCGGCCGCAATGCAGGATGGGAAGGCCGATGCGCAGGCCGCGACCCGGCAATCTTCCTTCAGGGTCTATGCGCTGGCGCATCTGGGCAAGAGCCTGCTGTGGACGCTGGCGGATGTCCTGACCATCCTGATGCTGATCCGCCATGGCGGCATGAACCCGGTGACCGCCGGGCTGGTCTTCCTGACGGGGCTGGTCTGGAACGCGCTGGCCGATCCGCTGGTCGGGAGCTGGATGGACCGGCGCCTGCGGCGGGGAGCCTCACTGGTGCCGGCCATGGCGGCTGCGGCACCGGGGGCCTGCCTGTTCTTCCTCGCCGGCTTGCTGGTGCCATCCGGAACCTCCGTGCCGCTGGTCATCCTGGCGGGAATGCTGTTCCGGACCTGCTTTTCCCTTTATGACGTGCCGCACAATGCCATGATGACGCGCTTGGCCGGTACACCGCGGGCGCAGGCGGACCTGGCCGGCCTGCGCACCATCGCGCACGGGCTCGCCTCGATCGTGGCGGGACTGGCGGTGGTGCCGCTGGCCGATGCCGGGACATCGCCGCTTCTTGTCCAACTCATCCTGGCCGCGGTGGCCGTGGTCGCATTGCTGTGCATGGGGCCCTGCCTGCGGCTGGTGGTGCAACTGGAAAACCTGCCGGAGACGCCGGTTCCGGCGGCCGGTGACGTGCCCCGGCCGCCGGATGCGCCGGGTCTTGCCGGCCTCTGTCTGGTCACGGTGGCCGGTGCGCTGGGCCTGGGTCTTGTCGGCAAGGCGGTGCCGCACCTGGACTGGTCGGGGGCGGGCATGGCCAGCCTGGCCATGCCGCTGCTGATGGCCGGGCGCTTTCTGGCGGCCTGGTGCGCCCGGCCGCTGGTCGATCGACTGGGGACGACGCGGGCGCTGGCGGCCTCATACCTGCTGGCGGCACCGGCCTGTCTGGGGCTGCCGCTGTTGACCGGTGGGGGCGTCCTGTCGCCGGTGGGGCTGGTCGTCCTGGGCATCTGCCTGACGGTGCCGACCATCCTGTCCTGGGTGGAGCTGGCGCAGGTGGTGCGTGCCGCGCGCGAGGGTTTCTGGCGGGCGCATTCCATGGTCGGCCTGTTCACCATGGTGTCGAAACTGGCGACGGGGGCCGCCGGCCTGTTGCTGGGGATCGTCCTGGATGTCCAGATGCCGGGCCCCGGCCCGCAGGGCATCATGACACCGGACCAGCTTTCGCTGGTCTGTCTTCTGGTCGCGGGTGGCACCCTGGTTGCCGCCGGCATGCTGTGGCGGGGCGCCCGCCATGGACGTTCAGCAAAGGAGTATCCATGATACGCAATCGCCCCGCTGCCGCGGCACTTCTGGCGTGCCTCACCCTGGGAACGGGCCTTCGGGTCGAAGCCGAAATGGTTCCGCCATCATCCTACATGGCACAGGACGCCATCGACCTGGTGGCCATCCTGCCGGCGGCCCCCCGTTCCGGGGATGCGCGGTACGAGGCGGATCGCGTCACCTTCCGCGCCACGCGCACCCTGGTTGACACCCCGCGCTGGCACTGGGCGGTGAGTGATGTCAGTGAGGCGCCGGCGGACATGCTGCGCAATTACGCCTGCGCCGCCGGGATCGAACTGACACCCGCGCGCGTCCCTGTGACGACCCGGCTGCTGGTGACGGCAGCCCAGGATACGGCGCGGGCCAATAACGTCGCCAAGCGGCATTTCCAGCGGCAGCGGCCCTTCCTCATCGACCACGGCCCCATCTGCCAGCCGGCGCAGGAGGTGACCAACAGCTTCGACTATCCGTCCGGGCATACGACCCTGGGCTGGACCTGGGCGCTGATCCTGGCCGAACTGCTGCCCGACCGGGCGACTTCCATCCTGGCGCGCGGCCGTGCCTATGGCGAGAGCCGCATCGTCTGTGGTGTCCATAATGCCAGCGCCGTGGAGGCGGGCCGCCTGTCCGCCACCCTGTCACTGACGCCGATGCGGGCCGCACCGGCCTTCCAGGCGGACCTGGCGGCGGCCCGGGCCGAACTGGCGGCGCTTGGCAACAGGCCGGTTCCTTCGGCGGAACGGTGCCGGGCGGAGGCGGACGCCCTGTCGGTTTCGCCATTGCAGTGACGCATCGGGTCCGGCGGGGCCGCCCGATGCGATCTGTCAGCGCGTTGTCAGCTTGGCCGTGATAGCGTCCACCCCATGACGACACATCGCAGAGCCCTTATCGCCACCCTGATCACGGCACCTCTGGTGCTGGCGGCTGCCACCGGCTGGGCCGGCGACGACAAGAAGCGCAAGGACAAGGACCATGACGCGGCGCGCGAGGCGCTGCGCCGGGGTGAGATTCTGCCGCTGATCCGCATCCTGGAAATCGTGGGCCGGGAGCAGCCGGGCGACATCCTGGAGATCGAGCTGGAGGATGATCCCGTCTCCTACGAGGTCAAGGTCCTGGCGCCTGATGGCCGCGTGCGCAAGCTGGTGCTGGATGCCCGCACCGGCGCCGTCCTGAAGCGCAAGGGGGACTGAATGCGCGCCCTGCTGGTGGAGGACGATCCCGATGTCGGCGCCGACGTGGCCAATGCGCTGCGCGATGCCGGCTTCATCGTCGATCTGGTCCGCAATGGCGAGGATGCCTGGTTCCAGGGCGATGTCGGCGATTATGCCATCGCCGTCCTGGATCTGGGCCTGCCGCGCCTGGACGGATTGTCCGTGCTGCGCCGCTGGCGGGCGGCGGACCGGCTGTTTCCCGTGCTGATCCTGTCGGCGCGCGGCGATTGGACGGAGAAGGTGGAAGGCATCGAAAGCGGTGCCGACGATTATCTGGCCAAGCCGTTCGAGATGGGGGAACTGATCGTGCGGGTCCGCGCCCTGGTGCGCCGCGCCGCCGGCCGGGCTTCGTCGATCCTCAATTGCGGGCGTCTCAGCCTGGATACGCGGCGCATGCTGGTGACCCTGGACGGGCGGCCGGTGCGCCTGTCGCCGCTGGAATATCGCTGCCTGGATTATCTGGCGCATCAACCGGACCGGGCCGTGTCGGCGGTGGAACTGGCCGAGCATATCTATGGCGTCGGAGAGGCGATGGACGCCAACGCCATCGAAGCGCTGATCCTGCGGCTGCGGCGCAAGCTGGGGCCGGATCAGATCGAGACGCGCCGCGGCTTCGGCTATCTTCTGTCGGGGACCGGCGCGTGAAGGGCGGATCGCTGCGGCTGCGCCTGCTGTTGGGGGCGGGGGCCGCCATCTTCGTGGCCATGCTGGTGGCCTGGCTGGTCATGGCGTTGCTGTTCGCCCGTCATATCGAACGCCGCGCAGCCGATGAACTGGCCATCGATGCCAATGAATTGCTGGCCGACCTGCGCATCGGGCCCCATGGCAAGCCCCTGGTCGACCGCCTGCCGTCCGACCCGCGCTTCGACCTGCCGGCCAGCGGGCTTTATTGGCAGGTCACCACGGATGCCGGGCAGATGCGATCCCGATCGCTGTGGGATGAGACCCTGTCGGGCGACGGGGTGGGAGAGGCCGATGGCTGGACCAGCCGTACCCTACCCGGTCCCTTCGGTCGCCGCATCTTCCTGCTGGAACGCCGGGTGGTGCTGGATGAGGGCAATGCCGGGGTGCTGGTGCAGTTCGCCCGGGACGAGGATGACCTGCGCGCCGCCCGGCGGGAGTTCGGGCTGGAAATGGCGCTGTTCCTGGCCCTGCTGTGGCTGGCGCTGCTGGCGGCAGCCTGGGTGCAGGTCAGGCTGGGCCTGGCGCCGCTGGCACGGGTGCGGGCGGACCTGTCGGCGCTGCGCCGCAACCCCGCTGCCCGCATGGAAGCGGGACATCCCAGCGAGGTGGAGCCGCTGACCCGTGCCATCAATGATCTGGCCGAAGCGCGCGAGCGCGACCTGACCCGCGCACGCCGCCGCGCCGCCGATCTGGCCCATTCACTGAAAACCCCGCTGGCGGCCCTGGCCGCGCAAAGCCGGGGGGCGCGGGCGGAGGGTGCGGTGGCGGCGGCCGACGGCCTGGACCGGGCCATCGCCGCCGTGGGTGCTGTGGTGGAGGCGGAACTGGCCCGCTCGCGCGCCGCCGCCATCCGCCAGGGGGGCGAGGGTGTGGTGGCCCCCGTGTTGCCGGCGGCAGAGCGGGTGGTGGGGGTGGTGGAGCGCACGGAGGTCGGGTCCAGGATCGTCTTCGATATCGACGTTCCCGAGGACCAGCAGATCGCCATCGCCGCCGATGACCTGACCGAACTGCTGGGTGCCCTGGTGGAGAATGCCGCCCGCTTCGCCCGCCGTCTGGTGCGGGTATCCACGGCGCGGGAGGGCACCGGCATTCTGCTGCTGGTCGAGGATGACGGGCACGGGGCTGGATATCAGCGCCGAAACCGCCCTGCTGCGCGGTGGGCGCGTGGATGAGGCGGGTCCCGGCCACGACGGGTTGGGCCTGGCCATCGTCCGCGATCTGGTGGAGGCGACGGGTGGTGTGATCACCCTGTCGCCTTCCCCCCTGGGCGGGCTGCGCGTGGCCATCCGCTGGCCGGTGGAATGATCGCCTGGCCTGGAAGGCCCGCCAACGTTCAGCCCGATTGCACCAGTTCAAGCAGCGTCCCGTCGGGCGCGGTCAAGGTACCGGTCAGGCGGCCGTCATAGAGGGGGCCGTCGCGGCGGACGGGTGGGGTGATCCAGTCCCCCCTGACCATGGAAAGGTCGGGATGCGACAGGGTGCAGATGGCGATGCCCGGCGGCAGCTGGCCCGCATGTGCGGGACGCGGCGTGGCGGCCGGCGGATATTGGTCCAGTTCCAGGAAGATGTCGCGGTCATGCACGATGGTGCTGATCGTGTGCTTGTGTTCCGCCGGCAGGCCGAAGGCGGCCGAAAGCATCGTGTAGGGGATGTCCAGCCGCTCCCCCAGCGGCAGCCCCACGGCTGTCCCGAACCAGTCGATGCTGGCCACCATGTCCGAACAGGCCATGACCAGGATGAACAGCTTGTCGATCAGACTGTCGGCGCGGGGCAGGTCGAAGGCGGGCAGGTCGCTGTTGATCTGGGTGAGATAGACGATCTCCCCGTCCGGGCCCCTCACCTGCATCGGGTGGATGGTGGGCAATCCATCATTCCGGCGCGGCGGCCCGATGATCTGGAACGGGCTTTCCAGCATCCGTTCATTCACCTTCATCACATCCTGGACGCATATTTCCAGGGCCGCCCAGCCAAAGGTGCGTAGCGGCCGGTAATCCGGTACCGGATCACCGGCCACGAAGCGCAGGAAAACCGCCGCCCCGCTGGCTGGCCGCATGATGATATAGGCCCGGCCGGCGCTGTCGGGGCAGCCCCAGGCCGTTGCCAGACCGACGGGCAGGATGCCACGCTCGACGATGCTGTAATCCAGCCATTGTCCATAGCGGGTGGCGGTGGCTTCCGGATCGGCGACCGTCAGGGTGGCGGCGCGCAGCAGCTTCATCGGGCCAGTTCCTCGGCAATGTTCTCGCTGCTGTCATCGCTGGCGGACAAAGCCTCCGCCTCCTGTTGCACGACGCGCAGGACGCGGGCCAGGAACTCCTGGTTCCACAGGCCGCGTTCCGCCGCGTCATCCTTGGTGGGGCTGAACCCGTCGATCTCCGCACGGGTGACCAGCCCCTTGGCCGCCAGCAACCGTTCCAGCGTGTCCAGCCGCTGGCGGGTGACCACCAGCTCGCCGGCCAGCGACATGGCGATGGCCATGGCGCGTTCCGCCTCCCAGCTTTCCAGGAAACGCGGGCGCTTGCCCGTGGGTTTGGCCGATGCTCCGGCCAGGGCCTGCTGGATCGACATCACGCAACCTCCTTGCGGGCGCCCACGACGTGCCAGGCCGCCTTGCGGCCGTAATCCTCACCCGTATCTTCCGCCGCATCGGGAAAGACAGTCCTGTCCACCACCCCGGTCACGCCGGCATGGATCAGGCTTTCGCGCGCAAAACCGGCCTGCACCATCCAGGTGTCCAGATCGGCCTCATGCATCTTCGTCCAGAAGGGCTCGGCGTTGTAGAACGCGTCCCAGTCGCGCATCGCCTGTTCGAACAGCGGCATGTCGGGCCCATATTGCGGCTGTTCGACATGCAGCACGATGCCGCCCGGCGCCAGCAGCCGGTGCGTCTCCTTGAAGATGCGCTGCATGGAGCCGTAGCTGGTCTCGTGCAGGAACATGGTGGTCTGCACCCAGTCGAAACTGGCGTCGGCGAATTGCGGCAGGCTTTCCACATTGGCCTGGACGAAGCGGATATTGTCTACGCCCAGGCTCTTGGCCCGCGCCAGGCCATAGCGCAGCATGGGTGCGCCGACATCCACGGCCACCACTTCGGCATCCGGGAAAGCCTGGGCCAGCGGCAGGATGGAATGGCCCAGGCCACAGCCCAGGTCCAGGATGCGCTTGGGTTTGAGGTCCGGCAGGTTGCGCTTCACCCAGCGGGCCACGGCCTGGCCTCCGCCATCCGACCAGGTGCCCAGCATGCCGCCCGTGGTGGCGAACAGGCCGCAATCATAATTGGCGGCATTGGCCACGTCGCCGGGACCATATTCGGTGTGATAGCTGCCGGGCATGCAATGATGGTCGATGGCTTCCACATAGCGCGGCAGCTTCATCGACGGGTCCAGCGTCAGGCGCGGATCACCATCGGTCAGGGAAGCGGCGCGGGCCGCCAGTTCTTCCCGCTGGCGCAGGGTGACCCAGCGGCCGGCCTGCTGGCGCATCTCCATGGTGTTGCGGCGAAGGGCGGACCAGAGCTGCCAGTACGGGTCCTGGACCAGGGCGCGGCGCACCTGATGGCGGTCGGTGAAGCTTTTGCCCGATGCTATCTGCCCGTCGAACGCCGTCTTGATGGCGGGCATCACCCGGCTGGCCAGATGGCGGTTCATATGGGCCAGGAAATTGAACCGCTCGACCTCGTCATGCGTCAATTGCGGGAAGATGCCGTGGCGGCCCACGGCCCGGTAATCGGGCGGGCCGTCATAGGCGGCGATGGGGTCGGCTGCGGGCTTTCCTGAACCGTCCATGGTCTTCATCCTTCTGCTGTCCCGGATAGAAAGCATAGGACCCGCCGCGAAGCTGCGCCCCAGATCAGATGGGCAATCTCCACCACGCGGACGGGGACCAGCCTTGCCTGGACCTGCCGCCGGGTGGCTTCCACCATCGCCGCGACAGCAATGGGGGCGGGAATGACCAGGGTCGAACGGCATTTCATCAAGGTTGACGAGCGGCTGGTCCATTACCGGCGGGCGGGGCGGGGGCCGGTGCTGCTGGCCCTGCACCAGTCGCCGCGGGAAAGCGGGGAATTGCTGCCGCTGATCCGGGCCATGGCACCCTTCGCCACGGTGATCGCGCCGGACAATCCGGGCTTCGGCCTGTCCGACCCGCTGCCGCCGGGGCCGGCGACGATGGACCGGTTCGCCCAGGCGCTGGATCGGTTCATGGACGCGCTGGGCCTGGGCAAGGTGGCGCTCTACGGCCTTCATACCGGTGCCTGCATCGCCAACCGGTTCGCCGCCCGTTACCCCCATCGCGTCACCGGTCTGGTCGTGGACGGGTTCATGCTGATGGAGGAGGGAGAGCGGGCGGATTTGCTGGCGCATTACCTGCCGCCCTTCCATCCGCAATGGGATGGCGGGCATCTGGCATGGGCCTGGCACCGTATCCGCGACCAGGGCATCTTCTTCCCCTGGTACCGGCGCGAGCCCTCGACCCGGCTGAACCGGCCCAAGCCCGACCTGTCCCGCATCCATGAACAGATCATGGAATTCCTGCGGGCCGGCGACAGCTACCGCACCGGTTACGAAGCCGCTCTCTCCTACCGTCCGGCGGACGACATGGCGGGGCTGGAAATGCCGTCGCTGCTGTTCGCGGCGCAGGATGATCCGCTGCACCGCTATCTGGCCAAGCTGCCGCCCCTGCCTGACGGGGTAACGGCCGGCACGGCGCCGGATCGCGCCACCGCATGGCACGTGATCACGGATTTCCTGCGTCTGCAATTGCCCGATGGCGACGCTCCGCCGCCACCGGCCTTCACGGCGCGCGGGGTGACGGACGGCATCGCCTGGGTGGCTGGTGGAAAGGGCGTGCCCTTGCTGCGCCTGCATGATCTGGGCGGGTCGGGCACGCTGCTGGCCCCACCGGCGGAGGGGGCGTGGTTGGCGCCCGACCTGCCGGGCATGGGCGACAGCGAGCTTGTCGCCGATCCCGGCGATATTCCGGCCGTGGCCGATGTCTTGGCCGGGCTGCTGAAGACGCGTGGCTGGACCGGTGGCGTGGTGGAAGGCTGGGGCTATGGCGCGCGGATCGCAGCGGAACTGGCCCGGCGGCATCCGGCGCTGGTGACGGAGCTGCGGGCGCATGGCGGTCTGACAGAGAAGCCGACAACCCTGACACCTGCAGAAGGTGGCGGCTATCTGCTGGCCGCTTGGCAGCAGGCCCGTGACGGCCACCTGTTCCCGCCCGGTGACGGTGTCTTGCCGGGGCCGGAGCGGCTGCAGGTGGAGACCTGGTACTGGCTGAAGGCGGCTCGGGTGCTGGAGAGGGCGTGGGGCGGTAGCTTTGAAAGTTAACTTCCTTCCCGCCACCGCGCCGACTTCTCCCCGAACACCGGCAACCCGAACCGTGGCACCCCCGGTTCGTCTTGGAACCGGATCGGCACCCCGATATGGCGGTGCCCCTCAGTGTCGGTCAGCACCATGCCGCGTTCCGCCACGAACGGATCGTCGAACGCGTCCTTCAGGCTGCGCACCGGGGCCCAGCAGCAATCGACGTTTCGCAGGAATTCCTGCCACTCGGCCAGGCTCTTCGTGCCGAAGATGCCCTTGAAGAAGTCGCGCAACGGGGCCTGTTCCGGCCCTGGCGGCTTCCTGGCGTAACCCAGCAGTTCCGGCCAGCCCAGGGCCGTCAGCAAATTCTCCGCGAACTTCACCTCCGACCCGCCCAGCACGATGAAGCCGCCATCCGCCGTCTCATAGATATGGTACATGGCGGAACCGCCGAAGCTGCGCATCTCCTTCACCGACGGGTGGCGATCCTCGGCGAAGACCGGGCCGGTGACGTTGGGGGTCCAGGCGATGGCGGCGTCGAACATCGACAGGTCGATATAATCGCCCCGGCCCGTCTGACCCCGCCGCAGCAGGGCCATCAGCACCGCCGACAGGGCCATCAGGCTGGCGGCCATGTCGGCCACGGGCATGTTGGGGCTGGCGGGCTTGCCGTCGGTGAGACCCCGGTTCAAATCCACCAGCCCGGCCAGGGCCTGCACGGTCATGTCATGGGCAGGGCGCTGGGCATAGCTGCCGGTCTGCCCGAAGGCGGAGATGGAGCAATAGACGATGCCGGGATTGATCCGGCGCACGGCGTCGTAATCCACGCCCAGCCGTTTCACCACGCCGGGACGGAACGCCTCCACCACCACATCTGCTGTCGCCGCCAGTTCCATGAACAGGGCATGGTCGGCCGGGTCCTTCAGGTTCAGCGCCACGGAGCGCTTGCCGCGCCCGATATTGCGGAACCATACCGTCGTGCCATCCGCTGTCTTCTGTCCGATGGCGCGTGCGGGCTCGCCGACGCCGTTGGCCGGTTCGACCATGATCACGTCGGCGCCATGGTCGGCCATCATCATGGTCATGTGCGGACCCGGCAGGAAGGCCGACAGGTCCAGAACCTTGATCCCCTCCAGCTTCATTCCGCCAACTCCCCCAGCTTGGGTGCGCGCTTGCCCTTGGGCCGTTCGCCATTGATGCGGATGGGCGTGGACAGCAGGCGCAGCGAACCGCCGGGCGCGTCGGGATGCTCCACGCTCTCCACCATGCCGATCTCCGCCACGAACGGATTGTCGAGTGCCTGGTCCAGGTTGGTGATGGGCGCGAAGGGCACATGCCCACCCAGGATCGACAGCCATTCGGCCGTACTCTTCGTGGACAGCAATGCGTCCAGCGTGTCGGAGAGCAATTGCCGGTTGGCGCGGCGGGCGGGGATATCCTTGAACTCGGCCCGCTCCAGCAGATCCGTCCGGCCCGTGAGCCGGCAGAACTCCTCCCAGAATTTCGGCGTCTGGCACATCAGCATGGCCCAGCCGTCCCTGGTCTTGAAAGACTGGCTGGGAGCGATGGACGGATGCGCCCCGCGCGGCAGGCGGGTGACCTGATCGCCGGCGTTCAGGTACCAGGTGGCGGGGTAGGAGAGCTGGTGCAGGGCCGTGTCGAACAGGGCGGTATCGACGTCGCAGCCTATACCGCTGGCCCTGGCCCCCAGGATGGCCGACACCGTGCCCAACGCCATCAGGCTGCCCGTCATGAAATCCACCATGGACACGCCCAACCGCGTGGGCGGCGCGTCGGGTTCGCCCGACAGGCCCATGAACCCGGCCTCTGCCTGCATCAGGTAATCGTAGCCGGGCCAGGTCTCCCGGCTGTTGCCACGCCCATAGGCCGAAAGGTGCGCGCAGACCAGGCGCGGGTTGATATGTTTCACGGCGTCATAGGTCAGGCCCAGCTTGGCCGGCTGATCACCGCGCAGATTGTTGATCAGCGCGTCGGC
This sequence comes from Niveispirillum sp. KHB5.9, assembly GCF_048066115.1. NCBI lineage: Bacteria > Pseudomonadati > Pseudomonadota > Alphaproteobacteria > Rhodospirillales > Azospirillaceae > Niveispirillum > Niveispirillum sp. KHB5.9. The sequence continues at coordinate 858,909 of NZ_JBLTYX010000001.1, read as the reverse complement.
ACCTGCCAGCAGCCGGTTGAATGCGGCGCGGCCCTCGGGCGATTTCAGGTCGATGGATGCCGATTGCTTGCCCTTGGAGAAGGTCTGGAAGAACTGGCTGTCCTGGTCGCCCAGGAAATGCGGCCCCGTGCCGCGGGACACGTCCCCGCCGGTGGCCGCATTCTCCACCTTGATCACCGTGGCGCCCAGATCGGCCAGCAGCATGCTGCCATAGGGCCCGGCGCCATACTGCTCCACCGCGATGACGCGGATGCCGGAAAGGGGGCGGGTCATGGGGGGCTCCGTTGGGGGAGGGGCAGCACCCAACCGTCATCCCGGCGAAAGCCGGGACCCAGCGCAGAGCGGCGTCCGCCGCGATAAGGGCCATATCGGCGCTGACCGCGCCTCACGCTGGATTCCCGCTTTCGCGGGAATGACGGGGGTGGGGAATAGTTTATCGGGCACTCACACTGGGTTCCGCGCAACCATTTGCTTGGCGATGATGATGCGCTGCATCTCGTTGGTGCCCTCGCCGATGCACATCAAGGGCGCGTCGCGGTACAGGCGCTCGATGGGATATTCCTTGGAATAGCCATAGCCGCCGAAGATGCGCATGGCCTCCAGCGTCACCTCGACCCCCGTTTCCGACGCGAAATACTTGGCCATGCCGGCTTCCATATCGCAGCGGTCGCCACGGTCGTAAGCGGCGGCCGCATCCTGGACCAGCAGTTCGGCGGCGCGCACCTTGGTGGCCATCTCGCCCAGCTTCAACTGGATGGCCTGATGCTCGGCGATGGGCTTGCCGAAGGTTCGCCGCGTCTGGGCATAGGCCACGCTTTCCTTCAGCGCCCGCCGCGCGATGCCGACGGCGCGGGATGCGACATTGATGCGGCCCAGTTCCAGCCCGCCGACCGCCATCAGGAAGCCCTTGCCCTCGATCCCGCCCACCAGATGGCGCTCGGCGTCCAACTCGTAATCCTCGAAGATCAGCTCGGCACTGTCGATGCCCTTATAGCCCATCTTCTCCAGCTTCTTGCCGGTGCGGAAGCCTTCGTACCGCCGGCCATTGTCGGGATCGACCTTGGGCGCGATCAGCATCGACATGCCCTTGTGGCGCGGCTGGGCATCCGGGTCGGTCTTGACCAGCAGGGCCACGGCCCCGCCCTCGATCCCGTTGGAGATCCAGGTCTTGGTGCCGTTGACGATGAAGGTGCCGCGATCGGTGCGGGTGGCGCGGGTGCGGATGGCCTGCAAATCGGTGCCGGCATCGGCCTCCGTCAGGCCCAGCCCGCCGCGGATTTCACCGGCGCAGAACTTGGGCAGCCAATATTCCTTCTGGGCCTGGGTCCCGAACTTCTCCACCACCGTGGCCATCATGATATGGCTGTTGAAGATGCCGGTCAGCGACATCCAGGTCTCTGAAATCAGGGCGACGATGCGGGTATATGTCGATGCCGGCAGCCCCAGCCCGCCAAATTCCGGGCTGATGGTGGCGCCAAACAGGCCCAGTTCCTTCATCTGCTCGACCAGTTGGATCGGGTAGATGTCGTCATGTTCCAGCTTCTCCGCCACGGGGCGAACCTCGCGGGCCAGCCAGCGTTCGATGCTGTCCAGGATGGCGGCTTCATCGTCCGGGTGGATGCCGGGATGGGGCGTGCTCATGTCTGTGGCTCCGGATTGATCAGTAGTGCGCGACCCGGTCTTCCACGGCATGGCCACGGAAGGGGATCAGCATGTTGCGCTTGAACGAACAGACGGTGACGCCGTTCTGGTTCTTGCCGATGGTACGGATGGTGACGATGCCCTGGTTGGGCCGCTTTTCAGAGGCGCGCTTGGCCAGCACTTCGCTCTCGCCATAAAGCGTGTCGCCATGGAAGACGGGGGCGGAGAACTTCACCTCGTCCATGCCCAGATTGGCGATGGCCTTCTGCGACACGTCCGTCACGCTCATGCCGATCAGCAGCGCCAGCGTGTAGGGGCTGACCACCAGGTTCTGCTTGAACTCGCTGGCTTTCGCGAACTCGGTGTCGAAATGCATCGGATGGGTGTTCAGCGTCAGCAGCGTGAACAGGTGGTTGTCATATTCGGTGACGGTCTTGCCGGGCCGATGCTCATAGACGTCGCCGACATTGAAATCCTCGAAATAGCGGCCGAACGTCTCGCGATAGCGGTTCGGGGCGACTTCCTTCCAGTTCTGCACCATGTCCTCTTGTTCCTTGTCATCAACCGGCAGCGGCGGCGGCCAGCACGCGCCGGGCCGCCCGCACCACGGGTATCTCGATCAGCTTGCCATCCAGCAGGGCGACACCACCGCCCGCCGCCGCGAAGGCCTCCACCACGCGGCGGGCACGGGCAGTCTCGGCTTCGGTGGGTATGAAGACATCGTTCACCACCGCGACCTGCGACGGGTGGATGCAGGCCCGGCCGGTGAAGCCCAGCGCTCTGGCCCGCGCCGTGCCGGCCGCCAAGCTGTCGGCATCCGCCACATCGATATGCGGCACATCGAACAGGCCGACCCCGCCTTCCGCCGCTGCCGCGACCAGGGCTGAACGCGCGTAAAGCAACGGCTCCCACTCCAGCGCACAGCCCAGTTCCGCCGACAGGTCCACCGCCCCGAACAGCAGCGCGCGCACGCGCTTGGCCGTGGCGATGGATGCCGCGTTGCGCAAACCGGCCGCCGTTTCGATCAGCGGCACCAGCGCCACTTTCCGTTCCCCCAGCACCTCGTCCAGCAGGGCGAGGTCGGCCGGGTCCGTCAGCTTCGGCAGCATAAGGGCGGCCGGCGACTTCGGGGCGTTGAGCACGGCCAGCAGGTCGGCGAGGCCCGCTTGGCTGCGCACCGGATTGATGCGCAGCCACAGCCCATCGGGTGCGCCCCGTTCGGCGATGAAGGCAATCGCGGCGGCGCGGGCCGCGTCCTTGCCGGCAGGAGGGACGGAATCCTCCAGGTCGATGCAGACGATATCCGCCCCGGCGGCCAGCGCCTTGCCGAACCTTTCCGGCCGCGCCCCCGGCACGAACAGCAATGACCGCTCAGCCATGATCAACCCTGACAATTATTATGTCCGGACATAATCGGGGCTGTGTGGTCATTGTCAGCAACTGGATTGTGGTCTGACCACCAGGAGGATGGGGGCGCATTTGTCGCCGTTCGCACTTTCGTGCTTCCCCCGCGAAAGTTTCGGGCACATTCGCCGCCACTTTCTCCAACCGTCACCCCGGCGGAGGCCGGGGCCCAGATGACAAGCGCTTCGCTCTACGACCTGGGGCCCCGGCCTTCGCCGGGGTGACGGTGGATATTGATGAAACTCGATTTGCCCGCGCCTTCCCGGAGTGGTGTTCAAGTCACCCTTACGGCTTCAGCACCTCATCGAAGAAATCGACCGTGTCCTGCAGCGCCCTGACGTGGGTGGAGCGCATCAGTTCGACATCCTGCGCCATCCAGCCATGGTTGACGCCGGGATAGATCACCATGCGGGCGGGTGCCCCCACCGATTTCAGCTTGTCCAGCATCACCTTGGCCTGGATCGGCGGCACGGCCGCGTCCAACTCGCCATGCAGCAGCAGGAAGGGCGGGGTCTTGGCGTCGACATGGTTGATGGGGCCGACGGCCTTGATCTCTTCGACACAATCGGCCGCGTCCTTGCAGCCCAGGAAATCGTGGATCGGCTTGAAATCCTCCGGCGGGCGCGGCTTGTCGGTGACGGTGAAATCATAGATGCCGTACCAGGGCACGGCCACCTGCACGCAGTCGCCCTTTTCAACCGCCACCGACCGGTCGCAATCCACCGCCGCCATAGCGGTCAGGTGACCGCCGGCACTGTCGCCGAACACACCGATGCGCTTGGGATCGATGCCATAGGTTCCGGCATTGGCACGCAGCCAGCGGATAGCGGCGTCCACATCTTGGCTCTGGGCCGGGAAAATGGCTTCCCCCTTCAGCCGGTAATTGACGGCGGCCACGGCATAGCCGCGCGCCGCCAGATCGGCCAGGACGGCGGGGAAATCGGCAAACGCCGCCAGCCCGCGCGAATTGCCCACGGCCCAGCCGCCGCCATGGATATAGAGGATCAGCGGTCGGTCCTTGGCGCCTTGCTTGTGATAGATATCCAGCTTCAGCGCCCGATATCCGGGGATCGTGGCATAGGTCAGGTCCGGCACGGCCACGACACCGCCGGGGAAGGCGACCGGCTGCTTGGGCAGCTTGTCATCTTGGCTCCATCCCTTGCCCACCTCCGCCGTCACCGGCTTTCCGGCCTGGGCGGGAACGGACAGAAGCGCACAAAGGGCACCGCACAGCAGCAGTTTACGCATGGTCCTGACCTTTTCGGGTGGGGGAGGGGATTTACGCAGTCGGCGGCACCGCCGCCGCGAACGCCTGGGCGATATTGGCGCGGCTGGTGACCCAGACATCCGGGTGCCGCTTCACATGATCGAGAAAACCCTGGAAGGCGCCGATGCGGCCCGGACGGCCGATGATGCGCAGATGCAGGCCCAGGCTCATCATCCGCGCCCCTTCGGTCTGTGCCTCCTGGTACAGCCAATCGAAACTGTCGATGGCGTACTGCATCCAGTCGCGCGGGGTCAGGGATGGCGACAGCCAGAACTTCATGTCGTTGCTGTCGATGGCATAGGGCATGATGACCATCGGCTTGGTCGTGCCGTCGGACAGGGGGACGTGATCCCAGAAGGGGAAATCGTCCGAATAATCATCCATGTGATAGAGATAGCCCTCTTCCGCCAGGATACGGCGGGTGGCCTCGGTATGCAGGTAGCGCGACAGCCAGCCGACAGGCCGCGTGCCCGTGGTCTTTTCGATGGACTGCCAGCCGTCACGGATGAATTGCCGCTCCCGGTCTTCCTTCATCCAGAACTGGTGCGTCCAGCGATGGCCATGGCAGCAGACCTCATGACCCTGCGCCACGATCTCCGCCGCCAGATGCAGTGCCCGTTCCAGGGCGACGGATGCTGCGGTGAAGGTGGCCTCCACCCCATATTCCTTCAGCAGGCGCATGACGCGGGGGGCGCCGGCCTTGATGCCATACTGGTAGTTGCTCTCATTGCCATGGATGCGGATGGGCTTGGCCACATGCACCGACAGCTCGTCCACCGGCTCCGGCCCCTTGTCGCCGTCGCGGATATTCTGCTCCGCCCCTTCCTCGACATTGACGACGATGGACAAAGCCAGCTTCGACCCGTTGGGCCAGGTGAAATCGGCGGGTGCCGGCATGGGGACCTCTATGGGCAAGGAATGATGAAATCCAAACCCCGTCATCCCGGCGAAAGCCGGGACCCAGGGGCCAAGCGCCCGACCGTTCAGCCGCTTCGATCTAAGTTGCCGAGAGGTTTGTGCTTGTGGCCCCTGGGTCCCGGCTTTCGCCGGGATGACGGGGAGGGGGAGTGAGAATTGTCGGGTTAATGCGGCTCCTCGCCGCCCGACACGTTCATGCTTTCCGCGGTGATGTAGCGGGCATCGTCGGAACACAGGAACGCGACTGCACCGGCCGTATCCTCGGGCAATCCGGGACGGCCCAGCGGGATGCGGCCCTTCATGCCTTCCAGATAGGCTTCCAGCGACAGGCCCAGCTTCTGGCTGAAATATTCGTTCTGCCAGGTGCCCAGGCCGGTGGTGACATGGTTGGGACAGACATTGTTGACGGTGATCCGGTGACGCCCCAGCTCGATCGCGGTGGACCGGACCAGCCCGACCAGACCATGCTTGGAGGCACAATAGCCGGCGGCGAAGGGGAAGCCCGACTTGGCCGCCTGGCTGGCGATATTGATGATGCGCCCGCCCTTGGCCGTCGGCACCATCATCTCCGCCGCCGCCTTGATGCCGTTAAAGCAGCCGGTCAGGTTGACATCGATGACGGCCTGCCATTCGGCCGCTTCCAGTTCCAGAAGCGGCTTCATGATGTAGCCGATGCCGGCATTGTTGACCCAGAAATCCAGGCCGCCGAACGTCTCCACCGCAAACGCCGCCATGGCCCGCATCTGCGCCAGATCGCGCACGTCGCAGGTGAAGGTCTCCACCCGCGAACCGGTGTCGGCGGCGATGTCGGCGGCCAGGGCCTGCATTTCCGACAGGCCACCGATCATATTGTCGGGCGTGGCGGCGTCGGCCGACTTGCCGATATCCGACAGCACCACCGACGCGCCATCGGCGGCCAGCCGGCGGGCAATGGCCTCCCCCAACCCCTTGGCGCGCCCGGAACCGGTGACGACGGCGACCTTGCCAGCAAAGCGCTTCATCTCCGCCCCCGTCAGCCCAGCTTGTCGGTCAGGATGAAGGTGACGTCGGCCATGTCCTGGAACTGGGCGGCCACCTTCTGCATCGTTTCCGTGGCGATATCCCGACCGAACGCGTCCATGTCGGCCACATCGATGATCTCGATATATTGGTAGGGCGGGGGCGCCTCGCTGCCCATCGTGACCACGGTGCGGAACACTGCGAATTCCTTGATCGACGCCAGACCGTTCACGATGGGAAGGTCGGTGCTGCGGGCCCATTCCTCATAGGCGGCGCGGTCGATGCCGGGTTTCAGGTTGAACAGGGCGATGATGCGCGTGGCCATGCCGGAATTCCTCCGCCTGCGAATGATATGGAATGATGCTTGAATGGATTATTGATATATCATTATATCAATTGCAAGCGTCTTATTGCTGCTACCAACCTTAAGGATCTCTCCGATGAATCAGCGCATCGTGCTGGCCCGCGCCGTGGGTCTGTCCCCCGTGCTCGACGATTTCCGGCTGGAAGAGGCGGCGATGCCGGCCCCCGGCCCGGGACAGGTCCTGATCCGCGTCGACCATGTGTCTCTGGATCCTTATGTCGCCAGCGCGCTGCGCGGCCGGCATATGTCGGGCGGTGTCGCTATCGGCGGCGTCATCCCGGGTGAGGCGGTGGGCACGGTGATCGAAAGCCGGGCCGAGAGCCTGGTACCCGGCGACCGGGTGCTGTGCCGCGCCGGTTGGCAGAAATTCACCGTGGCCGATGCCGCCCCCATCGGCGTGGCCCAGGGCCCGTCCAGCCTGGCGGCGCAGAAGGTGGAACTGCCCGACGATATCTCGCCGACGCTGCTGCTGGGCATGCTGGGCATGCCGGGCCTCACCGCCTGGGCCGGCACCATTCGCGTGCTGAAGCCCATCGTCGGTGACACGTTCGTCGTGTCGGCGGCCACCGGGCCGGTGGGTTCCACGGCCGGGCAACTGGCCAAGCGCATGGGCGCCCGCGTCGTCGGCATCGCCGGCGGGCCGGAGAAATGCGCCTATGCCAGGGATGTGCTGGGCTTCGATGAATGCATCGACCATCGCGATCCGGATTGGGTGGCGGCCCTGGCCAAGGCCTGCCCGGCGGGGATCGACTGTTTTTATGACGGTGTTGGCGGGCGCATCCTGGAAGGGGTGCTGGGCCATCTGGCCCTGGGCGCCCGCGTCGTTCTGGTTGGCCTGATGGAACAGTACAAGGCGGCGGCCCCCTTGCCCGGTCCCAATGTCGTGCCGCTGATCAAGTTCCGCGCCACGATGGAGGGTCTGGTGGTCTTCGACCATTGGCCGGAGATGGACAATTTCCGCCGCCGCGTCATTCCACTGGTCCGCAACGGCCAGATGGTCGCACGCGAGGAGCGCCTGCCCGGCCTGGATGCCGCCCCCGCCGCGCTGGTCCGCCTGATGGCGGGCGGCAATTTCGGCAAGATGGTTCTGGATCTGTGAGGCCGATAATGAGCAGCAATCCTTGCCCCACCGTTCCCCGTATCGACAGCCCGACCTTCCTGGTGCTGGCTTATGACATTGCCGACACGGAAAAGGCCCTGGCACTGCGCGACCAGTTCATGGAAGGGCATCTGGGCCATATGGAGGCCAACTGGACCCGCTATGTCAGCGCCGGGCCGATGCGCACCCCCGACGGCAAGGGCTATCTGGGCTCCATGTTCCTGCTGAAGGCATCGGACCGGGCCGATGTGGATGCGCTGATGATCGGCGACCCCTATTTCCGCTCCGGTCTTTACGAGCGGGTGGAGGTGGTACCGGCGGTGGTTGCCATCGGTACCGCCATCGGCGGGCGTATCTGGGCGGGAGCCGATCAGTTGAAGGGTGCGCCGGCGACGAAGGTGGCCAAGGGTTGATTGACGGCACTTCAAATGGAAAGGGCGCGGTCTTGTCGGCCGCGCCCTTCTTCTTTACCCCGAATACCACCGGTCATAACCTATGGCCGATGGTACGGCGGCGACTGCCGCCGCACCGCACGTGCGGTGTCAAGCCAAGCCCACGGCGTGGGCGCCCGGCGCCTGAGGGCGCATAAATACCATTCAATGCTCCACGCGGCGTTCCAGGGTCCAGTCCCAGCGGCGGGTGGGCAACTGGTCCAGCGGTTCGGGCTGGACGGCACCCTTCCATTCCCCATAGGCCTCGCCGATCTCGCGCGCGGCTTCCTTCAGGTCGGGCAGGTAGCGGGATGCGAACACCGCCTCCGTCACCGCCTTGTCCATGAAGCGCATGCCGACGCAGCCCAGCATGGCGCTGCCATGGAAGACCGGCACGGCGGCCGTCGATTCCCCGCGATATTGGCGGATATTGATGGCGTAGCCGGCCTTGCGGACATTGCCCAGCATCTTCTCGATAATGTCGCGCTGGCGCCCGGCCCCTTCCATCTCCGCCCCGGAACCGAGTGCGATATCCAGCAGGGCGGCGCGCTGCGGCGCCGGGCTGAAGGCCAGATAGGTGCGGCCGGCGGCGGAGTTCAGGATCGGCACGCGCACACCGGCATTGTAGCGCTCCAGCGCCAGCGGGCTCTGCTTGTCGGTGGTGTACCGCACCAGCATGTTGCTGCCCTGGTTGGTGCTGATCGATACCGGCCAGACCAGCTTCTGGCCCAGCTGGCCCAGCAGCGGCTGCGCCACCTCCCCGATCCAGGCCTCGTCGTCGTACCCGTCCGACAGGCCGCGGACCAGCACCGTCAGGCGGTAGCGGTCGTCCGACCCGTCGCGGACGGCGTATCCGGCCGAACACAGGGTCTCCAGCACCCGGTAGGCCGTGGTGCGCGGCAGGTCGATGGCGTTGGCCACGTCCGTCACCGTTACGCCGTTGCGGCTGTTCAGCACCTGCAGAACATCCAGCACCCGCAGCATCGCCCGAACCGGCTTGATCTTGTCCATTACCCGAACCTCCTGACGCGCCAATTATCCACCGACCAAGTGATCATGCCGGTGAACTAAAACTGTAACCGAAGAATATGGGCGTATGTCCACCTGTCGGATAAGGCCCGACGGATAGGGTGGCGCTTTGGCGGATTTGCTGGGGTTTTCGGGGCATGGTCCGGACATGGATATCCGCTGACCGGATAGAACGGCCGCAAATGCCCGCTAGGCTTACATTTTTGCCCAGTATGCGCTCGTCCGCCGTGTGGACAAGCGGATGAGGCTGCCTATCCCTGCGGCACTTTCGCGCCGCCTAATCGCTGCGACACCGATGATGGGTTCGGTGCTCAGCGAATCGAAGGCTTCAATGCCCATGAGCAAAGCAAGAATAACGGTGGTCGGGGGCGGCATCGGCGGGTTCACGGCGGCGATCGCGCTGCTGCGCCAGGGTTTCGCCGTCACGCTGCTGGAAGCCGCCCCCGCCTTCGCCGAGGTCGGGGCCGGGGTGACCCTGTCGCCCAACGCCATGAAGGGCTATGTGCATCTGGGCTTGGCGGAGCGGATTGCCGCCGCCGGGGTGGAGCCGGCCCGCCAGCGTATCCAGCATTGGCAGGATGGGCGCCTGATCCGCGCCATCGACCGTTCCGACATGCGCACCCGCTATGGTGCCCCCTACGTCTATATCCACCGCGCCGACCTGCACGCCATCCTGGTGGATGCGGCGACAGAGGCCGGCGGCGCGCTGCTGACCGATGCCGGCGTGGTGGCGGTGGAGGGCACGACCGCCATCCTGCATGACGGACGCCGGGTGGAAGGTGATCTGGTGATCGGCGCCGACGGGCTGAAATCCGTGGTCCGCCAGCTGTTCGAGCCGGAAGCAGCACACTTCACCGGCCATATCGTCTGGCGCGCCCTGGCTCCGGTCACCCCGGCACTGGCCGATCTGGCGGAATGGCCCGGCATGCATATCGGCCCCGGCCGTATGGTCGTGCGCTATCCGGTGCGCGGGTCGCAGATCCTGAACATGGTGTTCTTCGCCCGCCAGGATGGCTGGACCCAGGATGGTTGGACCATTCCGGCGGAACGCAGCGACCTGGAAACCACCTTCCAGGGCTGGGCGCCGGAAGTGCAGTCGATGATCGCCGCCGCACCGGAAGGCCGGCTGTACAAATGGGCGATCAATGCCCGCAAGCCGCTATCCACCTGGATCATCGAGGACAAGGTGGCGCTGCTGGGCGATGCGGCCCACGCCATGACGCCCTTCATGGGCCAGGGGGCGGCGTGTGCCATCGAGGATGCCATCGTCCTGTCGCGGGCCCTTGCCGACAGTGGCAGCGCCGGCGCGGCGTTGAAACGCTATGTCGCCGCCCGGCATGAACGGGCGACCTTCATCCAGCAGGAAAGCAACGCCAACGCCGACCGTTTGCAGGCCGCCAATACCGAACTGTTCGGGTTGGAGGGTTTGCGCAACGAGGATACGTTGGGCCTGCTGGATTACGATTGCCGCACCGTTCCTGTCTGATACCCTCGACCCGGGCCAAAGGCCCGGGTCGAGGTAGGCCGGCGACTGCCGGCCCGCTGCACATGCAGCGTAAGCCAAGCCACCGGACGGCGGCGCCCGGCGCCTGAGGGCGTATGAAATAACGGATCGATATGTCCCGTGAAGCCACGCCGTTCGACGGCCATTCCGTCTCCGCCGCCACGCGGTCCTTCCTGTCCGAACGCCATGGGCTGCTGATCGGCGGGCAATGGCGTCCGTCGCTGTCGGGCGCCACCCTGGACAGTCACGATCCGGCCACGGAACTGCATCTGGCGACGGTGGCGTCGGGCGGTGCGGCGGATATCGACATGGCCGTCACGGCAGCCCACCGTGCCTTCACCGGCCCCTGGTCGCGGCTGAAGGCGCGGGAGCGGGCCGGGCTGCTGGTCCGGCTGGCGCGGCTGCTGGAACGCGACGCGGAGATGTTCACGGAGCTGGAGATTCTGGACAATGGCATGCCGCGCTTCATCGCCGGCCTGACCGTTTCCAACTGCGTGGAGATGTTCGACTATTACGCCAGTGCCATCCTGCGCATCGAAGGGGTGACCACCACCCCGCCGCCGCATGTGACGGCCGATGCCGAGGCGCTGACCTATACGTTGCGCGAGCCGGTGGGCGTGGTCGGGCTGATCGTGCCCTGGAACGTGCCCGTCTCCACCCTGACCCTGAAGCTGGCCCCGGCGTTGGCCGCCGGTTGCACGGTGGTGGTGAAGCCGGCGGAGGAGACGCCCTTGTCGGCCATCGCCCTGGGCCGGCTGATCCAGGAGGCGGGGTTCCCCGACGGCGTGGTCAATATCGTCAATGGTCCGGGCGAGAGTGCGGGGGCGGCCCTGTCCACCCACGCCCTGATCGACAAGATCAGCTTCACCGGATCGACGGAGGTCGGCCGCAAGATCGTGCAGGCGGCGGCGGGCAATCTGAAGAAAGTGTCGCTGGAACTGGGTGGCAAGTCGCCCGTGGTGGTGATGCCCGATGCCGATCTGGAACTGGCCGGGTCGGGCGTGTCCATGGCCACCTTCTTCTTGCAGGGCCAGAACTGCATGGCCGGCACCCGCATCTTTGCCCATGCGTCCATCCATGACGAGCTGGTGGCGCGGCTGGAGGCCTTCACCGGCTTCTTCACCCTGGGCCATGGCCTGGACCCGGCCAACAATTTCGGACCGCTGATCGGCGGCGCGCATGCGGGCCGCGTGCTGGGCCATGTGGACCGGGCGCTGAACGATGGTGCCACGCTGGTCACCGGTGGGGCAAAACTGGACCGCCCCGGCCATTTCGTGCCGCCCACCATCCTGACCGATGTCCGCACCGACATGGCCGTGTTCCGGGACGAGATTTTCGGCCCCGTGATGGCCATCCACCGGTTCGAGACGGAGGACCTGGAACAGATCGCCGCCATGGCCAATGACAGTGTCTACGGCCTGTCGGGCAGCGTGTGGACGCGCAGCCTGTCGACGGCCCACAAGCTGGTGTCGCGCATCCGGTCGGGCCAGGTGTCGATCAACTGCCATGGCGCCATCGCCACCAACATCCCCTTCGGCGGCTACAAACAATCGGGCTGGGGGCGGGAGTTCGGTCGCGAGGGGCTGGACGCGTATCTGGAGACGAAGGCGGTGACGGCGCGGTTGTGAATAAGGCTTAACTTTCAAAGCGATGAAAGCGATTGCAGCGATAAGGGCGATAAAAGGAAAAGAGGAACTGTTATTGAGATGAATGGGATGAACAGGATAAATGGGATGAGAACAGGGATTTTCGACGGGGCTTTGCCCTGTCAATCATTTCTATCCTGTTCATCCTCCTTATCCCATTCATCCCAATGACAGTTCCCTTTTTATCGCCCTTATCGCTTTCATCGCTTTGAAAGTTAAGCTCTTTCCCCTCACCGCCCCGCCGCCAGGAATGCCTTCATCCGCACCGTCACGTTGGCCCGGATGTCGGCATAGAACAGCCCGTAATCGTGGTAGTGCAAAATCCCGCCGGGCAGCGGCTTCAGGCCCAGCGTGGGATCGGCATCCACCACCAGGAACCCCTTCTCGCACCGCGCCGCGACGGACTTGGCCACAGTCGGCAGCATTACGCCTTCGCCGAGATCGCCGGGCACGGCCCCCAGGCTCAACCTCGCTGCAGCCACCGGCCGGTCGCGGTCAAAGGTCAGCGGGTTGACGCAGACCGGTTCCTGACCCGGAACATCGCCGTAAAGCCCGACGAAGCGCTGGGCATTGGCCTTGCCCATCAGGGCCAGGTCGGTCTCCGGTGTCACGGCGTTCCAGGCGATGACGCAGCCGGTGTCGGCAGGCTTGGCGCAGATCGACAGGGTCTTGTAGGTGCGGGGGAAATCGCCCTCCGACAGGTTCACGCCCACCACATAGGCCGCCACCATCCGGCGCTGCAAAGACGAGGCGTCGATCCGGTCCTTCAGCAGCCGCATCAGATGCGATGCCCCCTGGCTGTGACCGGCCAGGATGAAGGGCCGGCCGGCATTGTCGCGCTTCAGGTACAGGTCGAAGGCGCGCAGCACGTCGGTATAGGCCAGGTCGAACGCCTTCTGCCCGTCGCCGGCCATGTTGGTGAAGGCCAGCCGCGTCGCCTGGCGGTAACGGGGCGCATAGATGCGGCAACAGCCGTTGAACAATCCGGCCTGTCGGGCGATGACGCTGGCATCGGTCCAGTCATTGACTGCGCCATCGGCCAGATCCTGGTTCCAGCGGCTGGTGGACCGGTCGGTGGTCGGGTGGATGTAGAAGACATCCACTTCCGGTGCGGATGCCACCTCGCCCTGGTTGGCGGGGACGGCACTGCTGGCGCCCGGCTTCCATGCGGTGGCCGCCCAACTATCCATGCGACCGTAATCAGGGGCCGGCGATGGGGTCTGGCTGGCAAAGGGCGGCGGCGGATCGGCCGCCAGGGCCGTTGTGGCCAGCAGGCCCAGGGACAACAGACAGGACAACACGCGCTTCATCTCGGCCCCCGGATTATTGGATTGCCCATCCTATCAGGCATTTGCCCGAGGTCGCGGCGCGACGCCGTTGCCGTAACCACCCTATGGACAGCGCCCCTCTATCCGTCAGGTGGACAGTGCAGGCGGGGAGGTTGAGGAAAGTTCGGCAAAAGAATTAGCTGACCGGGCTGGCAAATTCCGGCTAGCAGGCTGATCGGGAAATGGCCCGCAGGTCCAAAAGAATGACCACGGCGACCCCTGAAAAAAGCACAGCCGCCAAAAAACGGGAACTTGGCGCCGGATAAATAGCCTAATCAAATGACCGGAAAGAACAAGGGGGCCTTATGTATCGTTCCAAGTTCCTCGCCCTGACCACGTCCGCTTTGGTCGGTGCGTTCGCCGCTTCCGCCATCGTTCCCGCCGCACTCGCCGCCGAAGGCGAGCTGATGCTGGAAGAGATCATCGTCACCGCCCGCAAGCGCAAGGAGGATGTGCAGACCGTCCCCATCGCCATCCAGGCCCTGACCGCCGACGATCTGGCCGAGCGCAATATCAGCAGCCTGACCGACCTGGGCAACAACACGCCGGGCATCACCGTGTCCAACATGGCCGGCGGCGCGTTCAACAATGTCTATGTGCGCGGCCTGGCGCCCGCCAATTCCTCCACCGACCTGAATGTCGAGGCCAATGTCGGCATCTTCATCGACGGCATCTATCAGACCAGCCGCAACACGGCCGACATCCTGGGTGTCGTCGATATCGCCCAGCTGGACGTGGTGAAGGGTCCGCAGAGCGCGCTGTACGGCCGTTCCACCTTCGCCGGCGCCGTCGGCATCGTCACCGCCCGTCCGGGCAATGACAGCAAGGGTACGGCCTCTGTCACGGTCGGCAATAACAAGGACTATCGCGGCAAGGTTTCGCTGTCCAAGCCGATCATCGAGGACAAGCTGGCCGCCCATATCGCCGCCGCCTATTCCACCTATGGCGGGGAGTTCGACAATGTGTCGGACCCGATCGACAAGCTGGGTGGGTATGAGAAGCGCGGCGTCTCCGGCTCCCTGCTGTTCACGCCCACCGAGAATTTCACCGCGACCCTGACCGGCTTCGCGTCGAAATCGACGATGGAGATGCCGGGCCTGTCGGCGAACCCGCTGAGCAGCCATAATTGCGGCGGCTTCAACGCCCAGACCCAGGCCTATTTCCTGTATTGCGGCAAGCTGCCCACCGACCGTCCGGTCGATGCCACGGCCGGCATCCCCGACAGCACGGCCCGCGCCCGTCAGGCGGCCCTGGAGCTGGAATACGAGTTCGACGCCTTCTCCATCGTCAGCGTCACCGGCGTCACCTCCTCCAAGAATTCCGCTTGGGGTGACAGCGACCTCTATGGCAATGGCGCGGCGTATGGCGTCTGCACGGTCGGCAGCACCTGCGGTGCCACCACCGGCACCTATACCCGCACCATCAACGGCAATTCGGTCCTGGTCAGTGGCGACCATGTCGTGACCAAGAGCCAGGAACTGCGCATCCAGTCGCCCGATGACCAGCGGTTCCAGTGGCTGGCTGGCGCCCTGTTCTTTAAGTCCAACGTCGAAGCCCGCGCCGAGGCCGGCACCAGCGCCCTGGGTCTGGCACCCAATGAGCGCCTGGTGCAGATCCTGCCGGGCATGGCGGCCGGTACCGGCCCGCTGGCCACCCTTTCGAACCTGTCGCTGGTTCCGGACAGCAATGCCTCGGTGAAGCTGTCCAGCCTGAACTATCGCCAGAACGTCACCAAATCGGTCTTCGGCTCTCTGGGTTACGAGATCATCGACGATCTGCGCGTGTCGGCCGAGGGTCGCTACAATATCGACCGCAAGACCGACCATTGCATCATCACCTTCTTCGGTGCCTATGGCCCGTGCCCGGGTGCGCAGCCGCTGTCGGCGGAGTTCAAGAGCTTCACCCCCCGCTTCACGGCCGATTACAAGGTGACCGAGGACGTGTTCCTGTTCGCGTCCGCCGCCAAGGGCGTACGTTCGGGCGGCTTCAACGCCGTCGGCGGTCTGGCCGCCAACGAACTGACCTTCGAGGAGGAGGAGAACTGGACCTATGAGGCCGGCGTGAAGTCCTGGCTGTTCGACCGCCGCCTGATGCTGAACGCGTCGGTCTACAAGGTGGATTGGACCAACCTGCAGATCTCCACCTTCTCCTCCAACCCGGTGGTGACGCAGGCGATCATCACCAATGTCGGCGGCATGAAGACCAACGGTTTCGAGGTGCAGACGGAGTTCAAGGCCACCGACATCGTCTCCGTCGGCGGTTCGGTCACCTATTCCGACCCGAAGTACGGCAATGGTGCCTACGACCCGGCCTATTCGCTCCAGTGCGGCAATCCGTCCACGGTTTGCGAACTGGTCACCGTGCCGGGCCGTGGGTCGCAGGCCTCCATCGAGGGGCATCGTCCGGCCCGGTCGGTGAAGCTGCAATACAACCTGCACGCCACCGCCGACGTGCCGGTCTCCGCCGACTGGACCCTGTCCGGCCGTGTCGACGTCAACTATGTCGGCCCGACCTATACCAACAGCCTGAACGTCACCAGCTTCGGCGAGCGTACTCTGACCAACCTGCGCCTGTCGTTGGACAGCGAGGATTATTCCATCGCCGCCTGGGTCACCAACCTGACGGACGAGAATTACAACGCCAACGTTCTCCAGCAGCCGCGCAACTACTCCATCGGTACGCAGCGCATCATGGAGATCTATCATGGCGAGGGCCGCCGTCTCGGCGTCACGGCCACCGCCCGGTTCTGATCTGCCCGGTGCCTTCCCCCAGCCCGATCGGCTGGGGGAAGTTCCTTTCCGAAGTCTGGAGGATCCCTGTTCATGACCATCGTTACCCGTCGCGCCGTGATGGGCGGCATGCTGGCCGCAGCACCCCTGGTCGTTGCCTCGCGCGGCTGGGCCGCCGGGCCGAAGAATGTCGATGTCGTGGTGGTCGGCGCCGGTCTGGCCGGCCTGAACGCCGCCATGATCCTGGAGAGCCAGGGGCTGTCCGTGCAGGTGCTGGAAGCGTCCGACCGTGTCGGCGGCCGCCTGCGCACGGGCCGGGCCGAGGGCTACCAGTCCGAACTGGGCGGCAGCGAGGTCGGGGCACTTTATGGCCGCGTCCGTGATGTCTGCGGCCGGTTGAATGTCGGGCTGACCACCAAAGGGCTGAAGCCCACCGATTTCCTGCTGCATGTCGACGGCACGTCGATCCTGCCGGCCGACTGGTCGAAAGCGCCGCAGAACATGACGCGCGGCAAGGAACGCGACATCCTGCCCTACGTGATGCAGAACAAGATGATGTTCGAGCATCTGCCGTTCCAGGAAACCAATGCCTGGCTGGAACCGGCCAACATGGCCTATGACGTGTCGGCGGCGGAATTCCTGCGGTCCAAGGGCGTGTCGGAGGCGGCGATCCGCCTGGCGGATTTCGACCTGAACGGGTCGAGCCTGGAAAGCGTATCGGCCCTGTCGATCTTCCGCGACATGGCGCGGGCCAAGGTCGAAGGCTACCAGGACCCCAACAAGCCGCAGTACGGCGTCAACAATATGGAGCGCAGCTATATCGTCGGCGGTTCCGACACGCTGCCCAAGGCCATGGCCGCGACCTTGAAGAACAAGGTGCGGCTGGAAAGCCCGGTGGTCGCGGTCGACCAGTCGGGTGCGAAGGTGGAGGTGAAGCTGGCCAATGGCGAGGTGATCACCGGCCGCTTCCTGGTCATGGCGGCACCTTTTAGCGCGCTGAACCGCATCCGCTTCACGCCGGGCCTGCCGGCGGTACAAGCCGACGCCGTCGCCGGTGCGCGTTATTCCGCCACCACCCAGTTCCATTTCAAGATCACCAAGCCCTATTGGGAAAAGGACGGTCTGCCGCCCTCGCTCTGGTCGACGGAAGCGTTCGAACGCGCCTTCGCCCTGAAAGACCCGGAGACCGGCGTCATCAACCAGATGATCGTCTGGGTCAATGGCGACGGTGCCACCCGCTGGGACGACCGCGACGTCGCCCAGCAGGCGCAGCTGGTCATCAACGACCTGACCCGCGTCCGCCCCTCCATGGCCGGCGCCATCGAATATGTCCTGGGCTATAGCTGGGGCCGCAACAAGTTCGTCGGCGGCAACAAGCATTTCTATGCACCGGGCCAGGTGAAGCGCTTCGCCACCGACATGGGCAAGCCTTTCGGCCGTATCTATTTCGCCGGAGAACATCTGCGCCGCCTGGAACATGGCATGGAAAGCGCCATGGAAACGGGCGAGGCGGCGGCGTTTGAGCTGATGGAAAAGATTTGAGGCTGACTGGCTGCGGATCGCACCTTCCGGCCTCCCCGCTTTCGCGAGATTGTTGCGAAAGTCTGTGCTGTGAGGGTGTCAGCAACATCCACCGTCACCCCGGCGAAGGCCGGGGCCCATGTCGTGGAGCGAAGCGCTTGTCACTTGGGCCCCGGCCTTCGCCGGGGTGACGGTAGTGAGAGGGGCGGCGGTGGCGCCCCAGAGTTTCGGAGAGACCTGCTTTCGCGGGAAAGATAACAAAGCACTTTTGCATCACACCCAACAAACCCCCGAAAACGGGCAGGGAGCACGGGTATATGGACCGGCAAGACAGTAACGGTAAGTTCGATCTCCTTCTTGGCTACGCCCTGCCGGCGCTGGTGCTGGCGCAGGACCTGCTGACCATGTTCCTGCTGCGCACCGACAAGGCGGTGCCGATGCGCGAGGAATTGCGGGGTTGGCATTATCTGCTGGGCACGGCCCTGTTCCTGCTGGCCGGCTTCCGGCTGTGGCAATGGCTGAAGGGTAAGGCACCCGGCCCCCAGGCGCCTCTGCCGCCCCGCGCGCGGGTCTGGTCCACCACCCTGGTGCAGGCGACATATCTGATGTTCTTCATCACCCCGCTGCTGGGTGTGCTGGTGGTGTGGAGCCACGGCATGTCCCTGCATCTGGGGCCGCTTTATATCCCTGCCCTGTTCGGGGAGGACCGGAATGTCTGGCTGTTCACCGGCTATTTCCATTCCGGGGTCAGCACCAGCCTGCTGGTCTTGAAGCTGGGAGCCCTGCTGACGGCAGCCTGGTTCCTGTTCCGGCACGGGCGCGGCCTGTTCTCCGCCTTCCCGCGCGGTTTCGGCGCCTATGTGCTGATCAGCTTCACCACCTCCGTCTTCGCGCTGTCGACCTTTAAATCCTATGCCCCCGGCCCGGCCGCCGTGGCCAAGTTCCTGGGCGTCTGCGCTGTCGTCTGGGGCATGGCCTGGCTGATCCGCCGCGGCCGGGTGACCAGTGTGGGCGAGCCCCATGCGCTTCGCGGCGTGGTGCCGGCCGTCCTGTCCGTGGCGATCCTGTGCGGCATCGGCCTTTACGGTCCCTACATGCTGTTCCGTGTCTCCCCCTTCGCCACGGGCCAGGTGGTGGAGGCGGCTGCCCACATCACCTCGCACGAGACGCCGCTGGTGGTGGAACAGCTGCCGCCGGAGACGGATTTCGAACGCAAGGTGCGGGCGGAAACATTCAAATGGTGCACCTTCTGCCACACGATGAACAAGGGCGGCGCCCATCTTGTCGGCCCCAACCTCTTTGCCATCATGGGCCAGAAGATCGCGTCGGTGCCCAACTTCCCCTACGGCCAGTCGCTGGCCGCCCACGGACAGGCGGGGGAAACCTGGACAGATGAGAACATGGCCAAGTTCCTGAACAATCCCGACGCTTTCGCACCGGGTACCTCCATGACCATCTCGTCCGGCAACATCACCGATCCGGACGTGCAGAAGGCGCTGATCACCATCCTGAAGCGCGAGACGGGTTCAGCCGCGCCGTAAAACCCGCTTTCCCCGCCACCCAAGGCCCGTCCGTACCCCCTTGTCGGCAAGACAGGTCCTGTACGGGCGGGCTTTGTCATCTCCGGGCAACCCGCTCCACCCAGTGGACGACATCCGCACAGCGGTCAAACAGGGGCGCGCCCATGGTGGCAACCCGCCTTTCCGGCTCTGTTGAGGAACGATCTTCAGAACGCTTCCAAAACAGGGGGATGCGATGGGTTACCGCTTGGGCGTCGATGTGGGGGGCACCTTCACCGACCTGCTGCTGTTCAATGACAAGACCGGCGCCTTCTGGCGTCACAAGACCCCGTCGACCCCGTCCGACAGCTCCGTCGGCATCCTGAACGGCGTCACCGCCATCTGCGAGAAGGCGGGCATCACCCCGGCCGATGTGGAATTCTTCCTGCACGGCACCACCGTCGCCACCAACGCCGTGCTGGAAGGCAAGGGCGCCAAGGTCGGCCTGATCGTCACCGAAGGCTATCGCCAGATCATGCAGATCGCACGATCCTTCGTGCCGGGTGGCCTCGCCGGCTGGATCGTCTGGCCCAAGCCGGAGCCGCTGGCCAGGCTTGAGGACACGTTCGAGATCAAGGGCCGCATGAGCGCCCATGGCCAGGAACTGCGCCCCATCGACGACGCCGATATCCGTACAGCATTGGAAAAGCTGAAGGCGCGTGGGGTGGAGGCGGTCACCGTCTCCCTGATGAACGCCTATCTGAATGGCGCGCATGAGGCACGCGTGGGTGAGCTGGCGGCGGAGATCCTGCCCGGCGTGCCCGTGTCGCTGTCCCATGAGGTCCTGCCCGAGATGCAGGAGTACGAGCGCACCCTGACCACGGTGGCCAACGCGTCCGTGCGTCCCATCGTCGGCCGCTATGTCCGCAACCTGCGGGAAAAGCTGCGCACGGGCGGTTTTGCCGGCTCGCTGTCGCTGCTGCGCTCCGATGGCGGCCTGATGTCGTCGGAAAAGTCGGAAGAGCATCCCGTGTCGCTGCTGATGTCGGGACCTGCCGGCGGCGTGACGGGTGCGCTGTGGGTGGGTGCCAATAGCGGCATCCGCAACATCCTGACCCTGGATGTGGGCGGTACGTCGACCGACGTGGCCTTGATCGAGAACCTTGATCCCCGTCGCGTCCGCACGACGGAGGTCGGGCATCTGGCGGTCCGCGCCTCCTCGCTGGATGTGAAGACGGTGGGTGCCGGCGGCGGTTCCATCGCCTATGTGCCGGAACTGACCAAGGCGCTGCGCGTGGGCCCGCAATCGGCGGGTGCCGTGCCGGGTCCCGTCGCCTACGGCAAGGGCGGTACCCTGCCCACCGTGACCGACGCCAATGTCGTGCTGGGCTATCTGCCCGAGGCACTGCTGGGCGGTACGTTCAAGCTGGACCGTGAGGGCGCGAAGAAGGCGGTGCAGACCATCGCCGACACGCTGGGCATCGATCTCTATGCCGCCGCGCGCGGCATCATCGACATTGTGAACGAGAACATGTTCGGCGCGCTGCGCATGATCTCCGTCCAGCAGGGCTATGATCCGCGCGACTTCGCCCTGATGGGCTTTGGCGGTGCGGGCCCGCTGCATGTCAATGCCGTGGCCCGGCTGATGGGTTCCTGGCCGGCGGTGTCGCCCGTCTCTCCCGGCGTGCTCTGCGCCCTGGGTGACGCCACCACCCGCATGCGTACCGAAACCGCGCGTTCCTTCTCCCGCCGCTTCGATGAGACGGATGAGGCCGACGTGCTGGCCGTGCTGGACGCCATGGCCAAGCAGACCCGTGACGAGCTGCGCGGCGAAGGCATCGCGGACGCGGACATTACCAGCCTGTTCGAAATCGACGTGCGCTATGAGGGCCAGGCCTTCGAAGTGCCGCTGTCCATCGATCCGGAGGCCCTGCGCCGTGATGGACTGAAGGGTGTCACCAAGCGGTTCGATGACGAGCATCACCGCCTGTTCACCTTCAATATGGCCTCCCCGCATGAGCTGGTGAATTTGCGCGCCGTGGCGCTGGGCCCCGTTCTGGACCTGCCGGCCGCCGAACTGCCCCAGGGCAATGGCGATCCGTCCGCCGCCAAGATCCGGGACCATGAGCTGTGGATGGACGGCCAGATGGTGCCGGCGGTCATCTATGACCGGGCCAAGCTGAAGGCCGGCGACCTGATCCCGGGTCCCGCCATCGTCATCGAAATGGACAGCACGACGCTGATCGAGGCCGGCTGTGACGGCACGGTCGATCGCGTCGGCAATATCCTGATCAATCCGCGCTGAAGGGGAGGTTCGATCCATGCCCGCCCAGATCATCCAGACCAACAATACCCCCTTCAACAAGGTCACCATCGATCCGGTGACGCTTGAGGTCATCGAGAACGCCCTGCGCAATGCCCGTATCGAGATGGATGCCACCCTGGTGCGCACCGCCATGTCGCCCGGCATCCGCGAACAGGGCGACGCCTTCCCGCTGATCGCCGACCGCACCGGCCAGATGATCGTCGGCCAGTTCGGCTCCTATATCGGTCCCTTCCTGGACGGGTATGAGGGGACGGTGGAAGAAGGCGACATGATCATGTTGTCCGACCCCTATTCGGTCGGCGGCGCCATCAGCCATCTGAATGACTGGCTGGTCCTGCTGCCGGTGTTCAAGGATGGTCGCCTGGTCGCCTATACCTCCATGTTCGGTCACCAGTCCGACATCGGCGGCAAGGTCGTGGGCTCCATGCCCATCGACGCCACCTCGATCTTCGAGGAAGGGGTGCGCATCCCGCCGGTGAAGATCTACAAGAACGGCGTCTACAACGCCGATCTGGTCCGCCTGATCATGGCCCAGACCCGCATGCCGGAATGGTGCACGGCCGATCTGAACGCCCTGATCGCGTCCTGCCGCGTCGCCGCGCGCCGCGTGGTGGAGATGTGCGAACGGTTCGGCGACGATGTCTTCGCCGCCGCCACCGATGAGCTGCTGGCCCGCAATTACCGCGCCATGAAGCACCTGATCGCCACCTCGATCAGCGAGGAGAAGGTCAGTTTCGAGGATTATCTGTGCGATGACGGCCTGGGCTTCGGCCCCTACAAGATCCGCTGCACCATGCATCGCGAGGGCGACATCGTGGTGCTGGATTTCGAGGGCACCGACCCGCAGAGCCAGGCCTCGATCAATTTCCTGCTGAACGAGAACATGCTGAAGATGTTCTTCGGCATCTACATGATCATGGTCTTCGACCCGCAGATCCTGTTCAATGACGGCTATTACGACCTGATCCGGGTGAAGATCCCCGAAGGCTCGCTGCTGAAGCCGAAATTCCCCTCCGCCCTGTCGGGCCGTACCCACGCGCTGGGCCGGCTGTTCGACATCATGGGCGGTCTCTTGGGCCAGAAGACGCCGGAATTCCTTAACGCCGCCGGTTTCTCGTCGTCCCCGCATCTGTTCTATTCCGGCTATGACGCCAAGGGCCGCTGGTTCCAGCTGTTCCAGATCGGGTTCGGCGGCATTCCCGGCCGGCCGCTGGGCGACGGGCCGGACGGGCATTCGCTGTTCCCCGGCTTCACCAACGTGCCCAACGAGTTCCTGGAGCGCTATTTCCCGCTGGTCATCGAACGCTACGAAACCGTAGCCGACAGCGGCGGTGCCGGCCTGCATCGCGGCGGCAACGGCATCATCATGACCTATCGCTTCCTGGAACCGGGCGTCATCGCCATCCATGACGATCGCTGGTTCACCTCCCCCTGGGGCGTGAATGGCGGCGAACCTGGTGCGCGGGCCCGCAAGATCCTGGAAAAGCCGGACGGCACCCAGATTGTGGTGGGCAACAAGCTGGAAAACCTGACCATCGAGGCCGGCGACCAGCTGCATTTCATCACCTGGGGTGGGGGCGGCTGGGGTGACCCGCTGGCGCGTGAGCCCAAGCTGCTGGAACTGGAGCTGGAGCGCGGTCTGGTCACGGTTGATGGCGCCAAGCGTTACGGTGTGGTGCTGGTCGATGGCAAGGTCGATGCGGACGCCACCGAGACGCTGCGCGAGAAGATGCGCACGGAGCGGGGGCCGATCACGGAGATCTTCAATTTCGGTCCGGATATAGAGACGTTGCGTGCCAACAGCCTGGCCGAGACCGGTCTGCCGGCGCCGAAGGCCCCGGTGAAGCCGCGGCATTGGGCGACGTGATACACGTTCGCGCTGTCGTTTAACTCACTCTCTACCGTCACCCCGGCGGAGGCCGGGGCCCAGATCAAGGGGCGCCTCGCTCTACGACTTGGGCCCCGGCTTTCGCCGGGGTGACGGTGTAAGTTACACGCCACCTTTTCCAACGGAGCCCCCCATGGCCACGCTTTCCCGTCGTTCGCTGCTGCTCTCCATGGCCGCCACGGCGGCGCTGCCGGCCCTGGCCCAGGTCCTCCCGCCGCGCCCCGCCGACCTGACGGTGAAGACCCCCGCCGGCCGCGCCGTCGCCGTCAATGTCTGGAAGGCATCCGGCAAGGAAAAGGGCCGCATCCTGTTCTCCCACGGCGCCGCCTCGGCCCCCTGGAAGTACCAGCCCCTGGTCGATGCCTGGACGAAGGCCGGCTACAGCGTCTATGCCCCGCTGCATGTGGACAGCGCCGACCATCCCGACCGCGCCGCCTTCCAGGGTCTGGCCAGCTGGCCGGCGCGGATCGAGGATATGCGGGCTCTGGCCGACCATATCGACGGCCCCTATATCGCCGCCGGCCATTCCTATGGAGGGCTGGTGGCGCTCTGCCTGGGCGGGTCGGCCATCGCCGTGCCGCCGTCGGTGAAGACCCCGCTGCGCGATCCGCGCGCCAAGGCCGTCCTGGCCTTCTCCCCGCCCGGCGCCGGCATGGGCTTCATCAATCCCGGTGATTATGCGCCGCTGGCCGTGCCCGCCCTGATCCAGACCGGTGACAAGGATATCCCGCCCGGCCCAGGTGGTGACTGGAAAAGCCATCTGCTGCCCTATGACGAGGCGGCACCCGGCGGTGAGCGCTATGCCCTGGTATTGGATGGGGTGGACCATTATTTCGGCGGCGGCATCTGCCGGCCGGAACTGCCGGGACCGGTGCAGGCCGAACAGCTTTCCATCGCGGCCGACCTGTCGGTGCTGTTCATGCGCGCCCATGCTGGCGGCGACAAGGCAGCACTTGCCAGCCTGAAGGGTCGTTTGTCGGAGGCCGGTCCGGCGCGCCTAACGCTCAAGTGAGCGTGGGCGACCGCGCCGGGTGGGCTTGACCAGCCCGTCCCTGTTCAACAATGCCAGAGCGGCACTGGCCGTCCCCCGGCAGACGCCGTAATGCGCCGCCAGGCCCTTCTGCGTGGTCGGCACCGGGCCACCCGCGACATTGGCCGTCAGCTCCCCGCGCAGCAGCATGTAGAGCCGGTAATAGGCCGGGATCATCATCACAACCTCGGGAATGCCGGTGGCGGCATCGAGGCTGCGGCGCAGCGTCTGGATGTCGAGATTGATATGCAGAAGGGCACCTGAGACAAGAGCGCCACCCCCCGTTTCCGAGGGGTGGCAAAGTTCGGGAGAAACAGGATAGGGGAGTGAGAAGGCGCTCAAGCCTCCGCGATCTCCGTGATCGTGCGGTGGAAGCGCTCCTTGGTGTCGGCTTCCGCCGCCTCGCGCGCGTCCTTGCGCATCAGGTAGAACAGCCGTTCCAGGAAATCCTGGCGCCAGGCCTCGCGCGCTTCCAGCGCGTCCTGGTCCAGCACCAGGGCCTCGACCCCGGCGGCCAGATCCAGGCCCGTGGTCCTGGCATAGCGTTCGACGCTGTCCAGCCGGTCATGCAGCACCGCGACCTCGTTGGCCAGCACCATGATCATGGCCATGGCCTGATCCTGGCCGGGTGCGTCCTGAAAGGTGGGGCGCTTGCCCCTGGCGTCCTTGACGACATGGGGGCGTTCAGCTGCGGCATTCATCAGGCGGCATCCTTGGCGGCAATTGTTTGTTGTTTGCGGGCGATGAACACTTCCCAGCCGCCGCCCGGCGCATATTCGCCGGCGGTGAATTCGCGTTCGGCCACGGCGCTGGCGGCATCCTGGCTGTACCCGGCGGCGGCCTCGGCGGCGAATTCCATCACGGCCATGGGGGCGGTGTCGAATTTGGCGTCGGCCCGGTCGAACCCGGCCTTTTCCGCCAGTTCGAACTGGTCCATCTCGCGCATCGCGCCCCAGAAGGGCTCGTTATTGTACCAGGTCTCGTTATCCAGGATGAACTGGGTGAACGGGTCCATCAGGTCGAAGGGCGGCAGATCGGCATGGATCATCAACCCGCCCGGCGCCAGCAGGCGATGGCATTCCTTGAAGATGCGCGGCATGGCCTTGGCGCTGGTCTCGTGCAGCAGGATATGGCTGACCACCAGATCGAAATGCCCGTCGGGGAAGCGCGTCTCCTCCGCGTTCATCTGCGCGAAATTCACTTCCAGACCCACCCCGGCGGCACGCGCATGGGCATAGCGCACACAAGGCCCGCCGACATCGATGCCCCAGACCTCGGCATCCGGGAACAGTTCCTTGTAGGGCAAGGTGGCATGGCCGACCGTGCAGCCCATGTCCAGGATGCGCTTGGGCTTGAAGTCCGGCAGGCGCCGCTTCAGGTAGTTGCAGACCGACCGGCCCATATCGTCGTTCATCGGGCCCATATAGCCCATGGCGTAGAGATAGACGCCCCGGTCATAGAGTGCGCCGACGGAAACATCGTTCTTCGCCACCTCGGTGGCGTAACCACCGGGCATGCAATGGATGTCCAGCGCCGTGATATAGCGCGGCACCTCGAAACCTTCGGGAATATCCAGCACCGCCTTGGTCTTGGCCGACAATTCGGCCGCCTTCTCGATCAGTTCCGGCAATTCCCGGTCCACCGACAGGTTGGTGGCCTCCCACAGCAGTTCCTGGGCGATGCGGTTGGCCGAGGCGTACTGCTGGAAATAGGCGTCGCGGACCATGCCGGCGCGGATGTCGCGGCGGTCGGCCGGCGCGCGGCCGTTTTCCTGCTCGAACTTCGGCGCCACCCGGCTCTTGTAGATGGGGGTGAGGCCGGGAAGGAGCTTCTGCTGGATGAAGCCCTTGAAGCTCTTGGTGAATTCCTGGCGCGCCGCCTCGTCATGCGTCTGGCTGGGCAGGACGGGGTGGGGCTGTTGCTGGAAGGTGTTGAGCATGACCGTTCCCTGTTCGGTGGTGGTTGCTTCGCGTCTTTCCCGATTGAAGGTCCCAGACGGTGGAAACGCAAAGCCCCCGGCCAAGGTGTCCGCCTGATGGATATGGTTTTGGATGATCGTTCCCAGGCCGAATTCTTCCGCGTCAGAGTTGACGGCGAAGGGCGACGGCACGCCACGGCGTGTCCTATCCTGCCCAACCGAACAACGGGAGAACTGGGATCATGAGCGGACCTGATTTGACGCGGCGTCAAAGCCTGGGCCTGGCCGCTGCGGCGGCAACGGTGGGTGCCGTGGGCATCGGTGCGACGGCGGCCCGTGCGGCGGTGCCGGCTTTCCAGACCAAGATCGACTTCAAGGACCCGAAATGGAACCGCGACGCCTATGTGCGTCTGGATGCCGATATCGACCCGAGCAAGGAGAAGATCGGCTGGTTCCGGGGTAACGTCTATGGCGTCCGCGATAATGAGCCGGTGAAGCCGCTGTTCGTGCTGGACGGGTTCAGCTTCGTGCGCACCAAGCGGCTGGAGGACGGTTCCTATCGTCGCATGCTGCGCGAGATCGGGTTCTACCGGGATATCAAGACCGGCGAGATCATGAAGAGCTGGCACAATCCGTACACCAACGAGGATGTGCGCGTCGTCCCCATCGCCAACGACCCGTTCAACTACACGATCAGCGAGTTCAAGCCGCAGCCGCCCTCCTATGGCGGGCTGAACAAGGACAAGCCGGCGCCGCAGCCCTTCCTGCTGGATTGGCGCGACGGGCCGCAAGGCACGGTGATGCTGACCACCGACATCCACCTGTTCTATCCCAACGCCCTGCAGCCCGACAAATGGCCGCGCGAGTCCGCCGGCGCGTTCAACCGCGTGTCGGAAATGTTCACCTATGTGGTGCAGCGCAAGGACCTGGAAAATCCGAAGATGACGCATGTGCCCTGCGTCGGTCAGTGGTCGCGCATCACGCCATGGCTGCCCTGGATGCTGATGGGTCAGGCCGCCGGCCATATCAGCTATTTCTGCTCCTTCGGCATGTATGACAGCATCGGCGATATCCCCGCCGACCTGCGCGAGGCCGCCCGCGCCATGGACCCGAAATGGCTGGCCGCACCCACGGAGGATTACGGCCCCTCGCTCTCCAGCCTGGAGAACTATGCCCGCGAGCAGAAGCCGGCCACGGTGCCGGCCGGGTGGACCGCGCCGCAGCCGCCGGCACCCCGGACCCTGCCGCCGATGCCGCCGAAGTGAGGGATGATGCAGGGGCAGCTTGAACGTTGTCCCTGCGTGTCCTTCCCGCTTTCCTTCGAGAACGTCTGAAGCGCTGAGATTTCAGCAATATCCACCGTCACCCCGGCGAAGGCCGGGGCCCAAGTCGTAGAGCGAAGCGCTTGTCACGTGGGCCCCGGCCTTCGCCGGGGTGACGGTGGTGTGGTTGGAAATGAAGGTGCCCAAGGGTCTCCAGGGCTCTTGCCGGCACAAGCAAGGCGAAGTTGTTCCCACCACCCCACCGAAAGCCCGCCCATGACCGCCGCCGCCACCGATGCGTCCCCGCAACAAGCCGGCCGCCTGGGGCTTCTGTCCCAGGTCGGCTATGGCGCCGGACAGGTGGCGGGGCAGGTGTTCCGCGATGTGCCGTCGCTGCTGCTGCTGTTCTTCATGACCACGGTGCTGGGGATCGAGCCGGCTTTGGCCGGTGCGGCGATCTTCGTGCCCAAGCTGGTCTGGGGTGTGGGCTGCGATATGCTGGTCGGCATCCTGTCCGACCGCTGGAAGCAACGGTTCCATCGCCGCTGGTGGCTGCTGGCCGGCGTCATCGGCTCGCCCGCCGCCTTCCTGCTGCTGTTCCATGTGCCCATGGACCTGTCCACGCAGGGCCGCGTCGCCTATGTGGCCGGCGCCTTCAGCCTTTATATGGCGGTGTTCGCCAGCTTCTCCGTGCCCTATCTGGCCATCGCCGGTGAGTTGTCGGACGATCCGCACCAGCGCACGATCCTGATGTCCTGGCGTCTGGTATTCACCGCTGCCGGCGTCCTGGTCGGCGGGGCGCTGGCGCCCGGCGTGGTGCAATATCTGGGCGGCGGGCAGCCGGGGTACGAGGGCATGGCCCGCGTCCTGGCGGTGATCTGCCCCCTCTCGCTGCTGATCGCCTTCTTCGGCGCCGGCCGCGCGTCGCGCCAGGCCGGCCGGGCACCGGCTGTGGCGACGGGGGATCGGTTGACGGCGCGTGCGGCTCTCGCCGTGCTGGCGCATCCGCGCTTCTCCGTGCTGCTGACCTCCAACCTGCTGCAGCTCACCGGGTCGGGCATGGCCTATGCCGCCATGCTGTATTTCCTGACCTACAATATGGGGCAGGGGGCGGGCGCTCTGCAGCTGATCGGCGGGCTGATCATGGTGGCCTGCGCCGGCATCATCGTGGCCCAGCCCATGTGGGTGGCCCTGGCCAGGAAGGTGGGCAAGAAGCCGGTCTATGTGGCCTCGGCCATCGGCTACGCGCTCACCTACATCATCTGGTCGGTGAATGCCGGGGCCGGTACCGGTGTCGCCTACGGCCTGTGCTTCATTGCCGCCATCTTCAATTCCGGCTGGGCGCTGCTGTCCTTCTCCATGATGTCGGACATCGCAGGCGAGGATCGGGCCCATGCCGGGCTTTATTCCGCCGCCTGGATCGCGGTGGACAAGATCGGCTTCGCGCTGGGCGGCACCTTGCTGGTCGGCATCGTGCTGTCGAGTTTCGGTTTCGATGTCGCCCGCTCCATGGCGGGGCTGCCGCAGGAACCGCGTGCCCTGACCGGCGTCATGCTGGCCTTCGGGGTGCTGCCGGGTCTATTCAATCTGACGGCCGCCGCGCTGTATGCACGGTTCGGACGGCACTGAACAATAACGGAACAGGGGTATCATGGGTCAGGCAGAGGAGTTCCGGCGTGGTTGGCGGCTGGTGCTGGCGGCGGCGACGGGCGTGGGGCTGGGCATCACCGGCCTGACCTTCTATACGCTGGGCATCTTCATCGGCCCGCTGACCCAGGAATTCGGCTGGTCCCGCACCTCCCTGGCCAGCGCCACCATCCTGACCACGTTGACCACCCTGCTGCTGGGACCGGTCGTCGGCCGTCTGACCGACCGGTTCGGCGGGCGGATGGTGGGCATGGCAGGGCTGGTCGGCCTGTCGCTCGGCCTGTGCGGCCTCAGCCTGATCGGCGCTGAACTCTGGACCTTCTATCTGGCCTTCGGCGCCGCCATGGTGCTGGGTGCGGGCACGCTGCCCATCGTCTGGACCCGTGCGGTCAATGCCGGCTTCGACAAGGCGCGCGGTCTGGCCCTGGGCCTGACCCTGACCGGCACCGGCGTCTGCGCCATCCTGGCCCCGCCCTTCACCCAATGGCTGATCGCCGACCATGGCTGGCGCACCGCTTATATCGGGCTGGGCGCCCTGGTGCTGGTGCTGGGTCTGCCTGTGGTCTGGCTGCTGTTCCATGAGGTCGGGGGCAAGGTCCAGGCCACCGTTGCCGCCACCGCCCCCGTCCGCCCCGGCTTCACCGCCGTCCAGGCTCGTGGCCGGCGGCAATTCTGGATGCTGGGCATCGGCTTCCTATTCGCCTCCTTCGCCGTGTCGGCGCTGATCGTGCATCTGGTCTCCATCCTGTCCGGTGGCGGGATGGAGCGGGCGACCGCCGTCTGGGTGGCCAGCCTGCTGGGCTTCGCCATCATCGTCGGCCGCCTGGGCATCGGTGTGCTGGTCGACCGGTTCTATGCGCCGGCCGTGGCCTTCGGCGTTCTGGCCATCGCGGCGGCGGCGTGCCTGCTGCTGCTGGTTCCCGCCGGTGGGTTGGCTATTGCCGTCGTCGCCGTGGTGCTGATCGGCATGGCGGCGGGGGCGGAGGTCGATCTGGTCGCCTATCTGGCCAGCCGCTATTTCGGCCTGCGTGCCTATGGCGAGATCTATGGCTGGCAGCTGGGCTTCTTCGCTTTGGGCGCCGGGCTGGGGCCGATGGGCGTGGGCCGGCTGTACGATGCCACCGGTTCCTACACGGTCGGCCTGATCGCCTGTGGGGTTGGGTTCGCGGTGGGGGCGGTGTTGATCGGGATGCTGGGGCGGTATCCGGAGCGGTTTGAGGACTGACCTGTCCGCCCTCCGGACAGGCGGGCGGACCCACGCATCCCAAAGCGAACAGTCCTGGCACTCTGACGCCAACACCATCCTCGTCAGGGAAGCCACATCATGCCGGATATCGCCGCCACCGCCGACCTTCTGCCGCAGCTTCGCGGCCTGCTGGGCGATGGCGCCGTGCTGACCGATGCCGACAATCTGGCGTTCCACAGCCAGGATGTGCATTCGGTCGGCGCGCCCTTGCTGGCCGTCATCCGCCCGGCCACGCGCGAGGCGCTGCGCGAGGCGCTGAAGCTGCTGCACCGGGCCGGCATCGCGACCCTGCCGCGCGGCGGCGGCATGTCCTATTCCAACGGCTATCTCTCCGCCAAGCCCGGTGCGGTGCTGGTGGATACCGGCGCGCTGGACCGGGTCGTGGAAATCAATGCGGGCGACATGTATGTCGTGGCGGAGGCCGGTGTCACCTGGGCGGCCCTGGATGCGGCACTCGCCCCCCTGGGCCTGCGCACCGCCTTCTGGGGTCCGTTCTCCGGCATCCGCGCGACCGTGGGCGGCACCATGTCGCAGAACGCCGTCACCTATGGCACCGGAATCTATGGCACCGCCGTGGACAGTCTGCTGGGGTTGGAGGTGGCCTTGGCCGACGGAGCCCTCCTGCGCACCGGTTCCTGGGCGCAGGAGGGCTCCGTGCCCTTCTTCCGCCATTACGGCCCGGACCTGACCGGCCTGTTCGGGGGCGACGCTGGCGCCTTCGGCATCAAGACCGCCGTCGCCTTGCGCCTGGTCCGTCGCCGGCCGATCAATACCGGCATCTCCTTCGGCTTTCAGAATTTCGACCAGCTGCTTGGTGCGATGTCCGCCGTGGCGCGCGAAGGCGTGGCGTCGGAGGCGTTCGGCCTGGACCCGTTCCTGCAGAAGCAGCGCCTGGGCATGGGCGATCTGAAATCCGACCTGAAGATGTTGCTGGCCGTGGGGCGGGCGGGCCGGGGCCCCATCGAATCCCTGCTCCAGATGGCCAGGATCGTCATTGCCGGGCGCGGCTTCCTGGACGGGATCAATTATTCCGCCCATTACACGATCGACGCCTTCGACAAGGATGAGGAGCGGTCGATGCTGCGCCGCATCCGCGCGGCGGCCGGCCCCTTCGGCAAGGAGATCGAGAACTCCATGCCCACCCTGGTGCGCGCCTACCCGTTCCCGCCGCTCAACCACATTCTGGGGCCGAAGGGGGAACGCTGGGTGCCCGTCCACGGGATCCTGCCCTTCAGCCGCGTCGCCGGGTTCCGCGCCGATCTGGAGAAGCTGTATGAGAACCACGCGGCGGCGATGGCACAGCACCGGATCCTGGCCGCCGCCATGTTCTCCACCATCGCCACCACCGGCTTCCTCTATGAACTGGCCTTCTATTGGGAGGATGAGCGGGCGGCGTTCCATGACCGCATCCTGGAACCGTCCGCCGCCGACAGCCTGCCCCGCTATCCGGCCAATCCGGAGGGGGCAGCCCTGATGGGGCAGTTGAAGAAGGAATGTGTGGCGCTCTACGCCAAGCATGGCGCCGCGCACCTGCAGGTGGGGCGTCTCTATCCGGTGACCGAAGCGATGAACCCGGCGGCGAAGGACCTGCTGGGTGCCGTCAAGGCGCGGCTGGACGGGCAGGTGACGATGAACCCCGGCGCCATGGGGCTGTAGACACCAACAAAAAGAGGGCCCGCGAGAGGCCCTCTTTTCAATTACGGCAGCACCACCTGCCGGATCACCCGCCCGGCGGCCAGCTCATCCATCAGCCGGTTGATCTCCGACAGCGGCGCCGTCCCCGAGAGCAGCCGATGCACAGGCAGTCGGCCCGCCCGCCACAGGCCGATATAGCGGGGCACGTCGCGCGACGGGATGGAGGAGCCCATATAGCTGCCCATCAGCACCTTGCCTTCCGCCACCAGCGACACGGCCGGGAAGCTCAGCATTTCCGCCGGGTTGGGCAGGCCGACGGTGACCGTACGTCCACCCCGGCGGGTGGATTTGTAGGCGGCGACCAGCACGGCGGCCTTGCCCGCCGTCTCGATGGCCACATCGGCCCCGCCACCGGTCAGATCGGCGATGGCCTGCGCCGCGTCGGCCGGCGCCACGGCGGCGGCGGCCCCCAGTTCCAGGGCCAGGCGGCGCTTTTCCTCGATCGGATCGACGGCGATGACCGGGTTCGCCCCGGCGGCCACGGCGCCCAGCAGCGACGACAGGCCAACACCGCCGAGGCCATAGACGATGACGCTCTCACCCGGCTTCACAGCGGCCGTGTTCATCACCGCCCCCACGCCGGTCAGCACCGCGCAGCCGAACAGGGCCGCGATCTCCGGCGCGATGTCGGACGGGATCTTCACGGCGGAACGCTGGTCCACCACGGCATGGGTGGCAAACGCCGACACACCCAGATGATGGTTGACCTCCTTGCCCGGCAGCTCCATCAGGCGCCGCCCGCCGCGCAGCAGGCGGCCCTCGCCATTGGCCGTTGCCCCCGGCTGGCACAGGTAACCCTCGCCGGCACCACAGCAGGCGCATTGCCCGCACGCCGGCAGGAAGGCCAGGACGATGCGGTCGCCGGGTTTGAACTCGCTGGAAGGGTCACCGGCTTCGATCACCGTGGCGGCGGCCTCGTGCCCCAGGGCCATGGGCATGGGGCGGGGACGGTCGCCATTGATCACCGACAGGTCGGAATGGCACAGGCCGGCCGCGTCGATCTTCACCAGCAACTCGCCGGGCTTGGGCGGCGCCAGCTCCACCTCCGCCAGGCGGAGCGGCCGGCTGTCGGCATAGGGGCCGGGCAGACCAATCTGGTCCAGGATGGCGGCGGTGATACGCATGGTGAAGTTTCCCCTTGTTCACTTTCTTGGTGGTCACGGGCGATCATGCCAAGGGACTATCCAATTCCAAAACATCAAGTTGGGAATGAGCCCAGTGCCATCCGGGCCGCCGCCATTCCCGCCAGCCTTCCCAGCGTCACGGCACCGCAGATGCCCATGGCCGGCAGATAGCCCCAGCAGGACGGGCCGGACACCGACCGCGCGGCCCCGCCGCAGGCGAACAGGTTGGGCAGCGGCCGGCCGCCGGCATCCAGAACCCGCCCGTCGCCATCGGTGCGCAACCCCCCCTGGGTGTGATAGATGGCGCCGCGCAGCCGCAAGGCGCGCAAGGGCGCCAGCGGCGGGGCATCGGCCCAGACCCGGCCCTGACTGTCCGGCCGGCCTTCGCGATAGGCCGCCCAGGCATCGGCCAGCGTGGCGTCCAGCCGGCCGGCATCCGCCCCGATACTGTCCGCCCCCTTGGCGGCGTTCAGCTCGCGCAGCTGCATGCTTTCCTGGATATGGGCGCAGGCCTGCTCGATCCGTTCATCGAAGATCACCCAGGCGCGGCCGTCCGGCTGGGCCAGGACGGGATGGATGATGGCGGAGATGTCCGCCGTTTCATCCGCGAACCGGTCGCCATGGGCATTGACCAGCAATCCGCCTTCCAGGATGAAGCCCGGCGGCAGGGTGATGCCCTGCGGGTCGGTCAGCATGCCATAGCCCTGATAGGCGCCCATATCGGCCAGACCGCCGCCGATGCCGGCGCCCAGCCGAATACCCAGCCCGTCGCTGCCCTCATGCCCATGGTAATGGGCGCCGCGCGCGTCGGGGATATGGGTGTGGACCATGTCGTGATTGCCGGCGAAACCGCCGGTGGCCAGGATAGCCGTGTCGCAGCCGATGGCATCACGCCCGCCATCGGGCCGTTCGATCACCACGCCCTGCACGCGGCCATCGGGTCCGGTGACCAGTTCGACCAGCCGGGCACGATAAAGGATATCGACGCCCGTTTCCTCCAGGCGCCGATGAAGAAACTGGAGCGTGTCCCCGCCGCTGCGGCCGGGCCAGCCATGGACGCGCAGCCGCGTATGCCCGAAGGACGGCTTGAACCGCGTATCCAGCGTATAGGGAAGGCCATGCGCCGCCACCAGCCAGTCCAGCGCCGGGCCGGACCCATGGGCGATGGCGCGGGCCAGCACCGGATCGGTCCGCCCCCTGGTCTTTTCCATGATATCGGCGAACAGCTGCTCGCCATCATCATCGATCCCAAGGCTTCTCTGCGCCGCTGTGCCGGCGGCGCAGAGAAGTCCCTGGGACATCGAGGTCGTGCCGAAGGGCGTGGCGTCCTGCTCCAGCAGCAGAACGTCCACCCCGGCATCGCGGGCGGCCAGGGCGGCGACGGCACCGGCCGCACCGCCCCCGGCGACAATCACCGGTATGGCGTAATCGAATGCCACGGCACGCCTGATATCAATTATTCGGAGCGGAATTGCTGGTGAAGTTCTTCCAGTCGCTGGTGACGAAAATCTCGTCGATCAGCGTGCGCTGGAAGCACTTGCCACCCTTGTACCAATGCCAAGTGCGCGACCGGAACTTGCCGCAATCGGACAGCTGGATCATTTCGTAAAGATACAGGTCGTCGTCGCCCTTGCGGGTCCAGTGCAGGCAGGTGGAACGGTCGAAATCGTCCGGCTTCATGGCGGCGGCCCAACCCTTGATCAGGTCGTTGTCCCACCAGATGCGGCCATCGGCATAGGAGGCGGGGAAATCGCGCACCTCGGTCTTGCCGTCTTCCCAGAAATAATGGTTGGTCTGGTGATACGGATACTCACCATCCTCCTTCAGGCGGCAGATCAGGCGCGAGCGATGCTGATCGATCAGCTTGCCGGTTTCCGCGCTGTAATAACGGTACCAGCCTTCCCACACGCCTTCGTTCCGGGCAAGCAGGGGCATGTTCTGGCGCAGTTCGGCGACATTGTTGCTCATGTCTAAAGTTCCCTTGTTTTTGAGACGTTAGGGGCGCAGGTCGACGACGACCTTGCCCATTGACCGGCCTGACAGGAGATGTTCGACGGCATCCGGCACATTCATCAGGCCGCGATGGCCACGCGCGTCGAACGTGACGCTGATCTTGCCTTGCGCGTGCAAATTGAACAGCCGCTGGCGGGCTTCTGGCCACAGGTCGGTCAAAAGCCCGTTCATGAAGCCGCGCACCGACGCGCCCTTGTAATAGAGTTTGTTGGAAATGCGCGGTGCGGTGACGATTTCCGGCTTGCCGTCCAGGTCCTGGGCGGCACCGGCCACGACCACGCGGCCCAGCGGGGCGACATTGTCCAGGAAGGCATCGAAGATCGGGCCGCTGACCGTGTCGATGGCCAGATTGATGGCGTTGGGAAACTCCGCCGCCAGCACCTTTCCCACATCCTCGCGCCGGTAATCGATCACACGGGTCGCACCCAGCGCGCGGACGAAGGCGCCCTTCTCCTCCCCACCGCAGACGGCGATGACGCGGGCCCCGCGCAGCTTGGCCAGTTGCACCAGCAGATGCCCCAGCCCGCCGGCGGCGGCCGATATGGCGACCGTTTCCCCATCCTTCAGCCCGCCGACATGTTCCAGGGCCAGCAGGGCCGAAACCCCCGTCGATGCCAGGGCCAGATAGTCGCGGTCGGCACTGGGCGTGCGGATGAACTGCGATGCCGGCGCAATGTTCGCCTCGCGATAGCCGCCGGTGAAACGGTTGGTGACGGCGGCATCGCCGGGGCGGAAATCCGTCACCCCGTCGCCCACCGCCTCGACGACGCCGATGGCCTCCACCCCCGTCCAGGTGGGCAGGGGGATGCGGATATAATCCACGGCGTTGCGGGCGATCTGGGTATCGAAGATGCCGTTGACGCCACACCAATGGTTGCGCACGCGGATCTCGCCGGGGCCGGGTGCTGCCAGCGGCAGATCGACCGCCTCCACGGCGTCGCGGAAACTCCGGGCGAAGCGGGTCAGGCGCAGGGCCTTGTATGTCGCGGTCATTTTGCATCCTTGGTGAAGCCCAGCACACCCGGATTCAGCAGGCGGGCGGGGTCCACGGCGTCCTTCAGCGCGTCCAGCAGGGTGCGGCTGGCCTCGTCGCGGCTCTCGCGATAGGGATAGGAGCGGCCAACCTGGAAATGGCTGCAACCGAAGCGCTTGAAGGTGGCGATCAGGCGTTTGCGCGCCACCACCACCACCGCCGTCGCCTCCGGATTGTCCGCATGTTCGGGCAGGCGGGCCATATGCACGGGCTCCAGCGCCTGATGATGCACGGGCAGGCGCTTTTCCGGCCAATAGATCACCGGTTCCAGGATCAGCGCATTGGTCGACATCGAGGTGAACAGGTAACCGGTCTTGATGTCGTGCTTGGCGAACTGCTCGGCCAGACCGGCGAACACCTCTTCCAAGGCCGCGTAAAGGGCCGGCGCCTTGGACAGGGCGATCTGGCCGTGGATGGGAATCCAGCGCTCGCCCGCCGGCCCCAACGCGCTGTTGAGCGGGGGGAAGGGCAGGGCGCGTATGACCTTGGCGATGGTGTTCGCCACCTCCTGGCCATTATGCGCCGCCGCGATGCGCCGGGCCGTGGCCATGTCATGGGCCACACCCTCGGCCGACCGTCCCTCGGCATTCAGATGCAGGGGGAAACTGTCCAGGCTGATGAAGCTGCGGCCGGCCTTGGCCACGCGCACCGCCTCCCACAGCCCGCGCAGCGGGTTCTTCTGGCGGGTGACGACGGCGCCCAGCGCCTTGACGTCGCTGGTCATGGAGGCACGCTGCATGCGCACCCGCGTCAGGCCGGGATCGAAGGCGCACATTTCCGCCGCCACCCCGGCCCGCGCCAGGGCGGCCATGGCCCGCATCAGGTCACCGCCGGTGGAGAATTCGAAACTGGCATAATCCTCATATTTCGGCGTCTGGATCAGGCGCAGGGTGATGTGTGCCTTCACGCCGAAGGCACCGCAATCACCGCAGAACAGACCGGTCAGGTCCGGCCCGAAATGGCGATAGAAGGGGCTTTCCCCATCTTCTCCCCGCGCCCCGGTGCGCAGGATCGATCCATCGCCCAGCACCATGGTCATCGCCACCACGCTTTCGCTGGAGGTGCCGTGATGGCCCGCACCCAGCATGGCGTTCAATTGCGAGATGCCGCCGCCGATGGTGCTGATCAGGCCCGACATCGGCCCGAAGAACGGCGTGCGCAACCCATGCGGCTCCAGCGCCTTGTTCAGGTCGATCCAGGTGCAGCCGGCCTCCACCGTCACCACCATGTCGTCGGGGCGCAGGTCGATGATCCGGTTCATCCGCCGCATGTCCAGCGACACGGTGCCCGAAACGGTGGGGATATAGCCGCTGGTATAGCTCATGCCGGCACCACGCGGCGCCACCGGCACCTTGCGCTCATGCAGCAGCTTCATGACGCGCGACAGCTGGTCCAGATTGTCCGGCGCCACGATCAGGGTGACGGGTTCGGCACTTTCCGACCAGACGTCACCACTGTGCAGGCGACGGGCGGCCGCATCGTCGGTGACGCCATCAGGGCCAGTGATGGCGGCCAGGGCCGCCTTCAGCCCGCTGCCCGTCTCGTCCAAGCGTGAAGCACCGTCCGGCATCGCCCTGTTCCCATCTGCTGACTGGTTATGCCGCGCAGCCTATCGGCCCCCGTCGGCAGCGGCGCGGCTGGCCCGAGTCATTGTCCGCAAGGCGGTCACGGGCGGGCGGGCGCATGGCGTGGCGCCAAGCGGCATGGTGTGGTCCGGCCAGGATAGGCTTGAGAGATCGGGGACAGGGGCCATGGCGGCGACCCTTTATGACAAGCTGTGGGACAGCCATGTGGTGGCCGATGAGGGCGGGGGCATCAGCCTGCTCTATATCGACCGCGCCATGCTGCATGAGGTCAGCAGCCCGCAGGCCTTCGCCGGCCTGCGGGAAAAGGGGCTGCCCGTGCGCAATCCCGGCGCCCATCTGGCCGTCACCGACCATTCGGTGCCCACTCGCCATCGCGACCGGCCCATCGCCGATCGCCAAGCCCGCGCCCAGGTGGAATTATTGGCGAAGAACGCCAGGGATTTCGGGATCGATATGATCGGCCTGGACGATCCGCGACAGGGGATCGTGCATGTTACGGGGCCGGAACAAGGTTTCACCCTGCCGGGCCTGACCCTGGTCTGCGGCGACAGCCACACGGCCACCCATGGCGCCTTCGGCACGCTCGCCTTCGGTATCGGGTCGGGCGAATGCGAAAGCGTGATGGCCACCCAGACCCTGCGCATGACCCGCGCCAAGACCCTGCGCGTCAATGTGCTGGGCGACCCGCCACCGGGTGTGGGGGCCAAGGATATCATCCTGGCCGTGGTGGGCAGGCTGGGCAGCAACGGCGCCATCGGCCACGCCATCGAATATGCCGGCCCCGCAGTGCGGGCCTTGTCGATGGAGGGCCGCATGACGCTCTGCAACATGAGCATCGAGGCCGGGTCCCGCACCGGCCTGGTCGCCCCCGATGAGGTGACCTTTGCCTGGCTGAAGGGCCGCCCCCTGGCACCGCAAGGGGCGGATTGGGACGCGGCTATCGCCTATTGGCGCACTTTGCCGACCGATGAAGGTGCGGCCTTCGACCGGGAAATCGATATCGACGTGACGCGGCTGGTCCCGCAGGTCAGCTGGGGCACCAGTCCCGATCAGGTGGCCGATATCACCGGCCATGTCCCAGACCCCGCCGAAACGTCGGATGCCGAAGCAGCGGCCAAGATGGTGAAGGCGTTGTCCTATATGGGCCTGACGCCGGGCATGGCGCTGCGCGACATCCCCATCACCCATGCCTTCATCGGATCCTGCACCAATGGAAGGATCGAGGATTTGCGCATCGCCGCGCGCGTCCTGCGAGGCCGGCGCGTGGCCGATGGTGTGCAGGCCCTGGCCGTGCCCGGATCGCACGACGTGAAGCGCCAGGCGGAGGCGGAGGGGCTGGACGCCGTCTTCCGCGCTGCCGGCTTTGAATGGCGAGAACCGGGCTGTTCGCTGTGCGTGGCGATGAATGATGACCGGCTGCCCCCCGGCGGGCGCTGCGCCAGCACATCGAACCGCAATTTCGAAGGCCGCCAGGGCCAGGGGGCCCGCACCCATCTGATGGGGCCGGCCATGGCAGCGGCATCGGCTGTGGCCGGCCATATCGCCGATCCGCGCGATTATCTGGGGGAGGCCTGATCCATGCAGCCCTTCATCCGCCTTTCAGCCGTCGCCGCCCCGCTGGTCGAGGCCGATATCG
Organism: Niveispirillum sp. KHB5.9; assembly: GCF_048066115.1. NCBI lineage: Bacteria > Pseudomonadati > Pseudomonadota > Alphaproteobacteria > Rhodospirillales > Azospirillaceae > Niveispirillum > Niveispirillum sp. KHB5.9. The sequence goes on along the minus strand of NZ_JBLTYX010000001.1, from coordinate 819,126 downwards.
ACACCGACATCATCTATCCCGCCCGCTTCCTGACCATCACGGAAAAGAAGGGGCTGGGCCGCTACGCCTTCCATGACCGCCGTTTCGACGGGCAGGGGCGGGAGGTGGCGGATTTCGTGCTGAACCGCGATCCCTGGCGAAATGCCGGCATCCTGGTCGCCGGCCCCAATTTCGGCTGCGGGTCGAGCCGTGAACAGGCGCCCTGGGCCATCCTGGACCAGGGCATCACCTGCATCATCGCCCCCAGCTTCGGGGAGATTTTTCGGGGCAATTGCTATCGCAACGGCATGCTGCCGATCATTGTCGATGCCGCTACCCACGCGCTGCTGCTGGCCGACGCCCAGGCCGGCGCCATTCTGCATGTGGACCTGGAAGCACAGACCCTGACCCGGCCCGACGGCTCCACCATCACCATCGATATCGATCCCAAGAAGCGCGATGCGCTGCTGAATGGCTGGGACGAGGTGATGACCATCCTCAACACGCGCGGCGACGCCATCGACCGGTACGAGGCCGAGCGGCGGCAGCGCTTCCCGTGGCTTGTCTAGTAGGAATTTTGGGAACCAGCTTTCAATAAGCATCCCCGCGAAAGTCCGGGCTGTGAGGGTTCCTGCCATCTCCACCGTCACCCCGGCGAAGGCCGGGGCCCAGGTCGTAGAGCGAGGCGCTTGTCACTTGGGCCCCGGCCTTCGCCGGGGTGACGGTGGATTGAGTGGCAGCGGTGGTGCCCAAGAGTTTCGCGGAAGGAGGCTATGAAAAGCGGCTATCCCCCATTTTTCAACGGAATCTAACCCAACCCTCCAGCAGAGGAAAATCATGGCCAACCCCATCCTGCGCCAGAAGCTGGCCGCCCGCCAGTTCGTCACCGCCCCCGGCATCCAGGACATGATCGGTGCCGTCATCGCTAACAAGGTCGGTTTCGACGTCGTCTATGGCAGCGGCTATTGGACGGTCGCGTCGGCCTATGGCCTGCCCGATGCCGGCATCGCGTCGGTGACGCAGATGGTGGATCGCATGGCCACGCTGGTGCGTACTTCCAACGCGGCCGTCATCGCCGATGCCGATACCGGCTTCGGCGGGCTGCTGAACGTGCATCACACGGTCCAGTCCTATGAGCAGGCCGGCATCACCGCCATCCAGATCGAGGATCAGGAATTCCCCAAGAAGTGCGGCCACACGCCGGGCAAGCGCGTCATCCCGGCAACCGAGATGGCCGACAAGATCCGTGTGGCCGTGGAGGCGCGTCGGGATGAGAACTTTCTGATCATCGCCCGCACCGATGCGCGGCAGAGCGAGGGGCTGGATGGCGTGCTGCACCGGATGAAGCTCTATGCCGAAGCCGGCGCGGACATCCTGTTCCCCGAGGCGCTGACCAGCGACGAGGAAGCCCGCACCGTTACCGCCGCGCTGGACAAGCCGATGATGGCCAACATGGCCGATGGCGGCCTGACCCCCATCCGCGACGCCAAGACCCTGGAAGGGCTGGGCTATGCGCTCTCCATCTTCCCGGCCATGACCAGCCTGGCGGCGGCGGCCGCCATGGAATCCGCTTTGCTGAATCTGAAGCAGACGGGCACCAGCCTGTCGCCCGACATCCCCTTGTTCAACTTCAAGGAATTCTGCTCCCTGATCGGGTTCGAAGAGGTTTGGGCGTTTGATAAGAAGTGGGCGCGGTAATCCACCCCTGTCCGGCAGGCGGATAGCGAACTATCCGCCCTGCGACCGGCACCCCTTAATCAAGGCACCATCCACCTGTCACAAACGGGGAGGGGTGGGGAATGGAGAAGGGGGTGCCGATCCGGGCCATCACGCGGGCGATCGCGGCCTTGAAGGCCATCAATCGCCAGGGCTCGCTGACCATGATGGAAATCGCCCGCCAGGCGGAGGTGCCCTATCCCACCGCCTGCCGTCTGGTGCAGACCCTGGTCTATGAAGGGCTGGTGGAGCAGGAACCGGACCGCAAACGCTACCGCCCCACAGCACTCGTCCAGTCGCTGGCCTATGGCTTCCAGGATGATGACCGGCTGGTGGAGATCGCCCGGCCCCACATCGTGTCGCTGACGCGGCGCATCGGCTGGCCCATCTCGATTGCTTCGCGTGTCGGCCGCAACATGATGCTGCGCGACAGCACCCACGCCAACACCGCCCTGACCTTCGAACGCTATTACCCCGGCTTCACCCTGCCGGTGCTGGACAGCGCGTCGGGCAAGCTGTCCATGGCCTATACGCCGGATGATGAGCGGGAGACCCTGCTGCGCTGGATGAAGGTGTCGCAGGAGGTGGACCCGGAATATCTGAAGGCCGCCCGCGCCGGCCTGAATGTCGAGCGCATCCGGACCCAGGGCTACGCCATGCAGGGCCGCAACCACCATAATCTGACGCCGGGCAAAACGGCATCCATCGCCGTGCCCATCTTCCTGGGCGACCATTTCAAGGCGGCGATGACCATGATCTTCTTCGCCACCGCCATGAAGGTGGACGCGGCCTTGGATCGTTATCTGGACGATCTGAAAGGCACCGCCGACACGATCAGTGCTGAACTGACCCAGGCGGCGGCGCAGAACCAGAAATAGGACGCGATATCAGAGCCCGATGGCCTTGCGCAGCGTATCGTTGAGCCGGGTCTGCCAACCGGTGCCGGATCGCTTGAAATGCTGAATAAGGTCGGGATCCAGCCGCAAAGTTACCTGCGCCTTGGTCGGCGCCTTCTGCGGACCCCGTCCGGGACGGCGTTGGAGAAGCTGTGCCGCCAGTTCCTCGCCCAGCAAGCCGGGCAGGGCCTTGGCTGCGGGCCGCATTTCCTGGAAATCCTGCGTCGTCAGTTCCCGAACTTCACCATCCTCATTCGTCAGCGGTTTTCTGGGCATGGTCCCTGATCTCCCTGCGGTTGGCCTTGCGCAGGCTGATAACGCGGATACCGCCGGCGATGGCCGTGAAGCACAGCACATGAAGGCGACTGTCGATGAACCCAACGGCGATGATCCGGGTTTCCGGATAATCGAACCGCTTATCCTCCGCATACAATGCCGTCGCGAAATCGAACGCCGCGGCAGCGCTGAAGGGCAGCCCGCGTTCGACCTCGTTTCTGGCGCTCTTGGCCGGATCGAATTCGATCTTCACAGGTTATTTGTAACTACAATTTGATGCCCAGTCAAACCCCCGCACTCACCGCTCCTGCGCCACCAGCGTCACCTTCTTCTTCAACCCGCCCAGCAGCAGGTTGGGCAGCCGGCTATTGTCCCAATCCACGCCCTTGGGCGGGTTCGGACCCAGGCGCAGCACGATCAGGCCGGCGGCCTGGGATATCTGGACCGTCTGGTTGCCATTGCCGTCGAACATGAACAGGTCCTTGTCCAGATAGGGCTGGCTGTGCAGCACCTGCGGCCCGGCCGCCCCCGGCGCGCCGAACCCGCGGCGTTCCTTGTACGGCCCCGCCACCCACAGGCCCAACCCGTAATGCGGGTTCTGCGCCGTGCCCGTTGCCATCTGCTTGACATAGCCCTTGGGCAGCAGCTGCTTGCCCCCCACGACGCCATCATCCAGCAGCAGCCGCGCCATCTGCAGCCAGGCCCGCGCCGGCAGCATCATGCAGCAGCCGGAATGGGCCAGCCCACCCGGCCGGTTGATCCACACCTCGCCCCCCGGCGCCCCCACCGGGATCAGCAGCTCAGTGCCCACGAATTCCGCATAGCGCCGGCCCGTCGCCCGCTCGATCACCAGCGCGATCAGTTCCGACGTGGCGTTGGAATAGCCATAGCGTTCGCCCGGCTTATGGGTGAACGGATAATCCTGGACGATGTACTTGTCATGATCGACCGCCAGATAGGCCAGGTTCCACGGGCTGGCCGGATCGGGGCTGAACCCCTGTTCCAGAAATCCGGTGCGCATGTCCAGCAGATGGCGGATCTGCATCGCCCCCTTCGGCGTGCCCTTCCATTCGGTGATGAAGTCCGACACGCTCTGGTCCAGCGACTTCACATGACCCATCTGGATGGCACGGCCGATGATCATGCCCGTCATCGGCTTGGACAGCGACTTGGACGCCAGCGGCGTATCCATATCGGTGCCGTTGAAATAGGCCTCATCCTGGATGCGGCCATCATGCCAGACAATGAAGGCCTGGGCCGCACTGTCGGCGGCATAGGCGCGCGCGGCGGCCAACGCTTCATCCTTGATGCTGATCTGGCCGGGACCGGCCACCGGCAGCACCGCCGCCTTACCCGCCACCTTCTCGCGCGGCTGATACAGCGCCTCCAGCGAACCGGTGCTGCCGCTCAGGATCGCCAGCCGCTCGCGATAGATCGTATCGGCATCCTGATCCGCCGCCAGGGCGGTCCCGGAACTGGTGATGGACAGAAGCATGGTCAACCAGATCGAAGCGCGCCGCATCCTCAGCTCATCCCCTTGTTCATTGTTCTATAAAGCAAAAAGACCGCGGAAACGGCAAAGCGGATCCGCGGTCAGTTTTCGGGAACTCTAGTGCTCGCGATGCGGGGAACCGCAAGTCGCATGGTGAGACTAAGTGCATCATTCACCGTCCGACAGGTGCGGCCGGTGATTTATCCACTGGGTGGCCAGATGGGGACGGCCATATCGACCGCCGATCCGGCGTGCCCCCAAATACCAGTATGCGGATCGCCGGTTTGATTGGGCAGGCCGCAAATATTCGAACCTTTGTATGGGGGCAGTTCGACCATGGTTCCTGTGGGCAGGCATTCCCGTCGCATCGCGGCGCGCGCCATCCTTCCCGCCGTCCTGGCCACGGTGATGGCGGCTTGCTTCCAGTCCGCCATGGCGCAAACCGCCCCCGACAAGGGCGAGCGTCTTTATCTGCGCTGCCGCACCTGTCACGAGGTGGCGGCGGGCAAGCCCAACAAGGTGGGCCCCAACCTGAACGGTTTCTGGGGGAAGCCTGCTGGGCATGTCGAGGGCTTCAAATATTCGCCGGCGCTGCGCGAAAGCGGCGTCGTCTGGGACGAGAAAACCCTGGATGTCTGGCTGACCCATCCGACCTCGCTGATCAAGGGCACGACCATGGCCTTCATCGGGCTTCCCGACAAGGCCGACCGCGACGCCCTGATCGCGTATCTGCGCCGGGCCACCAACTGACATCCCCCTGATAACGAGAAAGGTTCTCCCATGATCCGCACGCAGGTGGTGATCGCCGGCGCCGGGCCGGTCGGCACGGTCGCGGCCTATTATCTGGCGCGTCAGGGCATCGATGTGCTGCTGCTGGAGGCCGGGCCGGACTGCGCGCAGGATCTGCGCGCCTCCACCTTCCATCCGCCCACGCTGGAAATGCTGGACGAGCTGGAGATCACGCCCTTCCTGCTGGAAAAGGGCCTGAAGGCGCCGCTCTACCATTACCGCGACCGGCGTACGGGGGCCGTGGTGGAGTTCGACCTGGGGGAGCTTGAGGGCACCACCCGCTATCCCTACCGCCTGCAATGCGAGCAATACCATCTGGCCCGGGCGCTGGCGGAAAAGCTCGACGCCCATCCCAAGGCCGATATCCGCTTCAACAGCCGCCTGGTTTCGTTGAGCCAGGACGGCACCGGCGTCGATGTGGCGTTCGAGACGCCCTACGCCATCGAGAAGGTGCGCGCCGATTACGTGATCGGCGCCGATGGTGCCAATTCCGCCGTGCGCAAATGGCTGGGCGTCGGGTTCGAGGGCTTCACCTATCCCGAAAAGTTCCTGTGCCTGTCCACGGCAGAGCCGCTGGAGGATTACTTCCCCAATCTGGCGCATGTGAATTACGTCGCCGATCCCGAGGAATGGCTGGTGCTGCTGCGCGTGCCCTCGGTCTGGCGCATCCTGCTGCCGGCCACGGCCGACAGTTCCGATGCGCAGCTGGTGTCGGACGAGAACCGCGACCGCGTGTTCCAGCGCCTGATCGGCAAGACCGGCATCAAGACCTATCACCGTACCATCTACCGCATGCATCAGCGCGTGGCCGAAAGCTTCCGCCAGGGCCGCGCCTTCCTGGTGGGCGACAGCGCGCATCTGAACAATCCGCTGGGCGGCTTCGGCATGAATAGCGGCATCCATGATGCCTTCAACCTGTGCCGGCGTCTGGTCCCCATCATCAAGACCGGCCGCCCCGACGACGCCTCGCTGGACCAGTTCAGCCGCCAGCGCCGGGGTGCCGCGCGCAGCTTCGTCCAGGCCCAGACCATCCAGACCATGGAAATGATGAAGGAAGGCCAGGGCAGCGCCCAGGAAAAGCGCCGGGACGAGCTGCTTTCCATCCGCAACGACCCCGAACAGCGCCGCCAGTTCCTGCGTCGCCAGGCCATGTTCCAAAGCCTGGCCGACGCCGCGACGATCGACTGAATACCCTCCGATATCCAAGGGGACATGACCAATGCAGGATGAAGCCAAGGACAGCCGCGGCTGGCGTAAGGTATTCGGCGTGCTGGGCCCCAGCACCAACACCACGGTACAGCCCGATTTCGACGATATGCGCCCGGCCGGCGTGACCAACCATTACAGCCGCATCATCGTCTCCAACGCCCAGGCCATCAGCAACGAGACCTTCCTGGCCGGCACCCAGGCCATCGCCGACAACACGGTCGATGCCGTGAAGTCGGTGATGACCGCCGACCCGGACTATCTGGTCATGGGCATGTCGGCCATCACCTTCTATGGCGGGGCGGAGGGGGCGGCCAGGTTCCGCCGCCAGATCCGCGAGGTCAGCGGGCTCTACCTCTCCACCGGCTCGGAATCGCTGGCCGCCGCCATCGCCGCCTATGGCGGGGTGAAGAAGGTGGCCTTCGTCTCCCCCTATTACCCGGTGGCGAACGAGCATGTGCGCCATTTCCTGTCCGATTACGGGTATGAGACGGTGCGCGACGTGCCGCTGCAATGCCCCTCCTGGACCTCCATCGCCCGCGTCGGCACGCCCCGCCTGCGCGAGGTGCTGCGGCAGCTCGACGGCGACGATGTCGACGCCATCCTGCAGGTGGGCACCAACCTGTCGATGGTGAAGCTGGCGGCGGCCGCCGAGCTGTGGCTGGGCAAGCCCGTCATCGCCATCAACACCGCCACCTATTGGCACGCCCTGCGCGCCAACGGCATCCAGGACAAGGTCTACGGCTTCGGCCGCCTGCTGGAGGAATTCTGATGCTCAGCTATGATTACGTGCCGCTGCCCAAGCGCGGCCCCCTGCGCTGGCCCGAGGGCAAGAAGGTCGCGTTGATCCTGACCTTCAACCTGGAAACCTGGGACCTGACGAAGGACACGGACAAGCCCTATTATGCCGGCGGCCCGGCCATCCTGCCCGACGTGCTGCCCGGCGACACGCCGGACTTCCCCAACTACACCTGGCGCGAATATGGCCAGCGTGTGGGCATCTGGCGCCTCTATGACCTGTTCGACGAGCTGGGCGTGAAGGCCAGCTGCACCACCAACGCCGTCACCTTCGAACGCCGCAAGGCGATGGTCGATGCCTGTCTGGAGCGCGGCTGGGAACTGCTGGCCCATAATTATGAACAGGGCGAGCTGCTGACCAATTTCGCCAAGGACCCGGCCCGGGAGCGCGACATCATCCTGCGCTCTATCGAGATGTATGAGCGCCATGTCGGCCGCCGCCCCCTGGGCTGGCTCTCCTCCTCCCTGCGCGGCACGCTGAACACCGCCGGCATCCTGGCCGAACAGGGCTTCCTGTTCTATTGCGACCTGATGAATGACGACCAGCCCTATCCGATCCGCACCGACAAGGGCCCCCTGGTCTCCGTCCCCTATTCCAACGAAATCAACGACTTCACCCTCCTGACCCGCCGCAACCTGACCACCGATGCGTTCAGAGATACGCTGATCGAGGAATTGTCGGTGCTGCTGAAGGAAGGCGAGAAAACCGCCCGCCTGATGAATGTGGGGCTGCACCCGCATGTCACGGGGCGGGGATACCGTATCCGGGGGCTGCGGGAGTTTTTGGAATACGCGAAGGGGCTGGAGGGGGTGTGGTGGCCGACGCGGGAGGAGCTGGCGCGGTGGTATTTGGGGAATAGTGAGGGGCACATGCCGGGGTGAAGGGATGGCTATGATTTAGGACTGGTTAGACAGGAGCTGGATACTAATTAGATGCCCAGCTCCTGCCTTTAGAGAGCACAAAGAAAATTAGTGAAAGTGGTATGTAGGTTATACTTTTGGCTTCTTAACGTCATTCTCTTTAATTGCCAGCGCGCGAATTCCTTCTGTTAGCGTCTGAACCTTGACTGCATCCCGTTCAATTTGAAGATTTCGGCTGTTTGCCGCTCTACGTATGAGGTCTGCACAAATTTCAAATGCCTCCCTAGACCGGTCGGCATCTGCTAGCAAAGTGTTCAGTGGTTCACACCACGTGGAAATCTTTTTGTGCTCAAATCCAGGGAAGTCACTTTCTTCAAATCTATGACGGAATGCCGGCAAGAAATGGAACTTAAACGAGCGCAGATCAGAAGTATCTCCATGCCCACGGCGCAGAAGACTCTCAAACCGGTAGAATGTTAGTGCTGCCGTATAATAGGCTTCAGGCCTATGGCCAGCTTTAAACACGCTTTCGCCGACTTGCTTGAGCAGAGTTGCTTGATATCGCCCCGCCTGATGGGCGGCGTCCAAGAACATTGAAGCAAATGCTTTCAATTGGATGCCAATGGGTATGATACGAGTCCGTTCAACGTCGGCCCGGCTGGCATATTGCTTGGACCTACGTTCGTAGTAGAGGCGACGGTTATCAGGCATGCCGGAATAATAAATTTCCAAATCTCTCTGGAATTTAGTCAGCGCGAGTAAATCGTTTTCGTCAACGGGAGTTTGTCTATTGGTTGATTTAATTACTTCTTGTGCTATTTCTTCGTCATCAGTATATATCAATTTCAACGGAACATAAAGATTATCAGTTAGGCTTGCCCTATTCATGTATAAAACATGACTGGTTTGGCAGCCATTGACAATCTGATAATCGCGTACGGTAAACATCTGGCCAGTGATGGATAGGTCGCGAGCCACTATAGTAACCCCATTGTTACGCAATACGAACTGGTCTAGTAACCCACTTGTAAGTGTTGCTGATATTCCAGTGTTTACCGGATTTTCTCCCTGAAAATCTCGAACATTATCTATAAATACTGACTTTACAATATTATCATCCTCATCAATTATAAGCTTAACAAATTCAGACGCAGGTATGGCGCCCAAATATGCAGCCTTCACTTTATCTATTGAAGGTAATACTACGGTCCTATCGAAATTAATCTGCCTACTGATTGTATATTTTGTGTTTCTATAAAGTTGCTGTAAGCCTTGCGCTCCAACTGGCTGATACTTAACCTCTGAGAACATGCTTGTCCCATTAAGGTCGCTAACTTGCTTTTTTACTATTGTTTGCAAGTATTGGTCATTATTCCATATACCTGTTGTAACGTAATAAATTCGGCACTCCGGGTTTTTGCGAAAAGTAGCCGCACGGTTATAAATTTCATCTATAATCTTGATACGTTTTTTGAGCTCCAAGCTAATAGGAGGAGATGTCTGATGAGTAAATACCGCGTCTTTTAGGTTTTGCCCAAGAGAAAGCATTGCAGAACCATCGAAGTTCGCTGAACGCTTTGCTTGAACAAAAATAAATTCAGCTTCCAGATAGCCATTTAATTTTTGAATATCTTCAACTTCTTGTTCATCATCAATCAATCTACCATTAAGTATTATGCCGCAGCCGTCAATTCCAAGATCTGCGCCGCCGCCCAATACAACATCAGAAGTAGAGAATTCTTCTCCATAGCGTGAGGCGATAACGGAAAAAGCCGCAAAGTGCTCAAACTGCTTATCTTCTGGTAGGTCTTCTAGTTCATTTTGCTTCACGAATTCGGCAAGAAGAGCTTTGGTAATTGGGTCCACTTATTCCTCCAGCATGAATCTAAGGGAAACATCCTAATTATATTTAAACTTCAGAGGCGAGCGCAGGCCCTGCGTCAACCCTTCAGGCTATTGAAAACATAATCGCACCATTAATGCTAAATCAAGGAATTATCGTAGCATTTTCTTTCTTGTCCAGTTTGTAGCCGTAACCGTAGTTTCTCGCCACGACATCGATGTTTTCGTCCTAGGGAGATTCTCTAATGCCTCGAACGACACCAAGTTGAGCACAGCATAATCTCTATGTTCTTGGTATTCTCCTTATCTATGTAGTAACATCTCTACATCCTAAGCGGAGCCGCCCCCCATGCCCATCACGACCGTATCCAGCCGGGAGCTGAACCAGGATGTCGGCAAGGCCAAGCGGGCAGCAGAACACAATCCCGTGGTCATCACCGACCGGGGCAAGCCCGCCTTTGTGCTGCTGTCCTATGCCGAGTATCAGCGCCTGACCGGTGGCCAGGGGCGGAGCATCGTTGATGCCCTGTCCATGCCCGGCCTGTCCGATATCGAGTTCGATCCGCCCAAGGCCGGCATTCAGCTTCGGCCGGCGGATTTCTCCTGATGTATGTCCTGGACACCAACGTCATTTCCGAACTGCGCAAGGCCGGCGATGGTAGGGCGGACCCCAATGTGACGGCTTGGCTGTCCCGGTGCCGCGCCGACGATTTCTATCTTTCCGCCATCACCCTGATGGAACTGGAAATCGGCATCCTGCGCGCGGACAGGCGGGATGCCGCGCAAGCCGCCATCCTGCGCAAATGGGTGGAAACGGTCGTGCGGCCCGAATTCGCCAAACGCATCCTGCCGGTGGATGAGGCGGTGGCCCTGCGCTGTGCCCGGCTGCATGTTCCCGATCCCAGTGCCGAACGAGACGCCCTGATCGCGGCCACGGCCATGGTGCATGGCATGTCGGTGGTGACCCGGAACATCGCGGATTTCACCGCCACCGGCGTGTCCCTGGTGAACCCATGGACCCCTGAAGGCTGATCGGGAGGGCCACGGTCGGATGTGACTTCGGCGTCCGCTTGTGCTATAAGAACTCGTCAACACCACAGGTATGTCCATCATTCGGAGCAGGCCCACCGCCCACTCTGAAACGCATCGCATTTTGTGTTTCACAATGTTGCACAGAACCGCCCGCATTCGGAGCGGCCACCATGGCACCTCCGAAACACACCCCTTAACAGTGTTGCACGATGTTTCACATCGCCCCACCATTCGGAGCAGCAGCCCAACCCACTCCGAACGCCCCCAACCCCAACCAATAAAAAATCCCCCTCCCCACAGCGCGGGAAGGGGGCAGGTCATCCATGTCTCCCGGACACGAAGCCTCAGAACTTGTACCCCGCCGTCAGCGTCCACATCCTCGGCTCGGCGATCGCCACCGCCGCGTTGCTGGGCGCCGTCGTGAAATATTCCTCGTTCGTCAGGTTCTTGCCCGCCAGCGTCAGGCTCCAGCTGTCATTGTCGGAGACCAGGGCCACCGAGGCGTTGACCAGACCCACCGTCTCCGTCTTCACCAGATTGGCGACGGTGGAATAGTAATCGTCCTGATACTGGTACGACGCCGACAGGCGCACACGGGCCGCGTCCTGCCAGAAAGCCGGCGTCTCATAGGAGAAGCCCGTCTGCAGGTTCCAGGGCGAGACCAAAGGCAGGTGCTTGGCACCGGCCGTGGCGCTGTCCGACAGGGGGTTCTTGGATGTGTATTTGTCGTCCATCAGGCCCAGATTGGCGAACAGGTCCAGCCCCTCCGCCGCTTTCAAGGTCAGTTCCAGCTCCGCCCCGGTGACCCGCGCATTGCCGATATTGCGGATGGCGTAGGAACCGGCGGCCACCTGTTCGGTCTGCTGCAAATCCTTCAGGTCGTTGCGATAGACGGACAGGTTGGTGCGCAGCCGGCCGTCCAGCATGGTGGCCTTCACGCCGCCCTCATAGGCCCAGACCGTCTGCGGGTCATAGACGGTGCCGAACACCACGGGGCTGGCCACGGCCAGGCCGTTGAAGCCGCCGGCCTTGAAGCCCTTGGAGACGGTGGCATAGGCGAAGACATCGTCACTCAGCTTGTAATCCACGCCGGCCTTGGGCGACCAGGAACTGAAGCTGGGTTCCCGCTGCACGGGCACCAGCACGATGGCCGGGCCGGGGGCGAAAGGCAGATAGTTCTGGATGCTGCCATCCAGCTTCTTCTTGTCCTTGGTATAGCGCAGGCCGCCGGTGACGGACAGGCGCTCATCCACCTGATATGTCGCCTGGACGAAGGCGGCATAGCTGTCGGTGGTGCTGTCGATGGTCTGCGGCAGCACCGGCATGGAGAATCCGGGGCCAAGGACCAGCACGTCCTTCAGCACCTGCAGGCTTTCCTCACGGAAATAATAAAGCCCGGTGATCCAGTTCAGCTTGCCGTCGAACCCGTCGCCCTGGAACTGGATCTCCTGGCTGTACTGGTCGGTCTCGCTCTGGCCATCGCGGACCAGACCGTTGGGGCGGAAGCTGCCATCGGCGTTGCGGATGCCGCCCGACAGGTCGAACACGAACCCGTCATCGGTGCCGACAAAGGCGGAGATCGACCGCACCGTCACGTCGCCCCATTCGGCCGTAATGTCCAGTGACACCGCCGTCTGGTCGGTATAGCCGTCGGGATCGGCCGTGGACTGGCTGACGAAGCGCGATCCGGCACGCGGGATGGCATCCTTCAACGACACGGCATTGGCGGCCAGCGTCGGGTAGGTGCCGGGCCAGGAGACAGGGATCAGGTTGGCCGGACCGTCATTGCGGTCCTGGGTGCGGGTCACCGACAGGGTGGCCTTCAACCCTTCGCGGCCATAGAAATGCAGCTTGCCGCGCAGGGCCAGGTTCTCCTGCCCGAACACATCCTTATCCAGCGCCTCGTTATGAACATAGCCGTCCTGATCCCGGTACAGGACGGAGAAGGAGGCGCCCAGGGCGTCCTCGATCAGGTCGCCACCCCAGGAGGCCGAGGCGCGGTATTCATTGTAGGAGCCGATGCCGGCCTGCATTTCGGCCCATTCATCCTCGCCCGGTGTGCGGGTCACCACCTTGATGGCGCCGGAGAAGGAATTGCGGCCATAGAGCGTGCCCTGCGGCCCGCGCAGCACCTCGATCCGCTGGATATCGGCCAGCTCCAGGTTGGACCCGGCCAGACGGCCGCGATAGACATCGTCGACATAGAAGGCGACGGCGGATTCCGACGTCACCAGACCGCCCGACTGTTCCGACCCACCGCGCAAACCCACCTGCAGGGTGGAGCGGCTGGCGGTGACCGGCAGCAGGGTCAGGCCGGGCACGATGGATGACAGGTCCTCGGCACTGCCGACCTGCTGGTCGGCCAGGGCGTCTGCGGTCAGGGCGGTGACGGCCACCGGGGTGACCTGCAAGGATTGCTCACGGCGCTGGGCGGTGACGATGATCTCCTCGATCATCAGCGTCTCCCCCGCACCCTGGGCCAGGGCGGGAAGGGCGGTGCTGCCGGCCAGGAGGGAGGCGAGCAGAAGGGTACGGCGGTTATAGCCGGGCATTTCAGAATTCCTTGATCGATGGGGTGTGAAATACCGGCTGGTCAGACGACCATGCAAACGGTTTTGACTTCCAGATAGTTTTCGATGGCGCCGACACCGCTTTCGCGGCCCCAGCCCGATTGCTTGAACCCGCCGATGGGCAGCGCCACGTCCCAGAAGGAATGGCAGTTCACCCACACCGTGCCCGCACGGATATCGGCCGACAGGCGCGACGCCGCCGACAGGTCCTGGGTCCACACGCTGGCGGCCAGGCCGAATTCGGTGTCGTTGGCGGCGGCCACGACCTCGGCCACATCGTCGAACGGGGCGACGACGACCACGGGGCCGAACACCTCCTCACAGACGATGGCCGATTTGGGATCGGCGCCGGTGATGATCGTCGGTTCGATGAAGGTGCCGGCTGGCCCCTTCTGCCCACCGCCGCAGACCAGTGTGGCACCGTCGGCCACGGCCTGATCGATATAGGCCTTCACCCGGTCGGCCTGCCGCTTGCTGACCAGCGGGCCCATCTGGGTGTCGGGCGACAGGCCATGGCCCAGGCGGATGGTGCGGGCGATGTCGGCCATGCCGCCCACCACCTTGTCGAAGATCGAGCGGTGGACATAGAGGCGCGATCCGGCCACGCAAACCTGTCCGCCATTGAAGAAGATGGCGTTGGCAGCGCCGGCGATGGCGGCGTCCAGATCGGCGTCGGGCATGATGACCACGGGCGACTTGCCACCCAGTTCCAGGGTCACCTTCTTCAGATTGCCCTTGGCCCCGTCCAGGATGGCGCGGCCGGTCTGGGTGGAGCCGGTGAAGGCCACCTTGTCCACTTGTTTGTGCGCGGACAGGGCGGCACCGACGACGGAGCCCAGACCGGTAACGACATTGACCACGCCGGCCGGCACGCCGGCTTCCACCAGCAATTCCGCCAGACGCAGGGCCGTCAGCGAGGTTTCCTCCGCCGGCTTCAGCACCACCGTACACCCGGCGGCCAGCGCCGGGGCCAGCTTCATGGCATGCATGATCAGCGGCGAATTCCACGGCGTGATGGCGGCAACCACGCCCACCGGTTCCTTGGTGGTATAGGCCTGGATGCGCTTGCCGGCCGGCTGGTAATTGATGCTGGACGGGATCGTGTCGCCCGACACCTTGGTGCACATGCCGGCGAAGAAGCGGAACTGCTCCGCCGCCATCGGGATTTCGGCCCAGCGCCCGACATAGAGCGCCTTGCCCTGGTCCAGGGTCTCCAGTTCCGACAGCTCATCGATATGGGCATCGATCAGGTCGGCGATGCGCCAGAGCAGGCGGGCGCGGGCGGCGGGCACCATGTTCCGCCAGGCGCCATCGTCGAACGCCTGGCGCGCGGCGGCAACCGCGCGGTCAACGTCGCCAGCATCGGCGGCCGCGATCTGGGCCAGCACCTCGCCCGTCGCCGGATTGATGGTGGGCAGGTATTGGCCGCCGGCCGGGTCCACCCATTGGCCATTGATCAGCAGTTGGTGACGCGGCTTCCGCAACCACTCGCGCGCGGCGGGCTGTGCCGGCGTCAAAATCTCGATATGCATACCCAGGCTCCCAGGTTCGTTCATGGACCGCCCTGACAGGCGTGTTGTTCTGGGGGGCAATTGTGGGCAGGAAAACCGAACGGGTCAGACCCGTTTTCCAGCTTTATCCGCTGGGTGGAATTTGGTTCGGCGGCAATATCTTCTGCCCGATTACTGGTGCGGCCATCTGGTGGACAGGGAGCGGGTGTGACATGGCCCGCGTTTCCTTCCCCGGTCACCTTCAAAAACTTCAATCCAAAATCAAATCCTGAGGGGATGTGCCTGCCATGTCGAAGAACCGGGTGCTCGTGTCCGCCCTGGCCGCCAGCCTGGCCTGTTCCGCCATTTCCGTGCAGGCGGCCGAAGGCTGGCGCAACCCGAAACTGTCGCCCGATGAACGCGCCCGGCTGCTGGATGCGGAACTGACGCCGGATGAACGGATCGGCCTGCTGCACGGCCCCATGGCGCTCAGCTTCCCCGGCGGTCCGCCCATTCCGGAAGGATCGGTCGGTGGTGCCGGCTTCATCCCCGGCGTGCCGCGTCTGGGCATCCCCGCGTTGAAGGAAACCGACGCCAGCCTGGGCATCACCAATCCCGGCGAGGTGCGACCCGGCGACGTGGCCACGGCCCTGCCGGCCAGCCTGGCCCTGGCGGCCAGCTTCAATCCGAAGCTGGCCTATGAGGGCGGGGCGATGATCGGCAGGGAGGCGGCGGTCAGGGGCTTCAACGTGCTGCTGGCCGGTGGCGTCAATCTGGCGCGCGACCCGCGCAATGGTCGCAATTTCGAATATCTGGGTGAGGACCCGTTGCTGGCCGGATTGCTGGGCGGGGAGAGCATCCGCGGCATCCAGGACCAGAACATCATCTCCACCGTCAAGCATTTCAGCCTGAACGGCCAGGAGACGGGCCGGTTCTACGCCAACTCCGTGATCGGAGAGGCGGCGCATCGCGAAAGCGACTTGCTGGCCTTCCAGATCGCCATCGAGAAGGGCCAGCCCGGCTCCGTCATGTGCGCCTATAATCTGGTGAACGGCGCCTATTCCTGCGGCAACGATCATCTGCTGAATGGTGTGCTGAAGGGGGATTGGGGCTACAAGGGCTGGGTCATGTCGGATTGGGGGGCCGTGCATGCCACCGACTATGCGCTGAAGGGCCTGGACCAGCAGTCGGGTGAACAGCTTGACCAGCAAGTGTGGTTCGGGGAGTTGCTGAAGCAGGCCTCGGTCGCCGGGACCGTGCCGGCCGCGCGCCTGTCCGACATGTCGCGGCGCATCCTGCGCTCCATGTTCGTGGCCGGCCTGTTCGATGGCAAACCCTCCAAGCCGCAGATCGACGCCGCCGCCCATGCCGCGATTGCCAAGAGCGTGGCCGATGAAGGCATCGTGCTGCTGGCCAACAAGGGCGTGCTGCCGCTGGCGGCGGGCAAGAAGGTCGTGGTGATCGGCAACCAGGCCGATGCCGGCGTGCTGTCGGGGGCGGGTTCGTCGCAGGTGACGGGCATCGGCGGCAATGCCCGGGTCGTGCCCATCGGTGGCGACGGCCCGATGGCCATGTGGGGCCGCCAGGTGTTCCACGCCTCCTCGCCGCTGAAGGCCCTGCGTGCCGCCATGCCCGGTGCCACGATCACCTTCGCCGACGGCCGCTATCCGGCGGAAGCAGCAGCGGCAGCCAAGGCGGCCGACATCGCCATCGTCTTCGCCACGCAATGGATGGCGGAAGCGGTTGATGCCTACGACCTGTCGCTGCCGCAGGGCCAGGACGAGCTGATCCGGGCGGTGACGGCGGCCAATCCCAACAACATTGTCGTGCTGCAGACGGGCGGGCCGGTGCTGATGCCCTGGCTGGATCAGGCCGGTGCCGTGGTGTCCGCCTGGTACAGCGGCCAGAAGGGGGGCGAGGCCATTGCCGATGTGCTGACCGGCAAGACCAATCCGTCCGGCCGCCTGCCGGTGACCTTCCCGGCCAGCCTGGACCAGTATCCCCGCCGCGACCTGCCGGGCTGGGGCCTGCCCAAGAAGCAGCAGTTCGACGTGGTCTATGATGAAGGGGCCGATGTCGGCTATCGCCGCTTCGCCGCACTGGGCATGAAGCCCCTGTTCCCGTTCGGCCATGGCCTGTCCTACACGACCTTCGCCTATGACAAGCTGCGGGTGAAGGGCGGCGATACGCTGACCGTCAGTTTCCAGGTGACCAATACCGGCAAGCTGGCGGGCAAGGACGCGCCGCAGGTCTATCTGACCGGAGCAGGGGGCCAGAAGCTGCAACGCCTGATCGGGTTCGACAAGGTGGATCTGAAGCCGGGAGAAAGCCGCACCGTGACCGTGAAGGCCGACCCACGCCTGCTGGCCAATTTCGATGAGGCCGGGCGGCAGTGGCGTGTTGCCGGCGGCACCTATCAGGTGACGGTCGGTGCTTCGGCGGAAAGTGTGACCCTGTCCGGTCAGGCCAAGGTGTCCAAGCAGACGCTGAAGCCGTAACCGACATTCAGTCGATTACGCGAAAGGGCCGGTGGAGATTTCCGCCGGCCCTTTTCATTTCAAGATCAGCGGCCCAGGTGGGTGAGCGCTTCGTCCAACCCGATCACATCGGCATATTTGGCGTTCAGGTCGAACAGGTTGGCCTCATGCACGCGGGTATCACGGTCGCCGACCGCGTCGCGCACCACCAGCGGCACGAACCCGTGCTGGCAGGCATCCAGGGCCGAGGCGCGAACGCAGCCGGACGTGGACAGCCCGGCGATCAGCAGCGTGTCGATGCCGCTCGATGCCAGGGTGGAGGCCAGCGAGGTGCCGAAGAAGGCGCTGGCATATTGCTTGGTGATCACCGGTTCGTGGGGCAGGGGTTCCAGCCCTTCGGCGAAGGCGGCCCATTGCGGGTGCTTGTCGCGCTCGAAGCAGGACAGCGCCTTGACCTTGCGGAAGAACACGCCGCCATCCACGCCGCCGGGCGTATAGACGACATTGGTGTGGATCACCGGGATGCCGGCCGCACGGGCCGCCTGCAGAAGAACCTCCGCTGCATCGCGTGTCTTCTCCACCCCGGCATAAAGCGGGCAATCCTTTTCCAGATACGCCTTCACGAAATCGATGATCAGCAGGGCAGGGCGCTTGCCCCAGCCCAGGCGGTTGCCGAAGCCGGCCTGTGCGTAATCGGCATTCAGGTCCGTGGCCATAGTCGGTGATCTCCCCGGTTCAAAAGCAAACGGCCTTCCCCGATACGCTGCGGGGAAGGCCGTGACGTGTCCGTTCAGTGACGTTGTCCGTCAGTTGAACAGCAGCGGCGCGATCTGTTCCAGATATGCGCGCCAATTGATCCAGGTGTGGCCGCCACCGGTCTCCACGTTGGTGTATTTGATCCCGTGATCCTCCAGGATCTTACGGAAGGGGGGCGCCATGGTGATGACGAAATCCTCCTTGCCGATGGCATAGAAGACCAGCCCGCCAGCCTTTGCACGGGCCTTCAGGGCGGCTTCGTTCACCTTGCGGTACTTGGCCGTCTGCTCCTCGCTCATCATGCCGATGGAGAACACGCCGATGGAGCCGAACACGTCGGGACGCGGCAGGCCGAACATGATCGTGTGGGCCCCGCCCATCGACAGCCCGACCATGGCGCGGGTCTTTACTGCCGCCTTGGTACGGAAATGCTTGTCGATATAGGGGATCAGGTCCTTGTGCAGGTCGTTGCCGAAATCGGTGTTCTCCATCCCCTGCACACCCTCGCGGGCCGGGGTATGGCCTTGGGGCATGACGATGATCATCGGCTTGGCCTTGCCGGCCGCGATCAGGTTGTCGAGGATGTAGTTGGCATTGCCCTTCATGGTCCAGGCGTCGTCGCTGTCGCTGTAGCCATGGACGAGATAGAGGACCGGATAGGTTTCCTTGCCGCCTGCCTCGTACCCCGGCGGGGTATAGACATGGGCGCGACGGGTGATGCCGCCCAGGCTGGTCGAGGGATATTCCACCACCGACACCAGGCCGTGCGGCACATCGGCCTTGTAGAACTGGTTGGCCGTGGCGGCACCGGGAAGCTGGAAAATCGATTGCACGCCGCCGAAGGCCTCGGCGAAGCGGGTGCCGCGCGGATCGGCAATGCGCAGCCCATCGACCTTGAAATTATAGGTATAGACGCCCGGATCGACGGCGCCGGCCGTGGTGGCCACCCAATAGCCTTCCCCATCCTTGGTCATGGGCAGGCCCGGCGGCTTGCCATCCATGCCGGTGGGAACGGTCTTCATCTCCTGCGGCAGGGCCACGACGTCGCGCGCATCCTTGGCGCACAGGCGGAAGATGACGCGGCCATCGGCCAGGACCTCGACGGAGGTATATTCCAGCGGCGGCTGGAAGAAGGTGCGCTCCTCACACGGGGCGGCATTGGCGGTGACGGCACCCAAGACCAGGGGCAGGGCCGTCAGGGCCGGAAGAATGAACTGGCGCATGTTCGCTCCTGAAAGGCGGATGCCCCGGGGGCAGCGTTGTCCCCCGGGGCATGGCAAAGGATCAGAACTTGTACTTGGCCTGGACACCCAGGGTACGGCCCTCACGCAGGCCGACATTCACCGTGGAATAGGTGAAGGAGGGTGCGGGCGTGAACAGGATGTTGTCGTTCACCGTGGTGTAGCGGCGAGTGTCGAACAGGTTGTTGGCGAACACATCCACCGATACCGCGCCCACGGTCACGCCGGCACGGGCGTTGAACACATGGGTCTCCTGGGTCTTCAGGACATTGCCCACGTCGGACCAGACGCCGGACTTGTAATTATAGTCCAGACGCGCGAACCAGGCCGCATCGTCCCAGGTCGCGACATAGCCGTTCAGCAGAATGCCACCGGCGGCCGAGTATTTGGACGTCGCCGGCAGCTCATTGCCGGAGAAGTCGTTGGTGCCGACCAGGAAGGTGACCAGCGGTGCGTTGTAATCCTTGATCTTGCTGTCATTCAGCGCACCGGCCGCCGTCAGCGTGACCATGTTGGTCAGGCGGAAGCTGCCGTCGAATTCCAGACCCTTCATGTCGGAATTGCCGCTGTTGATCGTGCCGAACACGCTGCCGAAGCCGCCGGTGGGGGTCACAAAGGTCTGGATGACTTGGTTCAGCTGGTCACGCCACTGCGAGTAATAGGCGGCCAGGGCATAACGCAGGCGATTATTCATCGCCGTGCCCTTCAGGCCGATTTCATAGGTGGTGACCTTTTCCGGCTTCACGAACAGGTCGATGCCCAGGCCCTTGGCGATGGTGGCTGCCTGGCCAGTATAGGAAACGACGCCGGCATTCAGCGAGGCGGGGTTCACGCCCTTGGCCACCGACGCATAGGTCATGACCTCATCGGTCCACTGGTACTGGGCGATCAGGCGGGGCAGGAAGTTCTTGTACTTCTGCTGGCCCAGCTTGGACCCGGCCTGGTAGGTGCCGACCGGCACGAAGGTCGGGTCGGTCACCACCACATTGGTGATGGGCGAGATATAGGCGTAGAGCTTGTCGATCTGGTAGCGGCCCTCGACGCTGGTCGTCAGCTTGTCGGTGATGTCGTAGGTGACACCGAAGAAGCCGCCCAGCGTCTTGGATTCCGTCTTGCCGGACGGGGTGACCTGCTTGTTCAGGATCATGTTGTCCAGCGTGTCGACCGTGCGGCGGCCATTGGCGCTCAGGTATGACAGGCCGGCCACGAAGCGCAGCGCCTCGCCATCATCGTAGCTGGTGCGCAGCTCCTGGGAGAAGTCCTCGGAGATATTCTCCACCAGATAGGCCGAGCTGAAATAGGAGCGCAGGCCGTTGGTCGCGGTATAGGCCGGGTTGGCGATGCCGGTGCTGTCGTAGTTGCCGATATCCGACAGCGAGCCCCATTCCTCGTGATTGTAGCCGGTCAGCGAGCTGACGGTGAAATTCGTGTCCGGAATCTCGTAATCGACAACCAGATGGGCATGGCGGTAATCACGCACCAGGCCATATGCGTCAACGCTGTCATCCTGGTCGATCAGACGGTTGGTGGTCACCGCCAGCGCATTGCGCACGAAGCTGTCGACCGTGTAATTGCCGGCCGGCGTGGTGGCCGGCAGTGACGGAACCGTGCCGCACATGAAGGGATTGAAGCCGGCCAGGGTACAATTCTGCTGCGCCGGCACGACGACGCGGCCGGTGCTGTCGGTGACCGCACGCGCGCTGATCAGGCCCAGCGGCGCCGGGCCATCATCATCGTGGGAGATCAGGCCGAAGGCCTTGATCGTCAGGTTCTCGTTGGGCGTCGCCACGATCAGCAGGTTGCCGTTGGTGGAGGACTGGTCACCCAGCGTCTGCGACGGGTTCGCGCGGTTCTTATAAGTGCCGTCCTTGGAGGTGTGGTCGCCGGCGATGCGGAAGGACAGCTTGTCCTCCATCAGCGGGCCTTCCAGCTCGCCCTGGATGCGGCGGTTATTGTGGGTGCCGATCATCGTGGTCAGGCTGCCGCCGAAATCGTTGCCCGGCTCCTTGTTCACCACGTTCAGCGCGCCGGCGAAGGTGTTGCGGCCGAAATAGGCCGACTGCGGCCCGCGCAGCAGCTCGATCCGCTCCGGGTTCGACACGCTCATCACCGCGGTGGGGGAGGAGACGGGAACGCCGTCGATGAAGGTGGCGACGGGCGTGCTGTCGGTCGTGGCCGGGGTGAAACCGCGCAGGATCAACTGCTGGAACGACCGGTCGCCACGGCCGGAGCTGTTATTGTTGATGTTGAAGCCCGGCGTCTGTTCCGACAGGTTCTGGACGGACGTGATGCCGCGCTGTTCAACCTCTTCCGATGTGACGGCGGTGACGGATACCGGCGTCTTCAGGATGTTTTCCGACCGCTTGCGGGCGGTGACGATGATTTCCTCAAGCTGCAGCGGCGCGTCGTCGGATTTGGATGCTTCCTGTGCGATGGCGGGGCCGGCGGACATGGTCATGCCGAGCGTGATCATCAGGGCCAGACGGGACGTGCCCAGCTGGCTGGCGGACTTTACTTCCTTCATTATCGTCTCCCAGTTCAAAAAGTATCCCACGGTGATTTCACGCGGCTTGATTTTCGCGTGTCATGTCCACAGCTCCGCCGGCGCGGGGAATTTCTCATTCCACACGGTTTCATTGCTTCACATGCCTGTCGGAGTTCTGGATATTTTTAGTTAATTCGATGATGGGTTCTGGTTGCAAACCGCTCAAGATATTGTCCGGACTTATCCACCACGTGGTCAGGCGCGCAGCCTTTCGGGGGCTGCCTGCCATGCATGGCTCAGCCCAGGGAAGCCGCCACGCCCAGCACGATGGACGGGTCTTTCCCGATCACCTGCACCGACAGTGGCAGGCCGTCCGGTGACCGGCCGAAGGGCACGGCGACGGCGGGACAGCCGATGAAATCGGCCAGGGCGGTGAAATCCGCCTGGTTGGCGGGTACCGGCTGGCCGAAGGGAAAGGCGGTTTGCGGGGCGGTGGGCAGCAGCACGGCATCGACCTGTTCCAGCCAGGCCATGCCGGCGCACCGGATCGCGTCCAGCCCCTGATAGGCGGCCGCTATCCTTGTGGCCGGCTGCCGTCCGCCCCAACGCAGCAGGCCCAGGAATTCGGGGGAGAACCCATCCTCGCTGCGCGCCAACTGTGCCTCATGGGCATTCAGCCCCTCCACCTCCGACACCAGCAGGCCCAGGCGGCGGGCCTGGCCGGACTGGTAAGCGTCCAGATCGGCGCTCACCCGCTGCATGCCGGCCAGCAGCAGCAAGGTCGCGGCCTCATCGCGTGCCTTCCAGATGAAATCGGGAGCCTCCACACGGGCCCGCCAGTTGGGTACGGCCAGCCGCAGCCCTTGCAGGCTGGGCGAGGTTGCGGCGCCGGCACCGGCATGGGCGGCAATCAGGGCGCAGTCGATGACGGTCCAGCCATGAACGCCGACATGGTCCAGACTGGTCGATAGCGGAATGACCCCGTCCAGGCTGATGACATGACGGGCAGGCTTGTATCCGGCCAGCCCGCAATAGGCGCTGGGGATGCGCACCGATCCCATCGTGTCCGACCCCAGCGCCGCCGCCGCCAGCCCGGCGGCCACGGCGGCGGCCGACCCGCCGCTGGACCCGCCGGCCGTATAGCCGTCGCGCAATGGATTCTGCGTGCGCCCGAACCAGACATTGTCGGTGGTCGCACCCAGGGCGCCCTCATGCATGTTGGCCACACCCAGGATCACCGCACCCGCCGCCCGCAGCCGGGCCACGCAATCGGCATCCTGCTGGGCGATACGAGTGCGATAGGCGCCGATACCGGCGTGCCAGAAGGCCCCGGCGACGGCGATATTGGCCTTCACCGCGATGGGGGCGCCGTCGATTTCCGACAACGGCTTGCCGGCCCGCCGGCGGGCAGCGGAGGCGGAGGCATCGACCATAGCCTGTTCCGCCAGCACCTGATTATAGGCCCCGACCGTGCCATCCAGCGCCGCGATACGGTCCAGATAGAACCGCGTCACGGCCAGGGGATCGCTGTCACCCCGCCGGTACAGGCCGGCCAAGCCAGCCACCCCGGCGGCGATGACCGGGTGCTGCTGGCGCGCGTCGGTCATTTGAACCGCTCGTCGATCAGGCGGATAGGCTTCTGGCGGACATCGATCTGGGTCAGGGATGCGGTGGCGCGGTGGTCGACCAGTTCCACCGCCACCTCGATCCCGATCTTCTGTTTCAGCACGGCGCGGCTGCGTTCGGCCACGTCCTGGCGGTCATCGCCGCTGGCGCTGGTTTCGGCGACCACCACGAACTCGTCCCGGCCGGCCCCGTCGCGCACCGCCTTGCAGATATATTCGCCGGTGATCCCCGCCACGCCGTTCAGCATGGGGCCGATGGCCTGGGGGAAGATATTGATGCCGCGGATCTTCACCATATTGTCCGACCGGCCCAGGAAGCCCTCGATCCGCTTGAACTCCACATCGATGGAGGATCGGCCGGCGCGGACCTGGGTCACGTCATGGGTGTTGAAGCGGATGATGGGGTGGACATCATCCTTGTAGAGGCAGGTGACGACCATGTCGCCCAGCGCCCCGTCGGGCACGGCGGCACCGGTGTCGATATCGCACACCTCCAGATATTGCGCGTCCTCCATGACATAGAGACCGTCACGGTCCGGTCCCTCGCCGGCGATGCAGCCGGTGTCGCCCACGCCGTACCAGTCGAAGCACTCCGCCCCGCCCCAGGCGCGGGACAGGCTATCCTTGTCCTCCTTGCCCAGATGGCCGGAGATCATGCGGATATTCAGGTCGCGGACGGGGTCGATGCCCTGTTCGCGCGCCACCTCCGCCAGTTTCTTGATGTAGTCGGAGAAGCCGACGATCACCGTCGCCCCAAATTCCTTCATCAACTGCACCTGCTGGGCGGATCGGGTTTCCACGCCGGTGCCGGCCGACATGAAGACCGACGAGGTCCAGTGCAGCACGCTCTCGCGCACATAATGGCCGCCATTGATCATGCCGTGGCCATAGACGGAATGGACCACGTCGTCGGGCCGCATGCCCTGGAACCGGTAGAGCCGGCCCAGCAGCAGGTTCTGCGCCTCGCGCCCCTTGGCACCGAACAGCAGTACCTGGGGCTTGCCGGTGGTGCCGCTGGTGGTGTGGAAGACCACGGGCGGGCGCTCGCCGGGCGGATAGCTGGAAAAGGCGGAGAAATCGCCGAAGGGCGGGGCGATTTCCAGGCTGGCCATGATGTCCGCCTTGTCGAACATCGGCAGGCGGGGCAGGTCGGCGATGGAGCGGATATCGCCTTTCTCGATCCCGGCCTTGCCCCACAGGCGCTGATAAAAGGGGGTCGCCCAGGCGCGGGCCACGCAGCGCATGAACAGACGGTTCTGATGCGCCGTCAGCTCATCCCGGCTGGTCTTCGTGGCGAAGCGCACGAAATCCGCACCGATGGGATGATCCTTCTGCAAGGCATCCCAGTCCACGGCGTTGAAATAGGTCCTGTGCCCGTCCATGGGTACCCGTCTCCCGTTTTCTTCAATCCGGCAGGCCGGCGGCACTGCGCAGCAGGCGGGCCATGTCGGTCTGGTGTTCAAGCCTGTCGATGGCGTCGATCAGCGGATCGGCAAGGTCTGTGGCGCCGGCGAATTCCAGACAGGCGCGGAACTTGCGCAGATGCTGTTCGCGGCTGAGCGGTGTCGTCGGGCTGCCCAACTGGCTGTCGATGCGGGCCTGCACCATGCGACCATCGGTCAGCACCGCTTCCGCCAGGGCCGGGGTGAAGGCCGCCGGGTCGGGATTGGCATCCGCGACGACACGGATGCGCGATCCCAGCGCGTGCAACGCCGGGTCGGACAGGCGGCCGGGCACGAAATCCGCCAGCCCTACCGTACCGCGCGTCAGCACCACCGCCCCCAGCCAGGCGAAGCACAGCCGGGCGTAATTGGCCGTCAGCGCCGCCGGGTAGACGGGCAGGGGGCGTCCCACCAGCCGGTGGATCAGGGGCGGGGCGGTATAGGTCAGGCTTTCCAGATTGGCTGCGGTGACGCCATGGTCGCGCATCAGGCTCTGCAGCGCCACGATGGCGCCATGGGCGGCACGGCCGGTGGGGAAGGGCTTGTGGCTGACCTCGGCGATCCGCCAGTCCTTGCCCAGCATGGGCAACAGGGGCGTGAGGTCGCTCTCGGTTTCGAACATCGTGAGATAGCCGAAGGGACCATCAATGCTGCCGATGGTGCCGGGAACGCCGGCCAGGGCCAGATCAATGGCCATCAGGCTGGCCTGCGCCGCATGGGCCACCTGGATGGGCAGACCGGGCTTGCCCTCCACATGCGCCTGCATGGTGCCAGACGCAAAGGCCAGGGCATGGCCGAAGGCGCTTTGCGTTGTCGCCACATCCAGCCGGCGCAGCCGCGCCATGGCGGCGACGCAGCCGAAGATGCCGGCCGTGGCCGGGCGGAAGAATTTCACCCCGGTTTTGGCCGCCACCCCAAGTGTGGCGGCGATATCGACGCCGGCGGCCATGGCGGCGCCGAATTCCGCACCGGTGACGGGCAGCGGCTGGCGCGCGGTATCGGCCATCAGGGCCGCCAGCACCGTGGCCAGCGGATGCACCACCGCCGGCTCATGCACGCAGTCGAACTCCTGGGCATGGATCTGGTAGGCGTTGATGAAGGCCGCCTGCGGGGCCGACAGGATGGCGGCGCGGCCCAGCACGGGTGCCGGCCCGCCATTGCCCCAGCCCTGGGTCACGGCCCCGATCTGGGCCGCGAACGGCGCCCTGGCGCCGGCGATGCCGACCCCCAGCGTATCCAGCAGGAAGATGCGGACCGCATCCTGCGCCCCCGCCGGCAGGGCCGCCCATTCCACCGACAGCGCGTGCCGCGCCAGAACCTCAGATGCACTCACGCCTCACCCCTTTCCACATGGACCGGCCATCCGGTCGGCAGGGGGCGGCCTTCGGCCAGTTCCAGGCATTCCGTGATCAGGATGCCGATGGCCGTCGCCTCCATGCCCGCGGCCTGCATCAGATTGCGCGCCTTGTCGATGGCACGGTCGATGGACAGCGGGTTCTCCGGATCGCCCAGGGCGTCCGGCTGCTCATGGACCAGCAGATCGCCATTGGTCAGGTTGACGACCAGCCGGGCCCCGAAATGGTTCGGATAGGCCCGGGCATAAGGTTCGCCAACCGTGACCTTCACCCGCGACCGCAGCGTGGCGACGAACGGATCGGTGATCATGTCCGGATCGAAGGCGGCCAGCGGCGGCGGCCCGCCCAGCAGGGTCACGGCCACGGCATGCTGAAGGGAGAATTTCGCCTCGATCACGCTGCGCGGGGTCGGGCGGTCGCAGAAGCGCAGCGCATCGCCATAGGTCTGGATGGCGATGCCCGCCACCGCATGCGCTTCCAGCCGGTCGCGACCCGCCTTGGCCAGCAGGGCCAGGGCCGCATCGATGACCGGATGGGCATGGCGGCAGGCGGGCCAGGGTTTCAGGCTGACATCGGCGATGCACCATCCGGCCGGGCTGGTACCCGCCAGCAGGGCACCGGGATCGGCACCGGGGGCCGCGGTGGCGGCGAACAGCCCTTCCGTTCCCTCCAGAATGCGGCCGGGACCCCGCAGGCCGGCGGCGGCCATACGGGCTGCCAGCAGCCCGTCGCCGGCCGCCTGGGCATTGTGGATCTGCTTGGCGTTGGATTGCGGATCGTTGCGGGTTTCCCACAGGCCGCCGGTCCGGGTGGCGGCCAGCGCCATGGCCTGGGCCATGCCGTGGCGATCCAGGCACAGGATGTCGGCGCAGGCCGCTGCCGCCCCCACCGTGCCGGCACTGGCCGTGGGATGCCAGTAACGGTAATGCCCGTCGCCCAGCGCCCGGCCCAGGCGGATCGCCGCCTCGTACCCGCGGGTGATGGCGTCCAGCAGCCGGGTTGAATCGGCCCCCGTCTCCTGCGCCAGGGCCAGGGCGGCGGGGATGATGACGGGACCGGGATGCAGCCGGGCGCGCTTGTCGACGTCGTCCATCTCATAGATGTTGCCCAGCACGCCATTATAGCGCGCCGCCGCCTCCGCCCCGGCACCGCCCGCCCTGCCGACAAGGGTGCAAGGCCCGCCCCGGTCATCCAGGAAAACGCCGGCCAGCGCACCGGCGACGGGTGCCGTCGCCCCGATCACCGCGCAGCCCGCCCAGTCAAGCAGGTGCAGGGCGGCGCGGCGCCGCATCACGGTCGGTACCGGGCGGCAAAGATGGTCGGCGAAATGGGCGATCAGCGTCATGGCGTCCCTTTTGTCCGGACATAATTGCATCTATCACGCTGCCCAGGCCGCGGCGGGACGACTTTCGGTGCGGCCATCCACCAGGTGGTGTCGCGGGGGATACAGGTGGTTGACGGCATGGTTGGCGCATGGCCTTGATCGTTGAACGACCAGTCGATCAGGGAAATGCGCCTTGGCTGCCGCCCCCCTTTATCAGCAGATCGCGCAGTTGCTGCGGGCGGCCATCGCCAGCGGCACCTACAAGGTGGGTGACCTGCTGCCGACGGAGCAGGAACTGTGCGCCATCCACAACATTTCCCGCCACACGGCCCGTGACGCGCTGCGCCTGCTGACGGAAGCGGGGCTGGTGGCGCGCCGGCGGCGGGCGGGTACGGTGGTGACGGCGCCGACCGAACCGGCCCTGTTCGTGCAGCCCCTGGGCGGATTTCAGGACCTTCTGCAATATGCGCGTGATGCCCGGCTGACCATCCTGGCCTATGAGCCGGCGCCGCCCGACGGCATGGTCCTGGGGATGGGGCTGGATCCGGCCGGCTGGCTGGAACTGCGTGGGCAGCGATGGGATGGCACCACCATTGTCGGCATCACCCGCGTGCTGATCCGCCGCGACTGCGCCCCCACAAGGGCGGAGATCGAGGCCCACCGCACCATCGCCGACGCGATCGAGGCGCTGTTCGGCATTTCCGCGATCCGCATCGACCAGCAGATCAAGGCCATGATCCTGGACGCGTTCCTGGCCCCCCTGGCGGGGTGCGAGCCGGGTACGGCGGCCTTGCGCACGCGTCGTACCTATCACGATGCCAAGGGCGAGCTGTTCTTGGCCAGCGAGAGCGCCCATCCCGCCGACCGGTTTGTCTATTCGATGAGCTTCAATCGGGAGCGCAGCGAGTAGCCTTATCCGAAGGTGAAGTTCGCCGGGCGCTTCTGGCGGAAGGCATCGCGCCCCTCGATAAAATCCTCGCCTTCGATCGCGTCCAGGAATTCCGCCACCGTTTCCGGCGTGTCGGTGACCTGTCCGCCCAGGACGCGGTTGATCATGCGCTTGGTGGCGCGGGCGGAATATTGGCTGGCTTGGGTGATCTGGCCGGCATAGGCCAGCGCGGCCGCTTCCACCGCATCCGGTGCCGCCACCCGGTTGACCAGCCCCATGACAAGCGCCTCGTCCGCACCCAGCAGCCGGCCGGTGAACAGCAGGTCCTTGGCGTGGCTGGGGCCGACGGCCTGGACCAGGCGCTTGGTGTCACCCAGCGGATAGACCAGGCCCAGCTTGCCCGGCGTGATGCCCATGCGGGCATCGCTTGCCGCGAACCGCAGGTCGCAGGCAAGCGCCAGGCCCAACCCGCCGCCGACACAGGCGCCCTGGATCAGGGCGATGGTCGGCTTCACGAAATCGGCCAGGCCATCCATGGCCCCGGCGATGGCCCCGGCATAAGCGGCCGTGCTGTCGCGGGTGGCATAGGCCGCCTCGAATTCGGAAATGTCGGCCCCGGCGGCGAAGGTGCCGCCCTCTCCCTGTACCACCAGCACGCGGATGGCGGGATCGGCGGCCGCTTCGGCCAGACGCACGGGCACCAGTTCCCACATCTCCCGCGACAGGGCGTTGCGCTTGGCGGGCTGGTTCAGGATCAGGCGGCCGATACCGTCGGCATCGCGGCGCAGGATGACCTTGTCGGACATGTCGGGATTATCCTTCGGTGCGCCAGTTGCTGGCGCCCTTGCGGTTGGAACGCATATGGTATTTGAACCGGTCGGGCCGGTAATGGGCATGGATCAGCTGTACCGCCCGGCCGGCCTTGTCCCGCATCACCCGCTCGATCCGCAGCAAAGGCGAGCCGGAACCCAGGTCCAGGGCCACCGCGATATGCGGTTCGGCGGCCACCGCGGTGATCCATTGTTCCGCCTCGTACGGGACGACACCGGCGCGTTCCAGCAGCACCAGCATGGGCACGCTTTCCAGATCATCGCGCCCGATGCGCGCGGCGATGTCGGCCGGCATATACTGGATCAGATAGCTGAACGGCTCCCCCGCCAGTTTGCGCAGGCGCACGGCACGTTGCACCGGCGCGCCCGGCTCCAGGTCCAGCAGTGCCGCCACGGCGGGCGGGGCCGGCAGGTCGGACAGTTCCAGTACCTGCACCTGGGTTTCCAGCCCCAGGGTCTTCAGGCTGTCGATCAGATTGTCGAAGCTGCCATGGACCTGCGGCAGCGCAGCGGACGCGGTGACCACGGTGCCGCGCCCGCGATGGCGGCTGACCAGATCATGGGCCGCCAGTTCATTCAGCGCCCGCTTCACCGTGATGCGCGACACGTCGAACAGGCGCGACAGTTCCTGTTCCCCCGGCATCACGCTGTCGGCCGGGAATTCCCCGCTGCGAATCTTCTCCCGCAGCACCAGATAGATCTGGTGATAGAGCGGGGTGGGGGCGGTGGGGTCCAACTGCTCCGGGCTCAGTCCTGCTTGGCTCAAGGGGCGGTCCATGGAACTCCGTCCGGAAGGCGGGGTGATGATGCTCTCCGTCTTATCGGCAACTCAGCGCCGCCACAAGGTCGGCCGGCGTGACGGCCCTCGCTTCGGCCCGATCCAGCACACCCTTCAGACTGTCACCCAGGGCCTTCACCCGATAGGGCAGGCTGCTGACATAGGGGCGCACTGTCAGGGTTCAGCCATACCCGCTTGTAATTCAAGCGCATCACCAATCCAAACCGGAAAGGGCCGGATTATCCTGCTTAGTTTTTATCTCATTCATCCCTTTTTCATCCCATTCATCCCAATGAAAGTTCCAGTTTTTTAGAAGCCGTCCACTGCATGGTCACCGCCCTGTACCTTGCTTCGGGCCGACATCTCCCGCCCTTAGCATGCGGGCCGTGGAACTGTGCGATCTGGAATAGGCCTCCCTCTCTGTCCGCCGAGTGGACGGAGAATTGAAACTTTCCGCATCGCCCGCTTTCCCGTTTGCCGGTCGCCACTCACGTTGTGATAATGACCTATCATTATATCATTTTGACCCGGGGGCGCAGATGTCGGTCGATCGGTCGGAGTTCAGGCAGGGATGGAAGGTGGTCGCCGCCTCCGCGCTGGGGATCGGGACGGGGCTGTCGCCCATTCCCTTCTACACGACGGGCGTGTTCGTGGCGCCGCTGACGGCGGAATTCGGCTGGGGTGTGGACCAGATCATGCTGGCCCTGGTGATCATGACCCTGGGCGCCATGGTCATGGGGCCGCTGGCCGGCATGGCCGCCGACCGGTTCGGTGTGCGCCGGGTGGTGCTGATCTCCGTGGCCCTGTTCGGGGTGACGCTGGCCGGGTTCGCGCTATCCAACGGGTCGCTGACCCTGTTCTACATCAACTGGATGCTGCTGGCCGCACTCGGTTCCGGCACCTTGCCCATCACCTGGACGCGGGCGGTCAATAACTGGTTCAACACCCATCGCGGGCTGGCCCTGGGCCTGTCGCTGCTGGGCACGGGCCTGTTCGGGGCGGCCGCCAAGCTTTACGCCAATTTCCTGATCGGGGAGGTGGGCTGGCGCCTGGCCTATGTCGGGCTGGCGCTGCTGCCCCTGTTGCTGTCGCTGCCCACCGCCTTTTTCCTGTTCCGCGATGTCACGGACAAGGGTGTGACGGAAGCGCCGGCCCGTCAGGCGCATCGCGGCTTCACCCTGCGTCAGGCGTTGGGCACCTACCGGTTCTGGGTGCTGGCCATCGCCTTCGTGCCCATCTCGTTTGCCGTAGGCGGACCCATTCCCAACCTGGAAAAAATCCTGGGCACCAAGGGCATGGATGTGCAGCAGGCCGTGCAGATCGCCAGCCTGATCGGCCCCTCGGTCATTGCCGGGCGGTTGCTGGGCGGCTGGCTGATCGACCGGTTCTGGGCGCCGGGCGTGGCGTTCGTGCTGCTGGCATTGCCGGCCGGTGCCTGTCTGCTGCTGACCGGCGACGGGGTGACGCCCGCATCCTCCATGGGGGCCGTGCTGCTGATCGGCTTCGCGGCGGGCGTGGAATATGACATCCTGGCCTTCCTGGTCAGCCGCTATTACGGCATGCGGGCCTATGGCGCCATCTACGGCACCATGTACGGGTTTTTCGCGCTGGGGGCGGGCTTCGGTCCCTTCATCTTCGGCCGCATCTTCGTCAATACCGGCAGCTATGATCTGGGCCTGATCTATGGATCGGCGGCCCTACTGGCCGGGGCGGCGCTGCTGCTGACCATGGGGCGTTATCCCAGCCCCGACAGCCTGCCCGAGGATGATGCCGCATGAGCGCACGGGAACGACGGCCCTGAAGGGCCTGGCCAATGCGCTGGCGCCACCTCCGCCAATCCGATCATGTCGGCATATTTGGCGTTGAGGGCGAACAGGTTCACCTCATGCACACAAGCCCGACCACCCTGCTGGTCTTCGATACCTGGGGCGGGGCAACGGCGCGTCCGGCGCTGCCTCCCACCCATTCGTCACAGGTCCCGCGCATTGTCGGACGGGTTGCGGTCGAGCATCATGCCGTCGGGGTCGACCGCGATGCGGCCGGGGCGTGCCTTGACCTGCAGCCTGATCACCTGTTCGCCGGTGGTCAGCCAATGCTTGCCCGTGAGCAAGGGTCGGGCATCCTTGTCATAGACCGTGATGTCGAAGGGTGCGTGCAGGGGCGCATCGGTTTCCAGCCCCTCGTCATCCGCATGGATCTTGCGTCCCGCCACATTGATCGTCACCTCGTAACCTTCGGCCACCCTGTGGCTTTCGGCTGCGGTCACTGCGATGTCGTAGAAGGTTGTCTTCTCGAACAGGTCGGTGATCAGCGGCTGGTAGTCGGGACCAGCGGCGGCCCGCAGTTCGGCGACCAGTTCCCGCGTCGTCGGGAAGGGTGGCGGGCGGTTGCCGTATTTGGCCAGGAAGCCGCGCAGGGCGCCGTTCACGGCTGCCGCCCCGATGACATCGTGCAGCGTGTAGAGCGCCAGGCTGGCCTTGCCATAGGCGTCCAGGGTGGATTGCGCCCGGATCACGGGCCGGGCCAGCGGCACCACGCGGCTATAGGCGTCCAGATACTGGTCGCGCGTGACGGCGACATAGGGCAGGGCGGCCTCGCGTCCCTGCATATGTTCGATCAGCATGAAGGAGGCAAAGGTGGCCAGCCCTTCATTGATGACCTGCTGACCTTCGAGGCGGGGGCTGCGGACCTGCCCACCCCACCACATATGGGCAAGCTCATGGGCGGTGACGATGTCGGTCTGGCCGGGCTGGAAGGCCAGGGTGAAGCCGGCGGCCTCGTTGTAGGAGACGGCACCCGCCATGGCATGGACACGGGTGGAATAGCGCGGATATTCGAATATCTTGAAATTATCCAGGAAGTAGGGGGCGTATTCCCGGCTGTAATAGTCCAGGCCGTGCTTCATCGTGTCCATGATGGTGCGGGCCGATGCACCATGCCCCCGGTCATGGAACAGTTCCAGCGTCACCCCATCCACGACCTCGCGCATCACCTGGTATCGGGCCGAGGCGAAGGCCAGATAGAGGGGGAAAGTACCCTCGTACCGGAAATAGCGGCGGCCGCCAGCGGCCCATTCCCCTGTCAGCCTGCCCGACGTCAGTGCCGTCTGATCCCCGGACGTGCCCAGCACGGCGCGGAAACGGACGGGCGCGAACGGGTCCGTCAGGTCGTTGCGGACCGCCGGATCATCAAGCGCGGGCAGCGGCCGCGCCGGTGGCAGGCCCTGGCGGCGGCGGGCATCGGGGTCGTCAAGCGCGCGCCCGGCCCGGTATCCCGGCATCGGCAGGATATCCCCGCCTTCGATATTGCTGCCATTCCCGGCGATGGCATTGTCGGAGGCCGCGTTGGTGAAGCCGTCGTTGCGCCAGGAGAAATGCCATCTGCCGGCAACCGTGGCACTGGCGGCAAGGGGGGCGGCTAACCGATAGCGCCGGACGCCCAGTATCTGGTCGCTTTCGACCAGTTGCGCGCCGTCCAATTCCAGCAACTCCACCCTCAGTGCCGGGTTGAGGGTGAAGAACAGGTCGGATACCGGTTCCGCCGACCGGTTCTGGAGATGCAATGTTCCCCGGCTTTCCACCCTTCGCTCGGCGGGGAAGAAATCCACCGCGACATCCATGGCCGCCACGGCTGGTGACCGCAGGTCGGCATATTGCTGGTACCGGCGCTCATACTCGGCGGCGCGGGCCTCAAGGTCGGCACTGGTCACATAGGCGTTGCGGATGTGGGTGTTGTAAAAGATCCAGCCACCGCTGGCGGCGGTACCCGTCACGGCCAGGATCGCCGCCAGCCGCAGGGGCGGCGTCAGCCGTGCCCTGGCATCGTGGAACGGCGTGCTTTGATGTCCGCGCGGGGCGGCCATCACCGCGACAAGTGCCAGCAACGCCATGATCGCGGTCCAATAGATCATCAGCCAGACATGCCGACCGCTGAAATGCCCGAACCCGTTCATGTCCGAATAGGGCGGGGATGCCAGCCGCGGATTGTAGAGAATGTCCTCCAGCCCCAGGGGGCGCAGGGAAAAGCCCGCCACCACCGTCAGCAGGAACAGCAGCATCCCCAGCCAGCGGTTGGGCACCAGCAGGTGGACCAGCAGCGCCGGCACGATCAGCGCATAATGGTTGAAGCCATAGATGAACAGGCCGCGCAGATAGAGGCCCGGTTCCAGATCATCGAACCCCTGCGCCAGTTGCAGCACCATGAAGGTGCCGATCGCCAGGGCCAGCAGGGCGGTGACCATCAGGACCAGGGCCGCCAGCTGGGCGAATACCGGGTTGAAGCTGCGCACGGGTGAGGCGTCGATGATGTCCGCGACCCGGGCCTGGCGTGCGCGATGCGTCAACGCGCCGGCATAATAGGCGATGGCCAGGATCATCTGCAGGGCCAGGCCGACATCCAACACCCCGACCAGACGGCTGGTCAAAGGTAACTGGGGCGTGTTGTAGGCGAAGGCGGCGCGTGTTTCGAACGCATCGACGCAGCCCGCGATGACCAGCAGCGCCACCGCATGGAAAGGGGCCGACCACCAGATCGCGCGCATATCCATGCGCAGCTGCGACAGGAACTGCGACCAGGTTCCGGCGGCATCGAAACGCCGGACGATGGGTAGCCCTTGCATCGCCGGTGGCGCCATGCGCCGGGGAATGACGGCCCGCCGGCGGTGCCGCCCGTCCAGCTGGAAGCGGAAACGCCAAACCGCCGCTGCCAGGACGCTCCCGGCCAGAGCCAGCCATAGCAGCCGGTTCAGCCAGAAATCATCCCCCGGAAGCCGGGTGACCAGTTCCTGTCGCGACCAGAAGCGGGTGACATCCATGACGGAAACGGCACCGAACGGATCGATCAGCCCCAGCCACCCCCCGCCCTGTCCAAGATGGGGCATGGCCATGACCGGGATCAGCGGCAGGGCCAGGGCCACGCAATAGGCGGCCGCGATCGACCGCGCGGCCAAGGCCGCCGCACAGGCCAGCGCGCCGGTGATCAGCATGTTGGGAATGGCGATGGCGAATAGCGCGTAAAGGAACGGGGCGGCGGAGAAGGGCAGGAGGTGCATGGTATCCACACCCGGCAACGCCAGGCCGGCCAGCGCACCCGACAGGCCCGCCAGGACCGTGAGCAGCGCCAGCGCCATGCCGCCCGCGAAGCGGCCGCAGGCATAGGTGGCGGGATGGATGGGCTTTGTATGGAAAAGCGGTGCGGTCCGGCGCTCGCCATCCCGCGTCACGGCACCTGCGACCAGGGCGATGGAAGGAAAGGCGGAGAACAAGCTCAGGATCAGCGCGTTCTGGATGATGGAAAGCGCCGAATTATATTCCAGACCGGCCGCATCCTTCGCCGCCCCTAGGCCGATATCGATCCCCCATTTACGGGCCGCGCAGAAATGGATGAAGGCGGTGATGACGACCAGGGCCGCGAACAGGGCGGAGCGTGCCTGGACCCGTGCTTCGAAGCGGAAGGTTTCAAGAAAGGCGCGCATGGGCCTACTCCGCCTGGATGTCGATGCCATGGTCGATCAGCGTCTGGAAATAGACATCCTCCAATGTCGGCACCGCCGCGGTGAAGCCCGGCGGCGACTGTTCGGCCAGGATGCGCATCTCCGTCCGTCCGGCCAGCCGGCGCGTGGAGATGATCTGCGGAGGTGCTGCCACCGCACCCTTGTCGACCATGCCGCTCCACAGACGCCCCTGGAGTTCCGCCGCCAGGTCGTGCGGATCGCCCTGTTTCAGGATGCGGCCGGCGGCCATGATGGCGACGCGGGGGCAGAGGGCCGCCACATCTTCCACGATATGCGTGGACAGGATGACCACCACATCCTCCCCCACCGCCGACAGCAGGTTCTGGAAGCGGCGGCGTTCGACCGGGTCCAGCCCGGCCGTCGGCTCATCCACGATCAGCAGGTCCGGATCGCCCAGCAGCGCCTGGGCGATGCCGAACCGCTGGCGCATGCCGCCGGAAAAGGTATCGACGCTACGCGTCCGCGCATCCCAGAGATTGGTGCGGACCAGCAATTCATCGACGGCGGCCCGGTTGCCGGCGCCGTGAATGCCCTTCAGGGCGGCGAAATGGCGGAGCATCTCCTGCGCCGATACGCGGGGATAGGTGCCGAATTCCTGGGGCAGATAGCCCAGGCGGCGCTGCAGGGCCATGCGGTCCCTGACAATGTCGATCCCGTCGAACCGGATCGTGCCGGCATCGGCATCCTGCAAGGTGGCGATGGTGCGCATCAGCGTGGACTTGCCGGCGCCGTTGGGGCCTAGCAGGCCGAACAGGCCCTTCGGGATTTCGATGTCGATGCCATCGAGCGCACGCACGCCTCCGGCATAGGTCTTGGTCAGACCCGTGATGCTAAGCATGGGATCGTTCCGTTCTGGGGGTCAGAGTGAGGAGGCGAAGCCTATCTGGACGAGTATCGCCATCAGCGCGGTGCCCCCGAAGGCGACCCGCGCAGCGCGGGTTCGTCGCGGCACATATTGCAGCCAGAGGACCAGGGTGCTTCCCGCGATGGCCAGGATGGCCAGGGTGTGGGTCATGTGCTGGATGGCTTCTTCATCCATGGAATCGGCGGCATGACCCATGAAGGGCAGGGCCACGGACAGGACGACCGCATTGACTGCGGCA
Organism: Niveispirillum sp. KHB5.9; assembly: GCF_048066115.1. Classification (NCBI taxonomy): domain Bacteria; kingdom Pseudomonadati; phylum Pseudomonadota; class Alphaproteobacteria; order Rhodospirillales; family Azospirillaceae; genus Niveispirillum; species Niveispirillum sp. KHB5.9. Next base: position 782,362 of record NZ_JBLTYX010000001.1, on the reverse strand, counting down.
GCGCCCAAGAACAGGACGGCGGTGCTGATGAGCCGCGTCGTCAAGGCGGCAGCGGCCATGACCGGCAGTGCCGGAACCAGTGTCATGAAAACAGCTGTGGAGGAAGAAGGCAGTATCATGGCGGGCGGGATATCCATGGCCAGGCCGTGCACGAGCCCGCCCGCCATGGACGGCAGCAACAGGGCAATCAACAGGAAAGCCAGCTTCTCCGCCAACAGGGCCGTGGGCGCAATGGGTCGCGTCAGCCAGTCCAGATGCAGGCTGGACGGCGCGTCGAGGTGGATGACCGCGACGATCAGGATCAGGTTCGCTATTGTTGACAATGTCCCGGCGAGTTGGCCGCTCTCCCCGGGCAGCAAGGCGCGCGCCAGGAACAACGATGTGCAGAGCAGGATGAACGGCCAGAGCAACCGCACATCCTTGATGAAGACGGCACGCATGGCGGTGAATTGACTGTTCATGGCCGTGCCTCCCCACGCTGTACACGCATCAATGTGGCTGTAATCTCCCGCAACGAAAGCGGGCGGATGTCCAGCCCGGCGACCTTGAGGCCGCCTGCCGCCAACTGGTCCCGCAGCGCCGCCTCCGACACGAAGCGACTGTCAGTGAAACCGAATGTGCGGCCGGAAAGGGTGGGGGCCAGCCAGCTTTCCGGCGGGTCGCGTGGCACTTCGCAGGCCGCATCCAACTGGACATGCACATCGCGCATCCGCGTGGCGAGGTCGCCCGTCTCCTCCTGGAACAGCAGCCGTCCGCCATCCATGAAGGCGATGTGGGTGGCGAACCGCTCGATCTCCGCGATCTCATGCGTCGCCATCAGGATGGTGGTGTCGCCGGCACGGTCGACCAGCCCGTCCAGAACCTGATCGCGCACGTCCGGGTCAAGCCCGCCCAGCGGTTCGTCAAGGATCAGCAGCGCTGGGCGGAAGGCCAGTGCGGCGGTCAGTTTCAGCTTCATGCGCGCACCATGGGACAGACGGTCGATCCGCTGTTCCGGAACCAGATCGAACCGGCGGCGCAGTTGGTCTTCCAGTCCCCGGTCCCAGCCATCGTAAAGCGGGCGCAGATAGTCGAAAAAGGCCAACACGGTGAGGCGTGCCGGCAGCATCTGGCTTTCCCCGGCATAGCCGATCCGCTGGAAATCAACCGGTCCCAGGTGTCGGCTGTCACGGCCGAACAGATGCGCGCTGCCCGATGACGGGCGCAGGATATTCAGCAACAGCCGCAGCAGGGTGGTTTTGCCCGCACCATTGGCGCCCAGCAGCACCATCGCGGCACCTTCGGGCAGGCGCAGGTCGACATCGCGGACCACCTGATGCCGGCCGAACCGGTGTGACAGGGAATTCGTCTGCACGATCATCGGCCGACCTCCGTCTTGTCCAATGCCGCCCATCGCTCGGCGATCGCATTCTGCAGCTCCTCCAGCGAAAGGCCGGTGCTCCTGGCGTCGACCACCAGCGGATCGACCTTGTCATCCAGCAGCCGCTGCCGCCCGTCCTTGCCCGGCACGGCGCGGTCGGCGACGATGGTGCCGATGCCGGGATGCACCTCCAGCCAGCCGTCGCGGATCAGCGCCTGCACCGCCTTGTGCGCGGTGTTGGGATGGATGCGCAGGTCGGCCGCCAGGGCACGTACCGACGGGAAGGCGTCCCCCGGCCTGATCTGGCCGCTGACAAACGCCCGGGTCGCGGCGAACACGACCTGATCGACGATGGGCTGGCCCGGCTGGAACTGGATCTGGAAAGGTGTCATACGATTAATGTGACACATGTGACACTGGAGTCAACGGCCTGGAATCGGCCCGGCTGGACCACCGGCGACACGACCGGCAGGTCCACTTCTCAGGGGTGGGGGGCGGATATCCCGGCCTGGCATTGGTCCAGCCAGGCGGCGGTGGCGGCGGGTGCGGTCAAGGGCAGCATATGGCCGCCATCGGTCAGGGTGAGGGTGGCGCCGGGTAGCAGCGCCTGTGCCGTCTCGCCATGATGACGCCAGTCCAGCACCCGGTCATCGCGGCCATAGAGGATGGAGATCGGCAGGCGCAGGCCGCCATACCGTGCCTCCAGGTCCGCCATCGCCGCACCGGCGGCCATCAGGTCGGCAGAGGCCGAGCGGAAGGCCACGGGCCGCAACCCCAGCAAGGCGCCGCCCGCCAGGGCGAAATCGGCCGGCACCGGGTCGGGCCCGAAGACCGCACCCAGGACGCGGTCGCGGTGAAGAATGGACATGGGCGTGGCCAGGGTCCAGGAGATCAGCCAGCGCATGGTGGATGACGGGATGATCAATCCCTTGAAGGTGGGGGGCACGCTGTCCTGCGCACGGGTCAGGGGGGCGATGAGGGCCAGGGCCCCGGCGCAGTCCGGATGGTCGAGCGCCAGCGCCAGCGCCACGGCCCCGCCCAGCGAATGGCCAACCACCAGCGGCCGATCCAGGCCCAGCGCCCTGATCAGGCCGGCAATGGCGGCCGCCTGTGCACCGGGGCTGGCATCGGCGTCGTGGGCCCGTGTGGAATGGCCGGAACCCGGCCGGTCCACCAGGATCACGCGGTAACGGTCGGTCAGGTGCGCCAGCAGACCATGGCTGAAATGGCGCATCTGTCCGCCCAGCCCATGGATCATCACCAGGGGCGTTCCGCTGCCGACATCCAGATAATGCAGACGCTGTCCATCCACCTCCAGGAACTTGCCCTGCGCCGGCAGCGCGCGTTCCACCCGCCGCGCCGTCAGGCCGCTGAAGGCGACCAGACCGCCCGTCCAGGCCCCGGCCAGCGCCATGCCCACACCCAGCATCCCGATCATCGCCGATCCCTCCAGTGGCTGTTTCCCAGGGGTTTGCGTACCATTGCCCAACAATATTGACAACGATGTAAATTATTCATTGACCCAATCCACCAACATACATAATGATCAGCAACGAAGGACGACAGGTATCTCAACATACCGGTCCTGACAGGGGTAGGGCCCCTGCGCAAATCAAGAAAGATCCGGCTGCTGCCACCGGGTGGCGCGGCCCCGGGGAGGACATCGATGAGCGGTTTTGATCCGATCTGGCGTCGGACGTGCACCCGCACGGCCCGGCTGACCCTGACTGTTTCCTTTTTGGCGCTGTGCGCGACGACAGCCCATGCCCAGGCGGCCTCCGATGAGGTGCTGCTGGAGGAGATCATCGTCACCGGCACGATGATCCGCAATGTCGGCCCCATCGGCACCAATGCCATCGCCGTGCAGCGCGAGGATGTGGTGGCATCCGGTGCCGCCTCCAGCAACGATCTGCTGGCCCAGATCCCGCAGGTCGGCAATTTCGGCACCGTCCCGCGTGCCGAGGGCAGCTATGGCCTGCCCATCGTGCGGCCCAATATCCGCAATCTGGCGGCGTCCGGCGGGGCCAGCACCCTGGTCCTGCTGAACGGCAACCGGCTGGTGGGGGCCGGCATCCTGCAGACCAGCGTCGATCCCTCCATCATCCCGCCCGACGCCATTGAGCGGGTGGAGGTGATACCCGATGGCGGTTCGTCGATCTACGGGTCCGACGCCATCGGCGGCGTGATCAATTTCATCACCCGGCCGCGTTTCAACGGTGTGGCCGCCAATGCCCGCTATGGAAGGGCGGCCGATTACCAGAGTGCCGAAGCCAACCTGATCGGCGGCAATGATTGGGGATCGGGGTCGGCGTGGCTGTCTTATTCCTATGCCTGGCATGACAATGTCCTGGGCATCGACCGCGATTTCGTCACCGCCGACCTGACGGCGCAGGGTGGCAGCGATTTCCGGGGCACGGCCTGCACGCCGGGCAATATCCTGCTGGGCGGCGTGCCGTTCGCCCTGCCGAACCGCACGGCCGGCTCCGTCAATCGCTGCGACCAGACCGACTATGCCGACCTTTATCCGCGTGAGGAGCGGCACAGCTTCTTCGGCGGGCTGGTGCAGGAGATTACCGACGGCGTGGATTTCTCCGCCACCGGTTACTGGTCGTCGCGCGACACCGTCACCCGCACCTCACAATCGACCCTGAGCGGTACGGTTTCCCTTTTGAACCCGTATTTCCGGCCCATCGGCAATGAGACCTCCCATGACGTGGCGGTCAATTTCGACAGTGTCTTCGGGCCCAGCAATGTCGCCAACGGCTATTTCGAATCCTATGGCGTGACGCCGGAGCTGGATGTCGATCTGGGCGGGGAATGGCAATTGCGGCTGGTCGGCAATCTGGGAAGGTCGAAGAACCGCACCAGGGACGGCCAGATCAACAGCACGCTGGCTACCCAGGCGCTGAACGGCACGAGTACGGCCACGGCGCTGAACCCCTACAACCTTGCCGCCAGCAACCCGGCCTTGCTGGCCCTGATCGATGATTACGAGAATCTGGGCCGTGCCACGCAGCAACTGGCGGAAGTGCGCGCCGTGTTCGACGGGCCGCTGTTCAGCATCCCCGGTGGCGAGGTGCGGGCGGCGGCGGTGGCCGAATACCATTACGACGATATCGACAGCATGATCGGCAGCGGCCCGGCCGGTGCGCCCACCAGCATTTCGCGCGGCAAGGCCGACCGCAATGTGAAGTCGGTATTCGGTGAACTGCATGTGCCGCTGGTCGGCGCGCCCAACCGGGTCGACGGGGTCTATGGGCTGGAACTGTCCGGCTCCGTGCGCCACGATGATTACAGCGATGTCGGCGGCACCACCAATTCCAAGATCGCCATGAATTACCGGCCGGTGAAGGACCTGACAATCAGGGCCAATTACGGCACCTCGTTTCATGCGCCAAGTCTGGCCGATCTGGGCAATTCCGTGGACAGCCGGGTGCAGGTGGTTTTGTTTGCCCCCAACCGCAAGCCGGGCAGCCCCTTCACCGACCTGCTGCGCCCGACCATCGTGCTGGCTGGCGGCAATCAGAACCTGAAGCCGGAAACCGCCGATACCTGGTCGTTGGGTGCCGATTTCCAGCCTGACGGTCTGAAGGGCCTGCGGGTCAGCGCCACCTACTTCAACGTGAAATTCACCGATGCCATCGGTCTGGCGCCCGTCCTGACGCCGCAGATCTATTCCGATCCGAATTTCGCCAGCTATTTCATCCTGAACCCGACCCTGCAGCAGGCCCTGGCGGCGGCGGGCAGCCTGCGCATCGATGGGGTACCCAGCCTGCCGGCCTTGTACGCCTTCTCCTCGCCCTATGTGCTGTTCGACGCGCGGCGCAACAATCTGGGGGCCATCCATACGGACGGCCTGGATTTCGAGGTCGATTACCAGCACCGCACGGATTTCGGCGTGATCAGCGGGAAAGTTTCCGGCACCTATACGCTGAATCGCAAGACCCAGGCGGTGAAGGGTGGCGCCTTCAGCAACGACCTGAAGAACGGCACCGGGCGTCTGGCCCTGGTCGCCAGCCTGGGCGCGCAGGTGGGCGAGGTGACGGGGCGGGTGTCGTGGAACCACCGCGACAGCTATCCGATCCTGGGCGTGCCCAACCAGACCAGCATCGGTGCCTTCAATACTATCGACCTGTTCGCCGCCTATGACCTCTCCGCCCTGGCCGAGGGGGTGTCGGTGACCTTCAATGTCGAGAACCTGTTCGACAAGGACCCGCCCTATTTCAATGCCGTCCCCGGCTACACCAATGGCGGCACGTTGGGGCGGATGGCCTCCGTCGGCCTGCGGGCGAGCTTCTGAGGATGGCGGCGATGGGAGGATGGGCACACCGCGCCGGTTGCCTGATGATCCTGACGCTGGTGACCGGCTGTGCCGGGCCCGGCGTGCCGGACGGGATGCGGGTGGAATATGCCGCCCGCCCCCTGGGCCTGGACGAGGCGGCACCCCGTCTGGCCTGGCTGTCGCCCGTGGCGCGCCAGTCGGCCTATCGCATCCGGGCGGCGGAAAGTCCGGCTGCCCTGGAAGCGGGGCCGCTGGTCTGGGACAGCGGCAAGGTGACCGGCGATGGCAATGTCCAGATCGCCTATGCCGGCCCGGCCCTGGCATCGGCCAGGCGCTACTGGTGGCAGGTCATGGTCTGGGATGCGGCCGGGAAACCCGGCGGCTGGAGCCGGCCCGACTGGTGGGAGATGGGGCTGCTGTCGCCGGACCTCTGGGGGGCGTCCTGGATCGCCGGGCCGGAACAGGTGGTGCATGACTGGCGCGACCTGGAGCTGGAAATCGACCTGACCCTCAAGGGGCCGGCGCTGGACATCCTGTTCCGGGCGCAGGGGTCGGGGAAGAAATATGGCGACGCCTATGTCTGGACCCTGTCCGACAGCAAGGATGGCCCGGTCCTGATCCAGTCCGTGCGCCGCTATACCGACGGCAAGAGCGGGGGTATGAAAAGCACGGAGCTGGGCCGGGTTGCTCTGGCCGGCGGGCCGCTGAAGGACCAGCGGCGGCGCCTGGTTATCCGGGCGCAGGGGGCGCGCATCACCACTCTGCTGGACGGGGTGGAGGTGGCGTCGATCAGTGATGCGAGCCATGCCCATGGCACGGTGGGCTTCACCGCGAAGCAGGCCGAGGCCGCCATCATCCATCGCGTCAAGGTGACGGGCAGCGGGGCGCCGGGCGTGGAAACCGGGTTTACCGCCAATGACAATCCCTTCACCGGTGGTTCGGTGGGGACGGATGGCTTGCTGGTCGCGGCCGGAGTGCCGTCCATCGATATCGTCCTGTCCATGGAGGCGCCGGCCCCGCTGCTGCGCCGTGAATTCACCCTGCCGGCAAAGAAGATCGCCCGGGCTCGGCTTTATTGGGCCGGGGCCGGCATGCCGCTGCTGTCCCTGAACGGAGCGGCGGTGGGGGGCAGTGCCCTGGGCGTGGGTTTCACCGCCTATGACAAGCGGGTGCTGGCCCATGCGCTGGACATCACCGACCGGCTGAAGCCCGGTGCGAACGTTATGGGGGCGGAGCTGGGGCGCGGCTGGTACGGGGTCACCGATCCCAATGAATGGTATTTCCACAAGGCGCCCTGGCATGGCGATCCGGCGCTGAAGGCGCTGATCGAGGTGGAATTCGCCGATGGCAGCCGCCAGAAGATCGCCAGCGATGGCGAATGGCGCGCGCAGCCTGGCCCAACCCTGTCCGACAGCATCTATCGCGGTGAACGCTATGATGCCCGGCTGGTGCCCGAGGATTGGGACAAGGCGGGCGTGGTGCGGGTGGTGGACGGGCCGGCGGGGCGGATCGATTTCGCCAATGCCGAACCCATCGCACCCGTATCCAGCCTGAAGCCCGTGTCGGTCAAGGAAGTGCGGCCGGGCGTTCATGTCTATGATTTCGGGCGCATCATCGCCGGCTTGCCTGTGCTGTCCGCGTCGGGTCCGCGCGGGTCCACCATCTCCCTGGTCGCCAGTGAGAAGCTGGACAAGAACGGTGAGGTGGTGCCCGCCTCCGGCCTGATCAATGCCCAGCTTCAGACCTATCGCTATACGCTGGCGGGGATGGGCACGGAGCGCTGGACGCCACGTTTCTCCTATGCCGGGTTCCGCTATGTGCAGGTGGAGGGGCTGGCGGGCAGACCGGGGGCCGATACGCTGACGGCCGAGATCGTGCATTCGGACGTGGCCGATACGGGCAGCTTCGCCTGTGCCGATCCGCTGCTGGGCAAGATCGACGCGGCGGCACGCGCCACCATCCTGAACAATCTGCACGGCTTCCTGACCGATACGCCCACCTTCGAGAAGAATGGCTGGACCGGCGATGCCCAGGCATCGGCCGGGATGGCGGTGCGCAGCCTGGATGTGGCGCGGGTCTTCACCAAATGGCTGGCCGATTTCCGCGATGCCCAGGCCGAGAGTGGCGAATTGCCGGAGGTGGTGCCGACGACACCCTTCTATGGCTATCAGGACACGCCCGGTTGGAACCTGATCTGGGGGCCGACACCGCCCTGGGACGTGGCGGCGATGATCCTGCCCTGGGAGATGTACGAGGCCTATGGCGATACGGGCATCCTGGCGGAAAACCATGAGATGCAGAAGCGGTTGGTGGATTACACCGCGACCATCTTCAAGGCTCCGGATTATCGCGGGCGCATGGGGCTGTCGGAATGGAGCCCGCCCGGGCCGCTGGACATCCTGAATGCCCGTGGCGGGGGCATCGATGCCGTCACCGCCGCGTACTTCTTCCATGAGGCCGACCTGCTGTCGCGCAGTTCGGCGGTGATCGGCAAGGGGGAGGATGCGGAGCGGTATCGGGCGTTGGCCGAGGCGATCCGGGGCGCCTACAACAAGCGTTATTGGGACGCAGCCAATGGCTGGTACCGCACGGTGGATGCCAAGGGTGTGGCCGCCGGCCCCACCCAGATCCAGAATGTGCTGCCGCTGGCCTTCGGCATGGTGCCGGACGGGCGCGAAGCCGCCGTGGCCGCCACCATCGCCACGGATGCGGAGAAGAACGGGCTGCGCACCGGCGTGTTCGGCACCCGCTATCTGCTGCCGGTGCTGAGCGATCATGGCTATGCCGATCTGGCCTACCGGCTGGCGACGCGCCGGGACGAGCCGGGCTGGGGCTGGTGGATCGAGAATGGCCACCAGACCCTGTTCGAGAGCTGGAGCCTGGAGAGCCGGTCGCGCGACCATCATTATTTCTCGTCCATCGGCGACTGGATGCGCACGCGGCTGGCCGGGTTGCGGCCCGGCGGCCCCGGCTACAAGCAGGTGCTGGTCCGGCCGGAAATCCCCGACGGGCTGGAATGGGCGGAGGCCAGCATGCGCACCGTCCATGGCCTTGCCTCCAGCGCGTGGCGCGTGGCCAAGGGGGCGCTGTCCCTGACGGTGGAGATACCACCCAACACGGTGGGTGAGGTCTGGCTGCCCAACCGCTTCGGCCCCGTGCGCGACCTGCCCAAGGGGGCGGTGCGGGTGCGGGAGGAAGGTCGGTTCACGATCTACAGCGTCGGGCCGGGCAAGCATGTTTTCACCACGGGAGGCGGCACATGAGACGCCCTTTCTTCCTGGCCCTGGCGGCCCTTCTGCTGAGCACCGCATCGTTCGCGACCGAGGTGAAGGTGGAAAGCGGCCTGCTTCAGGGCGTGGCGGCCAATGGCATCACCGCGTTCAAGGGCATCCCCTATGCCGCCCCGCCGGTGGGGGAGTTGCGCTGGCGAGCACCGGTGCCGGCCGTATCGTGGCAGGGGGTGCGGCAGGCGGACAGGTTCGGTTCCGACTGCATGCAGAACCCGCTGCCGGGATCGAAATCGCCGGTCACGCCCAGCGAGGATTGCCTTTACCTGAATGTCTGGACGCCGGGCACGAAGGGTGCACCGGTCCTGGTCTGGATACCGGGCGGCGGCTTCGTCACCGACAGTGCGGCCAACCCGGTGATGGACGGGGCGGGGCTGGCGCGGCGCGGCGTGGTGGTCGTGACCTTCAATTACCGGCTGGGCCGGTTCGGCTTCTTCGCCCATCCCGACCTGACGCGCGAAAGCGGGGAGGGGCCGACGGGTAATTGGGGCTTCATGGACCAGATTGCTGCCCTGCAATGGGTCCGGCGCAATATCGCTTCGTTCGGTGGCGACCCGGCCAATGTCACCCTGATCGGGGAGTCTGCCGGGGGTGAGTCCGTTTCCCGCCTGATGACGGCGCTACCGGCACGCGGCCTGTTCCACAAGGCGGTGGTGATCTCTGGCGGTGGGCGCGACCGCTGGCCCGCCCTGGCCGAGGCGGAGGCCAAGGGGGTGGCCTTTGCCAAGGATGTGGGCGTCAAGGATGGGCTGGCGGGGCTGCGCGTCCTGCCGGCGGACAAGGTGCGCGGCGGCATCACCCTGCTGGACAAGGAGGAAAAGACCTGGTCCGGCCCACTGAACGACGGGCGCATCCTGCAGGGCGATCCGGTGCCGGCCTTCACGGCCGGTGCGGAGGCGAGGATACCCCTGATCATCGGGGCGAATGATGACGAGTTCAGCTTCGTGCCCTCGATCTTCCGCATGTTCCTGAACGGGCCGCATGAGAAGGCGGTGGAGCCGAACAAGGCGGCGGTGCGCGCCGCCTATGGCTCCGACAGCGCCATGCGCCGCGCCATCGCCAGCGATGTGGTGTTCGTGGAACCGTCCGTGGCCCTGGCCAAGCGCCATGCGGCCACCGGGGCGCCCACCTGGCTCTATCGTTTCGGCTATGTCGCCGAGGCCAAGCGGGAGGAGGGCAGCGGGGCCGGCCATGCCACCGACATGCCCTTCCATTTCGGCACGCTTGATCAGACCGACGTCAAGCCGACGCCAGCGGACCAAGCCGCCGCCGCGCTGATGGGCGATCTCTGGACCCGCTTCGCCAGGAATGGTGATCCCAATGGCGGCGGCCTGCCCACCTGGCCGCGCTATGCGGCGGGGGCACCGCAGATGCTGTCCATCGGGGTCGAGACCAGGACCGTTTCCGCCGCCGAACCGGTGATCGATACCATCGCCGCCGCACGGGATGCCACGCCATGAGGAACTTCTCCCGCCGCCTTGTCCTGATCGGCAGCCTGGGCCTGCTGCTGGCCGGCTGCGCCAAGACCGTCACCCTTTCCGACGGCACGTCCGTGCCGCTCTGGCCCCAGGGCGTGCCCGGCGCCATCGCCGACATGCCGCCGGAGGTGACGGAGGACCGGATACCGTTCGGCACCATCACCCGCAATGTCTCCACCCCGTCGCTGCTGGTCTTCCAGCCGGCCAAGCCCAACGGCACGTCGGTGATCGTGGCGCCGGGTGGCGGGTTCCACATGCTGTCCATCGAGAATGAGGGGATTGCGGTCGCCAAATGGCTGAACAGCCTGGGCGTCACCGCCTTCGTCCTGCGCTACCGCCTGATCCCCACGGGCGAGGATGTGGCGATCAAGCTGTTCCAGCGCATCGCCAAGCGCGACGAGATGGTGGCGGCATTGGCGCCGCTGCGCCCCCTGGTCATCGCCGACGGGCAGCAGGCGGTGCGCCATGTCCGGGAGAAGGCCGCGACATATGGGGTGAAGCCGGATCGGATCGGGCTGATGGGTTTTTCCGCCGGCGGGGCGCTGGCCGTCTGGTCGATCCTGAGCCAGGACAAGCCCAGCCGGCCGGATTTCGTCCTGGCGATCTATCCGGGCCTGCTGCCCGATCCGTTGCAGGCCCCGGCCGGTGCCCCGCCGCTTTTCACGGTCGTGGCGGGGGATGACACCATCTCCGTCAAGGATACCGACCGTCTGGCCGCGGCCTGGCGCGCGGCGGGGCTGGAGGTGGAACAGGCCACCTACCCCGCCGGGGGCCATGGGTTCGGCATGAAACAACAGGGCAAGCCGACCGACGCCTGGACGGCGCGCTTGCAGCAATGGCTCGACGCCAAGGGATTGTTGTCGAAATGAGAAACAGGACATCGAAGGCCACGCTGATTGGCCTTGGGGCGCTGACGGCTCTGATGGCGGGCTGTGCCCAACACAAGCCCGAACAGGCCCCACCGCCGCGCATCGCGCAATGCGAGGGGCTGACCGGCCTGACGCTGGCCGATGGCAAGGTCGAGACGGCCGCGTCCGTCGCCGCCGGCAAGATGGTGACGCCCGACGAGGGCAAGATGGGTCTGCCGGCACCCACCACCTTCTGCCGCGTGCAGGCACGCCTGACGCCGACACCGTCATCCTCCATCCGGGTGGAGGTCTGGCTGCCCGAGGCGGGTGCCTGGAACGGCAAGCTGCTGGGGGCCGGCAATGGCGGTTTCGGCAGCAATATGCAGGTGCCATCGCTGGTGATGCGCGGCGGTATCGCCAAGGGCTATGCGTCGGTGGGCAGCGACATGGGCCATGTCGGCAAGTCCGACGTGGATGCCAGCTGGGCGCCGGGCCAGCCGGAGAAGGTCCGCGACTATGGCTGGCGGGCCAACCATCTGGCCGCCGCCACGGCCAAGCGCGTCATCGCCGCCTATTACCCGTCCCCGCTGGATGCCAGCTATTTCCATGGCTGTTCCGATGGCGGGCGCGAGGCGCTGATGGAGGCGCAGCGCTTCCCCGAGGATTACGACGCCATCCTGGCCGGGGCGCCTGCCATCCCCTGGGCGCGGCTGGCCACGGCGATGGCGATGAATGACCGGGCGGCGTTCGCCAAGCCGGAAAGCAGCCTGCCCAATGCCAAGCTGCCCTTGCTGCAGAAGGCGGCCCTGGCCCGCTGCGATGCGCGCGACGGGGTGGTGGACGGGGTGATCGACGATCCGCGCAGCTGCGATTTCGATCCTGCTGTGCTGACCTGCCAGGCGGGTGACCAGCCGGATTGTCTGACGGCGGCGCAGGTGGAGGCCGTGCGGGCGATCTATCGCGGGCCGGTCGACGGCAAGGGCAAGCAATTCTATCCCGGATACATGCCGGGGATGGAGGCCACGCCCGGCGCCTGGGACCTGTGGCTGACCGGGCCGGCGGCGCAGCATGGCAAGTTCTCCACTGAATTCTACCGCCATTTCGTGCATGGCGATCCGAACTGGAGCACCAGGGATTTCCGCCTGGACAGCGATTTTGCCAAGGCCCTGGCCATGCAGGGCGAGATCAATGCCGATGATCCCGACCTGAAGCCCTTCTTCGCCAAGGGCGGCAAGCTGATCCTCTATCACGGCTATGGCGATGCCGCGATTCCGCCTCAGAACACCGTCGATTATTATCAACGGGTGCTGAAGGCGAGCGGGGCCAAGGCCGGCAAATCCGTGCGGCTGTTCATGATGCCGGGTGTGTCGCACTGCCTGGCGGGGCCGGGGCCGAACGTGTTCGACGGGGTCGGTGCCTTGGATGCCTGGCGCCAGGGCGGGCCGGCACCGGAGCGGATCAAGGCCACCAAGTTCGACAATGATTATCTGGGCTTCCTGGGCATGCCGGCCAGGACGGTCCGCACCCGCCCGCTCTGTGCCTATCCCAAGGTAGCGCGCTGGACCGGCAGCGGGTCGACCGACGACGAAGCCAACTTCACCTGCACCAACCCCACCCTTCAGGAGACGACACCATGAAGAGCATCCTTCCCCTGTTCGCTGCCATGGCCTTGCTGCTGTCGGTGCCCGTCCATGCCCAGGCGAACCAGAGCCCGCCGGCGCCGGTGGATGCCAATGCCGCCAAATTCTCCCTCGACACGCCGATAGAGGAACTGGCGGCCGATGAGGGAGCCAAGGCCGCCCTGACCAGCACCCTGCCGGGCCTGCTGGAAATCCCCCAGTATGAGATGATCAAGGGTCTCAGCCTGCGCCAGCTTCAGCCCTATTCCGGCGGCAAGCTGACGGATGAATTGCTGGCCCGGACCGAGACCGCGCTGGCGAGCGTGAAATGAGGCGGCGCATGTTTGGCCGGTTGGCGGTGGCCGGCGTGGCGCTGGCCCTGGCCGGGCAGTCCGTGGTGCAGGCCAAGGATACGGCACCGGACGTGACCGCGAAGGTGCAGGACCTGATCGGCCGGATGACACTGGACGAGAAGATCAGCCTTCTGGCCGGTGCCGGCATCATGGAGCTGAACGGCGTGCCCCGGCTGGGCGTGCCGGGCATCAAGGTCACCGACGGTCCCACCGGTGTGCGCTCCCATGATGACAAGCCGGCGACCGTGTTCCCCGTGGGCGTGGCCATGGCCGCGACCTGGAACACCGAGCTGGCGGGCAAGGTGGGGGCGGCCATCGCGGATGAAGCGCGGGCGCATGGCGCCTCGGTCCTGCTGGCGCCGACGGTCAACATCGTCCGCACCCCGCTCTGGGGTCGCAATTTCGAGACCTATTCGGAGGACCCGCATCTGGCGGCCCGCATGGGGCTTGGCTATGTGCAGGGCGTGCAGGGGCGGGGGATCGGCGTGTCCCTGAAGCATTTCGCCGCCAACAACCAGGAAACCAACCGTTTCTTCGTGGACAGCAAGGTGCCGGCCCGGCCGTTGCGCGAGGTCTATCTGCCGGCGTTCGAGACGGTGGTGAAGCAGGCCGATCCCTGGTCGGTGATGGCATCCTACAACAAGGTCAACGGCACCTATGCCACGCAGAACCGCTGGCTGCTGACCGACCTTCTGAAGAAGGAATGGGGTTATCCGGGCATGGTCGTGTCCGACTGGGGGGCGACCCATGCCACGGCGGCGGCGGCCAATGCCGGGTTGGACCTGGAAATGCCGGGCCCGCCGGCCAATTTCGGGGCCAAGCTGCGTCAGGCCGTGGACAAGGGCGATGTCAGCCCGGCCCAGATCGATGACAATGCCGGCCGCGTGCTGCGCCTGATCCTGCGGTCGACGGTCAAGGGTGGGGACGGCACCATCCCGGCCGCCATGAGGCAGGCCCATGCCGATCTGGCCCGCGCCGCGGCGCAGGAGGCGATCATCCTGTTGCAGAACAAGGATGTTCTGCCGCTGAAGGGGGATATACGCACCCTGGCGGTGATCGGCCCCAATGCCGATGTCATCCGCGTGCAGGGCGGCGGGTCGTCGGCCGTGGTGCCGTTCGACAGCATCCCCACGCCGCTGGCGGCCTTGGCGGAAGCGTTCCCTGGAGCCCGCATCATCCATGCGCAGGGCGTGGATAACGAGGAAACGCCGCCTTCGGCCGATCCGGCCCTGTTGAGCCCGGATGAGAAGCGGGGGCGCAAGGGGTTGCTGGCCGAATATTTCACCACGCCCGACCTATCCGGCCAGCCCAGCCGCAGCGAGGATGTGGCCAATTTCAGCAAGCGCATCGCCGGCAACCAGGCCAAGGCGGATGTGGTGGGCTATGCGGGGTTGCGCTGGTCGGGCTGGTTCTGGCCGGAACGCAGCGGGAAACACGAATTCAGCGTGCGCGGCACGGGCAAGGCCACCCTGTCGCTGGACGGTAAGGTGATCCTGGACCGGGCGGTGAAGGGCGTGCCCGATCCGCGCGACGTGATCGGCTTTCCCGTCCTGCGTCGCACCGTCAGCCTGGATATGGAAGCCGGGCGCGGTTACCGCATCCAGCTTGATTACGCCACGGGCCAGACGCCATACGAGGCGCTGGTCTTCGGCATCCGCCAGCCGGCCCCCGATTTCGATGCGGCGGTGGAAGCGGCGAAGGGGGCGGATGCGGCCATCGTTCTGGTCGGCTCCTCCTCCATGACCGAGGGTGAAGGGTACGACCGCACCACGTTGGCTTTGCCGGGCGAACAGGACCGGCTGGTCGCGGCCGTTGCCGCCGTCAACAAGCGTACGGTGGTGGTGGTCAATAGCGGGTCGGCCGTCACCATGCCCTGGAAGGACCAGGTCGGCGCCATCATGCAGCTTTGGCTGCCGGGGCAGGAGGGATCGCGGGCGCTGGGTGACTTGGCGGCAGGCAAGGCCAACCCGTCCGGGCGGCTGCCCGTCAGCTTCCCGGCCAAGGATGGCGACATCGACGTCGATCTGGCGGCGTTGGAGAGCAACTATGCCGAGGGGCTGCTGGTCGGGTATCGCGGGCTGGATGCCAAGGGGGTGGCGGCGCTGTTTCCCTTTGGACACGGCCTGTCCTATTCGACCTTCACCTATGGCAAGCCGAAGGTACCGGCCCGGATCAAGGGTGGCGAGGCGGTTAGCGTAACACTGGACCTGCGCAACAGCGCCGGGCCGGCGGGGCAGGAGGTGGCGCAGCTCTATATCGCCCCGGCCCGGAGGGATGCCGACGAGCCGCCCAAGCAGTTGAGCGCTTTCACCAAGGTCGCCCTGGCACCGGGGGAGAAGCGCCGGGTCACCCTGACGCTCGATCCGCGCGCTTTTACCGCCTGGGACGAGGCGACGGGGCAGTGGCGGGTGCGGCCGGGGGAGTACACGCTGCTGGTCGGCGCTTCGGCGGCGGACATCAGGCAGCGGGTCAATGTCAAGGTCGCGGGCGGGGCGGAGGTGGTGCCTTGAGGGGGCGCCTTTGCTGCCACTCTCACTACCGTCATCCCCGCAAAAGCGGGGATCCAGCGCAGAGCGGCGTCTGCCGCGATTGAGCCATATCGGCGCTAATCGCGCCTTACGCTGGGTTCCCGCTTTCGCGGGAATGACGGTGGAAAAGAGAGGAACCCCTACAGCCCAAACCGTACGGGAGCAACAAAGCCGCCCCCTAATAGAACGACGGCAGCAGCCGGGCGACCATCTTGCGGGTGGCGTCGGGTTCCCGGTCCAGGGCGTCGCGCATGAAGCTGCCGATCAGCGCGTCGGCGAAGGCGTTGTGGGCGATGAACAGGATGCTGGATTTCAGCCGGCCGATGGACAGTTCGCTGGTGGGCGGCAGCCGCTTCTCGATCTCGTTGACCAGCGCCTGGATGGACAGGCGGATCGGTTCGAACCTGTCCGTGTCGCCGCTGATCGCGATCCAGGCGGCCAGCTTGGCGGCCCCGCCCTGGCTGTAGGCGTCGAAGACGATATCGATCATCTCCCGCTGGGCCAGCGGATCGTCGGACAGGATGCGGGTGATGGCCTGGCCCAAAGCCTTGTTCAGGTCGGACAGGATCATCGCCATCAGGGCGGTCTGCAGCCCGGCGGCGGAACCGAAATGATGGATCAGGTTGACATGCGTCATGCCGATCCGGCGCCCCACCTCCTGCAGGGTGACGGCACCGGGACCGGATTCCACAAGGCAGGCGCGCGCCGCATCCAGGGCCAGACGGCGGACTTCGTCGGGGCTGCGGCGGGGGCGGCGGGCGGGCTTGGCGGGTTCTGTTGACATGCTTGTCAATATAGTGCGCCGACCACCGGCGGTCGAGGAAATCCCCCACCGGGAGCGAGAAAACGGCTTGTTCCTTGCCACACACATTGATATTTACATTTATGTAAATAAAGGAGGCGATGATGCCGCCCACCGATGTCGAATTCCTTGATGTCCTGATTGTCGGGGCCGGCCTGTCCGGCATCGATGCGGCCTGCCGGCTGACCATGCATTGTCCGGGGAAACGCTGGGCGATGGTGGATGCGCGGGACCGGATCGGCGGTACCTGGGACCTGTTCCGCTATCCCGGCATCCGGTCGGACAGCGACATGCACACGCTGGGTTTCCCCTTCCGCCCCTGGAAGGAGACGGATGTCATCGCCGACGGCCCGGCCATCCGCGACTATATCGAGGATACGGCCCGCGAATACGGGGTGCTGCCGCATATCCGCTTCGGCTGGCGCGTCACCGGGGCCGACTGGTCCGGTGCCGATCAGACCTGGACGGTGACACTGGAAACGCCCGACGGACAGCGGCGGCTGCGCTGCGGCTTCCTTTACATGTGCAGCGGCTATTACCGCTACGATCGCGGCCATATGCCGGATTTCGCCGGTAGCGGCGATTTCCGCGGCCCCATCATCCATCCCCAGCATTGGCCCGAAGACCTGAATGTCGCCGGACGCCGCGTGTTGGTGATCGGCAGCGGGGCCACGGCCGTGACCCTGGTGCCCGCACTCACCCGGCTGGGCGCGCGGGTGACCATGCTGCAGCGCTCCCCCACCTATATCGTCTCCCACCCCAGGCGCGACGGGCTGGCGGAACGGCTGTTCCGGTTGCTGCCGGAAAAGCTGGCCGGTCTGCTGGTACGCTGGAAGTATATCGGCTGGAGCCTGCTGACCTATCGCCTGTCGCGCCGTAAGCCCGATCTGGTACGGCGGCGGATCATCGACGCGGTGCGCGATGCCGTGGGGCCGACCGTGGATGTCGACCCGCATTTCACGCCCAGCTACGCGCCCTGGGACCAGCGTGTCTGCCTGGTGCCCGATGGCGACCTGTTCCGGGTGCTGAAAGCCGGCGATGCTGCGATCGTCACCGGCCGCATCGACAGTTTCCGGCCCACCGGCGTGCGGCTGGAGGATGGCCGGGAGATCGCGGCCGATATCATCGTCACCGCCACCGGCCTGGACATGCAGTTGCTGGGTGGTGCGACCCTGAGCCTGGATGGGGAGAAGGTCGATATCGCCGGCCGTCCGGTCTATCGCGGCATGATGCTGGCCGATGTGCCCAACCATGCCTTGGCCATCGGCTATGTGAACGCGTCCTGGACGCTGAAATGCGACCTGACGGCGCGCCAGGTCTGCCGGTTGCTGAACCATATGGACGAGCACGGTTATGCGGTCTGTGTCGCCCCCTCGGACGGGGCGGGGCCGGGACGCGTGCCGCTGCTGGGCCTGACCGCCGGCTATGTGCAGCGCGGGCGGGCGCACATGCCGGCCCAGGGGGAAAGCCCGCCCTGGCGGGTGCATCAGAACTATCTGGCCGATCTGGCCGGCTTCCTTTTTTCCAAGCCGGCGGATGGCACCCTTGCCTTCGAGCGTCGGCATGACGGGGACAAGAAATGACCAGAACCATGCAGTTGCGCGGCCGCACGGCCGTAATCACCGGCGCCGGCGGCGGCATCGGCCGGGCCATCGCCATGTCGCTGGCAAGGCGGGGCTGCCGGCTGATGCTGACCGATATCGACCTGTCGGCGGCCCAGGCCACGGCGCTTGCAGCCCAGGCCGATCACGGGGTGGAGGCGCTGGCCGCCCGGCTGGACGTGGCCGACCGTGTGGCGGTGGCCGCATTGCCGGCACAGGTGCAGGCTTCGTTCGGCGGTGTCGACCTGCTGATCAACAATGCCGGGGTGGCCCTGGGCGGCAGCTTCACCCAGGTGTCGGAGGCGGATTTCGACTGGCTGATGGGCATCAATTTCCAGGGCGTGGTCGCCATGACCCGCGCCTTCATCCCGCTGTTGTCGGCCAGCGACGATGCGCGGCTGGTCAATCTCTCCTCCATCTTCGGCATCGTCGCCCCGCCGGGCCAGTCGGCCTATGCCGCCGCCAAGTTTGCCGTGCGCGGGTTCAGCGAGGCGCTGCGCCATGAACTGGTGGGCAGCAATATCGGCGTCACCATCGTGCATCCGGGCGGGGTCGCCACCTCCATCGCCAGCAATGCCCGCCCACCCGCCGGCGTTAGCCCGGAACGGCTGGCCGAACAGAAGGCACGGGCCCAGCGCATGCTGACCATGCCGCCGGCCGAGGCCGGGGAGATCATCGTGCGCGGGGTCGAACAGTGCCGTTCCCGCGTGCTGGTGGGCCGCGACGCAAGGCTGGCCGACCTGATCCAGCGGCTGTTCCCGGAACGCTACTGGTCGATCATCGGGCGTTGACCTGTGCGCGCCGCCACTGCGCGCGGTGCGGGGATGCTTCACGCTACCCCTCGATGATTGTGATCGACCGGGATGCTTGAAGCCGATGACACGCCGTTCCACCCGCACCGCCACGCGCTATCCTGTCTCCGATCATTGCGACGGCAGGCGTTTCTTCAACCCGCATGTGGTGGGGCAGGAGAAGGGGTTGGGCGATCTGTGGCGCTGGATGACCGGGCGCAAGCCGATACCCTGGCCGGACCGGCTGGAAAACCAGTCCTGGCCCCGGCCGGAGCCGGTGGCGGCCGACGCCATTTCGGTCACCTTCATCGGCCATGCCTGCTTCCTGATCGGCATCGGCGGACGCTGGTTCATCACCGATCCCGTCTATGGCAACCGGGCCAGTCCCTTTGCCTTCGCCGGGCCGAAGCGGGTACGCGCCCCCGGCCTGGGCTTCGACGATCTGCCCGGCCTGGATGGCATCCTGGTGAGCCATAACCATTATGACCATCTGGATCTGGCCAGCCTGCGGGAACTGGATCGCCGCTTCCAGGCACCCGTGGTCACCAGCCTGGGCAATGCCGCGCTGATCGGTGGCGCCGGCCCGCGCGTGGTGACGGAACTGGACTGGTGGCAGTCCCACCATCTGGGCGGGGTGGAGATCACCTATGTGCCTGCCCAGCATTTCGCCGCCCGTGGCCTGTTCGACCGCAACGCCACGCTGTGGGGCGGCTTCGTGCTGCGTGCCAATGGCCGCAGCCTGTATTTCTGCGGCGACAGCGGCTATTGCCCGCATTTCAGGGAGATCGGGGAACGTTTTCCCGGCATCGACCTGTCGCTGCTGCCCATCGGCGCCTATGAGCCGCGCTGGTTCATGCACATCATGCACATGAACCCCGAAGAGGCGGTGCAGGCACATCTGGACCTTGGCAGCCGCCGCAGCATCGGCATGCACTACGGCACCTTCGCCGGCCTGACGGATGAAGGGATCGACGATCCCGTCACGGCACTGGCCGCCGCCCGCGCCGCGCATGGGCTGGGGCAGGGGGATTTCGGAACGCTGGCGGTGGGGCGGACGCTGGTGCTGTAGGTGCCATCCCCTCAGGCGGTATGATCATCGCCTCTCAAAGGCAAGGTCACCCGGGCCAGCAAGCCCCCCTGCGGACGGTTGGCGAGCGTCAGGTCGCCGCCATGTGCCCGGGCCACGGCCCGCGCGCTGGCCAATCCCAGGCCCGTGCCGCCCGTATGGCGGCTGCGTGACGGTTCCACGCGGAAAAACGGTTCGAACACCCGCTCCAGCAGGGCGTCGGGAATGCCCGGCCCTTCGTCCAGCACCTCGATCACCGCACTGTCCCCCTCCACCCGCAGGCAGACGGCCGCCGACTGTCCATAGGTGACGGCGTTGCCGATGAGATTGTCGAGCATCCGGGCGATGCCGGGCGGATCGCCCTCGATCCGGGCGGGTTGCATCGGGCCGTCACCGACCGATTCGCCCATCTGGCGGCTGGCCCGGGTCTGGCGCCGGACCAGGGCTTCCAGGTCGATGGCGCTGCGTGCGACGGGCTGGGACATGTCCTTCACGAAGGACAGGGTCGCCGCGATCATCTCCCGCATCTCGGCGATATCCTCCGCCGCCGCGTCGCGCACGGCGTCGGGCGCCTCCTCCAGGCGGAAGGCCAGGCGGGCCAGCGGCGTGCGCAGGTCGTGGGCGATGGCGGCCACCATCAGGGTCCGGTCATCCACGTAGCGGCGCAGCCTTTCCTGCATCTGGTTGAAGGCGGTGGCGGCGGCGCGCACCTCCGGCGGGCCGATGCTGGTGGACAGGGCCGGCGCGCCCGGATCGCGGCCCAGTCGTTCGGCGGCCCGCGCGAACATGGCGATGGGCCCCGCCAGCCAGCGCGCCAGCCACCAGGCCAGCGGCACCACCACGCCCAGCCCGGCGATCAGCCAGTACAGCATGCGCAGGTACCAGCCACGCAACCCGCCATCGGCCGGCTGCACGATGCGCCATTCCCCGCTGGGCAGTTTCAGGGCCGCCGCGAAGTCGCCCATGATGGCATCGTCGCGATAGGGGAAGCCGGGCTGGGGGCCTGCAAACCGTCCGTCCGGCGGGGGCGGTCGGTCGCCCTGCGGTGGCGGGGGGCGGCTTGCATCCCGTGGCGGCGGCGGGCCGTCGGGGCGGGGGCCGCCGTGAAAGTCACCGGGTCCCGGCCCCCGTCCGCCCTGGTCCCCCGGTCCGCGCAGTTCCAGGCGGATCAGGCTTTCATCCTCGCCCAGCGCCTTGACCAGCCATTGCCGGTTGCTGCGCAGCCGGTCCGGCGGGCCGGCATTGGGGGGCGGCTTGCTGGCGGTCGTGACCTCGAGCCCGGGGGCGGCGATGCCTGAGCGCAGGCTTTCCGCCACGCCGGCCAGCATATGCTGGCTGGGCGGCGGCATGGGGGCGGCCAGCAGCAGCAGGAAGTTCAGCACCTGGGCCAGCAGCACCCCCGCCAGCATCAGGGCGAAGATGCGGATGAACAGCGGCCGGCCGGCCAGGGGATTGCGGAACATCAACCGGACCACCGCGATGGGGAAGGAAGGGATACGATAGGCCGGCGGCCGGTGTCTCGGGAAGAGGCAAGCCGCCGGCCGGGGGGTTACACACCCACCGTGACGGTGGCGGCGTAACCGGCCGACACGCTGCCCGACACGGCCAGCGTCTGGGCCGCGATCTGCGCGGCTGTGTTATCGCCGAAGACATTGTCGCTGGCGATGGAGATGCCGGACAGGTTGCGGGCGGAATTGCCATAGCCGCCGGCCGCATAGACGGCGGAGCAGATGTCGCCCGGCACGATGAACTGCGAGATCAGGGATGCCGTGCGGCCCGTGCCGGCCGTGGCGGCGGTCTGGCTGGTGAACACCTCGAAATGGATGTGCGGATACCGGCCGGCATAGGTGCCGGGCACGATGGTGGTGAAGGTCACCTGACCGTTGCTGTCGGAGATCTGCATGCCGCGCAGATAGCTTTCGGTGGGCAGGTCGTAGAGCGAATATTGGCCGTTGGCGTCGCAGTGCCAGATATAGATGGCGTGGCCGGCCAGCGGCGTGCAGCCCGTGGAGTTCTGCAGCGTGATGGTCAGTGTCATGGCCACGCCCGAGGCCCGGGTCGTGGAACTGATGAAGCTGGACCTTATGTCGGAGCGGATGACACCGGAAGAGGTCAGGACGTTGGAGGTGGCACCGCTGGAGGTGTTGGTGCCGTCGGCGGGGTAGGGGCCGTTGGTCTCCGTCGCGTAGTCAACGCACGATCCGCCGGTGGTACCGCCGGTCGTGCCACCCGTGGTTCCGCCCGTGCTGCCCGTCGTGGTCCCGGTGCCGGTCGTGGTGCTGGTGCTGTCCGACCCGCCGCCGCCGCAGCCGGCCAGCAATGCCACCAGACCCGCACCGCCCAGCAGCGACAGCGCGCGGCGGCGTTCCAGGATCCGGCTGTTCAGGGTCTCCAGGTCGAAGAGCAGACCGCGGTCATGATCCTCAATGTGGTGTTCGCTCATCTCGTAATCTCCGTTGCGGGGGTGGCCGACGGGGGCACCGCCGTTCGCGGAACAAGGGATGGCGGGGCGATATTGCCCACGGATGTCAGGCATGTGTCAGCGGCCAGAACCCGGCCGTCATATTATGTCGCCTGATATATTATGACGATGGGCGGGGCGCCTGTTACCGGCGGGGTGTGGCGGCAATGCCGCAGGGTCATTCAGTGGCCGAAAAGTTCACTATGCGTCCCGGTGGCGGTGAAGACCAGCTTGTCCCCATCCAGCCGGCCCTTCAGCGGGTGATCCTTGAACTGCGGCGGCAAGGGGCCGTCATTCATGATCACCAGCATCATGACATGTTTCAGATGCGGCATGGGGAACCGGCCGCTCTTGTTCAGGCTGTCCCATTGCTGACGGAAGGTCCGGGTCAGCGTGAATTCAAGCGGAGGGTTCGCTCGCTTGCTCATGCGCCTTCATCTGGATCAGCAATGCATCGGTTTCCGCCATGGCGCGCAGCAACAGGGCGGACGGTTCCGGTGTGACGGATGGCGTCGGACGTCGCGAAGCATCGCGCACCCTGTCCTTCTCCGTTCGTTTTTGCGGGACCGACATCCATTCCACCGCGAGAAGATTGCAAGTTTCTATCGTAACCGCTTTTGACGGCGCCGAACAGTCCTATACCCCTACCGCGTCACGGCGGGGACGAACATGTAGCCTTCGTTGCGGACGGTGCGGATCAGTTCGGCGCTGTCGTCGGCGGCGGCCATTTTGCGGCGCAGGCGGCTGATCTGCACATCGATGGCGCGGTCGAAATGGTCGGCCCTTTCGCCATGGGCGAAATCCAGCAGCTGGTCGCGGGTCAGCACGCGGCGCGGATGGTCCACCAGGGCGCGCAGCAGCCGGAATTCGGCATCCGACAGGCTCACATCCTGGCCCGACGGGGCCGATACCATGCGGCTGTCGGGCTGCATGCGCCAGCCGGCGAAATTGATCCAGGGCTCCGCCGCGGCCGGGGGCGGGGCGGCAGTCGCTGCTTCCGCCGGCACCGATGCGCCCCGGCTGCGGCGCAGGGCGGTGCGGATACGGGCTAGCAGCTCGCGCGGATTGCATGGTTTTTCCATGTAATCCTCCGCCCCCATCTCCAGCCCGACGATGCGGTCGATGTCGCTGCCCACGGCCGACAGCATGATGACGGGCGGCCCGCCGCTGGCGGCCAGGCCCTTCAGGGCGGTCAACCCGTCCTCCTGCGGCATCATCACGTCCAGCACGATCAGGTCATAGCGTTCCACCGCCAGCTTCGCCCGCATTTCAATGGGGTTGGAGGCCGTGTCCGTGCGGTATCCGTGCCGGTCCAGGAAGGTGGAGATCAGGCCGCGCAGGCCCGGATCATCATCCACGATCAATATGCGGGTCATCAAATCCATATCCCGATTATGGCCTTGGGACCCTTTCTGTACGAGCCGAAAATCTCCCGCCCGTGTCGGATTGTTGCAGCATGTTGCAGCGGGTGAACCGTTATGCGGTCCATTGCAACGCCCCTGACACAAGATGGCGCACGGGCCCGTCGCCCCGACATATGCCGGCAAAGCCCGCGCCCTATCTCTTTCCCCATCACGCGATGCCAAGGGAGAGAACGAGCATGCGCAGCCTGAAACGGACCCTGGCGGCCCTGGCCCCCCTTCTGCTGTCGGCCCATGCCGCCCTGGCCCAGGGGACGGGTGGCGATCCGCAGGGGGCGGGCCCGATCGTGGCGGCCCTTTCCTGGATGCAGGGCACCCTGATGGGCAATGTCGCCACGGCGGTGGCGGTGATGGCGGTGGCGGCTGTCGGTTTCCTGATGCTGACGGGGCGGCTGAACTGGCGCTTCGGGGCAACGGTGGTGCTGGGCTGCTTCATCCTGTTCGGGGCCGGTGCCATCGTCACCGGCATCCAGGCGACGACGGCGGTTGCCCGCTGATGCTGAGCCGCACCCCCGTTTTCCGCGCCCTGACCCGGCCGCAGATGTTCGCCGGCGTGACCTATAATTTCTTCGTCATCAACCTGCTGGTGACGACGGAAGCGTTCCTAGTCACGCGTTCCTTCCTGGCGCTGCCGGTGGCGCTGCTGGTGCATGCGGCCGGATATCTGGCCTGCCTGCGGGAACCACGCATCTTCGACCTGTGGCTGACCAAGGTCACCAACTGCCCGCGCGTTCCCAACTGGAAGCGCTGGCGCTGCAACTCCTATAGGCCCTGAGGAGAGCCCCCATGCCGACATGGAAAGGTCCCGCATCCTGGGCCCGGCGGGAGGCCGGCGCCGGGGACCGGTTGCCCTACAAGGCGTTCCTGGACGATGGCAGCCTGCTGCTGCGCGACGGGTCGCTGCTGCGGACCATCCATGTGGCGGGATTGCCGTTCGAGACGGAGGATGGCGAGGCGCTGAACCACCGGCTGGCGGTACGGGAGGTGATGCTGCGTTCCGTCCTGGATGCGCGGCATGTGGTCTATCACCATGTCATCCGCCGCCGTATCCAGCCCGAACTGACCGCCGAATTCGACAGCCCGCTGGCCGGCCTGATCGACCGGCGCTGGCGGGATCGGCTGTCCGACCGGCACCTGTTCATCAATGAACAGTTCCTGACCATCCTGCGCCGCCCGGCGCGGGGCAAGGCGGGGCTGGTCGACCGCATCCTGTCGCGCGGCCGCTCCCCCCGCCGGCTGGAGGCCGACCGCCGTGCCCTGGACGCCGCCGTCGCCGCCCTGCTGGCCGGGCTGGAACCCTATGGCGCCCGCGCCCTGGGCATCTATGACACCGCATCGGGGCCCTGTTCGGAGGTGCTGGAGCTGTTGTCGGCGCTGTATAACGGGGAGATGCGGCCCGTCCTGCTGCCGCCCGAGGGCACCGACCTGGGGTTCCACATCCCCTATAGCCGCGCCAGTTTCGGCCTGGACGCGCTGGAACTGGCGGGGCCGCAGGGGCGGCATGTGGCGGCCGGCCTGTCGGTGAAGGAATATCCCGATGCCACGCGGGCGGGCCTGCTGGACGGTATCCTGCGCCTGCCGGTCGAACTGACCCTGACGGAAAGCTTCGCGCCCGTGGACCGGCAGACGGCGCGCGAGCGCATGGATCTGGCGCTGCGCCGCCACCGCGCCACGGATGAGGAGACGGGCACCGAACGGGCGGAGATGCTGGCGGCGCGCGATGCGCTGTCGGCAGGCCAGGTGGGGTTCGGCGACCATCATCTGGGCCTGCTGGTCCGCGCCCCCGACATGGCGGCCCTGGACGGCGCCGTCGCCCTGGCGGGTGCCGCCCTGGCCGATATCGGCGCCATCGCGGTGCGCGAGGATGTGAACCTGGAGCCCTTGTTCTGGGGACAGTTTCCCGGCAACGAGCGCTATCTGGTCCGCCGCGCCCTGATCAGCACCGCCAATGCCGCCGGCTTCCTGTCGCTGCACGGCTTCCCGCTGGGCAGCCCGGCCGGCAACCATTGGGGCGACGCGGTGGCGATGTTCGAGACGACAAGCGCCACCCCCTATTTCTTCAACTTCCATGAAGGCGACCTGGGCAATTTCACCATCATCGGCCCGTCGGGATCGGGCAAGACCGTGGTGCTGAACTTCCTGGCCGCCCAGGCACAGAAATTTCGCCCGCGCACGGTGTTCTTCGACAAGGATCGCGGCGCAGAGATTTTCCTGCGCGGCATCGGAGGCCATTACAGTCGGCTTCTGCCCGGCGAGGCGTCGGGCATGAACCCGCTGCAACTGCCCGACAGCCCCGTCAACCGCGCCTTCCTGCGCCTGTGGCTGGCCTGCCTGTTGAAGGCCGACGGGCCGGAGGAGGAAGCGGCGATCGCTGATGCCGTCGATGCCTGTTTCGATCACGCCCCGCATCTGCGCCGCCTGCGCCATTTCCGTGAATTGCTGGCCGGGGCCGCGCGGCCAGCACCGGGCGATCTGGCCAGCCGGCTGGCACCCTGGATCGGCGGGGGCGAGCATGCCTGGCTGTTCGACAATGCGGACGACCGGCTGGACCTGGAGGCCCGTGTCCTGGGCTTCGACATGACGGCACTGCTGGACATCCCGGCCCTGCGCACGCCGGCCATGATGTACCTGTTCCACCGCATCGATGAGCGGCTGGACGGCGACCCGTCGATGATCCTGATCGATGAGGGTTGGAAGGCGCTGGACGATCCCGTCTTCGCGGCGCGCATCCGCGACTGGCTGAAGACGCTGCGCAAGCGCAACGCCATTGTCGGCTTCGCCACGCAATCGGCGCGCGACGCGCTGGACAGCCGCATCGCCAGCGCCATCGTCGAACAGACATCCACCATGATCTTCATGCCCAACCCCAAGGCGCGGGAGGATGATTATTGCGCCGGGTTCGGCCTGTCGCCGCATGAGCTGGAGCTGATCCGCGGCCTGCCGGCGCATGGGCGCTGCTTCCTGGTCCGCCATGCCAGCCATTCCATCGTGCCGCGCCTGGATCTGGGCGGCATGGCCGACATCCTGACGGTGCTGTCGGGGCGGGAGGCGAATGTCCGCCGGCTGGACATGATCCGCGCCGGCACCGGCGACGATCCCGCCCGCTGGTACCCGCGCCTGACGGGCACGCCCTGGCCCGGTGCTGTGGAGAATGCCGGTCCGGAAAGGATGGCGGCGGAATGAGCGGGACCTGCCCCGGTTTCACCAGCCTGGACGGCAATGGCGGCGTGGCCGGTGCGCTGCGCGCCGTCGACTGCCTGGCCGCCCAGACCACCGAAAAGGCCTTCTCCACCCTGCTGGGGCCCGACGGCGCGCTGGGTCAGGCGCTGACCCTGACCCTGACGCTGTATGTGGCGCTGATGGCGGTCAGGATGCTGACGGGGCGGGCGGGTATCGGCCTGTCCAGCCTGACCCCGCGCATGATGGGGCTGGGCCTGGTCCTGTGTTTCGCCACCTCCTGGGCGGCCTATCATCAGGTGGTGTGGAACCTGCTGGTCGGGGCACCCGACCATCTGGCCTCGCTGCTGGCCGGCACGCGTGGATCGGCCCCGTCCTTGTTCGCCGACCGGCTGGACCAGCTGTTCCAGCTGGTGCTGGAGGCGGCAAGGCAGTCGGCCAGTACGGGCGGGGAGAAGCCGACAATGCTGGCCGGCATGCGGCCCGCTGACCTGCTGTGGCTGGCCTCGCTGCTGCTGCTGTTCGGCACGGTGGGGGTGCTGGTGGCATCGCGCATCGCGCTGGCGGCCTTGCTGGCGCTGGGGCCTGTCTTCATCCTGCTGGCCCTGTTCCGGGCGACCAGCGGCCTGTTCGAAGGCTGGCTGCGCGCGGCCGTCCTGTTCGCCATCGTGCCCTTGCTGACGGTGCTGGTGGGGACGGGTGCTTTGGGCCTGATCGCGCCGATGCTGTCCGACCTGGCCATGGCCGGTGGTGCGCCGACGCCGGAACTGGCCGTGTCGGTGCTGCTGGGGGCGGGGGTGTTCGCGCTGCTGATGCTGCTGGTCCTGCGGGTGGCCGCCGCCGTCACGGCCGGGTGGAAGCTGACCCTGCATGGCGGGGCGGAGATGCGGGGCAGGGCGGGGGGGGCGGCACAGGCCAGTGCCAGCGCTTCGGTCGCTCCCATCCTGTCATCCGCCCCGTCCCGGACCGCTGTCATGCCGCACGCATTGTCCATCCAGATGCCGTCCGGCAGTGCGGACGGGCGCATGGGCGGCATCCAGGCCGCCGCATCCCGGCCCACCGCCATGATGCATTCCGGGGCGACCGCACCCATGGGTGACGCCACCCGCCAGATGCCCGCCACAGCCAATCGACCTGCCAGGAACATCGCCGGCCTGGGCCAGCGTTTCCGCCGCCCCACCGTCAAAGGAACCGCCCCATGAACAAGCGCATGCTGATCCTGCCGCTGCTGGCGGCCCTGCTGTCCACGACCCCGTCCTTCGCCGACAGCCGCATCGTCTGGAAACAATATGACGAGGCGGCGGTGGTCACCGTGCCCGGCCGCACCGGCATCCAGACGACGATCCAGTTCGAACAGGGGGAGCGGATCGAGAATGTCGCCATCGGCGACAGTGCGGGCTGGCAGGTCACGCCCAACCGCCGGGCCGACCTGCTGTTCCTGAAGCCGATGCTGCCCGACAGCCGCACCAACATGACGGTGGTCACCGACCGCCGCACCTATCTGTTCGACCTGACGACGGGGGGCAAGGGCGGGCCGCTTTATGTCATGCGTTTCTCCTATCCCGTGCCTACACCTCCACCGGTCGCGACCGTGGCGGAGGCAGTCCCGCCGGAGATCACCGCCGACCCCGCGCCGGTACCGGAAGCCCCGATCCCAGCCGCGTTGAATTTCGCCTGGGCGAGCGAGGGGACGAAGCAGCTGCTGCCGGCTCAGGTCTTCGATGACGGGCAGACGACATATCTGCGGTGGGAAGCGGGGGCGGAGGTGCCGGCCATCCTGGTTCCCGGTCCCGACGGGGTGGATGGCCCCGCCAATTATGCCCTGCGCAACGATCTGATCGTGCTGGATGGCGTGCCGCGCCGCATCATCCTGCGCAATGGCAAGCGCGTGGCCAGCCTGACCCCGGCCACCCAGACCGCGCAAAGGATGCCGTGATGCGTACGATCACCGACCCCGTTCGCATCGGCGACGATCCGCGCCTGTCCATGTCGGCCGGTGCCCTGGTCCTGGCCGGCCGTCCCCAATATCCCACTGTCGCCGACTGGCGCGGCGGCGGGCTGGGCCTTGCCACCGGCATGGTCTGCGTCCTGGCGCTGGGCGGCCTGACCTTCTGGGGATTGAACCAGTCGCGCCAGCCGGTGGCCCCGGCCGCCGCCCCACCCGTCCCGCCGCCGGCACAAGTGGCCCCGATCCCGGCCCCGGTGCCGGTGGCGGCGACACCAGCGCCGCCCGTGCCGCAGGCGATGCGCACGCTTGACCCGCAGCGCCTGTCGGCCCCGGTCATGGTCTTCGACATGTCGGTTCCGGCCCCCGCCAGCGCCCCCGCACCTGCGACAGCCCCGGCGGTTCCGGCCACGAGCAGCCCAGGCCCAGCCGCCCCCGCCAGCCTGTCCGACAACGAGGCGTTCGCCCTGCGCGTCGGCAATGGCGGGGTGGATACGGCCAGTGCCGTCCATGCCATCGCGCCCTCGACCACGGTCGCGCAGGGTGCCTTGATCCCGGCCGTGCTGGAAACCGCCATCGACAGCGACCTGCCCGGCTTCGTCCGTGCCGTGGTCAGCCAGGATGTGCGCTCCTTCGACGGGACGCGCGTACTGGTGCCGCGCAGTTCCCGCCTGATCGGACAGTACAAGTCCGGGCTGCAGGCGGGGCAGAAACGGGTCTATGTGCTGTGGACGCGGCTGATCCGGCCCGATGGCGTGTCGGTGGCCCTGGCATCGCCCGCCATCAGCCAGGATGGCAAATCCGGCCTGTCGGGCGATGTGGACACGCATTTCGTGGAACGGTTCGGGTCGGCCACCCTGCTGTCGGTGGTGGGGGCCTTGTCGGCCATCGGCAATGCCGCCCTGGTCCTGTCGGGATCGCAATCGGCCGCCGGCGTGGCGGCTCAGCGCGACAGCCAGATCCCGCCCACCATCCGCGTCGACCAGGGCCAGCCGATCCGCGTCTTCGTGGCCCGCGACCTGGATTTCTCCCTGGTCGCCAATGACGGGGGGCGGTCATGAATGCTAGCGTCGCCATCCTGAACGATGCCGTCTATCTGGCTGAATATCTGGCCCCGTTCCACCCGTTCCTGGACGACAGGCTGGTGACGGAGATCATGGTGAACCGGCCGGGGGAGGTCTGGGCCGAACGGGCCGGTGAGGGCATGCTCCGCCACCTGGACAGCCGCATCGACGACCAGTTGCTGCGCCGTCTGGCCGAACAGGCGGCGCGCCTGTCGAACCAGGGGATCAACCGCAACCAGCCGCTGCTGTCCGGCCGCCTGCCCGACGGGGCGCGGGTGCAGTTTGTGGCTCCATCCGCCACGCGTGGCCATTGGGCCATGGCCATCCGCCGCCACCGGCTGGTCGATGTGCCGCTGTCGGCCTATGCGGCATTGCCCCCTGTCACGGATGATGGCTGGCGGGGGCGGGACCCGATGCAGGACCCGGCATCCTATCTGGCCGCCGCCATCAAGGCGCGGCGCACCATCCTGGTCAGCGGCGGCACCTCCACCGGCAAGACCACGTTCCTGAACGCGCTGCTGCGCCAGATGCCGGAGCAGGAGCGGCTGGTGGTGGTGGAGGATACGCCGGAGATCACCCTGTCCACCCCCAACGCCCTGGGCCTTGTCGCGGTTAAGGGGGAGATGGGGGAGGCGCGGGTAACCGCCAACGACCTGTTGCAGGCATCATTGCGCCTGCGGCCCGACCGGATCGTGCTGGGCGAATTGCGCGGGGAGGAGGCGGTGAGCTTCCTGCGCGCCGTCAATACCGGCCATCCCGGCTCCGTCAGCACCATCCACGCCAACAGCCCGCAGGGCGCCCTGCAGCAGTTGGCCCTGATGGTGATGCAGGCCGGGTTCAACCTGTCGGTCCAGGACACGATCGCCTATGCGCGCAGCGTCGTGGATGTGATCGTGCAACTGGACCGGCGCGACGGCGTGCGCGGGATCAGCGGCATCTGGGAAACAGGCTGATCACGCGCCGGCACGCCGGAAGAACCGGATCGACTGGTAAAAGGACAGGGCGGCACCGATGGCGCAGGGCGCGCACAGGACGGCGACGGCGATGCCCAGCCGGCTCTCGCCGCCCAGCGTGGAACTGACCAGGGCGATCAGCGGCGGGGCCGTGGCACTGGCGAAGATCGCCGTCAGCAGGGTGTTGGTGCCCAGTGCCAGTCCCCGCACCTCGTTCGGGATGTTCAGCGTGATGGCGATGACGCCCAATGTCGCCACGACGGCACCCGCGAAGATATGCGCCGTCAGCATCGCCGCGAATATCGGCACGCCCGGCGCCATGCCGAACAGCGACAAGGGTGCTATTGCCAGGGCCGCCACCACGGCCGGCACCAGCACCCCGGCCCGCCCGCCATGGCGCTGGCCCAGCTTGCCCAGCCAGCCGCTACCGCCGGCCCCGGCAATGCCGCCGACCAGCAGCACGGCACTCAACCAGCCGGCGAACTGTCCGGGCGTCAGGTGGTAATTGCGGATCAGCATGGGTGTGGCCCAGACCGATGCCGCCTGGATCGTCACCTGGCTCAGCAGCAAGGCGATGATCAGCGGTAGCAGGAAGCCGCGATATTGCCACAGCTCCCTGAGCGCCACCGACGTCTTGCCGCTCTGGTCATGCTGTTCCTGGCGCGCCGGCTCACGCACCGGGGCCAGCATCAGCAGGATGACCCCGCCCAGCATGGCGGCGGCCAGATAGAGCAGGCGCCAGGGCGGCAGCCCGGACAGCAGGCCGGGATCGGCACCATGCCAGCGGGTCAGCGCATCGAAAGCCAGGCCGCCGGCCAGGATGCCGATGCCCTGGCCGGCGGCCTGGCCCACCACCAGCAGGCTGGTCGCCACCGCCCGCCGGTCCGGCGGATAAAGATCGGCGGCCAGGGAAAAGGCGGCGGGCACCAGCAGGGCGGCATTGGCGCCCAGGATGACGCGGCCCACCACCAGCGACAGGAAGTTGGGCGCCAGGGCGGTGATGACCATGGCGATGATCCAGGACACCAGGCCCCAGAACAGCAGCCGCGTGCGGATCTTCCGGTCGATCAGCCGGCCACTGGGGATCGACGCGATGCCCAGCGCCAGTCCGAAGGCTGTGCCCTGCAACAGCCCGACCTGCAGGTCGGTCAGGGACATGTCACGCTTCATCGGCTCGATCAGCAGCGTGGTCAGTGTGATGTCCATGGACAAGAAGAAGCCCAGGATCGACAGGGCCAGCAGGGCATAGCGGGCCCGCGCCGGGGAGGGGAAACCGGGATGGCTCATGTGCGGCGCTCGAAGCCCAGGCGCTGGGTGCGGCCGGTGGTGAGAAGGAAGCCGTTGCCGGCGAATTCCAGGGTGGCGGCCAATGGCAGTGGTCCCGCGCCGCGCGCTTCCCAAAGATCGGGTGCCACAGGGGTGAGGTTGTAGATGAAGGACCCGACTTCATTGCGCAGGGTCAGGCGCGGCGCCTCTTCCCCGTTCCGGGCGATGCTGGCGGTGATGCCAGCGGCGGCGCTGTCATACTCGCCCAGGATCGTGGCGGCATCCTGCCCTTCGGTTGGGGTGACACGCAGCAGCAGCTCCTGCTGCCCGAACTCCGTCAGTTCCAGCGACGCCCCGTCGCTTGCCGGGCGCAGGCGCATGTCGGTGGGCACGATGGGCATGCTCAGCCAGCCCTGATCGTCACGTTTGGCCGGCAGGGTCATGCCGCCCAGGCGGATGGCCTGCCTGCCCTCATGCGCCACCAGGGTCAGCTTGCGGCCGGTGTCGCGGTTGTAATAATCGCCGGCCACGGGTTTGGCGGCAAAATCCTCCGGCAGGGGTGGCAATCCAGGCAGGCAGCGGTCGATGATGTCGTCGATCAGCTTGTACAGTTCCAGGCTGTTGCGGCCGTTGGACATGATGATGATATCCAGCTCAGGCCCCAGCACCTTGATCATCTGGCTGGAACCGCCGACGACCGCACCGGCATGGTGCACGGTGTCCAGCCCGCGATGCTTGGTCATGCTGAGACCCAGGCCGTAGCCATGGGTGGCGTGCGGGGTGCGCATCGCCGCCCATGTGGCCGCACTGCCGACCACCGGCGCGCTCATATGCTTCAGCCAGAGCAGCATGTCATTGACGGTGGAGACGATGCCGCCCTCCCCGCCGATGGGGGAGCCGAACACGCCGCGCACATAGCCGCCGGTGGGGCTGGGCACATGCAGAGTGGCGCTGTTGGGCACTAGGTCGGTGTCCAGCGCCCGCACCATCGTGTCATGCATGCCCACCGGTTCGAAGATGCGCTCGCGCAGGAAGGCACCGAACTCCTGCCCACCCAGCCGCGTCACGATTTCGGCCAGCAGGATATAGCCACCATTATTATAGCTCCAGCTGGCGCCGGGCACGAAATTGACGCTGTCCAGGGCCGCCAGCATCCGCAGCTGGAAATCGGCCGGCGTCACCATGCCTGGACCGGCACTGTGCAGCAGCAGGTCCAGGCTGTCGCGCATGCCGCTGGTATGGGCCATCAGCTGGCGCACGGTCATGATGTCGGCCCAGGCCGGCAGTTCCGGCAGGTGGCGGCGCACGCTGTCATCGATGGACAGCTTGCCTTCCTCCGCCAGCAGCATGACGGCCAGCACGCAGAAATGCTTGCTGGTGGACCCGATGCGCATGCGGATGCCGGGCGACAGGGTGACCGGCAGTTCGATGCTGGCCATGCCGACACCGCGCCGATAAACGGGCCTGCCCTGCAGCGCCACGCCCACGGCGAAACCCGGCGCGTTGGTGGTGTCATAGGGGGCCAGAAGCGCGTCGAGCGCCGCAGGCTCGATCCGGGCCTGGACTGTCATCTGTCTCTCCGTATCTTTGTCGAAAGCGCCGTCAGCCGGCTTCTGCCAGAACGCGCAACAGATTGCCGCTCCACAGCTTCTCCAGATCCGCCTCGTCGAAGCCGGCGGCCAGAAGCCGTTCGGTGACGCGGGGCAGGGCGGTCACGTCGCGGAAACCCTCGACCCCGCCGCCACCGTCCCAATCGGCACCAAAACAGACATGGTCGATACCGGCCACGCGGATCGTGTGCAGCAGGGCCTTCATGTAATCCTCGAAATCCGCCCGCCACATCGGCGCGGTGGCGTCCAGCGCGTTCCAGCGCCGGGCCAGGTCCAGCTGTTCGGATACCGACAGGTCGCCGATATGGCCCATGGTGCGGAACAGGCCGGCCCGTTCCGCCGACATGTGCATGGCGGACAGATAGATGGTGGTGAAGCCGATGACCCCGCCCCTGGCCGCCAGCGCCCGGATGCGGTCATCATCCAGGTTGCGCGGATGATCGTAGAAACCGCGCGTGCCGGAATGGGACAGGACCAGGGGCGCCTTGGACAGTTCCAGCATCCGGTCGAAGGCGGCGTCCGATGCGTGGCTGGCATCGATCACCATGCCCAGCCGGTTCATCTCCGCCACCCAGGCCTCGCCCAAGGGGCTCAACCCGTTCCAGCGGGGCATGTCGGTGGAACTGTCGGCCAGCTGGTTGGTGCGCACATGCACCGGTCCGGCCATGCGCACGCCATGGCCGTGGAATTCCGCCAGCAGGCCCAGATCCTCGCCGATCGGGTAGCAATTCTCGATGCTGCGGAACGCCACCATCCGGCCTTCACCATGCAGGCGCGTGGCATCGGCAACTGTGGTGGCCGGCCCGATCCGGTCGGCGAAGCGGGCCAGCGTCTCGTCGATCTCCCGCGACCGGCGGCGGGCCGATGCCAGGGCCGCCGCATAGGCCTCGTCCGTCAACGGTCCTTGCGCCGTATAGATGACGAAGAAGCCGCCGGACAGGTTGCCTTCCATACGCGGCATATCCAGCTGGGCGACATCATCGGCCAGTTCATGCCGCTCATCGAAATGCCAGCCCGGCCGTGCGAAATGGATGGGCGTGTCGAGATGGGCATCCAGCGTCAGCAGGCGGCGATGGAGGTCGGTGGCGTCGGGCATGCTGTCTCCTGCGGCGTGGATGGCGATCCTGGTTAAGGACCGCCATCCGCCGCGCCTACGTCAATAGCTTGTCGACAGGGTCAGCCCGAAGCTTTGCGGACGGATGATGCCGGTGGCCAGCGCCCCGCCCGGATTGACCGGCCCGCCATTGGCCATGCGTGAGCCGGTGGAGGTGCGGCCCTTGCTGTTGCCGATATTCTTGGCATAGGCATCCAGCGCGAAACTGCCGAAATCCAGCCCGGCCCGCAGGTCGATCACCTCATAGGACGGCAACTGCCGCTGATGGCCGTTGGCGGTGCGATAGGCGGCGTCGTAGCTGCCATATTGCTTGGACAGGAAACGTACCGACCCGCCCACCGACGCGGTGATGTCGCCCGTCAGGTCCCAGCTGTAATCACCATTCAGCGCCGCGGTGAATTTCGGCGTGAAGGGCAGGCGGTCACCGTCCAGGCCGCCGATGACCGGTGTGGTGTCGTCACGCAGCTTGGCGTCGGTATAGGCGGCGTTGGCCGACAGTTCCAGGCCCCGCATGGGTCGGAAGGTCACGGTACCTTCGGCACCATTGCTCTTGGCCTTGCCGCCATTGATGTTGATGCCATACTCGTCAACCACGGCGATCAGCTGGATGTCGCGCCAGTCCAGATGGAAGACCGACAGTTCGGCGCTGACCATGCCGTCCGGCGACTGCATCTTGGCGCCGGCTTCGTAGCTGATCAGCGTATCGCTGTCGAACTGGCGCAGCGCATCGGCCGGTGCCGTCGG
The DNA here is from genome assembly GCF_048066115.1 of Niveispirillum sp. KHB5.9. Taxonomy (NCBI): domain Bacteria; kingdom Pseudomonadati; phylum Pseudomonadota; class Alphaproteobacteria; order Rhodospirillales; family Azospirillaceae; genus Niveispirillum; species Niveispirillum sp. KHB5.9. Next base: position 746,592 of record NZ_JBLTYX010000001.1, on the reverse strand, counting down.
CGGCAGCGGGTTGGGCCCGCCGGGGCGATAGCCCTTGGCGACGCGGACATAGAGCGACGCATTCTCCGAAATCTTGTATTTCGGGGCGGCGGAGAAGGTGAAGACGTTTTCCGACGACCGGATGTCGGGATATGCCGACGCACCACCGGCCAGGACGCCGTCGGTGGTCTGGCTGGCCGATTGCCGGTTATGGCTGTAGCGGGCGCCGAAATCGACGTCGACCTGTTCGTTCAGATGCACGGTGGCATTGGCGAAGCCGGCGAATTCCTCGTACTTGGAGGGCAACTGCACATCGGCCAGCAGCGGCAGGCTGGTGACCGGGTTCAGCGTGCCGGGCTGCACGGCGAAATAGCCCTGCCGGATCAACGCCTTCTCATGCACGTAATAGCCGCCGACCAGCCATTCGAACGGCCCCGCCTCCGACGAGGTCAGGCGCAGTTCCTGGGTGAATTTTTCGACATTGGTGTCCTGGCCCAGATAAATCTCGTTGGGCGTGCCGAAGACGCCGTTGATCAGGCCCGACAGGTTATGGGTCAGGTCGGTGCGGCTGGCCTGCTTCTGTGAGGAGAAGCTGGTGGAGGAAAGGATATCGGCGAACCCCGCCTCGTACTTGGCCGTGCCGTTATAGACGCGGTATTTTATATCGCGGAAGGACGGGATGAACTGCGAGAAGGTGGGGCGGCCATAGAGCATGGCGATGGTTTCGTGATCGCTCTCCACCGTGCTGGGCGCGTCGGCCTTGATGTCCTGCAACAGGGCGGTCAGCCGCAGCGAGAAGCCGTTGTCCGGGGCATAGAGGGCCGAGACCCGGCCGCCATAGCTCTGGCTGTCATTGATGTTGTTTTCCCGGTCCGACCCGGCCGTGCCGATACTGTCGATGAAGCCGCCGGTCTTGCGGTAATAGCCGGATGCGCGCACGGCGAAATCCTGGCCCATCGGCATATTGACCAGCGTATTGCCGGAATAGGACAGGTCGCCGCCCTTCGTGGTCTCTACACCTACCCGCGAACGGCTTTCCACCCCGTCCGTGTCGGGTTCGTTGGTGATGTATTTCAGCACACCACCCAGCGAGCTGGCGCCATAGAGCGTGCCCTGGGGTCCGCGCAGCACCTCCACCCGGGCGATGTCGAACGTGTCGAAATCGCCGGCCAGGATGGCGCCATTGGCCAGGGCGGTGGAGGAGCCGAACGGCGTCTCGTCCATATAGACCGACACGGTCGATGCCACGCCGCCGGTATTGACGCCGCGCATCACCAGACGGCCCTGGCCGGGCGTGTCCTGGGCCAGTTGCAGGCCAGGCACCAGCTGCAGGTAATCCTGGATGGTGTTGGCCTGCTGCTTTTCCAGCGTGGCGCCGGTGACCACCGACACCGATTGCGGCACATCGATCAGCGTCTGCCGGCGCTTCTGGGCCGTGACGATGATCTCCTCCAGCAGGATGCCGGAGGATGCGGTCGGCTGGCCTTGCGCCAGGACCGGTGCGGTGACGGCCATCATACCGGTGGCCAGCAGCAGCGTATTACGAAGCATCCCCATGAAACTCTCCCGTTTCTGACCCGGTTTCGCGCCTTTTGGCTTGTTTGGGTCGACATCATCCTATTTGGAACATTATTTTCCAATTTCACTATGTGTCAAAGATTTTTCCGATCCGCTGCGTCACGCGTGCCCCAAACCTCTCCACCGACATGGATGTCGCCATCGCGATAGACGGCGCCTGGGGTGCGGTCGCGGGCCAGGAAGATCGGTGAGTCGAGATCGACGATGTCGCAAAGCTGGCCCAGGATGAAGGCGGGGGCCATGGCCAGGCTGGTGCCGACCATGTTGCCGACCATGACACCCAGGCCCAGCTTCCTCGCCTCCGCCGCCATCAGCAGCCCCTCGGTCAGGCCGCCGCACTTGTCCAGCTTGATGGTGACGACGTTGAAACGACCGACGGCGCCGGCGATGTCGGACAGCGACACGATGCTTTCATCCCCGGCGATGGGCATGGGGGAACGGTAGCCTTCGAGGTCGGCGTCGCGGTCGCGGGCCAGCGGCTGTTCCAGCAGGGCGACGCCGGCCGCCTGCAGGGCGGCGATCAGCGGGTCCAGCTGGTCGGCCGTGAAGCCCTGATTGCCATCGACGCTGAGCCAGGCATCGGGCCGCGCCGCACGGATCGCCCGGACTCGGGCGATGTCCAGGGCCAGGTCACCGGTCAGCTTGATCTTGATGGCCTTGGCATCGGCATAGTTGCGCGCGCCCTGGGCCATCACTTCAGGCGTATCGGCGCCCAGCGTGAAGGTGGTGCGCAGCGCCTTGGGAGCCGCCAGCCCGGCCAGTTCCCAGACCGGCCGGCCGCTGCGTGCCGCTTCCAACTCCCACAGGGCGCAATCCACGGCATTGCGCGCACCACCGGGCGGCAGGATATGGCGCAGTTCCCTGCGCGTCACCCCGGTCTCGATGGCGGTGCTGGCTTCGGCGAGCTGGCTTGTCATGTGGGCGACATCGTCGCCCAGGAAGAACACGCCGCCGCCTTCACCGCGGCCCTGATATTCCCCGTCGGACAGGGTCACGACGACGACGTCGGAATGTTCGAACACATAGCCGGAGATGCGGAAGGGTTGGGCCAGACGCAACCGTTCGGTCGCGACCGTCATGTGCAGTCGTGCCATTACTCGATCACCATTGTTCGGGGTGCCGCCACGGGGACGGGCCTTGCTTGCTGATTGCCCTGTCGGCCGGTTGGCAATAGAATTGCCTGGCTAAGTTGCCATGTTTGTCCTGATTGGGACAATATGATCCTGATCAGAAAATTCGTCAATGGAGTATCTGCACTTGTCCTCCGCTCTTCCCACCCTCGGTGCGTTGCTGCGCGGCCTGCGCTCCCGCAAAGGCTGGACTCTCAAGGAAATGAGCGAGAAAAGCGGGATTCCGGTCTCTACCCTGTCGAAGGTGGAGCATGACCGCCTGACCCTGACCTATGACAAATTGCAGCAATTGAGCCGGCGGCTGGGCGTGCGCATGTCGGAGCTGTTTGCCGAGCCGGAGGGGGACCCGTCGCCCGCCGCCGTGACGGCGCGGCGCAGCTTCGGCGACCTGGATCGCGCGGTTCGGGTGGAAACCGACAATTACGATTATTATTATCTGTGCACGGAACTGCGCCGGAAGCGGATGATACCGGTTCTGACCAAGATCAGGGCCAAGACGTCGAAGCAATTCGGCCAGCTCGTCCACCATTCCGGTGAGGAATTCATCTTCGTCCTGAAGGGGAGGGTGGTGGTGAATACAGAATTCTATGATCCCGTCATTCTGGAGCAGGGGCAATCCATCTATATAGACAGCACCATGGGCCATGCCTATCTGGTGGCGGAAGGGTGTGAGGAGGCGGAGGTGCTGGGCATCATGTCCAGTGCCGACGAGGAACTGATGCAGTCGCTTCTCTCCCTGCATGATGAGCGGCTGGCTTCTTAAATATCCGTCCCAATCAGGACTCTATTCTCCAATCGGGATGCATGCCTGATTGGAGAATTTCGCAGCTTGCCAATCCGGCGGCGTCCGGCTACTCACCTGTCCATGCATCGAGAGTCGGGCCGACGCCCGACACCAACCTGCTCCCGGGCAAGGTGGTGCCTCCGATAAGGAGGGATGTGGCCGGACCGGCAAAAAACGGGAAGCCCACGCGCGTCGTCACGTCACTCGAAGGCAGTCACAAGCCGGAAGGGACGTCGGACATGCAGCAATTTCCCCAGCAATTCGCCAGCGACAATTACGCCGGCATCTGCCCGCCCGCCTGGGCCGCGATGGAAGCGGCCAATGCCGGCCATGTGCCGGCCTATGGCGAAGATGCGTGGACCGACCGCGCTTCCGACGCCTTCCGCACCCTGTTCGGGACCGATTGCGAGGTGTTCTTCGCCTTCAACGGTACGGCGGCCAATTCGCTGGCGCTGGCGGTGCTGTGCCAGTCCTATCACAGCGTCATCTGCTCATCCTCGGCCCATGTGGAGACGGATGAATGCGGGGCGCCGGAATTCTTCTCCAACGGGTCCAAACTGCTGGTGGCGCCCACGCCGGACGGCAAGCTGACGCCCGACGCCGTGCGCGCCCTGGCCACCGGCCGGTCGGACATCCATTTTCCCAAGCCGCGCGCCGTCACCATCACCCAGCCGACGGAGACGGGGCTGGTCTATTCCATTGCGGAAATCCAGGCCATCTCCCGGGTCTGCCGCGAGTTGGGCCTGCGCCTGCACATGGACGGCGCCCGCTTCGCCAATGCCTGTGCCGCACTGGATTGCGCGCCGGCCGACATCACCTGGAAGGCCGGGGTGGATGTGCTGTGCTTCGGCGGCACCAAGAACGGCATGGCGGTGGGGGAGGCGATCCTGTTCTTCAACCGCGACCTGGCCCTGGATTTCGACTGGCGTTGCAAGCAGGCGGGGCAATTGGCGTCGAAGATGCGGTTCCTGGCCGCCCCCTGGGTGGGCATGCTGGAAAGCGGCGCCTGGCTGGACAATGCCCGCCACGCCAATGACTGCGCCACCCGGCTGGCGGCGGCGATTGTCGGGCTGGAAGGGGTGGTCGCCGCCTATCCGGTGCAGGCCAATGCCGTGTTCCTGACGGCCCCCATCGCGATGCTGGACGGATTGCGGGAACGCGGCTGGCGCTTCTACAGCTTCATCGGCGGTGCTGCCCGCTTCATGTTCGCCTGGGATGCCGACCCGGAACGGGTCACCGCACTGATCGATGATCTGCGGGATCTGGCGGCGGCGGCCCCATGATCTGCGCCGTCACCCCGCCACCAGCGCCTGCGCCGTCTCGCGCAGCATCCTCACGAAGGCGGTGACGGCGGCACTCTGGCTGCGGTTGCGCAGCAGGTGGATGCCGTCATTGGTCTGCTCCCCCGCCGGCATCGCGTAGGACACAAGATCGCCGTCGCGGCAGGCGGACAGCGCCAGGGAACGGGGGACGACGGTGATGGCCGGGCCCTGGCGCACCACCTCCAGGCAGGCCAAGGTGCTGTCCAGTTCGTAATTGGGAAAGCTGCGCTGGGCGATGCGGGCGCGTATGGGGGCGGCGAAGCGATGCTCGCTGCCCGGCGCCGGTCGGGGCAGGGCCCAGGGCCGCTCCACCACCGCATCGCGCCGCTCCCGCCCCTCGGGCAGCGGATGGGCAGCGGATGTGACCAGCATCAGCGGTTCGCGCGGCAGGGCGGTCACCACCACCTCGTCGGCATAGGCCGACCCGTCGAACTTGCTGATATCGCAGACCACAAGGTCCAGCGACCGGTCGACCAGCCCCTGCAACAGCACATCGGCCGTGCCCCCCGTCACCGTCACCCGCACCCCGCCATGGGCCGCACCGAACCGGCCGATGGCGCGGGTCAGCAGCGGCTGCATCGGATAGGGACCGACGCCGACCCGCACATTGCCCGACCCCGGCCGGCTCAGCTGGTTGGCGGCACTGTCCAGGTTCTCGGTCGCGGCCAGCACATCCTGCACGGGCCGGATCAGCCGGTCGCCGGCATCGGTGGCGCGGACATAGTGGGTGGTGCGGTCGAACAGGACCGCCCCCAGCTCCTCCTCCAGCTTCTGGAGGCTGCGGCTCAATGCCGACTGGGTGATGGCCAGCTCGTCCGCTGCGCGGGCGAAGCTTTGCAGGCGGTACAGGGCCTCGAAATGCTGAAGGCGGCGCAGATTCATGATGGGCCCCCGATGAACAGTCGCGTCACCCATTGCGTCATCTTTCCATAAGGGGCCGCCACCAGATGCGACTGGTTGAAGCGCCCCACGCGCAGCACGGCGCGGGCATGGGACAGGCGCTGGAACCCTTCACGGCCGTGATAGGCGCCGGTGCCGCTTTCCCCCACGCCGCCGAAGGGTAGATCCTCCTGCCCGACATGCAGCATGGTGGCATTCACCGTGACGCCGCCGGACCGGGTGCCGTCCAGCACCTTCGCTACCCGGGCGCTGTCGTCGGAATAGCAATAGAGCGCCAGGGGCTTGGGGCCCGCATTCACGAACGCCATCGCATCTTCCACCCGGTCATAGGGGATGATGGGCAGGATGGGGCCGAAAATCTCCTCCCGCATCGCCATGCAATCCACCGGCGGGTCGATCAGCAGGGTGGGGGGGAACAGCCGGGCGGCATCGTTGCCCGGATCGCGATGGCGCATCGCCTGTGCCCCCGCCGCCGTCGCCTCGGCCACCATCGCCACCAGGCGGGCATGATGGCGGTCGGCGATGATGCTGGTGTAATCGGGATTGCCGCTGATGGCGGGATACATCGCCTGCACCCGGTCCATCAGGATCTGGGCGAATGCGTCCAGCCGGTCGCGTGGCACCAGCACATAATCGGGCGCCACACAGGTCTGGCCGGCGTTGAAGAACTTGCCCATGGCGAGTGTGCGCGCCGCCTTGTCCAGCGGATAGTCAGGCAGGATCAGCACCGGCGACTTGCCGCCCAGTTCCAGAGTGACGGGCGTCAGGTTGCTTGCCGCCGCCTGCATCACCGCCCGGCCGACGCGGGTGGAGCCGGTGAAGACCAGATGGTCGAAGGGCAGGCGGGAGAATTCCTGCGCGATGTCCGCCCCGCCCGCGACCACCGCCACCCGGTCGTCGGCGAACAGGGTGCCCAGCAGGACGCGCAGCATTTCCGCAGTGCGGGGCGCCAGTTCCGACGGCTTGATCATCACCCTGTTGCCGGCGGCCAGCGCATCGACCAGCGGGCCAAGCGTCAGGAACAGGGGATAGTTCCAGGGGGCCAGGATGCCGACGACTCCCAGCGGCTGGTATTCCACCCGCGCGCTGGCCGGCTGGAACGCCAGGCCGGCGCCACGCCGCTGCGGCTTCATCCAGCCCTTCAGGTGACGGCGGACATGGCGGATACCGTTCATCAGCGGCATCAACTCGCCCAACTCCGTCTCCTGCCGGGGACGGTTGCCGAAATCGGCACTGACGGCTGCGATCAGGTCCTCAAGATGCCGGCGGACCAGGGCGGCCAAGCCATCCAGTGCCGCCAGCCGTTCCTTCAGGCCGGGCGCGCCATCGCGCAGCACGGCCAGGCGCTGGGCTTCCAGCAGGCCGCTTAAGTCCGCCATATCACTTGCTCCCCTACGCCATCGCTCTTCCGGCGAAGTGCTTTGCTGATTTTCTTATCTCCACCATACATCACCAATCCTGCCTTGATGCATGATGCGTCCTGCATCAGGTGATGATTTTTTGGCAAGAACGGGAACACTCCACCCCGAATATGATCGCCAGGGCTGCAGAGGCGGAACCTGATGACACTTCTTTATCTGATTGTGGGCAGCAGCCTGTTCATGCTGTTCATCCTCGCCCTGCACCATTGGCTGGGCCAGAGTGCCATTGCGCCCCTGGCCGACCGCGAAACCGCTCTTCGCCGCTTCCAGGAACAATTGCCCGATGCGGGTGCGGCGGGGGCGACCCTGTCGCGTGACGGGCTCTCGGCCCTGGTCGATCTGGGTGATGCCGACCGGTTCGGCCTGCTGCTGCCCATGGGGCGATATTGGGCGGCGCGGGTGGTGGGGCGGGGTGGCATCCGGCGCTGGACGCTGCGCGACGGGGCCCTGAGCCTGACCTTGGCCGATTTCACCGCACCCGCCTTCCGTCTGGTCTTTGCCGATGCGGCGGCGGCGGAGCATTGGCAGGAGCGGCTGGCGGCTCTGCCGCAGAAGTAAAAAACGAGGAAACGGGGGAGAAACGATGCCGGACAATCTGAGCTATCCTGACGTCGCCACCCTGGCCAGTCCGCTCTATCTGTTGCTCCTGGTCCTGGAACTGGTGCTGATGCGCCTGCATCTGGTGAAGGCGCATTACGAGACGCGTGACAGTGCTGCCAGCATGGCCATGGGGGTGGGGTCGGTCTTCGCCGCCATGCTGTCGGGCCTGCTGATCGGCGGTGGCGTGTCGGCCGTGATGTTCTGGGTGTATGATCACCGGCTGTTCGACCTAGGCACGTCGTTGTGGGCGATCCTGGCCTGCTTCCTGATCGACGATATGCGCTATTACTGGGCGCACCGGTTCATGCACCGCATCCGCTGGCTGTGGGCCAGCCATGTCGTCCATCATTCCAGCCAGCATTTCAACTATGCCACGGCCCTGCGCCAGCCCTGGAGCAGCATGGTCATGGGGCTGTTCGTGCTGAAGCTGCCGCTGGCCTTCCTGGGCTTCCACCCGGCCATCCTGATCTTCGCCTCCTCCCTCAACCTGCTGTACCAGTTCTGGGTGCATACCGAAGCCATCGGGCGCATGCCTGGCTGGTTCGAGGCGGTGATGAACACGCCGTCGCACCACCGGGTGCATCACGGGTCAAACCCGCGCTATCTGGACAGCAACTATGCCGGCACCCTGATCATCTGGGACAGGATGTTCGGCACCTTCGTGCCGGAGCAGGACCAAGACCCGGTGCGGTTCGGGCTGGTGCGCGATCTGGGCACCTTCAACCCGCTGCGTATCGCCTTCCATGAATTTGTCGGCATCTTCAAGGATCAGGCGCAGGGCGGGTTGTCCCTGAAGGACCGGTTCCTCTATCTGTTCGGCCCGCCGGGCTGGAGCCATGATGGCAGCCGCGACGATACCGAAAAGATCAAGGAAGCCTATCTGCGCCGCCATCCCGACCAGGCCGGCACGCCGGGCCTCCCCGTTCCCGGCGGCCCGCATCCGGTGCCCGTCATGACGCGGGAGATAGCCGATGCTGCTGGCGGGGAGTGACGCGATCCTGGCCCTGGCCTGCCTGTGGGCGGGCTGGGTGCTGCTGACGCTGCCGGGTGGGAATGGGGGCGTGCGCCTGCTGGGGGCCGCCATCCTGGCGCTTTCCATGCCGTCGGCGGCGGGGGCGGCCCGGTTCGGCGGGGTGGAGGGGGATTGGCTGCCGGCCTTGCACCAGGGGGCGTCCGACCTTTATGCGCTGGTGGGTTTCGCCAGCGCGGCGGCGGCCCTGTTCCTGGTGCCGGACGGACGGCGCTGGCCGCTGGTGCTGGGCATCGCCGTGCTGCTGGTCGCGGGGCTGGCGCTGATGGGGCAGAAGGCGCTGGTCGGACCGCTTGCCAGCCTGTTCATCCTGGCGGGGACGGTGCGGCTGATGCGGGTGGGACCGGGGCGGCTCTGGCTGGGCCTGTCGATGGCGGGGGTGGTCGTGGCCGCCCTGACGCGGGTGCCGGGCCTGCTGGACACCGATGCAAGGATCATCGGGCTGCATCTGGGGCTGGCGCTGTGGGTCGCGGCGCTGGGGGCGGGGGTCAGGGCTTATTCGTCTTCGGTGCCCGCCCCTGCTTACGCTCCTTGATCATTGCTGAATACTTGGCCTCCAATCGGTCGAAGACCTCCTCTGCTGGTGTCACGCGCCCTGCGGCAATATCTTCCATGCTCTCAGCAATGGCTGCTTCAACCTTAGCGACGGCATCGGCGTAGATGAATTGTACCAGTTGATCCCGCCGGATCAGGTCGCGGACATAGTCGCTGGCGCTGGCATAGTTGCCGCTGTCGACCTGGGACTGGACCCAGTCGCGCATACGGTCGGGTACCGAGACATTCATCGTCGCCATCGCGACCTCCATCCAGAAACAGACAGTCAGTTTGCCATCTATTGGCAAAAATTGCCATGCCGGAGACGAACCCATGTCCCATGCCGCCCGATCCGTCCGCCTGTTCGCGCTTTATCTAGGGGCCAACGGCCTGACCCTGCTGTTCGTGCCCAACCTGCTGCTGGGCCTGCTGGGGCTGGCACCGACGCAGGAGCCGTGGATACGGGTGCTGGGGGTGATCGTGTTCAATCTGGGCCTCTATTACCATGCCGGGGCGGAAGGGGTGGGGTTCCAGCGTATCACCATCGTCACCCGTGTCATCGTGCTGGCCAGCTTTGCCGGGCTGGTGCTGACGGGGCTGGCGCCGGGACTGCTGGTCCTGTTCGGGCTGGTGGATTTCGCCGGGGCGGTGTGGACGGCGCTGGCCATGCGGCGGGACAGGGCTGTTTCCCAGAACGCATCACCATAGGTCCCGCAATTCCCGTACCGTCTGAGGAAGACAAGAAGACAAAGGCGGGAGGAACGGATGGGTATGGGGGCCAGCCTGAATGCGGGGGAGCGTGCCGCCAGCTTCGCCCGGCTGGAAGCTGAAACCTTTGATCTGGCGATCATCGGCGGCGGCATCACCGGCGCCGGTATCGCCCGCGATGCGGCGCTCCGCGGCCTGTCCGTGGCGCTGGTCGAGGCGGCGGATTACGCGTCGGGCACCAGCAGCCGGTCATCGAAGATGATCCATGGCGGCCTGCGCTATCTGGCCCAGGGCGATGTGGCCCTGGTGCGGGAGAGCGCGTCGGAGCGTCAGGTGCTGCGCCGCATCGCCCCGCATCTGGCCCGGCTGACCCCGTTCGTCATCCCCACCACGTCACTGGCCACGCAGGCCAAGCTGCGCGCCGCCCTGTGGAGCTTCGAGAAGCTGGGCGGGGTGCCGGCGGCGGAACAGCATGAGGTCTGGGGCCTGGACGAGCTGGCACGGCGGGAACCGCATCTGCGCCGTGACCGGTTGAACGGCGCTGTGGCCTATCCGGAATTCCTGACCGACGACGCCCGCCTGACCCTGGCCAATATCCGGTCCGCCGCCGCCGCCGGTGCCGTGGTGCTGAACCATGCGCGGGTGGAGCAGTTGCTGGAGGAGGGCGGGCGGGCCGTGGGCCTGGTCGCCCGGTCCAGCCTACTGGGGGAGGACAGGGCGGCGCGGGTGCGGGCCAAGGTTATCGTGAATGCCGCCGGCCCCTGGGTGGATGGGATCCGGGCGCTGGCGGCGGGAGATGGCGGGCGACGGCTCGCCATCTCCAAAGGCATCCATCTGGTGCTGCCGCGTGCGTTGCTACCGGTTTCATCGACCCTGATCCTGCGGGCACCGGACAAGCGCAACATCTTCGCGGTACCGCGCGGTGGTTTCACCTATCTGGGCACGACCGACCATTTCCATCCCACCGTCGATTACTGGCCGGAGATCGGCGCCGCCGACATCGATTACCTGCTGCGCGCGACGGAGGCGGCCATGGATGTGGCGCCCATCCGCGACCAGGACATCGTGGCCCTGTGGGCCGGCATCCGCCCCCTGATCGGGGAGGCGGGCAAGAAGGCAACTGAGGTTTCCCGCAAGGACGAGATGTGGGTCGGCCCCAGCGGCGTCATCGCCATCGCCGGCGGCAAACTGTCGGCCTATCGCGCCATGGCGGCGCGCATTGTCGATGATGTGGCGGTCCGGTTGGAACGGCGCCTGCAACCTTGCCTGACCGCCGACCTGCCTTTGCCGGGGGGGGAGCGGGTGCTGGACGGCGACGACCGCCTGGACCGGCTTTATGGCACGGAGGCGATGCTGGTGCGGGCCGGGGGCGACGACGTGGCAGCAGAGGCGCGCCATGGGGTCCTGCATGAGGGGGCGGCGACGCTGGAGGATTACTGGGTCCGGCGCAGTGCGCGGGCCTGGTTCGACAAAGAGGCGGGGCGTGCCGCCTTGGCCCCGGCGGCCGATGCCATGGGCCGGCTGCTGGGCTGGGACGAACGCCGCCGGGCCGCCGAGATCCATCATTGCCTGCAACTGGACCGGAACAGCCGGCGGGCCCTATTGCCCGACGCGGGAGGAAAATAACCATGAACATCACCAACCTGCTGGCCGAACGCATCGGCCGCGACAAGGTGCTGGGCGACGCCGAAGCCGTGCGCGCCCGGCGTTTCGACCAATGGTGCGTGAAGCATCTGCGCGACTGGCGCGGGGAACAGGTGCCGGTGCCGGGCGTCGTCGTGCGGCCGGAAAGCGTGGCGGATGTGCGCCAGGTGGTACTGCTGGCCAACGAATATCGCGTGCCGCTGATCCCGTTCGGCCTGGGCAGCGGGGTGTGCGGCGGGGTGGAACCGACGCCGGATGCCATCCTGCTGGACATGGGCGGCATGGCGTCGGTGCGCTTCATCGACGAGACCAACCTGCTGGCCGGTTTCGATGCCGGGATGAACGGGTTGCTGGCGGAGGAGACGGTGGCGGCCCATGGGTTGACCATCGGGCACTGGCCGCAATCGATCGGCATCAGCAGCGTCGGCGGCTGGGTCTCCACCCGCGCCTCGGGCCAGTTCTCCACCGCCTATGGCAATATCGAGGATATGATCTACGCGGTGGAGGCGGTGATGCCCAATGGCGACATCGTCACCCTGGGCAAGGCGCCGCGCGCGGCGGCCGGGCCGGACCTGCGCCATATCCTGATGGGGGCGGAAGGCACGATGGGCGTGATCACCGGCGTCACCCTGTCGCTGCGCCGGGCGGCCCCCTTCCGCCAATGCTCCGTGTTCTTCGCCCAGGATATGGAGGCGGGGTTCGAGGCGCAGCGCCGCATCGCGCAGGCCGATTGGAAGCCTCCGGTGATGCGCCAGTATGATGGGCGCGAGGTGCGCCGCCTGTTCAAGGATTTCCAGCGCGACGGCAAAGCCATGCTGCTGATGGTGCATGAGGGGCCGCGCGAGCGGGTGGAGGCGGAATTGCCCGCCGTGGCCGCCATCGCGATGGCCGCCGGGCTGGAGCCGGGGGATGCGGAGGCGGCGGAGATGTGGCTGCGCCGGCGCAACCATGTGCCGACCTGGAAGGACATGTTCGAACGCGGCTATGTCGCCGACACGGCCGAAATTTCCGGCAGCTGGACGCAGATCGGGGCGATCTATAACGACGTCATCGCCGGGCTGAACGGGGTGGAAGGTGTGGTCAACGCCTCTGCCCACAGTTCCCATGTCTACCGGTCCGGGATTAACCTGTATTTCTCCTTCGCCGCGACGTTCGAGGATACTTCCCGTATGGAACCCGCCTATTTCGAATGCTGGCACCGCATCCTGGAGGCCACGGCCCGCCATGGCGGCGGTGTCGCCCATCATCATGGCGCCGGCCGGCTGCGCAAGCCGTATCTGGCGCATGACCTGGGGGCATCGGGTGTCGATCTGCTGCGCCGGCTGAAGGCGGCGATGGACCCCAATGGCGTGATGAACCCCGGAAACCTGATCCCCGATGCCTGAACTGCTGCTGGCCCTCGATTGCGGCACCACCGGTGCCCGCGCCCTGCTGGCCGATCCGGCCGGCACGGTGCTGGCCGGGGCCAAGCAGGCGATTCCGTCCGCGTTTCCGGCGCCGGGACGGGTGGAGCAGGATGGGGAGCAGGTCTGGGCCATCTGCCGGTCGGTGATCGCCCGCGCGCTGGAACAGGCCGGCCGGCACATGCGCGATGTGGCCGGCATCGGGGTGACGACGCAGCGATCCAGCACGGTGATGTGGGATCGGGCCACGGGCCGGCCCGTGGCGCCCGTGCTGGTGTGGAGCGATCTGCGCGGCATGGACCGGTACAAGCAGCTGCGCGCCGCCGGCTTCACACTGTGGCCACAGGTGCCGGCCGCGAAGCTGGAGGCCGCACTGGATCTGGTGCCCGACGGACGGGCTCGCATGGGGCAGGGGGAGCTGTGCTGGGGCACGCTGGACAGTTACCTCATCCACCGGCTGACCGGCGGTGGAGCGCATGTCACCGATATCGGGTCGGCCTGGCTGTCGGGTTATATCGGTTATCCCGACCATGCGGGGTGGAACCCGGCGCTGATCGCGCATCAGGGGCTGGATGCGGGTCTGTTCCCCGACATCACCGACAGTTGGGGGCCGATTGGCACCAGTGATCCGGCCCTGTTCGACGTGTCCGTGCCGGTGGCGGCGGTGATGGCCGACCAGCAGGCGGGGATGCTGGCCCATGGCGACCTGTCGTCCGGTGCATGGAAGGCGACATATGGCACGTCGGGGGTGGTCATGGCATCGACCGGCGACACCCCCATCAGCCCGCACCGCACCGTGCCGATCCAGGCCATGACAAGGCTGGATGGGGCGGTGTCCTGGTGCGTGGAGGGCATGGTCATCACCTGCGGCGCCTTCCTGACCTGGCTGTGCCAGGAGATGGGTATGTTCGCCAATGCGGCCGTCCTGTCGGCCGCTGCTGCATCGGTGTCCGACACGCGCGGCGTGGTGGTGCGGCCATCGCTGCAGGGGCTGGGGGCGCCGCATGGGCGCTTCCATGAACGCGCGCTGATCTCCGGGCTGGATGCGGGGGCCGGTCGCGCCCATGTCGCCCGTGCGGCGCTGCAGGGCATCGCGTTGCGCTTTCGCGAGATCGCCCATACCGTAGCGGCCACGCCGGGGCTGACGGTGCCCGGTCACCTTCCCGTCGATGGCGGGGTCAGTGCCAGCGACCCGCTGCTGCAATTGCAGGCGGATGCGCTGGGCATGCCCGTGCGCCGGCATAAGGTGAAGGAGGCGACGGCCTATGGGGCCGCCATCGCCGCCGGGCTGGGCGTGGGGTTGCTAGGCCCTGGCGATCTGCCCCGCTTCGCCCAGTATGACGCGGAGTTTTTGCCGCAGGTGGGAACGGACGAGGCCGAGGCGGCGTATCAGGCCTGGGCCAGGGTGGCCCTGGCCTGACCCCGCATCACGCCGCGTCCGCCGGCTTCAGCACCGGTTGCAGCAGATGCAGCCACCCCAGCGCCAGCAGATATGACACCGACACCAGCGCGAACATCGGGGCGTAGGACCCGCCGGCCGCCAGCACCCAGCCGGCTGCCTGCAGGATGGCCATGCCCGCCAGGTTGCCGCACAGCGCCCCGATCGACACCACCGTGGCCACCCGGCCCTGGGGCACGATGTCGGTGGCGATGGCGAACAGGTTGACGGAGAAGCCCTGGTGGGCGGCCAGGGTCAGGCCCAGCAGCGCCACGGCCAGCCAGTAATTCTCCACCAGCAGCACCAGCGGCACCGGCAGCACCAGCAGCGCGCAGATCAGGAGGGTCAGCTTGCGCGCCTTGTTCAGGCTCATGCCCGCCGCCAGCATGCGGCCCGACACATAGCCACCGGTCAGCGACCCGAAGGCGGCGATGGCATAGATGGTGGCCAGCGGCACGCCGAAGCTGCGCATGTCCAGCCCGAAGACCCGGGTGAACAGGTCCGGCATCCACATCAGCAGGAACCACCAGACCTGATCGGAAAACACCTTGGCGCCGGCGAACGCCCAGGTGCGGCGGTCGCGCAGCACCGTGCGCCACGGCACCTGCGCCCCGCCGGTCACCGCGGCCGGTGTCGGCGGCGTCTGGAAATAGGGCAGGCGGGTCAGCGCCCACCACGCCACCACCCAGACCAGCCCCAGCCCGCCCATGATGTAGAAGGCCGACCGCCAACCATAGGAGAGCGCGATCACCGGCACGATCAGCGGCGCGATGATGGCGCCGATATTGCCGGCGGCATTCATGAAGCCCAGTGCCAGCGACCGTTCGCGCGCCTGGAACCAGAGGGAGATGGTCTTGATGGCGGCGGGCGTGCCCAAGGCCTCCGTCGCCCCCAGGGCGATGCGCACCGCCTTGAACTCGCCCAGCGTGGTGGCCATGCCATGGACGATGGCCGCCAGGCTCCAGGATCCCACGGCGGCCGGGTTGCCGACGCGCCAGCCCAGCCGGTCGATGGTCCAGCCCGCGAAGACGAAGGCCACGGCCGCCGCGCCCTGGAACAGGGCGACCAGCATGCCGTAATCGGCATCGGACCAGCCCAATTGCTGTTCCAGCATGGGTTTCAGCACGGCGATGATCTGCCGGTCGGTATAGTTCAGGATGCCGGCCAGCATGACCAGCGCCAGCAGCATTGTACGGTGAAGGCCGAAACGCATGGGGGCGTCCTTTTGGGGAAGAAACGTAGGTCAGGTCGAGCCGAAGGCGAGCCCTGACAAGCGACGGTGCCAGTGGTGTCAGGGCTCGCCTTCGGCTCGACCTGACCTACGGCGCCTCACGTTACCCTGGCGATTCCCGCGAACAGCCCCGCCCAATCACTCCCCGCGCGGTAGAACAGTGGCGGCTTGCCCAGCGGCGCGTCCACCGTCACCTCACGCCCGCCGGCATGCGTGGCCCCCGTCCACACCTCCACCCAATCCGCCCCCTTGGGCAGATAGGTGGTCCAGCGGTCAACCCCCGGCTGGATCACCGGTGCCACCAGCAGGTCGGCACCGTAGAGATAGCTTTCCTGCAGCGCGTAGGTCGCCCGATCGTCCGGGAAATGCAGGAATAGCGGCCGCTGCACGGGCAGGCCCGTGGCCACCGCCTCCGCCGACAGGGCCCGCAGATAGGGTGCCATATGCACATAGATCCGGGTCATCAGCGCGAAATGCGCCAGGACCTGCGCATCCTCATCGATCTGCACATTCTCGCGCGGGCGGTTGCCCTCATGGCTGCGCATGAAGGGGGTGAAGGCGGCCATTTCCGACCAGCGCATCACCAGTTCCGGCGTGCGCACATTGCCGAACAGGCTGGTGTATCCGCCGATGTCGCTATGGTGATAGGCATTGCCCAGCAGGCCCGACGACAGGGCCGCCGTGATCACCGTGCCGATACCGTCATGGCGGCTGAAATCCACCGACTGGTCGCCGGCCCACAGCAGGGGGCAATGGCGCTGCACACCGCTATAGCCGGCGCGCATGAAGAACACGGCCTCCCCCGTCTTGCCCCGGCTGGCCAGCGCCTTGGCATTCACCTCCGCCCACAGCACGGGCCAGGCATTATGGGCCAGCATGCCGTCGGTGCCGTCGAACAGGCGCACATCGGTGGGCAGATATTCGCCGAAATCCGCCATCCAGCCCGACAGGCCGAAATCCAGCATGTTCTGCCCGATCACCCGTTCGGCGAACCAGTCGGCGGCGGCCGGGTTGGTGAAATCCACCACGCCGCAATCGAACTCCCCGAAATCGACCGTATAGGTTTCCTCACTATCCAGCTTCTTCGCCAGATAACCAGCGGCTTCCGCTTCGGGGTACAGGCTGCCATCAACGCAGAGATAGGGGTTCACATAGCCTAAGAACCGGATGCCGCGTTCATGCAGCTCCTTCATCCGCACATCCAGGCCGGGATAGCGGGTTTCGTTCCATTTCCAGTCCCAGAACAGCCGGTTGCCGAAACTGGTGATGCGCAAGCCCACCCAATCCTCGCACCACAGGCCGGACAGGGCCGCCCCGGCATCGGCATATTTCTCCAGCCGCTCGAAGCTCTTGGCACCGTCCTTCAGGCCGATGACGGCCCCTTTCAGCACCCAGTCGGGCAGCGCCGGCTGCCGGCCGAACCGGTCGGCGAGCGCGGTGACCAGATCGGTGAAGCTGTCCCGCGCCCACAGCTCGATCACCGCCGGGGCGGCCCAGATTTCCAGCTCGTGCCAATCGGGTTTGCGGAAATCGAAGGCGCTGTAGGCCGTCGTGTCGATATGCAGGGCATAGCGGCGCGACGACAGGTATGTCGGCTGGGGATAGTTGGTCTTGTAATAATCGCCGCCGGCCTTGCCCTTCTGGTCGGCCTGGAAGGTCAGCAGGGTGGACTTGTCGCGCCCCACGCCCGGTTCCGAGGTCCAAAGCGGGAAGCGCCGGCCGCGCATGTCGAAATAGGAAAGCTGTTCGCCTCCGCCCCACAGATGCTCCCCATCCTCGGCCACCACACGCAACCACAGGCGGTTGAGGGATGGGTCGACGGCATCGATGCGGATGCTTGCATCCTGCACCCCGCCCGACAGGGTCAGCATGACCAGCGGCGGCAGGGACGGGGCGATCGACAGGGCAATGCGGATGGCATCGTCGTGCGTGACCGCGGCGTGACGCAGGCCCACACGCTCGATGACATTATCCTCGATATCGAAATGGCCATGATACATCTCCACACGCGGATCGCCCAGGCCGACATAGAGGCAGGGTGCGTCAGGCCGGTGGCGCAGAAGCGGCCGACCTGCCAGGATCAGGTCGAAGCCGCCCGCCGTTTCGATCAATTGCATCTTGTTCCCTTCCCTCAACATCCCATGCGCGGCGGGCAAGGCCCGACGGTGGGCTTCCTGTTTCTTGAAACTCTTATATCTAATATAAGACTTAACACAGCGCCCTGTCCAGCCATCGGGTTGGGAATAAGGAAATGAGGGCGCACTGAAAAGGGAGATGTGGATGCTCGGGCTGATGCAGGACTGGCCGCTGACCGTGAACCGTATCATCGACCATGCCGCGCGCTGGGACGGGGCGCGGCCGGTCGTGACGCGGCGGGTGGAGGCATCGGCGGATGGCGCCCTGGCGGTCACCAATTATGCGAGATTGCGCGATCGGGCGCGGCGCCTGACGACGGCCCTGCGCGGGCTGGGCATCGGTCTGGGCGATCGGGTGGCGACGCTGGCCTGGAACAGTGACCGGCATGTGGAGGCCTGGTTCGCCATCATGGGCATGGGGGCCGTCTGCCACACGCTGAACCCGCGCCTGTTCAAGGACCAGATCCGCTTCATCATCAACCATGCCGGTGACCGGGTGATCCTGGCCGATCCGGTCTTCGCCTCCCTGGTGGCGGAATTGCTGCCCGATTGCCCGACGGTCACGCATGTCGTGCTGCTGTGCGGGGAGGGGGACGTGGACCGTTCCCGGCTGCCCCAGGCCATCGCATATGAGGACTGGATCGCGGCGCACAGCGATGATGGCCGACCCTGGGGCGATTTCGATGAGCGCCAGGCCGCCGCCCTTTGCTACACCTCGGGCACGACGGGCAATCCCAAGGGCGTGCTCTATTCCCATCGTTCCACCATGATCCATATGTGGATGAGTTTGCAGCCCGACGTCATGGGCCTGTCGGTGCGCGACGTTGCGCTGCCCATCGTGCCCATGTACCACGCCAATGCCTGGGGCATCCCGCTGTCCGCGGCGGCCGTGGGGTGCAAGCTGGTGCTGCCGGGGGCGCGGCTGGACCCCGCCTCGCTGCTGGACCTGATCCATGGGCAGGGGGTGACGTTCGCCGCCGCCGTGCCCACCATCTGGCAGGCCCTGATCCAGCATCTGGAACGCCATGGCGGGGATTTCGGGCCGCTGCAGCGGGTGCTCATCGGCGGGGCGGCCTGTCCCGAGGCGGTTTTGCGCCGGCTGCATGATTACGGGGTGGAGGCACGCCATGCCTGGGGCATGACCGAAACCTCGCCCATCGGCACGCATTTCAAGCTGGTGCCGGAACTGGCGGGCACGGATTTTGACGCCCAGATGCAATACCGCATCCGTCAGGGCCGCCCGCCGCTGGGCATCGATCTGGCCCTGCGCGGCCAGGACGGGGACTATCTGCCCCATGACGGGACGCAGATGGGCCGCCTGCTGGTGCGCGGGCCGGTGGTGGCTGGCGGGTATTTGCAGGGTGATGGCGGGCAGGTGCTGGATGGTGACGGCTGGTTCGACACGGGCGACATCGCCGATATCGACCAGTACGGCTATATGCGCATCGCCGACCGGGCCAAGGATGTGATCAAGTCCGGCGGGGAATGGATCAGCTCGCTGGAGATCGAGAATATCGCCTCCAGCCACCCCAAGGCCGCCCTGTGCGCCGCCATCGCCATACCCGACCCGAAATGGGACGAACGGCCCTTGCTGGTGGTACAGCTGAAACCGGAGACGCAGGCGACGGCGGCGGAAATCCTGGCGCATTTCCAGGGCCGCCTGTCGAAATGGCAGATCCCGGACGATGTGATGTTCGTAGATGCCATGCCGTTGGGCGCCACGGGGAAGATCGACAAGAAGGTGCTCAGGGGGATGGTGGGTACGTCGCGTTAACACCTGCACTTTTCCCTACCCCTCGCGAAAGCGAGGCCGCTGCGAGACCTTTGGGCACCACCGTTGCCACCCTTTCCACCGTCACCCCGGCGAAGGCCGGGGCCCAAGTGACAAGCGCTTTGCTCTACGACTTGGGCCCCGGCCTTCGCCGGGGTGACGGTAGATATTGCTGAACCCCCACAGCACAGACCGTCGCGGGAAAACACGCTATCCCCCAACAAAAAATCCCCCGGCGCACGTGGCGCCGGGGGGTGGAAAAGGCTGGTAGTTGGGAAGTCCCAAGTCAGAAACCGACCCGGACGGAGGCGCCGAAATACCGTTCGGCGTCACGCGGGGTGATCTGGCGCATGAAGGCGGTGCCATTGGGAATGCGCAGGATCACGTACTGTTTGTCCGTAATGTTCTTGGCGATCAGCGAGACGCGATACTTGTCGTCATCCGACTGCCAGGCCAGCACCGCGTCCCAGGTGGCATAGCCGTCCTGGACCGCGTTGGGGTTCTGGTTGATGTCGAACCCCTGCTTGGAGGTGAACTGGACACTGTTGCTCAGGTTCAGGTCGCCATTGGGCAGGTCCACCGGCAGGCGCCAGTCGGCCGTGACCGACCCTTTCCATTTGGCGGAGAAAGGCAGGCGCTTGCCATTGATGGCGTCGGCGCAGGTCGGCGTCGTCGTCGGGCACTTGAATTTGTCGATGCGGGCCTTGGTGTAGGACAGGCCGCCATTGAATTCCAGGTCGCGGGTGGCGGCCCAGGTGAAATCGGCCTCCAGACCGCGGGTGGACACCGAACCGGCATTGGTCAGGCGCGTCACCACCTGGCCGGCCACCAGTTCCAGATTGTTGGCCTGGTACCCGTCATAGACGGTCTTGAAGGCGGCGAGGTTCAGCATCAATCCTGCTTCGGGGAAGCGGGTCTTCAGGCCGGCCTCATAGGCGTTGGACGTTTCTTCGGAGATGGGCAGCGTGTCGGTGGCGATCATGTTGAAGAACACGTTCAGCGCCGGGCCCTTGTAGCCACGGGTGTAGGTGGCGTAGCCGATGATGTCGTCGGCGAAATCGTACTGGATGCCAGCATTGCCGGAGATGCCGTCCTGTTTGGTCGATCCGCTGGCCGCGAAATAGGGGCGGACACCGGCGAAGGCGGCGGCGGAGGTGGAGCGGCGTTCGAAATCGAACGACACCTTGTCCTCCGTATAGCGCCCACCCAGGATGGCGCGGAAATCGTCGGTGAAGTTCACCGTCGCCTGACCGAACGCGGCATAGTTCTTCAGCTTGGTGGTGAAATCGGCATTGCCCTGTTGGGTGACATAGGTCGATGCCCCCTCGCGGCAGGGCAGCAGCCCGTTCACCGCCGCCAGCGTGGTGGCGGTACAGGCGGTGACCGTGCGGTTGAAGAAGTCCACCTCCTTGGTAGTGTAATAGTAGAGCCCGGCCACGTAATCGATGAAGTTCAGGCCGCTGGAGGCGATGCGCAGTTCCTGGGTGAACTGGTCGAAGGACAGGTCGCCGCGGTCATGGGAGCGGGCATCGCTGGCCGCCACACCGGTGGCGACATAGGCCGGTGCATCGGAGCGGAAATCGCCGTCACGCTGCTGGTAATTGTACCAGTGGCGATAGGCGGTGATCGACGTGATGGACGCATCGCCCAGGTCGATATCGGCCTGCAAGGAGACGCCGGTATTCTTGTCCCGCGTCTTGGGGTCCAGGTCGTTGTCGATATCCTTGTTCTTCGCACCCGGCGTCAGCGGGGCCAGCGACGGCTTGAAGATCTGGTCGTTGAAGGCGCCGGCGAAGACGGTGCCGATGCTGTCGGCATAGCCATTGTCATTGCCCTTGGCATAGTCGGCGATGGCCGTGAAGCTGACATTCTCCGTCGCTTCCAGCTCCAGCTTCATGCGCGCGCCATAGCGCTCGTAGCCGTTGACGTCATGGCCGTTGAACACGTTCTTGCCGTTGCCATCGAAATGGCTGAAGAAGCCGGTGATCAGGCCCGACAGCTTGTCCGACAGCGGGCCGGAAACCCCGGCCTTCAGCCGGTATTCGTTGCCCTCGTAATACGAGCCCTCGACAAAGCCCTTGGGCGTGGCGCCGGGGGACCGGGTGGTGATGTTGACCACGCCGGCGGACGCGTTCTTGCCGAAGATCGATCCCTGCGGACCGCGCAGTACTTCCACGCGTTCCAGGTCCAGGAAATCGGCCGTCTGCTGGCCGGCGCGGGCATAGACCACGCCGTCGATGACGGTGGACACCGACGGTTCCACGCCCGAGGCAAACGAGATGGTGCCGACGCCACGGATGGAGATGGCGCTGTCCTTGTTGGTGTTGCCCTTGCGGAAGGTGATGGTGGGCACACGCTGGAACAGCTGCTCAGCCGAATTCACATTGGCCTGTTCCAGCTGATCGCCCGTCACCACGCTGATGGCCACCGGTACATCCTGCAGGTTCTGCACGCGCTTCTGCGCGGTGACGATGATTTCCTCCAGCAGGATTTCCTGGGCCATCGCCGTGCCGGACAGGCTCACCAGGGCCAGCGCCGTGCCGGCCAAGCCTGCCAGGGCCGTGCCGGCCATCGGGCGTGTCAGATGCTTTGCACGCTGCATGTCATTTCCCTCCCTGTTCAATTGTCGGCTCCCCTTGTTGGCGGGGTTGCATCATTCCTACCGCATGGTCTTGGGTAAGACAAGAGTTGTATCTTATATAAGAGTTGGAATAGATATTCGTCCAGTCCGATTTTGGGCGCCTGGGCGCCCGTTCAACGGTCCGAAGGAAACCCCGACATGACGATTTCCCACCCGCTGCTGCGCCAGCAATGCCTTATCGACGGCCAATGGCAGGATGCCATGGATGGGGCCGACATCGCTGTTTCCAATCCCTCAACAGGTGATGTGCTGGGGTCAATACCACGCGGTGGCCGGGCAGAGACGAAGGCCGCCATCGCCGCCGCCCACCGGGCCTTCCAGGATTGGCGTACATGGACGGCATCAGACCGTGCCAACCTGATGATGAAGCTGCATGACGCCATCCTGGCCAACAAGGCGGAACTGGGCCGGCTCTTGACCCTGGAGATGGGCAAGCCGCTGGCCGAAGCGGTGGGGGAGGTGACCCTGGGTGCGGCCTATATCCGCTGGTTCGCGGAAGAGGCGCGGCGGGTCTATGGCGATGTCATCCCGTCACCCTGGAAGAACCGCCGCCTGTTGGCGGTACGGGAGCCGGTGGGGGTGGTGGGTGCGATCACCCCCTGGAACTTCCCCAACAGCATGATCGCCCGCAAGCTGGGGGCGGCCTTGGCCGCCGGCTGCACCATGGTGGTGAAGCCGGCCAGCCAGACCCCCTATTCGGCCCTGGCCGTGGGTGTGCTGGCCGAACAGGTGGGGTTTCCGCCCGGTGTTTTGAACATCGTCACCGGCTCCGCGTCGGAGATCGCGGCGGAGATGTGTGAGAATCCGTTGCTGCGCAAGATCACCTTCACCGGGTCCACCCGGGTGGGCAAGGCGCTGGCATCAAAGGCCATGGCCAATATGAAGCGCGTGTCCATGGAACTGGGCGGCAACGCGCCCTTCATCGTGTTCGATGATGCCGATCTGGAGGCGGCGGTGGCTGGGGCCATGCTGGCCAAGTTCCGCAATACCGGCCAGACCTGTGTCTGCGCCAACCGCATCCTGGTGCAATCGGGCATCCATGATGCGTTCGTGGAACGGATGGCAGCGGCGGTGAACGCCATGAAAGTGGGCGATGGCCTGGCCGACGGCGTGGTCCAGGGCCCGCTGATCGACATGGGTGGGGTGGCGAAGATCGAGGAACATATCGCCGACGCCGTCGCCAAGGGTGGGCGCATCATGGCCGGCGGCGCACGCCATGCGCTGGGTGGCAGCTTCTTCCAGCCGACCCTGATCGCCGGGGCGACGCCCGACATGCTGGTGGCCAGGGACGAAACCTTCGCCCCCCTGGCGCCCGTCTTCCGGTTCGAGACGGAGGCCGACGCCCTGCGCATGGCCAACGACACCGAATATGGCCTGGCCTCCTATGTCTACACGCGCGACCTGGGGCGGGCGTTCCGGATGATGGAGGGGCTGGATTACGGCCTGGTCGGCATCAATGAAGGGCTGATCACCACGGAAGTGGCACCCTTTGGCGGACACAAGGAATCAGGCGTGGGCGTGGAAGGTTCCCGCCACGGCATCGACGACTACACGACGCTGAAATACGCTTGCATCGGCGGGTTGGGATAAAGGAACCGTAGGTCAGGTCGAACCGGAGGCGAGCCCTGACACTTCGCTGGCACTGTCGCCTGTCAGGGCTCGCCTCCGGTTCGACCTGACCTACGGAACATGTTCATTGAACGACCGTTCAGGGCAAAATCCTTGATGATTTCGCTTGGAACTGTTTTATCTTATATAAGTCTTGGCCACTCTCCGCAGGATGCCTTCCCCGCATGGACGTTCCAGGTTACCGCCCCCTCTACCGGCAGGTCTACGACATCATCGTCGCCAAGGTGGCCGAAGGCGTGTGGCGGCCGGGGGAGGCCATTCCCAGCGAACATGCACTGGCACGTGAGCTGGGCGTCAGCCAGGGCACGATGCGCAAGGTGCTGGACGCGCTGACGGCGGAGAAGCTGCTGGTCCGCCACCAGGGCAAGGGCACCTTCATCGCCGAGAATACCCAGGAACGCTCACTGTTCCGTTTCTTCCGCATGGTGCGGGCAGGGGGCGAGCGGGTGACGCCCGGCATGGGCGAACAGAGCGTGAAGGTCCGCGCCGCCCGCATCGCCGATCAGCAGAAGCTGGACCTAGCCAAGGGCAGCAGGGTGGTGGAGATCAGCCGCGTGCGTCTGGTCGATGGCAAGCCCACGGTGCGGGAAACCATCATCCTGCCTTCAGCCCTGTTCCCGAAGATCGAGGAACGGATGCCACTGCCCAATACGCTCTATTCGCTGTACCAGACGGATTTCGGCATCAACATCGTCTCCACGAACGAAGAATTGCGGGCGGAGATCGCCACTGCGGACGACCAGCGCCTGCTGGCCGCCCCGGCCGGTGCGCCCATCCTGTGCATCGACCGGGTGGCCCTGTCGCTTCAGGACCGCAAGGTCGAATGGCGCATCAGCCGCGTCCATGCCCGCGACCTGTGCTATGCGGTGACGTTGAGCTGAGCCGTCAAAGGACGGACGCCGCCGCCAGCGCCCGGAACTCCGCCACCTGCGCCGCTACCCAGGCCTCATCACGCCCCAGTTCCGCCGCCAGGATAGCCGCCACGGCCGGTGCGGCCTCCGCCGCCGCACGGGCGTCCAGCAGCAGGGACCGGGTGCGCCGGGACAGCACATCCTCCACCGTGCGCGCCATCAGGTGGCGGACAGCGTAGGCGGCCTCGCCCAGGAAATAAGGCAGGTTGGGATGCATCGGTGCGTCCCAGCCGGGCTTTTCGGCCAGCACCGCCCGCACCAGGGGGGCGTCGGCGCCATAGGCGGACAAGGGATCGGCGGGGCCGCCCCGTTCCTTCCAGCCATGCAGGTGCAGGCCAGCCGTGGGGCAGGGAACGGGGGCCAGGCCGCCGGCGCGGGCGGCGGCATCCACCGTCTGTTCCGCCATCTCGCGATATGTGGTCCATTTGCCGCCGGTGATGGTGACCAGACCGCTGTCGGCCACCATCAGCACATGGTCGCGCGGCACGGCCGAGGTGCCGGATGCCCCCTTCACCCTGACCAGCGGCCGGATGCCGGTGAACACCGACAGCACATCGAACCTGGCCGGCGGGCGCTTCAGATAGTGGGCGGCATGGGACAGCAGGAATTCGATCTCGCTTTCCAGCGCGTGCGGTTCCAGGCTGGCCGTTTGGATGGGTGTGTCGGTGGTGCCCACCACGGTACGGCCCAGCCAGGGCAACACGAACAGCACCCGCCCGTCCGCCGTCTTGGGGATCAGGATGGCGTCGTCACCAGACAGGAACGATGCGTCCAGCACCAGATGCACGCCCTGGCTCAGTGACAGGCCCGTATCCAGGTCGGGCCGGTCCATGCGCCGGATCTCATCCATGAAGATGCCGGCGGCATTGACCACCGCCTTGGCCTTGATCCGGTAATCCGTGCCCGTCTCCATGTCGCGCGCCGTCACTCCGGCGACCTTGTCGCCCTGCTTCAGCAGGCCGGTGACACGGACATAGTTCAGCAGGGTGGCGCCATGGTCTGCGGCGCTGGCGGCGATAGTGGCGGCCAGACGGCTATCATCGAACTGCCCGTCGTAATAAAGGATGCCGCCGCGCAGATTCTCGTCCCGGACCGTGGGCAGCCGCTTCAACACCTCCGCGCGCGACAGCAGACGCGACCGGCCCAGCCCCAGCTTCCCGGCCAGCAGGTCATAGGCGAACAGGCCGATGCCGTAGAACGCCAAGTCCCACCAGCGATAGCAGGGCACGACGAAGCCCTGGCGCCGCGTCACCTGCGGCGCGTTGGCCAGCAGCCGCCCACGCTCATGCAGGGCGTGGCGGACCAGGTGGATATTGCCCTGGGCCAGATAGCGCACGCCGCCATGCACCAGTTTGGTGGCGCGAGAGGACGTGCCCTTGGCGAAATCATGGCCCTCCAGCAGCAGGGTGCGGTACCCGCGCGCGGCGGCATCCAGGGCCGTGCCCAGGCCCGTGGCCCCGCCGCCGATGATGACGATGTCCCATTCGGAACCTTCATCCAGCCGGGCCAAGCCGCCCGCGCGATCCAGTCCCGTGCTCATGCCGCCCATCCGCGTGACTTCTCCAGCGCCTTGGTCCATCGATCGTAAAGCCTATCACGCTCCGCCTGCTTCATTCCCGGTTCGTACCGGCGGGCCAGCTTCCAGGTGGCGCGGATTTCCTCGCGGTCCTTCCAGACGCTGGTGGCCAGCCCCGCCAGATAGGCGGCACCCAGTGCCGTCGTCTCCGCGATGCGCGGCACCTCCACCGGCACGCCCAGCAGGTCGGCCTGGAACTGCATCAGGAAGCCATTGCCCACGGCCCCGCCATCGGCGCGCAGCTCGGTGAGCGCGATGCCCGTCTGCGCCTCGATGGCGCGGACCACGTCGCGGGTCTGGTAGGCCATGGCCTCCAGTGCGGCCCGCGCCAGATGCGCCCGGCCGGTGCCGCGCGTCAGGCCGGTAAGCAGGCCGCGCGCATAAGGATCCCAGTGCGGGGCGCCCAGGCCGGTCAGGGCCGGGACGAAATAGACCCCGTCATTGTCGGGGATGGAGCGGGCCAACGCTTCGGTCTCCGATGCTGCCCCGATCAGGCCCAGCCCGTCGCGCAGCCATTGCACGGCGGCACCGGTGACGAAGATCGCCCCCTCCAGCGCATATTCCAGCGGCTGGTCGCCGATGCGCCAGGCGACGGTGGACAGCAGTGGGCCGGGATCGCGCAAGGTGCTGGCGCCGGTATGCATCAGCAGGAAGGACCCGGTGCCATAGGTGTTCTTGGCCAGGCCGGGTCCGTGGCAGGCCTGGCCGAACAAAGCCGCCTGCTGGTCACCGGCCACGCCGGCGATGGGAATGCCGGCCACGCCCAGGAACCCGCCTTCGGTGGTGTGGCCCAGGATGGCGGAAGAGGATCGGACTTCCGGCAAGCCCCTGGCCGGCATATCCATCAGGGCCAGCAATTCCTCATCCCAGGCGCTGGCATGGATATCGAACAGCTGGGTGCGGGCGGCATTCGACGGGTCGGTGACATGGGTGGCCCCACCCGTCAGGTTCCAGATCAGCCAAGTGTCGATGGTGCCGAACAGGATGTCACCCTTTTCCGCCCCCGCCCGCAGACCGGGCACGTTTTCCAGCAGCCAGCGCAGCTTTGTGCCGGAGAAATATGGATCGATGACAAGGCCGGTCTTGGCCCGGATCATCTCCGTCACCTCGGTACGCGACCGCAGCTCGTCACAGAAGGGGGCGGTGCGGCGGTCCTGCCAGACGATGGCGCGGTGGGCGGGCTCGCCGGTATGCCGGTTCCAGGCCAGCACCGTCTCGCGCTGGTTGGTGATGCCGATGGCTTTCAGGTCGCGCGGCGCGATGCCGGCGGCTTTGATCGCACGCGACGCGGTGTCCAGGGTGATCCGCCAGATCTCCGCCGCGTCATGTTCCACCCATCCGGCCTGCGGGTAATGCTGGGTGAACTCGGCATAGGCGCGGCCGACAATGTGGGTTTCGCGGTCGAAGATGATGACCGTCGTTCCGGTCGTGCCTTGGTCGATGGCCAGGATATGGTCGGTCATGCTTGCACTCCACCCTTCGTTCCTCAAACGCCGGCGCCGCATCCGCGGCTTGGCTTCACGCCGCACGTGCGGCGCGGCGGCAGCCGCCGCCGGAGTGGCTTCCGGTTTCCCGGAAACCACTCTAACTCACCGTTTCTTCCCGCAGCGTCTTGCGCGCCATCCAGAATAGGGTGGAAGCCAGGAAGCCGAACAGGGTGAAGATCACCAGCGACCAGCGCACCCCCTCCGCCCGGCCCAATCCAAACGGCCCGCTCAGCAGGTCCGACACCGCCCCGACCCCCAGCGGGCCCAGGCCCAACCCCACCAGATTGATGATCAGCAGCAGCACGGCGGTGGCCGTGGCGCGGGTCTGCGGTCGCACCAGCCCCTGCACAGCGGCATAGCCCGGCCCGTACCACAGCGTGTTCAGCACGGGCGGGAAGGCCAGCATGGCCAGCGCCAGGGTCGTGTCCTCCACCGTCAGCCCGACCATGTAGAAGGGGATACCAAGCGCCGTGGACACGGCCGGGATGGACATGTAGGCGCGCAAATCCTTGGCCCCATGCTTGTCGGCCAGGAACCCGCCCAGCCAGGTGCCCACCGCCCCGGTCAGGCCCAGGATCAGGCCCAGGGCCACGCCCAGGAACCCGGCCACGCCCAGCCCGAAGGCCTCCGCCATCTCCGCCAGCGGGGCGGCATGATTGCGGAAGAAGAAGGGACCCAGGAAGGACGCGGCACCATAGCCGATGAAGGCCTTGATGGCCGCCCCGAACGCGATCAGCCAGAAGGCACGCTTGCCCCGCAATTCCACCAGCGCCTCGCGCAGGCCGGGGGCGGCGGCCCGCCTTGCGGCAAGGTCGGCGGCCAGCATCTGCCGGCGCGGTTCACGCAGGGTCAGGGCCGCGACCACGGCCATCAGCACGCCGGGCGCGCCCGCCACCAGGAAGGCCATGCGCCAGCCCCAGGCATCGCCGATCAATCCCCCCAGCACCATGCCGAACAGGCCGCCCAACGGCGTGCCCAGGGAATAGAAGGCCAGCGCCGATGCCCGCTTCTCCCGCGGGGTGTAATCGCTGATCAGGGAATGGGCGGGCGGGGTGCAGCCGGCCTCCCCCACGCCGACACCGACACGGCACAGGACCAGTTGCGCGAAATTCTGCGCCATGCCGCACAGCATGGTGAAGCCGCTCCAGGTGCCCACGGCGGCGGCGATGATCAGCGGCCGGTTGCCGCTTTCGGCTACCCGCGCGATGGGAATGCCCAGCACCGTATAGAACAAGGCGAAGGCCAACCCGGTCATCACGCCCAGCTGCCAGTCGGCCAGATGCAACTCGTTGCGGATCGGCTCCGCCAGGATGGCGACGATCTGCCGGTCCAGGAAGTTCAGGATATAGATGACCAGCAGCACCCACAGCGCGTAGCGGCGATAGCCGTCGGTGACGGGCGGTGGTGCCGGCCCTTGGGTCTGCTGCATGGTCCTGCCTCCCAGCTTTATTATTTTCCACTTTTGCGGGGGGCGTTACCCCACCAGCTCGATCCAGCCCAGCACGAACAGCGCGATGAAGGCGGTTTCCGCCACCACCAGGATGATGGCCGTGCGCCCCACTTCCATGATGTCCTTGGCCGAGGTCTTCATGCCCAATGCTGCCACGGAGATCAGCAGCAGCCAGCGCGAAACCTCCGTCAGCAGTCCGCTCACCGCGCCGGGCACCCAGCCCATGCCGTTCAGGAAGGCCAGCACGACGAAGCCGATCAAAAAGCCGGGCAGGGGCGTCACCTTCGCCTCCCCATCCCCGGCCTTGCGCCCACGCGCCGCCAGCAGGGTGATGGCCACGACCACGGGCAGCAGCATGGCCACCCGCATCAGCTTCACCACCGTCGCCGTGTCGCCGGTCTGCGGCGACTGGCTGTAGCCGGCACCCACCACCTGGGCCACGTCATGGATCGACCCGCCGAAGAACCGTCCTGCCGCCACCGGGTCCAGCCCCAGCCAGCCGCCCACGGCCGGATAGGCCAGCATGGCCATGGTCGACAGGCTGGTGATGCAGGCGATGACCACGACGGTATCGCGTTCGCTATCCTTGCGCGGCCAGGCGGCGGCGATGGCCATGGCGGCCGACGCGCCGCAGATGCCGACCGCGCCGCCCGACAGCACCCCGAACCGCCCGCCCACACCTGTCAGCTTCGACAGGATCCAGCCAAAACCGATGGTCAGGGGCACGGCACAGACCACCATGGCCGCCGTGGACCAGCCCAGTTCCCCCACCTGCGCAAAGGTGATGCGCAGGCCCAGCAGCGCCACGGAGATACGCAGCAGGGTGCGGGCCGACAGGATGATGCCGGGCGCATAGCGCGGCTCCCCCGGCAGCGTGTTCAGCGCCATGCCCAGCAGCAGGGCGAAGACCATGGAGGGGGCATTGTAATGGTCGGACAGGTAGGTGGCCGCCAGCGCCACGACGATGGTGGCGATCAGGCCGGGCACCAGGGCGTGGGCCTGCTGCATCCTGTCCTGCATCGATGGCGCGGCGGCGTCACTCATGCGCCCAGTTCCTCCAGCACCGCGCGGGCCGTCACCTCGCTGACCCGCGCATTGCTCTCATCGGTCACGCCGGCGATATGCGGGGTCAGGATCAGGTTGGGCACGCCCTGGAACATGGCACCCGAGGAAGCCGTCACCGGTTCGGTGGCGAACACGTCCAGCGCGGCACCGCCCAGGCGGCCCTCCACCAGGGCGGCGCACAAGGCCTCCTCATCCACCACGCCGCCGCGTGCGGCGTTGATCAGGATGGCGTCCTTTCTCATGCGGGCGATGGCGGCTTCGTTGATGATGTTGGTGGTCGACGGGGTCAGGGGCACATGCAGGCTGACCACATCGGCACTTTCCAGCAACGCGTCCAGCGACTGCCGCTCCACCTGCACCCAGGCAGGGTGGCGTTCGGGCAGGTGCGGGTCGTAGGCGGCGATGGAGAAGCCGAGCGCGCGGGCCTTCTGCGCCGTCAGCCGGGCGATGGCGCCATAGCCGATCAGGCCCAGCCGCTTGCCGGCACCCTCCCGCCCCATCAGGTCGGTGCGCGGCCATTCGCCGGCCGCCACGCGGGCCGACGCGAACCAGGATTTGCGCAGCAGCATCAGGGCGGCGGTGATCACATATTCCGCCACGGCCAGGTCGTTGGCACCGGTGGCCGGGCGAACCTTGACGTTGCGGGCGGCGCAAGCCGCCGTGTCGATATTGTCCAGCCCGACGCCCAGGCGGCCCACGACCTTCAGGTTGGGCGCCTTGTCCAACAGCGCCTGACGTACCTGGGTGCGGTTGCGCACGATGATGGCGCGGGCGTCGGTGAGTGCGGCGGCCAGCCGATCGGGCTGATCCACCAGCTTGGGATCGTACAGGACGTCGCGGCCGGCCAGGACCTGGGCGATCGCGTCCTCGTCCATGAATTCGGTGATGACGATATCGGGCATGATTGCCTCTCTTGGAATTCGTAGGTCAGGTCGAGGGCGAAGCCCGAGCCCTGACAGAAAAGGCTTCAAGCGATGCTGTCAGGGCTCGCCTGCGGCTCGACCTGACCTACGGCTCACGCCAGTGCCATTATTTCCGCATGCAGCGCCGCCGGAATGGTCACCCCGTTTGCCGCCGCCTTGGCCCGCAGTGCCAGCCGCCGGTCGCCCGGCAGGCGGGCGGGGGCCTGACCCTCGACGGTCAGCAGCATCTGCGCCATGTGCCCGACATAACCCCCGCTGCCGAAACGGCCGGGGTCCAGCACGATCAGCAACTGGCCCAGATCGGGCGGGCCGCCGTCACCATCGAAGAAGCCGCTGGCGTTCCAGCCGAAATTGCCGCCGACCAGGGCGGCGCAGATGACCTCGATCATCAGCGCCAGCGCCGCCCCCTTGGCCCCGCCGATGGGCAGCAGTGATCCGCCGAGTGCGGCCTTGGCATCCGTTGTCGGGTTGCCGTCGGCGTCCAGGGCCCAGCCTTCGGGGATGGGCTTGCCGGCCTTGCTGGCGGCCATGATCTTGCCGCGGGCCGCCACCGACAAAGCCATGTCGATGACCAGCGGCGCCCGACCAGGCATTGGGGCGGCAAAGGCGATGGGGTTGGTGCCCATCAGCGACCGCCGCCCGCCGGGCAGGGCCATGGCGGCCGGGGTGTTGGCGAAGGCCAGACCGACCAGCCCATGCTCCGCCAGCCGTTCGACATGCCGCCCCGCCTGACCGAAATGGTGGGAGCGGTGGATGGCGGCGGCGGCGATGCCGGTCTTGGCCGCCAGCCCCACCAGCCCCTCGATCGCCAGATCGACCGCCGGATAGGCGAAGCCGTGCCCGGCATCGATGCGCAGCCCGGCTTCGCCGGCCGTCGACACCGTGGGTACCGCCGTGCCATCCACCTTTCCCACCCGCGCATGCAGCGCGTAGGAGGGGACGCGGGACAGGCCGTGACCGGCCTGTCCATCCACCTCCGCCGCCACCAGGGCGGTGGCGGTGGCCCGCGCGTTGGCGGGGGCGACACCGGCCTTGACCAGTGCCGCCTCCGCCAGCCCCAACGCTTCTTCCAGCGACAGGGTGACCGTGCTCATGCCGACCGGTACAGCTTGGTCATGACGAACTCCTTGTGGCCCAGCGCCTCGGCCGCCGTCAGGCGACCGTTGGACGTGCGGGCGATCATGTCGATCAGCACGTCGCCCGCCTGGTCGATGGTCATATCACGGCGCACGATGCCGGACACGTCCACGTCCACATGCTCGCTCATCAACCGCACGGTGCGCGGGTTGCCGGTGATCTTGATGACCGGCATGATCGGGTTGCCGATGACATTGCCCTGGCCGGTGGGGAAGCAATGGACGACATAGCCGGCGGCGGCCTGCAACGTGCAGCATTCGGCGGCGGCGGATGAGGTATCCATGAAATACAGGCCCGGGCCCTTGGCGGGTGCCTCGGCCGGTTCCAGCACGTCGATATAGCTGGTCTTCTTGCCGATCTTCTCCAGGTTGCCCAGGGCCTTTTCCTCGATCGTCGTCAGGCCGCCGGCGATATTGCCCTTGGTCGGCTGGCTGTCGGACAGGTCGGAGGTCTTGTGCGCCTCGATCACGTCATCCTGATAGGATTGCCAGGTCTTCATGAACTTGGCGGCCACGTCGGGGTTGGCGGCGCGGGCGGCGGCCAGATGCTCGGCTCCGGTCAGTTCCGACGTCTCGCCGAAGCAGCCATAGAGGCCCAGTTCCACCATCTTGTCATACATGTTGCCAACGGTGGGGCAGGAGGCCAGACCCGTGGTCGTGTCGCTCTCCCCGCACTTGGCGGCGACCCACACTTCCGACAGCGGGCATTCGGTGCGCACCAGTTCAGAGGCCCATTGCGAGAATTCCTTGGCCTTGCGCGATGCGGCGGCGACGGTGGCGATGTCGCCATTGCCCTCGATCCAGAAACCGGCGACAGGCTTGCCGGTGGCGGCGATGCCATCCACCACCTTCTGCGTCCAGCCTTCCTCGATTCCGATCACGACGCAAGCGGCCACGTTCGGGTTGGCGCCGGTGCCGATGATGGTGCGGAAATGCAGGTCCAGGTCGGCGCCGAACTGCAACCGGCCATAGGAATGGGGCAGGGCGATGGTGCCCTGGATATGGGCGGCCACGGCCTCGCACGCTGCGTTTGAGATGTCGTCCAGCGGCAGGATGGCGACATGGTTGCGCACGCCCACCCGGCCGTTTTCGCGGCGGTAACCCCAGATCTTCTTATCAGCGTAATTCATGATCCAGGTCCCCTTACCAGCGCTTGGTCTTCAGATTGTGGGTATGGACATGGGCGCCCTTTTTGATGGGCTGCACCACCTTGCCGATATCCTCGCCATATTTGATGACGGTGTCGCCGACCGCGAAATCGCGCAGCGCCACCTTGTGCCCGATCTGGACATCCTGATTCACGGTTGCCCGGAATTCGCTGTTGTCCTCGGTCACGACGCACAGCATGTCGGTGCCGGCCGTCAGCCCTTCCACGACGACGACGCCGACATTGTCGGCCCGGTCATGGACCAGAAGATGTGGTGCGCCCACGGATGCCTCCCTTCCTTCGTTGCAAGCTTGAAGTCTTATATAAGACACATAAGCTCACAGACATCGGCGCTTGGCAAGACGGGTTTTTGATGATTTTCAGGAATGGCGGTATTCCGCCGATTTTTGCGTTGACTTTGCCCGCCAAAGCGCCGTTGATGTCAGCGGTCTTATATAAGAGCTGGTGATATGAGCAACCCGCCATCCGACCCGAAACGCCCCTTGCGCAGTGCCCGATGGTTCGCATCCCCCGACATGCGCGGCTTTGCCCACCGGCAGCGGACGCAGCAGATGGGGCTGCGGCGGGAAGAGTTCATGGACCGCCCGGTGATCGCCATCGTGAACACCTGGAGCGAGATGAGCCCCTGCCACATCCATCTGCGCGATGTGGCGGACGCCGTGAAGCGAGGGGTCTTGCGGGCCGGCGGCTATCCGGTGGAACTGCCCGCACTCAGCGTGGGGGAGGTGATGGTCAAGCCCACCACCATGCTCTACCGCAACTTCCTGGCCATGGAGACGGAGGAGTTGCTGCGCTCCCACCCGATCGACGGCGCGGTGCTGCTGGGCGGGTGCGACAAGTCCACGCCGGGGCTTTTGATGGGGGCGATCAGTGCCGGGCTGCCGGCCATATACTGTCCCGCCGGGCCCATGGCCAATGGGCAGTGGCGCGGCACCAAGACCGGGGCGGGGACGCATACCAAGAAATACTGGGACGAGCTGCGGGCCGGGAACATCACGCCCGCCGACTGGCTGGATCTTGAGTCGCGAATGACGCGGTCCATCGGCACCTGCAATACCATGGGCACGGCATCGACCATGACCGGCATCGTCGATGCCATGGGCATGACTCTGCCTGGCGCCTCGTCCATCCCCGCCGTGGATAGCGGGCATCGGCGCATGGCGTCGCTGTGCGGGGAACGGATCGTGGAAATGGTGGGCGAGGATCTGACGCCGCAGAAGATATTGACCCGCGATGCCTTCCTGAATGGCGTTACCGCCTATATGGCGCTGGGCGGGTCGACCAATGCCGCCATCCATATGATCGCCATGGCTGGGCGGGCTGGCGTTGACCTGGACCTGGACGATCTGGCCGATGCCGCACGGCGCATCCCGGTCTGCGCCAACCTGTTCCCGTCCGGCAATGCACTGATGGAGGATTTCTTCTTCGCCGGCGGGATGAAGGCGCTGCTGTGGAAGCTGCGCGATCATCTGCGGCTCGATTGCCTGACCGTATCCGGCCGGACGCTGGGGCTGGAGATTTCGGATGCGGAATGTTACGATGACGATATCATCCGCGATGCGTCGAACCCGGTCGTGCCGCTGGAACGTGGTGCCACCCTGGCGCTGCTGCGTGGCAATCTCTGTCCCGACGGGGCGGTGATGAAATCGTCCGCCGCCGATCCAAGGCTGCTGCGCCATACCGGCCGGGCCATCGTGTTCGATGGCAACGCGCAGATGCTGGCCGCCATCGATGATCCGACGTTGGATATCGATGCCGACAGCGTCATCATCCTGCGGGGTGGCGGGCCGGTGGGGGCGCCGGGCATGCCGGAATGGGGCAACCTGCCCATCCCGAAGAAGCTGCTGGCCCAGGGGGTGCGCGACATGGTGCGCATTTCCGATGCCCGCATGTCCGGCACCCATTACGGCGCCTGCATCGTGCATGCGGCACCGGAGGCGGCAGTGGGTGGGCCCCTGGCCCTGGTGCGCACCGGCGACCTGATCCGGCTGGACGCCGTGGCCGGCACCCTGGACATGCTGGTGGATGAAGACGAACTGGCCCGCCGCCGCGCCGCCTGGGTACCGCCGGCCAATACTTACGAACGATCCTACGCCGCCCTTTACCGCGCGCATGTAACCCAGGCGCCGGCAGGCTGCGATTTCGACTTCCTGGCCGGTACCGCCAAGGTGCCGGAACCGCCGATCTATTGAGGACGCCCCTGATGCATGAAGTTTTGAACCCGCTGAAGCGCCGGCTGGCGGATACGTCCAAGCTGCTGACCGGCACCTGGCTGATGTCGGGTGCGCCCAGCACGGCGGAAGCGATGGGCCATTGTGGCTTCGACTTCCTGGTGGTGGACATGGAACATGTGCCCATCGAGATGTCGGACCTGGCCAATATCCTGCGCGCCATCGAATGCACACCGGCCCAGGCGATCGTGCGGCTGGCCTGGAACGACCAGGTGCTGGTCAAGCGGGTCATGGATGCCGGTGCCCGCACGGTGATGCTGCCCTTTGTTGAAACCGCCGAGGAGGCGCGGGCCGCCGTCTCCTACACCCGCTATCCGCCCGACGGCGTGCGCGGCGTGGCCGCCATCCATCGCGGATCGCGTTATGGCCGCGTTGCCGACTATCTGAAACGCGCCAATGACGAGGTGGCGGTCATTGTGCAGATGGAAACGCCGGGTGCCGTCTCCCGCGCGGCGGAGATCGCCGCCGTGCCGGGCGTGGATGCGCTGTTCCTGGGGCCGGGCGATCTGTCGGCCGCCATGGGCCTGATCGGACAGGTGGGGCATGCGGCGGTGCAGGACAAGATCGCCGAGGCCGCGAGACTGGCCAAGCAGGCGGGCAAGCCCATCGGCATTGTCGGCCCCAATCCGGAGATGGTGGGCCGCTTCATCGATTATGGCTACAGCTTCGCCGCCGTGGCATCCGACATCGCCATGATGACGGGCCGGGCTGTGGAATGGCAGGCGGCACTGCGCGGACAGGCGCCGGCGGCGCCTGTCGTGGCCGGTCCCTATTGACCATGACCAGCACCATCACCCTGTCGGCCGGTCCCATACGGGCAGAAGTGGCGCCCGCCATCGGCGGGGCGCTGCTGTCGCTGACGCGTGACGGGGTGCCCATCCTGCGCCCGACGCCGGAAGGGGCCACAGTTCGGCAGACCGCGTGCTATCCCATGCTACCCTATGCCAACCGCATCGCCGATGGACGGTTCCTGTTCGCCATGCGCTGGCACCAGCTGCGCCGCAACACGCCGGACATCGCCCATCCCCTGCACGGGCTGGGCTGGCAGCGGGAATGGGATGTGGAGGTGCTAGGCGGCGACCATGTCACCCTGCGCCTGTCGCACAAGGCGGTGGATGAGGGGGAGTGGCCCTATGCGTTCACCGCCCGCATGGAATATCGGCTGACCGATGCGGGGCTGGAAATCGGGCTGCAGCTGACCAACGACAGTCCCGGCATGGCGCCGGCCGGCATGGGCTTGCACCCGTTCTTCCCGCGCGGTGCCGGCACCATGCTGCGTTTCTCCGCCCTGTCCTATTGGCGCAGCGGGGCGGACGGGCTGCCGGAACGGGTGGTGATGCCGCCCGACCCGGATTTCCGGCATGGGCGGATGCTGGATGATGGGCTGGTGGATGGCGATTTCCCCGGCTGGGCCGGCATCGCCCATGTCACCGGATCGGCGCCCGGCCTGCTGGTCAGCCTGCGTGCCGACCGGCTGTTCGGCACGCTGCGCGTCTATACGCCAGCCGGCCGTGATTTCTTCGCCGTGGAGCCCGTCACCCATGGCGCCAACGCCCTGAACCAGCCGGAACTGCCGGCCATGGCCATCCTGGCCCCCGGCACCAGCCTGTCCGGCACGGTGCGCATCCTTGCGGAGCCTTTGGCATGAGCCTGTTCGAACCCGTCCTGTCCCTGCGCACGGCTCTGGGCGAAAGCCCGGTCTGGGGCGGGAACAGCCTGTCCTTCGTCGATATCATCGGCAAGAAGCTGCACCGCTACCGCCCCGCCGATGGCACCCTGTCCAGCCTGGACCTGCCCGAACATCCCGGCTGCGCCGTGCCCCTGGCCGGTGGCGGTTTCGTCATGGGCATGCGTACGGGCATCTATCGCGTCGGTGCCGATGGCGCGGTTGGGCCGATGCTGGCTGCCAACCCGACCGATCCCGCCGATACCCGCTTCAATGACGGCCGCGTCGATCCCGCCGGGCATCTGCTGATCGGCACCATCGATGAGCCCAAGTCCGGGTCGCGCGGCGGGCTCTATCGGCTGGAAAAGGGGGGATTGCGGCGGCTGTTCGGCGGGTTGCTGACCTCCAACGGGCTCGCCTTCTCCCCCGACGGGCGCATACTGTACCATTCCGATACGCCACGCTTTGCCGTGCATGCCTATGATTATGATGCGGCCAGCGGGCAGGTGGCAAACAAGCGCCTGTTCGCGCAGCTGGACCCGGATGCGCCCGACCGTGGCCGGCCCGACGGGGCGGCGGTGGATGCGGATGGCTGCTATTGGACCGCCCTTTATGCCGGCGGGCGGGTGCAGCGCTACGATCCCGACGGACGGCTGATGGCGGAATACAGGACCCCGGCCCGGTCGCCCACCATGCCCTGCTTCGGCGGGCCGGACCGCAAGACGCTGTATGTCACCAGCGTCGGGGCCGGCTTCGACGGTCCGCTGGACGGTGCCCTGTTCGCGATGCCGGTCGATGTCGCCGGCCTGCCCACTACACTTTGCCAGCCGGAGAGCCTGCCATGAGCGTGCGGTATCACAGCCTGGAGGGCCGATCCGTCCTGATCACCGGTGGCGCGTCGGGCATTGGCGGGGCGATGGTGGAGGCGTTCGCCGGACAGGGCGCACGGGTCAGCTTCATCGATATCGATGAGGCGGCGGGGGCGGCCATGGCGGCGCGCACCGGGGCCCGCTTCACCGCTTGCGACGTCACCGATATCGCCGCCCTGCGCGCCACCATCGCCACGATCGAACAGGCGAGCGGCGGCATCGGCGTGCTGATCAACAATGCCGGCAAGGATGACCGGCAGGCGGTGGACAGCGTTGAGCCGGAAAGCTGGCGGCGCATGCTGGCACTCAACCTGGATCACCAGTTCTTCGCCAGTCAGGCGGCGGCTCCGGCGATGATGGCGCGGGGCACCGGGTCGATCATCATGCTGGGCAGCATTTCCTGGATGCGCGGGCGGCCGGGCATGGTCAGCTACACTACGTCCAAGGCCGCCATCAACGGCCTGACCCGCACCCTGTCGCGGGAATACGGGCCGGGCGGGGTCCGGGTGAACTGCATCGTGCCCGGCGCCATCCTGACCGACCGGCAATCCGCCCTGTGGCTGACCCCGGAACTGAACCAGCAATTCATCGACCTGCAGGCCCTTAAATTCCGCCTGACGGCGGAACATGTGGCCCGGATGGCGCTGTTCCTGGCATCGGATGAAAGTG
Source organism: Niveispirillum sp. KHB5.9 (assembly GCF_048066115.1). NCBI lineage: Bacteria > Pseudomonadati > Pseudomonadota > Alphaproteobacteria > Rhodospirillales > Azospirillaceae > Niveispirillum > Niveispirillum sp. KHB5.9. The sequence continues at coordinate 707,563 of NZ_JBLTYX010000001.1, read as the reverse complement.
CCGGCTGCACCGGCGCCAATTTCATGGTCGATGCCGGGCTGACGCAGAACTGACGGGCCCCTACCGCCGGTCAGATCTGGGTGGTCAGCAGGAAGCGCTGGCGGTCCTGGCTGGTCCGGCGCTTGATCTCCTCCAGCTCCCGCTTTTCGCTGGCGGTCAGCATCGCTTCGAACAGGCGGTGGAAATGCTCGCGCATCGCGGCGCGCGACGCGGCGGGATCGCGACGGCGCAGGGCCTCCAGGATGGCGGCATGCTCGTCGGTACGGGCCTGGGCGTCTGACACGCAGACACTTTCATAGACATCGCGCACGCGCGGCAGTTCGGTCCGCATGCGCCAAAGGTTCTGCACCGTATGTTCCACCACCGGGTTGCCGCCCAGCTGGGCGATGGTCAGGTGGAACTGCCGGTCCAGGGCATCGCCGGTTTCGATGTCGCCATGCTTCACGGCCGCCATCTTGCGGACGATCTGGTCCAGCGTGGCCAGGCCTTCCTCCGTCATGTTGGCGGCGGCAAGGGCCGCGGCTTCCGCCTCCAGCACCGCGCGCGCCGCCGTCAGTTCGAAGGCCGACACGTCGGGCAGCTGGGTCCCGGCCTCGCCCTTGGGCTTCTGCACATAGGCGCCGGAACCGATCTTGACGGTGATATAGCCGAGCGCTTCCAGGGCGATTTCCGCCTCGCGGATGGTGACGCGGCTGACATTGAACCGCTCGCTCAACTCGCGTTCGCCGGGCAGGCGGCTGCCCACGGGGAATTCCCCGCTCTCGATCAGGTCCATGATGGCCTTGGTGACGGTCTGGTATAGACGCTGCTTCACTTTGGTTCGGTCCTGATCCCTGCCACTGGTCTGGAGTGTGATTACCATAAGGATTGGCGGGCGGCAAAGCCGGTCATGACTTTACCGCCCTTCAATACCTGCATCAGAAGCGGTAACGCGCGCCCATATAGTAACGCGAACCGTAGAGATGCACCTCGCGCACGCCGCCGGTGATGGGCATATCCTCCACCCGCTCGGCATTGTTGATGTTGGACCCTTCGAACGACAGGCTCAAATTCTCGTTCACGCGGTAGGTCGCCCGGAAATCGATGACGCCGGCGCCGCGGACGATGCGGTTCTGGGCGGCAGCGCCCACGAACTGCTGGAAATAGGGCGAGCGGTATTTGTAGATGCCCTGCAACTCCACCGGCCCCAGCTCGTAATAGACGGAGCCGGAGACGACATGCTTGGACAGGCCGAAAATGTTCACCGGGTCGATGATGCCGGGGATGGTGCGGCCGGTGACAGGATCATACTGGTCACCCAGGCGCAGATCCTCGTTCTCATAATTGCTGTTGGCGTAATTGTAGCTGGCCTTGGCGCCCAGCCCGTCGAACGGGTAGGGCAGGTCGGAGAAGCGGTAGCTGCCCGACAGTTCCAAACCATAGATGCGGCTCTTGGTGTCGCTGGTTTCCGTCAGGATGACCGGCACGGTGATGTCGCGGCCGCCGACATTGAACTGTTCATTGACGACACGGTTGGTGAAGCCGCCCTGGAACTTCTTGTAGTACACGGCGGCGCTGAACAGGCTGTCGCGGTTCAGGTAATATTCGAACGACAGGTCGGCGTTCCAGGACAGAAGCGGCTTGATCGCCGGGTTGCCGGCGGCCGTGATCGACCGGATGGCCTGTTCGACCGAGGTGAAGCTGGTGCCGCTTTCCAGGGTGAAGGTGCGGCCGGCCCCCAGATCCTCCGGGTCCGGGCGCGACATGGCGCGGAACAGGCCCAGGCGGACGCGGAAATCATCATGAAGGTCGAAGGCGGCGTTGAAGCTAGGCAGCCAGGCATCGTTCCTGCCCTTGAAGGTCTGGCTTTCGAACTGGCCGTTGGACACCAGGCGGATGCTGCCATCGGGATTGGTGACGACGTTGAAGCCGCCACGCAGGCCGATGGAATTGACCTCCGTATGGACATAGCGCAGGCCGAAATTGCCGCTGACCGGCAGGTCGCCCAGCTGCGTCTCATATTCGGCTATGCCATAGCCGGCCGTGGCCTTTTCCACCATGTCGCGATTGCCGATGGCCCGCATGTCGGTGTTACGGCCAGGATCGTCACTGCCGATCAGCGAATTCATCAGACAGCTGGCATCGAATGCCGCCCAGGATGAAATGGGCGTGCCCTTGGCATCCTTCATGAAGTCCTTCTGCGGGAAGGCGATCTGGCAGGCGCGGTTGGCAGCGGCGTTCGCGGCCGCATCGGTGATGTTATATTCCTTGCGGTCCTGCGGCACGTCGCGGAACAGATGCTCGCTGTAACGTGCGCCAAGTTTCACCGCGGTGATCGGCCCGTCCTCCAGCGTGTAGGCGGCATCCAGCTTGCCGGCATCGATCTGGTCCCAACGGATCTGTTCGGTGCGGCGCACGCGGGCGGCGGCGCTGAAATTGGCGTGACGGGTCACGTCATAGCCGCCGCCGACCCCGATGGTGGGCAGCCAGCCATTGGTGGCGTCATAGGTATAGGGGATGCGCTGGCCGCCGGTGACCCCGGCGATTGTGGCGCCATTGATATCGGTGGCGTTGGAGCGCATGCGCACCTCGCGGTCCAGACGCGACCGGTAGGTGTCGGACCAGCCGTAATCGGCGGAAACGGTCAGCGCATCGGACAGGCTGACGGCGACATTGATGCCGCCACCATCATATTTCTCGATCTGGTAACGCTCCATCGGCGTGGATTCCAGCGTGCTGTTGCCGGAATAGGCCAGCAGATTGCCACGGGCATCGACGGTGCGGTTGGTGATGCCGCGCAGCGTTTCGGAGAAATTCAGCTGCTGCCGGTCCTCCCAGAACTTGTAGACCGAATTCTGGTAATCGAGATTGACGTCCAGCCAGTCGCGCGGCTTCCACTGGATGGAACCCATATAGGCTTCGCGGTCGTCATGTTCGGTGATCTGGGCGAAGGTGCGGCTGCCTGGTGCCAGATAGAAGGGCGTGCCCGCCGCCGTGGCGCCCGATGCATAGCTGGCCGGGGTCACTTCCGCGCAATTGGCGGTGGCGGCACTGGTCACGCTGCCGTTGCAGGCGACATAGGTGGAGCTGGCGGTATAAAGCTCCTCGGGATTGTTGCTCTTGCCCTTCTGCACACCGAAAGCGATGCCCAGTTCACCGGCATTGCCCAGATCATACTGGTCGACATAGGTGCCGGTGCCGCGCCAGCCCAGGCCGTTCTTGTCCTCCAGCCGCTTGTCATAGGATTGGTAGATGCCGCGCCCTTCCACCTGGATGCGCTGCTTGCCGAAATCCAGGGGTTTCATGGTCTGCATGTCGATGATGCCCGACACGCCGCCTTCGACGAAATCGGCCTGCTGCGACTTGTAGATGGCGATGCCGTTGATCAGTTCCGACGGGAACATGGAGAAATTCACCGACCGGTCGCCGGAGCCGTTGCTGGCCTCGCGCCCGTTGAAGGTGGTGGCACCCAGGAACGGACCCAGGCCGCGCACGGCGATTTCCGATGCACCGCCCTTTTCACGGTGGGTGGCCGCACCGGTGATGTTCTCGATCGCCTCACCCACCGACAGGGCCGGGATGTCGCCGATATCGTCTGAGGACAGGACGTCGGACACGACCGAGGCTTCGCGCTTCTGTTCGATGGAGCTTTGGATGGCCGCACGCACGCCGGTCACCACGATCTCTTCCAGCACCACGTCGCTGGCGGCCGGTGTACCGGTCTGGCCCTGGGCGGCGGCCGTCAAGGCGGCCAATGCCACACCGCAGAACAGGCCCATGCGCACGATGCCGGCGCGATTATCCATTCGCTTTGCCACGCGTTCCTCCCTCGTCACTGTCTTGGTCACAGGTTCTTATTGAAGTGAACCCCTAAATCCACACGACCAGTATGTCAACCAGATTTCCATGCCAATTTATCGGAAAATATCCAAACCAATTTACCGATCCGGTTGGTAAAGTGGAATCATCGACTGGTATGGGGGCGGAAAAGCCGCGCAATGCTTGGCATTGGGTGTCCGGGCGAGAAGGATTGGCTGATGGGCTGGATAACTGGCCCTGCAATCTGGTCTGTCAAATAGGTTGACAGATTGGTCTAAATTGGTCTGAATGCCGACCAATCCGATGCGAGGTCAGAATGTCCCCGTCCTTCCGTACCCTGCTGCACCTGTCGATCGCCCTGCCGCTGCTGGCGGGTTTGCCGGCCTGCGCTCCGCATGCGGCGGGTCCGGCAAAGGCGGCGGTTGCCCAGGGCCGCACCCTGCTGGCCCGTGATCCGGCTCAGTTCCAGGCGCTGCTGGCCACGGCGAAGCCGGGCGACCGGCTGGTGCTGGCCGATGGGGTGTGGCGGGATTTCCGCATCGATTTCTTCGCGCAAGGGACGGAAGGCGCGCCCATCACCCTGGCGGCGCAAACGCCGGGCAAGGTGATCCTGTCGGGCAAGTCCAACCTGCGGCTGGCCGGATCGCATCTGGTGGTGACGGGTCTGGTGTTCCGCGACGGCTATACGCCGACGGGCGAGGTGATCGCGTTCCGGGGGGAGAAGGGGGCGGTGGCCAGCCATTCCCGAGTCACCGAGACGGTGATCGACGCCTATAACCGCCCGGCCCGGCAGGAGAGCGACCATTGGGTGGCGCTTTATGGCAGCGACAACCGCTTCGACCATAATCATATCGCCGGCAAGACCAACCAGGGCGCCACCCTGGTGGTGATCCGCGATCCGCAATACGGCCTGGATAACCGCCACCGCATCGACCGCAATTATTTCGGCCCCCGGCCCAGCCTGGGCTCGAACGGTGGGGAGACCATCCGCGTCGGCACCAGCCATCAGTCGCGCAGCGATAGCCACACGACCGTCGAATATAACTATTTCGAGCGCTGCGACGGGGAGGTGGAGATCATCTCCAGCAAGTCGGGCGGTAATATCTATCGCGGCAATGTGTTCATGGAATCGGCCGGCGCCCTGACCTTGCGCCATGGCAACGGCAATGTCGTGGAAGACAATGTCTTCTTCGGTAACGCCAGGCCGCACACCGGCGGCATCCGCGTCATCAACCGCGACCAGATCGTCCGCAACAATTACCTGGAAGGCTTGGCGGGCAAGAGCTTCGCCAGTGCCGTGGCCGTGCTGAACGGCGTGCCCGACGGGCCGATCAACCGCTATGACCCGGTGGTCAATGCGCAGATCACCAATAACAGCATCATCGACGCCGCCTCCATCGAGTTGGGGGCGGGTGCCGACAAGGAACGCTCCGCCCCGCCCACGCAAAGCCGCTTCGCCAGCAACCTGATCACCGGTGGTTCGGAGGAGATTTTCCGGATCATGGATGATGTCTCCGGCATCACCTTCGACGGCAATGTCCAGACGCCGGTGAAGCAGCCGGCCCTGGCGGGCATCACCCGCCGGCCGGTCGAACTGCGCCGCGCGGAGAATGGCCTGCTTTACCCGACCGATCCGGCGCTGGCCGGCACCGGCGTTCGCCGCGACCTGAAACCCATCACCAAGGCCGATGTCGGCGTCTCCTGGTACCCCAAGGACGTGCCCCAGGCCGGGTTCGGCACCGGCCATACCCTGGATGTGGCGCCGGGCGACGGCACCCTGTCCGCCGCCTTCGCCAAGGCCGGGGCCGGCGACATCCTGTCGCTTTCCACCGGGCTTTACCGGGTGGAGGAGGTGCTGTCCGTGGCCAAGCCGCTCTGGCTGCGCGGCGCCGGTGAAATCCGTTTCTCCCGCCCCACCCTGTTTAGGATCGAGGAGGGCGGGGCGCTGCGCCTGACCGGTGTCACCATCAGCGGTGCCGACGCGCCCGACGCCACCGGCAATGCCGTGATCCGCACCGCCGACGGCATGGGCCGGAATTATGAATTGCGGTTGGAGGACAGCCGCTTCACCGGGCTGGACGTCAATAATGCCTTCCATGTCGTGGCGGGGGGGAAGGGCTCGCTGGCTGGTCTGATATCGGTAAATCATTCCATATTTCAGAACATCACCGGTGCCGCCCTGAAGCTGGACGCGGAGACCGACGATCTGGGCCTCTACAATGCCGAACGGGTGGAGATCGCGGGATCGGAATTCAGCCATGTGAAGGGCGGGGTCCTGTCGCTTTATCGCGGCGGCAAGGATGAAAGCACCTTCGGGCCGAAGCTTGATTTCATCGACAACAAGGTCACGAAGGCCGGTTCGGCCGATATACCATCCCTGCGTCTGCATGGCGTGCAGGCCATCCGCATCACGGGCAACCGTTTCACCGACAGCGGTGCGATCAAGGTGACCCGCACGGTGGGTGAACCGGTCACCATCATCCAGAACAATGAATTCAAAGGCACGCCCGCGCCATAGGCCCAAAGCCCTGATGGGAGGAAACCACATGCATCAACGCCATTCCTTCGCCTTGGCCGTATTGGCGGTCATGGCCGTGGCGCCGGCAGCAAGGGCCGATACCGTTCCCGTGCTGGTGGACGAGGTCGGCCGGTCGGCCATGCGCGATGCCCGGCAGAACCCGCTGTTCGCCGCCGAATTCGCCCGCGCCATGGCGAATGTGGAAGCCGCGCGGCAGGCCGGCATCCAGGTGCCGGTGCCCAAGGACCCCGGCGGCGGTTACACCCATGAACAGCATAAGCGCAATTTCCGGGCGCTGTACGATGCCGGCGCGCTCTATGCCATCACCGGGGACAAGGTCTATGTGGATTTCAGCCGCGACATGCTGCTGGCCTACGCGAAGATCTATCCCGGCCTGGGGCCGCATCCGGCGGGGCGGGGGGAAATCCCCGGCCGGCTGTTCTGGCAGACGCTGAATGACAGCAACTGGCTGTTCTATGCCATCCAGGGCTATGACGCGGTGCGCGCCGCGATGGCGGAGAAGGACCGCAAGATCATCGAGGACAAGGTGTTCCGGCCCATGGCCCGGTTCCTGTCCGACGGATCGCCCCGCAATTTCAACCTGATCCACAACCACGCCACCTGGGCCGTGGCAGCGGTGGGCATGACGGGGTACGTCCTGCGCGATCGCAATCTGGTGGACAAGGCGCTGCTGGGCCTGGACAAGTCGGGCACGGCCGGCTTCCTGAAACAGGTCGACCAGCTGTTCTCCCCCGACGGTTATTACGAAGAGGGGCCGTATTATCAGCGTTACGCGCTGCTGCCCTTCATCGGTTTCGCCCGCGCCATCGATCAGAACGAGCCGCAGCGCGGCATCTTCCAGCGCCGCGACGGCGTACTGCTGAAGGCGGTGCGGACCACGATCAACCTGACCTATGGCGGCCTGTTCTTCCCGCTGAACGACGCGTTGAAGGACAAGGGGCTGGCGACGGAGGAACTGTACCAGGCGGTGGCCATCGCCTATGCCCGCACCGGCGATACCGGCTTCCTGTCGGTGGCACAGGGGCAGGGAAGGGCGGTGCTGACGCCGGACGGGGCGGCCCTGTCGGCCGGTATCGCCGCCGGCAAATCCACGCCGTTCGCCTTCACGTCCCAGAACCTGGGCGACGGGCCGGACGGCACTCATGGCAGCCTTTCCATCCTGCGTGCCGGCACGGGGCCGAAGCATCAGGCGCTGGTGGCCAAGAACACCGCCCAGGGCATGGGCCATGGCCATTTCGACAAGCTGTCCTGGATCTTCTACGACAATGGCGCGGAGGTGGTGGCCGATTACGGTGCCGCGCGCTTCCTGAATATCGAAAGCAAGGCCGGCGGCATCTATCTGCCGGAAAACAAAAGCTGGGCCAAGCAGACCATCGCCCACAATACTCTGGTAGTGGACGAGGCCAGCCATTTCGACGCGGACGTGAAGCGGGCCCAGCCCGTCGCACCGACGCCGCTGTTCTTCCATGCCGATGATGACATGCGCATCGTGTCGGCCCGCATGGACGGGGCCTATCCGGGTGTCACCTTCACCCGCACAATGGCGCTGCTGGGCCATGCGGAGCTGGACAGGCCGGTGGTCATCGACCTGCTGAAGGTGGCGTCGGACAGGCCGGCCAAGCTGGACCTGCCGCTGCATTACCGCGGCCATATCATGGATGTCGGCTTTCCGCTGTCCTCCAACACCGACACGCGCCCAGTGCTGGGCACGGCGTCGGGATACCAGCATGTCTGGGTGGATGCGACGGGCAAGCCGGAAGCGGGTAATGCCACCCTGACCTGGCTGCTGGGTGACCGGTTCTATACCTACCGCTTCCTGCCGCAGGCCGGGGCCACCGCCATACTGGCGGAAAGCGGGGCCAACGATCCCAAGTTCAACCTGCGGCGTGAACCGATCCTGGTCCAGCGGCTGGAGGGGGCCAAGGCAGCCAGCTTCGTGGGCGTGCTGGAACCGCACGGGGAATATAATGGTGCCGCCGAATTCACCCTGCGCGGTCGCACCCGCATCACCGGCCTGACCCATGCGGAAGGCACGACGGGCGACATCGTCACCCTCACACTGACCAACGGTGCCCGCCTGCGTCTGGCCGTGTCGGCCGATCCGGCCAGGGAGACCTGGCACGAGGTGAATGTGGACGGGCGTCCCATCCGGTGGCAGGGCCCCTTTGCCAGGGTCGATGAGAAGCCGTGAAGAACCATAAGAACGGGGAGGACGGGCGATGAAACTGCCCAATCTCAGATGGTTGATCATCGCGCTGATCGGCGTGGCGACCATCGTGAACTATATCGACCGCAACGCGCTGGCCGTGATGTGGCCGGAGATCGCACCGCAGATCGGGGCGACAAAGGAGGATTACGCGCTTCTGGTCACCATCTTCATGCTGTTCTACGCTCTGGGCCAGTCGCTGTTCGGCCGCCTGTTCGACCGGATCGGCACGCGCATCGGCTTCGCCCTGTCCATCGCCGTCTGGTCGGTGGCCATCGCCCTGCATGCCGCCGCCAGTTCGATCCTGTCTTTCAGCCTGGCCCGTGCCCTGCTGGGCGTCAGTGAGGCCGGGGCCTGGCCGGGTGCGGCGAAAGCCAATGCCGAATGGTTTCCGGTGCGCGAACGCGCCTTCGCCCAGGGCCTGTTCAATGCCGGGGCGTCGCTGGGCTCCATCGTGTCCGCACCACTGATCGCCATCCTCTATCTGGCCATCGGTTGGCAGGCGACCTTCCTGCTGGTCGGCCTGCTGGGCTTCGCCTGGCTGGTGCCCTGGCTGCTGGTCTATCGCGCCGGGCCGGAGGGGCACCCCTGGATCACGGCGGCGGAGCGCGAGCATATCCTGTCGGGCCGGCAATCGGCCGGTGCGGCCGCGGACAGCGATTACGCCCCGACCTGGGGCCAGATCCTGCGCCACCGTGAAAGCTGGGCCGTCATCCTGTGTCGGTTCTTCATCGATCCGGTCTGGTGGCTGTTCGTGTCCTGGCTGCCCATCTATCTGGCGGAAACCTTCGGTTTCGATATCAAACAGATCGGCCTGTTCGCCTGGGTGCCCTATGTCGGCGCCATGCTGGGCAGCCTGTTCGGCGGCTGGCTGGCGGGCAGGTTGTTGCGCCGAGGCTGGCAGGTCGGCCGGGTGCGACGGACCGTAATCACCCTGGGCGGGGTGATCATGCTGCCGTCGCTGCTGCTGACGTCCAGCGCTGCCACGCCGCTGGCCGCCGTGCTGCTGATCGCCGTGATCCTGTTCGGGTTCCAGACGGCGATCGGCAATATCCAGACCTTGCCCAGCGACCTGTTTTCCGGCCGTTCCGTGGGTACGCTGGCCGGGATTTCCGGCACGGCGGCGGTGGCCGGCGTGCTGATCACCACCTGGCTGGTGCCGGCGATGACCGCCCAATCCTATGCGCCGATCTTCGCGCTGGGGGCGTCGCTGGTGCCGCTTTCCATCCTTTCCGTCTGGCTGCTGGGCGGGCGTCTGACGCCCGTGCAGCCGACCCCATCATCGAAGCAAGGAGCAGGAGCATGAAGCTCAAGGACAAGGTCGCCATCGTCACCGGTGGCGGCCGCGATATCGGCCGTGCGGTCTCGCAGCGGTTGGCAGCCGAAGGCGCTGCCGTCGTGGTGAATTACTGCAACGGTGCCGACAGTGCCGAAGAGACGGTGCGGTCGATCAAGGCGGCCGGCGGTCGGGCCATCGCCCACCGCGCCGACATGACCAAGCCCGACGATGTGACGTCCCTGGTGGCGGCCGCAACGGCGGCCTTCGGCGAACAGGTCGACCTGCTGGTCAATGTCACGGGCGGGCTGGTGGCGCGCAAGGTGCTGGCCGACATGGATGCCGATTTCTTCGCCCATGTCATGGACCTGAACGTGAAATCGGCGTTCCTGGCCACCAAGGCGGTGGTGCCGCTGATGAAGCAGGGCGGCGCCATCGTCAATTTCTCCTCCCAGGCCGGCCGCGATGGCGGCGGGATGGGGGCGTCGGCCTATGCCACGGCCAAGGGGGCGGTGATGACCTTCACCCGCGCCATGGCCAAGGAACTGGGCCCGTCGGGCATCCGCGTCAATGCCGTCTGCCCCGGCATGATCAGCACCAGCTTCCACGATACCTTCACCAAGGCCGAGGTGCGCAAGGCTGTGGCCGGGTCCACGCCGCTGCGGCGCGAGGGCGTGGCGGAGGAAGTGGCGGACCTGACCGCCTATCTGCTGTCGGACGAGGCCGGGTTCGTGAACGGGGCCTGCATCGACATCAATGGCGGCACCTTCTTCTCCTGACAGGTTGGCACCCTGGGGTCCTGCATAGGTCTCAGGGTGCCATCGCCTCGCGCAGTACCGACCGGTCGATCAGCTTTTCCAGTTGCGCACGGTCGCGTGCCGGGCGGTTGGCCTGGGCGGCCAGCCACTTCTCCTCATCCACCATCACGTCCAGCAGGTCACCGGGCAGGCCGGCCGGGAAACGGTGATGGTGCCAGGAGGCGGCGACCAGATCCTGCGGATACAAGCTGGAGGCGGCGACCAGGGGCCAGACCTTTTCCGGTTCCTGCACGCAAACCCGCGCGGCGGTGACCAGCCGGCGCACGAAATCCACGATCCGCGCCCGGCGCACGGGGTCGGCCAGGGCCTGGGCCGTAGTGTTCAGATTGTAAAGTTCGCGATAGATCGTGGGGTCGGACAGGCTGACCGCGTCATCGCCCAACGCCATCATGCTGCGCTCGCTCTCCGGTTCCCAAATGGCGACCGCGTCCACCTTGCGCGTTGTCAGGGCCGGTTCCATCTCGCGCGGGCGCAGGGGCACCAGCGTCACCTCACCTGCGGCGACACCCGCACGGGCCAGCAGCCGGTCCAGGAAATAGGCGGCTGACGTTCGTTCGAAGACACCGATGCGCTTGCCGCGCAAATCCTCTGCCGTTGCAATCCCCGCCGACCGCCGGGCGACGACCCGGTAAAGCCCCTCCGTCACGGTCAGGATGATGCGCAGGTCGGGATTGGCCACGGATGCGCGCAGCGCCTGGGTTTCTGCCTGCGCGGCCAGGTCGGCCGTGCCCGGTGCATGGTCGAAGCCGCCAGCGGGGGCGGCACCTTCCACCTTGAACAGGTTGTCGACACCGCCGCTGGCAAAGACCGCGATGTCGGGGCCGGCCTGCTGGATGGCGTAGAGCACTGGCCCCACCTCCATCACATCATGGCGGCCCACCACCTTCAGCGGTTCGCCCGCCTGTGCGGCAATCGATGCGATCAGGCCGGCGGCCAGTCCCAGGGCTTGGAGCGCCCGCATGTTTCCTCCTGCCAATGATGATTCTTATTCGTCAATGTATAATCAAGTTCGTTATGATGCCGCAAGAGTATCGATCCTGTCGAATTAAACGATTGGACGACCCCTACGCCCTTCATGTGAAGGTGCTGCAAAAGCGCGATCCGGCAAACGGTTTGCGATCTGAACGGGAGGGCAGAATGCGGGATAATCAAAAGACTCCAATTGCGTCCGCTTACGGGCGCCGGCGGTTGGCGACGGCGGTGGTGGCCCTGTCGATGGGCCTTCTGGCCGCACAGGGCGTATCCGCACAGGAAACGCCGGCGGAAGAACCTGAACTGTTCGAAATCATCGTTACCGGCACGCGCATCAGCGGCTTCGCCGCCCCCACGCCGGTGACCTCCATCGGTGAGGCGGAGCTGGAAACGCGGGCCATCCGCAATCTGGCCGACATCATGTTCGACACGCCGACCCTGAAGCCGGCACAGAATAGCGGCCAGTCCAGCCAGCCGATCGGCGCTAGCAATTTCGACCTGCGCGGCCTGGGCCCGAACCGGACGTTGATCCTGGTCGATGGCCGCCGCTTCCCGGCGACCGACCCCACCGGCGGCATCGACGTCAACGTCATCCCGGCCGCACTGATCAAGCGGCTGGAGATCGTGACGGGTGGCGCGTCCGCCGCCTATGGCTCCGACGCGGTGTCGGGCGTGGTCAATATCTTCCTGGATGACCGGTTCGAGGGGGTGAAGGGTTCCGCCCAGTACAGCCAGTCCAAATATGACGACCACCACAAGCCGGCGGCATCGGTCGCCGTGGGCAAGGCGTTCGGCAATTTCCATCTCGTCGTCTCCGGCGATTACTTCAAGGATGACGGCCAGTTGAACCAATCGTCGCGGCCCTGGGGTCGGGATGATTACGCCGTGCTGACCAACCCGGCCTATCCGGCGACGGCGGGCCAGACCCGTCTGGTGGTGGCACCCGATGCCCGCTTCTCCCAGATGACGTTCGGTGGCGTGACCGCGTCCAACAGCATCGCGGCCTTGCGCAATCTCCAGTTCGGGCCGGGTGGCACGGTGCTGCCCTTCACCCGCGGCACCTATGTCGGCGGCACCTTCATGGCCGGCGGCGATGGCGCCAGCCTGGCCGATACCGCCAATATCTCCCCGGAGATCGAGCGCGGCACCGGCTTCGCCAAGCTCAGCTTCGATGCGACGGAGGATCTGACCTTCTTCGCCGACGCGCTCTATTCACGCGCCGACATCTATTCCGACGGCACGACGTCGACGGATAATGGCAATATCCCCATCCAGCGCGACAATGCCTTCCTGCCCAGCCAGATCCGCAACATCCTGGTTGCCAACAACCTGGCCCGGTTCTCCATCGGCCGTGTCGGCGGGGAGGAGGGGGCGTTCTTCAACACCGTGGATAACGAGGTCCAGCGCTATGGCCTGGGCGTGAACGGCAAGTTCGGGGATGGCTGGCGCTGGGATATGTCCGGGCAGTTCAGCCGGGTGAGCTATTACCGCGAGGATGGCAATAACCGCAACAATGCCCGCTTCACCCTGGGCGTGGACAGCGTCATCAACCCGGCCACGGGCCAACCCATCTGCCGCGCCCTGCTGAACAATCCCAACCCGACGGCGGCGCAGGACCCGTTTGGCGATATCCGCGCCTGCGTGCCCATCAACCTGTTCGGTGCAGGTTCCGTGTCGCAGGCCGCATTGGATTATATCGGCGGCACCGCCATCCTGGATGCGCACCAGGAACAGGATGTCTATGTCGCCAATGTCGAAGGCTCGCCATTTGCGACCTGGGCCGGCGACGTGTCGGTGGCCCTGGGCATCGAATATCGGCGGGAGGCGGTGCGGGCCACCAATGACGATGTCTCCAAGCGCTCCGGCTGGAAGACCGTCAACCCGCAGGCCCTGCGCGGCGGGCTGAACGTCAAGGAAGGCTATGCGGAGGTGGTCTTGCCGCTGGCGATCGACCAGCCATTGGCGCAATCCCTGGACATCAACCTTGCCGGCCGCGTCACCGATTATTCCACCAGTGGTCGGGTGGAAACCTGGAAGGTCGGCGCCAATTACCAGCCGATCGACGATGTCCGCCTGCGGGCGACGCTGTCGCGCGACATCCGGGCCGCCAATATCAATGAGCTGTTCTCCGGCCAGAACCAGCTGATCAACACCATCACCAACCCGATCACCAACCTGGCCCTGTCGACGCCGCAGCTGACGGGCGGCAATCCCAACCTGCGGCCGGAACGCAGCAAGGCCTTTACCGGCGGCATCGTGTTCCAGCCGGAATGGCTGCCGGGCTTCCGCGCCTCCTTCGATCATTTCTCCTTCAAGATCGAGGATGCGATCACCGCGCTGACCGGCCAGCAGATCGTTGATGCCTGTCTGGTGCAAAAGCAGGACAGCCTGTGCAGCGCCATCACGTTCAGCGGCGATGTCATCACGCGGGTAGAGGCGACTTTGCTGAACGCCGCGCGGTCCACGGCCAAGGGCTTCGACATGGAGGCGGCCTACAGTTTCGACCTGGACGAGGCCAAGGTTGCCGTCCGTGCACTGGCCACCTATGTCGATGAGCTGACGGTGACCAGCAACGGCATCACCACCGACTTCGCCGGCACGGTGGGCAGCACCGGCACGCTGGGCCCGGCCGGCGGCATCCCGAAATGGCGCGGCACCCTGTCGGTCGATTACACGGCCGAGGCTTATGCGCTGGGCGCGGTGGTGCGCTATATCGATGGCGGCAAGCTGAACGTCGCCTATGTGGAGGGCGTGGACATCGCCGATAACAGCATCCCGTCGCGCACCTATGTCGATATCAACGGCAAGATCAGCGTGACCGATGCGGTGGATATCTATGGCGCCATCGACAACCTGTTCAACAAGGCCCCGCCGATGACGCCGGGTGCCGTGACGGCGCCCAGCTACGCGTCGTCGGTGTTCTATGACCGTATCGGCCGTACCTATGCGGTGGGCGCGCGGTTCAAGTTCTGAGCGACGTTACGTACAAGAAAGCCCGCCAACTTGAAGGAGTTGGCGGGCTTTTTGTTGTTTATCCACGTCCCAGGAAGGGCTGCCCGATCGGCAGGATCACGCTTTCCAGCACATTCACCTCCGGCGGCATCGCGGCGATGCAATGGACCAGTTCGGCAACCTGTTCGGGCCGCATGGATTGTTCGGCACTCATCCGATCCAGGCCGGGCACGAAATTGGTGATGGTGGAGCCGGGGTGGATGATGCCGGCGGTGATGCCATGCTCCCGCCCGTCCAGCGCGATGGACCGGGTCAGGCCGTCCAGGGCGAATTTGGTGGTCGTATAGGCGGCCGTATGCTCGCGCGGCACCAGGGCGGAGATGCTGCCGACCAGCAGGATGCGGCCTTGCCGACGCGGCTTCATCATCCGCACGGCGGCACGGCAGCAGAGGAACGAGGCGGTGAGGTTGATGTCCAGCACCTCCTGCCAGCGCGCAAGGCTCAGATCCTCCAGCGGTGTCTTGTCGGCGATGCCGGCATTGCTGACCAGCAGGTCGGGCGTGCCCCATTCCTGCGCCACCGCCGCGAACAGGCCATCCACCTGATCCTCGCGCGTCACGTCGGCGGCATGGATGCGCGCCGTGCCGCCGGCTTTCTCGATTTCCGCGACGATGGTGGCCAGCTTGTCCCGGCTGCGCGCGACCAGAGCCACCTTCATGCCGGACGCCGCCAGTCGGCGGGCCGTGGCCTCACCGATACCGGAGCTGGCCCCGGTCACGATGGCCACTTGTTGAAAGAGGTCCTTCATCGATGATCCTCGTTTTCAAGGTTGATGGGCACTCGATCCGATAGATCGAATGTGGTATAGTTGAACGATACATCATATTAACGAACGCTGCCGGTGCGCCCATGCAAGCGGATCAGAACGCCATCCCGTGTGATGGCTGCATTCAATGCTGCAAGAACGATCAGGTGATCCTGCATCCCGACGCGGGGGACGATCTGTCCTTCTACCGCTGGGAACCAATCGCCTCGGCGCTGTATCCCGGCCGGTCGGTGGCCGCGCTGAAGCGCGATCCCATCACCGGCCATTGCACCTATCTGACGGCGTCGGGCTGTTCGATCCATGACAAGCGCCCGTCGGTCTGTCGCCGCTTTCATTGCGCCCGCACGGCCCTGGCGCTGGAAAAACTGCCGCACCGGACCCGGAAAATCCTGCGCCGGCGGGGTGACGTGTTCGACGCGGACCTGCTGGACCGGGGCCGCGACCGGCTACAGCGCGCCCGGGAAATGGGGCTGGAGCAGGTGCTGGACACCGACCAGCAGGTGGCGGCGTTCGAGCGCATCGCGGCGATGACGAAGGGGCGTTAATCCCCAGCCCCATGGAGAACCCGGATTTCGGCGTAGGAGCGCAGGCCGGCCAGACCCATGCCGCGGCCGATGCCGGATTCCTTGAAGCCGCCGAAGGGCAGGTCGGGGGCGGCACCGCCATGGCCGTTGATCCAGACGGTCCCGGCCTCCAGCCGCCTCGCCAATGCTTCCGCTCGTGTCCGGTCGCCGCTCCATACCGAGGCACCCAGGCCGAAACGGGTGGCATTGGCGCGGGTCACGGCCTCCTCATCGCTGTCGAAGGACAGGATGGGCAGGACGGGGCCGAACTGTTCCTCATCCACCAGCCGTGTACCCTCGCGCAGGCCGGTGACGATGGTGGGGGCGATGAAATAGCCGGGCCGGTCAAGGGCGTGGCCGCCGGTCAGGATATGGCCGCCTTGGGCGCGGGCATCATCAATGATGGCCAGCACCTTCTCGAATTGCGGGCGGTTCTGCACCGGGCCGAATTCGACATCCGGCTCGAGCCCGCCGCCGACGCGGGCCTTGTGGGCCTCCGCAGCCAGGGCTTCGGCCAGGGCCCCGGCGATGGGGGCCTGGGCCAGGACGCGCTTCACCGCCATGCAGATCTGGCCACTATTGACGAAGGCGCTGGCGAACAGGCGCGGGGCGATTTCCGCAACATCCACATCATCCAGCACGATGGCAGCGTCGTTGCCGCCCAGTTCCAGCGACACGCGCTTCAGGCTGGCCGCAGCGGACGCCATCACCTTCTTGCCGGTCGCGGTGGAGCCGACGAAGGCGATCTTGTCGATGCCGGGATGGTTGGTCATCCATTGGCCCAGGTCGTTGCCGCCCGACAGGGTGTTGACCAGGCCCGGCGGCAGGGTGCGGGCCGCCAGCTCGCCCAGGCGCAGGGTGGAAAGCGGGGTGAAGGGGGATGGCTTGACCACTACCGCATTGCCTGCGGCCAGCGCCTGGGCCACCATCTGCATGGCCAGGATCAGCGGCGCGTTCCAGGGGGCGATGACGCCCACCACGCCCATGGGCACGTAATCCAGCCGCACCGGACCGAGCGGCCCTTCACGCAGATAGCCGCCGCCGATGTCGAGGGCGGCCGTGCCGGCGATGCGGTCAGCGGCGAAGGCCACTTCGCGCCGGGCGACGGCAAGCGGCTTGCCCTGTTCGCGGGTCAGCAGGACCGCCAGCGGTTCGGCTTCGGCTCGGATGGCGTCGGCGAAGGCGGTCATGGACGTGGCGCGGACGGCGATGTCCAGATGGCGCCAGGTGGCGAAGGCCTGGCGTGCGGCGGCGACGGCGAGGTCCAGCTGGGCCTCGCTGGCATCGGGCGCCATGGCGAATGGCTCACCGGTGGCGGGGTCGATGACGGGGAATGACATGGCGGCGGGCACGGAAGCGCCGCCGATGGAAAGCAGGAAGTTCGTCATGGCGACGCACCCTGTTTGGGCTATGGGAACGGGTAGCGCTGTCCCGTGGAATAATATCTACCGTCACCCCGGCGAAGGCCGGGGCCCAAGTGACAAGCGCTTTGCTCTACGACATGGGCCCCGGCCTTCGCCGGGGTGACGGTGGAGAGAGTGGTAACAGCGGTACCCAAGAGTTTCGCTGGATCCCCGCTTTCGCGGGGATGACGGTTGAGTGGGTGGAAGCGGAGCGGGAGCCCCTCACCCCTCTTTCCCCTTCGCCTCCCGCTCCTCGACAACCTCCAGGAACTTGCGGCTGGCGGAGATGGCGGATGGCCAGGAGGCGTAGAAGGCGAGATGGGCGATGGCCTCGCCGATCTCCTCCTTGGTCAGGCCGTTATCCAGTGCCAGACCCAGATGCGCCGGCAGCTGCTCCGGCCGGTACATGGAGATCAAGGCCGCGATGGTGACCAGGCTGCGGTCGCGCTTGGACAGGCCCGGCCGCTCCCACACATCCTCGTAAAGCACGCGGTCGGTCAGTTCCACCAGGGTGGGGACCACCGCGGCCAGCTCGTTACCCTTCTTGGCGCTCGGCCGTTTCATGGAGATACCCCTTGTTTATTCCGGACGATTGTAGGCACCCATGCCGGGGCGGAAAGTCTTTTCGTCCAGGAACTGCCTCAGCCCCTGCTCCTTGCCCTTTTCCGGGTCCACGAAATTGGTCTGGTCGACCTTGGCCGTCAGATATTCCGACGCCTGTTCCCAATTCATCTCGCGGGCGTATTTATAGGCCAGCTTGGCCTGGCGCAGCACGGTGGGGTTCTTGCCCAGCAGCGTGCGGGCGATCTCCGTGGTGCGGGCGCGTAGCCGTTCCTTGGGTACCGCCTCGTTCACCAGGCCCATCGACAGGGCCTTGGCGCCGTCGAACTGTTCACCCGTCATCACATAATAGAGCGCCTGACGGTCGCCCATGACGGTGGCGATGGCCTTGGACACGGCACCGCCGGGGATGACGCCCCAGTTGATCTCCGACAGGCCGAACACCGCCTTCTCATCGGTGATGGCCAGGTCGCAGGCGATCAGGGGCGTGAAGGCGCCGCCGAAGCACCAGCCATTGACCATGGCGATGGTCGGCTTGGCGTAATGCATCAAGTTGCGCCACTGCCAGGCGCGGGTGGAGCGATAGGCGCGGTGGCGTTCGATATCGCCCAGCCCATCGGTGGCCCGGAAGAAATCCTTCAGGTCCATGCCGGCGGAAAAGGCCTCGCCCACGCCGGTCAGGACCAGGACGCCGCAGCGCGGATCGGTCTCCAGCGCGTCCAGCACCTCGTTCATTTCCTTGGCCAGGGCGACGCTCATGGCGTTGCGCTTGGCGGGGCGGTTCAGCTGTACCCAGGCGATGCCGTCCTCGAACTCGACCAGCACGTCGTTGCCGCCGGGGATAGGCCGTTCAATGGCTTCGGTTGTCGTCACGTCCGATGTCCTTTTCATTCAGCGATGAACAATGCGTCGAGCGCCATGACCCCTTCGCCCTTGGCGAAAACAGTCAGCGGGTTGACGTCGACTTCCCTGATTTCAGGGTGGGCGCGCAGGATGGCGCCCAGGGCCAGGATGGCGTCGGCCGCCGCTTCCACATCGCGGGCCGGCTGGCCCCGGAAGGGGCCCAGCAGCCTGGCGCCGCGCATCTGGTGCAGCCGTTCCAGGATCTGGGTGCGGCCGGCATGGGAAGGCAGCATCTCCACGGCGTCCAAGGCTTCCACCCAGACGCCGCCCAACCCGAACACCACGAACGATCCCCATTCGGGATCGTTGCGGCCGCCCAGAACCAGTTCCAGGCCGGGCCGCGCCATCTCCTCGATCAGGATGCCGTCCAGGGTGCCTTCGGGCACATGAAGCTGGGCGCTGTCCATCAGGCGTTGCCAGCCGGCACGCAGGGCGGCCTCGTCCTTCACGCCCACGATGACGCCGCCGACATCGCTCTTGTGGGTCAGGCTGGCGGCTTGAAGCTTCATGACGACCGGATAGCCGATACGGCCAGCCAGTTGTGCGGCGGAATCCACGTCGCGGAAGACCAGCACGCCCTTGGGCGTACGGATGCCGAATTCCGACAGCAGCGCCTTGCCCTCATATTCTGGCAGCGGACCCTGGCGGGGCAGCTTCTGCGCCGGCACGGGCGGGGCCGTGCGGCTGGCGACACGGGCCAGGGCGTCGGCGTAATTATGCACGGCGCGGAAGGCACGCAGCGCCCGGTCAGGCGACCGGAACAAGGGCGTGTCGGTCTCGCGCAGCGGCGTGACACAGCCGGGGTCCAGCGGTGCCTCATCCCCGATGATGGCGACGGCCACGGGTTTGGGGGCCGTCCGGGCCAGGGGGGCGATCACCTCCGACTTGGCCCGCTGCTGCCAGGGGCCGCCACCGGCCAGGGCCAGCAGGACGGAGCCCACCGAGGGATCGGCCATCATGGCGTTGGTGGTGTTGGCGAAGACCGAGGCGTCGGAGAAGCCGGCGATGCCGACATCCAGGGGGTTCGACGCCTCGCATTGCGGGGGCAGCATCTGGCGGAAGGCGTCCAGTGTCTCGTCACTCAACGCCGCCACTGGCAGCCCGACCTTCTCACAGAAATCCAGGCTGAGGCCGCGGACGGCACCGGAATTGGTGACGATGCCCATGGCGCCCTTAACCGGGGCGGGGAAGCGGTAGAGGATGGAGGCGGTGTCGAACAGCTCGTCCATCGTTTCCACCAGGACCACGCCCTCATCCTCCACGGCTGTCTTCATGGTGGCGTAATCGCCCAGCATGGCGCCGGTATGGGATTGGGCGGCGGCACGGCCGGACGCGCTGGATCCTGGATGGACCATGACGATGGGGCGACCAGCCTCCCGCGCCATGCGGGCCGCAGCCAGGAAGGCGGCGGGGTCGCGGATCTGTTCGACATAGACGGCGATCAGGTTCGCCCCTTCCTCCACTAGATGGCGGATGACATGGTCGACGCGGACCACCGCCTCGTTCCCCGTCGACACGACATGGGAAATGCGGATGCCACGGGCGAGCAGGGCGGAGCGGATGTTGGAGGCCATGGCGCCGCTCTGCGCGATCACGCCCATATGCGGGCCGGCCGCCGCCGGCTGGAAGGTCAGCGATTCAAAGCTCAGCGCCGCACCACTGGTGTAATTGGCGAAGCCCATGCAGTTGGGGCCCAGCAGCGCCAGACCGCCCTCGCGGCAGAGGCGGGCGATTTCATCCTGCTCCTTGGCACCCTGCTCCCCGGCCTCGCGGAAACCGGCGGCGAAGACGATGGCACCGCCCACGCCGCGTTCGATGCAGACCTCGATCGCTTCCTTCACTGCCTTGCGCGGCACGTTCAGCACGGCCACATCGACGCCATGGGGCAGGGCCTGTAGCGAGGGCAGGCAGGGAACGCCGTTGATCTCGGCCCGCGTCGGGCTGACCAGATGCACGGGGCCGGTGAAGCCGGAACCGGCGATGTTCTTCAGCACCACGCCGCCCACCGACGCCGGCTCCGGCGAGGCACCGGCGATGGCGATGGAGCGGGGACGCAGCAGGCGTGCGAGATCGATACGGGAAGCGGATGCCCCCGTCTGCACATCGGATGTCTGCACTTCAGACCTCTCGTCTGTTGGCGCGGAAGGGCGCGAACCGATCCGCCGCACCTTTCAGCGCGTTCTTGTACATGACCATGTCGGACTGCCAGGCGATGTAGCGCGCACCGCGTTCCACAGCAGCTTTCAGGTTGTCGGGGTTGCTGGCGACCATGCCGAAATGCCGGCCGGCCCGCTTGCAGGCATCGACCACCTTGTCCACGACCTTCAGTACCTCCGGATGGTCGGCCTCTCCGGGATAGCCCAGCGACTGGCTGAGGTCGCCGGTGCCGATGAAGGCCACGTCCAGATGTTCCACTTGGCACAATGCCTCGATATCGGCGGCCATGCGGGCATTTTCGACATGCACGGCGACGGTCGTGTCGCGGTTGGCGCGCTCGATATAGGTCTTGGGCGGGGTGAAGGCATAGTCGCCGGCGCGGCAACCGGGGGCCCAACCGCGTTCCCCGATGGGGTGGTACTTGGCGCGGCGGATGACGGCGCGCGCCTCTGCGGCGGATGACAGCGAAGGCACCTGGATGCCGCTGGCGCCGCTGTCCAGCGCGTGCAGGATATTGGCCTCTCCCGCATCGGCGGTGCGGACGATGGCGGCCATGCCGACCAGCTGGGCGGCGCGGATAAGCTCTTCCATCTCACCATGGGTGAGATTGGCATGCTCGCTGTCGATGATGATGAAGTCGAAACCGGAAAGCCCGATCATCTCGACAAGGTTTGGCGAGGCGAATTTGACGAAGGTGCCGAAGACCGGCTCGTCATTCTCCAGGCGCCGCTTGATTAAGCTGTTGATCACAAGGCACCTCCCGATGGGCGACGTCGCTCTCGCAACGGGGACGTCTGCCGCCCGTCCATCCAATGCAAATGCCGGATGGGAATCAAATGCTGATTGAAGCCTTGTTCGATAACGATGCGGTATCGGAGCGGTTGGCTGGAAAACCGATGCCGTGGCGGCATCGATTGGCGGGTTAAAAAGAATTAGACGCAAGCCTGCATTGCCTTCCTACTGTACCAATCGGCAAGTGCCGGAATGAAATAGAATATTCCCCGGGAGGCGGCGTGTACGGAAAGAACGACTTGCGGGCTGGGTTGGCGCCGATGGCGGTGAAGGCCGCGGCAACGCCCTTCAAACCCGCGTCCTACGCACGGTTCTACGCGGAAACCCCAGCAGAGGCGGGCGAATTGGCCCGTACCTGGCTGGCGCGGGGCCAGAATCTGATCGTGGCCTACAGCCGTGTGTCTGCTGGCGCTGTACTATCGCGGACCGGCCAGATCGACGAATATGCCGTGGTGCTGCCTGATGCCGGCCTGTCGGTGGAGATCACCGCCGGCGATCAGACGGAGACGGCGCATGGTCCCTGCGTGGCTTTCGTGCCGCCTGGCGACAGTGTCGTGAAGGCGCTGGGGGAGGGCAATCTCTATCGGCTGCTCACGGTGCGCTCGGCCGACCTGGCGGCGCGATGTTCCAACGCCGGCGACTATGCCACGCCCGATCCCAATGTCCCGGAATTCCAGGCATGGCCCGACCCCGTGGGCGGCTTCCGTATCCGGGTCTATTCCGGGGACGTGCCGGCGCAGCAGGGGCGTTTCGGCCGGCTTTATCGTTGCTCCACCATCATGGTGAACCTGACCAGCGGTCGGCCCGGGCCCCGCGATCCGGGCGACCTGTCGCCCCACCATCATGATGATTTCGAGCAATATTCCATCGCCACTGCCGGTGACTTCATCCACCATCTGCGCTGGCCCTGGACGGGCAACAGTGCACACTGGCTGGATGACCAGCATGAGTTTTGCGCCAGCCCCTCGGTCGCGGTGATCCCGCCGCCGGCCATCCACACCTCGCAAGGGGTGGCGGACGGTCTGAACCGTCTGCTGGATGTGTTCTGCCCGCCGCGCAAGGACTTCTCCGCACGCGAAGGTTGGGTGCTGAACGCGGCCGATTATCCGGCCCCGGAATTCTGATCAAGAGCCAAGAACCGCCACCAACGCGGCGCTTTACCCCAATGGGAGGAAGAGATGACGGACCCCAGGATCGATGCCCTGCTGATCGGCGCGATTGACCTGCATTGCCACAGCGGCCCCTCGGTGATGCCGCGTAGCCTGAACCATGTGCAGGCCATTCATGAGGCGGAGGCCGCGGGCCTGCGCGCCATCCTGTTCAAGGATCACTATTATTCCGTCACGCCGGTGGCCGAGCTTCTGAAGGAGACGATGAAGCCGAAGATCGAGCTGTTGACGGGCGTGCCGCTGAACAATACCTCGGGCGGCCTGAACCCCTATGCGGTCGAGCATGGGTTCAAGCTGGGGGCTCGGCTGGTCTGGATGCCGACCTTCTCGGCTGCCAACCATATCCGCCATTCCCATCGCCGCCAGTTCCTGCCCACCAAGGAAAAGATGCTGCCGCCCACGGCGCTGAGCGTGGTGGATGCCAAGGGCGCCCTGCTGGACGAGGTCAAGGTGATCCTGGACCAGATCGCCGATTACGACGCCATCCTGTCGGCCGGCCATCTGCATATCAGCGAGATCTGGCCGCTGTTCGCCGAGGCCAAGAAGCGCGGCGTGAAGCGGCTGATGGTCAACCACCCGACCTTCCTGATCGACTGCAACGCGGCCGACATGAAGGAACTGGCTGCCATGGGGGCCTATCTGGAGCATTCCTGCTGCATGTGGGCGGGCGTGCAGGGCAAGCATTACACGCTGGAAAGCCTGGATGTGGTGATCAAGGCCGGTGGCGTGGACAGCACCATCATCGGGTCCGACCTGGGCCAGGTCGGCAATCCCAGCCCCGTCGACGGGTTCCGCCATGTCATCGGCATGTGCATCGAACTGGGTTATTCCGACGATGACATCCGCAAGATGATCAGCCTGAACGCGGCCAGGCTGGTCGGGCTGGACGAGCCCAGGCAGGTACGGTCCGCTGCCGCCGAGTGACGCTATAGGGGCGGTGGCCGCTGTCGCCGCCATAACGACGACAAGTCGGAATTCAGGGAGAAACGAGCATGCCGGCCAGTCCTTTGGACGTCATCGCCAAGATGCCGATGCGCACGCGGCAATATGTGATCATCGCCTTGTGCTGTCTGATCAACATCACCGAAGGCTACGACATGATGTCGGCGGCCTATACGGCGCCGCTGTTCACGGCCGAATGGGGTGCGCCGCGCGCGGCACTGGGTATCCTGTTCTCCATGGGCTCCCTGGGGTTGGCGTTCGGTGCCTTCGCGGCGGCACCGATTGCGGAACGGATCGGGCGTCGCGGCGTGACCTTCCTGGCATTGGCCGGCATCACCATTTCCCATGCCCTGTCGGCCATGGCCAACTCCATGGAGATGCTGACCGTCCTGAAATTTATGATGGGCGTGGGGCTGGGCATGCTGGTGGTCAGCCTGAATGTGCTGGTCTCCGAATTCGCCAATGATGACCGCCGCAACCTGATGCTGTCGCTGCTGCATACCGGCTTCAGCATCGGAATGACCATCAGCGGCGCCGTAACCGGGCTTTTGCTGGAGCCGTTCGGATGGCGGTCGGTGTTCGTGGTCGGTGCGGCCATCAATATCGTGCTGCTGGCGGTGCTGGTGCTGTTCATGTGGGAATCGCCGGCCTATCTTCTGTCGGCGCGGCCGCGCAATGCTCTGCCGCGGCTCAACAAGATCCTGACCGGTCTCGGCCAGCCGACCCTGTCGGAGCTGCCGCCCCCGCCGCCGCGCACCGAGCGCAAGGAGAACCGGGCGATGGCGCTGCTGTCCGGCGATGTGCGGCGGTTGTCACTCCTGATGTGGACGGCGTCCTTCGTCTATGCCGTCGTTGGTTATTTCCTGCTGAACTGGAAGCCGACCGTTCTGGTGGATGCCGGTCTGACGCCGACGCAGGCGAGCTTTGCCGGTGTGGCGCAGGGCATCTGCGGGTCGGTCGGTCATATCGTGGTCGGTATGCTGGCCAAGCGCGTAGGGGAAGGGCGGTTGACCGCGATCTTCTTCCTGGTCATGGGCTGTGTTCTGGTGCTGTTCGGCAATGTGCAGGCCGATCCGCCGGTGATGATCGCGCTGGCCTGTTCGCTGACCTTCTTCACGGTCGGCTCCTATACCGGTGTGTTCCTGACCACCATCGCCCATTATCCGCTGCATCTGCGCAGCTTTGGTGTCGGTTTCGTGGTCGGTATCGGCCGGGCCGGCGCCGTCATCGGCCCGTTCATCGGGGGTCTGCTGCTGGGTGCCGATATCGGCCGTGGCGCCACCTTCGTGTTCTTCGCCGCGCTGAGCGTGATCCCCGCCCTGGCCCTGCTGGTGCTTGGCCGGGCGATCAAGCCCGGCCCGCAAGCCGCCGCATCGGCGTGACGGGGGAAAGCATGGGTCAGGCAACCAGTCGGGAACCGCTCTACGATTCCCACGCACATGTCTTCACCACCGATGAGGCGCGCTATCCCATGGATACGCGCAACGCAAGGGAGGGGGAGGAAAACCTTCGCCGGCGCATCGCCGCCGACCCGATGACCGGGGAACGTCTGCTGCAACGGTGGGAGGCGACGGGGATCGTGGGCGGCACCGCCGTGCAGTACAACACGATCTACAAGAAGGATAACCGCTACCTGCTGGATATGGCGGATGCCTTCCCGGAACAGTTCTCCGCCGTCGTCATGCTGGATGCCCAGGACCCGGAAAGCCCGGCCAAGATCGACCGCATGGTGGCCGATCACGCGATCGTCGGCCTGCGCCTGTTCGGCTCCCCCGACGCCGACGGCAATTATCCCTGGCTGGACAGCGAGGCGGCGCTGAAAAGCTGGCAGGCGGCCGACCGCCATGGGTTGACCATGGTGGTGATGTATGCGCCGGGCGTGCCGTCGGCCGCAGCTTTGCAGCGCATCGCCCATCTGGCCTGCCGCTTCCCGCGCCTGCGCATCGCGCTGGACCATTTCGGATGGCCGGGCGGGGGAGAGCCGGGATCGATGGGGCTGGTGCCGGAAATCGTGGCCATGCGCCAGTTCCGCAATGTCTATTTCAAGCTGACCACGATCAATTTCAACATGTTCGACAAGGCCGGGGTCGATCATGCGGCCTTCGTCCGGCGTGCCGCCGATGTTATGGGCGCCGACCATATCATGTGGGGGTCCGACGTAGGCAACACGCCCGACAGTTACGAGAGCATGGCTGCACAGGCCCGCGCCTCGGCCTTCCTGCTGACCCCGGACGAGCGCCGGCTGTATCTGCGCGCCACGGCCCGCAGCCTGTTCCAGCGGGGAGCGCGGTAGGAAGATGCTGGCCGACCCGCCCATCGTTGACGCGCATGCCCATATCATGACGCGGCGCATGCCGTTCCGAGAGGATGCCTGGACCCGGCCGGATTACGAATATACGGCCGAGCATTTCGTAGCCGACCTGGATCGGCACGGCGTCGCCTTCGGCATCGTCACCGCCGCCAGCCTGTATGGCGACTATAACGACTACACGCTGGCCGCGCTGGCCCGGTACAAGCGCCTGCGCGCCACCGTGATGCTGGAGCCCGACACCGATGCTGTCACCATCCGGTCGCTGGCCGACCAGGGCGTGGTCGGCGTGCGGATGCAGTGGAAGGTGGATGCCGCCCCGCCGGACCTGGCCAGCTTCCGCTACCGCAAATTCCTGAACCGCCTGGCCGATTGCGGCATGCATGTCGAACTGAATGCCAGTGCCGACCAGCAGGCCGTCGTGCTGCCGGTGTTGGTGGCGCACGGCATCGATATCGTCGTCGATCATTTCGGCCTGCTGCGCGCCCCCGACGGCATGGACGGCGAGGGGTTCAAGGCCATCCTGCGCGCCGTGGCGGCGGGGCGGACCTGGGTGAAGATCTCCGCGGGCTTCCGCCTGGACCCCGCCCTGCGGCAGGCGGCGGCGGCACGGCTGCTGGCCGAAGCCGGCGGCGACCGCCTGCTCTGGGGCAGCGACGCGCCGTTCGTGGGCAAGGAAGGGGCTGTGTCCTATGCCGACACCGTTTCCCTGTTCCAGGAACTGGTGCCCGATGCCGCCACGCGCCGCCGCATCTCCGACGCGGCCCTGCGGCTCTGCTTCTTCTGACGAATGATCCCGGGCGAACCGTTCGGGCAGATCAGGGTTTGATACCGGAACGGTATCGGTCATGCCGAGAGTGGCATTGGACTTTCGTCATCGTAGAACTGAATATGAAATTAACAAACAATATGTGAGCCGAATGAAACGTCGTTCGGTCAGGGAGGAAGAAGATGGTCCATGAGCTGCGTCGCGGTTCCGGTGCGCGTGCGTTGAATGTCGGGGCGGTCAGCCTGATCGCGCTCAGTGTCGGTTTGCTGGTTCCGCAGACGGGTGTTGCCCAGGAACTGGAGCTGGAAGAGATCGTTGTCACCGGTACGCGTATTTCGGGCTTCACGGCCCCCACGCCGCTGACATCGGTCGGTGCGGCGGAGCTGGAAGACAAGGCGATCACCACCGTTTCCGACCTTTTGCAGGAAGTGCCGCAGCTGAAGGTCAACCAGAATATCGGCAAGTCGAGCGAGCCGATCGGCGCGTCCAATGCCGACCTGCGCGGCCTGGGCACCCAGCGCACACTGGTGCTGATGAACGGCAACCGCGTCGGCGTGACCGATCCCGGCGGCACCATCGACACCAACATCATCCCCGTCGCCCTGATAAAAAGCGTGGAGATCGTCACGGGCGGCGCTTCGGCCGCCTATGGTTCCGATGCCGTGGCCGGTGTGGTCAACTTCATCCTGGACAAGGAGTTCGAGGGGGCGAAGGCCGATGTCTCCTACGGCGTGTCCGACTATGGCGATTTCCGCCGCCCCACCGTCAATTTCGCCGTGGGCCACGGCTTCCTGGACGGCAAGCTGCACGCGTCCATCGCCGGCGACTATATGCATAATTCCGGGCAGACCAGCCAGGCCAGCCGTCCCTGGGGCGACGACCACACGGTGCAGCTGACCAACCCCGCCTATACGCCCACCAACGGCCAGCCGCGCCTGCTGATCGTCAATGACGGCGTCTTCTCGCAGATGACGCCGGGCGGCGTGGTCGGCCTGCAGGGCGGCAATAATACGCTGGCCCGCAACCTGGCGGCGCGTCTTGGCTTCGCGGCCGGCACCGGTGTGCAGTTCGGGCCCAACGGCGTGCCCATCCCGTTCCAATACGGCACCAATATCGGCACCACCTATATGCAGGGCGGCGGCAATGGCGATCAGGCGGTGGATGGCGGCAACCTGCTGCCGAATATCGAGCGCAAGAGTGCCTATGGCCGTGTCGATTTCGAGCTGACCGAGGATGTCAGCCTGTTCGCGGATGTGCTCTATTCCGAGGTGCATGCCAAGTCGGATCTGGTGCCCAACCCGGATACCGGTACCCTGACCATCCGCAACGACAACGCCTTTCTGCACAGCTCCGTCAAGGCGGCGATGGCATCGCTGGGCCTGACCAGCATCCCGTTCGGTCGCTACAATGTGGAGGATGGCAATTCCATCTTCGAGACGACGACCAAGGCGCGGCGCGCCAGCTTCGGTGCGGAAGGAAGCCTTGGCGGCACCTGGGCCTGGAGTGTCACCGGCCAGCTGGGCCGCAACACCTATGACCAGGCCGCCTATAACAACCGCCTGTCGCAGCGCTGGACCAACGGCATCGACAGCGTCATCAACGCGGCCACGGGCCAGCCGATCTGCCGCGTGCTGCTGAACAACCCGAACCCGACGGCAGCCCAGGACCCGTTTGGCGACATCCGCAACTGCGTGCCGATCAATCCGTTCGGTGCCGGTTCCATCACCCAGCAGGCCCTGAATTATTATCACGGCACCTCGACCACCTATGCCGAGATGAAGCAGCAGGTGTATGCCGCCAATATCTCCGGCTCGCCGTTTGCCACCTGGGCCGGGCCGGTGTCCATCGCGGCGGGTGCGGAATACCGCACGGAGAAGACCACCCAGACGTCGGACGCGGATTCCGCGGCCAGCCGCTGGCGCTCCATCAACGCCCAGCCGTTCAGCGGCCGGTACACGGTGAAGGAAGCCTACACCGAGGTAGCGGTGCCGCTGGCCGAGGGCATGTCCTTCGCCAATAAGCTGGAGTTGAACGCCGCGGCCCGCTACACGGATTATTCGACCAGCGGGTCGGTCTGGACCTGGAAGGTCGGCGGCAATTACGAGCCGATCGAGGATTTGCGCTTCCGCGGCACCGTCTCCCGCGATATCCGCGCACCCAACAATTTCGAGCTGTTCTCCCGCGGCAACCAGGTGATCAACTCGATCATCGACCGGGAGACCAACATCGCCCGGCAGACGACGCTGGTCACCGGCGGCAACCCGGACCTGCTGCCGGAAAAGGCCGACACCTATTCCATCGGTGTCGTGGTGCAGCCGGATTGGCTCAGCGGCTTCCGCGCCTCGCTCGACTATTACAATATCAAGGTCAAGGATGCGATCTCGGTCGTCCCGGGCCAGGATATAGTGAATTTCTGCTTCCAGGGCCAGACGCAGTTCTGCCCCGCCATCATCCGCACCGGCGGCATCATCACCCGCGTCAATATCGTGCCCTTCAATGCCAATGCGCAGGAAGTGGCGGGCCAGGATTTCGAGGCGGTCTATTCCTTCCCGCTGGATCTGGGTGCGGCCAATGGCGACATGCAGCTGCGCCTGCTGGCCAGCCATGCCGACAAGCTGGCCACCACGGCCAATGGTGTCACCAACGATTATGTCGGCCTGGCCGGCATCTCCCCGCCGCCGCAGGGCGTGCCGGAATGGCGTGTCAATCTCAGCGCCAGCTACCGGTTCGATGATTGGCGGCTGGGCGTGGCCTATCGCTATGTCTCTGGCGGCAAGATCGACACGCGCTTCAACCAGACCGTCCTGGACATCGCCGACAACAGCATCGACGGCATCAACTATTTCGACGCCAATGTCGCCTATGACCTGACGGAGAACCTGACGCTGTACGGGTCGGTGGAAAACCTGACGAACGAGGCGCCGCCGATCACCCCCAACGGTATCGTGCAGCCCACCATCGCCAACTCGCCCTTCTTCGACAATCGCGGGCGCTATTGGGTGTTCGGCCTGCGCGCCCGGATGTAATCCCTCCCCCATGCACTGCGCCGGAGCGGGTGACCGCTCCGGCGTTTTTTTGTTTTGGGGGAGTTTCGTGCTCCTACCCATATTTTTCGTCATCCCGGCGGAAGCGCATAGGCGCTAACTTAGGGGATTTGCATTGCCATAGAAGCCCCTTCTACCGTCACCCCGGCGAAGGCCGGGGCCCAAGTCGTAGAGCCAAGCGCTTGTCACTTGGGCCCCGGCCTTCGCCGGGGTGACGGTAGTGAGGGCGGAATTGGTCTGCCCAATCATTTAAGTTAGCGCCTATGCGCAAAAGCCGGGATGACGGTAGAGTGAGGGGAAAGCGGGTGCCTAAACCCGGATCAAATCCGCCGCCTTCTCCGCCACCATGATCACCGGGGCGTTGGTATTGCCGCCGGGCACGGTCGGCATGATCGAGGCATCGACGACCCGCAGGTTCTCCACCCCGATGACGCGCAGGCTCGGGGCGACCACGGCACCCTCGCCCGTGCCCATGCGGCAGGTGCCCACCGGGTGCTGGGTGATGCGCAGGTTGGCGCGGATGAAGGCGTCCAGGTCGGCATCGCTGTCGCGATCGGCCCCCGGTTTCGTCTCCCGTGCCGCCAACGTGGCAAGCGGGCCGGCGGCGAACAGGGTGCGCAGGGCCCGGATGCCGCGGCGCAGCTCGGCATAGTCGCGCTCGTGCGACAGCAGGTTCAGCTGTACGCGCACCTTGTCGGCCGGGTCCTTGCTGCGCAGGGTCACCCGACCGCGGCTTTCCGGATGCAGCTGGATCACCATGATGGAGAACATGTCCGCCAGACGCTTGCTGACGCCCGGCACCCAGATGCGGGCGTCCAGACGTACCGGCATCACCATCAGCTGGATATCCGGCCGCGCCAGTTCCGGCAGGGTCTTGATCAATGCGGCGCAACTGGTCACCTGAGAGGCGAACGGACCGCTGCCCAGGAAGGCCCAGCGCAGCACCGACAGGGCGGCGCGATCGAAACGCAACTGCTGAAGGAACGTATCGCCGGTGGCCGCGAATTCCGCATAGACCATGGGATGTTCGGACAGATTGCCGCCGACACCGGGACTGTCGACCAGGACTTCGATTCCCTGCTCGCGCAGGTGGGCGGCGGGCCCGATGCCCGACAGCATCAGCAGCTGCGGGGAGTTATAGGCGCCACCCGACAGGATCACATCACGGGCCGCCCGCACCTGATGCGCGACGCCGCCCTGGCGATATTCCACGCCCACGGCACGGATGCCCTCGAACAGGATGCGCGTCACCTGGGCGTTGGTGACCAGATGCAGGTTGGGCCGCTTCAGGGCCGGGCGCAGATAGGCGCGCGCCGCACTGGCGCGCCGTCCGCGCCGGTCGATGGTCACTTCGCCGAGCGCGAAGCCCTCCTGCTGGTCGCCGCTGAGATCCTCGCTCATCGGAAAACCCGCGGCGGCAGCCGATTCCATCACCTGGTCGATGCGCAGGGAGGGATGGCGCACGGGGCTGACGGTCAGGGGGCCGTCGCCGCCATGGTGCGGGCCGGCGCCGCGCCAGCTGGTCTCCATTTTGCGGAAATAGGGCAGCACATCGTCATAGCCCCAGCCGGGACAGCCCAGATCGCGCCATTCATCATAATCGCCGGCATGGCCGCGCATATAGATCATGCCATTGGTGGTGGAACAGCCGCCCAGCACCCGCCCGCGCGGCAGCGGTACCTGACGTCCGTCCAGATGCGGCTCCGGTTCCGTGGCATAGCCCCAATCCTTGGCCGGGTCGGCCATGGCGGCCATGAAGCCCAGGGGCATGGCATGGAACGGGCTGGCGTCGGACCCGCCCGCCTCGATCAGCAGCACGCGGCGACTGCCATCCTCGCTGAGGCGATTGGCCAGCACGCATCCCGCCGACCCGGCGCCGACGATGATATGGTCGAATTCCTGCGACAAGGTCCCTCACAATTTCGAAAGGAGCTGTTGCACAATAACGGAAGATGTTCAACAATAGCAAACAAAGAGACGCCCGACGCGGCGTCCGCACGGGCGCATGCGCCCCAACCATCCCACCATCATCATAACCAGGCGGTGAAATATGCCGGATATCGCAAAGGACCAACTCGCCCTGGAGGAGGCCCGGAAATTCGCGGGCAGGGAACATGGGTTGTTCATCGACGGCGCCTGGATGGCGCCGCGCTCCGGCTCGACCTTCGAGACTTTCAATCCCGGTGACGGTTCGCGCATCGGCCATGCGGCGGCGGGCGGGGAGGCGGATGTCGATCTGGCCGTGCGTGCGGCACGCGCTGCCCTGGAGGGACCCTGGGCCGATATGAAGCCGTCGGAGCGGGCCCGCCTGCTGTGGCGGCTGGCCGACGCGATCGAGGCGCATGCCGACGAGTTCGCCCTGCTGGAGACACTGAACAATGGCAAGCCGCTGCGCGACGCCCGCATGTTCGACGTGCCGCACGCGGTGGAGGTGCTGCGCTACAATGCCGGCTGGACCACCAAGCTGAACGGGGAGAGCGTGAACCTGTCCGGCCCCGGTACCTGGCACGCCTATACGGTGCGCGAGCCGGTGGGCGTAGTGGCGGCCATCGTGCCGTGGAACGCGCCGCTGGCCATGGCGGTGGCCAAGACGGCTCCGGCTTTGGCCGCCGGCTGCACCATCATCCTGAAGCCCGCCGAACAGACGCCGCTGACGGCGATCCGGCTGGCGCATCTGGTGGAGCAGGTCGGCTTCCCCAAGGGCGTGTTCAACCTGGTGACCGGGTTGGGGGAGGCGGCGGGTGCGGCCCTGGTGGCCCATGCCGGTGTGGACAAGGTGACCTTCACCGGCTCCACCGAGGTCGGGCGGCTGATCGTCAAGGGCGCGACGGCCAATATGAAGCGCGTCACCCTGGAACTGGGTGGCAAGACGCCGGTGATCGTCATGCCCGATGCCGATATCAACCGCGCCATCGAGGGGGCGGCGCGGTCGATCTTCACCAATGCCGGCCAGATCTGCAATGCCGGTTCCCGCCTGTTCGCGCATGAGAGCGTGTTCGACGCGCTGGTGGAAGGGGTCGCCGACTTCGCCGGCAAGCTGCGCGTCGGTCCTGGCCTGGACCCCAATACCCAGATGGGACCGGTCGTGTCGGCGGAGCAGCGGGAGCGGGTGCTGGGTTATATCGAGGCTGGCCTGCGCGACGGGGCGAAGATCAGCGGGCAGGGCACGGCTGCGTCCGGCCCCGGTTATTTTGTGCCGCCCACGGTGCTGACCGGGACGAACTCGCAGATGTCGGTGGTGCGGGAGGAGATTTTCGGCCCCGTGCTGTGTGCCATGTCGTTCAGCGACCGCGACCTGGACGCCATCGCCGCCCAGGCCAACGACACCGATTATGGCCTGGGCGCGATCGTCTGGACCCAGAACCTCAGTGCCGCGCACAAGCTGGCCCGCAAGATCAAGGCCGGTACGGTGCGGGTGAATGGCGGCGGCCTGGACCCGGCCCTGCCGTTCGGCGGGTTCAAGCAATCCGGCTGGGGCCGGGAGAATGGACGCGAGGGGATCGAGGCCTACACGGAGGTGAAGTCGATCGCGATTGCGCTTTGATGCTGAAGCCTTCCCCGCGAAGGTTTGTGCTGTGAGGCTCACAGCAATATCTACCGTCACCCCGGCGAAGGCCGGGGCCCAAATCGTAGAGCGAAGCGCTTGTCACTTGGGCCCCGGCCTTCGTCGGGGTGACGGTAGAGAGAGTGGCAATGAAGGTGCCCAAGAGTTTCGCGGGGGGGGGGAGGCAGGAAAGGCTAACCAGCCGCCCGCACCCGTCCCCCCATCTTCACCGAAACGCGCCCCGCGGCGGCCAGGACCTGGTCGATGCAGGGCTGCGTGCGGGTGCCGGTCAGGTACTTGTCGGGGCCTAGCAGGGTCAGGGCCGCCGCCATGCCGTCGCTATAGTCGAAGATGGGGGCGGAGACGGCGGCGAAGTTGGCGTTGATCAGGCCGCTGGTCGTCGTATAGCCCTGCTGGCGCACGGTGGCGATCTGGTCGGCGGTGGGCATCTTCTCAGTGTCGGCCTCGGCCAGATAGGTCTGGGCCTGCGGCAGGAAGGCCAGGAACACCAGGCCGGTGGCCGAACTGGTCATGGGCAGCACATGGCCCAGCCGCACGGTGAAGGCGCCCTGGCGGTTGCCGTCCACCTTGGACACGATGGCCGGCCCGTATTCGGTGAAGACGGAGAGATATGTCGCGCAACCGGTCTGCGCCGTCAGTTCCGCCATCTCCGGATTGGCGGCCTCCACCACCGACAGCTGGCGGATGGCCGACAGGCCCAGTTCGGTGGCGTAGGGGCCCAGCGAATAGCGCGCCGACTGCGCGCTTTGCGCCACCAGGCCCTCGCGCATGAAGCTGGTCAGGTAGAGATGCGCCTTGCTGGCGGGCATGTCGGCCGCCTTGGCGATGTCGCGCAGCGCCATGGGCTCGTGCGCCCGTTGCAGGACGCGGATGACGCGGAACCCGACCTCGATCGACTGCACGCGGCGCTTCTGATTCAGGCTGTCGTCGGGCGGTATCGGCATCTCACTCTCGCTGGTTTCCCGTCATGGGTAACAGAGGACCGAGGTTCCGTCATCTGCGCATTGCACGGTGGTCAGGATTTGAGTCTTGTGTTATTGACGAATGATGTTCGACACTAGCAAATAACAAAACATGCAGCGAGGATCACATGCGGATAGCGATTGTCGGGGCGGGGATGGGCGGATTGACGGCGGCCCTGGCGCTTTTGCAGCGTGGGTTCGACGTCACCGTCTATGAACAGGCCGAGGAATTGCGCGAGGTCGGGGCCGGGCTGCAGGTCAGCGCCAACGGCACCCGGGTGTTCGACGCGTTGGGTATCCTGGACAAGGTGCTGGCCCAGTCCTTCTGCCCGGTAGGCAAGGAAATCCGGCTGTGGAGCACGGGCCAGACCTGGAAACTGTTCGATCTGGGGCCGCAGTCGGTGGAGCGCTATGGTGCCCCCTACATCACCATCCACCGCAACGACCTGCATACCGTGCTGGCCGAGGCGGTGCGGGCGCTGAAACCCGACGCGATCCAGCTGGCCTCGCGCTGTGTGGATGTGGAGCAATGGTCGGGCGGGGTGATGCTGTCCTTGGCGGGCAAGCCGTCACAGCGGCATGACCTGCTGGTCGGGGCCGATGGTGTGCATTCCATCATCCGGCAGAAGCTGTTCGGGGAGATGCAGGCGGCATTCACCGGCATCGTCGCCTGGCGCGGCGTCATCCCCATGGAAAAGCTGCCGGCGCATCTGGTGCGCGATGTCGGCATCAACTGGATCGGGCCGGGCGGCCATATCGTCAATTACCCGATCCGGCGCGGCGATTTGATGAATTTCTCCAGCGTGGTGGAAAACCAGGACTGGAAGACCGAGAGCTGGTCCAGCCCGTCGACGGTGGAGGCATGCCTGGCCGATTATCCGGGCTGGCATGAGGATGTGCACACCTATATCCGCGCCATCCCGCAGCCCTTCCGCTGGGCGCTGCTGTCGCGCAAGCCGCTGGAGAACTGGACGGCGGGGCGGGTCACGCTGCTGGGTGATGCGGCGCATCCGATGCTGCCCTTCCTGGCGTCGGGTGCGTCGATGGCGATCGAGGATGGCTTCGTGCTGGCCCGCGCGCTGGAGGCCTATGGTGCCGACCATGCCAAGGCGTTGACCGCCTATCAGACGGCGCGCATCCCGCGCACCACACGGGTGGTGCAGGGGGCGGCCTCCAATGCCGAGCGCTTCCACAATCCGGCCCTGGCCAGCGCCGAGGGCGCCCAGGCCTATGTGGACCGGGAATGGGACCCGCAACGGGTCGCAGAACGCTATGAGTGGCTATTCCGCCACGACGTGACGACGGTGCCGCTGTAACGCCCAAGGGCGTCCGGCACTTTAAAGAAACAAAATTCGGAGAGGGAAAATGTCTCAGACGACAGCCTGGGTGCGACACCCGCAGGTGGTGAGCTTCCCCGATATCAGGGGTTTCAGCGAGACCTACGGGTTTGCGGGCAATTCGGGCAAGGTCAATCTGGAGGGGCAGTTGCTGTGCCCGGCCGGATCGCGGGCCCGCACGGTCTATGTGTTCATGCACCCGACCTCCACGCTGCAATTGCTGCCCATGCCGATGGCGCTGGCCGACCGGGGGCTGCATGTGCTGTGCGCGGCCAGCCGCTATCCGCGCAATGACAGTGCTTTGATCATGGAGAAGGTGGCCATCGATCTGGGCCGCTGGATCGCCCATGCGCGCGAGGTTCTGGGGTACGAGCGGGTGGTGCTGGTCGGCTGGTCGGGCGGCGGGTCGCTGTCGCTGTTCTATCAGGCGCAGGCGGAGAAGCCGACCATCACCCATACGCCGGCCGGTGACGCGGTGGACCTGACGACGGCCGGATTGTCGCCCGCCGACGGGGTGATCTTCATCGCCGCCCATCTGTCACGGGCGGAGACGCTGACCGAATGGCTCGACCCGTCGGTGATCGACGAGCTTGACCCCGACCGGCGCGACATCGAGTTCGACATCTATGCCGACGAATGCCCCAACAAGGCGCCGTTCAGCACGGATTTCATCGCCGCATTCCGCGCCCGGCAGGTGGCCCGCAACCGCCGCATCACCGCCTGGTGCCAGGAACAGCTGGAACGGCTGCGTGCCAGGGGCGGGGCGGAGCAGGAACGGGCCTTCGTCGTCCATCGCACCATGTGCGACGTGCGCTGGCTGGACCCGACCATCGAGCCCAGTGAGCGGCGGCCGGGCTGGTCCTATATGGGTGATCCGCGCACGGTGAATGTCGGCCCGGTGGGGCTGGCCCGCTTCTGCACCTTGCGGTCATGGCTCAGCCAGTGGAGCTATGACCTGTCCAACGCCAAGGGGCCGATGAACGCCGCCAAGATCCACCGCACGCCGGTGCTGCAAATCGAGAACACGGCTGACGATGCCGTCCCGGCGGCGCATAACCCGGCCATCTGGGCGGCACTGGCGACACCGGACAAGGAGTATCACCGCATCGTCGGGGCCACCCATTACTATATCGGCCAGCCCGAGCATCTGGAGACCTGCATGGGGCTGATTTTGGACTGGAGCCGGCGGAAGGGGTTTTAAGCGTAGGTTTGGGCTGTAAGTTTTCCAATCAACATCAACCGTCATCCCGGCGAAAGCCGGGATCCAGCGTCAGCGGCGATAGCCGCGACATGACTCTATCGGCGCTGACCGCGCCTTACGCTGGACCCCGGCTTTCGCCGGGGTGACGGTTGAGAGAGCGTTTATGAGGGGGTGATCACCCTCTTCGCGCCAACCGCGCCGCCTTATCCGCCGTCCACTTGTCCAGATCGCCCCGTGCCGACCGTGCGGCATCGGCCAGATACGTGGGGCTCTCCGTCCGCGTGGTGACCTCCAACCGCAGGCCGTTGGGATCGAAGAAATAGATGGATTTCACGAATTCGTGATCGACCAGGCCCAGGACTTCCACCCCATGCGCCTTCAGCCGGTCGCGCATGGACAGCACATCGTCCACCGACCCGGTCTCCATCGCGAAATGCTGTACCCAGCCGGGCGTGTTGGGTGACGGTTCCGGCATCTGGTTTTCGCCCAGGTCGAAAAACGCGATGTAGGACCCGTCCCGCATGGCGAAGAACATATGGGCATAGGGCTTTTCCTCGCCCGTGCTGGGCACCCGGTCGGCGGTCATGCAATTGACCAGCGGCAGGCCCAGGATATCCTCATAGAAATGCCGCGTCTCCTCCGCATCGCGGCAGGGATAGGCGTAGTGGTAAAGGCCCTTGATCGGCGGTGGCGTGGACATGGCGTCGGCTCCCTGGATTTGGTTCGATCCATCATAGGGCGGATGCGGGCGGGTTTCGTCCCCCCGCCGGGAGGACAGGAGAAGGACAATGCGTGACGATATCGGCATGCTGGCCGGCATGGTGGCCACGGTCGGGGCACCGGAATTCCCGGCCCGCTTCCTGGCGACACTGGAGGGGCTGTGCGGCGCCCGGCTGTTCTCCGCCTTCGGGTATGCGGGGCAGGGGGCGCCCCAGACCCTGTTTGCCGAGGGCGTTTGCCGGGGCGTGCCGGACTTCGCCCGCACGGCCTCCATGGCCTATAGAAGCCGCTACTGGCGCAGCGACAATGCAGTCCGTCGGATGGTTCCCGGCGTCAGCGTGGTCCGGACCCGTGCCGGCGACATCGCCGATCCGGATTACCGCCGTGCCTGTTACGACCGTGGCGGTATCGGGGAGCGGTTGAGCATCCTGTCGGGCGGGTCGCGGCCGCTGGTGGCCAACGGCTATCGCGCGGCATCGGACGGTGCCTTCCGGCCGGGGGACATCGCACGGCTGGAGGCACTGGCGCCGGTCCTGATGGCGTCCCTGTCGCGCCATGTCGAGCTTTCCACCTGCCGGCCCGGTGATGATACGCCGTCAGAGGTGCAACGAGCCCTGCTGGCTGCCGAGGCGGGCCTGAGTGCGCGGGAGGCGGAGGTGGCCGCTGGCTTCATCCTGGGCCGGACACAGGGCGAGATCGGGGCCGAGACGGGCCTGACCCTGTCCAGCATCATCACCTACCGCCGCCGCGCCTATTGCAAGCTGGGCGTGATGGACAAGCAGGAACTGCTGGCGGCGTATAGGGAACTTCGCAGCGCCGAACTCAACCCATCGCGCTGACGAACCGCAGCACGGCCGGCGAGGGATCGGACTTGCGCCAGGCCAGGTGCAGGCGGAAGGATACGTCCAGGTCCTCCACCTCACGCAGCACCACGCCCTGGCGCGGAACACCGCCGGTCTTCTGGGTGAAGCCGATGCCCATGCCCACGGCGACCAGGGAGAGCAGGATGCTGTCCGTGGCCGTTTCCTGCACGATGTTGGGCGAGAAGCCGTGTGCCAGGCAGGCCTGCATCAGCCGGTCGAAATAGCGGGGCTGCGGCTTGCGGGCGGGAAAGATGAAGCGTTCGTCGACCAGATCCTGCAGGCGGATGGTTTTTTGCGCCAGCGGATGGTCCTCATAGAGTGCCAGGACGATGTCGCTGCTGCCCAGCTCGCAGCTATCCAGCACGCCCAGATGCTCATCCGACAGATGGATGTCATAGACGATGGCCACATCGACGGTGCCGTTGCGCAACCCGTCGATCTGGTTCATCGAACTCATCGGCAGCAGGTTCAGTTCCACCATGGGCTCGTCCAGGCGGAATTGCAGCAGCTTGGCCGGGATTTCAGGATGGCGGGACGCGATCTCGCTGAACCCGATCTGGACCGATCCGACATGGCCGGTGGCATAGCTCTTGGCCCGCGCCACGGAGCGCTGCAGCTTCTCCAGGATGGCGTTGGTATCCTCCAGGAACGCCCGGCCCGCCGGTGACAGGCGCACGCCGCGCGGCAGCCGTTCGAACAGCTGCACGCCCAACTCCTCCTCCAGATCGCGGACCTGACGGGTCAGCGCCGGCTGGGCAATACGGATCGCCTGCGCGGCGCGACCGAAGTGCTCCTCGCGTGCAACTGCTTGAAAATAACGGAGATGGCGGAGTTCCATGGGCAATTGATAACGCGCCGGCATCGGTTCTGCAAGACAAAGAATTGGACGGTAAAGCCTTCCCCCGGCCAGTAATTGGGCATCGTCAATCATGCGCAAAAGCGTTCAAGAAAGGTCATGGCGGATGAATAGCGAAGCGGCGGACGCCCTTTCCCCTTCCGGAACGCGGTTCCTGCAAGTGGGTGATGTGCGTCTGGAAATGCTGGTGAAAGGCGAGGGCAGGCCCCTGCTGCTACTGCACGGCATGGATGGGGTCGAAGCGCTCGCCCCCCTGATCGACCGGCTTTCCGCCACCTACACGGTCCATGCCCCGTCCCATCCGGGTTTCGGTGGCTCCGACTTGCCGCGTTCCTTCTCCACGGTCGATGATATCGGCTATTTCTATCTCGACCTGCTGGAGCAACTGGACCTGCGCGATGTCGTGCTTGCCGGTTTTTCCTTCGGCGGCTGGGTCGCGGCGGAGATGCTGGTCAAGAACAATGGCCGCATCGCACTTTCCGTGCTGGGTGCACCGTTCGGGATCGAGACGGCGAACCGCAAGACGCGCAAGGTCGTGGATATCTTCGTGCAGGATGGCGGCACGGTGGAACGCCAGTCGCAGGTGACGCCGGCACCGAAGCTGGACTTGTCCTCCCTGCCCGACCATGTGCTGGAACGCCGGGTGCGCAATGCCGAGGCGACGATGCTGTTCGGCTGGTCGCCCTATATGTGCAATCCCAAACTGCGCTACCGCCTGCACCGGGTCACCACGCCCACCCTGGTGCTGTGGGGTGAGGAAGATGCCATCGCATCCCTGGACTATGGCCGCGACTATGCCGCCCTGATCCCGGGTGCCGGGTTCGAGACCATCCAAGGCTGCGGCCACCGCATCTATGTCGACCGTCCCGACGTGGCGGCCACCGCTATCGAGAATTTCGTTCAACGCGCCGTTGCGACGGCTGCTTAGAGCGGGTTTTCCCGCTCCGGCGGCGATTGCCGCCGCGGCACCTCGTGGTGCCGTAAGCCCGAGCCCACGCATGTGGGCGCCCGGCGCCTGAGGGAACAAAGGAACAAAACCATGAAAGTCTGGCAATTCAGCGAACAGGCCTATCATCCCGCCTTCGAGGTGCCGGGGCCAATGCGCATCACCCTGCCGCAGAACCATTGCGACCCGGTCGAGGCGGGGCGGCTGATCAACCGCTATCTGGATGAATATGTCCTGGCCGACGAGCTGGGCTTCAACATCATGATCAACGAGCATCATGCCGCGGCGACCTGCATGTCGACCTCCTGCATGACCACGCTCGCCATCCTGGCCCGGCAGACGAAGCGCGCCCGCCTGCTGGCGCTCGGCATTCCCATTGGCAACCGCGCCAACCCGGTGCGGGTTGCCGAAGAGATCGCCATGGCCGACGTCATCTCCAACGGCCGGCTGGAGGTCGGGCTGGTCAAGGGTGCGGCGTACGAGGTGTTCATGTCC
This sequence comes from Niveispirillum sp. KHB5.9, assembly GCF_048066115.1. NCBI lineage: Bacteria > Pseudomonadati > Pseudomonadota > Alphaproteobacteria > Rhodospirillales > Azospirillaceae > Niveispirillum > Niveispirillum sp. KHB5.9. Next base: position 666,620 of record NZ_JBLTYX010000001.1, on the reverse strand, counting down.
AACCGCCAGCCGGTCCGCTTCATGGAACGGTTCTGGGAGGCGCATGACCTGATCAGGGAGGCGCTGACCAACCAGGGCGAGAATTTCTCCTGGGATGGGGAGTTCTTCAATTACCGCGCCATCAGTCTGTGGCCGCGCCCCATCCAGCAGCCCACACCGCCGATCTGGATGACGGCGTCCAGCGGGTCCAGTGCCGTGCAGCAGGCCAAGCTGGGCTATGTCTGCGCCACCTTCCTGTCCGGTGCCGTGGCACGGTCGGTGTTCGATGCCTATCGCAAAGCCTATCAGGAGGCGCATGGCAAGCCGGCGTCGGAAGACCGGCTGGGCTATCTGGGCTTGGTCTCCGTGGCCAATGACCGCAAGACGGCGTTCGCGCGGGCGGAGAAGATGAAGGGCTATTTCACCACGGCGGCCCGCCTGGACCCGCAATTCCGCAATCCGCCGGGCTTCGCCTCGGTCAAGGACAATGTGCGCCTGCTGAAAGCGGGGCCCAATGCCATCCGCCCCCGCCTGCGCGACGGCAGCCCGCTGCCGTCCGACCCGACCATCGAGCAATATATTGATGCCGGCCTGATGTTCGTGGGCACGCCCGACGAGGTGTTCGCCCAGATCAGCCGCTTCTATGCCGATGTCGGCGGGTTCGGCAATCTGTTGATGATGGGCCAGGCCGGCACGCTGGAACATGACGAGACGGTGGATAACCTGTCCCTGTTCGCCAGGGAGGTGATGCCCCGGCTGGCCGAACTGTCGGTCAATGCGCCCGACATACGGTACGAGGCATTCGCCTGAGCGCGCAGGCTTCCGTGACAGAGGCGCCGGTTTCCCTGGCGGAGGGGATGGAGGCCTATCTGAAGGCCTTCCGCGCGGCGCAATCCCCGGCCGGCGGCACGCTGGCCGGGGGCCGCCTGGCCTCCGACCTGGGCGCCGATGCCTTTGCACGGCCCCCGGCGGCGGGATTGAGGCGGCATGTCAGCTTCATCGTGGCGCCGGGGCGGGAGATCGCGGTGACGATTCTGCATCCCGGCCGCGGGGTGGAGCGGCCGGGCATCTGCTATTTCCATGGTGGCGGCTTCGCCTTCGGCAGTGTCGAGAGCTTCGACGTCGTGGCCCAGGGGCTGGCGGAGGAGACGGGTGCCGTCGTGGTCGGCGTGCAATATCGCCGCCTGCCGGAGAACAGCTACCGCGCGGCGCAGGAGGATTGTTTCGCCGCGTTCCAGTGGTTCGTTGCCCAGGCCGGGTTGCTGGGTGTCGATGCCGGTCGTATCGCGGTGGCGGGGGACAGCGTCGGGGCCCTGTTCGCCACCGTCACGGCGATGATGGCACGCGATGGCGGCTTGCCCATCCGGCCGGTCTGCCAATTGCTGATGTACGGCGCCTATGCGCTGACGCCCGGCCGGCCTTCGTATCTGCGGGGGCGCGATCCGCTGCTGTCCGCCCAGCGGGTGGAGGATTTCGTCCGGCTTTACCGGTCGTCGCAGGAGGTGGAGCCGTTCCATCCGCCGCCGCTGTCGGTACCGGACCTGGGCCTGTTGCCACCGACCCTGCTGATCGGGGCCGAATACGACCCGCTGCGTGACGAGGGCGACGAATATGCCGACCGTCTGTGCATGGCCGGCGTGGCGGCGGAGGTGCTGACGGCACCCGGCATGATCCATGGCTTCCTGCGCGCGATCGCCATGTCACCCGCTGCCGCCCGCGTCATGAAGGCGGCGGCCCAGGCAATAAGGCCGCATCTGTGGCCCAACGACAAGGAGGAGACAGCATGAGTTCGTCCCACGATACCGAGGCCGCGGAACGCGGCCGGGCGCTGCGCGAACAGATTTTCGGTGCCGAAGGCATGAAAAGCCTGATCGACGCCGATGATTTCACCATGCCCCTGCAGGATGCCGTCACCCGCATCTGCTTTGGTGAGGTGTGGAGCCGGCCGACCCTGTCGCTGAAGCTGCGGTCCATGCTGACCATCGCCATCCTGGTGGGGCAGACCCGCCCGGCCCAGCTGCGCAACCATGTGAAGGGGGCCATCGCCAATGGCGTGACCAAAGAGGAGATCCGCGAGATCCTTCTGCATGCTACGCTCTATGCCGGTCTGCCGGCCGGGGCCGACAGCTGGCGCGAGGCGGCCGCAGCCTTGAGGGAAATCGATGCCTACTGACATCATCACCGCCCATGGCCCGGCCCTGGTCGCCGCAGCATTGCGCAAGGGGTTGCGCAGCCTGGCCAAAGCCGTCGTGGTCATCACCTGCCAGCATGGTGGTCAACGCCACGCCATGACGGCGACGGCGGTCAGCGAACTCAGCATGGACCCGCCCTCCATGCTGATCTGCGTGAACAAGACGGCCAGCCTGTTCGAGCCGCTGTCACAGGGCGCCGATTTCTGCATCAACATCCTGGCCGCGCATCAGGCCGACATCTCCGCCCTGTGTTCAGGCAAGGAGAAGGGGGAGGCACGGTTCGCCATCGGCGACTGGCGGCAATCGGCCCTTGGCCATGCCTATCTGGCGGACGCCCAGGCCAGCTTCTTCTGCCGCAACGTGGCGAACATGACCCATGGCACCCATGGCGTGTTCATCGGGGAGGTGCTGGAGGTGATCGATCTCAGCCCCATCAACCCGCTGGTCTATATGGACGGCCGGTATGGGAGCTTCGTGTCGGGTCAGGGCTGAGCGTGCGGGTCGGGAACGCGGCGGCCCGGCCGGGTGTTCTTCCCTGGTGACTGGCCAGGATGGAGAAGCACCATGCCCCGCGGCGACAAATCCAGCTATACCGACAAGCAGAAGCGCAAGGCCGCCCATATCCGCGATGGTTATGAGGCGCGCGGCGTCAGCCATGAAGAGGCGGAGAGCCGGGCCTGGGCCACCGTGAACAAGGAATCCGGTGGTGGCAACAAGTCCGGCTCCGGCCGCGGCAAGCCGGACAACCATGCCTCCTCCCGCAAGGGCGGACATATCAGCGGTTCCAGCCAGAGCCATGCTACGCGGTCGGCGGCGGCGAAGAAAGGCTGGGAAACCCGCCGCAGGCGGGCGCAGGCGTAATACCATTTCCCGGTGATCGTAGCCGATCACCGGCCTCAATCGCCGGCACCGCCATCCGGCGGTTTGGCTACGCGCCATGTGGCGCGCGGCGGCGGTCGCCGCCGAACCAATTCCCAATGAGCCCAACTCATCGGGAATTGGTATAAACCGGATTCAATCAACCGCAGCCGAACTTCTATGGCCGCCGATGCCATCGCTGAAATAACCTCTGCCCCAATGCAAGCGGCAAAGGTGCCAATGAATGGAAAGCATCGAGATCACGACCAGGGACGGTGTCTGCCCGGTATGGCTGCATCTGCCGGCCGGGCGGCCGGGGCCGTTGCCGGGCGTCATCCTCTATATGGACGGGCCCGGCATCCGCCCGGCCCTGCACCGCATGGCCAAGCGGCTGGCGGCATCGGGCTATGCCGTGCTGCTGCCGGACCTGTTCTACCGTTCCGGTCCCTATGAACCGGTCGATCCCAAGATCACCTTCGCCGATCCCGCCCTGCGCTAGGCGCACCGGGAGAAATACATGGTGCCGGCCACGCCCAAGGCAGTGATGGCGGATACCGAAGCACTGCTGTCCTTCATCGGGACGCGGGCCGAGATCCAGGCCGGGCCGGTGGGCGTGGTCGGCTATTGCATGGGCGGACGGCTGGCGCTGGTTGCGGCGGGAACCTTCCCCGACCAGATCGCGGCCGCCACCTCCTATCATGGCGGCGGGCTGGCGACAGACGCGCCCGGCAGCCCGCATCTGCTGGCGGACAGGATCAAGGCCCGTGTTTATGTGGCCGGCGCCATCGAGGATGCCAATTTCGACGATGCGCAGAAGGCGCTGCTGGAACGGGCACTGTCCAGGGCCGGCGTGCGCCATGTCGTGGAGACCCGTCCGGCCCATCATGGCTGGGTGCCCGATGACACGGCCGTCCATGACCCGGCGGAGGCGGAGCATCATTGGCGGACGCTGCTGGCGCTGTTCGATGGTGAGCTGAAGGCCGGAAAATAAACAACAACAAGGGAGGGCATGATGGGCAACCCAAGGCGCAAGGGCGCGTGGCGGATGGGTCTTCTGTCGCTGCTGGTCCTGGGCGGGCCGGGAATGGCGGGGGCCTGCGAGGGCACGGACTTCTATATCGGCACCCAGGGCAGCGGGCCGGGGCAGGGTGTGTTCACCGCCCGGCTGGATGAGAAGCAGGGCACGCTCTGCCTTGTCGGCCTGGCGGCGGAGCTGGAGCGGCCGACCTGGGTGGAGGCGCACCCGACCAAACCGCTGCTCTATGCCGCCAGCGACGACAAGGCGGGCAACGAGACGCGGGGACGGGTCATCGCCCTGCGCACCGACGGGGCCGATGGACGCCTGACGGCCTTCTCAAGCGCCGATTCTGCCGGTGCGGGGGCCACGCATCTGGCCTTTGATGCCAAGGGCAAGGCCGTGTTCACCGCCAATTTCCGCTCCGGCACGGTGGGGGCGGTGCCTGTGGCGGCCGATGGCACGCTGTCGGCCCCCACCGGCAGCGTGCAGAATGCCGGCACCGGGCCGAAGCCCCGCCTGACATCGCCGCACGCCCATGGCGTGGCGCTGGAGGCGGGCGGCAGATACCTGTTCGTACCGGATCTGGGGGCGGACAAGCTGTTCGTCTATCGCTATGACGCCAAGGCCGGAACCCTGGCCCCGGCGAATGTGCCGTCCGTGTCGCTGCCACCCGGCACGGGGCCGCGTCATGTCGCCCTGCATCCCAAGGGCCGCTTCGTCTATCTGCTGTACGAATTCAGCCCCGTCATCTGGGTCTATAAACAGGGTGCGAAGACGGGCGGGCTGACCCTGCTGCAATCGCTGGCCACCGGCACGGATGACGAGGCCGATGCGGTGAAGGGGGCGGAGATCGCCATCAGCGCCGATGGACGGTTCATCTATACCTCCACCCGTGGGGAGAACATGATCGGCGTCCATGCGGTGAAGCGCGACGGCACCCTGCGGGAGGTGCAGCGCGTGCCCAGCGGCGGCAAGGTGCCGTGGAGCTTCCGCCTGGGCCCGAAGGACAAGTGGCTGCTGGCCACCAACCAGGGCAGCAACAGCATCACCCTGTTCCGCCGCGACGCACGCACGGGCCGGCTGAAACCGTCCGGCCAGCCCCTGTCCGTCACCCTGCCGACCAGCGTGGCGTTTTTGAAGGGTTGAGGGTTTGTGCGCCCTCAGGCTCAAGCGGCGGAACGCGCCGTTGCCATGATGGAGCGGGTGCTGACGCGGGATTTCACCAGATTGATGAAATCCTTGTGCAGGGCGGTGGGCAGCCAGTCGGCGCGCGTCGTGATGCCGATGGTGGGGCAGGGCAAGCGCACATCGATGGGCACCGGCACCAGCATGCTTTCATATTGCAGCTCGTACGCCGTCATCAGCGTCAGCCGGTCGCTGCCGGCCAGCAGATGGCGGATGACGGGCAGGGCGCTGGTGGCGACCGGCGTGCGCGGCTTGGGGCAGTTGGCGAACAGCCCGTCGAAACATTTGCGCCGGCTCGACCCCTGGCTGCCAACCACCCAATCGTACCGGATCAGGTCGTCGCGCGTGACCTGACCCTTTTCCACCAGCGGGTGGCCGCGCCGTCCCACCACCTCGTACGGCGTTTCGGCCAGGGTCTGGCTGACCAGATTGTCGCCCATCGTTTCCTGGGTCAGGCCGATGACCAGATCCACCTTGCCCTCGCGCAGGCGCTGCATCATCTCCGACGCGCCTTCGGTGGCGATGCGCACATCCACCTTGGTCTGGGTCGCCAGGAATTCATCCAGGACGGAGGCCAACAGCACGCTGCCGCCAAAGGGCAGGGCGCCGATGGTGATGCGGCTTTCGCCGATATCGCGGGCCACGTCGATCTCGTTGATGGCCCAGTCGATCTCCTGCAAGGCCAGGCTCATCCGCCGGCCACAGGCGATGCCGGCCGGCGTGACCATCACCCCCTCGGCCGAGCGGTAGAAGATATTCTTGCGCAGATTGCCTTCCAGGTCGCGGGCCGCACGCTGCAATGACGCCTCGGTGATCTGCAGCGCGATGGAGGCGGCGGCGAAGGAGCCATGGTCGATGATCGCCACCAGGCTGCGCACCTGCGACCGGGTCAGGCGATGGACGACGGCATCGGCCCCCACCTGTCCGCCCGGCACCTCCAGGTCGAACAGCGCATCTGCCAGCTGCTTGAACATGCGGATGACACGGGCATAGAGGATGTCGCCGGGCGGTGTCAGATAGGAACCGCTGGCCCGTCGTTCGAACAGGTCGATGCCGATCAGCTGTTCCAGCTTCGCCAGGGCCTGGGTGACCGCCGGCTGGGAGAGATTGCATTCCTCCGACCCGCGCCGCACGCTGTTCAGGCGGCCCACACTTTCGAACAGGCGCAGCTGGCGGAAGCTGATCGCGTCCAGGCGCTGGCCCGGATTGTCTGGCATGTTCTGTCCTCCCTGAATGTCACCATATTGAATTTCTTATAGGGGTGGAACGCATTTTCGATGCTGCGTCGCAGCATGGGAATTTACCGATTCCAGGCCCGCGGAGAGCTTTGGGACGTCCTGGCAAGTGGCGGGATTCTGCGGAATTATCTGTATCAAACCGTTGAAGCTGCCGGGTTTTCTGCGACCCTGCCGAGGCTGGGACGCAATTGGCAGAAATGATCTGTAGCCTTCGATTTTTCCGCATCGCCATATGCGCTCTGCAAAAAACTTATCACCCTTCTCAATCTTCCTGGGGGTCTGTCGGGGCCGGGCGGGCGTAAGTCATGGTTCGTGAACGGGAACGACAAGCCCGAGGGGAGCGAACATGTCCGTATCCGGTGAAATGATCCTGGCGGGCCGTGCCGTGCGGGGCGAGGGCCCGGCCATCCGGGCCGTTGATCCCGCCACCGGGGTGGCGATGGCACCCGATTTCCCCGCCGCGACGCGGGACGACCTGGACCGGGCCTGTGCCGCGGCCGATGACGCCTTCGCCCCCTTCCGTACGTTGGCCCCTTCCGACCGTGCCCTGTTCCTGGAACGGATCGCCGATGAACTGGCGCAGGATGGTGCCGCCATCGTGGAACGGGCCATGGCCGAAACCGGCCTGTCACGCCCCCGGCTGGAAGGGGAACTGGGCCGGACCACCAACCAGCTGCGCCTGTTCGCCCGGACCTTGCGGGAGGGCGCGTATCTGGACCTGCGCATCGATCAGGCCTTGCCGGATCGCACGCCACCGCGGCCCGATATCCGCCTGTCCCTGGTGCCGGTGGGTCCGGTGGCGGTGTTCGGGGCCAGCAACTTCCCGCTGGCCTTCTCCGTCGCCGGCGGTGACACGGCGTCGGCCCTGGCGGCCGGTTGTCCGGTGGTGGTGAAGGCCCATTCCTCGCACCCCGGCACATCGGAGCTGGTGGCCAAGGCGGTGGCGCGGGCCGTTGCGGCTTGCGGCCTGCCGGCAGGTGTCTTCTCCATGCTGTTCGGCAATGGTGCGGAGATCGGTGCCGGGCTGGTGACCGATCCGCGCATCCAGGCCGTGGGCTTCACCGGTTCGCGGGCCGGTGGCACGGCCCTGATGTCGATCGCCCAGGCCAGGAAACAGCCTATCCCCGTCTATGCGGAGATGAGCAGCATCAACCCGGTGATCCTGCTGCCCGGTGCGCTGGGCCGGCGGGGGGAGGCGGTGGCCAAAGCCTTTGTCGGGGCCCTGACCCTGGGGGCCGGGCAGTTCTGCACCAATCCGGGATTGCTGCTGGCCATCGAAGGGCCGGGGTTGGAGGCGTTTGTCGCCGGTGCCGCGCAGGCGATCACAGCATCCGCGCCCGCCACCATGCTGAACCAAGGCATTCACCGCGCCTATTGCACTGGCGTGCAGCGCCTGTTCGCGCATCCCGCCGTAACGAGACTGGCCGAAGGGCCGGTGGGTGACGGCTGGGTCTGCCGGGCCGCTTTGTTTGGCGTGTCGGCGGCGGATTTTCTGGCCCATGCGGAATTGCATGAGGAGGTGTTCGGCGCCTGTTCGCTGCTGGTCCGTTGCCGTGACGCGGTGGAACTGTGGTCGGTGCTGGCAGCCCTGGAAGGGCAGTTGACCATCGCCATCCATGCCGAGGGCACGGATGACCAGGCAATGGCCGCCGACCTGCTGCCGCTGATCGAACGCAAGGCCGGGCGCATCCTGTTCGACGGGTTCGGTACGGGCGTGGAGGTATGCGACGCCATGGTGCATGGCGGGCCGTACCCGGCGACCAGCGATGTGCGCACCACGTCGGTCGGGTCGATGGCCATCGACCGCTTCCTGCGCCCCGTCTGTTACCAGAACACACCCGATGCCCTGCTGCTGGCCGCGTTGCGGGAAGGCAATCCGCTGGGCCTGCCCCGGACCAGCCGCTGATTGAAAACGCGCCCTGCACGACAGGAAGTTCGCCCGGCGAATTGACGCCTGCCCCCCGCCGCGCGCGACAATGTTCCCAAGTGACCCGAAGAGATCAGACCATTCCAAGGGAGTGAACCCCAAGTGACCCAGAAACTGCCGCTCACCTTCGCCGTCGCCGAGATGCCGCACACCTCGGCCGTGCGCAACGGTTCCATCCGGGTCGACGGCGTGGAAGGCAACTTCCTGACCATCCATCCGCAGATCGCCGCCTTCCGCCGCATGGTGCGCGATGTGGAATTCGATGTCTGCGAACTGGCCCCCACCACCTACATCATTGCCCGCGCCTATGGCGCGCCCTTCGTGGCCCCGCCGATCTTCGTGTTGCGCAAGTTCCACCATTCCGGCCTGCTGGTCCGCCCCGATGCCGGCATCCGGGAGCCCAAGGATCTGGAAGGCCGGAAGGTCGGTGTGCGCGCCTATTCCGTCACCACCGGCGCCTGGACGCGCCAGGCGCTGATGGAGGATCTGGGTGTGGATTGCTCCAAGGTCACCTGGGTCGTCGATGACGAGGAACATGTGACGCAGCTGAAGCTGCCGTCGAATGTCGAACATGTGCCGGAAGGAAGCTCGCTTTACGACATGATCCAGGCCGGCGACCTGGCCGCGGGCTTCGGCGGCAATGCCGGCGTGGGCCGCACCGGCAACCCGACCGGCGGCTGGAAGGAAGTCGATGTGGATTTCCCCGATCTGCTGCCCAATGCCGAGGCGCTGGAATGGGATTATTATCGCCGCACCGGTGTCTATCCCATGCACGGCACCATCGTGGTCCGCGAAAGCGTGCTGAAGGAGAACCCCTGGGTGGCCAAGGCCATCTATGAGGCGTTCGATGAGGCCAAGCAGGGCTGGCTTTCCAAGCTGAACAGCGGCGAGGCCAACAGCGCGTCCGACAAGCGGTACGCCAAGCTCCAGCAGCTGGTCGGTAATGACCCGTTGCCTTATGGAATGGATGCCAACATTCAGACCGTCCAGGCACTGGAGGAAACCGCCTTCAAGCAGGGCCTGACCCCGCGCCGCATGTCGCTGGATGAGCTGTTCTTCGATCCGGCCAAGGTGTGATCCCCCTCCCGGGCTGGAACTGGGGTCCGCCGGCCCGTTCGGCGGACCCGTTTTTCCCCGGGGCTTATCTCTTTGATAAGTAATCGACCTTGTCCGGTACCTGCTGAAATCCAAGGAGTTCCCATGATCATCGACTGTCATGGTCATTTCACCACGGTGCCGCAATCCTTCCGCGACTGGCGGTCCAGACAGGTGGAATTCGCCAATGACCCGCTGAACGCGCCCAAGCTGTCGGACTGTATCGTCACCGATGAGCAGATCCATGAGGGCGTGGGCGGTGGGCAGCTGCGGTTGCAGCAGGAGCGCGGCAGCGACCTGACCCTGTTCTCCCCCATCGCCGGTTTGATGAGCCACCATCTGGGCGATGAGCGCACCAGCCTGGAATGGGCGGAGGTGTCGAACAATCTGGTGCGCCGCGTCTGCGACATTTATCCGGACAATTTCGTGCCGGTCTGCCAGCTGCCGCAATCGCCGCTGGCCCCGCCGAGGAATTCCATCCCTGAACTGCGCCGCTGCGTGGAGGAGATGGGGTTCGTGGGCTGCAACCTGAACCCCGATCCCACGGGCGGTTACTGGACCGGCAAGCCCATGATCGACCGGGAATGGTACCCGCTGTACGAGGTGCTGTGCGAGCTGGACGTGCCGGCCATGATCCATGTGGCGGCGTCGTGCAATCCCAACTTCCATGGCACGGGCGCGCATTACCTGAACGCCGACACCTCGGTGTTCATGCAGCTGGTGCAGGGCGACCTGTTCAAGGATTTCCCCAGCCTGCGTTTCATCATCCCGCATGGCGGCGGGGCCGTGCCCTATCACTGGGGCCGCTATCGCGGCATGTCGCTGGAACTGGCCAAGCGCCCGCTGGAAGGGTTGCTGAACAATGTGTTCTTCGACACCTGCGTCTATCACCATCCGGGCGTGCAGCTGCTGACCCATGTCGTGCCGACCAGCAACATCCTGTTCGGTTCCGAAATGATTGGTGCAGTGCGCGGCAAGGACCCGAATACCGACCAGTATTTCGACGATACCAAGCGCTATGTCGATGCCTGCCTGGACCTCAGCGACGCCGACCGGCACGCGATTTTCGAAGGCAATGCGCGCCGCGTCTATCCGCGCCTCGATGCGCTGCTGAAGGCGCGCGGCCAATAATTCCGGGAGGAAAACAAATGGACTATTTCGATATCCACCCACACATCATTTCGGATGACGAGACGCGCTATCCGCCGTCGCCACTGTTCGGCAAGCGCTCCGACTGGTCGCAGGAACGGCCGAACACGGTGGAAAGCCTGATCGCTGCCATGGACGCGGCGGGCGTGGCCAAGGCGGCCGTCGTGCATTCCTCCACCACCTACGGCTTCGATAACAGCTACGTCGTCGATGGCTGCAACCTTTATCCGGATCGCCTCGTGGCCGTCGGGTCGGTCGATATGGTGGCCGATGATGCGCCAGACGTGATCCGGTCATGGACGGCCAGGGGACTGAAGGGCCTGCGCGTCTTCACCGGCGGCTCCACCAAGGATTTCGATCCGGCCGAACTGGAGGATCCCCGCGCCTTCAAGGCCTGGGACCTGCTGGGCGAACTAGGCCTGCCCATGTGCATCCAGACGGGACCGATCGGGCTGCCGCAGATGACGATGCTGGCCAAGCGCTTCGCCAACGTCGCCATCATCATGGACCATCTGGGCCGGCCCGACGTGCTGGACGGCCCGCCCTATGCCAATGCCGATAGCCTGTTCGAGCTGGCAGCCCTGCCCAACATCTACCTGAAGCTGACCCCGCGCATCTTCGGAGATGTGAAGAAGGGCAAGGCCAGTGCCGAGACCTTTTTCCCCAAGCTGGTGGCGTCGTTCGGTGCCGACCGTCTGGCCTGGGGCTCCAACTTCCCCACCTCTCCCGGCACGCTGGCGGAGATCAAGGCCGATGCCGAGGCCGGTCTGGCCAGCCTGTCGGACGCCGACCGCGCCTGGGTGTTCGGCGGTACGGCCGCGAAGCTCTACCCGACTTTGGCGGGCTGAATCCGTAGGTCAGGGCTCGCTGCGCTCGACCTGACCTACGGTTTGAACAAGAATTTGTTGGAGGAAACATGGCCAGCACGGATACGGGCACCCTCAGTCCCGGCAGTGCCGACCCGCAGGCGGTGAAGCGCTGGACGGTGCTGCTGCTGGCGCTTGGGGTGCTGATCGCCTTTGTCGACCGGACCAGCATTTCCTCCGCCGTCGCCGACGCCGAATTCGTCAGGCATTTCGATCTGTCGGACACGGGGCGCGGCTGGGTGAATGCCGCCTTCTTCTGGTCCTACGGGCTGGTGCAGATCCCCATGGGATGGATCGTCGACCGGTACGGGGTGAAGACGCCCTATATGCTGTGCTTCGTGCTCTGGTGCGTGGCCACGGACGTGACCGGGATGATGACGGCCTTTGCCGGGCTGATGCTGATGCGCGTCATCGTGGGTGCTGCGGAGGCCATCGTGATGCCCGCCAGCTATCGCTGGATCCGCGATAATTTCAAGGAGGGGCAGAACGGCACCGCCGTCGGCATCTTCGCCATGGGCAACAAGTTCGGCCCCGCCATCGGCGCGCCGGTCGCCGCCTGGCTGATCGTGCATGAAAGCTGGCAGGCGATGTTCATCGTCACCGGCCTGATCGGTCTGGTCTGGCTGGTGCCCTGGATGTTCCTGGTCAAGAACGACCTGCCCCAGGCGCATGAGATGGCGGAGGTGAAGCGCCGGGCCTCTTCGGTGTCGTTTCGCACCATCATCGCCAGCCCGCTGATCTGGGGCACGATGATCGTGAATTTCTGCTACGGCTATTTCACCTTCTACTGCATGAGCTGGATGCCAGCCTATCTGGGGAGGAACGCGGCCTGTCGCTGAAGGAAAGCGGGCTCTACACCTTCTTCAGCTTCGCCGGCATCGCCATCGTGGCCGCCATTGCCGGCTGGGCGGCGGACAGGATCATCGCGCGGGGCCATGACCCGGTATTCGTGCGCAAGGCCTTCGTCATCGCCGGGTTCCTGGGCGCCTGCACGGTTCTGCTGGGGGTAACGACGGACAGCCTGGAGGCGGCCTTGTTCTGGAACGTCACCTCGCTGTCCTTCCTGGGCCTGACCACGGCCAACAATCTGGCGCTGTGCCGCCTGACCCTGATCCCCGCACCCGCCGTGGGCCTGGCCACGGGCGTGCAGCAGGTGGCGACCAGCCTGTCGGGCGGGGTTGCCGCCAGCCTGTCGGGATGGCTGTTGCAGGTCAGCGGCTCCTACGCCCTGCCCATGCAGGTGATCCTGGTTTTCCTGATCATCGGCGCGTTGACGACCATCGTCCTGCTGCGCCCCGAATACGCGCCGAAACTGCCGGCATCCAATGCGCAGCGTGCTCTGCCTGTTCGAAGGCGTGGCCACCGGTGCCGCCGACGGCTGGTACCGCATGCGTCACAAGCCCGCCGCCACGCTGCTGCATCTGGGGCCGGGCCTGGCGAACGGTCTGGCCAATATCCACAATGCCAAGCGCGCCGGCAGCGGCATGGTCAACATCATCGGTGAGCATGCCACGGCGCATCTGAAGTACGATGCGCCGCTGGCATCGGATATCGAGGGGCTGGCGCGGCCGCTCAGCCATTGGGTCCGCCGCACCATCTCCTCCAACACCCTGGCCGGCGATGCGGTCGCCGCCGTGGAACAGGCCAGTGCCCATCCGGGCAGGATCGCCACCCTGATCCTGCCGGGCGACACCTCCTGGGGCCCGGTCACGGCGCCCCCCGGTTGCTTCGCGCGTAGCGGCGTGGCCCCGGCGGGTGTGCCCGATGCCGCGGCCGTGGACCGTATCGCCGCCGTGCTGTGCTCGGGCGAGCCCGCCTTCATCATCCTGGCCGGCACCGCCAGTTTCGGCCCGGCGCTGGACTGGGCGGGCAAGGTGGCGGCCAAGACCGGCGCCCGCATCGGCACGCAATTCTTCACCTCGCGCATCGAACATGGGGCGGGACGGGTGCCGCTGGAACGGCTGCCCTATGCCGTGCCGCAGGCCGTGGAGTTCCTGAAGGGTTTCAAGCACATCATCACGGTGGAGACGGGCGAGCCCGTCGCCTTCTTCAGCTATCCGGGCAAGCCCAGCCTGCTGAAGCAGCCGGATTGCCAGGTGCATCGCCTGGCCGCCGCCGATGATGACAGCGCCTTGGCGCTGGAGATGCTGGCCGATGCCGTCGGTGCGCGCGATATCAAACCGGCGCGCCAGCCCTTCATCGATAAGGGCACGCCGTCGGGTGCCTTGAACCCGCTCTCCATCGCCCATGCGCTGGCATCCGCCATGCCGGAAAACGCCATCCTGGTGGATGAAAGCCTGACCACAGGGCGGGAGACGATAGGGCATACGGCGGGTGCGGTGCCGCATGACACGATCCAGAACATGGGCGGGTCCATCGGCTATGGCACGCCGGTGGCCACCGGCGCGGCGCTGGCCTGTCCCGACCGGCGGGTGGTGTGCATGGTGGGCGATGGGTCGGCCATGTACACGATCCAGTCGCTGTGGACCCAGGCGCGTGAGCAGCTGAACGTCACCACCATCATCTTCGCCAACAATTCCTATCAGATCCTGAAGGCCGAATACGCCAACATGGGCTTCGGCGCGCCAGGCCCGCAGGCGCTGGCCATGATCGATATCGACAAGCCCGCCATCGACTGGCGCGCCATGGCCAAAAGCATGGGCGTGCCGTCGGTCAGTGTCGGCACGGCCGAGGAGTTCTTCCAGGCCATGGGGCGCTGCAACGCCACGCCCGGCCCGTCGCTGATCGAAGTGCGCCTTTGATGTTAAGCGCCCTCAGGCGCCGGGCGCCGCCATCCGGCGGCTTGTCTTACGCGACCACGCGGTCGCGGGCCGGCGGTCGCCGGCCTCCATCGGCATGAGCTGGAAACTAACGCCGATGGCTGCAAAACAATTGCCTTTAGGGAGAGCCATCATGGCTGCCAAGAAGATCACCCTGCGCACCAACCTTGCCGATTATCCGCAGACGCTGGCCATGAAGGATGGCCGCGTCACGTCGGACATCGTGAACCTGGATTATTGCGGGCCGGAACAGGCCCATAACGGGGTCACGACATAGAACGGACGAAAAACCACGCTAAGCGGACAAAAGGAGAACATCAAGTTTTGAGGCGTTCGGTTGGGGTCCTCAGCATCCTGTAGCCGTCCTTGTCGAGCTTTACGGATTCAGCCCAAAGGTAGTCACCGGTGAGGTTGATGTGCTGCCAGCCCAAGGGTGCCAGATAGGGCAGCAGGTTGTCGGGGATATCCTCCCCCTGTCCGCGCAGGAACCGGATAACGCGGTCTATGTATACCGTGTTCCACAGGATGATGGAGGCCACGACCAGGTTCAGGCCGCTGGCCCGGTGCTGCCGGCTTTCCAGGGTCCGGTCCCGCAGGCGGCCGAGCCGGTGGAAGCAGACGGCGCGGGCCAAGGCGTTGCGGGATTCGCCCTTGTTCAGCTCCGCCGTCGCCTGCCGGCGCAGCATCGGATCGTCCAGCCAATCGAGGGTGAAGAGCGTGCGCTCGATCCGGCCCACCTCGCGCAGCGCCAGGGCCAACCCGTTCTGGCGCGGATAGGAACCGAGGCGGCGCAACATCAGTGACGCGGGCACGGTGCCCATCCGCACCGAGGTTGCCAGCCGGAGCAGATCGTCCCAATGGGTCGAGATCATGGCCTCGTCGATGCGGGCCGTGATGAAGGGTTCCAGCGCCGGCCAGGTCGATGCCGGGCCGAATGTGTGGAGCCGGCGGTTCGCGATGTTGGGGATGCGCGGCGCAAAGCGGAAACCCAGCAGGTGGCAAAGGCCAAAAACATGGTCGGAGACACCACCACCATCCGTATGGTGGACGGAGATGTGGACCTCGCCGCCATGATAGAGCAGCCCGTCGATAACATGAGCAGCCTCCCCCTCCGAGACCGAAATCACCTTGGTGTGGAAGGGCGCATAACGGCCGGAAATCCAGGTGTAGAAGGATATGGCCGGTCCCGACCCCTTGTGCGGATTGATGGCGCCCGCGACCTCCCCCTGGCCACCCAGCGGGAAATGCTGGCCGTCTGAGCTGGACACCGACGCATCGCCGAACCAGGCGGACAGGGGGTGTGCATGCTGGGCGGCGGTGACGCGGGCCAGGGCACGGCCGTAATTCTCCTCGCTGAGATGCCAGCCGGCCGCCCAAGCCAGTTGCCGGTAGGTGGCGACGTTGCAGGCCTCGGCCATGCGCGTCAGGCCCAGGTTTGTGGCGTCGGCCAGCACCGCTGTCAGGGTGACACGTGGGTCGTCTCCTGGTTGGTGCGAGCGCGGATGGGTGAAGCACTCCATCATGCCGGTCCAGCGGTTCACCTCAGCCAGCAGTTCGGTGATACGCACCCGCGGCATCACCGCCTGGACACGGTCGGCCAGTTGCTCGGCCGCCTCCGGGGTTACGGCTTGTAGCGGCGAGATTTTCAATGCCGTCCCGTTGACCTTAACATCCGGAAGCAACTGCTTGGCGGCCTGCCCGTCCACTTGCCGCAACCGCTCCTCCAATAGCTCCCGCCGCTCGCGCAGATATCCGATGGCCTCCTCCTGCACAGCAACCGGCAGCGGCCCGGCCAGCTTCATGGTCGAGAATAGGGTCTTGGGCACGAGTTGATCTTCCACGGCCCTGTATTGTCGGCTGCCAGCCACCCAGACGTCCCCGGCGCGCAGCCGGTCACGCAGTTCCACGAACAGGCAGAGTTCATAGGCGGGTGCATTGATCCCATCTCGCAGCACCGCCGCCCGCCAGGTGCGTCGGATGAAGCCAGTCGGCAGACCCTTGGGCAGATTCCGCCGGGATCCGGCATAGAAGGTTCGCATCAGAGCCAATGCGTTCAGCAGAGCCCCGACGCCGGCGATACCGTGAAAGCTGAAACTGTCCAGGAACATTGGCCCCACCCGGCGCAGCAGAGCGTGGTTGGTGGCGGCCAGCGCTGTATAGTCGGTACCGTCATCGCGGGTCAGTTCGCCGGCCTCAGCCACGGCGGCCTTGAATTTCTCCCAGGGAATGACCGCCTCGATGGCGGCGAAGGCATCCGTGCCCTTGCCGCGCGCATCGATCAACGCCTCCCCCACCCTGGCCAGCAACCGCACCTTGTCATTCATGGCGCGGCTGTTGGCATGGATCGTCTCGACCGCACGGCGTTCCGCTCGTCGGAACAGACCGCCGATGAGACGATCAAACATGCCGATGATGTCGTCGGTGAGCCGGGTAATGGTTTCCAGCACGGTCATCGTCAGGATGGACTGCCGGCGCAGCGGTGCCAGGGCTGACAGATGCTGGGATGACAGCCGGCTGCCTTCCCGGATCAGGAGATGGACACGGTCCGCATGGATGCTTTCCCGGATCGCCGGATCGATGCCGAGGGTGCGCAAGACGGACAATTGTTCAATCAGTCGGGTCATGGCGCGGTGGCCCGTGGCGCCGGGCGGCTGGCGGGCCCAGGCCAACAGGCTCATACCTGTATCCGGGCGTTCCACCAGCAACCCGTCAATGCCCTCGCGCTGCTCCACCGTCAGGGCGGCATCGATCTGCCTTTCGACATGGCGCTCGGCCTGCAACAGGGCCGTGGCCACCAGACGTTCGATTGTGGAGGCAGCAGGAGCCGCGACCGTCCGCCGCCGCAGTTCTTCCATCAGCAGGCCCGCCAGAACCATGCCGCTGGTGGTGACCAGCGCGACCGGGAGCAGCCATTTGGCGATCTCACGCCGGATCGGTTGCGAGAAGGTGGTGTAGCCATAGATGGCATACAGGGCTTCGAGCTGGTCATAGCGTGTCTGCGACCGGGTGGCATATTCGGCCAGGGCGTCGGGCGGCAGGTCCAACTGATCGGCAACGAAGGACAGTACCTGGGGAGGCACCAGTTCCCCGGGTCGCAGCAGCCGGCCCGGATAGCGGAGCGCACAGAGCTGGACGGCAAAGCCCAGTTGGTTGTGCGGTCGCCTCCGCCGAGCAACGACAGCAATGTCGGCGGGGCTGAGCGTGTAATAGCGGATCAGGTCGGCCTCCGTCGTCGGCAGCGCGAACAGCGCCTCGGCCTGGGCATCGGTGAGCACGCTGCGGCGCGGCATGGCGGTTCCGTCCCAGTTGGAGCAATGTCTGTCCGATACGCGACAAGGCCCAGACGTTCTGCCGCCGACAGGGCGGTGCCGCCGGGAGGGTTCAATTGGGACACCGTGTGGTCCTCTACTGCCGCGTGTCCACGGCTGATCAATCCTGCGAGCGGCCGGAGCGGGATCTGCTGACCCTGGCCATGCGGGCGGGATACGAGGTTGTCGGTATCTATAAGGAAACCGGGTCGGGCGCCCGGCTCGACCGGGCGGAGCGGAAGAAGGTGATGGCGCCGGCCCAGGCGCGGCAGATCGATGCCGTGCTGGTGACGGCACTGTCACGCTGGGGCCGCAGTACCATGGACCTGCTGCACATGCTGCGGGAACTGGAGGCCCGCCGCGTGTCGCTGATCGCGATGAGCGGCATGGCGCTCGACCTGGGCACGGCCACCGGCCGCATGCTGGCCACGGTCCTGGCTGGGATCGCGGAGTTCGAGCGCGACCTGTTGCGTGAACGGGTGCGGTCGGGCCTGGTCGCCGCCAGGGCGCGGGGCAAGGTGCTGGCCCTGGTCGCGATGGGCAGCTATGGCCTGATCGGCAGGGAACTCGGGCTCAGCAAGAACACGGTGGCGGGGATCGTCAAGCGGGACAGGGAGGCGAAAGCGCGGGTCGTTACCGGGATGCCAGCTTAACGTGGTTTTTCGCCCTTTCTATGTCGTGACCTCAATGCGCGGCATACCAGCGGGTCGGTGCGCACGCCACACAGCCCGGCCGCGTACACTACGGCCCCACGCGGCTTGGTCACACCGGTCAGGTTGCTTTGCGCGTCGTAGGTGAAACCCGTCGTCAGGTTCAGGCTTACTTTGGGCTATGGCCGTCGATGGGTAGTCATTAGATAGTGTAAAATTAAAAAAAGCCTTAGTTAGCAGTAATAATATAAATGAAGACAGAAGAACTATAATTTCTGGCGATAAAAAATACACCAATTTACGTAATTGGCTAGTAATAAATACAAGTGGACACCCAATAATCCAATAAAAAATTAAAGAAGGGTGTTCATATGGCAGGTGACTAAAGAAAAATATCAAAATTTCCGCATAAAGAAAAATACAAAATATGTACATGTATATTAAAGTTTTGACGTTAATTTTAGGAATTTTCATTCCAGCCTCCTATTTGGTTATTTGCTGCACTTACTTGTATCCACGCAAGTATTTATACTGCGAGGTATGCGCGTTCTAGTAGTTGCGCGTGTTTGTTGTGCGCGTAAAATGCCGCTATTTGGGTCAAGCGTACCCCGGATATCACCAACACGAAAATGCTCTATTCCAACAGGCTTTTCGTATCCCGGAACAGATTCAACCGCTGGAGGTGTGGCTCCTGTAGCCCTCAATAGACCAGCCGCATAGGAATTAGAGTTATGATTATCATCGTCCTGACCAGGAAATGCCTCGTAATTTACATTATCTTGGTAGTTATTGTCTGCACTAAACAACGCATTTATCCATGAATTCTCATTTTCAAACATTCCGGGCATCGGAACGTCTACAGAACCCGTCTGTGGCCCAACATCAGTATCTCGATTAATGTTGCTGATTAAATTCCCCCAAATTCCGGGTACATTGTACTGAGGTCCAGCGCTCAAAACTGAATAACTATTCCCATTTTCATCTATATTGGCGAATCGTGGATCGGATACATAGGTTTCTTGGTCAATTGGAGTGATCCTAATAGCCGCATGATTATTGCCAAAAAGAACATGATGCCATGTTACAGCAACTCTTTTACCAGATGGATCAATAAAATTAACAGGATTGTTTCTAACATAGGCATATCTGTTCAGCCCATCCTCGATGCCAATCGGGTCAAGCTGCATCCATCGTCCATCGACTGGATCGTACGCCCGGAACGGCGTGTGGTACAGGCCTGTTTCTGCATCGTTGCGCATCCCAGCATACCGGAAAGCCGGTCCGGCCGCTCCTGCCTGCGGGCTGTTTCCATAAGCGTCGTAAGTATACGCCCCGCCCAGCTTGCCATCCGGGCGCAGCCAGCCGATCACGCTGCCCTGCCGGTTGGGCAGCAGGCGGATCAGGCCCCCGGTGTGGCTGTGTACCGCCGCCACGGCACCGCCATTGCCCGAGGCCCGGATGGTGCGTTCCTTCAGGGTGCCTGATGCGTCGTAGGTACCCCACTCGATCCCGTCCAGTTCCAGATACAGCGTCGTGACGTTGTTCACCTGCTTCCAGGCACGCCCGCCCTCCGGGTAATAGCCATAGGTCACGGCCATGCCCGGCGCGTTCGCCCCCACCAGCATGTTGCGGCTGTCATAGCGCCAGGTGCGGGTGGCCGCCCCCGTGCGGTTGCCGCGCGCGTCATGCACCTGCGCCACCCCGTCCACGCTGGTCAGGGCGTTGATCGGCGAGGCCGGGGCGTAGCTCACCGTCTTGGACAGCGTTGGCGCCGGTTCCCACCGGAAGGCACTGTTGTCCAACGCCTCCGATACCAGCGCACCGGCATCGTCATAGCGATAGGATGCCTTCAGGCTGCCTCCCGACCAGCTGTGCCTCAGCTCCTTCAACTGGCCCGCAATGTCATATTCATAGCTGCTCTTGGCATCACCATGGGCAATGTCCGTGCGCGTGGTGCCGGTGCGCCGTCCCAGCAGGTCGTAGGCGTGCCGCGTCACCGCCTCCGCGCCCAGGTCGATACCCGTCACCCGCCCCAGGCCGTCATAGTGCCAGCCCACCGTCGCGCCCGACCAAGTGGCTCCCGTGCGGTTGCCGTCATCGTCGTAGGTGAAGCCCATTGCCACCGTCGGGGCCGAACCCGTCACGCCCGTGGCGGGCCGGGGCAGGGTCACGTTGGCCGAGACCTTGCGCCCGGCACTGTCATAGCCATGGGTGCGCACCAGCACCGTGCCGGCCTTCTCCGCCACCACACGGCCCATTATGTCCAACCCGTAGGATGTGTCCGGCAGGCCGGGACGCTTCACCTTCTCAGGCCGGTTCAGCGCGTCATAGGTCGTCGTGCTCAGCGTCCCGTCGCGCTGGGTGAAGCCCGTGCGGTTGTCATTGGCGTCATAGGCATAGCTCTCCGACTGTTCGTCCGGATAGGAGAGCACGGACAGTCGGCCGAAACCGTCATAGGCATGGGTCAGCACATTGCCGCGCGGATCGGTGATGGTGCGGACGGTATCGTCGTCGTAATAGGTGTAGGTGGCGCTGTCCTGCTGCACTTCCGTGCCCACCGCCGACCGCTCGATCCGCTTGCGGCCGGCAATGTCGTACACCACCTCCGACACGCGCGTCCGACCGGCTTCCCACGGCGCCGTCACCCGGATCGCACGGTCCAGCGGATCATAGACCCACTCCGTCCGGTTCTCGTAAAATGAGAGACGTTATTATCAAATGGTTTTATAAACTTTATGGGGAAACTTACCTAAATCCCTCACTTAGGAAGCCATTTTTAGTTAATGCCTCATGTTCTTTGATTAAATTCAAATCATAATCTTCAAATTTGCTCGAGTATCCAAATGCCAATACCCCCATTTCGAGATCATACACCATATGAATTGATCTAATTTCAATAATATTTTGTTCTTGATGTTGGGCATTAGAGCATTTATATTCAGCATTGTACGCAAGGCATTTTGATACAATGTAGAATCTTCTACATTTGTTCTCGAAATTTAAACATGACTTCACCTCTAATTTAACCGGGCCGCTTTTCAACGTCTGGCCAACTTGTATCTCACCGGCAGGAACAGCCATGCCGTCAAAGTCGAAAAATACACAGTATATGCTTTCGTTTGTGCAGCTTGCGAAACTAATATTCACATCGCTTGATGTGTTGGTTTGACCAACGTATGATTTTACTTTTAGACCGTCCTTTTTTTCCTCTATTCTATCGACATACAAATTGGCTCCAAATTTCGTGTTACGATATATTATTCTATCTTCCGCTCCTGGATAAGGGGGAACTTGCGTCGCCCCTGGATAGGGAGGCGCAGCTTCGTAAGCCAAGAATACTGAACTGACAAAAGTCAGGAAATAAAATATATGGCGTTTCATTTAAAGCCCAACAGCTTTATTGCGGCGTTGTCGAAGGGGGATTGGTGTGAAGTTGCGAACGGTTCATAACCCATGTGTCCTCTCGCCAACCTTATGTCGGTGGCAGTTCCATTTCCATGAAAATTCTCGTGAACGTATGTAATTTGTTGATCTCTATCGCTCATGGCGTTTGTGTGATTGAAAAATGTTATTGTATCATCTTTTATGACTGCTGGAATATTGTAGATTTTTCCATCTTTATCTACTTTTCGATCTTGGAATGCGAAAACATGGGTCCTGCGTCCCATGAGTTGGGCAATTTGTTTTGCGTTCACGGGAACCTCTACGCCTGGAGTCTCTGGAATGGAGAGCTTTGCTTCCCTATTCGGATGAGCCGAAAGATTTCTATGAGCTTCTGTCATATTGCCTTCCAGCCTTATGATTGAGTCTCTTTGTTTCGGTGAAAGATCGCTACGAGACACTTCACGCAAACCATTCTTGCCGTTTTTATCTTCGACGTAGAATTTATCAACCGTGCACTGAATGCCGTTCACTGTAGGTTGGCACTTAAGCCCGCTTGGATCGACCCCCATGACCGGCGAGTTTTTCACGTAGGCATACCGGTTGAGCCCATCCTTGATGCCGATGGGATCGAGCTGCATCCACCTCCCGTCAGCCGGATCGTACGCCCGGTTGGGCGTGTGGTACAGGCCCGTTTCGGCGTCGAACCGCATCCCGGCGTACCGGAAAGACGGCCCGGCCGCAGCGGCTTGTGGGGAATTGCCATAGGCGTCGTAGGTGTAGGCCCCGCCCAGCTTGCCGTCCGGCCGCAGCCAGCCGATGACGCTGCCCTGGCGGTTCGGCAGCAGCCGGATCAACCCGCCAGCCGAGGCTTGCACCGCCACGGCCGCACCGCCGGTGCCACTGGCCCGGATCGTGCGTTCCTTCAGCGTGCCGTTTGCCTCGTAGGCACCCCACTCCACCCCGTCCAGTTCCAGATACAGCGTCGTGACCCCGTTCACTTGCTTCCAGGCCCGGCCGCCCTCGGGGTAGTAGCCATAGGTCGTGGCCATGCCGGGCGCGTTGGCGCCGGTGAGCATGTTGCGGCTGTCATAGCGCCAGGTGCGGGTGGCGGCCCCCGTGCGGTTGCCGCGCCCATCATGCACCTGCGCCACCCCATCCACCTTGGTCAGGGCGTTGATCGGCGAGGCCGGGTCGTAATTCGTGGTCTTCGAAAGCGTCGGGGCCGGCTGCCACAGGAAGGCGCTGTTGTCCAACGCCTCCGACACCAGCGCACCGGCATCGTCATAGCCATAGCTGGCCTTCAGGCTGCCGCCCGACCAGCTATGCTTCAGCTCCTTCAGCTGGCCCGCGATGTCATATTCATAGGTGCTGCCGGCGCCGCCATGGGCGATGTCCGTGCGCATGGTGGCCGTGCGGCGGCCCAGCAGGTCGTAGGCGTGCCGCGTCACCGCCTCGGCCCCCAGGTCGATACCCGTTACCCGGTTCAAGCCGTCGTAGCGCCAGCCAACCGTGGCTCCTGACCAGGTCGCCCCCGTGCGGTTGCCGGCCTCGTCATAGGTGAAGCTCATCGCCACCGTCGGCGCCGAACCCGTCACCCCCGTGGCCGGGCGCGGCAGGGCGATCGTCGAGGTCAGGCGCCGGCCCGCCCCGTCATAGCTGTGGCGGCGCACCGGCACGGCGCCCGCACATTACGGCGGTGGTAGGATGGCGCGGCTCCAGTTATTATCGCAGGGTGTTTTGTGAATATAAATCACGCACCCCTGGTATCATTTAATACACGTTCAAAAAATCTTAATACCTCCATTACATCAAAGAAATTCCCTCTTCTCCCATTGATTGGAACATAAACATTGTTCCCATTAATAAGATGCAATACTAATGCTTTGCTATCTTTTTTATTTTCCAAATCGATAGATAGAATCTCTCTGTACTTAACATTATACAGTTTATTTCCCGTTTTCCAACGAATGCCATCGGAAAATACATGAACATCTTCACCATCTAAATCTGTATTATGATACACTCCAATTATCACGCCAAGATCGATATCTCTATCTGAGATAAAGCAATTTTCATCCGATTGTATTCTCTCAAAGTTGGGTAGCTTTGAGAGAATACGGTGAGCTCGTATCTGCGCGTACATATCTCACCTTATCGGAATATCAATTGAATCTACAGAGCCGCTTGATGTGAGGCCGTATCTCTGCTCCAATACACCATATAGCCGTTCATTTGCTATAGTTCCCTCGATGCGAAGACTATTCGCCCCATTTGCCTTAGCAGTTTCCATCATATTCCCAACAACATTAAGGGGGTTTCTTATTTCTCCTCTAATCATATCGACTTTAATTGTTGCGGCTCCTTCATTCATCGTAAATGCACCTCTGAGTTCTTGAAGTGTGCCTTTGACCCCAAGGTCAGCCGCTTCAAGATTGCGGGTGAAATTCCCAACATTTCCCGCCATAGATGCTGCTTCATCAGCAACCCCCGCCAACTTCCCAACGGCGCCGGCAGCGAGCGTACCCGCGCCCAGGAGCATACCTGTATTTGCCCCAGGCGCTACGATTTCACCCGCGATGGCAGCGGCGGCGGTAATTTTATCCGCATTCCCAAGAACCAACGCCATCGCGCCTGGGCCGCCCGCTGCGATCAGGGGGGGCTGCCATCATGGCGCCCGTGGCGACGGGATGCTCCAGCGGATTGTAGTCAAACCCCCGTTCGACCTCGCCCCATGGATACCAGTTGCCCATCGGATCGACATACAGCCCTGTCGGGTCCACGCCCATATAGGGCGAGTTCCTCACATAGGCATACCGGTTCAGCCCATCCTTGATGCCGATGGGATCGAGCTGCATCCACCTCCCGTCCTGGGGATCGTACGCGCGGTTTGGGGTGTGGTACAGGCCTGTTTCCGCATCGTACCGCATCCCGGCATAGCGGAAAGACGGGCCGGCAGCCGCCGCCTGCGGGGAGTTGCCATAAGCGTCGTAGGTATAGGCCCCGCCCAGCTTGCCATCCGGCCGCAGCCAGCCGACCACGCTGCCCTGGCGGTTGAGCAGTTGCCGGATGAGACCGCCCGCAGGGGACTGCACCGCGATGGTGATGGCGCCACCGGCCCGGATGGTGCGTTCCTTCAGCGCTGATGATTGCGTTTGGTGATCAATTTCTACTAATCAGACTTAATATGTGCTCTGATTTCAATAATTTCGCAATAAAATTGATTTCATCCCTTATCGAATATCATTACACCCAAAAGTTTCTTTGTTTCAGAAAATGTTAACATAATAATATTACGATCTGTTAAAATATAAATGGAATTTACATTTACATTTTCTTTTTTCATAGACTGTATGGATTCATCCAGTCCAATTACATTCTTGGCGCCACCTCGGCTTTTTCTACCTTCATAAAGGCTTACTATAGAAAATGAGGTGGAGTATCCTTCGGGTGGTGGATCCATTTCCAGATGAGAAGTCTCTCTGACAATATTAATGGCGCACCTGATGACAGATGAAAAGACCTCATCGTTTATGTGTGCTAACAGTAAATCCTCAGCCTCATTCACCATGCCGGCACCTTCATTGTATCAGCCCCAGTGACAGCCCCCTCAACTAAGAACTCTGCGTCTTCCATTCAAGCAGAATTGCCGGGAGATGTTATCAAATTCCCCCTGTTAAAAGAACTTGAAAGAACAACCCCCGAGCCGCTTTCCTTCGTAGCAAAATACTCAGCCGTTGAAAAGTCGCTAGTCCAAGATGTAAATCCAGAAGCCGTTCTGTTACCAAAGACGTGCTGAGTTATTGAAGCATTTCCGCTTCTGGGTTCCGCTATACCCTTAAGTGCGTTTGCAAATCCAGGATGAGTAGAATCAATACCTCTATAAAGCACAACGCTTTCAGAAGCTGCCGCGCCTATTCGTTCAGCTGTAGCCACAGCACCAGCACCGAGGACGCCACCCGCCCCAGGAGCAATACCTTCAGCCGCACCTGCTGTGAGCACCATCGCTTTGTCTGCATTCGTCAAAGCCCAGAGACGGACAGCGATAGCCGTTTCCAGTATAACCGGAGCCGCCATAACAGCGACAGTGCCTAGAGCGATAGCGTCATCCACTTTGGTTTCGGATCGGGCAATATAAACGCCAACCTGTATGCCGGTTGCGGCCATGCGGTCGTCTTGCGACGTCCCGCAGAAACACGCCAAACCGCTTGGATCGACACCCATGCCGGGCGAATTCCGGACGTATGCATACCGGTTGAGCCCGTCCTTGGTGCCGATGGGGTCGAGCTGCATCCACCTCCCGTACTGGGGATCGTACGCCCGGTTGGGCGTGTGGTACAGGCCGGTTTCCGCATCATACCGCATCCCGGCATACCGGAAGGACGGCCCCGCCGCCCCCGCCTGGGGTGAGTTGCCATAGGCATCATACGTATACGCCCCGCCCAGCTTGCCGTCCGGCCGCAGCCAGCCGATGACGCTGCCCTGGCGGTTGGGCAGCAGGCGGATCAGGCCGCCGGTGGGGCTGTGCACCGCCACCACCGCACCGCCAGTGCCAGAGGCGCGGATGGTGCGTTCCTTGAGCGGGCCAGCGGGGTCGTAGCTGCCCCACTCGATGCCGTCCAGCTCCAGATACAGCGTCGTGACCCCGTTCACCTGTTTCCAGGCCCGCCCGCCCTCGGGGTAATAGCCGTAGCTCACCGCCATGCCGGGCGCGTTGGCGCCGGTCAGCATGTTGCGGCTGTCATAGCGCCAGGTGCGGGTGGCGGCGCCGGTGCGGTTGCCGCGCCCGTCATGGCTCTGCGCCACCCCGTCCACCTTGGTCAGGGCGTTGATCGAAGAGGCCGGGTCGTAGGTGGTGGTCTTGGACAGGGTCGGCGGCGGTTCCCGCCGGAAGGCCGCGTTGTCCAGCCGTTCCCAGTCCAGCTGCCCGGCCGCGTCGTAATGGTAGGTGGCCGCCAGCCCGCCGCCCGGCCAGCCATGCGACAGGGCCGTCAGCTGGTCGGCAAGGTCGTAGTCGTAGTGGCTGCTCGCCCCACCCCGTACCGTGTCCGTCCGCCGGCCCAGCACGTCGTATACATGGCTGGCCACCTCGACCGGCAGCGGATCCGGGCCCAGGCGCACCGCCGTCACCCGGTTCAAGCCATCATGCTCCCACGGCACCTGGCTCCCGGACCAGGTCGCCTTCGTCCGGTTGCCAGACTTGTCATGCTCGAACGCCATCACCACGCTGGGTGCGGCTCCCGCCACACCCGTCGCCGGACGCGGCAGGGTGATGGTTGAGCTCAGGCGACGGCCCGCCCCGTCATAGGTGTGGCGGCGCACCGGCACGGCGCCCGCACTCTCCAGAACCACCCGGCCCATCCGGTCATAGCCATAACCCGCGACGGCCAAGCCGGGACGCGTCACGCCGGTCGGCCGGTTCAGCTTGTCATAGGCGGTCGTGCTCACCGTCCCGTCGCGCTGTGTCAGGCTGGTCCGGTTGTCGTTCGCGTCGTAGCCGTAGAGTTCCTTCGGGCCATCGGGATGGGTCAGCGCCGACAGCCGCCCGAACCCGTCATAGCCATGGCGCAGGACATGGCCGCGCGGGTCGGTGATCGTCGACACCTGACCGTCGGCATAGCGCGTGTAGCGCGCACTCTCCTGCGCCAGGTCGGTCCCGACCGCCGCCTTCTCCGCCTCCACCTGGCCGGCCGCGTCGTAGACCGTCTCGCTCACCCGCCCCAACGGGTCCGTCAGGCGCTTGGGCCGGCCCGCAAGGTCATACTCGGTCACCGTCATACGGTTCAGCGGGTCGGTCACGGCGGTGACGCGGCCGTCATCGTCATAGCCGAAGCCCGTATCGGCCCAGGTCGTGTGGGCCGCGTCCACCGCCCGGCGCACATGCTCCACCCAGCCCTTGGCGTTGCGATCCCATTCGATCCGCCCGCCGCCCGGCAGGGACATGGCCTTCAGCCGCCGCGCGGCATCATATTCCGCACCGCGCTCAAACAGGCGCGGGTCGGTCAGCCGCTCCAGATCGCCGGACGGGGTCCAGGCATAGGAGGTGGTCAGGTTCAGACCGCCCGCATCCTGCACCGACGCGGTCATCACTTCCAATGCGGGGGCGTAGCTGTAGGTGTCGACCCGACCGTCCGGATGCACCAGGCGCCGCACCCGGCCGAACGCGTCGTAATCCTCCAGCCGCGTCACCGCCGACACCATGGGCGTGCCAACGGCGCTCGCATCCACCGCCGCCGGTGCCGTCACCTGCTTCAGCACGCCCGTGTCGTCATCATAGACAAAGGTGGTGACGGCATCGAGCGCGTCCGTCACCGTCACGGGCTTGTTCCATTTCAGATGCCAGGTGGTCCGCTCCACCGTCGCGCGGGTCTTGTCGTCGGCCGCCAGGGCCGAGTTGGGACGGGCCACGCGCCGGCGCACCGCCACGTTGCCGCGTGCGTCATACTCGGTCTCCACGGCGCCGCCCGCGGCATCCACCTGCCGCACCGCCCGGCCCAGCCCGTCATAGACCGTGCGTGTCTCCCGGCCCAGCGGGTCGACATTGCGCTCCGGCCGGCCGCGCTCGTCGAACCAGGTCTCCCGCACCGATCCCACCGCATCCTTCCAGGATCCGGCCCGCGGTCCCGGCGCATAGCGGCTGAGGCCCCCCGTCGCGTTGGCCAGGGTGGCCACCCGCCGCCAGGGATCGTAGGTCACGGTGAGCGCCGCGAAGGCGTCACCGTCGCGCGTCACCGACAGCAACGGCAACCCGTGCAGCAGGTCCTCGGCGATGGTTTGCGCATCGTCGCGCTGCGCGTAATGGATCTTCTCGCCGGCGGGGTTCGTCACCTCGACCAGCCGGCGCGCGTGCCGCAGCGCACGGAAATCCTGCGCGCCCTGCGACGTCGCGTAGTCGTTGCGCAAGCCCACATGGCGGCCGTTGCCGTCCGTCACGCTGATGATCGTCTGGTCGGACGCGGGAACGCTGTAGGTGAAGTCCAGCCCACGGCCCAGATTGTTGGCCACCCGCTTCAGCTGGTTGCTGGTGCTGTCATAGGTCCAGAAGACCTTCATGCCGTGCTTGAAGATCCAGTCCTTGATGTAGAGCCCGTCCGGCCATTCCAGCGTGCAATGGCCGGACGTTGCCAGGGCGAAGGGACAGCTGTCCTTCCAGGTGAAGGTCTGTTCCGACCCGTCGGCCAGGGTCCGCCTGTAGGACAGGTTGTCGTTGCGGTAGCGCCAGAAGGTGGGCAAGTTGTCGGTAGGCCCGCGATCGGCCAGGAAGCGCTGGCCCGTCTGCTCCAGCTTGTCGCCGCCGCCGGCATTGGGGAAGAAACCGCCCCCATCCGACCGGCGCACGAAACTGACGCCGCTGCCGTCGCCGCCGACCACCGTCACCAGGTTGGTCTCCATGCGGCGCAGCCACCAGTCGCCCGCCACGGCGCCGGCCAGCAGCCGGTCCGGCGTCACGCCGCCCCGGAACATTTCCAGCAGCGCCGTCAGATAGGCCAGGCCCGCCGAGCCGTGCACGGGTGCGGTCCGGCCCAGCCCGGCCATGCCGCTGCTGCCTTCCGACAGGCGGATATCCAGGCCGTGCGACCAGCCCGGCGCCAGGCCGGGGCTGCCGCCATGGCCGCCCCGCCAAGTCCGCCGAAACTCGAGCCCGTAGGGGAAGCTGCCGCCGACGCTGATATCGGCGGGCGGGCTGAAGCTCAGATCGCCACTGCGCAGGTCGACATCGGTCTTCAGCAGGCTTTCCTCGGCCTGTTTGCGCACATGGTCGGCCGAGGCGTCGGCCGGATCCAGCCGACCCAGGGTCGGGCCGACATTGACGCCGCTGCCGCCCTTCAGGCCCCCTGACGATGGACCCAGGGTCAGGTAGGAGATCGCATCGTCGCGCACCGCGATCAGTGTGCCGCCGATGGTCTGCACCCAGCAGCAATTGAAGGAGCTCTGCGGCGGCATCCCCTCCGACCCCGGCGTCGCCGGGTTGGGATAGCGGGTCTTGTCCCGGCCCGGCCCCAGATCCGCCGCCGTCGGGGTCAGGACGCGGTACCCTTGGGCCACCCAGGGCGCCACCCGGTCGCGCACGGCCTGGGGGGCGGCGGCCAGGTTGGACGCATCGATCCAGTGGAAATTCTCCGGGGCGCGGGTCGCCACCGTCTGCCCATGCGGCGGGGGCGGGGAATTGGCCCAGGCCAGCCGGCTGGTGGCTGCGGCCACGTCGGGCTGCGGGTTCAGCTCATACAGCGCCTGTGCCTCCAGCGTGCTGGACGCGCTGGCGATGGTATGGATGATGGCGGTGCGCGTGGCGGCGGCATTGTCGCGGGCCACGACACTGAAGGCCGGCTCCGCATCCACCGTCAGGACCGTATCGTTCAGTACGGCGTAGCTGTTCAATCCGAACGATGCCGCCACCAGCCCGAACGTGCCATGAGATTGGTGAACCGCCTTGCCGATCGTGGCCACGGTCTCGGCCATGCGGCTGTGCAGCGCCAGCCAGTTGGCGGCCAGCAGGGTCTTCGACTTCTCCCCGCGGTCGAGCCAGGGTTGATTGAATTCCGCTTCTGTACATTGCCCGCCGGCGGAGGGGACGCTGACGGGCAGCCCCCAGATCGGGTGCAATGCCGTCACCCGCTGGCTGACCAGGAACATCAACCTGTCGGAGATCGAGACCTGGGGCATCGACACAGAGCTGAACTACACGGCGGAGTTGTTCGAGCGGCCGACCTTGTTCCGCATCCTGGCCGCCTGGCCGCCGCATGTCTATTACCGCCAGCCAGATGTGGCGACGCTGGACCAGGGTGGGGCCGCCTTCGGCCCGCTGGGCATGGCGGCGACCCCGTCGGTACGCATCTCCGCCTTCCTGCGGTTCCAGCCGGTGGAGAATGTCACCATCGACATCATGGAACGCCGGCGCAATGCCATGAAGCTGGGCGGCGATCCCAGCCAGGTCTGGGTGAAGAACCGCATCGGTTCCTTCGCGACGACCAGCATCAATATCGCCTGGGACACCAAGACCGAGTTCGGCAATCTGCAGGTCTATGGCAATGTCCAGAACCTGTTCGATGCCACGCCGCCAATCGGCGCCTTCTCCGGTAACGGCACCCGCGCCGGCCTGCGTGACGGTTTCGCGCTGGGTGATGATCCGCGTGGCCGTTACTTCACGGCGGGGGCGAAGGTCCGGTTCTGATATCACCGACTGGCAAGCTGCACGGGCCGGAGGGGAAGACCCTTCCGGCCCGTTTTGCATCCACACCATCCTTGCGGCGAATTTGGCGATCAATCGTCAAAGCGGCGAAAATGTGTCGATCCAAACCATTGCTTCTCCATGACTCCGAACATCATCCCCAGCATTTCCGCCATTCCGTGCGCTGGCACGCCGGCTGCAATTGGCCCCCGCAATGGCAGGACCGGCACCGGGGAAGGTGCGGCCCGCCGATGCGATGGTACGAAGACGGGGGACGGGTATGGAAAAGGTCGCGGTGATGCAGATGGGGCGGCACTGGGCGCTGCGCGGCTGGACGGACCGGCTGCGGAGCGCACGGCTGCCGAAATGGTCGGCCCTGGGTCCGCGCACCAAGCGTGCGGCGGCCATCGGCGGTGTGCTGCTGCTCGGCGTCAGCGGCTTCACCCTGATGGTGGCCAGCAAGCCGGAAGTGGCGCGGGAGGATCGGCCCGAACGGGTCTGGGCCGTGGATGCGGTCAGCGTCGCCCGCGCCGACCACCGGCCGGAGATGAGCCTGATGGGCACGCTGGTCGCCGGCCGGTCGGCGGAACTGCGGCCGCTGGTGGCGGGCACGGTAAAGAGCGTTTCCCCGGCCCTGCGCGATGGCGGCCTGGTCAAGGCCGGCGAGACCCTGCTGGAGATCGACCCCTGGGATTACGAGCTGAATGTGCGCGAGACCCGCGCCCAGCTGGCCGAGGCCCGCGCCCGCCTGGACGAACTGCGCGCCAGTGCCGCGGCGGAGAAGTCGCGGGCCGAACTGGCCCGGCAGCAGCTGGCGATCAAGGAGCGCGAGCAGGAGCGCGCCCAGGCCCTCTATGACAAGGGCACCATTTCCATCGCCCGGCTGGAACAGACGCAAGGCGCTCTGGCCGCCGAGCGCCAGACCCTGGCGGCCATGGAGAACGGGTCCCAGGCCGGCGGTGCGCGCGTGCGCCAGCAGGAAGCGGCGATCGACCGGCTGAAGGCAGCCCTGGACCGGGCGGAAACCGATCTGGCCCGCACCAAGCTGACCGCGCCCTTCGACGCCTTCGTCGGCCAGACGGCGGCGGAGACGGGGATGCGCATATCGGCTGGCGACCGCGTGGCCCTGCTGTCGGGCACGGAGGGGCTGGAGGCCCGCGTCACCCTGTCCACCGAAGCCTATGGCCGCCTGGCCGCCGATGGCGAGGGCGTGGTGGGCCGGCAGGCATTGGTGACCTGGAAGCTGGGTGAACAGCGGATGACCTATCCGGCCAAGGTCGAACGCGTCATCGACCGGATCGACACGGCCACGGGGGGCGTCACCATCTTCGTGCGGCTGGAAGCGCAGAGCCTGGATCAGCCGCTGCGCCCCGGCGCCTTTGTGGAGGTCGGGTTGCCCGACCGTGCCTATGCCGGCGTGCATCGCCTGCCGGTGACGGCGGTGCATGGCAATGACACGGTCTATGTCGCCAATGCCGACGGACGGCTGGAAAGCACCAAGGTGCATGTCGTGGCCCGGACCAGCGATGCCGTGTTCATCGACAAGGGGCTGAGCGACGGGGCCAAGGTGGTGACCACCAGGTTCCAGGAGATCGGGCCCGGCCTGAAGGTCTCCTTCCGCGAGGAGAAACCGGCTGCCCAGGTCGCCACCAAGGAAGACAAGGCCCAGGCCGGGGAGAAGAGCGAATGAGCAGCGCCGGCGTGATCCGCACCTTCATCCGCCACAAGGTGGCGGCCAATATCCTGATGATCATGATGATGATCGCCGGCTTCTGGGCGTTGCAGAAGCTGGAACGGCAGATGGAACCGGACTTCGACGTGCCGGGCATCTATGTCGGTGTCGTCTGGCAGGGTGCATCGGCCGACGATATCGACCGCTCCATCATCGAGGCCATGGAGCGCGAGGTGCGCTTCCTGGAAGGGGTGGACGAGGTCACCGGCCGGTCGCGCGAAGGCATCGGCCAGATGTTCATCAATTTCAAGCATGGCACCGACATGGCCAAGGCCCTGTCGGAAACCGAAAGCGCCATCAACAATATCACCACCCTGCCGCAGAGTGCCGAACGGCCCGTCATCAACCGCTTCACCATCACCGATGAGCTGATGGAACTGGCCATTTCCGGGCCGTTGCCGGAACCGGCATTGCGCGCCCTGGCCAAGCAGGTGCGCGACGGCGTCACCGGCCAGGGCGTGGACCGGGTCTATATGACCGGCATGCGCGGGGCGGAGATCTGGGTGGAGGTGCCGGCGGCGGAGCTGGAGCGACTGGACACCACGCTGGGCAGCGTAGCCCAGCGCCTGGCCCAGGCATCGACCGACGTGCCGTCGGGCACCTTGTCGGGCAATATCGAGAAACAGATGCGGTCCATGGGCCGCCAGGATGATGCCGCCGGCGTGTCTGGCCTGACCCTGCGCACCGATGCCGATGGCCGCCGCGTCACCATGGGGCAGGTGGCCCAGGTCAGCGATGCCTTCGATGATCGCGGCGTCACCGGCCGGCGCAACGGCAACCCGGCCATCAACCTGTCGCTCCAGACCTCCAAGAACGGCAACCTGATCGAGATCACCCAGCGGGTGGATGCCTATCTGGAGAAGCTGCGCCCGACCCTGCCGCCCGGCGTCACGGTGGAAAGCTATGACCGCAATTCCGACGCGCTGGAAGACCGCATCGGCATGCTGATGGACAATGCCGTGGGCGGCATGGTGCTGGTCATGGCGGTGCTGGTGGTGTTCCTGCGGCCCTGGGTGACCTTCTGGATCGCCATCGACATCCTGGTCAGCTTCCTGGTCACCTTCGCCATCATGGTGCTGATCGGGCAGTCCATCAATGTGATGAGCCTGTTCGCCCTGATCATGATGACCGGCATCATCTGCGACGATGCCATCGTCGTGGCCGAATATGGCCAGACCCTGATGGACAAGGGGATGGAGCCGGCCAAGGCCGTGGAACGCGCCGCCCAGCGCATGTTCTGGCCCGTCACCGCCGCCGCCATCACCACCATCGCCGCCTTCGGCCCCATGCTGATGATGAGCGGGACGACGGGGCAGTATGTGATGCCGCTGCCCGCCATCTCCATCGCCGTCATCATCGCCTCGCTGCTGGGCTGCTTCCTGATGCTGCCCTCGCACATGCGCCACGCGCTGGAGAAGGGGAAGAAGTCGCCGCCGTCGAAGCTGCGCGTTTCGTTCGAGGAAAAGTTCAACCGGTTCCGCGACGGCCCTTTCACCCAGGCCATCGCCTGGGCCACGCATAATCGCGGCCTGACCGTGGCGGCGGCCGTCACCATCATGGCGCTGGCCATCGGGTTGCAGGCCGGCGGCCATGTGAAGTTCGCCTTCTTCCCGCAGCCGGAGGGCCATCAGGCCCAGCTGAACCTGCTGTTCAGCCCCGGCACGCCGCGGGAGGTGGTGGCCCGGCAGATCGACGAGGCGGAAGCCGCCCTCTATCGCGTCGAAGCCGCCTATGGTCTGACGCGGGGCGCGCTGGTCAAGATGACCTTCGGCAAGCTGGGCGTCACCACCGGCAACAATCTGCCCGAACAGGTGGGCGATTATATCGGCTCGATGAATGTCGAATTCTCGGTCGCCGACGACCGCGACCAGCGCCTGCCCGACATCATGAAGAAGTGGGAGGCGGAGACCAAGCTGCAGCCCGGCATCGACCAGGTGATCTTCTCCACCGAGCAGGACGGTTTCGGCGGCGACGGCTTCGGCTTCCGCCTGGTCCATGACGATCCGTATGTGCTGAAGGCCGCGTCGGAGGAGCTGAAGAAGATCATCATGACCTATGGCGGCGTCAGCGGGGCCCGCGACAACCTGCCGGCCGGCAAGCCGGAACTGGTGGTCAAGGTCACCCCGCGCGGCGAGGCCCTGGGCTTCACCACGGAGAATGTCGGCCGCCAGCTGCGCGATGCCATGGACGGGGCCATCGCCATGCGTTTCGCCCATGGGGACGAGGAGGTGACGGTGCGCGTCCGCCTGCCGGATGCGGACCAGACGGAGGCGCTGCTGGCCAACCTGAAGCTGCGGTCGCCGGCCGGCATGCAGGTGCCGCTGGCCGATGTGGTGGAACTGTCGGAACGGCCGGGCCTGTCGCGCATCCTGCGCTCCAAGGGCCGCCGCACCGTCTCCATCTTCGCCGAGGTCGACCATCTGAAGGGCAATGGCGGCGAAATCCGCAGCGATATCGAGAAGAACCACCTGCCCGCCATCATGGAGAAGTACGGCGTCAAGAAGGATCAGAATGACGGGTCGCGTCAGGAGGACGAGTTCTGGTCGGATTTCATGATGGGCATGGGTGTCTCCTTCCTGTCCATCTACCTCGTCCTGGCCTGGATCATGGGCAGCTTCGCCCGGCCCTTCGCCGTGCTGATGATCATTCCCTTCTCCATCGCCGGCACCATCTTCGGCCATTGGGTGATGGGGGCGGACATGACCATCTGGTCTTACATCGCCATCATGGGTATGGCCGGCGTGTTGGTGAATGACAGCATCCAGGTGGTCAGCAGCATCGATGACCGCATCAAGGACGGGGAGGCGGTGGAGAGCGCCGTGGTGCATGGGGCGGCCGAACGGCTGCGCCAAGTGCTGCTGACCTCGCTGACCACCATCTTCGGCCTGCTGCCGCTCTTGACCGAAACGGACTTCCAGGCCGCCTTCCTGGTGCCCATGGCCATCACCTTCGTCTTCGGCATCGGCACGGCCACGGTGCTGGTCCTGCTGCTGATGCCGGCCCTGCTGATGCTGGTGGAGGATGCCAAGCGGGGGATCGGGCGGGTAAGGGGGTGGTTTGGGCGGAGGGAGGTGGCGGTGGGTGAGGTGGCGTGAGTTGACGGACGCCTTCCATGCGATGCCCTGTCCCGGTGGGATGGTGGCGTCGTAGGGAAGGCGGTGACGGATCGGGAGCGTTCGGAGCGGGTAGGGTGATTGCTCCGAAAAGTCGGGCGTTGTGAAACGGAATGCAACGTTGAAGGGGGATGTTTCAGAGTACGGCGGCTGCCTGCTCCGAATGAACAGGTCCCGTGAAACGCTGTGCAAAACAAAAATGGAGTGTTTCGGAGTGGGTGGATGGCCTGCTCCGAGTACACAAAGGGTTTGCTTCAGGCGCGGATTTCACACGGCCGGATTGAAGACGTGAATGTGATGTTGATGCAGGTAGCATAACACATTCTTTATGGAAAAGTCAGCAGACGGTTCTGGTGGCGGTCGCCTTTGCGCCCATCCCATCGGTAAAGAACGAATTTATCGTTGGGATGACTTCCTCATGCCGGGCAGTCCCCATTCTCCACATTGCAGCTCAGGTCAGCGTTTCCTCCACGATCCGCGGATTGCGGTCAAGCAAGGCCAGAAGGACGCGCGCCGGGCCTTCCGGTGAACGACGACCTTGTTCCCAATTCCGCAACGTCGCCGGCGACACCCCGATGCGGCGGGAGAATGCGTCCTGGGACAAACCTGTCCGCCGGCGCACGGAGGCAACGTCCACAATTGTGGGCACATGCACCACCAGACCAGGGACATCCTCTCCCTTGGCATGGTCAAGAGCCTCCCGGAGTCCCTGGAAGATACGGTCAGCGCTGCTGCTCATTTCCTGTTCCTGTCCCGCCAATGTCTGGCGATAAGCGTTGTCAGGGCCTTGAACCCGGCGATTTCAGCATCGGAGAAATTGGCTCTATCCCCTTTTGCCAAAAGCGCCAGGAGATAGACCGGTACATCGACACCAAAATAGGCGGCGATCACCCGGTAACCACCGCTCTTGCCCTTGCCTCGACCAGCGATCCGAATCTTCCGGACCCCACCCGATCCCTGGATCTCGACACCCTGTCGCGGAGATGCCGCAACAAGATCGACGATGCTCTTTCGCTCCGCCTCCGACATGCCGGTGGCCGCAGCATCCCGAAGAAACTGCGGCGTCTCAACGACAGTATGGAGTGCGTCGGCCATGAAGAGGATATACGCCATTGACGTATATACGTCAATGGCGCAGCTGGTGATGCGCCGGGAAAGGCTGACCCATCCCCGCACGGGCAAGTGCGCGCCGTTGAACCCCCAGGCGAGAGGTGCCGCCGGCGTCCGTCACCCGTCCACCGGCGCCGTCCATACCCGGAACCCGGCGAGAGTGTTCGGCCCGAACGTATGGGTCAGCGGCACGTCGGCGGCGTCGCGGCCGGTGGCGATCAGGATGCGGCCGATGCGGGGCTGGTTGTTGCGCGGGTCGAACACATGCCAGCGGCCACCCAGATAGACCTCCATCCAGGCGGCGAAATCCATCTCCGCATAGGGCGGGGGCTGGCCGATATCGCTGATATAGCCGGTGCAGTAGCGGGCGGGAATGTTCAGGGCGCGGCAGAAGGCGACGGCCAGATGGGCATAGTCGCGGCACACCCCCCGCCGCTCCGCATAGGCCTCGGCAGCAGTACGGGTGGGCCTGGAATGCTCGTACCCGAACTTTATGTGACCGTGCACGAAGTCGCAGATGGCTTGCACCCGTCCCCATCCGGTGGGGGCCTGCCCGAACAGGCGCCAGGCTTCCGCCGACAAATTGTCGGTCTCGCAATAGCGGCTGGGCAGCAGGTACAGCAAGGTTTCCGCCGGCAGGTCCTGTACCGCATGCTGCACCGCGTCGGGTGCCGACGGGTCGGTCAGGCCTTCGTCGCGGATGATGCTGTCGGTGCCCAGGGTCAGGCGGCCGGCCGGCGCCACCAGCCGGCAGCACCAGTTGCCGAAACTGTCGCGGTAGCTTTCGATGGGCACGGCCGGACTGGTGATCAGGTGGTCCGGCCGCTCCAGCTGCGCCACGCGCGAATAATGCACGTTCAGCATGACGATCATGGCGGTGGCTTGCGGGAAATCATAAATGAGCTGACAGCCCAGATGAATGCGGACCATGCCGTCTCCGACGTTCGAAGGTTGACGCCGGACAAGGGCAGCGAGGATCCCCCCGGATGCGACCGGCGGCCGGCGCATCCCACAAAGTCATGCTAACCTTCTGAACGCGCGGGAGCCAGGAATGGTTGGGATTATTATTCCCCCACCGTGAACGCCCCGAACTCCGCAAACCCCACCCGCGTTGCGGCGAACGCCGGCGTTCCGCTCGGTGCCTGCGCGAACAGCCCCACCTGCGTCCCGACCCAGCGCCCCGGCAGTGTCTGGAATTCCTTCCCGATATTGGTGAACGTCCCCCCGTCCAGGCTGTAGCTGAACTGCACCCTGGCATGGGTGGAGCGGCGCATGGAGGGCCAGGAATGGGGGAAGTTGGGTTCGGGTTCGGCCACCGTCACCGGCTCGAACCGGGCGCGGACATGGATGGGGCCGGTGACGGCAACGGGGGCGGTCAGCACGGTTTCGCTGCTGGCCTGGAACTTGCCCTCGCGCCCGCCATGGTCGGCCTTCAGCCGCGTCACCTGCACCAGCCGCACGCCATCGGCGGTATTCTCCAGCCCGATCCAGGCATAATCATAGCCCAGGACCAGCAGGCCGGCGCGCTCGCCCAACTGCGCCGGCGACAGGGTCAGGCTGGTGGTAGCGGCAAAGCGCATGCCGGGCAGTTTCTGGGTCAGCAGGTTGCCCGCCTCCCACAGGTTCGCCGATGACGAGGCGGATTTCAGGCGCAGCTTGCCCTTCACCGACCGGTCCACCCAATCCGCCGCCGGATTGGCGCTCCATTGCCAGCCCAGGTGATAACCATCGGCGAAATCATCATTGACCAATGGCACCGCGGCGGGCTGGGGCGGCAGGTCGGGCTTGGCGTGGCGGGTGACGGGCTGGCCATAGGGCTTGTTCTTCTGCCGCTCCCCGATGATGGGCCAGCCGTCGCTGCCCCAGCGCATGGGCTGCAGCAGCACGCGGCGGCCATAGCTGTCGGCATCCTGGAAATGCAGGAACCAGTCCTGGCCCTTCGGCGTGGTGACCCAAGCGCCCTGGTGCGGGCCGTTCCATGGTGTGTCGCCCTGGTCCATCACCGACCGCGCCTCATAGGGGCCGGTGATGGATTTGGACCGGAACACGCCCTGCCAGCCGCCCTTGACCGAGCCGGAAGGGGCGAAGATGTAATAGTAAGCGCCGCGCTTGTAGAGCTTCGGCCCCTCCGTCGTGAACCAGGGCTTGGGGCCCTGGGAGGTGGCGACGGGCGGCAGGGCGTTGCCATCCACGACCAGCACTCCCTCATCCAGCGTACGCGTGCCGTCCGGCGACAGGCGCTTCAGCACGATGCGGTTCTTCTTCTCCTGTCCGGCGCGGGACGCGGCGTAGGCATGGACCAGCCAGGCAGTGCCATCCTCATCCCAGAACGGGGCGGGGTCGATGGCGCCCTTGGTGGCGTCCACCAGGACGGGCGCGCTCCAAGGGCCTTTCGGGTCGGTGGCGGTGACCAGGAAGATGCCGAAATCCGGCTCGGGATAGTAGATATGGAACTTGCCCGCATGGTGGCGGATGGCGGGCGCCCAGACGCCGCCGCCGCGGCGCGGGGTGGCATGATGGGCGTCGGGTATCTGGCGGGGCAGGGCGTGGCCGATCAGGGTCCAGTTCACCAGATCCCTGGAATGCAGGATCGGCAGGCCCGGCACATTGGTGAAGCTGGAGGCCGTCAGATAATAA
This sequence comes from Niveispirillum sp. KHB5.9, assembly GCF_048066115.1. Classification (NCBI taxonomy): domain Bacteria; kingdom Pseudomonadati; phylum Pseudomonadota; class Alphaproteobacteria; order Rhodospirillales; family Azospirillaceae; genus Niveispirillum; species Niveispirillum sp. KHB5.9. The sequence goes on along the minus strand of NZ_JBLTYX010000001.1, from coordinate 627,233 downwards.
TCATCCCCCACCCGGACCACATCTGGATCGGAATAATCGCCGTTCAGCACGGGGTTGATATAGGTGCCGTCGCCCTGGTCGGGATGCCAGATGCCGGCCGGCATCGCCTTGTCCGGAGAGATCGCCGGCAGCTCCGCCAAGGCAACTGATAGCGGTAACATGGAGAGGGCGGCGGCGATCAGGGCGTGGGGGCGCATGTGGTTTCCTCTCCGGCTTTCGTGTTTAGGCAATGATATAGCGGCAATGCCGGCCGGATTTCCACCGGCCCTGCCGCTGGTTCAGCGAATTGTGATCCCTTGCGTGAAAGAACCGATCTCCAGGTTGGCATCGGCCAACCCCGTGATGCGGCGTCCGCCGATCACCAGATTTTCGATGCTGACCCCGCGCACCCCGCGCTTTTCGTCATATCCCGCGATCAGCGATGCGCTGGGCAAGCCGACGCCGGAATAGCGGATGTCGCGCAGCCGGATATTCTCGATCCCGCGCCCGGGGCTGGTATTGTATTTGGTGTTGTAGCCGACATGGAAGTTGAACAGCTTGCCTTCCTCGATCCGGTCGACGCGGATATTGTTGAACTCCACATCGCGGACCAGGTTGGAATCGCCGGCGGTGATGGCCATGACGCCCTCATATTCCGGGTCATCCTCATCGATGGAGATGACGTCGATATTCTCGAACCGTACCCGTTCGATCACTTCCGGCTTGGGCGTATTGCCATGGATGCCGATGAACATGGCATGCGCGATGTCGGACCAGAGGGTGGAATTGCGGATGGTGATGTCGCGCGCATCGCCGACGATCTCGTTCCGGCTGGTATAGATGGTCAGGCAATCGTCGGATGTGCGCAGGAACAGGCGGTCCAGCGCCACCTTCTCCGAGCTGTAGACATTGATGCCGTCGGTCCATTTACCGCCGGAAATGCCCTTCACGTCGCTGACACGCACATCCCGCGACATGGCGATGCGGCCCACGCCGGAATCCGCCTGGGTGATGATCGGGCCGTCCACGGTGACGTCGCGGGAGCGCAGGACCTGGAATTGTGCCCCGTTCTTGCCCGGCGGGGCCAGGATCAGGCCATGGCCCAGGATGCGGACATCGGACGCATCCTCCACCCGGAAGCTGCCCATCAGGACGGCGCCACCCTCCAGATAGGCGGTTTCGCCGGAGCGCAGGCGGAATGCATCCTCCCCCTCCGGCAGGCGGTGCAGGCCGGGGCCGAAGCGACGGACATTGCTGCCCTCAGGTGCCGCGACGGGGTCGCCGGCAAAGATATGCAGATTGTGCAGCCGGTCATCGTCGAAGAACAGGGCCAGGTTGCGCGGCCGATCCAGCATTAAATGCACCTTGCCATCCTGAACACTGGGCACGGGCGCGTCCGTCTCCGGCCCGACGGTCACGGTCTGGAACCGGCCGTTATTCTTTTGCGCGCGCAGTTCCACCGTGCCGGTGAAATCGAAATAGACCATGGACGCGTCCTGCGGCCGGTCCAGATCCACCCGCACATTCCATTCGTAAAGGTCCTGCCACGCGCCATCCGGCGTGCGGACCTGCACGGTGAAATCATCATTGTGATGCGTGTATTGCAGTTCCTTAGGCGACGGATGCACCCGAAGCCGGTTTTCTGCCGCCTGGGCCGGGCTGGCCCAGGACAGAAGCCCCGTCATGAAAGCAGCACAAAGGGCGCGGCGGCCCGCGTTCATCGGCATGTTCATACTCCCTGTAAGGTTTATTGATCCGCGACCGTTGCGGCCAGCAGATAGGCGCCCACCAGGCCCGGCGGTTCCTGGCTTTGCGGCAGATGGATACGGGTGGTGAAGGCCTCGTGCGTCCAGGGACCGCAATAGCCATTCAACTGCTTTTCCGTGGCCTCCCGCACCAGGGGCAGTAGCCGTTCCTGCGCCATCACCCCGCCGCCCAAAACGATGCGTTCGGGCATGGTAGTCAGGATCAGGGTGCGGCAGAGCTGTCCCAGATAGGTTGCAGTTACGTCCCAGGCCGGGTGATCGGGCGGCAGCCCCTCCAGGCTGTGGCCCCAGGCCGCCTTGATGGCGGGACCGCTGGCCATCCCCTCCAGGCAGTCGCCATGGAACGGGCAGGTGCCGGCGAATATGCCATGGTCGGCATGGCGCCGGACGGGGATATGCCCGGCCTCCGCATGGCCAAAACCGGTCTCCGTCTCGCCATTGCGGGCGAAGCCCACGCCGATACCGGTGCCGACCGTGACATAGGCCAGACGCCGCACGCCTGACAGTCTGGCCTCCGCCAGAGCCGCCACATTGACGTCGGTATCGATGGCCACCGGCACGCCGAAGCGGGCTTTCAGGAAACCCGGCATGTCGGTGCCGGCCCAGCCCGGCTTGGGCGTGGCGGCGATGCTGCCATAGGTCGGCGACGTCCGGTCCAGGTCCAGCGGGCCGAAACTGCCGATGCCGATGGCGGTGAAGGCACCGTGTTCGGCCGCCGCTTCGGCCAGGAACCGCGCGACATCGGCCAGGGTGCTGTCGGGGTCGCGCGTCGGGATGGTCCTGGTCAGGCGGGAGCCGGTGGCATCACCGATGCCGCAGACGAATTTCGTCCCGCCCGCCTCGATCGCCGCCAGCATCCTCAAGTCCTTTCGAAGATCATGGCCTGCCCGCCATGGGGCGACAGCACCATTTCCAGCCGGGCGCCCGCCTTCACAATCTCCGTGGTGACGGTGACCCTGGTGCGGTTGACGGGGGCCGCCGGCGCGCCATCGGCGAAGCGGCGCACCTGCCATTTACCATCGCCCAGGAAGCCAAGATCGATGGTCAGGGTACGGCCCATGCCGTTGGTGATGGCGCCCAGGAACCAGCGCCCATTCCTGGCCCGGCGTGCCACCACTGCATGTTCGCCGATGGTGCCCGACAGGGCGCGGACATCGGTCCAGGTGGTGGGGCATTCGTCGAAGAAGGCCAGTTCCGGCCAGTCGCGCCCGGCATATTTGTCAGGCTTGTCGTACCAGTAAAGGAAGGTCTGCGGATTGTAGTAGATGGCGGCCAAAGCCAGCTGGTGGGCGTTGGTCGTCTGGTTCTTCGGGTTGGCGAAACAGATCGTGTAATCGATGGGGCCGGAAAGCGCCCGGGTGAAGGGCAGGGTGCAATTATGTTCCGATGTCGGGAACTGCTCATTCCCGCGCACCCCCTCCAGCGCCACATAGTTGGGCAGGGTACGTTCCAGCCCGGCCGGGCGCAGATTGTCGTGCAGATTGACCAGCAGCTTATGCTCGCCGCAGACCTTCACCAGATTATGGATGAAATCCACATCCGACTGCCGTCCTTCCCAGATGAAGCCGAACTTGATGCCGGCCACGCCCCAGGATTGATAGGTCTTCACGATCGCGTCCAACTGCCGCATGGCCGGCACCCGGTCGACATAGAGGATCATGCCCAGGCCCTTGGACCGGGCATAGTCGATGACGCGGCGGATATCGATGGCGGGGATGGAATATGTCGCGTCGCTGGGGTCGGTGCCGTCGCCGTACCAGTGCGCGTCCCATTCCACGAAATCCAGCTTGCGCCTTGCTGCGAAATCCACTGTATCCAGGCCGGCCTGGGTGGTGTATTCGCGGATGCGCACGGCGCGGCCCGGCTTGATCCAGCTGACATCGCCCAGGATATTGGGCGTGGCCAGGGTGGCGATCAGGTCCTGGCGTTCGATCAGGCCCTTCGCATCGGGACCGGCCATGATGACACGCCAGGGCGTGTCGAACGGCACGGGCAGGGTGAAACTATCCTCCGGCGGGGTTGTTCCGGGTCCGGAATATCCGGTGGCGCGGCCGGGAAAACGCATCAGATGCGTAACGATCCCGGCATTGCCACTGCGCAGCATGGTGCGCGGGTAATGCAGCCGGTCGGATTCACTGATCAGCAGGCAGGTGCCGTCGGCCAGCTGTGCGGTAATCGGCGTGTCGGCCAGCACCTCCTGATCGCAGCTTTCCGTCAGGTCGGGATGGGGCACGGGCGTGATCAGGTTCTGCACCGTGCGCTGATACTCGCCCTCATCCCGGCTGACATACAGCACGGCATCGGTGGGCAGGCGGAATTCGGTCGCCTCACCCGACAGGGCCAGGCTGTTGCCCGGTGCGTCGAGCAGGCGGAAGCGGATGGCGATGCCGGCATCATAGGCGCGGGCGACGAGGGCGAAGCGGATATTGCGGGCATTGTCGCGCAACTCCATCATCAGTTCGCCGCAGGCTTCCGTGCATTCGCTGCGGATACCATAGGGCGGGGCCCAGGTGCCGGTGATGGTGCGGGTGCTGGCGGTAATGAAGGCTGCATCCGGGCCCAGCAGCTGGCCGTCGGCCAGACGCAGGGCGAGCGGGGAGGGGGCCAGGATAACCTTGCCCCGGTAGGTGGCCGACCAGCGGGGACCGGACGGGTCCAGGGTCAGGCGCAGCTTGCCGTCGGGGGAGGTGACCGCGTGGGTGGCCGGCTGGGCTAGGGTCGGGCCGGTGGCGACAATGGGCAGCGCTACCGCGCCGGCCAGGACACCGCGACGTGTGGGGTTGTTCACCAGTAGGGCCTCCAGACACGGCGCAGACGCACCAGCGCCTCCAGATGGAAATAATCACCCCAGATGCAGCACTCGTTCACGCCGATGCGTTTGGGCATGTGATAGACCCCATGGGCAAGCACGCCGTTCGATCCGTGAAGCGGGGCCAGATGGTCGGCATCCAGCCGACGCACCATGCCCCAGGCGGCGTTTGTGTAGAGATCGCGATCCGGATCGCTGGCCGGCAGGTGCCGTACCAGTTCCAGCAGACCGCAGGCGGCAATGGCGGCGGCGGACGTGTCGGCCGGGGCGTCGCCATCGGTGAAGATCAGGTCCCAGCGGCAGACAAGATCGTCGGGCAGCCGGTTCAGGAAGTAATTGGCCAGCGACGCCGACAGGCCGACCAGCGCCTCGCGCCCCGAATGGGCATAGCCCAGCGCGAAGCCATAGATGCCCCAGGCCTGGCCACGGGCCCAGCAGCTGTCATCCCCATGACCCTGATGGGTGGTGCCGCGCAGGGGCGCACCGGTGGCCGTGTCCATGTGGAAGGTGTGGAAGGTGGAGGCATCCGCGCGCACCAGATACCGGGCCGCCTGGGTCAGGTGGTGTTCGGCGGCGTCGCGGTACTTGGCATCACCGGTCTGTGCCGTCGCCCAATAGAGCAGCGGCAGGTTCAGGTTGCAGTCGATGATCATCCGCCCGGCCTCCGCCGGGTCGTTCAGGTCGCCCCAGGCCTGGATGACGCCCGATACCGGGTCGAACCGTTCCAGCAGCAGGTCGGCGGCCAGCAGGCCGGCACGACGGGCGTCGGCATCACCGGTCAGGCGGAGGGCGGCACAGGCCGAGGGGGTGTAGAGGAAGCCCAGATCATGGTGGGCGACATTGATCCGCTGCTCCGCCCGGTCCAGGAAGGAACGGACCTGGGTTTCGGCGGCTGCGCGATAGCGGGCCTCCCCCGTCAGCTCATAGGCCAGCCACAGCATGCCGGTCCAGAAACCGTTGGTCCATTCGATATTGCCGATGGCTGGATAGACCAGCCCTTCGCTGGAGGGGGCCGGGAACTGGTCGGTGAAGTCCGGCAGGGTGCGGTCGATGCGGGCCAGGACATTGGCGATGGCCAGATCCAGATCGGCGGCGGTCGGCAGGGCCGTGGTGGCCAGCCTTGCCCGGTCGCGGATGGGCTCGTGATTGATGGTGGTCATGGTGTCGGCTCAGTTGGCGGCGGCGGGCCGGGCGGCGGGGGCCTGTTCCCCCTCGTCCAGCGGCCGGCCGCGTGCGTCGGTGCGCGGGGTGGTGGACAGCGCGAAGCAGGACGCGATCCAGAAGGCCAACGCGCCCAGCGCGATGAACATGTAGGTGGTCTTGAACCCGAACAAATCGTAGCCCTTGCCGACGATGGGCGACAGGATGGCCAAGCCCAGCGAATGGCCGAAGCTGACCCCCACCAGATAGACCGTGGCGGCGAAGCGGCTGTCGAAATGATAGGCGATGTAGCGGAAGATGGAGACGGCCAGGATCGGCAGTTCGATCGAATGCAGCATCTTCATCGAGGAGATGCCCAAGGGCGTGTCGACCAGGGCGGACCCGCCGATGCGTACGATCATGATGGCGGCGGCGATCAGCAAGCCGTTCTTCGCACCCGTCCGCATCACGATGAAGGGTGCGACCAGCAGCATCCCCGCCTCCACGAAAATCTGCGCGGAGTTGAGGTAGCCGAACATCACGTTCCCTTCCGCCGGCGTGGCGAACATGGAGGCGAAATAGACCGGGAACTGCTGATCATAGACCAGATACAGGTTGGTCACGCCCAGGATCAGCACCATGAAGCCCCAGAATTTCCGCTGCCCCAGGACGGACAGCGATTCCTTCGGCGTCAGCGCCTGGGCGCGGGCCTGTTCGGCGGCATCGGGTTCGATCTTTGCTGCCAGGATGATGGGGATCAGCAGCAATCCCGCCACCGAGGCCAGCCAGAAATTGATGCCGGGATCGATATTGTAGAGCCGGCCGGAAAACACGGCGGCGCTGGCATAACCCAGCGAACCCCACAGCCGGGCGCGGCTATATTCGAACCCGTAACGCCGGCCGACCCGGTCGACAAAGCTTTCCAGGGCGAAGGAGCCGGCCACGAAGGTCAGGCCCAGATAGAGCCCGCCGACGGCGGCCCCGACCACGACATCGGCATGCAGCAGCGGCGCATAGACGAAGGGGAAGAACAATCCGCACATCACCACCATGCCGGCGATGAACAAAGGCACGCGCGGCTTCAGCCCCACCCGGTCCAGCACATAGCCGTAAAGCGGCTGGCACAGCATGGCGGCGATGAAATTGGCGGAAAAGACGGTGCCCGCCTCCACCCCCGTCAGGCCCATCGGACCCTTCAGCCAGATGGAAAGGAAGGACATGGCGACAGCCTGGGCGAAGAAGAACAGGAACAGGAACGCGCTCAACAGCACGTAATTCCGCCGGGCTCCGGGAGCACCAGTGGGCATTGCATCCTCCCCAATCACCGGCCTCGTACGATCGGGCCGGGTATTTGCAGCTTGTTGTTGGGTATCGTTATCTGATAATCAGATCGCGTTCAAGCCTGAACCCACGGCAATTTCATGCCGATGCCGGCTGTTATCGTGAACATACGAATTCGGTGCGGCCGGGCAGGCCGCTTCCCAAGAAAGATCAAGGGGGAAGGGTGACGACCAAGGACAAGGGCGCTTCCCGTGCCGTCACGGAACCGTCGCCGCGCCGGAAGGCGGCCGTGACGGTGCATGACGTGGCCGAACATGCCGGCGTGTCGCCGATGACCGTGTCGCGGGTGGTAAACGGTACCAGGGTGCGCGAACCGCTGCGCCTGAAGGTGGAGGCCGCGATCCGTGCGCTGAATTATGTACCCAACGTCGCGGCAAGGGTAGCGCGGTCGGGCGGCTTGCGCATCGGCGTGCTGTTCAACAATCCGCGATCCTCCAACCTGGGTGAATTCCTGATGGGCGCCTTCCATCAGGGCGGGCGCGATGGCTGCCAGTTGCTGGTGGAGCCGGTGGCCGCCCATCCCACGCCCGTGGATGCCGTGCGCAAGCTGGTGTCGATGGGGGTGGATGGGGTGACGCTGCCGCCGCCGCTCTGTGATTCGCTGGAGGCATTGGACCTGCTGTGGCAGGCGGATATTCCGGCCTTGAGTTTCGCCACCGCCGACCCAAGGTCCCATTCATCCGCCGTGCTGATCGATGATTTCGAAGGGGCGCGGACCATGACGCGGCACCTTCTGTCGCTGGGCCATCGCGATATCGCCTTTGTGCGCGGCGATGCCCGCCATTCCCCGGCCTTGCGGCGGGAGGAAGGGTTCCGGGCTGCCATGGCCCAGGCGGGACATCCGGTGCGGCCCGACCGGGTGGTGCAGGGCGATTTCAGCTATCGGTCGGGGCTGGAGGCGGGGCGGGTGCTGCTGTCGGCACCGGCATCGCGGCCCAGTGCGGTGTTCGCCAGCAATGACGATATGGCCGCCGCCATCGCCGCCATCGCCTTCGGCCTGGGCCTGCGCGTGCCGGCGGACCTGTCCATCGCCGGGTTCGACGATACGCCCATCGCGTCGCTGCTCTGGCCGCAACTGACCACGGTGCATCAGCCCATCGCCGAGATGGCGTCCACCGCCGTGGAAATCCTCAGCGAATTCATCCGCGACCGGCGCAGCGGCGGCAGTCCGCCCGTGCGCCACCATGTCGTGCCCTTCACCCTGCGCGAACGGGAATCGACGGGCCCCGTGACGGAGACCGGATCATGAAAGCCTGCCTGACCGCCCTGTGCCTGGTCCTGCCATTGACAGCTTTGGCTGGAGAACCGGTGATCCACCCAGTGCCCGCTGGCAAAGCCTTCTGGTCCAGCGCCAATGACGACTTCACTGTCCGCGTGCGCCAGCCCGGCGGGCAATGGCGCGACCTGTATGAATATCGGGTGCGGGTCGATAATGACCAGAAGCGTGATGCGTCCATGGTGCTGTTCGATATGGACGGGCCCGTGGAAGTGTCGGTGCGCAAGAATAATGGCGATGTCCGCCGCGTGCAGGTGCGCCCGGCATCGGCGGGGGTGAAGGCGAAGCTGGAGGGCGATACTGCCTTCTTCACCCTGTCCGATCCGCGCAAGATCTCCGTGGAATTCGATGGCGACCGGCTGTCCAACCTGCATCTGTTCGCGGGCAAGGTGCGGCCGACCCCGCCGGAAGGGGCGGTCATGTTCGGCCCCGGCATCCATCTGCCGCCCGACGGTGCGGACCGGTTCCGTTTCGCGTCCGACACCACAATCTGCTTGGCCCCTGGCGCCATCCTGGAAGGCGGGATCGACCTGCGTGACGTGCAGAATGTGCGCATCATCGGCAACGGCCTGATCACCAAGGCCAAGGATGAGGGCATCGCCCTGATCCGCGCCCGGAATGTGGAGATCGACGGGCCGGTGATGGTCAATCCCGGTCACTACTCGGTGTTCTGCGGACAGTCGACGGGCGTCACCATCCGGGATTTCAAGGCATTCAGCATGGGAAGCTGGACCGACGGCCTGGATTTCATGAGTTGTTCGGACGTGCGCATCGATGACATCTTCATGCGCAATTCCGACGACAACATCGCCATCTATGGCGGGCGGTGGGAGCATAAGGGCGACGCGGCCAACTATCTGGTCACCAACGCCATCCTGTGGGCTGACATCGCGCATCCGATCAATATCGGTCTGCACGGCACCAAGGGGGCGGGGGAGACCATCTCCAACCTGACCTTCCGCAATATCGACATCCTGGAACATGACGAGGATGACCCGGAATATCAGGGAGCGATCGCCATTACCAATGGCGACGGCAACAAGGTCCGCGACGTGCTGTTCGAGGATATCAGGGTGGAGCGGATCGAAGAGGGGATGCCCTTCAATTTCCGCGTCGTGTTCAACGACAAATACAGCCACGAGCCGGGTGGCGGCATCGAGAATGTCACCCTGCGCAATGTCCGCTTTCTGGGCACCGGCACCAACCGCCCGGTGATCGCCGGCCATGCCGATGGCGGCGGGGTCCGCAATGTGCGGATCGAGAATGTCACCCTGGGCGACCGCAAGCTGAAACCATCCGACATTGATGTCGGGATGAAGGTCGAGGATTTGGTGATCCGGTAACATCGTTATCAGATTACGGTGAGACCGATGAGTGTGCGAAAATTATAGGAATTCCGCCATATTTCAAGGCCTCCCGCACACACAGTCGTTTCATCATATGAAAATCGCCGTGGTCTGATAAATGATGATTGCTAACGATACCAGATATCGCTATACCAGTTTTCAACGAACACAAAAAGGTCGTGGGGAGGAATGGGTCCAACATCCGGTTACGGGTGTATGGTAATGACCCATGAAAATCCGCCTTCGACCACCTGAATCAAAAGGGAGGTCCTTATGAGTGCGATTTCAAAGACAATGCTGTCGCGCCTGCTGATCGGGTCGGCCATGGCGGCCCTGACCTTGCCCGCCTGGGCGCAGAGCGCCGGTGTGAACGATACCCAGCCGGCGGTGGAGCTGGAGGAGATCGTGGTGACCGGCCTGCGCGCCAGCCTGGCGAACGCGGCCATGATCAAGAGGAACATGGGCGAGGTGGTAGACAGCATCACCGCCGACGATATCGGCAAGCTGCCCGATCCCAATGTGGCCGAAACCCTGACCCGTATTCCCGGTGTCCAGGCCTATCGCTTCGGTGGTGAGGCGGCGTCGCCCGTGGGTGCGGGTAGCGGCCTGACCATCCGTGGCCTGTCGAACCAGACGGCGGCCCGCGCCGACGGCCGCGCCTATTTCACCGCCGGCAGCCGCGAGTTCAACATTGAAAGCGCCATCCCCGGCATCGTCGCTGGCCTGGACGTCTATAAGAACCCGTCGGCCGAACATATCGAGGGCGCCATCGGCGGCCTGGTCAATATCAAGACCCGCAAGCCCTTGGACTTCAAGGATGATCTGGTGATGGCGGCATCCGTCGCCGGCCGTTACAACGATTTCGCCAAGAAGGCGCAGCCGGAACTGTTCGGCCTGGTGGCCAAGCAGATCGACCTGGAGAATGGCGGGCGCTTGGGCGTCCTGTTGGCCGCCAATTACCAGCGCAGCGTCAATCGCGGCGACAACAATCCCGGCAATGGCGGCACGTCGCTGCGCCGTGCGGTGCGCGCCGACAGTGCCGAATATACGGCCCTCGGCCTGAACCCGGCCTATGCCGGCCGGTCCGACGTGGTCTATCTGGCCGATGTGCCCAACCCGCTGGCCCTGCCGGAGGCGCAGCGCCAGACGCTGATCTCCGCCCTGACCCAGACGACGCCGGTCAATCTCGAGCAATATACCCGCACCCGCAAGGGGGCCAACGCGTCGGTACAGTGGCAGCCGAACGAGGAATTCGAGTTCACGGCCACCGGCCTCTACAACTCCTACCTCTATCATCAGGAATACCGGTTCCTGGCGACCAGCGACAGCCGCTATGTCCGCAACCTGACCACCACGCCCTTCACGGTGGATGAGGCGTTCGCCAACCGCAATTCCAATGGCGGGGCGAACGAGCTGCTGGCCGGCACGCGCCTGGCATCGGGCACCTTCCTGCAGTCCGGCCTGGTCTCCACCGGTGGTGACGAACATCGGAAGTATGAGACGGGCGTCATCGCCGGCAGTGCGAAATGGACCCCGACGGACGCGTTCGAACTGAGCGCCGACCTGTCCTATGTGAAGGCCGACCAGTATCAGGATAACCGCTCGCTCCAGCTGGTGCCGCGCGCCGGTCTGGCCTGGGACATCACCCGCGATCTGACGGCCACGCCGCACACGATCGAACTGGCCGGCCCCGACCTGGGCGATCCCGCCAACTGGGTCTATAACAGCTATACCAACGGCACCAACCAGGTCTGGGACGATGATGGTCTGGCCGCCCAGGTGGATGGCAAATACACGTTCGAGGATAGCCCGCTGAAGGCCCTGAAGGGCGGTCTGCGCTATGCCTACCAGACCGACCGATACCGCAATTACAGCTTCGCCAACCGGCCGCTGACCACCAACGGCCTGGCCCTGACCGCCACGCAAAGCAATGCCATCACCGTGGCGTCGCAGCAGGACATGGTGGAAAAGGCCCCGACCAGCTTCCTGGACGGCAAGGGCGGCTATCGCGGCGGCTTCGTGGTGTTCACGCCGGATGAGCTGCTGGGCGACAATGTCCGTTCCCGCTTCACCCAGGCCGGCATCCTGCCGGAGGATGCGCTGGCGGAAAACCTGCTCCAGCGGCGCTATTTCAAGGAAGAGACGACGGGCGGCTATGTCCAGGGCGACTTCGCCTTCCTGGATGACCGGATCGAAGGCAATGTCGGCGTCCGCGTGGTGCGCACCGACCTGTTCGTGCGCGCCATGGTCACCAATGTGCCGGCCGGTGGTGGTGCCACCACCATCATCGCCAACGAGCGGCGGACGGATTACACCAACGTGCTGCCGGCCTTCAACGTCACGGGGCATCTGACGGACGACACGCTGGTCCGCGCCGGCTATGGCAAGGGCCTGACCCGGCCGGATGTGGGGGCGCTGAACCCGACCATCGTCGCCGACCTGAATACCGGCATCGGCAGCCAGGGCAATGCCAACCTGAAGCCGCAGACGGCCGACAGTTTCGACATCTCGCTGGAACATTATTTCGGCCGCGCCAACTATGTCGCGATCAACCCCTTCTACAAGAAGATCAAGGGCTTCTTCAGCGGGGTGGAGGAATGCATCACCGTCTCCACCGCACCCGCCTATAATGGCGTGACCTCCAACAACTGCCCCACCGGCCAGTATCGCATCACCCGCACGGTCAATGCCGAAAAGGGCAGCGCCAAGGGCGTGGAAATCGCCGGCCAGACCTTCTTCGATTATGATTTCGTGCCGGAGTTCCTGCACGGGTTCGGGGCGTCCGCCTCCTTCACCTATGTGGAGACGAAGAATCCGCTGATCCTGAACGGCGTGCGCACCAATACGCGCCAGCCCTTCAGCTCCAAGTACAATTACTCGCTGACCGGCATGTATGAGGATGACTTCATGCAGGCCCGCCTGGTCTATACCTACCGGTCGGACCAGATCCTGTTCGGCGTATCGGCCAACCCGATCGACGGGCGCTATATCAAGGGTTACGGCCTGCTGGACGCCTCGGTCAGTTTCAATGTGGCCGAAGACCTGTCCGTCGCCTTCAACGCCTCGAACCTGACCAATGCCGCCCCCAACCGCTATGTCGGCGAACCCGGCTATGCCACGGGTGTGGAGCGCCAGCATTTCGCCAATGGCCGCGTGTTCGGCGCGTCCATGCGGTACAGCTTCGGTTCCTGATCGGGTTTTTCTCTTCCCTCCTCTGCGGGAGCGGTCCTACGGCCGCTCCCGTATTTTTTGTTTGGAGGAGAGGGGGCAGAGAGTGCCGGCTCGTAACCTCTTTGCGACACGCATGGGCACCTTTGTTGCCGCCCTCTCTACCGTCACCCCGGCGGAGGCCGGGGTGACGGTAGATATTGTGAAAAACCCTCGCAGCCCAAACTTCCGCGAAAGTTTCTCGCTGAGAGGGAGGACACGTAATTTCAATAGGCTAGGAACAGCCCTCTACACCCAGTCCCGCCACATCTGCCGGAACGCCGCTTCCACCTGTCCCGCGAACCGGTAGGAATCACACAGCGGGCTTGCCTGCATGCGGGCGCGCAAGCCCCGGCGCAGTTCCTCCAGCCGGTCCAGGTCACCGGCCAGGCCGGCGGCGATGTCCAGATAGGCGTCGCCATCCGCCCCCACCAGCTCATCCAGGCCAAGCCGGTGCAGGATGCTGCCGGTGACGCGGGCGACATGGTGGCTGCCCAGTTGCGTCACCACGGGCACGCCCATCCACAGCGCCTCGCAGCTGGTCGTGGTGCCGTTATAGGGGAACGGGTCCAGCGCGATGTCCAGCCGGTCATAGGCGCGCAGATGGTCGCCCTGGTCCGGCGTTTGTGGCAGCATATCGACACGGGCGTCGGCGATCTGCCTTTCCCGGAACAGGCCGCGATAGCGGGCCAGGGTGGCGGGATCGGCGAAGGACCGGCTTTTCAGCATCAGCCGCGATTTGGGCACCCGGTCCAACAGGGCCGACCACAGCGCCACCACCTCCGGCGTGATCTTGGAATTGTTGTTGAACGACCCGAAGGTGACGAAGCCGTTGCGCCGGGCCGGCAGGTCGGGGCAGGGGGCGCTGTCGCGCGGTGGACGGAAGCACAGGAACCCATCCTCCAGCCGCACCAGCTTCTCAAGATGCCAGCGGTCGGTCAGGCCGGACGGGTCCGCCACCTCATCCGTCAGCCGATAATCCATCGCCGCCATGCCGGTGCCGTCGGGATAGCCCAGCCAGGAGACCTGCACCGGGGCAGCACGGCGCGCGAAGATCAGCGGCCGGCAGTCGCAAGTATGGCCCGCCACATCGACCAGGATATCGATACCGTCGGCGCGGATACGCTCCACCGCCTCCTCATCCGTCAGGTCGGTCAGGGGGAACCAGTGACCTGTGATGGATTTGAACCGGTCGGTGACCGCGTCGCTGCGTCTGGAGATGGGATAGCAGAAAATCTCCACCTGTGACCGGTCGTGGCCGCGCAGCAGCGGTTCCAGGAAGCTGGAAACGGCATGGCCGCAGAAATCCGGGGAGACGTAACCGACGCGCAGGCGCCGGCCGGGGCTGCGGTCATTGGTGAAGGCAAAGGGCGGGTTGGGTGCCAGCGGGGCGGCATGGCGTTCGCCCCAATGCTTGTGGGCGCGGAAAATCACCTCCGGCGGCACATGCGGCGTGTAATGCAGGGCGAACAGCAGGTTGGAGTGCAGCAGTGACAGGGCCGGATGCTGTTCCAGCGCGTGCTGCAGCAGGGTAACGGCGTCGGTGACACGGCCCTGTTCCTTCAGCACCTCGCCCAGGTTCACATAAGGCTGCGGCAGGCCCGGCTGCAGCTTCAGCGCCGTGCGGTAGCAGTCCAGGGCCTGGGTCAGTTCCGATGCCGACTTGTACATGTCGCCCAGGTTGGACCAAGCCTCCGCCATATCCGGGCGGATGCGCACGGCGCGGCGATAGGCCTGGCGGGCCTGGTCGGCACCGCCCAGGTTGCGCAGGATATTGCCCAGGTTGAACCACGCCTCGGCATAGTCGGGCTTCAGCGCGACGGCCATCATGGCCACTTTCGCCGCCTGCGCATCCCGGCCCATGTCGGACAGGACGCAGGTCAGGTTGTTCAGGACATGCGGGTCTTCGGGATTGGCCCGGACGGCGCGGTTGTAACAGGCCACCGCCTCCTCCCGTCGCCTCTGGGCGCGCAGCAGGATGGCGTAATTGTTGTTGGCATAGGGATGGTCGGGATTATCGACCAGGATTTCCCGGTACAGCCGTTCCGCCTCGTGCAGATGGCCCTGGCGGTGATGGTCCAGCGCCGTTTCGAACAGGTTGGTCAAATCGTCCCCCCATCACGCAGCAGGCCGGCATCGGCCAGGATGCGGCGCAGCTTGTGCGTCGCCTGGTCCCAGGTGAAATTGCCCAGCAGGTGGCCGCTGGCATCGGGCATTCCCTTGTCACGGCCGGCGATGATGTCGGCGACGATGCCGGCCGCCACCTCTTCGTCCGGTTCCCACCAGTCCAGGCCGAAGAACGGTTCCCATGGGTCGCGGCTATAGGGCAGGTGGGCGGGGCCGATGGTGCAGGGGATCATGCGGGCGAAACGATCATCCAGATAATCCATGTAGGAACTGTGGGCCGGTGCTATCAGCCCCATGCCCATGGCCCCGGCCTTGGACAGCGGCAGGTCCCAGCCCTCACCATGCGACAGGCTGAAATAGTAATTGGCGGTACGGAACAGGCCGGTCATCTCCGCCTCGCTCAACGGTTGATCGACCAGCACGATGGGGGCGGCATCGGCGAAGGAACGGCCGACATGGTCCTGGGTCTGGCGCACCACCGATTGCAGGTGACGACGCGCCGCCTCGTTCCCGCCCTTGCCGGGCTTCAGGATCAGGACGGCATCGTCGTTGCGGTTGGTGGCGCGCAGCCAGACGCGCAGCACCCCGTCCAGGTTCTTGCGGGGAATGGCGTCGGAGACGTTGAGGAAACGGTGGCGGTAGCTGTCGACACGCCTTCCGCTGGCATCGACCAGGGTCAGGGGCGGCGCATCGGCGGCCGAGGGTTCGGCATCCACGCCCAGGGGACAGACACGGATACGGTCGTCGGGATAGCCTGCCGATGCCCAGGCGAGGCGGGAGCTTTGCGTGGGCACGATCACCATGTCGGCGGCCAGGCTCTGCTGCGCCCAGGTCCTGGAAATGCGCGGGCCTTCGAACATGGAATAGAGGATGGTTGTCAGGCCCGGAATGGGTTCAACCGCCAGCGGCACCATGATGTTGATGGCGGCCTTGGCCCCCACGGGCTTGTCCAGCGGCTCGTCCGCCCAGGTCTCATGCCCGAACACGCCGATGGCCTGCAACGGCATCTGCTGCTTGCGCAGGGTCTGGATATAGCGGCGGCCCATATGGGCATAGCCGCTGGCCGTGGAGAAGGGGCCGCGCAGCAGGATACCGGTGCCGGGACCCGGCTCCTGCGTGGCTGCGGACTGGCTGGCCGCATGGTAATGCTGGCAGCGCAAGGCATGCTTGATGGCGTCGTCGTGGTTGGGGTCCAGCTTCAGGGCCCGGCGCAGAGGATGCAGTGCCGGCTGCAGCTGTCCCCGGCGCATCAGGGCACCCGCCTTTTGCACATAGGCATAGGTATTCCGCGGGTTGATGGTGATGGCGGCGTCGAGCGCCAGAATGGTGCGGTCCAGGTCGTGCGGTGCCCAGGCCAGCGACTGGTTGATACGGATGCCTTCATCCTGGGGTGACAGGCGGGCGGCGCGGTCGGCAAGGCGGGCGGCCCCGTTACGATCGCCCCGCCAGGTCATGGACAGCATGGCCAGCCGGTCGATGGCGGTGGCGGATGCCGGGTTCAGCACCAGAAGGTGTCGCAGATAGCGCCAGGCCTCCTTCTGCTCCCCCGCGTTCTGCAGCGCGATGGCCAGATTGGTGACCAGATGCTCATGGCCCGGCCAGCGCGCCACGGCCCGGCGCAGCAGCTGGATACCCTCTGTTGCCGACGGGACGGAGGTCAGGCACACGCCCAGCAGGTTATGGACCAGGGGGTCGTCGGGCGCCTCCACCAATGCCTGACGGGCGGCGGCGATGGCGTCGTCGAAGCGTCCGGCGCGGTGATGGGCGACGGACTGGGTATAGGCGTCCATGGCACTCACCGGTAGGGATCGGGCTGCGACAGGAAATGCCGGACATAATGGGTCACCCCATCCTCCAGCGTGGTCATCGGTGCCCCGTAGCCGGCATTCCGCAACCGGCCCATCTCGCTTTGCGTGAAATACTGGTATTTGGCGCGCAGATGGTGGGGCATGTCGATATAGTCGATGGCGGGTGGCTGTCCCACGGCGTGGTAGAGGGCGGTCATCAGGTCGGCGAAGGACCTTGCTTCGCCGGAGCCGACATTGAAGATGCCGTTGACCTCTCGGTTGTCCAGCAGCCAGGCGATGACATCGACGCAGTCGCGGACATAGACGAAGTCGCGCAACTGCCCGCCATCGGCATAATCGGGGCGGTGCGACTTGAACAGGCGGACACTCCCACCCGCTGCGGCGATGGCGTGGTTCTTGGCCACCACGCTCATCATCTCACCCTTGTGATACTCGTTGGGGCCATAGACGTTGAAGAATTTCAGGCCCGCCCATTGCGGTGGATGGCGGCGGCCGCGGCGCACCTGATCCACCACGAACCGGTCGAAGGCCAGCTTGGACCAGCCATAGGCGTTCAGGGGACGCAGGGCGGCCAGGGCCGCCGGGTCATTATCGTCGCCGAACCCATGGGCGCCATTGCCATAGGTGGCGGCCGACGAGGCATAGACCAGCGGCACGTCATGGGCCGCACACCAGTCCCAGATCAGGGTGGAGAATTTGATATTGGTATCGACGATCAGGTCGGCATCACTTTCCGTGGTGGAAGAGATGGCGCCCATATGGACGACCGCCTTCACCGACCCGGCATGCGTCGCCAGCCAGGCGGGCAGGTCCGCCGGTGCCACGAAGCCGCTGATCAGGTGCTTGGCCAGGTTGCGCCACTTGTCACCGCTGCCCAGATGGTCGCAGACCACGACCTCTTCGCCCCGTTCGGCCAGGGTTGCCGCGATGTTGGAGCCGATGAAGCCGGCGCCGCCGGTGATGATGGTCAAGCCGGTCATGGCCTCATCCCTGCCTGTTCATGCCGAGGCTTCAATAAAGCTTTCGGCGAAATCGCGCCATGTGCGTTGGGTGCGGATGAAGATCTTGCCACGATCGGCGATGGCCTGCGCCGCCTTCCGGTCGACATAGAGCGTTTCCAGATGCGCCACCGCCTCGTCGACCGAACTGTCGCACCAGCCCTGGCGGTTGCCGCGCTTGTCCGGCACCTGGGTCTGCTGCTTCAGGGCCAGGCAATTGCCCTCGCGGATCAGGTCACGATGGCCGGTATTGTCGGACAGGATCGTGGGGATGCCGCAGGCCATGGCCTCCATCGCCACCAGGTTGGTCGCCCCCTCGCACCGGTTGGGGAACAGAGCGGCATGGCATTCGGCCAGGATGGGGGCAATCTGCGCGCGGGTCAGGAAGCCCAGATCGACGAAACCGTCGGCCGGGACGCCGTGGTCGGTGGCCCATTCCGTGATGCACAGCTTGTGCGTGGCGGTATCGATGGTTGGCGCCTTGGGCGTCAGTGGCGATTCCGCGATATCGGCCGATGTGTGCGGCCAGGCATTGTGCCAGGCGGTGACCAGCAGCGCATCGGGATGGCGTTCCCGGAAGATGCGGAAGGCTGCCAGCACCACGTCCTGGGCCTTGCGATATTCGATCTTGCCGCCGGAAAACACCACGAACCGGTCGCCGAATAGCCCGGTCCTGGGCAGCAGCGGCATTTCCGTCGGGTCCACCCCCTGGAACGTCACCCGCACATTAGGCAGGCCGCGGGCCAGCAGCAGGTCGCGGTTGTAATTGGAATGGACGATGATGCGGTCATACTTGCGGGCCCGGTCCAGGGTGGCCCGGTCCAGCATCGTATCCTCGAACGCGATGACGCCGATATTACCGTTCTCACCCTGATACAGGTCCGATGACGCGCCGGGGATGAAGCCGTTGCCCAGGGCGTGCAGCATCGTGCAGTCATGCAGCATCAGCTTCTTCCCGCCATGCTTGGCCGAAAGCGCGCTGATCTGCTCATAGCCCGGCATCAACCCTTCCAGCTTTTCCCGGGTGGACGGGCGCATGGTGATGAAGGCCGGCTTTTCCAGCAGCAGGGGCGGCTGGTGGCGATCCACCAGGCACAGGGCCGTGTGGACACCCACCAGCCCCCAGCCATGGATTTCCGTCAATTGCCAGGTCAATGCCAGATTCTGCGCCAAGCCCGATCCCCGAAACTGTTGCCCCCGAATGACAAAAGGGGCCGACCGATACCTTGGCACCGGTCGGCCCCTTTTGTCAGTAGAAGGGATCATCCCCCGAAGGTGATGTTGCCGGTTCCCAGCTTGGCGTTGGAGAACACACCCAGCAGCTTGATCTCGCCCGATGCGATGCTCTGGTCACCATTGGTCTTGGTCACGACATAGACCCCGGTATCCTTGTCATCGCTGGCCAGCACCAGCACGCTGCCCCCGGCCTGCGGGTTCTTCAGCGCGCCGATGGCGGTGCGGATGGCGATCAGGCTGTCATCGGTCAGGCTGCCGGTCGTGGTGGTCAGGCGCACCACCTCGTCCGTGGCCATGTTGATCTGGCCCGTCCCGCGATCCGCCCCCTGGACCACACCGTCGCCGTTGCGGTCCAACTGGCTGCGCAAGGCACCGGCCAGGACCAGACTGTCCATCGCCGTCTGGAAATTGGTGACGCGGTCGAAGCCGGTCGTAGCCCCCGCCGCCGCACCGTCGCCAGCATCGCGATAGACGATCTGGTCGGCGGCATTGCCGGTACCCAGCGTGATCTGGTCGGCCCCGGCCCCGCCTTCGAAGCGGATGGGTTTGTTGTCGGCCACCGTCACGATGTCGGCACCCGCACCACCGGTCAGGGTCTCGATGGCGCTGACCCGGACCATGCCGCCCTGGCTGCCCAGGGTGATGACATCCTTCGACGCACCACCGATCAAGGTTTCGATGCCACTGACGAACATGGTCGCCCCGCCATTGCCGATGGTGGCGATGTCGGTGCCGGCCCCGCCCAGCAGCGTTTCCAGCCCACGGACGAGCAGGCTGTTGCCGCCATCGGCCAGTTGCACCGCGTCGCTGCCGCTGCCGCCCACCAGCACGTCGATGCCCTTGGCCCAGAGCGAGCCGCCGGCCGTACCGGTGAAGACGAAGTCGGTGCCGGCCCCGCCGATCAGGCTTTCGATGCCTTCGACGGAGATGGTGGCGCCGTTGCCGCCCAGGGTGGCCCGGTCCAGACCGGTGCCGCCGATCAGGGTTTCCAGGCCCGTGACGGTGATGTCGTTGCCGCCATTGCCCAGGGTGATGTGATCGCGCTGCGCACTGCCCACCAGGCTTTCGATGCCCTGCAGCCACATGGTGCTGGCCCCGCCGCCCAGATAGATCAGGTCGGTGGCGGGCGAACCGGTCAGGCTTTCCAGCATCTGCACCGTCATGGTGGAACCGATGGTGCCGGTGCTGGTGATCACTTCGCGTGCCGCACTGCCGATCAGCGTTTCCAGCTGGGTCACCGCCATGGTGGTCCCGGCGGTGCGGGCCAGCGTGATGATGTCCTGGCCGACATTGCCGATGATGGTGGCATAGCGGTCGACGGTGAGCGTGGCGCCCGACGCCGGCAGGCGCAGGACGTCGTCCACGGCAGTGATGGTCAGGACCTTTTCACTGTCCGCCGTGCGGGCATCCAGGTCGGAGGTCTGCACCAGCAGCGTCGCCGTGCTGACATTCTCCCGCGAGGTGAACAGCAAACTCGCCAATGTGGCGTTGACGTCGGCCAGGCTGCCGGTGATGCGGATCACCGTGTCGCTGACCTGGGTCAGGGTGGCACCGCCGGCCAGGGTCACGGCAACCGTGCCGTCGGTCGGCGTCAGGGTGACGGACAGCACGGGGCTGTCGGCGTCGGCGACGCTGATGCCGGCGATGGAAGCCGCCGCACCGCGCGGGATGGTCACCCCGTCCGGCACGATGGTTTCCGGCTGCTGCAGCACCTCGATCGTGATCAGGTCGCTGTCGTTCGGCGTGACGGCGTCATGATCGTCGGTTTCGATGCGCAGCGTGGCCACCGGCTTGCCCAGGAGCCCTGTGAACTCCACGCTGGCCAGCGACAGCCGGATGTCGGCGGTGGAGCCGTTCAGGATCAGCACGCCATTGGCCCCTTCCGTCACCGTCACATCGCCGAAGCGGGTGACACCGACGATGCCGTCGGTGGGTGTCAGGGTGACGGTCAGCGTGGCGCTGTCGGTGTCGGACACGCTGATACCGATGATCTCCCCGGCGATACCGGCGACCACGGTCGGCTTGACCGGCAGGATATTCTCCGGCGCCACGGCGACGCGCAGGTTGATGGTACGGTCATCGCTGAGCGGCACCGTGCCGTCGCCGGCGATGATGCGCAGCGAACCCGCCGCCCCGCTGCCATCGGGCGTGAAGTACAGGCCGGCCAGCGTGGCATTCACATCGGCCAGCGTACCGGTCAGCGTGACGGCACCGCTGCCACGGCTCTGGGTGGCGGGGCCGACCAGGGTGATGGAACCGGCGGTGGCGGTCAGGGTGACCGTCACCGTGCCGCTGCGGGCGGCCTGGATGGCGATGCCGCCGACCAGGCTGCTGCGGCCCGCCAGCACGGCGCTGGTGTCGGGTACGCTGATACGCGGGGTGGCCGGATCCTCGTTCAGGATGGTGGCATGGGCCTGGGCGCCGGCCACATCCATGCCGGACGACGGGTTGGTGAGGGTGATGGTGAACCGTTCATCCGCCTCGATATCCAGATCGCCGCTGACCTGGATGGTGATGGTCTTCGTGGTCTCGCCGGCCGCGAAGCTGACCGTGCCCGTGGGCAGGGTGCCGCCGAAATCGGCCGCATCCAGGCCGGAATTGCCGCTGACGCGGTAATCCACGGTGGCGGCGCGCAGATCGCCGCCCTGGCGGGTGACCTGGAAGGTGAAGGCGGTGAAGCCGCTGTCGCCTTCCGCCTTGGCGCTGTCCAGGGCGGTGATCGTCAGGCGGGTTGGGATGATGGTCCCCACACTCGCCCCGGCGATGGCCGCATCCAGGTTGGCACCGGTATAGGCGGCCAGGGCCGCGTCCAGGTTGCCGGCGGTGACGCCGTCGCGCAGGGCAGTGGTGGCACCCGTCTGGGCGACGACCTGCACCTGGGCGATGGCGGTGAGGGCCGCCAGCGGATCGGTGTTGAGGGAGGCGGCTTCCACCTTGCTGTTGCCGGCGGCGATGATGGTCGCGGCGGCAACGGACAGGCTGGTGACCTTGGCGACATCGACGCCGGGCAGCTTGGCGGCGGCCCCGCGCAGGATGGCGGCCAGCGTGGCGCTGTCGGCCAAGTCCAGCGTGGACCCGGCGGGCAGGGCGCGGATGCCGTCGGCCAGGGCCTCCAGAATGGCGCGGCCGGCCTGACCGGCGGCCAGGGCGGTGCCGCCGGCACCGGCCATGACGGCCGAGCCTTCGACGATCAGGTTGGCGATCTTCACCGCCTCCGCCTGGGCCTCGACGGCCTTGGCGACCTGTGCCGGGGTGGCGCCGGCGGCCGTGGCCGCCTGCAACGGATCGATATTCATCAGATCCAGGGCGGCATCGATGCCCAGTGCCGCCTTCAGCTGCGCCGCCGCGGCCAGGTTGGCCGCATTGGTCGCCTGAGAACCGGCCAAGCCGACGATGGCGCTGGTCAGCGGGTTGATGACCGTGGCGCGGGCCGGTGCCTCATAGACACCGTCGAAGCGCTGGCCGGTGGAGATGTCGGTACCGCCCACCATGACATAGGGGCCGCTACCGCCGGCGATGGTGTAGTTGCCGGCGGCGTCGGTGACGGAATTCGCCTCGCCCGCATCCAGCACGCCATTGCCGTTGGCGTCGGCGAAGACCTGGGCACCGCTGATATAGCCGTCCACGGTCTTGCCGCGGACGACATTGACCAGCACATCGCCGAAATCGGCACCCGACAGGCCGAAGCCGGGCAGCGCGGCGTTGCCGGCCGCATCACGGATGCCATCGGCGCCGGCGATGGTGCCGGAGACGGAGATGCCGTCGCCATCCACATCACCCGTACCCACCACATAGCGGAAGGTCAAGGTGGTGCCGCCCGACCCGCCGACATAGACGGCCTGACGGGCGGTATCGCCGACCAGCAGGTCCAGCGCCGGGGTGCCGGTGACGGTCACCGCCTCGCTGAAGGTCAGGGTGATCTCGACATTGTCGCCGGGGAAGTAGGTACCGTCGGCCGGGGCGGCCACACCGGTGACCTGCGGCGGCAGGCGGTCGCGGTCATTGTCCAGGATGGTGCCGGATGCCGTGGACGGATCGTTGATCCGCGGCGGCAGCACCAGGCCGGAAGAGGTCAGGCCGTCCAGCGAAACCGTGAAGGTCTCGTCGCCTTCCAGCAGGGCGTCGTCGCGCACCAGGATGGTGATCACCTGGGTGGACTGGCCCGGATTGAAGGTGACGGTACCCGACGGCAACGTGTCGCCGGCGAAATCGAACCGGTCGATGCCGTTGCCTTCGTCGATACGCCAGTTGACGCTGACGGTACCGTCGGTGGCCTCACTCAGGCCCGCCTTGCGGCTGATGGTGAAGCTGTAGGACGACAGGCCGTTGCCCACCGGTTCCACCTGCACGGACGGGGTACCGTCGGTGACCGCGATGGAGATCAGCTGTTCCTCGGCGATGGTGATGTTCACCGCGCTGGCAATGTCCTTTTGCCCGTCGCTGACGGAATAGGTGACGCGGCCGGCCGAGCCGGAGAAGCCGGGATCGACACGGAAGGTCAGGCCCGCCAGTTCCACCGCCGACAGGGTGGCGCCGGCCGAGACGACGCGGCCATCGGCATAGAGCAGGGTACCATGGCTGGGCAGTTCGCCGATGACCACGGACAGGACATTGCCATCCGGATCGGTCGGCATGTCGATGGACAGGCCGATGGGACCGGAATTCTTGGCGATCATCACCTGCTTGGGCGCCTGGATGACCGGGTCGTTGTTCTCACCATCGATGGTGATGGTGACCGTGGCCGTGGAGGTCAGGCCGCCCTTGTCGGCGATGGTGTAGCTGAAGCTGTCCTGGCCCTGGGCGCCGGCCGGCAGATACCTGAAGGCGCCGTTGGGATCATAGACATAGGTGCCGTCGGCATTGACCTGCACCTTGGCACCCGATGCCAGGGTGATGGTGGACCCCACGGCCCCGCCGCCATTGACGGCGACGATAGTGCGGGTGTCGCCCAGGTCGATATCGGTGTCGTTGTCCAGCAGGCCGGAGCCCGACAGAACGCCCGTCTCATGGGTGCGGCCGCTGTCATCATGGGCCACGGGGGCCTGGTTGACGTCGGCGATGGTCAGGGTGAAGGTCTGCGACGCCGTGGCACCGGCCCTGTCGGTCGCCGTGACGGTGACGTTCAGCGCACCGGCATCCTGGAAGCCCGGCGTGCCGCTGAAGCTACCCGTGGCGGCATCGAAGGACAGCCAGGCGGGCAGGCCGCTCGCCGACAGGGTCCGCGTGTCGCCCGTATCGGGATCGGTGAAGGCATTGGCCGGCACGGTGAAGGCAAAGGCCACACCCTCGCTGCCCGTCTGGGCACCGATGATGCTCCCGACCAGCGGCGCATCGTTCACCGGCGTCACGGCCAGATGGATGGTGCCACCCACCGGGGCGTTGCCGGGGACATTGTCGGTGACCAGCAGGAAGACGCTGGTCGACTTGTCGTTGTTGGCGACCGCCACGAAGCTGGCGGAAGACAGGGCGGCGTTGATCTGCGCCATGGTGCCGCTGACCGTCCACACGCCGGTGGCCGCGTCGTAGGAACCACCGCCGTCGATCCGGCCGAGCGCCGGGTCGGCCAGCGTCAGGGTAGCGGTCAGGGTGGCGTTGGCGGGCGCCTGGCTGAGGCTGGCACCGGCCAGCGACACCGCACCGCTATCCTCCACATAGGCCAGGTCCTGCGACAGTCCGGTGGCCGTGATCTGCGTCTGGCCCATGATGAAGGGGGCACCGGACAGGGAGCCGGACAGGTTGTTGCCGGCGATGTCGGTGATGCCCGTGCCGTTGACGGTCAGGGTGGCCGTGCCGCCGCCGGTCAGGCCCGTGGCGGTGACCTCCACAATGTTCGTGCCGACCTGGGTGACGCCGCCGATGCCGCCGGTGGCGGTCCCGGTGGTGGTCAGGCCGAAGGCCGAAGCGGTGATGTTGCCCACCGCTTCGGAGAAGGTGATGCGCCAGGTGATGCTGGCGGCGTTGGTGGCCGGATTGCCCACCAGTTCCACGCCCGTCACGGTCGGTGCCGTGCCGTCCAGGGTGATGGTGGTGGCGGTGCTGGCCTCGCTGACCAGGCCCGACATGCCGGTGGCCGTGGCGCTGAACAGCATGGTGCCGGCCGTGCTTGCATCGACCGTGAAGCTGTAATTGCCGTTGGCGTCGGCCACGGTGGTCAGGCCGCTGGCGGCCCCGCCGATCAGCAGGTTGACGGTCGCGCCGGCTTCCGCCGTGCCGGTCAGCAGCAGGCTGCCCGGCTTGGTGATGCCGTCACTGGCGGACGTGCCCAGGTCACTGCCGGCCGCCAGGGTCGGGGCGGACGGGGCCTTGGTCTGGGCCATGATGGAGAAGGTGAAGTTCTGCTGGCTGAGACCGCCCTTGCCGTCGCTGGCCTGGACCGTGACGGTCCGTTCACCGGTGATGGCGGGCGTCCAGGTGACACCGTCCTTAATGGTGACCACACCGGTCTTGCCGTCGATGGCCACCAGGCCGCCCGCGTCGTTCAGCAGGCTATAGGTGACGGGGCTGTTGCCGGGGTCGGTGGCGGCGGCGGTGATGCCCACCGCCGTGCCGGCCGTGGCCCCGTACTTGACCAGGTTGGCCGCACTGTCGCTATCCACCGGTGCCGTGGGGGCGACGTTGGTGACGGCGATGGTGAAGGTCTGGTTGCTGAGCCCGCCCTTGCCGTCGCTGGCCTGGACGGTGACGGCATGGCTGGTCGCCGTCTCGTAATCCAGCTTGCTGGCGTCCTTCACCGTCACGACACCGGTGGTGGCGTTGATGGCGAAACGGCCGCCGGCATCGTCGGTCAGGCTGTAGGTGACGGGCGTGGCGCCCGGGTCCGTGGCCTTGACGGTCAGGCCCGTGGCCGTGCCGGCCGCCGCGCCTTCGGCCACCGTGTTGATGGCGCTGTCGGTGTCCACCGGATCGGTGGGGGCGACGTTGGTGACGGCGATGGTGAAGGTCTGGCTGCTGAGGCCGCCCTTGCCGTCGCTGGCCTGGACGGTGATGGCATGGCTTGCCGCCGCCTCATGATCCAGCTTGGCAGCGTCCTTCACCGTCACGACGCCGGTGGTGGCGTCGATGGCGAAGCGGCCGCCGGCGTCGTTGGTCAGGCTGTAGGTGACGGGCGACTTGCCCGGGTCGATGGCCAGCGCGGTGACGCCGACCACCGTGCCGGCGGCAGCACCCTCGGCCACGGCGTCGATGGTGCTGTCGCTGTCCGTCGGCGCGGACGGGGGCGCGTTGGTGACGGCGATGGTGAAGCTCTGGCTGTTGACGCCGCCCTTGCCGGCACTGACCTGCGCCGTGATCGTGTGGCTGGTCGCCGTCTCATAATCCAGCTTGCTGGCGTCCTTGACCGAGACCACGCCGGTGGCGCTGTCGATTTGGAACCGGCCGCCGGCATCGTCGGACAGGCTGTATGTCAGGGCCGTGCTGCCCGGATGGGTGGCATTGACGGTGATGCCGACCAGGCTGCCGGTCGCCATCCCTTCCATGACGGCATTGGTGGCGGTGTCGGTATCGGTCGGGGTGGGGAGCGGAACGTTGGTGATGTTGATGTCCAGCGTCTGCTCGCTGCTCAGCCGCCCGTCGGAAACCGACACGGTGATGGAATAGCTGGTCCCGTCGGCGGAACTGATCAGCTTGCCGTCGGCGACGGTGACCAGACCATTATTGCGGTCGATCTGGAACCGGCCGCCGGCACTGTCGGACAGGCTGTAGGTCACGGTGCTGACGTCGTAGGAGGTCACATAACCCACGGTCGTACCGTTCGCGGCCCCTTCCACCACGGCATTGAACTGGCCCGCGATGGAGGTCGGGGCCTTGGTGTCGACGAAATGCACGCCGTTGCCGGTGGCGGCCGTCGTCAGGATGTTGCCAGCCAGATCCCTGATGCCGCCGGAGAGCACGTCCAGGCGCAACTGCCCCTCGCCCTCGATCTGGTCCAGGGTGACGAAATAGCTGTCACCGCTGCCGGTGACGGAGACCATGTTGTAGGACAGCGGCCGGCCATAGCTGGACGCGTCGGTGATCACGAAGTCCGACAGGTCGACCCCCGTCACCGCCTCTGAGAACTTCACCTCGAAGGACATCGAGGTAACCGTCGGCGTGTGGGTGTTGAACGGCTTGGACAGGGTGACGGTGGGCTTGACCGTGTCGACCTGGATCAGCGTCGAACCACCGCTTTCCGTGGTATAGAGATTGTCGAGCGTCAGACCGGCGCGGCCCAGCAGGGTCACCTGCATGCTGCCGATGGTCAGCACGGCATTGGCGCCGCTATCGACAATCGACATCTGGTTCTCGGCATAGACGGAGCCGCTGACACGCAGATACTCCGTCTCCGCGATATCGGTCACGGTGTCGCCATCGCCCACATCGAACAGGTCGATGCCGGCGCCGCCGGTCAGACGGTCGTTGCCGGCGCCGCCGATCAGCGTGTCGTTGCCGTCGCCACCGGCCAGCGTATCGTTGCCGGCCCCACCATCCAGGATGGCGTTGATGCTGCCCGACACCGTGAAGGTGCCCTTGTCTTCCAGGGCCACGGTGATGATATCGGCGCTGGTGCTGCCGATGACGGTTTCCAGCAGCCAGGTGGTGATGGTCGATCCCGTGGACAGGGTGGCGACATCCGTGCCCGCACCGCCGACCAGGGTTTCGATCTGCGACACCAGCATGGTGGCGCCGCCGGAACCCAGCGAGGTCACGATGTTGGTGGCGTTGTTGCCGACCAGGGTTTCGATCTGCGACACGGCCATGGTGAAGCCGAGGCTGCCATTGGCGCGCAGGACATCCGTCCCGGACCCGCCGATGATCTGGTCCAGCTGCGCGATGGCCATCGTGGTGCCGTCGCTGGCCAGGGTCGCGACGTCGCGGCCGCTATTGCCGGTCAGCGTCTCCAGCAGCGACACCAGCATGGAGGTGCCGCTGGTGCTGGCGACGGTGACATTCTCGATATAGGAGCTGCCGGCCAGCGTCTCCAGCAGTTCCACGGCAACCTTGGAGCCCCGGGTGCTGTTCAGCGTGACGACATCATGGCCCACGTCGCCGACGATGGTCTGGTAGGCATCGACGCTGACCGTGGCGCCGGCCGAGGGCAGGTACAGGATGGTGGCGGGCACGAAGATGGTGACCGTGGTCAGTGCGCCGGCCAGATTCAGGGTTTCAGTGGGGGTGTAGACGGTCTCCAGACCCGACACCAGGATGGTGGCGCCGACATCGGTGAAGGTGACGACGTCGTTGCCGCTGTTGCCGATGACCGTTTCCAGGCCGACGGCGCTCAGCGTGTTGCCACCGGCACTGGCAAGATGGACGATGTCGACCGCCCCGGCGGAACCGACAACGCTTTCGACATTGGAGACGGAAATCAGGGATTCCAGCAGCGTCACGGTCACGGTCGTGCCGCCATCCAGTTCATCCCGGTCGACCGAGGTGCCCTTCAGCACCACCACTTCGTTGCCGTCGCCGCCGGTCAGCGTATCGATCAGCGAAACGGTGAGCGTGCTGCTGGTGGTCGCGGCACTGGTCAGCGTCACGATGTCGGTACCGGCGCCGCCGGCCAGTTCCTCCAGCGCACTCACAATCATGGTGCTGCCGGCGGTGCCGCCCAGGGTGACGGCGTCGTAACCGCTGCCGCCGCTCAGCGTCTCCAGATTGGAAACAGTGAGGGTGGCGCTACCGCTCATCAGGATATGGTCGTTACCGGCGCCCGCGTCGATCGCCTCCATCATCGACACCAGGACGGTGTCGTTGCCGCCGCTCAGGACGGCCATGTCCATACCCTTGCCGCCGATCAGGGTTTCGACGCCGGTTACGGCGACGCTGCTCAGCAGGGTGGGGACATTATCGACAAGGGTGAGCGTGGCCTGCAGCGTCACGACGTCGATGCCGATGCCGCCGGTGATGGTCTCGAACTGCGACACCAGGATCTGGTTGCCGCTGCTGCCCAGCGTCACGCTGTCAATACCGGTATTGCCGATCAGCGTTTCGATCTGCGTGACCGTGATGTTGTTGGCGCCGGTGCCGGTCAGGCTGACGGCATCGATGCCGGAGCCGCCCAGCAGCGTTTCGATGCCATCGGCCGCCAGCGTGATGCCGGAGGTTCCCGTGCTGGTGACGATATCGACACCGCCACCGCCGATCAGGGTTTCCAGCAGCGCGATGGCCATCGTGCCGCTGGCCGCAGCGGTGACGACATCCGTGCCGGCACCGCCGGTCAAGGTCTCCAGCGCCGTAAACAGCAGCGTGTTGCCGGCGCTGCCCAGGGTGATGTTGTCCAGACCGCTGCCGCCGGTGATGGTCTCGAAATCGACCAGCCTGGTATTATTGGTCCCGAACAGGGTGACCGCGTCGGTCCCGCTGCCACCGACAAGCGCCTCCAGCGCCGATGCCGTCACGGTGTTGCCGTTGGTCGACAGCACGGCCGCGGCGGTGCTGTTGTTGCCGATCAGGGTTTCCACCAGCGTGGCGACCAGGGTGCTGCCTGCCAGTTGGATGACGTCGGTGCCGCTGCTGCCGGTGACGGCTTCGAACCCGGCCAGATAGATGCTGTTGCCGACATTGGTCAGAAGGGCGACATCATTGCTGCCGCTGCCGATCAGCGTCTCGACCAGGGATACCGACAGCGTGCCGCCGCCGGTATCCTGGTTGGTGATGACGTCAACGCCGCTATCGCCGGTGATCGTTTCCACCTGTGACACGGCCAGGGTGGTGCCGCTGGTCGACAGGATGACGTGGTCGACGTCCGTGCCGCCCTTCAGCGTTTCCAGGGCCTGCACGAAGATCGTTGCACTGCTGGATAGGGTGACGGCATCCGTTCCGCTTCCACCGATCAGGGTCTCGAACGACGAGACCAGCATGGTGGACCCGTTTGTCCCCATGGAGCTGACGACGTCCGTGCCGCTGGTGCCGATCAGCGTTTCCAGCAAGGTGATGCCCAAGGTGCTGGCGGCGGCCAGGGTGACCACATCGTTTCCGCTGCCGGTACCCAGCAGGCGCTCGATAGCGCTGACGGTCAGCGTATTGCCGCTGCTGTCCAGGGTGACGGCATCCGTTCCGATATTGCCGATCAGTGTTTCGGCGAGAAGGACGGTGGTCGTGTTGCCTAACGTTCCGAAGGAGATGACATCCACGCCGCTGCCGGCCGTCAGGGTCTCCAGACGTTCGACGATCGTTGTGTTGCCGCTGCTGGCCAGGGTAACGACGTCGTTACCGCTGTTGCCCACCACAGTCTCCAGGCCGGACGCGCTGATGGTGATGCCGCTCGCGCTGACCCGGATGACGTCCGTGCCGCTGCCACCGGTCAGCGTCTCCAGGGCCGAGACGAGCAGGGTGGTGCCGCCGCTGCCCAGGGTCACCACATCGGTGCCCGAGCCGCCGATCAAGCTCTCGAAATTGTCGAGCAACATCGTGTTGCCGCCGCTGCGCAGCGTCGCGACATCGGTGCCACTGTTGCCGATCACTGTTTCGACATTGGTGATCGAGATTGTGCCGCCGTTGGTTTGGAACAGCACCACATCCGTGCCGATGCCGCCAATGATCGTTTCCAGCCGGAACATGGCCATGGTCGTGCCGGTCGATGCCAGGGTGACCATGTCAGTTCCGGAGCCACCGGTCAGCGTTTCGATATTGCCGACCAGCAGGCTGTTGCCGCCCGTTGCCAGGGTCACCACATCGTTGCCGCTGCCGGCGATCAAGGTCTCCAGCTGGGAGACGGTCAGGGTGTTGCCCTGGTTGCCCAGGGTGATGGCATCCGTGCCAGTGCTGCCCGTCAGCTGTTCCACCTGCGATACCGCCATCGTGGCGCCGTGGGTGGAGAGGGTGACGATGTCGGTGCCGCTGCTGCCGGCCAGGGTCTCGATCTGGCCGACGACATAGGTGCCGGCCGCCGTGGCCGTCAGCACATCGATGCCGGCGCCGGCGCCCAGCAGGGTCTCCACGGCGCCGAAGGCCAGTGTGGCGCCGTTGCTGCCCAGCAGCGCGACGTCCCTGTTCGCGCCGCCGACCAGCGTTTCGACCATGGAGACCAGCATGGTGTTGCCGCCGGACCCGAAGGTGACGACATCCTTGCCCACGCTGCCGGTCAGGCTTTCCAGGTTGCTGACGGTGATGGAATTGCCGGTGTCGGTCAGGATGACGGCATCGCTGCCGGCGCCGCCGACCAGGCTTTCCACGCCCGTGACCGCCAGGGTGGCGCCCTGGCTGGTGAAGCCGACGACGTCCAGGCCACTGCTGCCGATCAGGGTGTCCAGCAAGCCGACGACGACGGTGTTGCCATTGTCGGTCAGGGTCACGACGTCGGCGCTGCCGCCGCCGATGATGGTTTCGACCTTGCTGACCGCCAGGGTGGCGCCGGCCGTACCGGTGCCGCTGACGGCGTCGTTGCCGGACGAACCGATCAGCGTCTCGATCTGGGAGATGGCGAGCGTGGTGGCGGCGGCCAGCGCCACCAGGTCGGTGCCGGCCCCGCCCGTCAACTGTTCGATCGCGGCAACGACGGTCGTGGTGCCGGCCGTGGTCAGGATGACGCTATCGCTGCCGCTGCCGCCGATCAGGGTTTCCAGCCCGATGGCATGCAGGGTGGTGTTGCGGCCATCGACGAACCGCACGGCATCCTGGCCGGTGCTGCCCGTCAGGGTCTCCAACAGGGCGACGGCGATGGTGTTGCCGGCATTGCTGGACAGGTTGACGATATCGGTGCCGCTGTCGCCGATCAGCGTGTCGATCAGGTTGACCAGCAGCGTGGTGCCGGTGGTGCCCGTGCTGGTCACCACTTCGGTGCTGCTGCTGCCCGTCAAGGTCTCGATCAGTTCGATGGCGAAGGTGCTGCCGCCCGCCAGGACGGTCACCTCGTCGGTGCCCGCACCGCCGCGCACGGTTTCCACCAGCCGGACGCTCAGCGTGTTGCCGTTGGTGGCCAGGGTGACGTTGTCATCGCCGCTGCCGCCGATCAGGCTTTCCACGCCGGTCACGGCGATATTGTTGCCGCCGTCCAGCAGGGTCACCTCATCGGTGCCCGTGCCGCCCTGCAGCTTCTCGATGCCGCCGACGGTGATGATGTTGCCGCTGGAGGAGGCGAGGGTGATGTCATCCGTGCCGGAACCGCCGGCCAGGGTTTCCACGCCCTGGACCAGCATGGTGGAACCGCTGTTGCCGGTGCTGGTGACGAATTCGGTACCGCCGCCGCCGATCAGGGTTTCGACCAGACTGACCGCGAAGGTGCTGTTGCCGCCGAAATTGGTGACGACATCCTTGCCGGCCCCGCCGGCCACGCTTTCCACCATCGACACGGCGATGGTGTTGCCCGACGCGTCCAGGGTGACAAGATCGGTATCCTGGCCGCCAACCACGGTTTCAATGCCCGACACCGACAGGGTGCCCGCACTGCTGTCCATGGTGACATGGTCGATCGCGTCGCCGCCGTTCAGGCTTTCGATCAGCGACACCAGCATGGTGGAGCCGGACGGGCCGGTGGTGGAGACCAGGTCGGTGCCGCTGGACCCGATCAGGGTCTCCAGCGCCTCGACCGACATGGTGGACGGGTTGGTGAAGGTGACGATATCGGTGCCGTTGCTGCCGACCACCGTGCGGTAGGCATAGATGTCGTTGCCGCTGGGCAGGTTGATGATCTGGTTGTTGATGACGATCTGACGGCCGTTGGTCAGGTCGGAACCGCTGATGGTGATGGTGCCGTTGGGCGTATAGACCGTTTCGATCCCCACCACCCAGATGGTGGCCGACGGATCGGTGAAGGTCACGACATTGCCGCTGCCGCTGCCGATCAGGGTCTCCATGCCGGAAGCGCTGATGCTGGTGCCGGCGGTCAGATAGGCCACGTCGGTGCCCGTGCCGCCGACCAGCTTCTCGATGCCCGAGACGGTGGTGGTGTTGCCCCCGGTGCCGAAGACGGCCGCGTCCGTGCCGCTGTCGCCGGTCAGGCTTTCCAGCATGCTGATGGCGATGGTGCTGCCGGCGGTTCCGGCGATGGTCAGATTGTCGGTACCGGCGGTGCCGGTGAAGGCCTCGATCCCGCTGACGGTCAGCGTCGTGCCGGCGGAATAGGCGAACAGCTCGTCCCGGCCCGTACCGCCGAAGATCGTCTCCACACCCGCGACGAAGAAGGTGTTGCCGTCACTGCCCAGGGTGAAGAGGTCGCCACCATTGCCGCCCAGCAGGGTTTCAAGCTGGGAGACGGCCATGGTCACGCCGGTGCTGTCGCGCACGGTGACCTGGTCATGGCCGCTGCCGCCGATGACGGCTTCGATGCCGGTGACCGACAGCGTGCTGTCGTGGCTGGTCAGAGCGATGATGTCGGTGCCGGTGCCGCCGGTCAGCGTGCTGAACTGGCCGACCATCAGGGTGGTGCCGCCATCGCCCAGCAGGGCCACGTCGGTACCGGCGCCGATGGCGCCGATCAGGGTTTCCAGGCCGCTGACCGCCAGGGTGGTGCCCGCGGTGCCCGTGTCGGTGATGACGTTGGTCGCGGCATTGCCGATGATCGTGTCCAGCAGTTCCACCGCCATGGTGAAGCCGCCGGTGCCGTGGGCGCTGACGACATCGGTGCCGGCACCGCCCAGCAGGCTTTCCAGGCCGGCCACGGCCATGGTGGCGCCGCCGGAGGACAGGTAGGCGAGGTCGCCGCCCGAACCGCCGACCAGGGTTTCCAGGTCAAGGACGGCCATGGTGGACCCGGCGGTGCCGGTGTCGGCGACGACATCGCGGCCGCTGCTGCCGATCAGGGTTTCCAGCAGTTGTGTGGCGAGCGTGGAGGCCTGGGTGAAGGTGGCCACGTCATTGCCGGACTGGCCGATGATGGTCTGGTAATGATCGACGCTGACGCTGTTGCCGCCGTTGCTGGGCACGGTCAGGATGGCGGCCGGGGGATTGAGGACGATGAAGGTGGTGGCGCCGGCCAGCGCCAGGGTGGCGCTGGCGGTGATCACGGTCTCAAGACCGCTGACATAGACGGTGCCGGTGGCGTCGCCGAAGGTCGCCACGTCGGTGCCGCTGCCGCCGATCAGGCTTTCCAGCCCGATGGCGGTGATCGTGTTGCCGCCGCTGCCCAGTTCCACCACATCCAGGCCGGTACTGCCGACAATGGTTTCCACCAGGCTGGTGGCGATCGTGTTGCCGCCGGTGGCGGCCAGAATCGCGATGTCGGTGCCGGCCCCGCCGGTCAGGCTCTCCAGCAGGCTGACGGACAGGGTGGCGGTGGTGCCGTTGGACGTGGCTATCGTCACCGTGTCGGTGCCGCTGCTGCCGATGACGCTTTCCACCTGGGTCACGGTCACCGTGCCGCCGAAGCCGCCCAGTGTCACGCTGTCGGCGCCGCTGCCGCCCGTCACCGATTCAATGGCGGAGATGGTGATGCTGGCACCGCTGCTGCCGCCCAGGGTGATGGTTTCGGTGCCGGACCCGCCGGTCAGGCTTTCGATCAGTTCCACACTCATGGTGGCGCCGTTGGTGACGGCGATGGTGGCGATGTCGTTGCCGGCGGTGCCGGTCAGGCTTTCGATGAAGCCGACGGCCAGCGTGCCGCCGCCGGTCGCCATCGTCACATGGTCGACGGTGCTGCTGCCGCTGTCGCCCAGGACGCGTTCCACGGCGCCGACCGTGACGACATTGCCGTCGGTGGTGGCGCCCAGGCGGATGGTGTCGTTGCCGCTGTTGCCGACGACATTTTCCACCAGGCTGACCAGCAGCGTATTGTTGCCGGCCCCAAGGGCCACGGTGTCGCTGCCGCTGCCGCCGCGCACGCTTTCGATCAGGGAGACGGTCAGGGTATTGGCGCTGGACTGGTCGATGGTGACCAGATCGCTGCCACCACCACCGATGACGCCTTCGACATTGGTGACGGACAGGGTTTCGCCGCTGCTGCCGGACAGGACGGCAAGGTCGCTGCCGGCCCCGCCCACCAGGCTTTCGATCAGGGAGACGGCCAGCGTGGCGCCCAGGCTGCCGACATGGGCGATGTCGGTGCCGCTGTTGCCCGTCAGGCTTTCGATCAGGGAGACGGTGACACTGTTGCCCGCCGTACCGCTCAGCGTGGCGAGGTCGCTGCCGCTGCCGCCGATCAGGCTTTCGATCTGGGAGGCGGTGACGGTGTTGCCGTTGGCCCCCAGCACGGCGAGGTCGCTGCCGGCGCCGCCGACCAGGCTTTCCACCTGTGACAGGGTCAGCGTGTTGCCGCCCGTGCCCAGGAAGACCGTGTCATTGCCTGCACCGCCGCTGATGCTTTCGACAAACTGGACGAACAGGCTGTTGCCCGTCGAGCCGAAGAGGGCGACATCGTTGCTGCTGTTGCCCAGCAGCGTCTCGACCAGCGACAGATGGAAGGTCGCGCCGGTAGCAATGGTGGTGACGACGTCGATGCCGCTGTTGCCCGTCAGGGTATCGACCAACGTGACCATGAAGGTGCCGCCCGCCGTGCCGCCCAGGGTGACCCTATCCGGGCCGGCGACGCCGATAATCTGCTCCACATTGGTGACAGTAACATCGCTGCCGTTGCTGCCGAGAAGCTGTACCCGGTCGTTGCCGGCGCCACCGATCACGCTTTCCACGCCCGTGACCGTGATGGTCGCGCCCGCGGAAACCATTTGGATCACGTCCGTACTGGTGCTGCCGGTCAGGGTTTCGATGTTGGAGACCAACAGTGTCGACCCGCCGCTGGCCAGGGTGACGACGTCGCGGCTGGTGCCGCCCAGGATGGTCTCGATACCGGAGACCAGCATGGTGGAGCCGCTGGTGCCGGTACCCGCCACCACGTCGGCGCCGCCCGAAGAGCCGACCAGGGTTTCGATATTGCGGACGACCAGCGTGGTGCCGGCCGTGCTGCCCAGGGCGACGGTGTTGGCGCCGGCATTGCCGACGAGGGTTTCGATCAGGCTGACCGTCACCGTGCCGGCCGTGGTACCGGACATGACGACCGTGTCGTCGGCGGCGCCACCCGTGACGCTTTCCATAAGGGAAACGCTCAGGGTGTTTGCCGCCGTGCTGCCATTGGTGATGCTGTCATTGCCGCTGCCGCCGAACACGGTGTCATAGCCGGCGACCGTCAGGGTCTGGCCGCCGCTGGCCAGGGTGGCGATGCTGGTGGCGTAGGTGCCGATCAGCGTCTCGATACCATCGACCAGCAGGTTGAAGCCGGCGCTGGACACGGTGACGACGTCTGTGGCGCTGCCGACGCCGGTCAGCGTCTCTACGGCGGAGACGGACAGGGTGCTGCCGCCGGAAAGGCGGATGGCGTCGTTGGTGGTCCCGCCCTGGACGGACTCCACCCCTGCAACCAGCAGGGTGTTGCCGGCCGAGCCCAACACGACCATATCGGCACCGATGGAACCGATCAGCGTTTCCAGGAACGATACGGCCAGCGTGCCGCCTTCGGTGGCGGTGCTGCCGGTGGCGGTGATGACGTTGGTGCCGGCATTGCCGACGATGCTTTCCAACTGCGACACCGCGATGGTGAAGCCGGTGGTGTTCAGATGGGTGACGATGTCGGTGCCGCTGCTGCCGATCAGCGTTTCGACCCCGGACACGGCCAGGCTGGTGGTGCCGGTGCCATAGGCGATGGCGTCGGCGCCGCTGCCGCCCAGCACGCGGTCGATCTGCGACACCAGCATGGTGGTGCCGTCGGTGCCGATGATGGCGGCGATTTCGTTGGCGCTGCTGCCGATCAGGGTTTCCAGCAGTTGCACGGCCATCGTCGTGCCCTGGGTCTGTGTCAGGGTGACGATGTCGGTGCTGTTGTTGCCGATGACGGTTTCATAGGGCAGCACGACATTGCTGCTGCCGCCCGTCGCCGGCATGGTCAGGATGTTGGTGACGCCGCCGATGATGACGGTCTGCGCGGCACCGGCCAGCGACAGGGTTTGTGTGGCCGTGACGACGGTGTCGACGCCGGACACAAAGATCGTGGCCTGGGTGTCATCGAATGTGATGGTGTTGGTGCCGCCGCTGCCGATCAGCGTTTCGACGCCCGTCACGCGGGTGGTGTTGCCGGTGGAGGCCAGCGTAACGATGTCCCTGCCGCTGCTGCCCAGCAATGTCTGCAACAGGGCGGCGGTGACGGTCTGGCCGCTGGTACCGGCGAGCGCCACGGCGCTGGCGCCATTGCCAATGAGGGTTTCCACCTGCGAGACGGAAACCGTGCCGCCCTGTGTGCCATCGGCGCCGAAATAGACGCTGTCGGCATAGCTGCTGCCGATCAGCGTTTCGACGCTGCGGACATCAAGGCCACTGGCCCCGGACGTGAGGGTCACGACATCCGTACTGGACGAGCCGACGAGCGTGCCCAGCATATCGATGCTGACGTTGGAGCCACCGCCCAACGTGATGATGTTGTTCAGATTGCCGCCGGTCAGGGATTCGATGCCGTTGATCACGGCTTCCGTGATATTGGCGGACGTGAACTGAACCTTGTCGATGCCGCTGCTGCCGGTCAGCGTCTCGATGCCACCGATGGTGAGGGTGCGGGCGGTGGTGAAGGAGATGACATCGACACCCGTGCTGCCGATCAGGGTTTCGATATCCCTGATCTCCATCTGGTTGGTGATGCTGCCGAACTTCACCATCTGGACGATGTCGGTGCCGGCCGTGCCCTGCAGCGTTTCCAGCAACGCCACGGTGGTCGTGCTGCCGGCGGTGTGCAGGATAGTGGCATAATCGCTGGTGCTGACGGACGAGCCGATCAGGGTCTCGATCAGCCTGATCCTCATCGTGTTGCCGTCGGTGGCGCCAGGGGCAGACATCGCGATGACATCTTCCTGGGCTGTGCCGATCAGCGTTTCGACCAGGGCCACGAACATCGTGCCGGTACCGGTGGCGGCGGCCAGGGCCGTGTCGCCGGCGATCGGTGTGGTCCGCCGTTCTTCCATGGTGACGATGTCGGCGCCACCGCCGGAGCCGATCAGCGTGTCGATGTCGGCGATGGTGATCGTGGTGCTGCTGTCCGCCAGGATCAGCGTGTCTTTGGCCGCGGTGCCACCCGCGAAATACTCGATCCCGGACAAATACAACGTCGAGCCGCCGGTGGCGACATTGATGGTCCCGGACTTGTAGGCGTTGGTGACGATGTCGTAACCGGAACCGCCGACCAGCGTTTCGATGAACGACACACCCATCGTGTTGCCGCCATCGCCCAGCCTGATTACGTCGGTCTTCTGGCCATTGCCCAGGACGTACTCATACCCGCGGACCATCGTGGTCGTGCCGTTTGCGCCGGCGACAGAGGCCATGAGGTCCTTGGCGCCATTACCGATGACGGTTTCGAACAGGCCGATGACGGTGGTGGTACCGGTGGTGTTGGTGGATACGGAAACGTCATTGCCGTCACTGCCCATCAGCGATTCGATGAAGCTGATCGCGACGGTGTTCCCGGCCGTGTTGGACAGGGTGATGAAGTCGGTACCGGTGGCAGCACCGATAAAGGTTTCGATGTTGCTGACCAGGATCGAATTGCCGGTGGACAGGAAGGTCAGCGTGTCGCTGCCCTTATTACCAATAAGGGTATCAATAAAACTAATGCCCAGCGTATTGCCGCTGGTACCACCCAAGGTGACGGTTTTCTTGGAAGCGGCGGCTGTGACCTTCGGGGAGTAAAGATGGTCGATGTTGGTGACGGTCAGGGTTTGACCGCTGGTGTTCAACACCAGCCCCTGCGTGCCGCCGACGCCCTTTACAAAGGAATAGACGGTGCCCGTGGAGAGGGTTACGTCCGAGCCACCCGAAAGGGTCAACGTGCCGCCAGCAGCCATTCCAAATCCCCACTTCTGATCACTAGCGGGTTACCCCGCGGCTTTAACGTGTTTACCCTGGTCATTAGATATAGATGGCCAGAGTCTATTTCATCCTGATGTATTACCTGAATATGAAGCAGTGAGAAATCTAAAAGCAGTTCGACGCGGAGGTCAATTGTGTGTCATTCGGATATATGTCACAGCCGCTCGAGGGAAAAGGGCAGGGAAAACAGGGGTGTTGGGGGTTTCCCTTGATGGATGAACCAAAAGTCTGTGCTTATTCTTAAGTATACGTAGAGTAGTCATGGTTAATGAATGTTAACTGCGATTAATATTTATCTGTTAACATCAGTGCGTTTGAAATGTCGTGGAAACGCAAAGGCAACAGGGTTATCCCAAAAGTACAGGTGACATCCATGGATGGTATAGCGCCAGCCCACCCCAAGCCCGATCAGGACGAAGGAAGGCCGTGGCCCGGCGGTTCACCAGGCTGGCGGTGAAGGAGAAGGTGCTGTTGGAGATGGCCATGATATCGGCCTCGCACAGCGCCTGGAAATCATCCAGGAAACCAGCCCCGGCCAGGGCGGAGACGCCCAGGTCGGTGGCGGTCAGCGGGCTGTAGTGCCGGAAGGCCCGGACGCAGGCCGGGTCGTCGGTCGCCACGTACAGCAGCGGTCTGGTCAGCGTCGGCCACAATCCTTCGAGCCAGCGCAGATACCAGGCTTCCGGCGCCGTCCAGAAGGGACCCCAGCCGAAATCCCCACGCCGCAGATGCAGGGCCACCAGTGTGTTTCCATTGGCGCGCAGGCGCTCGCGGATCTGCTGCATACGGTCGGTCCAAAGGCGCCCCTGTGTAAAGAAACCTCGGAAATCCTCCGCGAACGGCGCCAGCGCCGTCATGTCGCTGCAGAAATAGCCGTCGATATCGTGGCCCGCCGCCCGCGGCGGCGCATCCGGCCCCATGTCCGCCGTCAGCGCCGCCTGTTCCTCCGACAGCCGGGGCAGGGCAGGGCCGGGCAGGGGATCGTCCAGATCGAACAGGTGCCGCCCCAGCCAGGGCGGTGTTTCAAGGGTGAGCCCGTGGCGCTGGGCATAGAGCCGGGCCACGCCATACTGCAGCAACTGGTTGCCGAAGCGGCCATTGCTGCCCAGCCGCGTCACGGCCAGCCGCTTTTCGTCAGTTGCGGCGCGGGGGTGAGGCGCCGGTGGCGGACCATGTTGGGCATCCAGCAGCAGCAGGGCGCGGCGGGTGAACGCCTCCCCATAGCCCTGATTGCAGGCAATGGCGCGGTCCCAGGCGGCCAGCGCCTCCGGCCTCCTGTCCAGCGCCTCCAGTGCCGCGGCCATGGCGGCGTGCGCGTCGTAGAGGCGAGGCGACAGGGATGCCGCCGCCTGTGCGGCCGCCAAGGATGCGGTCGCATCGCCCCCATCCAGCAGCAGGCCCGAGCGTTCGGCATGATATTCCGCCTGGCCCGGCGACAGGGTCAGGGCGCGGTCCAGATGTGCCGCCGCCTCGGCCCGGAGGCCCAGCTTTCGCTCGGTGCGGGCCAGCAGGAACAGGGCGTTGGCGGTGGGGTTCAGGCCGACGGCATGACGCAGATGGGGCAGGGCATCCGCCGCCGTGCCTTCCTCCAGCAGCAACAGGCCCAGATTGACGCGCGCGGCGTAGAGGTCGGGCTGCAGGGCGATGGCGCGGGTGAAGGCGTCCTGGGCCTCCGCCCGTTTTGCCAGGCGATATGCGGCCATGCCCGCCTCGAACCAGACGGCCGGCAGGGTGGGCGCCGTGGCCGCCGCGCGCCGGAGTTTCTCCAGTGCTGCCATGTACTCCCCCTTGCCGGTATCGGCATGGGCCTGGGCCATCAGGGTCTTGGCGAGGTCCGCCTGCGTCGCCGCCATCTCCGCCTGTTCGGCTTTCAGGGCATAGAGCCGGCGGCGGATCAGGATCTCGATGGCCATGAACCGGGCATCAACCACAGCCCCTTCACCCGGCGAGCGGCCGCTGGTCATCTCCTGCTGCAGGTGGTCCAGCACATTGCCGGGCCGCATGCGGTAGAAGACCGTCTTTTCCTGGATGGCCACGCCCTTGAACATTTGCATCAGGGCACGGGAATAGGCCACATCCTCCGCCCGCGCCGGGCAGAACGGGTCCTCTTCCGGAAAGCCGCCGCTGCGGTCATGCGCGGTGCGTCGGATACAGAGATTGCAGGGATATGTCTGGCGCGACGCCTTGCGCCAGACCGGGGATATCTGGTCATCGATGCCGTCGAACAACGTCTCCGTGCGCACATAATCGACCGTCGGGTCGCGGTCCAGCAGGCTGGCCGTGCAGTGGAGATGCGGTTCCAGGAACAGGTCGTCGGAATCCAGGAACCACAGATACGGGCCCCGCGCCGCCGCCGCCCCGGCATTGCGGGCCCGGCCGACCCCGCCATTGCGGTTCTGGGCGATCAGCGCCATGTCCTGGTCCGGATGGGCGCGGCCCCAGCCGCGCACGACCGGTAGCGTATCGTCGGTGGAGGCATCGTCGACGACGACGATATGGATCCTCGCTGTCCCCTTTCCCGTGGCCCGGCGATAATGGGCAAGCGACGCCAGGACGCTGTCCAGGCTTTCGCCGATCGTGTCGGCGGCGTTATAGGCGGGGATGACCACGGTGCCGATGACATCATAGCGCTGCCGGTGGCCATCCAATGCGGCCAGCGCCACCGACAGGCCGCTGTCGCCTGCCGGAATGTCCGGCGCCATGCGGGCCGGCATGGCCGCCGCTTCCGCCTCGCGCCCCTGGATCAACCAGACGGTGCCCAGCAGGCGGGCCAGATGTCCCTCCACCGGTGCGAATCTGGCCAGCCATTCCAGCTGTTCGCCCGCCTCGTCGAAACGGCCGGGGTCCAGCAGGGTGGAGATCTGGTTCAGGGCCACATGCAGGGTT
Organism: Niveispirillum sp. KHB5.9; assembly: GCF_048066115.1. NCBI lineage: Bacteria > Pseudomonadati > Pseudomonadota > Alphaproteobacteria > Rhodospirillales > Azospirillaceae > Niveispirillum > Niveispirillum sp. KHB5.9. The sequence continues at coordinate 585,562 of NZ_JBLTYX010000001.1, read as the reverse complement.
GCCGATACCTGCAGGTCGAACACGGTCTTGTCACCATGCAGCTGCCAGGCACGTCGGAACAGGCGCAGGGCCTGCATCCCGTCGCCATCATCGCGCAGATGGGCGCCAAGGTGCTGCAGAGCCATTGCATTCGCCGGATTGTCCGCCAGAAAGCGACGGCATTCCCCACGCTCCATCCGCATAGAGTTCCCCGTTAAACATTCCATGCTGCATAAACTATGGTAACAGAAAGCGAAACACCGCAGGCGTCCGGGTTCAAACGGTTATGAAGCTCGCCTTCCTCGACACGACATTCGGCGACTATACGCCGCGCACGCCCCTTGCCGCACCGTTGGGCGGCATGCAGTCCGCCGCCTGTCATCTGGCCATGGCCCTGGCGCGGGCCGGAACGGACGTGACCCTGATCAATGGTACCGGCATGCCGGGCGCCGTCGATGGCGTGATGTGCCGCCACCATGCGACCATGCCCGTGGCCCTGCTGGCCCAGCATGACGTGCTGGTGGTCATGGGCGGCTGCGATGGCGACAGCGTGCGCAATCTGCGCGCCGCCATGACCAGCCGCCAGAAACTGGTCCTGTGGACACAACATGCGGGCGACCAGCACAGCGTCGCCAACCTGTCCGACCCCGACATCGCGGGCCTGTGGGATGCATTCATCTTCGTCAGCCGCTGGCAGCGTGACGATTTCATCCGCCGATTCACGCTGGCGCCCGACCGCTGCCATATCCTGCGCAACGCGCCGGCCCCGTGTTTCGCAGGCCTGTTCGCCGAAGATGCCGATATCGCGGCTGCCAAACCCTGGCCGCCGGTCCTGGCCTATACCAGCACGCCGTTCCGGGGGCTGGACGTGCTGCTGGCGGCCATGCCGCGCATCCGCGCCGCCATTCCCGGCACCATTCTGCGGGTCTATTCCTCCCTGGAGCCCTATCAGGTGCCGCTGGCCAGCGATCCCTATGCCGGGCTTTACGAGCAGTGCCGGCAGACCGAGGGCGTGGAATATGTGGGCAGCATGGCGCAGCCGGCCCTGGCCAGGGCCCTGCGCGCGGTGACGGCGCTGGCCTATCCCAACCGCTATGCCGAGACCTCCTGCATCAGCGTCATGGAGGCGATGGCGGCCGGGTGCCTGGTCGTGTCATCACACCTGGGCGCCCTGCCGGAAACCGCCGCCGGCTTTGCCCGCCTGCTGCCCGTGCCGCCGGACCCCGCCGACCATGCCGTCCGCTTCGCCGATGCGATGGTGACGGAACTGCGCCGCCGCCGGGACGATCCGGCCGGCACGGGGCGCCACCTGCGCGCCCAGCTGGACCAAGCGGGTGTAGCCGGCGGCTGGGACCGGCGGGCGGCGCAATGGCTGTCCTGGCTGGCGGGGGGAGAGGATGAGGGGAAATCCGACATCCCAAGCCTGATGGCCCGCCTGCGCCGACCGTCTTTGGTGGGCGACCATGATGCCATGGCGGATCTGTGCGAGCGGGTGCTGGCCCTGGACCCGGCCCATGCCGGCGCCTGGCGCATCCTGATGCAGGTGCAGGCGACCCAGGCGCGGCCCACCGACGCGCTGCTGTCGCTGGGCCGCGCCATCCAGTTGCATGATGGACCGCAGCCGGCGGAATGGGCGGGCTGGATGGCGTCGCTGCTGTCGGGTGTGGCGGCGGGGGAGGATGGAAGCCCGCTGGCGCAGCGCGTGGCGGCGGTACAGGGTGTGTGGCCGCTGCTGTCGGCGGGGGAATGGGCGGGGCCGCTGGTGGCCGCCACCCGCCACATTGCCGGTCAGGCACGGGCGGCGGGCGACATGCCCAGCCTGCTGGCGGCCTGCCTGCTGGTGGCGGCAGCGGCACCGCAGGATGCCGGCATCCGGCTGGTCGCCGCTATGGCGGCGCAGGGGCTGGGTGACGGCGCCCAGGCGCTGGAACTGGCGGGCGATGCCCTGCGCATCGACAGCGCCACGGTGCTGGGCGCGCGCAGCACGCGGTCCATGCTGGCCGGATGGCTGGCGGCGGCGGAGCAGACGGCCCTGGAACGCGTGGAAACGGTGGATGCCGGTCGCCTGTTCCCCGCCATGGCGCTGGTCGCCGGCGCCCTGGGGGAGGATGCCAGCCTGGCCCGGCAGGCGGCGGCGGCCAGCGACGGACGCCTGCGCAAAGCCCTGCTGCTGCGCATGATCGCCGCCCGTCACCGGCTGGCGGGGCGGCGGGACCAGCAGGTGGAATTGCTGCGTCAGGCGGCCGGGTTGGGGGTGGAGGCCGGTGCCAACCTGCGTCTGAACCAGGCGCGGCTGGCCTTGTCGCAGCGGCTGCTGCTTGAAAACCTGGGCATGGTGCTGAATGACGGCGCCAATGGCCGGATGGGGGAGGACTGGCGGGATGAGGCCAAGGCGCTGATCGGCCATATCGAGCAATCGCTCCATCTGAAGGGCAATGACGAGGGCGAACGCTCCGTCATGTGGGGCACCTTGCGCGGCTATGATGCCTTCCTGGCTTGGTTCGATGCCACCGGCCCGCAGGCCCCGCCGCTGCCGGCACCGCCACCGCAGGGGCGCAAGGTCTATGATTGCTTCCAGTTCTACAACGAGCTGGACCTGCTGGAATTGCGACTGGCCGAACTGTCACCGGTGGTCGATCATTTCGTGCTAGTGGAGGCCGCCTATACCCATGCCGGCGCGCCCAAGCCGCTGTATTTCGCCGAGAACCGTGAGCGTTTCGCCGCCTATGCCGACAAGATCATCCATGTCGTGGTCGATGATGATCCCGGCGGCTTCGCCTGGGTGCGGGAGGCGCACCAGCGTCAAGCCATCCTGCGCGGACTGGACGGCGCCGGTCCGGCCGATCTGGTGATCGTCAGCGATGCGGACGAGATTTTGCGGCCGGACGTGGTGCGCCGCCTGCGCGATGCCGGGCCGGAGGGGCCCAGCCTGTTCACGCCGCACCTGGACATCCATCTCTATTTCCTGAACCTGCGCGCACCCGAACCCTGGATATCGGTGGCGGCGGCGCCGTATGAGCTGGTCCGGCGGGTGGGGGCGAACAATATGCGCTATCTGGCCAAGCAGAATCTCGGCCAGGCCATCCCGGCCGCCGGCTGGCACTTCACCTGGATGGGTGGCATCGAGCGGTTCCTGGCCAAGCTGGACGCGTTTGCGCATCGGGAGATGATCGGCAGCTTCGGCCATGATGATGCCGTCAACCGGGCACGGCTGGAGAGGTTCTTCGCCACCGGCCGGTTCGAGGAGGGGGCCGTGCCCGGCATGTGGACGGCCCTGACCCGCGTGCCCATCGATGGGACATTCCCCGCCAGCCTGCGCGCCCTGCTGCCGGACTTCACCGCCAAGGGCTGGATCGCCCCCGGGACGGATACATGAGCGGCGGCGACCTGCTGGCCCAAGGCATCGCGGCGCAGAATGCGGGCCGGATGGAGGAAGCGGAGACGGCTTTCCGCGCCCTTCTGCAGACCAGACCGGAGGACCCGTCGGCCCTGCACGCGCTGGGGGTGCTGGCGCTGGTGCGCGGTGATGCGGAAGCCGCGGTGCCACTGCTGGCCCGGTCGCTGCGCCAGCGGCACGGGGATGCGGCGGCCTTCGCCAACCTGTGCGCGGCGCTGCGGCAGCTGGGGCGGCTGGACCAGGCGGCGATCGCGGGGCGGGAGGCGGTGCTGATCGATCCCAACCTGGACATGGCGCACCATAACCTGGCCAGCGTGCTGCTGGACCTGAAGGATCATGAGGGCGCGCTGGAACCGCTGCGCCGCTATATCGAACTGGCGCCCGACAGTACCTTCCAGCGCTTCCTGCTGGGCACGTCGCTGATGGTGCTGAACCGGGAGGCGGAGGCGGAAACGGTCTGGCGCGACCTGCTGCGCCTGACGCCCGACGATGGCCGCGTCCATGCCAATCTGGGCGTGGTGCTGAAGCATCTGCGCCGGTTCGAGGAAGCGGTTGCCAGCTATCACCGCGCCCTGGTGCTGATGCCCACCGAATCGGCAGTGCTGAATAATCTGGGCCTGTCCCTGTCGCAGACGGGGGAGAGCGACGACGAGGCCCTGTTGTGGCTGCGCCGGGCCATCCGGTTGAAGCCCGACTTCGCCGATGCCTGGCTGAACATCGCCCTGGTGCTGCGCAACCAGAACCGCATCGACGAGGCGCTCGATTATTGCCGCAGGGCCCTGGCCGCCGATCCCGAGCATGCGGAGGCCAATACGCTGCTGGGCAATTGCCTGCTGCTGAAGGGACAGATGCGCGCCGGTTTCGCCGCCTATGAATGGCGCACGAAGCTGCGGGAATTCCAGGCGCCCAAGCATATGTATCCCTCGCCCAGCTGGCCGGGGGGCGATCCGGCGGGGTTGACCCTGCTGCTGCATGATGAACAGGGGCTGGGCGACGGTATCCAGTTCGCGCGCTATGCACCGATGCTGGCGGCCCGCGGCGCGAGGATCATCGTGGGATGCGCCAGGCCCCTGGTCCGCCTGTTCGCCAGCCTGCCCGGCGTAGCGGAGGTGGTGGCCACGGGCCAGTCTTCACCCCCGCACGATTTCCATGCGCCGCTGCTGAGCCTGCCGCATCTGCTGGCGGAAGAAACCGTGCCGCCCCTGGCCGCCCCCTACCTGTCGGCGGAGCCGGCACTATCGGCCCGTTGGGCGGACCGGTTTGCCGGTGTCGGCGGGCTGAAGGTCGGGCTGGTCTGGGCCGGCAATCCGGAATTCCGGGATGACCGGCGGCGGTCACCGGGACTGGCCACCATGCTGGGACTGCTGGACGTGCCGGGTGTGCGTTTCTTCGCCCTGCAGAAGGGGGGAGGGCGGGGGGATCTTGAGCGGCTGGCTGGCTGGCCGGGGGATCATTTCACCGACCTGGGGCCGGAGATCGGCGATTTCGCCGATACCGCCGCCATCATGGCCAATCTGGATCTGGTCATCAGTTCCTGCACGGCCCCCGCCCATCTGGCCGGCGCATTGGGTCGGCCAGCCTGGACCATCCTGCCGCTGAATGCCGACTGGCGCTGGCGGGAAAGCGGAACGGACACGCCCTGGTATCCCACCATGACCCTGTTCCGGCAGGAGAGGATCGGCGATTGGGCGCCGGTGATGGGCCGGGTGCGCGAGGCCCTGGTCAGGCTTGCGGCGGCACGCTGAACCCGGCTGGGGCCAGGCCGGCGCTGCGGCGATCCCACATCATGCGGTAGGCGGTTTCCAGATGCCGGGTGAAACGCGGCGTGTCGAACAGGGGGGCGGTGCCCCGCACGGCCTCCAGATGCGCCTTCAGCCCCGCCAGCTTTTGCCGATCACGGGCCAGCGACAGGGCCAGCGCCTCATACCCCGCCAGGTCATCCGTGACCAACTCCCCCAGCCCCACGGCGCGCAGCAGGCTGGCCGACACGCGGGCGGCGAAACCGTCGCCCCGCCGCGTGACCACGGGCACGCCCATCCACAGCGCGTCCGATGTCGTGGTGTGGCCCGTATAGGGGAAACTGTCCAAGCACAGGTCGATGGCGCGATAGCGGGCCAGATGGTCCACCAGCAGGGCCGTGCCCGCGAAAGCCAGCCGGGCGGGATCGATGCCCGCCGCCTGCGCCGCTTGGCGCAGGTTGGTCGCCGCGGCTCCCCACGGATCGTGTAGATACAGGCTGGCATCGGGCACGGCGCGCAACAGCCGCATCCAGCAACCGAACATCTCCGGATTGAGCTTTCTGGGCGGGTGCAGCGCGCCGAAGACGAACCCGGATGCCGGCAGGCCCAGGGCGGCACGGTCCACCGTGGCGGGCAGGGGCCGGTGCCGGTCATTGACCTGATAGCAGTCGGGCAGGATCACGATCTTCTCGTGATAGAGGGGTTGGTCGCAGGCCGGGGTCACCAAAGGGTCGCCGATCAGGTAATCCAGCGGTCCCCCGCCCATCGTGCCGGGATAGCCCAGATAGGCCACCTGCACCGGTGCCATCCGCCGCGACAGCAGGTCCAGCCGTGCGCCAGCCGTGAACCCCTTGAGATCGACCAGGATATCGACACCCTGTGCGGCCACCCAGTCGGCCACCCCGGCCGTGCCCATCCCCCGCAGGGGCTGGAACCCATCCACCGCCCCGCGAATGCGCCGGCGGATGGGGCTGTCATCGTCGCGGCTGTAGCAGCCGGCCAGGATGCGGAAATGCTTTCGATCATGCTGTTCGAACAGTTCGGCGGCCAGATAGGCGGTGGCATGTTCATGGAAGTCGGAAGACAGATAGGCGATGGTCAGCCGGCCATCACCCTGGTCCCTGGCCGGGAAGGCCGTGGCCGGTGCGGGCACGACCTGCTGCCGGAATACAAGCGCTGCCGCCCGCCTTTGCCGCGCCGGATCGATGCCGATCCATTGGGTCAGCAGCGGTAATACGGTCCTGCCCTCGTCGATGTGCCGTTCCACCCGCCGACGGCGCACGTCATAATCGCGCCAGTCGGCGATATCCAGGTGGCTGGCGAATGCCTCCCCATCGGCGAGGTCCAGCATGGGATCGATCCGGAAGGCCCGGTCGAACGCGGTGGCGGCCCCGGCCGGATCGCCGCCCGTCCGGCGCGCCAGACCCAGCCCGCGCCAGGCGGTGGCCGATGCCGGTTCCAGCACCAGGGCGCCTTGGAAATCACCGGCCGCCTGCGCCGGCCTTTCCAGCCGCAGCATGGACCGGCCGATGCGCCATCCGGCATTGTTCGGCGCCAATGCCGCGGCACGGTCGAACAGGGTTTCGGCTTCGGCCAGATCACCCTGCTGCTGCCGGATCATCGCCAGATTGCCATGGGCATCGGCGATGGCGGGGTTCAGGGCCAGGACGGATTGGAACAAATCCGCCGCCATCCCCCCATCGCCGGCCGACATGCGCAGCACCGCCAGAAGGAACAGCCCACCGATATGGGCCGGCTCCGCGTCCAGGAGGGCGCGGCACAAATCCTCGGCCTCCGCCAAACGGCCCTGGCGATAGGCGCCGGTCGCGGCCCGCAACAGGTCGGTGGGGGAAGACGGGGGCAAGGTGGGGGAAGCCTTTCCGGTTGGCATCCCGCGAACATGGCCGGCCGGGCCGGCATTGCCAAGCCGCTTGTCACCCCATATGCATGAAGAATGATCAGGGAAAAGGGACGGACCATGGTCGATGACAGCTTGCGTCGGCAGGTGGAGGCGGGGGCGCAGGCCCACGCCGCCGGTCGCCTGGACGCGGCCATCGACCATTTCGCCAGGGCCGCGCGTATGAGCCCCGGCCATCCGGCCGTGCTGTTCAACCTGGGCATCGCGCTGGAGGATGCGGGGCGGGCGGAGGAGGCGCTGGCCATCCTGACAGAGGCGCACCGGCTACGCCCCGACCATCCGCACACGCTGTTCCGGCTGGGCAGCCTGCTGGCCGGACGGGGCACACATGAGGCGGCGGCGGATATGTTCTCAAGGCTGCTGGTCGTGTGGCCGGACTATCCCGACGCGGCATTCCGGCTGGGCAATGTGCTGATGGCGCTGGAACAATACAAGGCGGCGGAGCGCGCCTATCGCATGGCCGTGGCCTTGGACCCCGGCACCGGGTCAGTCGCCAACAACCTGGGCAGTGCCCTGCGTCGGCAGAATGGTGTGGCCGACGCAGCCTGTTGGTATGGTCGGGCTGTGCGGCTGGCGCCCGGGGTGTCCGAATACCACAAGAACCTTGGGACCTGCCTGATCTTCCAGGGTAATTGGCGGGAGGGCTGGCCGCATTACGACTGGCGCAACCGGCAGGCGGCTTGGCGCTGGCGGCGGGACATTCCCGGCATTCCGCGCTGGGACGGGTCGCCCCTGGCGGGCCGCACCATCCTGGTGCATTTCGAACAGGGTCTGGGTGATACGCTGCAATTCATCCGCTATATGGGCGTGCTGAAGCGGCAGGGGGCGCGGACCCTGTTCGAATGCCAGCCCACGATGCGCGACATCCTGCGATGTGTTCCCGATATCGACCAACTGGTCTGCCATGGGGAGCCGTTGCCGCCCGCCGATTGCCATGCGCCGCTGATGAGCCTGCCGGGCTTGTGCGACAATACGCCGGACAAAGTGCCGGCGGCGCATGCACCCTATCTCCACCCGCCCGCTGATCGCGTGGCGGCCTGGGGGCGGCGGATCGGAACGCGGGGCTTCAAGGTCGGCATCAACTGGCAGGCCGCAGGGCTTGACCGCTCCATCCCGCTTGCGGCCTTTGCTCCCTTATCGACCGTGCCGGGGATCAGGCTGTTCAATCTTCAACAGGATGTGGGCCTGGACCAGCTGGACGCCCTGGCCGGGCCCCTGAACATCACCCGCTTTCCCGATGCCGAGCGTGAACGGGCCCATGGCAGCTTCGTCGACAGTGCCGCCATCATCGCCAACCTGGACCTGGTGGTCAGCTGTGACAGCGCCATGATCCATGTCGCCGGGACCATGGGAAAGACGGCCTTCCTGGCCCTGCCCTGGCTGGCCGACTGGCGCTGGCTGTCCCATCCGGATCGCACATGCTGGTATGATTGCGTGCGTATGTTCCGATCGGAGGTCGAAGGGGATTGGCACGGCATCATGACACGGATTACGCAATCTGCTCTAGCCATGTCTAACCTTAAGATTATGGGCTAACCACTATAGAGTTCATGAAATGATAAGCATTTCCGTGGATTGTGCGGTATAGCTGCGCTTTGCCGGCTATTCGCCGGTCGGTAACAAGATACTCGCTCACCTTTGTGGTTACCCTGTTTAAATGCCGTTAATCTTTGGGAGAGGCAGGATCATGAACGGTTTCACGTGTCGTCCGGCGGCCATTGCCAGCATCAAGGCCGCCCTGCTGATGACCGTGGTAATCCCGGTTGCCACCCTGAAGGCCGATGCCGCCACCTGCAATGGCACCGCCCTGCTGTGCAATGGCGACTTTGAAAGCCTGTCGATGGAGACGGGGTCGGACGCCGCCTCCTTCGCCTATTGGACCAGCAGCGATCCCGCCGGCCTGCGCGCGGGCACGGGCTCCAACGGTGCCGGCCATAGCGCTGAATTCCTGTTCTCCACCAACACGCTGAGCCAGGCGGTGACCACGGGTGTCGGCGCACGCTACAATGTCACCTTCCAGTACAAGAGCGAGGGCGGCCAGGGGCTTACCGCCTATTTCGGCGATGCCAAGATCTTCGACTATATCGGTGACAGCGCCCCGCCCACCGATTGGGTCACCTACAGCTTCAACGTCCAGGCCTTCAGCGGCGAATCCATTCTGCGCTTCGTGGCGGACAGCCTGGGTGCCGCGCAGAATATCGACAATGTCGTCGTGACCCTGTGCCCGACCTGCACACCCAATGTGTCGGGCAATCTGGGCGCGGTGATCGACAAGAACCAAGCCTTCTATACCACCGACGACGCGGCGGGTGCGGGTACCAACCTGTCGGGCACGCGCACGCTGACCTTCGATGGCGGCACGCTGCGCCCCGGTTCGCCCGGTGCCCTGGGCACCCAGCCGGACAAGCCCGTTTCCCTGGCGCTGCATGTCGGCGTGGCCGGCGGTACGCTGGACAATGCCGGCCAGAACATCGCGCTGTCGGGCAGCATCATCAACACGGCGTCCGCGGCCACCCCCTTCACCTTTGCGGGTACCGGCCAGGGGACGCTGACCAACAACATCACCAACCTGGGCGCCATCGTCGTCACCACCAGCGGCCGCACCCTGTTCTCCGGTGCCATCGCCAATACCGGCGGCAGCTTCGCCGTGCGCAGCGGCGGGCAGGCCAACATCACCGGCGGCCTGACGGGCGGCACGGTACAGGTGGAAAATGGCGGCCTCTACGTCAACAGCGTGGTGACGGCACCGATCACGGTCAGCGCGCAGGGCACCCTGCGCGGCAATGGCCGCATCGTCGGTCCCACCACCATTGCCGGCACCCTGCGTCCGGGCAATTCGCCGGGCACGCTGAATTTCCAGGGCCCCGTCACCTTGCAGACCAACAGCGCCTTCGTGGTGGAGATCGATGGGCCGGGCACGGCCAACGGGGCCGGCAATTATTCGCGCGCCATCGTCACGGGTGCGGGCAACACCTTCACCATCGGCACCGGCGTGACCCTGACCCCGGTGCTGCGCGGCCTGACCTATTCGCCCGAGGAAGTGCAGGGCACCAACAGCTATAACCTGACCTTGGGCCAGCGTCTGGCCGGCGTGGTGCAGGCCGAAGGCGGCGTCGTCGGCACGTTTGCCAGCATCGCCCAGCCCACGGCGGGCCTGCCGGCCGGGTCGCGCATCATGGCGCTGTACAGTGCCAATGCCGTCGATCTCTATGTCGGTCCCGCCTCCTATCGCGGGCTGGCCGGTCTGACCATCAACCAGGCGGCGGCCGGTGCTGCCGTGGATGCGCTGGAAGCGGCGCGCAATCCCGGGGTGACGCCAGTGCTGAACGCCCTGCTGCCGCTGGGCATCAGCGCCCTGCCGGCAACATTGGGCGCCATTTCCGGTGAATTCAACGCCAACCTGCCGCTGGCCGCCGTCGATGTCAGCCGCGGCTTCGGCAGCATGATCACCACCCGCCAGGGCGGTCTGCATGATGGCGGCCAGGGCTGGAACGTCTGGGGCCGCGCCTTCGGCAACAAGGCGCGCACCAGCAGCGACGGCAACAATCCCGGCTTCCGCCACCGTGTGGCCGGCGGTCTGGCCGGTATCGATTACGGCATGAGCAATGATGCGCTGCGCGTCGGTGTGGCCGCTGGTTACGCTGACAGCCGCGTGACCGGCCGCAATGACAGCGGCCGCGCCAGCATCGACAGCTATTACATCGGCAATTACCTGGGCTGGACCCAGGATGCGCTGTTCGTGGATGCTCAGGTCGGCGTGACCTTCAGCGATTACGAGACGCGCCGCGCCATCACCATCGGCACCCAGACCCGCACCGCCAGCGGCAAGACCGATGGCAAGACCATCGGGGCCGGGATCGAGGCGGGGTATCGCCTGGACCTGGGCGGTGCGATCCTGACCCCCAGCGCCTTCCTGCGCTATGATGGCAGCGATGCCGATGCGTTTGCGGAGACGGGGGCGGATGCCTTCAACCTGTCGGTGGACAGCGACAAGCATGCCGATCTGCGCGGCGGCTTCGGCGTGCGCTTCACCCATCCGGTGGCGCTGGATGGCGGCGGCACCCTGGTGCCGGAACTGTCGGCGCGCTGGGAACATGATCTGTCCAAGCCGGGCTATCGCACCAGCCAAGCACTGCTGGGCCAGTCCTTCACAATCTTCGCGGCAGAGCCGGGGCGTGACACGGCCGTGCTGGGCGGCGGCCTGACGATGGAAATTGCCGATAACATGCGCGTGTCGGCACGCTATGATGCGGAGTTGAGTGATAACCGTACCCAGCATGCCCTGACCGCCCAGGTCCGTTTCGCCTGGTAAGGTCCTCCGCCCGAGAGCCAGAGCAACGTGACAGTCAAGAAGCGCAAAGCCGCCACCACATCGCCCAAGCCGGCCAACGAGCCGGCTCAGCCGCCGCCAGCCGTGGCCGCCCCCCCGGTCCCGGCCGGCAATGACGATCAGGCATTGCGCACGACGGAAGACCTGCTGCGTGCCAACCCGCAGGATGGCGGGGCGTGGAGCACGCTTGGTATCCTGCTGCGCCGGCTGGGACGCACGGACGAGGCGCTGATCTGCCATTACCGGGGCCTGGAATTCGATCCCGGCAATGCCGGCATCTGGTCCAACCTGGGCAATCTTCTGACCGATGTCGGCCGGCATGAGGAGGCGGGGCAGGCCCATGCCCAGGCCATGCGCCTGATCCCCGGCAATCCGCAATTGTTGTTCAACGCCTTGATCGGCAAGCGCAAGGCGGCCTCATACCGCGAGGCGCTGCTGATGCTGGACAAGGCGCTGGCGGCGGAACCGACCTCCCACGCCCTGCGCTGGGAGCGCGCCCTGACCCTGCTACAGGTCGGCGATTACGAGGAGGGGTTCAAGGATTACGAATCCCGCCGCCACATCGCCAGCTACCGCACGCGGCCGACGCCGGGCACGCCCTGGGATGGCGGCCCGCTGAACGGTCGGCGCATCTTCCTGTCCACCGAACAGGGGTTCGGCGATACGCTGATGGCGGCGCGCTATGTGGAACTGGTCAAGGCCCGCGGCGGGCGCATCCTGTTCGAATGCCACCCGGAACTGCGCCGCGTCCTGGGCGGTCTGCCGGTGGATGAGTTCGTGACGGCGGGGTCCGAATTCCCGGATTTCGATGTCCAGACCTCGCAGATGAGCCTGCCTTACCTGTGCGGCACCCGCTTCGGCACGGTGCCGCCGCCGGTGAGGCTGCATATCCCGCCCGATGCGCGGGCCAAGGCCGCCCGCCTGCTGGGACCGGGGGAGCCGGGGACCCTGCGCGTGGGCATCATCTGGTCCGGCCGCGTCACCTTCGCCGACAATGCGCGCCGCGCCACGGGCCTGTCGCGCTTCCTGCGTTTCGGCACGGTGCCGGGCGTGCGGCTTTACAGTTTGCAGAAGGGCCCGCCGGAGGAACAGCTGGAACAGCTATCCTCGCGCCTGCTGGTCACGCCGCTGGGCCCGCATATCCAGGATTTCGCCGATACGGCGGCCATGCTGGAGAAGCTGGACCTGGTCATCATGACCGACAGTTCCACGGCCCATCTGGCCGGATCGCTGGGCACGCCCATCTGGAACCTGGTGCAGTACATGCCCTATTGGGTCTATGGCGACCGCGCCATGGGCACGCCCTGGTATCCCAGCATGCGGCTGTTCCGCCAGACGGACGACCAGGATTGGGAACCGGTGTTCGAGGCGGCGGTGGAGGCATTGCGGGAACTGGCCCGTGCCAAACGCGCCACCGTCCCATCTTGCGGGGCCTGAGCGGGTTCCGGTATTTGTCAGCCCATCGGGCGGGCTTCGAGGAGGTAAGGTCATGGGCTATTACGATATGGTCGAGAGCAGCTGGCAGCTGAGCGACGCCGCCCTGGACTATGTGAAGAAGGCGGGCCGCGCCGTGGAGCCGGCGGAGATTTGGGAAAAGGTCTTCGCCGCCTCCCCCCTGGTGGACCAGGAACGGACGCTGCGCGAAAGCCCGCAGCGCGACAAGGTGTTCCTGAAGTCGCCCTACGGCCTGCAATACAGGCCCGACCAGAAGGATTGGGTGCCCTTCCGCCACGGCGCCGTCGATCTGTCGAATGAAAACAACATCTGACCTGCTGGCCGCCGCCCTGGCCGATCATCGTGCCGGCCATGTGGACCGGGCGGCGGCGGCCTATCGCCAGCTGTTGGAGAGCGACCCCGCCAATGCCGACGCCCTGCATCTGCTAGGTCTGACGGAGCGGCAGGCGGGGCGGCTGGATCAGGGGCTGGCACTGGTCCGCCACGCCCTGACCCATGCGCCGGACAAGGTGGAAGCACGCCTGAACCTGGGCAACATGCTGGCCGCCAAGGGCGACGCCGAAGCCGCACAGGCACAATGGCGCGCCGTGCTGGCACTGGACCCGTCATATGCGGCTGCCTGGCACGCGCTGGGAGCGGCATCGGCTGGCCATGGCGGGGCGGGGCGACCGGCCGCCATCCGCGCCCTGCGCCGTGCGGCGGCGCTGACCCCCGATCAGGCGGAAATCCACCATGATCTGGGCCTGCTGCTGCGCCAGGATGACCGCAACGATGAGGCCATCGCCTGCCAGCGCCGGGCCCTGTCGATCCAGCCCGGCCTGCTGGGCGCCTGGATGAGCCTGGGCAACGCGCTGCTGGAACAGGGCGAGACCACAGAGGCCGACGCCGCCCTGAAGCGGGCCATCAGCCTGTCGCCCGGACGGCCGGAGATCTGGTTCAATCTGGGCAATCTGCGCTACCGGATGGCCGACCTTGAGGCTGCGCTAGCCTGCTACCGCCGTTCCGCCCAGCTGGGTCTGGCGGCGGCGCGGGCGCGGGTGGTGGCCGTGCTGGTCGATCAGGGCCAGGATGCCGATGCGGAAGCCGCCCTCGTCTCCTATCTGCCGCTGGATGGCACGGATGTCTCCGCCTGCCTGGAAATGCTCTATCTGCTGCTGGTGCGCGGTGGACGGCGGATGGAGGCGCGGGCGATCTTCACCCGGCTGGAAACCGCACCGCTGGCCGGCCGCATCTATCCGGTGGAATGCCGCACGGCCCTGTCGGCCCTGGACCTGGAAGATGGTGATCCGGCCACGGCCGCCGCCCGGCTGGAAGGCCTGCAGAGCGACAATTGCTGGATGTTCACAATCCGCTCGCTGGCGGCCCTGGAGCGCACGCGCCGGCAGCAGGGCTGGCACTGGCAGCGTCCGGCCAATCCCGATCCCGCCCGGCCGCGTCTGGCGTCCAGCACGCTCGGCAACCGGGGACGCTTTGCCCATAATGTCCTGGAATATGTGCTGCTGCGGCTTTACGCGGAAAAGCATGGCGGTGTGCTGGAGACGCCGGACTGGGTCGGTGGCGCCTATTTCGAGCTGGATGACCCGGCACCCAGCGGCCCGTTGCCGCCCTGGCCCTTCGGCAGGCGGGTGCTGAACGGCTTCGTCACCGGCGAGCGGCAAGGGGATGCGCCGTTGGACCGCGACGCGTTGTCGCCACTGTTCCTCTATGATTATCCAGTGGAATTGCGCGACCGGGTGCGTTCCTGGCTGCGCCCACGCCCGCAATGGGCCCCGTGGATCGATCCGCCGGTGGATGCGCTGCGGGCGGTGGGCAATACCGTCGTCGCCATCCATATCAGGCGTGGCGATTTCCTGCGTTACGGCTATCCGATCACCGAGACCCAGACCTATGTGGACTGGCTGCGCGATCTGTGGCCGACCCTGGACAAGCCGGTGCTGTATCTGGCCAGCGACGATATTCCGGGGGTGCGCGCCGCCTTCCGCGAATTCCGGCCCGTGACCCTGCATGATGCCGGGCCGGCCTGGCCGGGGCTGGAATTCCTGCAGGATTTCCATGTGCTGACCCAGGCCGATATCGTGGGCATCAGTGCTGCCAGCGGCTTCAGCCAGCTGGCCGCCCGCCTGAACGAGCGTGCCCGCCTGTGCGTGGAACCCGACATGGAAACGGGCGGTATCAAGCCGTTTGTGGCGTGGACGTAACCGTCAGGGCTTCCACGACGCGGCCAACCACCGGCCCCCAGTCGCCCCGCGCATCCTGACGGAACAGGCGCATGGTCGGATACCAGAAGGTCTCCTCCCCCCAGGCCAGCCAGCGCCAATCGGGGGAGAAGGGCAGCACCGTCCAGGTCGGCCGGCCCAGCCCGCCAGCCAGATGCGCCGGGCCGGTGCAGGACGTGATGACCAGATCCAGATTGGTCATGATGGCGGCGGTATCGGCGAAATCCCCGATCTGCGGCCCCAGATCGGTGAAGCTGTCCGGCAGCGACCCGATATTGTCCAGGTCCTTGCGCCCCGGCCCCTTCTGCAGCCCGAAGAAGGACACGCCCGGCACGTCCAGCAGCGGGCGGAAGGATTTCAGGCCGGGGGAGCGCAGCCGGTCGGCCTTGAATTCCGGATTGCCGGCCCAGACCAGCCCGACCTTCAGCCCGGAAAACGCCGACAGCCTGTCGGCCCACCGTGCCTGCAAATCCGGCTCCGTCCCCAGATAGGGGACCTGGGCCGGGACATTGTCGATGCGCGCGCCCAGGATATGGGGCAGGGACAGCAGCGACACATGCGCGTCATGGGGCGGCAGCGGCTGGAACCGGCTGACCACCCGGCCCACGCCCGGCATGCTGCCCAGCAGCCGGACCAGCTGGCTGTTGCATTCCAGCACGACATCGATGCCGCGTGCCTGCAAAACCGGGATGTAGCGCATGAATTGCAGCGCGTCGCCCACCCCCTGTTCGTCATGCACGACCAGGGTGCGGCCACTCAGGTCCGACCCGTCCCAGGCCGGCGAGGTGAAGTCCCGCCGGGGAGAGGGGAAGTCGGCCATGCGGCTGCGCCATTCATATTCGGCCAGCCCCTCGGCATAATCGCCCTGCATCAGCAGGCCCACGGCAAGCGCGGTGTGCGCGGCGGCCAGGGCCGGATCGTGGCGCACGGCTTCCCGCGCACTGGCCACGGATTCGGTGATCTTCATCTCCTCCCGATAGGCGACGGAGAGGTTCAGATGGGTGGTGGCGCTGTCCGGCTGGCGGGCGAGCGCCCGCAGGAAGCAGTCCATGGCTTCCGGATAGCGATCCTGATCCTGCAAAACGATGCCCAGATTGGACAGCAGGCCGCCATCGTCGGGCGCGAAACCCAGGGCCGTACGATATGCGGCGATGGCATCGTCCAGCCGCCCCAGCCGCCGCAAGGCCACGCCCATGTTGGTATAGGCATGCACCGACAGCGGCTGCATGCCCAGCAGGTCGTACAGCGCATCGACCGCCGCCTCGGCCTGGTTATCCAGGATCAGCAGCCTTGCCAGTTGCAACCGCGCCTCCCCGGCATGGGGACGCAGTGCGATCAGCTGGCGCTGTACGGCGATGGCGTCGCCATAGCGCTGCATCTGGTCCAGAATATTGACGAGGTTCAGATAGCCATCGGCGAAATCGGGGGCCAGGCGCAGAGCCTGCATTGCGGCGGCCAGCGCATCGGGCAGCCTGCCCAGGCGGCGCAGCGCACTGGCCAGGTTGGAATGATGGACGGCCCAGTCCGGTTCGGCCTTCACCGCCGCCTCCAGCGACTGCGCCGCCGCCGCATAATCACCCGCCTGCAGGCGCAGCACGCCCAGCCGGTGCAGCGCCTCCCCATTGGCCGGGGCCTGTGCCAGCACGGAACGGAACCCGGCTTCGGCTTCCTTGGCGCGACCCGCGTCTTGCTGCGCGATGGCGGCGTTCAACTGGTCGGCAAGGGTGGGCATGGACCGGTTCCGTTGTTGATTCATTGGGATAGGTCATCCTTTCGCGCCGATTATCCTGGCCCGGATCGGGTGCCGACATCCTATATACCCAGTATCCGCATCGGCACTCCCGATGCCATCGCAATCGTCGGATCGGATCGATGGGTGAGAAATTTGGCACAAGCGGTCCGCGGGCGCTGATCACCGGCATCACCAGCCAGGACGGCGCCTATCTGGCATCGCTGCTGCTGGACAAGGGATATCGGGTGACGGGCACGCTGCGCCCCGGCGGCACGATGCTGAACCGTGCCTGGCGGCTGGAGACTATGGGGCTGGCGGGACGGGTGACCACGGTGACCGTGGATCTGACCGATGCCCGCGCCGTCTCCTGGCTGTTGGATGATCATGCGCCGGACGAGGTTTATCACCTGTCGGCGCACAGCTCCGTCCATTCCTCCTTCCATATTCCGGCGGAAACCTTCGCCAGCAACGCGGTGGCCACGACCAACCTGCTGGAGGTGATCCGCACCCGCCATCCCAGGACCCGCTTCTATCACGCCTCCACCTCCGAAATGTTCGGTGAGGCGCCGGAGGTGCCGCAGACGGAAAAGACCTTGTTCCGGCCCCGCAGCCCCTATGCCGTGGCCAAGGTGGCGGCCCACCAGATGACGACGCTGTACCGCATCGCCTATGGGTTGTTCTGCGTGAACGGCATCCTGTTCAACCACGAATCGCCCCTGCGCGGCCCGGAATTCGTCACCGCCAAGATCGTGCGCGGGCTGGTGCGCTGGCAGGCGGGGCTGGAAGATGCGCCCATGGCGCTGGGCCGGCTGGACGCGCGGCGCGACTGGGGCTTCGCCGGGGATTATGTGCGCGGCATGTGGTCGATGCTGCAGGCCGAGGGGCCCGACGATTATGTCCTGGCCAGCGGCCGGACCTGGAGCGTGCGCGACTTCGTCTCCCTGACCGCCAATGCGCTGGACATGCGTCTGCTCTGGCAGGGCGAAGGAGTGGGAGAGGTCGCCATCGAGCTGGATAGCGGCCGCACCTGCGTCACGGTCGATCCCGCCCTGTTCCGTCCCGCCGAAGTGGGCGAACTGCGCGGCGATAGCAGCCGGGCCCGCGAACGGCTGGACTGGACACCGCGTGTGGACCTGCCGGAACTGGTGGCGATGATGGTGGCCGCGGAAAAGGTGCGGCAGGGGCTGGCTTAAGCCTGTCGTGCGATTCACGCTTCAAATGAAGGCATTTGAAGCGACCGCACTTTAAAACCAGACTTAAACAGCGCCCGATATGGTGGGGGTCGATACCGCTATCCGGGTGGGCCCCATGCAGCTTCTCTCGCTCCTGTCATCCGCCACGCCGGCAACCCCGGCGATCCAGGCCAGGGCCGCAACCATGCCTGCCGTCCCGATGGCCGGCTTCGGCCTGCTGGTCGAAGGCATGGTCCGTCCGTTGGAGCCGGTTACCGCCCGCCCCACGACACCGGGTGAGGCCGCCCCACAGGGCCAGACCTCCGACGATGCCGCCCTGGCCGGTTTGATGCAGGCCATGGGTCTGACCACGCCCGTGGCCAGCCCACCGCCGGCCGTACCCACCGCCATCGCTGTGCCTGTGGGTGACGGGGGTGGGGAGATTGCCGCCGCCCCCGTCGTACCGGCAGGGCTGGTGCCCGCCCTCCCTACGGCTGCCGGTGCGCCATCGCCCGCCGCCACCCCGCAGACCCGTTCACCCGTTCCGGCAAACGGCCCTGCGCTGGCGCAGGGGGTGAATGGCCCCACGCCGGTACCCGCTGTCGCCACCGACCCGCAGGCGGCGGCAGCGCCGGATATCATATCGTCCCCCGTTGCAACGGCACCCACGCCGGGCATCGTCGCCATCGCCATACCCGCCGAATTGCAGACCATGGCCGCCGTGCAGGCCGGCGCCGTCGCGCAGCCGGCGGTGAAGCCGACGGCGGTGAAGCCGACCGAGGGCAAGCCGACACCGGTCGCTGATATCGCTGCGAGCCGCTCAGCCCCCCGCACGCGGTCGGCTGCCATGGCGACGACCGACGCCGCCCCCACATCCTCAGCCGTTACGACCGGTGATGCCAAACCGGCTGCCTTGCGTCTGCCGGTGGGTGAGGTCAATGCGGGCGGTGGAGAGGCGGCCCCGGCCACCATCCCCGCCACGCCGCCGGACAATTTCACCCTGCCGGCCACCACACTCAGCAGCCAGGCAATCGGCCGCGATCTCACCGCCCATGCGGTGGCCGGCGCCCGTCCGACGGTCGCCACCCATGCCACCCCCGGCCTGCAGCTGGTCGGGCGGATCGAACAGGCGGTGGCGCAGGAACAGACGACGCTGACCGTCCAACTCGACCCCGAACATCTGGGCCGGGTGGAGGTGAAGCTGGAAATGCAGGATGGCCGCGTCACCGCGATGATCGCGGCGGAGAAGCCGGCGACGCTGGACCTGCTGCAACGCGATGTCCGCCTGATCGAACGCGCCCTGCAGCAGGGCGGCATGCAGGTACAGCCCGACGGCCTGCACTTCTCCCTGCGGGAAGGGGCCGGCCAATGGACCCAGGCCGACCAGGGGCGGCGCGGTGCGCAGCTTTACGGCCAGCAGGCCCAGGCCGATCCGGCCGCCGATCCGCTGGCGCCCCCCGCCATTATCCGCACCGACAGCCTTGTCGATATCCAGATCTGAAAGGTTCGCCCCATGACTACCATTTCCGGCGTCGACGCCAATGGCAATGTGGCGGCCAGCGCCGCCCAGGCCCGCCTTACCACCGACACCCAGTCCTTCCTGCGCCTGCTGACCGCGCAGCTGACCAACCAGGACCCGTTGCAGCCCGTCGATCCGACGCAATGGGTGACGCAGTTGGCGCAGTTCTCCTCCGTTGAACAGCAAGTCTCCTCCAACAACATGCTGACCCAGGTGCTGGGCGAACTGCGCATCGGCAGCGACCGCGCCGACATGGGCTATATCGGCCGCACGGTGGAGATCGTCAGCAATCTGGTCGGCGTGAAGGGCGGCCAGCTGGATGCCAGCTACACCGTTTCGGCCGGGGCCAGCAGCGTCGATGTCCGGCTGCTGGACAGCGACGGCAACCTTGTCCACAGCTTCACCGCCGACAAGTCGGCCGGCACCCATGCCATCACCTGGAACGGGGTGAAGGCCGATGGCAGCATCGCCGCCGACGGCACCTATACCCTGGCGGTGGAAGCCCGGAACGAGAAGGGCGACGCGCTGGAAAGCGAAGTCACCTACCGTTCCAAGGTCACGCGCGTCCGCCGGGAAGAGGCCGACACGCTGTTCGAACTGGAAAACGGCGCCACGGTCGGCCGCTATGACATCGTCTCGGCGGCTTGATAATGAAGGCCGGCGACCGCCGGCCCGGCGCTCATGCGCCGTAAGCCAAGCCGCCGGATGGCGGCGCCCGGCGTCTGAGGGAACAGCATAGCAAAAAAGGGCCGGTGGAACGGGATCGCTCCGTTCCACCGGCCCTTTTCGTTTGCTCAAACACCCTTGCGGCGGTTTTCCTGCAGGATCAGCTTGGTCAGCACCAGATTGCGGGCATTGCCGCCCGTCGCCTCGCCGGCGGCCAGCAGCAGGCGGGCCTGCAAGGCGGCGGGATCGATGATGCCAGGCTGCATGCCACCCTGTGCCCCGATATCATAGAGATCGCCCAGCAGCCGGTCGCGCACACCGGGCAGCAACAGATCGCCGTCACTGCCGGGCGCCAGTTCCACCGCCATCTCCACGGCGACGAAGCCGGTGATGCGCCCCTGGCCCCAAACCGGGACGATCATCGGCGCCACGGCGACGGTGACAGGCCCCATGGCGGGGATGGCTTCCTGTGACGCGGGCAGGGCGGTGCCGGCGGCATAGCCCCCGGCGAAGGCGGTGATGCCTGCGGCGAAAGCCAGACCGGTCAGCTTCCATCTGTTCATGGGGCCACTCCCTAGAAGGGCAGGATCACGTCCAGCACCTGCTGGCCGATGCGGGGCTGCTGCATGTCCATGATCTGGCCGCGCCCGCCATAGGCGATGCGGGCCTCGGCGATCTTCTCGTACGACACGGTGTTGCGGGTGGTGATGTCCTGCGGGCGGATGACGCCGGCGATGCGCAGTTCCCGCAGCTCGTAATTCACCCGCATCTCCTGCCGCCCGGCGATCACCAGATTACCGTTGGGCAGGATGTCGGTGACCACGGCTGCCACCTTCAAACTGATATTCTCCTGCCGGTTCACGGCACCGGTGCCGGTGCTGCTGCCGCTGGAATTCAGGTTGACCAGGTTTTCCGGATCGACGCTGTTGGGCAGGGCGGTTTCCAGCCCGAACAGGTTGGGCACGCCCATGCTTTCACCGGCGCCGCGCGCGCGGGAGGTCTGGTTGCTGATCCGCGCCTGTTCGGCCATGTCGACCTCCACCGTGACGATGTCGCCGACCTTGCTGGCCCGCATGTCGCGCAGGAAGCCGCGCGCATCCGCCTCCCACAGCGAGGCGGCCTGACGCATCGTGTCGGAACGTTCCGGCATGGGCATGGTGACGCCCGTCGCTTCCGCCTGACGGCGCGGATTGTCGATTGGCGTCATGTCGGGCGCTTGGCCGATATGATCGAACCGGGCGCAGCCGGCGAGAAGCAATGGGGTGGCGACCAGCAATGAAGTGAAGCGGAGCTTGGACATCGGCTTTTCCTTCATCATTCAGCAGCAGAGACGGTGCCCGGCCCGGTGACCATCGCGGTCAGGGTGCGGTTGCTGTCCAGGTTCTGCACCCGCACCATTTCGCCGACGCTGCCATTGGCCAGTGCCCGGCCGCGCGCGGTGATCAGCAATGGGCCCTGTCGGTACTCCAGCGTCACCGGCTTGTTCCGCGCCACGGCGGCCTGGACGATGACCGAATTGTCGGGTACCGGCCGGCCGGGCGACAGCACGCGCCGTGCCTCCCGCCCCACCAGTTCCGTTTTGGCCGTGATGGTGCGCTGGCCGATCTGGTCGGAGCGCAGGCGGGCCAGGGTCAGGTCACCCTCTGCGATCACCTCTCCCGGGGAGACGCGGCGGGTGGGAACCGGGATCTGGATTTCCGTCCACAGCTCGCCCTCCACCCGCTGGCGCTTCTCCGGACCCACCAGGATGGCGGCGAAGCGCCTGCCGCTGCGGTCGACATTCAGCGCTTCCACCTGACTGACCGTGCCGGTGACCGGGGTGGCGATGCGTACTTGCAGCTCGCCTTCGCCCAGCGCCGGGCCCATCCGTTCCTGGATGGCGGTGCGCAACAGCGCTTCGGCCGCATCGGCCTGGGCGGCGACGGGCGGGGAGAAGGCCAGGGCAAGGCCCGTGGCCAGGGCCAGGGGGGAGAGCAGCTTGCGCATCATCGCCCTCACCGCATCTGGACCAGGGTGTTCAGCATCTGGTCGCC
The DNA here is from genome assembly GCF_048066115.1 of Niveispirillum sp. KHB5.9. Taxonomy (NCBI): domain Bacteria; kingdom Pseudomonadati; phylum Pseudomonadota; class Alphaproteobacteria; order Rhodospirillales; family Azospirillaceae; genus Niveispirillum; species Niveispirillum sp. KHB5.9. The sequence continues at coordinate 563,406 of NZ_JBLTYX010000001.1, read as the reverse complement.
GGCCTCGACCGTGCGGCTGTTCATCTCATACGCCCGCTGGGCGGAGATGAGGTTGGTGATCTCCGCCACGATATTGACGTTGGATGCCTCGACATAACCCTGCTTGACCGTGCCGAAACCCAGCTGGCCCGGCATGCCCAGGATCGGCACGCCCGATGCCGGGGTTTCCAGATAGAGGTTGGAGCCCACGGCCTCCAGCCCGGCCTCGTTCACGAACATGGCCATGTCGAACTGGCCGACATTCTGCGGCTCGATCTGGCCCTCGATATAGGCCAGCACTTCGCCATTGGCGTTGATCATCACGTCGCGGGTGTTTTCCGGCACGGTGATGCCGGGGCTGACCTCGTGCCCGTCGATGGTGACGATGGTGCCTTCCGGCGACAGCTTGAAATTGCCGGCGCGGGTATAGGCGGTCTCGCCCGTGGGCAGATCGACCAGGAAATAGCCGCGTCCGTCCAGCGCCACGTCGTAATCGCCCTCGGTCTTGGTCAGCGTGCCCTGCACATGCTGACGCGCCACCGTGCCCGGCTTCACGCCCAGGCCCAGCTGGATGCCGGTGGGCACGATGTCGCCCTGGTCGGATGCCGTGGCACCGGGCCGCAGCTGCGACTGGTACATCAGATCCTGGAATTCCGCGCGGGAGCGCTTGAAGGCGACGGTATTGATGTTGGCGATGTTGTTGGAGATGACCTCCACATTCATCTGCTGGGCCATCATGCCGCTGGCGGCGATGTCGAGCGTGCGCATGAGTTTTCTCCTTTTGCTGTTCCCTCAGGCGCCGGGCGCCGCCATCCGGCGGCTTGGCTTACGCGCCACGTGGCGCGGGCCGGCAGTCGCCGGCCTGGGGGGGCGGGCGGTGGCGATCAGGTTGCCGGCCCGCCGATCTTGTTGATGGCGCCGCGCTGGCGGTCATTCTCCGCCTCGGTCAGTTTTGTGGCTTGGCCGTAGGCGCGGGTAAGGTCGATCAGCCGCACCATCTCCACGATGGGCTGGACGTTGGAACCTTCGACGGCGCCCTGAACGATGGTGACGCCGATGGCGGGCAGCGGGTCGCCCGTGGCGGTGACCAGACCGTCGCCGCCCCGCTGCAACCCTTCGGCACCGGGCAGGGAGTAAAGCCCGATACGGCCCAGTTCCACCGACTGGATCTCCTGGCCATTGCCCTCCACCGTATAGGACAGCGTGCCGTCGCTGCTGAAGGTCAGCGGTCCCACATCCTCCGGCACGGTGATGCGGTTGCCGGCATCGTCCAGCACGGGCCGGCCATCGACGGTGACCAGATCACCCTCCGCCGATCGGCCCAGCCGCCCGTCGCGGGTATAACGCGGGCCGGCTGGTGTCTCCACCTGCAGCCAGGCATCGCCGCGGATGGCGATGTCGAAGGGGTTGCCGGTGGTGGTCAGCGATCCTTCGCGCGTGTCGGTATAGGTAGCGCGGTCGATGACGAAGGCGGTGGGGTCGGCCCCACGCCCGGTCCGGCTGACGAAATCGTCGAAGACCGGCCGTTCGGCGCGGAACGCCATGGTGTTCATGTTCGCCACATTGTTGGCGGTGACGTCCAGCATGCGGCGCAGCGCCATCTGCTGCGACAGCCCTACATAGAGCGCGTTTTCCAAGGGCGATATCTCCGGCTTCGCTAGGGCGCTGCCCGTCCGGGGCGCCGCTTTGAACCGGCTTTAATGTGCAGGGGCTAGGTTAAATCCGCGTTCAAGATCGGCTGCGGATGGGGTCATGAGACAGTTTCTGCGCATTCTGCTGACATCGGTACCCGCCGGGCTGTGCATCGCCGCCCCGGCCCTGGCCGACCCGGTGCCCGTTTCCATCCGCGTGGCGGGCGGGGTGACGGAGCTGCTGATCGACAGCGGCGACCTGAAGCCCGACCGCTTCCGCCTGGACCAGTGCGGGGCCACGCTTGCCATGCCGCTGGATCAGGGAATGGATATCAGCGCCGCCAGCGTCGGCGCCGGCCGCATCAAGGGCGTGACGCTGACCAATCCCCACACCCTGGCGGTGGCCACCGATTGCAGCGCCGCCATCTCCATCAAGCGGCGCAACGGCCAGATGGTGATGCGCGTCGCCGCCCCGGTGACACCCGGCCGCAAGCCGACCACACCCCCGCCGCCCACGCAGCTGACCCCGGAAGAAGCGGAATTCGCCCGCAAGGCCGTGGCCGACGGTGCCCGCGATGCCGCCACCCCACCCGCGCGGGAACCGACACCGACGTTGGCGCAGGATCCTCGCCGCCCCGATCCGGCCTGGGGCAGCGCCGCACCCCTGGTCGATCTGGCCGCCTGGCGCCAGGAACCCTATCTGGACAACCGCGACCGGCTGCGTCAGGCCCTGGCCGCATCCGACCATGCCCCGGCCGCCCTGCGCGATCTGGTCCGTTTCCAGCTGGCCTGGAACCGCGCACCGGAGGCCCTGGTCAGTCTGGAGGGAAGTGCCGAGACGGAGGAAGACCAGACATTGCTCGCCATCGCCGCCCTGCTGGCCGATCCGGATGACAGCCGGGCCGACCGGCTGCTGAGCAACCAGTCTTTGCGGGCATCCGACGGCCCGTTCTGGGCGGCATTGCTGCTGCAGCGGCGCGGGCAGGGGCGCGATGGCGTCCGTTATCTGCCGGCCGCGTCGCGGGCCTTGTCCTCCCTGCCGGCCGATCTGCGCCGCGAACTGGGGCTGGACCTGCTGTCGATCGCCGCCGATGCGCGGCTGGACGGCATGGCACGGGCCATCGCACGCGCCATCGAGGCCGATGCCGGCGATCCGGTAGCCCAGGCACAGCTGCATGAGGTGGTGGGGCGGCTGCATGCCGCCGCCGGCCGCGTCTCCCTGGCGCTGGCGCAATGGGATCAGGCGGCGGCCCTTGAAGGTGCGGCGGCCACCCGCGCCGGGCTGGCCGCCCTGGCGATGCGGGTGGAACGCGGGGAACGGGCGGAGGCGGAGCGGATGACGGCACTGGACGCGGCGATCCGCGACTGGCCGGGCACGGCGCTGGAAGCCGACAGCCTGTGGCAGCTGGCATTGCTGGCCCAAAAGCGGGGGGAGCCGGTGACGGCGCTGGAGAAGCTGCGACTGCTCAGCCTGCGCTTCCCCGACCAGCCGCCGCCGGAAATGGCCGCCCGTGCCGATATGGCCGTGCACCTGTTCGACGGGTTGATGGAGACATCCATTTCCCTTCCCGACCGCATCACCGCCTTCCAGCGCCACCGCGACCTGCTGCCATCTGAACCCGCCGGCTGGGCCGTGCGGCAGCGCTTTGCCATGATGCTGGCCGATGCCGGGGTGGAACGCATCGCGCGGGAGGAATTGCAGGCCCTGGTCGTGCAGCTTCCGGCACCGGACCGCCCCGCCATCATCCATGATCTGGCCGTGATGGAACTGGCGGTGGGCGACGCAGCGGCGGCGCTCGCCACCCTGGATGGGGCGGAGGAGGCCACGCCGGACGATGTGAAACGCGGCAAGGAGTTGCGTGCCCGCGCCCTGCTGCTAGCTGGCGACAGCGCCGGGGCCATGGCGATGGCCGGTGACGGCAATGACGGCCTGGCCGTGCGTGCCGACGGGCTGTGGCGGCAGGGCAAATGGGGGGAGGCAGCCAAGAGCTACAAGGCGCTGGCCGCCGGCGGTCCCCTGCCGCCAGCCGATGCCGCCCGCTATGCCCTGGCCGCCATGCTGTCGGGTGATCCGACGGCGGATAGTGTGGTGCAGGGACAGGGCACTGCCTTCGCTGGACGCAAGCTGGGGGCTGACCTGACCCTGCTGGCCCGGCCTGTGCCGGCTGCGGATGCGGGTGAGCGTGACCTGCGCGGTTTGTTGGAAGACGCGGCGGCGGTGAGCAAATTGGCTCGACCAGTCCCCGCCAACTGAAAACCGGGTTTAATCGCGCCTTGTCAGGATGAAGCCTTCTGATCGTCGCCTTGCCCTGGAGATATCGCGATGAACCTGCTCATCGGTGCCGCCATCGTCTTCGCCTCCGTCCTGGGCGGGTTCTTCGCCCTGGGCGGCCATATGAACGTGCTGTGGCAGCCTTTCGAGGTGCTGATCGTCTGTGGCGCGGCGCTGGGCGCCTTCGTGATCGCCAATCCCTGGCAGATCATCAAGGATACCGGCAACAGCCTGCGCGCCCTGTTCCGCGGCACGGCCCATCGAAGGGCGGATTACCTGGAACTGCTGGCCCTGCTCTATACCGTGCTGCGCACCGCCCGCACCAAGGGGCTGATGGGGCTGGAAAAGGATATCGAGAAGCCGGCCGACAGCACGCTGTTCCAGCAATTCCCCCGCACCCTGGAACAGGACCGGGCCGTCATCTTCCTCACCGATTATCTGCGCCTGATGTCGCTGGGTGCCGATCGCGCCATGGAGATGGAGGCGCTGATGGATGAGGAGCTGGTAACGCTCAACAAGGAATTCCACCGCGCGCCCCGCAGCCTGCACACGATGGCGGAGGCGCTGCCGGCATTGGGCATCGTCGCCGCCGTGCTGGGCATGATCAAGGCCATGGGTGCGATTTCCGAATCGCCGGAAATCCTGGGCCAGCTGATCGCCGGTGCCATGGTCGGCACCTTCCTGGGCGTGCTGCTGTCCTATGGAGTGGTCGGACCGCTGGCCAATGCCATGAATCGCATGCGCGACGAGGAGATGAAATTCTTCCATTGCATCAAGGCAGCCCTGGTCGCCCATCTGCACGGATCGGCCCCGGCCGTGGCCGTGGAGCATGCGCGCAAGGTGCTCTATACCGAGGTGCAGCCGACCTTCCATGAAGTGGAGAACGTGACCACCAATGCTGCCCAGCGTCTGGGCGAGCGGCAGAAGGCGGCCTGACCATGGCGACCACCGGACGTCTCAACCGCGCCAGCATCATCATCCGCCGCCGCCGTCATAGCGACGATGAGTGGGATCAGGAAAACGGGTCGTGGAAGATCGCCTATGCCGACTTCACGACCATGATGATGGCCTTCTTCATGCTGCTCTGGCTGGTGAACATCACCTCCCCGGAACAGAAGGAAGGCATCGCCGACTATTTCAACCCGATCAGCGTTTCCAGCAGCAATTCCGGCGCCGACGGGCAGTTGGCGGGGCAGAGCGTGGCCATGGCCAGCGGTGCCTTGACCAGCAGCGCCAGCAGTGCCTGGGAAACCATCCCCGCCGCCCGCGTTCCGGCCCTGTCGCCGCCCGGTCCTGACCCGGTGGTGGTGGATGGCGATCCCGGCGACAATGACGGGCACCAGCCCGTCAACGGCCCCGGCAAGGGCGATCTGACCCTGGGGGAGGTGGCGGCAGGCGATATTCCCGCCGGCCCCGTCCTCGATCCCGGTCTGGCCGAACAGATGGCGCGGGTGGCGGCCGAACAGGCGGCGTTCGAACGGATCGAGGCGGAACTGAAGGCATCGCTGGCCATCGGCGGCGATCTGGCGGAACTATCGGAAAACCTGATCTTCGACATCACGCCGGAGGGATTGCGCATCCAGATCACCGACCGGCCGCATTTCTCCATGTTCGATGTGGCGTCGGTGGATTTGAACGGCCGGGCCGCTTCCCTGTTGCAGGTCGTGGCGCAGGCCCTGGCCACCGTGCCCAACCCCGTGGCCGTGGCCGGCCATACCGATGGCCGCGCCTTCGCCGCCAGTGCCCGCTACGGCAATTGGGAACTGTCGTCCGACCGCGCCAATGCCGCCCGCCGCATCCTGGCCGGCAACGGCATCGCGGCGAACCGGCTGGCACGGGTGGAGGGGTTGGCGGATACGCTGCATTTGTTCCCCGACGCACCGGAAGACCCGCGCAACCGCCGTATCTCCATCACCCTGCTGCGTCAGGTGCCGCTGCCGACGGGTGTGCGCTGATTTTATCCGGTTTTAAGCGTCACCCTTTATTGTTGTCCGTGGTGGGAGAACCCATCGGGCGGAATGATGGCGCCGAAGCGCCCCCGGCCCAGTTGCAAGGACCCTGCTTCAAGCGGTCATCGCAGCGGACAAGATCCCCGAGCCCCGGCCTTTTCAACCGATCAGCCAAGCGGAGTCCGTTCCCATGAGCATTTACAGCGCAATGAATTCGGGTGTCAGCGGTCTGGCGGCGCAGAGTGCGAAATTCAGCGCCATCTCCGACAATATCTCGAACTCCGGCACGGTCGGGTACAAGCGCACCAACGTGCAGTTCTCCACCCTGGTGACCAACAATTCCAGCGCCGGCACCTATTCGGCCGGTGGTGTCGAGGCGTCGCTGCGCACCGAAGTGTCGCGCGCCGGCATCATCACCCGGTCCACGGTGGCCACCGATCTGGCCATTTCCGGCAATGGCTTCTTCGTGGTCGGCACCAATGCCGATGCCCAGAATGTCCAGGGCACCACCCACATGCTGACGCGCGGCGGTTCCTTTCGCCCCGATAGCAGCGGCAACCTGGTGAATACCGGCGGCTATTACCTGCAAGGCTGGGCACTGGACACCAATGGCAATGTCAGCGGCGGCAGCCCGTCGCGCACCAGCTTCGATGGGCTGGAAACGGTCAGCCTGGGCAAGATCACCGGTCTGGCCAAGGCCACCGGCAACATCAATTTCGCCGCCAACCTGCCGGCCAGCATGACCGGCCAGACCCCGGCGGCGGCCCCGTTCTCCACCTCCATCGATTACTATTCGCCGCTGGGCTTCACCAACAAGCTGACGCTGGAATGGCAGCCCTCCACGGTGGCCAACCAATGGACGCTGAACATCCGGGACGGCAACAATGCCAGCCTGGGCACGGTGAACATGGCGTTCAGCAACGGCATCGCCACCACGGTTCCGGCTGGCACCCTGTCCTCCATGACCGCGGGCGGTGGCGTAACGGTGAACAATGGCACCATCAACCTGACCGTCGCCGGCCAGCCGATCAAGCTGTCGATGGGGGAGATCGGGGCCAATGGCGGCTTGACCCAGTGGGGCGACCAGTATGTGCCGGGCGCCTTCGGCAAGGATGGCGCCGGCTATGCGCCCCTGGACCGGGTGGAGATCGGCGATGACGGCATCATGACCGCCATCTATCGTAACGGGTTGCGCCAGGCGGTCTATCAGATCCCCGTGGCCAACGTGACCAATCCCGACGGGCTGCGCCGCATGGATGGCAACGCCTTCCAGGTCAGCCGCGAGAGCGGTGATTTCTATCTCTGGGACGGCGGGGCGGGTTCGGCCGGCACCATCGATGATGGCGCCCTGGAAGCCTCCAATGTCGATATCGCGGAGGAGCTGACCAGCATCATCGAGACGCAGCGCGCCTATTCGTCGAACGCCAAGATCATCCAGACCGCCGACGAGATGATGGACGAGATCACGCGCCTCATGCGCTGATTTTTATTCGATGCCCTCAGGCGCCGGGCGCCGCCATCCGGCGGCTTGGCTCACGCCGCACGTGCGGCGCGGCGGCAGTCGCCGCCGATATGAGAATGGCTGCCGGAAACCGTTTCGGCGCTTGAAGAAAAAGTCCAATCAGAAAGGCAGCGATCATGAGCATCGGCCTCGCCCTGCAGACGGCGCTGAGTGGCCTGCAGGCCAATCAGACCAAGTCGGCGATCCTGTCCCGCAACATCGCCAACGCCACCACCCCCGGCTATACCCGCAAGGAGGCCGTGCTGACGTCGGTTTCCATCGGCGGGGAGGGCAGGGGCGTCCAGGTCAGCGATTTCCGGCGCAGCGCCGATGCCTCCCTGGCGCGGGAAACACGCGTGCAGGCGTCGGCCAGTGCGGCCCAAACCTCACGCGCGCAAATCCTGTCCGTCTATACGCAGACCATCGGCCAGCCGCAGGAGGAACGCAGCTTCAGCGCGGCCTTGGCCACCCTGGAACGCGCCTTCTACGGGCTGGAGGACCTGCCCGAAAGCCCGACGCAGCAGCGCGCCGTGGTCGATGCCGCCATCAATCTGGCCAGCCGGCTGGGCGATGCCAACAAGGCCATCGCCAATGCCCGCGAACAGGCCGATGCCGGCATCGGCGATGCGGTGACCAGCATCAATGGTGCTTTGAAGCGGCTGGAAGATCTGAACCGCCAGGTGGCGGTGCGCACCGGCAGCGGCCAGGACATCTCCGAGCTGGAGGATGAGCGCGACCGGCTGCTGGATGGCTTGTCGGAACAGATCGGCATCCAGTATTTCACCCGCGACGCCAACGCCATCGTGGTGATGACCACGGGCGGGGTGACCCTGCTGGACGAGAATGCGCGGGAGATCGAGTTCACCCGCACCCCCGTCATCGGCGCCACCGCCAGCTATGCCGGCGGCGGCCTGTCGGGCCTGACGGTCGACGGGGTCGATATCGCCCCCGGCAGTGGCTATCCCAACCCGGTCAAGGGTGGGCGGCTGGAAGGTTTCTTCGCCGTGCGCGATCAGGCGATGCCGGAAATGCAGCGCCAGATCGACGAGGTGGCAAGCGTGCTGGCCGACCGGTTCCAGCAGGCCGATGCCTCGGCCGGCACCACCGGCACCGGCCTGTTCACCGAAAACGGCGCGCGGCACAACCGGGCGGCGGGCAACATCACCGGCATGGCCGGCCGCATCCAGGTCAACGACCTGGTCCGGCTGGATGCCGGCGGCGACCCGGCCCGGGTGCGCACCGGCCTGCATGCGGCGGGCGGTGATGTCGGCGACACGACGCAGGTCCGCGCCTTCCTGGGCGTGTTCTCCACCAGCGTCAGTTTCAGCGTATCCGCCGGCCTGATGACCAGCGGCACGGTGAGGGATTTCGCCAACGCCGCCATCGGTCAGCAGCATGCCGTCCGCGCCTCGGCCGAGAACAGCGCCAAGTCGCTGGACATCCAGTTGGAGACGGTGCGCGCCACCCGCGAGGGGCGGGAGGGCGTGAATATCGATGAGGAATTGCAGGAACTGATCGTGCTGGAACGCAGCTATGCCGCCAATGCCCAGATCATGCAGGTGGCCAGCCGCATGCTCGACAAGCTGTTGGAGATCTGATCATGACGCTCAGCACCGTTTCCACCCTGTCGCTGGCCCGCCAGACCCGCAACAATGTGCGGGTCACGCAGACCGAGATGCAGACCTTGCAGCAGGAACTGTCCACCGGCCGCAAGATCGACGTCGCCGGCAGCCTGGGCAGCCGCGCCGCCGCCTTGCTGGACCTGCGCAATGTGCGCAGCGAGATCGACCAGTTCCAGACGGCGATGTCGTCGCAGGCCGCCCGGATGACGGCGATGCAGGACGCGATGAGTGCCATGCGCGAGGCCACGACCAAGGTCCGCGATCTGGCCCTGACCGCGTCGGGCGGCGGATCGGACACCACCAATGCCGTCATCGACGACGCGGCCAAGGATGCGCTGCGCACCGTCACCAACATGCTGAACGGATCGATGAGCGGGCGCTTCCTGTTCGGCGGCACCCGCTTCGACCGTACGCCCATCCAGGCGGCCGACCAGGCGGCCCCGTCCGGCCTGTCGCCCAACGCCGCCATCCAGCAGGTGCTGACCGCTGCCGGGCCGCTTAACTCCGCCGCCGCCGTGGACGCGATGATCGACGGGCCGAACGGGCTTTCGGCCCTGTTCAACGACACGCGTGTGCCGGCGGCAGGCAATTTCTCCAACACCTTCTTCCATGGCTCCACCGATCCGGTGGTGGCGCGGGCGGAAGGGTCGGTCACCGTCACCTATGGTGCCACCGCCGGCGATCAGGCGGTGCGCGACCTGCTGAAGGGCCTGCATCTGCTGAGTGCCGTGCCGGCCGAAAGCATTCCCGATGCCGCCTATCAAAGGCTGGCGGAGCGGGCCTGGAGCATGGTCGGCAACGCCATGGAGCAACTGACGGAGACGCAGAGCATCCTGGGCCTGGAGGAACAGACCATCGGGCGCATGCAGGACCGGCTGGAGGTGGAACAGACGCTCGTCTCCACCCAGATCGTCAAGCTGGAGGAGGCGGACCCGTACGACGCGACCCTGCGCCTGGACGTGCTGCGCAACCAGCTGGAGGCGACCTTCGCCGTGACCAGCAGCCTGGGCAAGCTGTCGCTGGCGAATTATCTGTAGGGGCTGCCAGGATCATCTCTTAATCCCTTCCCCGCGAAAGCGGGGACCCAGGGGTCACAGGCTCAAACATCCACGCTGCATCGATGTACGCGGCCGCCAGGTTGGGCTTGTGATCCTCGGCCCCGGTTTCGGCCGGGGAGGCGACAGAGGCAATTCCGATACCCTCGTCCTCAATCTTCGCCATCCACGACCGGCGGGGGCTGCAGCCAGCTCGCGAACCAAGTTGGCAGCAGCACGCTGATCCCCTGGACGCCGAACCCGAGATTAATCCAGTCGATCGGAGGGTTCGGATGCCAAAACCAGGGAAGGCCGGCCGTGGTCATGTAGAAGCAGCCCAGCATGGCCGCGATCGTCATCGTGACGCCCGACATGGCATGGGCGCGGGCCTTCACCATAAGTTCCCGCTCATCCAGGGGATGATGCACGGTCGCGGTGAAGCGCGGGCCGAACACCCGGAACATATGCGCGGCAATGATCGCGCCATAGAAGGAAAGCCAGCCGATCCAGAAGCCGGGCACCAGGACGTTGGGTACCATGGCCATCAGCACATAGCCCACAGCCAGCGCCGCAATCACCAGTAACGGTGTCCAGCGGAACGCTCGCGGCTGCATCTTCATGAAGATGATGCGGTCGAGCCTGATCGCATAGACGAGGTGATCCATTTTCTGCAACAGGGTGGTCATGGCGATCCTTCTCCCGCCGCGGCGGCGCGGCGCAGGGTGTCGGCAACGGACTCGAAGGGACGAAAGGAAAAAAGCATTTCGACCGGCACACCGAAATAGGCGGCGATCTTCATCGCCAATTCCAGGCTGGGCTTGTAATCGCCCCGCTCCAAATAGCCGATCGTCTGGTTGTTCACGCCCACCGCTTCGGCCAGGGCACGGCGCGTGACCCCGCGCTCGGCCCGGAAGACGGCAATGCGATTATACAGATCATCCACAGGAATATCATTCATCAATGTCGATCTGTTGTGTTTACACAACGATTCGCATTGACGTCAACATGTTTGTGAACTGGCTATCGGCTCCCTCAAACACTGAGAAGGGGCCGCCCCGTAGGTCGGCCCCTCTTCTACCACCCAGCGACAAGCCGTCTGGGAATTCAACTCGTCAATGATGATCCCTTGACCAGATCATTGATCTCCAGCATCGACCATCCGATCAGCAGGGTTTTGTCCGGCAGTGCCAGTTCCCAGGCTCGCTTGATCATGCGGCGTTGATCGGCCGGCAAGTGATCCTAGAAATGGTCGGCAATGCTATGGAGCAGTTGACGGAAGCGCAGAGCATCCTGGGCCTGGAGGAACAGACCATCCAGCGCATGCAGGACCGGCTGGAGGTGGAACAGACGCTTGTCTCCACCCAGATCGTCAAGCTGGTAGAGGCCGACCCGTACGACGCGACCCTGCGCCTGGACGTGCTGCGCAACCAGTTGGAAGCGACCTTCGCGGTGACCAGTAGCCTGGGCAAGCTTTCGCTGGCCAATTACCTATGATTGGTCCTGTCCGTTCCTGGCTTCCGCTCATCGTCGCGCAACGTCAGGACCGACACGCCGGTCGCCGTCACCGCAACCGTATGTTCGAACTGCGCCGACAGCGATCCGTCCTGGGTCCTGACGGTCCAGCCATCCTCCTCCGTCCGCACGCCCCGCCGGCCGCGGTTCAGCATCGGTTCGATGGTGAAGACCATGCCCTCGCGCAAGGTCAGGCCGGTGCCCGGCCGGCCGAAATGCAGTATCTGCGGTTCCTCATGCATTTCCCGGCCGATGCCATGGCCGCAATATTCCCGTACCACGGAATAGCCGGCTTTCTTGGCATGCCGTTCGATGGCATGGCCGATATCGCCCAGCTTCGCACCCGGCCGGACGGTCTTTATCCCCGTCCACAGCGCATCATAGGTGGTCTGGACCAGCCGCCTGGTAGCGGGATCGACAGCGCCGACCAGATAGGTCTTGCTGCTGTCGGTGATATAGCCGCCCTTTTCCAGGGTGATGTCGAAATTGACGATGTCGCCATCGCGCAGCACGGTCGATGCCGACGGCACGCCATGGCAGACCACGTCGTTGACCGATGAATTCAGCACGAAGCCATAGCCATACTGGCCCTTGCTGGCGGGCCGTGCCTGCAAATCAACAATGATGAAGCGTTCGACCAGATCGTTGATCTCCAGCGTCGAGCGGCCGATCAGCGGCGTCCTGTCCAGCAGGGCGAACACCGATGCCAGCAGCCGGCCGGATTGGGCCAGCAGCGCCAGTTCCCAGGCTTCCTTGATCATGCCGCATCGACGGCCAGTGACGGGGCCGACACGCCAGCGGCATTCAGTTCCCGCTGCATGATCTCGGTGAAGCTCAGCGTGGGATTGGTCTCGCACAGCATGCCGATCTTGATCCAGAAGGCGGCCTGGGCGTTGATCGACCGGCAGGTGACCTTGCTGACCCGGCGCAGCTGTTCGTGCAGGTCATCCTCGATATTCACGATGCCCATCGCAGGTCCCTTATATGAAACATATATGGACCATATATAGACCGCTCGCAAGAATGCCAAGCGCCGCGTCGGGCCGGGGGAGGATTCTGCCGTCACCCCGGCCCTTTCCACGGGTGCGAACCGGCGGTTCTACCGGCCGGTTTCCATGATCCTGGACGCAAACCGCCATGGAAAGGTTGAACGCCGCCGATGGGAGCCCGGTGGAGGGCGGCCCCATCGATCAATTCGCTTGTCAGGCGCTGGCACCTGCAACCGTGCGAACACCCGCGCGGATCAGTGCGGCGGGGATCGCGGGAACGGACTTGATCATCGCCGGCTCTGCGGCATCGCGCTCATCCTCCGGCGGGGCTTCGAACTTGTAGCCGCGGCCATAGACGGTCTCGATATATTTGTCACCGCCCGTGGCCTCCGCGATCTTCTTGCGAAGCTTGCAGATATAGACGTCGATGACCTTGTCCAGCGGGTCGGACCCGGACAGGGTGTACACCGTCTCGTAGATCTTCTCCTTCGACACGACGCGGCCGACATTCAGCGCCAGGACGCTGAAGATCGCATGCTCGCGGTGCGACAGGCGCAGGCGCTGCCCATCCACCGCCGGATCGCGGCCGTCCAGGAAGACGGTCAGGCGGCCCACCGTCAACTCGGGCGAGCTGTGGCCATGGGCGCGCCGGCGCACGGCATGCAGCCGCGCCTCGATCTCCTGCGGATTGATCGGCTTTACCAGCACGTCATCGGCACCGGCCCGCAGATGCTGGATGGTGGACGTGACGCAGCGGTGACCCAGCAGGCTGACGATGATCACCTGACCCACCACCGCCCGCAGCCGGGCGATGAAGGCTTCGGGACCGGCCGCACTGCTGACCAGGATCGCGTCGTAGTTCTCCAGGGAGCCATCCTTCTCGGCAACCAGTGTCTCCACGCTGTCCTGCGTCTGCTGTTCGCAGCGGACGCCGACGCGGCCGATGGCGCGGGAGATTGCTCCGGCGATGGTCTGATCGTTCTCGATCAACAAGACTCGCATTGCCCCAACTCCTGATTTGAGTAAAATTCTACAGGAATTTTACAAGATCGACGGAAGCAGAAGAAAAACTTCTAATTTATTTGTATTTCCGTACCATATTCGCCTTTCATTCTGCTCACAAAGAGCAATGACTACCCACAACGGCGCAGTCAAGACGAGATCGACTCAGATAATTAAATGGATATTAACGCGCCCCTTGGGTAAGTCTTGGAAAAGCCGCTTTAACCCTGTCGTGCCATGATCCCTCCGTTCACTAATCTTAAGGGGTCGGAAATGGTTGAGCGCCGCCATATCCGTGGCTTTCTCGCCTTGATTGTCGCCGGGTTCGTGGCCCTGCCGGGGGCCGCCCAGGCCCAGATGCGCATCAAGGATCTCGTCGAGGTGGAGGGGGTGCGCGGAAACCAACTTCTGGGCTATGGGCTGGTCGTCGGGCTGAACGGCACGGGTGATCGCCTGCAGAACTCGCCCTTCACGCAGCAGAGCCTGGAAGGCATGCTGGAACGGCTGGGCGTCAATATCACCGGCCTGAATGTGAAGACCCGCAACGTCGCGGCGGTGATGGTCATGGCGGAACTGCCGCCCTTTCCCCGCCAGGGTACCCGCGTGGATGTGTCGATTTCCACCATGGGCGATGCCAAGAGCCTGGCCGGCGGCAACCTGATCGCCACGCCGCTGATGGGGGCGGACGGGAAGATCTATGCCGTGGCCCAGGGTCCCGTCGCCACGTCGGGCTATTCGGTTGAGGGTGCGGCGGCCAGCGTCACCAAGGGCGTGCCGACCTCCGGCCGCGTGGCAAATGGCGCCATCGTCGAACGCGAAGTGGATTTCGATCTGGACAGCCTGGCGCGTGTCCGGCTGGCCCTGCGCAACCCGGATTTCCTGACCGCCAACCGCATCGCAGCCGCCGTGAACCAGAGCCTGGGCGGCAGCGTCGCCCGCGCCACCGACCCGACGACGGTCGATGTGATGGTGCCGGTGGCTTACCAGGGGGACATTGCCGGCCTGCTGACCCGGATCGAAACCATCCAAGTGACGCCCGATCAGGTGGCCCGTGTGGTCATCGATGAACAGTCGGGCACCATCGTCATGGGCGAGAATGTCCGGATCAGCACCGTCGCCATCGCCCAGGGCAATCTGACGGTGCGGGTGCAGGAAACCCCGCAGGTCTCCCAACCCGCCCCCTTCACCCAGCAGGGCCAGACGGTGGTCGTTCCCCGCACCCAGATCGCCGTGGACGAGGGGGAGGGCAAGCGCCTGAACGTGCTGGAGGGCGGGGTATCGCTGAATGAACTGGTCAATGGGCTGAACCGGCTGGGCGCCACGCCGCGCGACATCATCGTCATCTTGCAGGCGATCAAGGCGGCCGGTGCCCTTCATGCCGAACTGGAGGTGATGTGATGGAAATAGCTGAAATCCAGCCGCCCGCCCGGCCCCTGCCGGCCGCCGGTCCCCTGACGGGCACGGCCGCGACCGAGGCGGCACGGAAATTCGAAGCATTGCTGCTGAGCCAGGCGTTGAATTCCATGTTCGAAGGCGTATCGACCGAGGGCATGTTCGGCGGGGGTTATGCGGAGGAAGTGTTCCGCGGCATGATGCTGGACAGCGTCGCCGAGAGCATGGCGTCCAGCCCCGGCGGCTTCGGCATTGCCGGCCACGTCCGCGCCCAGATCGCCCAGTATGACCAGTCGCGGGAGGGCTGAGGCATGAATGTCGGTTCACTGTCGCCGGACATGCGCCGGCATCTGGCCGAGGCGTTCGAGGTGTTGACCGCCTTGCTGGAGGAGGAAACCAGCCTGGTATCCAAGGCCCAGTCCGATGGGCTGGAGCTGTATTTCAGCACCAAGCGCAAATTGTTCGAACAGCTGGGCATCCTGCTGCGCGAGGCCAACCGCGCCCCGCCACTGCCGGTGTTCGCCGCCGATGGTGACGAGGGGGAGGCGGAGCCGGTGGAAGACCCCGCCCCGCCGGAACGGGTGCGCACCGCCGCCGCCCGCCTGTGCGCCGCGACCCGCGCCAATACCATCGCCCTGCAGGCAGCCCAGGAGGCGGTGACCAATGTCGCCAAGCGCCTGGGCCGCGTCGCCGAACGCCAGCGCGCCGACGGCGTCTATGGCCGCAGCGGCAGCACCGCCCGGCGGGCCATGCCGGGGTATGGGCGGATCGATCATAATCTTTGAGGGCACCTTCGCTGCCGCACTCTCTACCGTCACCCCGGCGAAGGCCGGGGTGACGGTAGAGAGTGCGGAGACCCTCACAGCCCAAAACTGCGCGAGGATGAAAGCAGGGTAGGGAACAGTATGAGTTCACCCCACCCTAAAGATGTATACCCTTGTAACAGCACCGCTTTTTAAGCGGATTTAATCTCCCGCTGCCACAGTCGAGACAGCTCCCGGGCTTGGACCACAGATGTCCCTCAACCCCGGCAGCGGCTGCGTCAGAAGGCGCTAGATCCAAATCCATCCACGAAGGAGAATGATCATGGCTGCTTCTATTCTGACGAATGTCGGCGCGATGGTTGCGCTGCAGACCCTGAACAAGACCAGCAAGGACTTGCAGACGGTTCAGGATCGCATTTCCACCGGCATGAAGGTGGGCACCGCCAAGGACAATTCGTCCTACTGGGCCATCTCCACCGTCATGAAGTCCGACGTGTCGGCTCTGAAGGCGCTGAACGAGAACATCGCCATCAACGCCGCCACCGTGCAGACCGCCCGCGTCGGCTCCGAAAACATCCAGAAGCTGCTCAGCGAAGTGAAGAACCAGCTGGCCCTGGCCACGTCGGCTTCGGTCGATCACGCCAAGATCGGCGACGAGCTGACCAGCCTTGCCAGCAACATCCAGAACACCATCGACAGCGCCAGCTACAATGGTGAGAACCTGCTGGATAACGCCAACACCCGTACCTTGACGGTGTCGATCAATCGCGCCGGTGCCGCCATCACGGCCGTGACCGACACGATCGACGGCCAGGACATGACGGCGGTCCAGACCTTCGTCGCCGGCCTGTCCGCCGCCATCACCGCCGGTGCCGACGGTTCCGCCAACGCCGCCGTCGCCCAGACGCAGCTGCTGGCGCTGGAAGCCCACATGGATACGGTCATCAGCGCCGCCGCCGAGTTCGGTAACGTCGGCAAGCGTCTGGAACTCCAGGCCGATTTCACCAGCAAGCTGGTGGACAGCCTGAACGAAGGTATCGGCACCCTGGTCGATGCCAACCTGAACGAAGAGTCTGCCCGTCTGCAGGCCCTGCAGGTCCAGCAGCAGCTGGGCATCCAGGCTCTGTCGATCGCCAACCAGGCGCCGCAGAACATCCTGTCGCTGTTCCGTTAATCCTGTTCCCGGTGATCGTGACCGATCACCGGGCCTCAGGCGCCGGCGCCAACATCCGTTGGCTTGGCTTACGCCGCACGTGCGGCGCGGCGGCGGTCGCCGCCGTACAGAGCCCGATAAGTCAAATTATCGGGCTCTGTATAATAACGGCCCAGTGATTATCGGGGGTCGGCCTTACGGTCGACCCCCTTTATTTATATCTATATTTGCACGGTATTTTGTATTTCACCGCCGTTTAATCGCCCACTGATACTCTATGTTCCTCGCTTTTCTTCAAGGGGACAATTGTCAATGAGCGTCGCAGCCTATCGCCAGTCCGTTATGGACACGGCCAGCCCCCGACAATTGGAACGCAAGGTCTTTCAGCAGGTCACGATGGACCTGGAGACCGCGACCCGCAGCAACGACGCCCTGGCGCGCATCCGCGCCATCGACCGCAACCGACGGCTCTGGATGACCCTGGTGGCCGATGTGGCGGACCCGGGCAACCTGCTGCCGGACCCGTTGAAGGCCGGGTTGATCTCGCTGGGTCTCTGGGTTGATCGCTATTCGGGCCAGGCTTTGTCCACCGACCGGCCGCTCGGCCCCCTTGTCGATGTCAACCGTACCGTCATGCAGGGACTGGCTGCCGCTCCCGCCAGTTGATCTGGAAGGTGTTCCATGGGTCTGAAGCTGAAGCTGAAACCATTCGAGAAGTTCATCGTCAATGGCGTGGTCATTGAAAATGGCCGCCATCGCAATACCGTGACCGTGGCCAACCACGCGCAGGTGATGACCGGCCGCTCCATCCTCCAGCCGGAGGAAGCGACGACGCCGGTCAAGCGCACCTATTACGCCGTGCAGGCCATGCTGCTGGACCCCCCGAACGCGGCCCGCCAGAAGCTGCTCTATGACGCGCTGATCGCGCAGTTGCATACGGCGATCCTGGATCCGGCAATGACCTATCACCTGGGCGATGCCGACCGGCATGTGCGCGAGGGGGATTATTACAAGGCGCTGGCCGCATTGCGGCCGGTGATCAGTTACGAGGCGATATTGCTGCCGCCCGTCGGGGCGGTGGGTACGGCCGAACCGCTGCCAGAAAGGGCGGCTGGTGCGTAGGCGCTCCATGATTTGAGGGGTGCAAGGCCGACGTAACGCGGCAAGGTGGCCGCGGGAGGAGGGGGCATGAGTGATCGAAAGCAGGTCGAGGCGGTTTCCTCCTCGGAAAGTGCCGCCGCGCGCCGCCGCCTGGCGGAACCGGTGGCACCCATGGACCGGGCGGCCGACCGCGAGGCGGACAAGAATGTGAAGGTTCCACCGGTGGCCGTGAAGCCGCCGGTGGAGCCTTCGCCGGCTTTCCGGCCCTATCGCGTGCTGCTGGACCCGGAGACGCAGCGCCTGTTCACCGAGGTGCTGGATACAAGCACCGGTGACGTGCTGCTACGCATCCCCGCCGGCTATGTCCCGCCCGATGACGAGGCCGGCGAGGTCGGGCCGGAACGCCGGGAGGTGGAGCTATGAGCATCATCGGCTTCGGCGCCAGCACCGTGACGGGTGGCTTCGGTTCCTCCCTGCTGCAATGGCGGCTGCTGTCGCGCACGGAGGAACGGCAGAAGGCCATGATGATGGCCGATCCCGTCAACAGCGCCGACACCGCCTATGCCCGGTCCAGGCTGCCGCAGATTGGGTCGGTGGATGAGCTGATGTCCGACCGCCGCGCCTATACCTATGTGATGCGGGCCTTCGGGCTGGAGGATCAGATCAATTCCCAGGCGCTGGTGCGCAAGGTGCTGGAAAGCGACCTGTCGGATACGGCATCGGTCGCCAACCGCATGGGCGACCAGCGGTTTCGCGAGTTGGCCGGCGCCTTCAATTTCGGCCCGAACAGCGCCAAGACCGGCACCTCCTTCGCCGACCAGATCGGCGACCGCTATGTCACCGCCCTGTTCGAGCAGGAGATCGGCCAGCGCAACCAAGCGCTTTCCATGATGCTGGACTTCTCCCGCAAGCTGCCGACCAAGACCAGCTGGGCGGCGGTGATGGATGATCCGGACATGGCCGACGTGGTGCGCACCGTCTATGGCCTGTCCAAACCCATCGGCCCCGCCGATGCCAAAAGCCAGGCCGAGCAGCTGGAAAACACCATCCCGTTCGCGGAAATGAAGCTGGCGCCCACCCAGGTGGTGTTCCGCAACAATTTCCTGGATGTCTGGGACTATAACGGTAATCCGCGCGGCAGTTCGGTGCGTTCCAAGATCCAGTGGGAAATGATGGAAAGCACCTATGCCCGCGATAAGGCCGCTGTGGCCGCGCGGTATGAGGTCAAGCGGACCCTGCTGTCCCTGGAACAGAAGCTGCCGGGGCTGGAGGTGGGCAGCGACCTGCTGGCCGACCGCAGCCTGCTGAACACTGTCCTGAAGGCGTTCGACCTGGAGGACAAGGCCGGCGACACCAACTATCTGCGCAAGGTCCTGGCCAGCGATCCCGCCGATGCCAAAAGCTTCGCCGCCACGGCCGGGGAGCGGGAGAAGAACCTGGCCCTGGCCTTCAGCACCGCCAATACCGGCGCCAAGCGGCGCGGCAGCCCGGCATTCGTCAATGATGTCGTGAAGCGCTATGAGACGCAGAGCTTCGAGGTATCGGCCGGCAACGCCAACGAGGCGCTGCGCCTGGGCCTGTATTTCGAGCGCAAGTCGGCGGGCATCACCAGCTGGTACCAGGTACTGGCCGACAAGGCGCTGGCAGAATTCGCCCGCACGGCCCTGGGCCTGCCCGACCAGGCCGCCCAGATCGACCTGGACCGGCAAGTGGACATCCTGCAAAGCCGCTTCGACATCAAGAAGCTGAAGGACCCGGCCGAAGCGGGGAAACTCGTTGAACGCTTCATGATGATGTATGACGTGAACGGCAATAACCCCAGTGCCGCCGCCTCCAACCCCGCCGTACAGCTGCTGTCCGGCGGCGGGCGGACGACGATCGATGCGTCGACGTTGATGGCGCTGGCGACCACGCGGCGGTGGTGAGGGGAGGGCGGTAAAGCTCCTACCTGAAACCTCATATCCCTGCTTCCCCCGCGAGAGTGTTGGGCACCATCGTTGCCGCTCTCTCTACCGTCACCCCGGCGGAGGCCGGGGCCCAGGTCGTAGAGCGAAGCGCTTGTCACTTGGGCCCCGGCCTTCGCCGGGGTGACGGTGGATATTGAGGAAACCCTTACAGTCCAAACTTTTGCGTTAGGGGCAAGAAAGGGATTAAGGGAATTCCCCCCTCACCCCCTTCTCTTCACCGCCGCCCCCGGCTTCTTCGGCGGTTCCGGCGGGGGAGGGGGCGGCGGTGTCAGGTCCGCCTGGATCGCTTCCAGCACCGCGAAACCCTGCGCCGCTTCCGTCGCCTCACCCTTCTTCTGGCGCATGAATTCCTGCAAGGACGGCTGGGCCTTGATCGCCTGATCCACCTCGACATCGCTGCCAACGCGATAGGCGCCCAGGCGGATCATCTCCTCCATCGCCTCGTACCGCGACAGCAACCCCCGCGCCCCGGCAACGGTGGCGTTCTCCTCGGGCGAAAGGCACCCCGGCAGGGCGCGCGACACGCTTTTCAGCACATCAATGGCCGGATAGCGGCCGCGTTCGGCGATCTTGCGGTCCATGACGATATGGCCGTCCAGGATGCCGCGCACGGCATCGGCCAGCGGCTCGTCATGGTCGCCGCCATCGACCAGCACCGTGAACACGCCGGTAATGTCGCCCGTCCCCTCCGCCCCCGGCCCGGCGCGTTCCAGCAGGCGAGGCAGTTCGGCAAAGGTGCTGGGCGGATAGCCCTTGGTGGTCGGCGGCTCACCGGCCGACAGGCCGATCTCGCGCTGGGCCATGGCGAAGCGGGTGACGCTGTCCATCATGCACAGCACGTCGCGTCCGGCATCGCGAAAATGCTCGGCGACGCTCAGGGTCAGGTACGCCGCCTGACGCCGCGCCAGCGCCGGCTCGTCGCCCGTGGCCACGATGACCACGCTGCGCGCCAGTCCTTCCGGTCCCAGATCATCCTGGATGAATTCCTGCACCTCGCGCCCGCGCTCGCCGATCAGGCCGATGACATTGACATCGGCCGCACTGGACCGGGCCAGCATGGCCAGCAGGGTGGATTTGCCCACACCGGACCCGGCGAAGATGCCCAGGCGCTGGCCCCGGCACAGAGGCGTGAAGGCGTCGATGACGCGGATGCCCGTCTCCAGCCGCGCGCCCATGCGCCGCCGCTCGAATGCCGGCGGCGGATTGGCGCGCAGTGACCGGTTGGCATCGCCCAGTCCCAGATGGCCCTTGCCGTCGATGGGCTTGCCAAAGGCATTGATGACCCGGCCCAACCAGCGATCATCGGGCCGGACCATGCCCGTGGCCGCCCCGGCTTCCACCTTCGACCCCAGCCCGATCCCCTCCATCGACGCGAATGGCAGCAGCACGGCGCGACCCTGACGGAACCCTACCACCTCGCACGGCACGGGACGACCATCGCGGGTCATCGCCTTGCAGCCATCGCCCACGGACAGGCGACGTTCCACCCCCTCCACCTCCATGGACAGGCCCGAACAGGTGACAACCTGGCCATGGAAACGGGGGCCGGGCAATTGTTGGATATCGGCCAGAAGGCCGGCCAGGATGGTCATGGCGCAGGGATCCCGATGCAGGGTTTGGCTGGTCCCCATCCTTGGAAGGCCGCGATTAAAGCCGGTTAAAAGCCGGCGGGGACGGGCGGGCGCTTAAACGCTGCTTTAAGTCGCGCATGGAAGCATGCCCCCATATCCGGCCCCGTTGCCAGCCCCTGTTGGGAGTATCGCTGAGATGGATTTGACCTCCATCGGCCTGTTCAACCTGGCCAGCCATCGCATGGACTATCTGTCGGCCCGGCACAAGGTGCTGGCGGAAAACATCGCCAATGCCGACACGCCGGGCGTGAAGGCCCGCGACCTGAAGCCCTTCAGCTTCGCCCAGGCCCTGCAGGGCGCCGGCGTGCAGCAGGCCCGCACCAATGCAGCCCATCTGGAACCCCTGCATCAGGCGGCTGTCTTCCGTGAGGATCGCCGCGTCGATGTCTACGAGACCGCACCCGACGGCAATGGCGTGGTGCTGGAGGAACAGATGATGAAGACCGCCGAGGTGCGCCAGCAATACGACTTGGCCGCCAACCTGTTCCAGAAGAATGTCGGCATGCTGCGCTATGCTTTTATCGGCCGTTAAAGGGGAGCATCACAATGGCAACCGATAATCTCGCCGCTTCCTTCGGCATCGCCGCTTCCGGCATGAAGGCCCAGACGACGCGCCTGCGCGTGGTGGCGGAGAACATGGCCAACGCCAATTCCACCTCGGAAGTGGCCGGCGGCGATCCCTATCGCCGCAAGACGCTGGTCTTCTCCACCGAACTGGACCGGGTCCTGAAGGCCGACACGGTGGAGGTCAAGCGCATCGGCCATGACATGGGCGATTTCCGCCTGGAATATGATCCCGGCCACCCGGCAGCGGACGCGGACGGCTATGTCAAGCTGCCCAATGTCAACAGCCTGGTCGAGGCCATGGACATGCGCGAGGCCGGCCGGTCCTACGACGCCAACCTGAATGTGATACAGCAGGCCCGCTCCATGCTGGGCCGCACCATCGACATGCTGCGGGGGTGACGGTAGAGAAATGGTGCCCACGATTTTCACGAAGCCTCCACGACCAACTTGAGAGCCCCACAAGGCGACAGGAGCCCCCATCATGCAGGTCGTTCCCCTTTCCGGCGTTACCGGCGCCTATGCCGCCGGCAAGCTGCCCGGCATCACCGGTCCCGCCGACATCATGCAGACCGCCGCCCCGGCGCGCGGTTCCTTCCCGGAGATCGTGGGCAAGGCCGTCAAGGACGCCATCGCCACCATGCGCAATGGCGAGCAGGTGGCAGCATCCGGCCTGCAGGGGAAGGCCACCGCGCAGGAAGTGGTGCAGGCCACCATGTCGGCCGAACTGACCGTCCAGGCCGTCAGCGCCGTACGCGACAAGCTGGTGAACGCCTATCTCGACATCATGCGCATGCCGATCTGAGCAGCCACTTTCAAGTCCGGAGGGCTGTGAGGGTCTCCACACTCTCTACCGTCACCCCGGCGAAGGCCGGGGCCCAAGTCGTAGAGCAATGCGCTTGTCATCTGGGCCCCGGCCTTCGCCGGGGTGACGGTAGAGAGAACGCGAAGCCCAAGCCCCCCAACGGGAACCCACCATGACCCAAGCCGAAATCCTCGACCTGCTGCGCAGCGGCATCTGGACCGTGATCTGGGCGGCGACCCCGCCCCTGGTCGTGGCCCTGGTCGTCGGCTTCGGCATTTCCCTGATGCAGGCCCTGACCCAAGTGCAGGAGGCGACGCTCTCCTTTGTGCCCAAGATCGTGGCCATCATGGTCACGGTCGTCCTGGCCCTGCCCTTCATGTTCCATGTGCTGTCGACCTTCTGGGCGGAGATCGTCACCCGCATCGGCGGCGTGCCGCCATGAAAGGGCTGGCCCTGCTCCTGGCACTGTTCAGCGCCGCACCGGCCCTGGCAACGGATGCCAACAGCACCGCCTGCCTGGCCGCGATAAGGGGGGCGGAGAAGGAAATGCGCATGCCCGGCCGCCTGCTGATCGCCATCGGCGTCACGGAAGCAGGCCGCGAGGTGGAAGGCCGCCTCACCGTCTGGCCCTGGACGGTGAATGCCGAGGGTCAGGGGCGCTATTTCCCCGACAAGGCGTCGGCCCTGGCCCATGTGAAAAGCCTGCGCAGGAAGGGTGTGCGCTCCATCGATGTCGGCTGCATGCAGATCAATCTGCATTGGCATCCCAAGGCCTTCCCCGATCTGGAGACGGCCTTCGACGCGCAAGCCAATGTCGCCTATGCCGCCGGCATGCTGAAGGAGTTTCACGGCGACCTGCGCAACTGGACGCGGTCGGTGAAGCATTACCATTCGCGCACGCCCGACAAGGGCAACGCCTATTTCGACCGGGTGGCGGCGAACCTGCGGCTGGTACTGCTGCGCCGCAACGATCTGGCCGATATGCCGCCCCGCCCGCCGCGCCGGGGCACCGCCAACAGCGAACCCTGGGCCCTGCCGCCCCGCATGGGCTAGAGCGGTTTACCGCTCCGGCGGCGACTGCCGCCGCGCGCCTCGTGGCGCATAAGCCAAGCCGCGGATGCGGCGCCGGCGCCTGAGGAACTTAAAACCTTGAGCGTGTTTCCGGTTACCCGGAAGCACGCTCAAGGTTGGGGTTCAAGAGCGGGGGTTACCGTGAGCCCGCTCTTGAACCCCAGTTTTACCCGCACCTGCCTAATCTGGCCTGACATATCCCGGAGATCCCTAGCCTCATGTCTGCCGCCACCGCCCTGCCCGAAGGCCTGCGCCATCGTGACGTGTTCTTCGCGCTGGGGCTGGTCTTCATACTGACGGTCCTGATCCTGCCCGTCCCCACCTGGATGCTGGATATGGGCTTGGCCCTGTCCATGGCGATCAGCGTGCTGATCCTGATGGTGGCGCTGTGGATCAACAAGCCGCTGGATTTCTCCAGCTTCCCCACCGTGCTGCTGGTCGCCACCATGCTGCGGCTGGCGCTGAACCTGGCGTCGACCCGCCTGATCCTGTCGGGCGGGCACACGGGCACCGATGCGGCGGGCCATGTCATCATGGGCTTCGCCGATTTCGTCATGGGCGGCAATTTCGTCATCGGCCTGATCGTGTTCTGCATCCTGATGCTGGTGAATTTCATCGTCATCACCAAGGGTGCCAGCCGCATCGCCGAGGTCGGGGCCCGTTTCGCGCTCGACGCCATGCCCGGCAAGCAGATGGCCATCGACGCCGACCTGTCGTCGGGCCTGATCGACGAGACCGAGGCGCGCCGCCGCCGGTCGGAACTGGAACAGGAAAGCCAGTTCTTCGGTGCCATGGACGGTGCGTCCAAGTTCGTGCGCGGCGATGCCGTCGCCGGCTTGGTGATCACCGCCATCAATATCCTGGGCGGGCTGATCATCGGCGTGGCCCAGCACGATATGAACTTCGCCGACGCCGCCCATAACTACACGGTGCTGACCATCGGCGACGGTCTGGTGACGCAGATTCCCGCCCTCATCGTCTCGCTGGCCGCCGGCCTGCTGGTGTCCAAGGGCGGCAACCAGGGGTCCATCGATCAGGCGCTGCTGAACCAGTTGGGCGGCTATCCCAAGGCGTTGGGCGTGGCCGGCGGCCTGCTGCTGCTGCTGGGCGTCACGCCCGGCCTGCCGTTTTTGCCCTTCTTCATCCTGGCCGCCGCGTCGGGCGGGCTGGCCTGGTATCTGCCGCGCAACGCCGCCCGCGTGGCCGAGCAGAAGCGCCATGACGAGCTGCTGGCCGCCAAGGCCCCCACCGCGGAGGAGCCGGTGGCCGACATGCTGCGCGTCGATGATATCCGCGTGGAGCTGGGCGGCGGTCTGGTGCCGTTGATCCTGGACCCGGCCATGGGCCTGTCGGCCAAGGTGCGCCGCCTGCGCAAGCGTTTCGCCACCGAATTCGGCTTCCTCTTGCCCTCGGTCCGCCTGCGCGACAGCGCGTCGGTGGCGATGAACAGCTATGAGATTTCCATCCAGGGCGTAATGATCGCCAAGGGTGAGGTACAGGTGCGCAAGATGCTGGCCATCGACCCGCGCAACCAGGGCATCGACATCCCCGGCACCGACACGCGTGAGCCGACCTTTGGGCTTCCAGCGCGCTGGATCGAACCGGTGCAGGCCGAGGAAGCCGAGTTGAAGGGCTTCACCGTCGTCGATCCCGACAGCGTCATCACCACCCATCTGGCCGAGATCATCAAGGAGCATATGCCCACCCTGCTGGGCTATGCCGCCACCAAGCGCCTGCTGGACGAGTTGGACCGCGAGCATCAGAAGCTGGTCGCCGACCTGATCCCCGGACAGGTCAGCCTGTCGGTGGTGCAGCGCGTGCTCCAGGCATTGCTGGCCGAACGCGTCTCCATCCGCAACCTGCCTTTGATCCTGGAAGGCATCTCGGAGGCCGCGGCCTGGACCCGCAACGTCACCTTGATGACGGAGCATGTCCGCTCCCGCCTGGCGCTCCAGATCTGTCAGGCTTTGGCCACGCCCGACGGGTCCATCCCCGTCATCGTGGTCAGCCCGGAATGGGAGCAGGCCTTCCTGGATAATATCATCGAGCAGGGCGAGGACCGGCAATTCGTCATGCCGCCGTCGACCGTGCAGGATTTCCTGTTGGCCGCCCGCACCCGCATCCAGGCGCACGCGACCTCGGATTACTGGCCGGCCGTGCTGGTCACCCCCGCCGCCCGTCCCTTCGTGCGCTCGCTGCTGGAACGGGTCAGCCCGTCCACGCCCGTGATCTGCCATACCGAGCTGCACCGCAAGGCCCCCGTCACCACCATCGACCAGATATGAATCTGCCGCTCGCCCAATTGCTGAGTGCCGAACTGTACGGAATGCTGCTGGTGCTGGTCCGGACAGGCGCGGCGCTGTCGATGCTGCCCGGCTTCGGAGAGATGGCGGTGCCCATGCAGACGCGGCTGGCCGCCGCCTTGGGCCTGTCGCTGGCCCTGGCCGCCATCGTGCCGGACCTGCCGACGGCGGCCCCCGATGCCGTGTCCGACCTGCTGCGCCATGTGTTCGGGGAATTGATCGCCGGGGCCGTGCTGGGTGTCTGCGCCCGCATCCTGTTCGCGTGTTTGCAGATGGCGGGGCAGGTGATTTCCCAATCCATCGGCCTGTCCAACATCTTCGCCCTGCCCGGCACGGGGTTCGAGGGCGGGTCGGTGGCCGGCTCCTACCTGATGCTGGGCGGGCTGGTGCTGATCTTCGTCACCGACATGCATCATGTGATCATCCGCGCGCTGGTCGACAGCTACCGCCTGATGCCGGCCGCGAAAATCCCCGATATGGGGCTGCTGGCGCGGATGACGTCGGACGCGGTGACGCTGTCCTTCCGCATGGCCGCACAGTTCGCCGGGCCGTTCCTGGTGCTGGGCTTCGTCTATAATGTCGGGCTGGGCCTGATCAACCGCGCCATGCCGCAATTCGCGGTGTTCTTCATCGGCCTGCCCATCTCCATCCTGGGCGGCCTGTTCATCCTGTCCGCCACCATCGCCGCCATCCTGACCGGCTTTCTGGACGGGTTCGGCGGCTGGCTGCTTCGTTTCGGCGGGTGAGATGGCCGATCAGGGCGACGACAACCAGAAAACCGAAGAACCCACCCAGCGAAAACTGGACGAGGCAAGGCGGCGCGGCGATGTGCCGACCAGCCGCGAGGTGGGGGCGGCCCTGGCCATCCTGGCCGCCCTGATCATGGCCGGCGGCCTGGGCCCCGGCATGGCGGAGGGGCTGGCGGGGGAGTTCCTGCCGCTCGTGGAAAACCCCGGCGACATCATGCTGTCCAGCCCGGCCGACGCCTTCCACCTGATGGCGAAGCTTGCGGGCGGGGTGGGGTTGATCCTGCTGCCGGCGGCGTTGCTGCTGCTAGCCGCCGGCTTCCTGGGCGCGCTGGGGCAGGGAAGCATCGTGGTGTCGGGCGAGCGCATCCAGCCCAAGCTGAACCGCCTGTCACCCTTCGCCGGGCTGAAGCGGCTACTGTCCCTGCGCAATCTGGTGGAGTTCCTGAAGGGCCTGGGCAAGGTCGCGGCCGTCACCCTGGCCTTCGTCCTGGTGGTGACGCCGACCATCGATCAGGCCGAGGCCATGGTGCTAACCGATGCGGGCGTGCTGCCGCTGCTGCTGATCGACACGACGGTGGATTTGCTGCTGGGGGTGCTGGTGGCGGTGATCATCATCGCCGTGCTGGACCTGCTGTGGCAGCGTTTCTCCTGGCGCCGGCAGCAGCGGATGAGCATGCAGGAACTGAAGGAGGAATTCCGCCAGTCGGAAGGCGATCCGCACCTGAAGGCCAAGATCAAGCAGCTGCGCCGCGACCGGGCCCGCAACCGCATGTTCGCCGAACTGCCCGGCGCCACGGTGGTCATCACCAACCCGACCCACTTCGCCGTCGCCCTGCGCTACGACCTGTCCAAGGCGCCCGCACCCGTCTGCGTGGCCAAGGGCATGGATCTGGTGGCGCTGCGCATCCGCAAGGTCGCCACCGATCACGACGTGCCCATCGTGGAAAACCCGCCCCTGGCCCGCACGTTGCACGCCGGTCTGGAGATCGGTGAGGAAGTGCAGCCCGAGCACTATGTCATGGTGGCGGAACTGATCGCCTATGTCCTGAACCTGAAGGCGCAGAACACGGTGGTTTGACCAAAACACTGCTCTCCCTCCTGATGGGGGAGGGAGGGACCTGCCGCGAAGCGGTGGGAGGGCAGAAATCTCAGCAGCGCCCTTCCGCCGTGACCGTCAGCAGGCTCTGGGTCATCAAGGTGCGCTGCAGGGCCGGCACATGGCCCAGCCCGTCGGGCACATCCAGGTTGAAGCTGGCGATGGAGGCACCCTCCGCCAGACAGGTCAGAAGCTGATGCAGGCGGGCCAGCCCGCGCTCGTCACTGAGCTGGGCGGCCATGTCCAAAAGACGGTGAAGTTCGGTTTCCAGCGACGCGGCGACGAGCATTCGGTTCCTCCGTTCGTACAGTACCAAATCGGCTGTGCTCTATTCGGAATTCCTGTCCATAAGGCAAAGCCAGGCAGGAATTTTCCTAAAAATTGATACGAACGAGGTTAAACCAGCGTTAAAGATCACGCGTTACGTTCGCATGTCACACGCGCTCCATCCGGCATCAATTCCGCCATGAAAGGCCCGCGTCCCCAATGCAGACGCAGACTGGACCGCACCTCCAATCCGGCCAATGCCTTATCGACCACATGCTCGAAAAAGTCGCGCAGCGCCGGGGGAGGCAGCAGGGCGATCGACAGGTCCAGCATTACCCTATCGGGTAGGGATAGACCCCTCAACTGCACCGGTCCCAGGGCACTCAGGTCCATGCCCAGGGTGAAGGCGGTGGCCGTCACCTCTTCCCCCTCCTGTCCTTCAGGCCCCGAGTCCGGATCGGGCGGCAGGGAGAGGCCGGGATTGGTGGCCAGCAGCATCACCGATGGCCTGTCGCCTTCCAGAAACGGCACCAGCAGCGTCGTCCAGACCGACCCGTCGGATGCCATGCGCTTAACCGGCACCATGCCCTCCTCGATCTCCGCCAGGGCCGCCGCCTCGCTGCGCGTCAGGTGGCGCATCTGCTCCTCCCCCAGCCAGGCCCGCACCCCGCCATTGCGCGCCCCGAACAGGTAGAGCATAAGCGCGGCCCCCCCCAGCCGGTCGCCACGCGGCAGGAAGGCCGCCATGCGCGCCACCATGCCGGGATGGGCCAGCGCCTGGGCCAGCACCAGATCGGGCTGCGTTGCCGCCGCATCCTGGGGCAAGGGGGACAGCAGGTCGGGCAGGGGCAGCTCGGCCAGCGGTGCCACCCCTGCCTGCTTGGCCGACAGGGTGTCGCCCTGCTGCGCCAGAGCCGCCTGCTGCTGTAAATCCTGGGTGCCGGCGCGGGCACCCTTGGCAATGTCGG
Organism: Niveispirillum sp. KHB5.9; assembly: GCF_048066115.1. Lineage (NCBI taxonomy): Bacteria > Pseudomonadati > Pseudomonadota > Alphaproteobacteria > Rhodospirillales > Azospirillaceae > Niveispirillum > Niveispirillum sp. KHB5.9. Next base: position 534,084 of record NZ_JBLTYX010000001.1, on the reverse strand, counting down.
GAACGGCCTGGGCGCGCTGTGCGGCGGCGATGCCGGGGCCGGGCTCCTGGATGGGGGCCGCCGCGATGGCGGGACCGGGCCGGGGCGGCTGCATGGACCCGGCGCTGGCCAGCAACTGTGGGTTGGTGGACGGTGTGGTGGCTGCCTGAGGTTGGGCATTCGTGGCCACGGTGGCGGCCACCGCACTGCTGGTGGAGATGACGGGGCGGGGGGCGTTGGTCGTCTGCACGGTCGCATCGGTTCCGGCCGCCAGCAGCCCGCGCAATGCCACCTCCGCCCCACCCACGGGCGGGCGGGTGCCGGTGGCGACGGACGGTGCACGCTCCGGGGTGGCCAGGGCCTGGACATTGCTGGCCCGCGCGCCCGGGCCGATGGTGATGGAAACGCTGCTGCCCGGCGCCAGATCGGCCGGCCAGGCCCCCGGTACGGGACGCAGCAGGACAGGACCGGCGCTGGTGGCCAGCGGCAGGTCGCCTTCCGGCGTCGGGGCGCCCAGGGTGCCCGTCACATGGGTTGCAGTGCCCGCCAGCAGGTCGGGCGGACGCGACAGGATACCGGCCTGCATCGGCATGGTGGGCGAGCGCAAGGACGCCGCCAGCCCGGCCGCACCGGCCTGCGCTGCGGCACCCGCCGCCTTCACCGCACCGATCGCGGCGGGGCCGCCATACCTGTCCGTCGCCATGATGGTCGGTTCCTGGAATGCTGTCGATTTAAGCGACAATCCCGAGAGGGTTGAGCTGCCCGGCCTCCGCGTCTTCCACCGTCACCCCGGCGAAGGCCGGGGCCCAAATCGTAGAGCGAAGCGCTTGTCACTTGGGCCCCGGCCATCGCCGGGGTGACGGTAGTGAGAATGGCAGCGAAGGTGCAGAGCAGTTCCGCGCGGAAGCCGCCCCTCAATAAACCAGCGCGTTCGCCCCATCGCCGCGGTTGGAGATCAAAATCTCCCCTTCCTCCGCCAGCTGCTTGGCGGTGCGCAGGATGGACAGGCGCGCCTCTTCCACATCGCCGGCGCGCACCGCGCCCATCAACTCGATCTCGTCGCGGATCAGGTTGCCGGCGCGTTCGGACATGTTGGTCAGGAAATGCATCTGCATCTGGTCGTCCAGGCCCTTCAGGGCCAGCGCCAGGACATTGGTGTCGCAATTGCGGATCAGGGCCTGCAGCGCCTGCGGTTCCATCCGGGTCAAATCCTCGAAGGTGAACATCAGCTGCTTGATGCGCTGCGCGCTTTCCGGCATGCGGCGTTCCAGCGGCTCCATGATCGTGTCGAACAGCGACTTGTCGGTACGGTTCAGGATTTCCGCCATGATTGCGTGGCTGTCATGGCCCAGCGTGCGGACGTAATTGGCCATGAACTCGCTGCGCAGGGTCTTTTCCACATCCTCCAGCACGTCGCGGGGCACGGCTTCCATCTTGATGATGCGCGACACCACCATCTGCACCAGATTCTGCGGCAGCAGGCCCAGCACACGGGCGGCATGATCGGCGCGGATCTTGGTCAGGACGACGGCGATGGTCTGCGGATGCTCGTTGCGCAGATATGTCGCCAGCACCTGCTCGCTGACATTGCTCATTTTCTCCCACATGGTGCGGCCGGCGGGGCCACGGATGTCGGCCATGATCTCCGACACCCTGTCGCCGGTCATGAACTTGGACAGGAAGCGTTCGGTGGTGTCGAACGTGCCGGCCAGCTCGCCCGTGCCGGCGAAGCGCTCCGTGAAATCGCGGATCAGCCGTTCCACCACCTTGCCGGAAATGGTGCCCAGCCCGGCCATGGCGTAGCTGACCTCGCGGATCTCGTCATCCTCCAGCCGCTCCATCAGGCGCGACCCGCGCTCCTCCCCCAGGGCCAGCAGGATGCAGGCGGCCTTTTCCAGGCCGTTCAGGCTCTTATGGTCGGTGCGCACTTTCAGCATCGGGATTCTCCGCGAAGGGGTATCGGTCGTCAGGGGGCGGGCTGGGGGGCATCGCCGCCCAGCCGGTTGTTCAGGCGGTACAGGTGGCTCAGCACCTCGGCCACGGCCATCATCGCCTCCAGCGGGATGTCGGTGCCGGGTTCCACGGTGGCCAGCAATCCTGCCAGGTCGCTATCCTCGCGCACGGGCACACCATGCGCGAAGGCCAGCGCCACGATGCGCTCCGCCACCGCCCCACGCCCGCTGGCCGTGACGCGGGGCAGGGCATCGTCACCCCGGCGATAATTCAGGGCAGCGGCGCGGGCCTTCGGATCGGGGTGGCGGGGCTGGTCGTTCATCCCGTGCCCCCGTAGGACCGGATCAGGCTTTGCGCGACCAGCAGCCAGCCATCGACCAGCACGAAGAAGATGATCTTGAACGGCAGGGAGATAACCACTGGCGGCAGCATCATCATGCCCATGGCCATCAGCACGGCGGCCACGATCATGTCGACCACCAGGAAGGGCAGGAACAGCATGAAGCCGATCTCGAACGCCCGTCGCAGCTCCGAAATCACGAAGGCGGCGATCAGGGTGCGCAGGCCGGGTTCGGCATTGGCGGCCTGGACCTCCGCCACCGTCTGGCCCGGCGGGGTGCCGGCGACGCCGGCGAGCGACTGGAAGGCCGCCAGATCCTTGGGCCGCACATGCGCCTTCATGAAGGCGCGGAACGGCTCCACGGTGCGTTCCAGGGCCTGTTCCTCGGTGATCTGGCCATCGACCAGCGGCTGCACGCCCTCCACCCACGCCTTGTCCATGGTCGGGCCCATAATATAGGCGGTCAGCAGCAGGCCCAGCCCCACCAGCACCATGTTGGGCGGCGTCTGCTGCAGGCCCAGTGCCGAGCGCAGCAGCGACAGGACCACGACGATGCGGGTGAAGCTGGTGACCATGACCAGCAGGCCCGGCGCCACCGACAGCACCGTGACCAGCGCCATCACCTGCACCAGCCGGCCGGAGAAGGAGGAACCCCCGGCCCCGGCATCCAACGTGATCGACTGCGCCAGGGCGGGGCTGCCGATCAGCAGCATCGCGAGAAGCAGCAGGGGAAGAATGAGACGCGGCATGGAACGCCGTCCTTCTGAACGGGGGGCCAAGCTCAGATCAATCCCAGTTCGCTTTTGACGATCTCGGTCATGGTCACGCCCAGGTGACCCTTGTCGACGATCACCACCTCGCCCCGCGCGATCAGCCGGTCATTGACATAGACATCGACCGCCTCGCCCACCTTGCGGTCCAGTTCAACCACGGCACCGCGTCCCAGCTTCAGCAGCTGGCTGACCGGCATGGTGGTGCAGCCCAGGACGACCTGGACATTGACGGGAACGTTGAAGATCGCCTTCAACTCGTCCCGGTCCTGCACGGCGACGGGTTCATCCTCGGCGGGGGCGGCGCTGGCGCCGGGGAAGGTGGCCTGCGGATTTGCCATGGATCGGTTCCTTGGGGTCAGAGAGGATGGAGGGGGAAGGGGATCAGCCCTTGTTTCGGCTGCCCAATGTCAGGCGGCTGACGGCGATGGCGATGGCATCGCCCAGGGCGCGTTCCAGGGCGCGGGGGTCATGTTCGGCCCCGCCGGTGCCCCAGTCGGCGATGGCGGCCCCGACGGGCAGGGCGGCGTCGGCCGTCAGATGCACCTCACCCCGGAACCCGGCTTCGGCCGCCATCGCCTCGATCTCCGCCCGGACAGGGTCCAGCGACGCGGGCGCAAGCCGGATTTCCAGCCGGGGGCGGCCGATGGCGGCGCGCAGGATATCGCGCACCAGCAAATCCAGCTCCGCATCGGCGGCGGCATTCAGCAAAGGCGGGGCCAGCCGGGCAACAAGCGCGGTCACCACGCGCACCGCGTCATGTTCCAGCCGCCGGTGGAAACCCGACAGCTCGGCCAGGGCCGTGCGGATCGACGCGTCGATGGATGTAAGGGCCTGGGCATGCTGGGCCTCGGCCGACTGGCGGGCGGCCTGCTGGCCGCGTTCGAACCCGTCGCGTTCACCCAAATCCATGCCCTGCTTGTAGGCACGGTCGCGGACGGCGGCCAGATCCTCCTCCGTGAAGCCGCCCGTCTGAAAGACGGGTTCCGGGGCCATCGGCGGTTCGTCCAGGACATTGTCGCCGGGGAAATGCGTGTCGAACAGGAAGGGGCGCATGGTCACGGGTTGGCCTCATAGATCCAGCTGCGCAGCACGTTGATGCTGTCTTCGGGATGGGTGTCGACCATGGCGGCCAGCCGCCGCAGGGCGGACGCGCTGACCCCGCCTTCGACGGAGCGCAGGTCGATCAGCTCGTCGAAATCCATGTCCTGCTCATCCTCGTCCTCGCCGTCCCCGGCGCTGGACGTGGCGATGCCGGTGCCCGGCGTGGCGTCATGGCCCAGCTGCGGTGCATCCGTCGTGGCAAGGTCGGCGGCCAGTTGCGGGCCGGCGGTGCCGGCCGCACCGGCCAAAGCCGGTTCCGGATTGAGACCGGTGATGGTCCGGCCCAGCAGCGGACGCAGGGCGAGGGCGGCCAGCAGGGTGACGGCGATCGCCGCCACCGCCCAGGGCAGCCAGCCCCGGCCGAAGCCGCCATCGGCCACCATGATCGGTGCCCCGCCGCCCGAAGCCGGTTCGGCCAGGAACTGCAAATTCTCCACCGTCACTTGATCGCCGCGCGTCTGGGAAAAACCGATGGCGGTGCGCACCACATTTTCCACCTGCCGCAACTCTTCGGCACTGCGCGGCTGATAGCTGCTGGTGCCATCGGCGGCGGTGGCGTAGGTGCCGTTGACCACGACGGCCACGGCCAGGCGGCGGATATCGCCGGCATCCTGCACCCGCTCGCGCTGGCGGCTGCTGATCTCGTAATTGGTGGTCTCCTCGTCGCGCGCCGTCTCGCTGCGCGATCCGGTGGCGGCCCCCTGGTTGACATCCTCCAGCGGCAGGTTCTGTTCCACCGTGGTCGGGGTCTCCGTCTGCCGGTCCTGAGCGCTTTCGCGTTCGGCGACGTTCTGGACCGAGCGTTCGACACGGCCATTGGGATCGAACACCTGCTCGCGCAGCGTCTCCCGCCCCAGATCGATCTCCGCCGCCACCCGTACCCGGACATTGCCGGGTCCGAACTTGGGCACCAGGATTTCCTCCACGGCGCGGGCCAGCCTTTGTTCGGCCGCGGCGCGCAGTTCCTCGGCCCGCAGCAGGGCCAGACCGTCGGCGGCCTCACCCTCCGCCGCCAGGACGACGCCATTGGCATCCATCACCGTGACCGCACCCGGTCGCATGCCGGGCACGGCGGCGGCCACCAGATGGCGCACGGCCAGCGCCTGCGACCGGTCCAGGCCGGCGGCGACGGAGCGGACGACGACAGAGGCCGCCGGTGCCGTGGCATTGGGCTGGAAACTGTCACTGTCGGGCACGGACAGATGGACGCGCGCCGATTTCACGCCGTTCAGCGTCTGGATGGTGCGCGCCAGCTCACCCTCCGTCGCCCGCAGCTTGTTCACCTTCTGCATGAAGGAGGTGAGGCCAAGCGCCCCCTGGCTGTCGAACAGCTCATACCCCACGCCGCCGGCACTGGGCAGGCCCTGCTGGGCCAGCTGCATGCGGATGCGGGGGATGGCATCCACCGGCACGCGGATGGCGCCGCCGGCACCGTCCACCTCGTGCGGGACGTCCATGGTCTGCAACTGGGCCAGAATGCGCCCGGCCTCCGCATCGTCCAGCCCGGCATAGAGTATGCCCAGGCTGGGCCGTGAAACGGAGTAGGCGATGATGCCCACCGATGCCAGCACCGCCACCGCGATCGCGCCCAGCATCACCAGACGCCGCGGTCCAAGTGCCATCAGGTTCTGAAGGAGGTTCGCCACCCTGGTGCCTCGGCTCTTTAACGTTTCTGGAAACCAGCCCCGGTATGTTTCAACCCGTGGACTGATCGCCACCTTAGCCGAGGCTCTTTTAACGGGCGTAAAAACGGCGACAGGTGGAGATCTGAAAAATCCGAATAAAATGCACCCGATTTCGGGTAATGATCTTTGGTGGGGTCAAGAATGACTGACAGTACATTTGACCGGCTGGAGAAGCGCTTGCCGCCACCGGGGCCGAATACCCGCAAGCATCTCTATATTATCGCGGGCGTATTCATCATCGGCCTTGGCGCCGGCCTGATCGCCGGGCGCATGCAGACGCAGGATGCTGTGGATGAAGTGGCAGCCGCCGCCGCTGCCGCCGCATCGGCCGACCGTTTCGTCGTGCTGCCGGAACTGACGGTCAATCTGCGGTCCACCGCGACGGTGAAGCTGATGAAGATCGGCGTCACCCTGCGCACCGTCCCCGATCAGCGGCAGAAGCTGGCGGAACTGGAACCGCTGCTGGTGGATGAGATGCAGCAATATCTGCGCGCCCTGGACGAGAACGACCTGGAGGGCCGCCTGGGCGTGGAAACGCTTCGGGCCGAACTGCTGCGCCGCGTGCGCACCATCGCCGGCCCGGTGCCGGTCGACGCGGTGCTGCTGCGCACCCTGATCCTGCAATAGGGAGGTTTGGGCGATGAGCGATCCGACCATGGGCGAGGACGAGGATGTCCATTCCGCCTGGGAGAACATGCTGGCCGGTGAAGGCGACAAGATGCTGAACCAGTCGGAAATCGACCGGCTGATGCAGTTCGAGGAGACCAACGGCACGGCTCCGCGCAGCGTCATCGACCAGATCGTCAATTCCAGCTTCGTGAATTACGACCGGCTGCCCATGCTGGACGTGATCTTCGACCGGCTGGTGCGGATGATGAGTTCCAGCTTTCGCAACCTCACCTCGGGCAATGTCGAGGTGACGGGGGTGGCCCCGGCCGCCGTGCGCTTCGGTGATTTCCTGTCCTCCATCCCGCTGCCCTCGTTGATCACCGTGGTCAAGGCGGAGGAATGGGACAGTACCTTGTTGCTGACCGTGGATAGCGAGCTGATCTATTCCATCGTCGACATCCTGCTGGGCGGACGGCGCAGCGAGCCGGCCCCCATCGATGGCCGCCCCTATACGGTAATCGAACGCGCGCTGGCCGAACGCGTGATCAAGATGGTGCTGCGCGATCTGGGCTCCGCCTTCGCACCGCTGACGGAGGTGCGCTTCCTGGCGGAACGGATCGAGACCAATCCGCTGTTCGCCACCATCGCCCGGTCCAACAATGCCGCCGTGCAGGTGACATTCAACGCCCAGCTGGACGGGCGCACGGGCTCCATAAGCCTGCTGATCCCCTATGCAGCCCTGGAACCGGTGCGCAATGTCCTGCTGCAGCAGTTCATGGGGGAGAAGTTCGGCCGCGACAGCATGTGGGAAAACCACCTGAAGAGCGAGCTGCGCCGGACCAATGTCGATCTTTCCGCCGTGCTGGGGCAGGCGACGGTCAATCTGGCCGATATCCTGAACTGGAAGCCCGGCACGCAGCTGACCCTGGATGCCCGCACCGATGCGCGCGCCACGCTCAGTTGCGGGCATGTGGCGATGTTCCAGGGGGAGATGGGCCAGCGCAATGGCCGCATTGCCATCCGCATCGAAACCGACCTGGGCGGCCAGGACGAGGTGATCCATGGCCTTACCCAGCGTTGAGGCTTTGGCGCCGCTGGTCAACCTGACCCTGGCGGTGCTGTTCGCCGGCACCCTGTTCATGCTGGCCCGCCTGCATGGCCGCGTGGCGGCGATGCGCGGTGCACAGGCGGAACTGCGCGGCCTGCTTCGCGCCTGTTCGGACGCGGTGGATGGGGCGGAACGCTCCGTCACCAGCCTGCGCCAGGCGGCCCAGAACCTGGCCGGCGATTTGGGCCGGACGATGGACGAAGCGGAAAGCCTGCGCGTGGAGATCGACCGCACCTGTGCGGCGGCCAGCCAGGCTTTGGAACGGCTGGGGCCGCTGGTGCGGGAGGAGGTGGCCTCGCCACCACCGGCCCCGCCCGCACCCACACAAAGAACCCAGGCCGGCCCGGTGGAACGTGCCGCCATGCGCCTGTTCAGGGAGACCATCCGTGGCCTTTGACAAAGCCAAACTGGCAAAGCTGCTGACAGGCCGTCCGCGCCTGCTGCCCACCGCCGCCGCCGTCGCGGCCCTGGCCGTCCCGCTCTATGCCGCCGCCATGGTGGCCCGCGTCAATGGTGCTGCGGCGGAGGTGGCCAGCGCCGAACCGGCACCGCCACCCGCCGCCGCACCCCTGGCCCAGGGTTACACCGACCTGCTGGCCACCAAGCCGGCGGCGGCCACCGACGCACCGCCCCCCGCCCGCTGCGACCCGGCCCTGGCCGACCTGCTGGCGGCGGAACGGCAATCGCTGGTCGACCGGCAGACGGAACTGGACCTGCGGGCACAGATGCTGGCGGCGGCGGAGAAGAAGGCCGGCGAACAGCTGGCCCGGCTGGATCAGGCGCGCCAGGATGTGTCCACCCTGCTGGACCGCCGCGCCGCCATGGCCAAGGCCGACCTGCAACGGCTGGTCGCCATCTATGAAAGCATGAAGCCCAAGGACGCCGCCCGTCTGCTGAACGAGACGGATGTGGAAATCCTGGTCGACCTGCTGGACCTGATGCAGGAACGCCGCTCCGCCCCCATCCTGGCGGAAATGGAGGCTGCGAAGGTCAACCAGCTGACGCGGACATTGGCATTGCGCCGCGTCCTGCCCGCCGACCGGCCGGTCAAGGCGCGGTAAGGGGCATTACTTGGACGGCACCGTCAACGCCACTGCCCCCCAATGTCGGCGACCAGATGATATAGGCAGCACCCCCCGATGCCATCATGGCCAGCAGGGCCATAACGGTCATGACCGTGCGGCGGCGTCCCCGGACGGGGTTATCGTCGGGCTTGGTTTGCATGGGCCGGTTCCTGCAGGGGTGGGAAAGGGTCGGGCAGGTGACACCATTCCGCACCATCGGTGCCGGGCTTATGCGGGGTACCTGCAACGGGGTCCGCCAATGGGACATGCGGAACCGATTGCGACGCGCCCGTGTTCTCTTCACGGAGAGCATGGAGCCCGTGATGATTGCTCACAACCAAACCCCCATCCTGGCCGGCCGCCGCGCCGCCATCACCGGCGGCACCACCGGCATCGGCCGGGCCATCGCCCTGCGGCTGGCCGGAGAGGGGGCCACGGTGTTCATCTGCGGCCGCACGCAGGCGCATCTGGACGATGCGCTGCAGGCGGTGCGGCAGGTGGGGACCGGCGATGGCATGACCATCGATCTGGCCGGCGCCAGCAATCCCGCAAAATTCTTCGCCAAAGCCGCCGAATATCTGGGCGGGATGGACATCGCCATCATTAATGCCGCGGTCCCCGTGGGCGGCCTGACGGAGGTGACGGCGGATGAGCTGCACTATGCCATCGCCATCAATTTCACCGCCTGCGTCACCAGTTGCCATGCCGCCTGGAAACATATGGGCAAGGCGGGGCATATCGTTCTGATCGGATCGACCAGCGCCCATTCCCTGGCGCCCGGTTCCACCATCTATGCCGGCATGAAGGCGGGTATCGCTGGCTTTTCCGAGGCGCTGACCAAGGAACTGGGACCCAAGGGCATCAGGGTATCGCTGGTGGAACCCGGCCGGACCAGCGCCGACTTGCATGAAGGCGAACTGACGGACGCCGAACAGCGCGAACAGGTCCGGCAGGGCCGGATGCTGCAGGCCGACGATATCGCCGCCGGCGTGCGCTACCTGCTGACCCAGCCCGACCACACCATCGTGCAGCAGCTGACTATCGTGCCACGCCGTCAGGAGGATTAAGCACCGACCGGTCGATCGACGCGATATCCCGGCATCCGGTCAGCGCCATGGCCAGTTCCAGTTCCGCCCGCAGGATGCGGATGACATGGGCCACACCGGGCGCCCCCGCCGCCGCCAGGGCGAAGATATAGGGCCTTCCAATCAGCACCGCCTTCGCCCCCAGCGCCAGGGCGCGCAGCACGTCGGTCCCCCGCCGGATGCCGCCATCCATCAGCACCGGGATGGCCCCATCCACCGCCGTCGCAATGGGCGGCAGCAGGTCGATGCCGGCCGGCACCCCGTCCAGCGTGCGCCCGCCATGGTTGGACACGATCAGCCCATCCATGCCGGCCTCCACGGTGCGGCTTGCATCGTCGGGGTCGGTGATGCCCTTCAGGATGATGGGCAGGCGCGTCAGCCCGCGCAACCAAGCCAAGTCCGCCCAGGTCGGCGCCAAATCCAGCAGCGGCGTGCCGAACAGCAGGGCACCGCGCGGGCTCGGCGGGGGCGGCTGCATGCCGGCCAGATTGACCGGGCCGATGCCCGGCGGCAGGGCGAAGCCCGCCCGCTGTTCCCGGTTGCGCAAGCCGTTCACGGGTGCGTCCACCGTCACCACCAGCGCCTTGTACCCTGCCGCCTCCGCCCGGCGGACCAGATCGGCGGTGAAGGCACGGTCGGGCTGGATATAGAGCTGGAACCACAGGGGTGCGCTGGCATGGGCGGCGATATCCTCGATCCGCACGCTGGCCTGGGTGCTGACCACCATGGCGGTGTCCAAGGCACCCGCCGCCATCACCGTGGCTAGTTCCCCATCCGGATTCAACAGCTTCTGAAAGGCCACGGGCGCCAGCAGGATGGGGGCTGCCAGATCGGCACCGAACAGGGTGATGCCGGTGCCGCCGCCCTTCAGGTCACGCAGCACACGCGGGCGAAGGCGGTGGCGGGCGAAGGCGGCGACATTCTCCCCCAAGGTCCATTCATCCCCGGCCCCGCCCGAAAAATAGGCCCAGGCGGACGGTGTCATCCGTTCCCTGGCCAGCGGCTCGTAATCGGCCAGGGCCGCCACATCCGGTGGAATGGCGGCCAGGGGGGGCAGGGGATCGCTCATCTCGTCAAAGCCGTGCAGCAGGTTGGACCGCCGGCATTCTAGCAGGGTCGCACCGCTTGCGAACTGATTTGACGCAACGGTCAGGTCAGGGTGCGCAATGCCTGGAACAGCTTCTCCACCGCCAGCTCCACCTCCGCTTCCCCGATGATCAGGGGCGGCAGCAGGCGGACGGTATTATCACCGGCCCCGACCAGCAGCAGGCGCTGCGCCAGGGCGGCACGCACCAGATCGGGCGGCGGCACGATCAGGCGCAGGCCGCGCATCAGGCCACGCCCCCGCACCTCCTGGATCAGCGCCGGAAAGGCCGCCTGCAAGTTGCGCAGGCGACGTTCCAGCAGTTCCCCCACCTCCTGCACCCGCGTCAGGAAACCGGGCGCCAGCACCTGATCCAGCACCGCCCCCGCGACCGCCATGGCCAGCGGATTGCCGCCGAAGGTGGTGCCATGCACACCGGGGGTGAAGGCGGTGGCGGCCGGCCCCACCGCCAGACAGGCGCCGACGGGAAAGCCCGCCCCCAGCCCCTTGGCCGTGGCGACGATGTCAGGCCGCATGCCGGTGCCGGCGAACTGTCCCTCATGGGCGAACAGCCGGCCGGTGCGGCCGATGCCCGTCTGCACCTCGTCCAGGATCAGCAGTAGCCCGTGCCGGTCGCACAAGCCCCGCAGCCCCTGCATGAAGGCGGGTTCGGCCACCCGCACCCCGCCTTCACCCATGATCGGCTCCAGCATGATGGCGGCGGTCTGCGGGCCGATCAGCGCCTCCACCGATGCAAGATCGTTGAAGCGCGCCCGGTCGAACCCATCGACCAGCGGTTCGAACCCACCGGTATATTTGGGCTGACCGCCCGCCGTCACCGTGGCCAGGGTACGGCCATGGAAGGCGCCTTCGAACACGATGGTGCGCCAGCGATCCGGATTTCCCAGCTTCTTCTGGGTATAGCGGGCCAGCTTCAGGGCGGCTTCCATCGCCTCCCCGCCGGAATTGCAGAAGAACACTTTCTCGGCGAAGGAGTGATCGACCAGCCGGCGGGCCGCCAGTTCCTGCAACGGAATGCGGACATTGTTGGAACAGTGCCAGAGGCGGCCCGCCTGTTCCATCAGCGCCCCGACCACCGCCGGATGGCCATGGCCCAGACTGGTGACCCCGATGCCCGACGAGAAATCCAGATATCGCTCCCCGCGCTCATCCACCAGCCAGGCGCCTTCACCACCCGTGAAGGCCACATCCTGGCGGGCATAGGTGTTCATCAGGGCGCTGTCGGTGATCATTGTCGGCTCCGGGTGGGATGGGATTACCAGCGGACGCGGCCCAGCATTCCGGCCGGGTCCAGATGGGTCTGGATCAGGCGGGAAAGATGCTGCTGGATTGGGTCGGCGAAGGTCTGATGATAGGACAGGTTGACGGGGCCGATGCCATGCTCGGCGCTATAGGAACCGCTGAAATCCTCCACCAGCAGCCGATACAGCCCCTGGCGGATGGCGGACACGGTGTTGGCCGGGAAGGCAGCGTCACGGTCCTTTGGGATGACCAGATTGAAATGGTCGCCCCCGTCGCCGCGATGGCCGAAACCGCAGATCAGCAGGTCGGGATGGTGCGTGCGCACCCAATCCGTCGCGGCCCGGCGGAATGAAGTCATCCGGCCGCGCGGCAGCGACACGTCCAGCCCGATGACCCGGCCCAGCCCACGCAACCCTTCTGAAATGGCATGGCGCAGGGCCCAGAGATCGGCCGGCGGACCGGGTATGGCGTCGACAATCACGCCGGTCTCGTACCCCTGTTCCAGCAAGCCCAGCAGCAGCGCCTCCAGGTCCAGCCCGCTGTCGCGGCCGGTGGCCGACATCAGCTCCACTAGGATGCATTCATCGGGCACGGTGCCGCCGAACGGGTTGCGCAGTTGCGGCCGGTGATGCAGGGCGGCCGACAGGGCCGGTCCCGTCATGCTCTCGAACGCCGACAGGAATTCACCCGCCCGATCCTCGCACAGGGCCAGCAGATCGCCCACCCCGTCACCGCCGCGCGGCACGACCAGGGCGGTGGCCGTCTGGCGCGGGCGGGGGAGCAGGTTCAGCACGGCACCGGTGACGATGCCGAAGCTGCCGCCCGTGCCGATGAACAGCTGTTTCAGGTCCAGCCCGGCGCTGTTCTTGCGCAGGCCCCGCAGGTCGGCCGTGATGGTGCCGTCGGGCAGCACCACCTCCACCCCCAGCACATTATGGCGCACGTCCCCGTACCGCAGCACGCGCGACCCGCCGGCATTGGTGGAAATCATGCCGCCGACGCTGGGGCTGGCGGAAATATCGATGGGAAACCACAGCCCGTCGGCCTCCAGCCGTTCGTTCAGCCGGTCCAGGTCCCAGCCGGCATCCAGCGTGACGGCGCGGTTGGCCCGGTCCAGGTCGAACCGCCCGATCAGGCGCTTCAGGCTCAGCACCACCTGACTGCCGGAACCGTCGGGTACCGACGCGCCGGCCAGCCCGGTATTGGCACCCTGCGGCACCACCCGCACGCCGGCACCATGGCAATGGCGCAGGATCGCCGCGACCTGAGCCGTATCCGCCGGCAGCACCACCAGCCCCGCCCGCCCGCCGCCATAGCGGAAGGCGCTGACATAGGGTTCCATGTCGCCTTCATCGGTCAGGACATGACGGTCGCCGACGATAGCGGCCAGGGCACCGACCAGCCCGGCGTCAGGCCCGGCCATTGCCGGTCCCGGCGGCGGTCATCTTGAAGATGCCCTGGGCGTTGGCACTGTCGAACCGCAGGTCCAGGCCCTTGGGGGCCGCATCATTGGCCACGGTGACGGCATCGCGGGAAATGAACTCGTAGAAGCTGCCCGGCACGGCGCGGGTAATGACGGACCCGTCGGCCGCCATGAAATGCCGCTGCACCTGGGCGGCACGGATGGCGGTCTGACGCACGGTACCGCCAGCGGAAATCTCCACCGCCTCCTTCATCGGGAAGCCGCGGGATTTCAGTTCGTCGGCATGGGCGATGACGTCGGGCACGCGGTCAGTGGCGTGGTTGAAACGGTTGCCCTCCGTCGAAATCCAGGCCAGCTCGGCGGATTCCGCCAGCACCGTCTCATAATCCGCCAGACGCGGGGTCGGGTGATGGCGATCGAACGCGTGGGCCAACTGCGGCAGCAGGGCGATGGCTTCGGACAAAGGCAGGCTGTGGCGGCGCGACAGCCGGTCCAGCAACGCCTTGACCCAGCCATCCAGCGGATCGGACGACCGGCCGAAAATGGCGCGGGCCGCGTCCTGGGCCTTGGGCGTGAACCGCTCCACATGGATTTCGCTGACGAAATACTGGGCGATATCCTCGGGGAAGTCGCGATGGGCATAGGCCCGGCCGGTCATGCGCAGCCGTTCCAGCGGATAGACGCCGGCCACGGCATAGCCCAGCGGTTCCAGGATGCGGCCGAAGGCGGCGGTGCCGCCCGGCAGGTCGCCCAGATTGGCAGCCACGGTACGCAGCGCGCCATGGTCGAACACCAGCTTGGCCTTGGGCGCCTGTTCACGCACATAACGTGCGCCCTCCGGCACCTCGTCCAGCAGACGCTGGAACAGCACGATGGTCAACGCCTTGGCAATCACCGCCCGCGGCACCTCCGCCCCCTCCGTGTCGCGCAGGGCCGGGCGGATGTCGAACAGGTCCAGCAGGCGTGTCGCATTATCCGCGCCCAGAATGGCAGCGGTCAGCGCGTGCAGATGGCTCATCGGAAATCTCCCCAGTCGGCGGAGGGCGCCGGGCGTGGCTTTGCGTTGGAATTGCAAGGGCATGGTGCCCCTCATTCCAGCCGGGGAGAAGTCGGCGAACGGACAATATGCAGGCAAAATCGCGGCGAAGCGCCGTCATTCGGCGGCGAAACGGCAGGTACCGGGGCGGTGTATCACCGCCCCGGCATAAGGTCAGTTCCCAGCAGTCAGTTCCCGGTGGCCAGCGCCCCCGGCCGGCTGCGGATGGCCTGGCCCAGCAGGGATGCCGTCTGGCGGGCGGCATGTTCCGCCTCCCCGATGACGCCGGACCAGTTGAGGAAGCTGTGGGTCAGGGAGCCGTAATTCAGATAGGTGACGCTGACCCCATCCTCCTCCAGCCGGCGGGCGAAGCGCCGCCCCTGGTCGCGCAGCGGGTCGAAGCCGGCGGTGACCAGGATGGTGGCCGGCATACCCTTCAGGCTGTGGGCGTTCAGCGGACTGCCTTCCGGGCTGGCGCGGGTGGCGGGATCGGGGAACGCCATCCCGATCACCGCATCGATGAAGGGTCGGTCCAGCCCGTAACCCTTGCTGAACAGTCTGTAGGAACCGTCATCGGTTTCCATGGTCAGGGCCGGATAATAGAGCAACTGGTAAAGCGGCCCTGGCCGTCCGGCGGCAACCTGGCGCAGCGAGGTGACCGCCGTCAGGTGCCCGCCGGCGCTGTCGCCGCCCATGGCCAGGCGTTCGGGATCGCCGCCTAAGCTGGCGGCATTGGCCCTGACCCACAGCCATGCATCCTCCGCATCGTCATGGGCGGCGGGATAGGGGGTTTCCGGGGCCAGCCGGTAATCGACGGAAACGACGATCATCCCCGCCTCGTTGGCCATCAGGCGCACGGCCCGGTCCATGGCCTTGATACTGGCGAAGACGAAGCCGCCCCCATGGAAATAGACCAGGACGGGCAGGGCACCGGCGTCGGCGACCTTCGGCCTGTAGATACGGATGGGAATGTCGTTGCCGCCACGACCCTTGACGGTCCTATCCTCCACCGACGCCATGTCGGACGACAGGGCGGTGCGCACGGTCCAGCGGCGGTCGGTGCCGCTGCGGATGGCGGCCCGCCCCTCCGCCGTTGCGAACAGCGCCATCTCGCTCTTGAACGTCTCCGCCGAAGCGGCGGGGCGGGTCTGTTCGAACAGGAATTGCAGCTTGGGGTCCAGCGGATCGCCGTCCAGCTTCTCGCGCGGGCCCTTCAGCTGCCCCAGGAACCAGCTTTCCGGCTTCAGACCGGCAGCCAGCTCCGTCTTTTCCTGGTCGGTCAGGGTGATGTCGGGCGGGGCCAGCAGGAGCGGGGACGTGTCACCATCACAGCCGGAAACCAGCATGCCTAGGATCAGCATCAAGGGAACCAATCGTTTCGTCATCATCTCGGGATCATTCGGGGTGGATCGGAAATACGTCAATGATACGAATGTTTATTCATATTTGTATTTTGGACAAGCCCCTGATTGACGGGGTGACACGCTTTGCGGCAATGGAGGGGGCGGGGGTCGATGATCGGCCGGCGGGAAGGTGGGGATGGACGAGAAGCAGAAGCCGGACGCACCGCTGCGGCCGCGCAAGGTGCCAGTGCAGGAACGCTCTAAGGAAAGCATCCGCCGTCTGCTGGAGGCCACGCACCGCCTGCTGAAACGTGACGGGCCCAAGGGGGTGACCACCCCCAACATCGCCCGGGAATCGGGCATCTCCGTCGGGTCGATCTATCAGTATTTCCCCAACAAGGAAGCCATCATCCTGGCTTTGTACGAGTTGAAGCTGGCCGATATCCGGGCCATCGCGACAGCGCCGGTGGTTGTTGCCGATGGCGACTGGCGTGGCTTCATCCGCGCCTGGATCACCCATATCAAGCGGGAGGAGGCCGCCATCGATTTCGACCTGTCGATGAACGAGGCCATGGAGCATTTCCCCGACTTGCGCGCCATTTCCCGCCGGCATGCCGACATGTTCGCCGATATCATCATCGGGCATCTGAAGCGCTTCGGATCGACCTGGCCGGACGCGGCCCTGTATGATCTGGCCACGCATGTCTTCTTCCTGAACTCCGCCCTCTGGCTCTACTGGTCCCATGCCGGGCAGTCGCTATCCCACGGGATCGATCGGCTGGCGGATGGGGCCATCGCCCTGCTGGCCCCTGCCATCGAGGGCGGGGAACCGCCCCCGCCGCCCTATGCCGTCCACCGCACCGAACCCCAGGAGTAGCCGATGAAATCACCGATGATCCGCTGCGCCCTGGCGCTCGCCCTGCTGACCCTGCCGGCCAACGCGCAGGTTTCCCCCAGCCAGCAGGAGGCGCGCCGCGCACTCTATGGGGAAAAGCTGAACGGCCTGGCCTTCCGCCACATGGACGAGATTTTCGATACGGCACCCGTGGCCAATGGCGCCAAGGTCTGGAAGCTGCCGGAAGACATAAGCGCGCTGGACATCACCTATGAGTTCGAGGGCCAGCGCCGCACGACGGCGGACTTCCTGGAACGTACCCGCACCAATGCCATGCTGGTCATCCGCGACGGGCGCATCGTGCATGAGATCTACCGCAACAATAGCGGGCCGGAGACGCGGTTCATCTCCTTCTCCATGGCGAAATCCATCACGTCGCTGCTGATCGGGCTGGCGATCGAGGATGGGTTGATCGGCAGCGTCGATGATCCGCTGACCCGCTATGTCCCGGAACTGGTGGGTGACGGTTATAAGGACGTGACCATCCGTCAGGCCCTGTTGATGCGCTCCGGTGCGGCTTTCCGGGAGACCTATGGATTCGGCCAGAAAAGCCAGATGGAGGAATTGTACGAGAACAGCATGGTCACCGGCCGGGCCCGCTTCGCCGACATGGCGACGGGTATCGGCCGCGACCATCTGCCCGGCGAGTTCTTCAATTACTCCACTTTGGAGACGGGAGTATTGGGCTGGGTGCTGGAACGCGCCGTCAAGCGGCCCCTGGCCGACTACATGGCCGACCGGCTGTGGAAGCCGGCGGGGATGGAGGCGGCGGGTTACTGGCTGCTGGACGGGCCGCCGGGTGTGGGCCGGGCCTGGTCGGGTGCCGGCTTCAACGCCCGGCTGCGCGATTATGGCCGGCTGGGCCTGATGATGCTGAATGGCGGCAAGGCCAATGGCAGGCAGGTGGTGCCCGCCGCCTGGGTGGTGCAGTCAACCGTGCCGCAGGGCACGGAACCGGCGGCCCCGGACCGGGTCCAGGGTTACCAGTTCCAGTGGTGGACCCTGCCGGACAGCGATGCCTTCATGGCCAAGGGTGTGCATGGCCAATTCATCTGGGTTGATCCGGCCAGCCGGACCGTCATCGTGAAACTGTCCCACTGGCCCACCGCCTGGGTCCGCGCCCTGGAGAACGAGACGCTGGCCTATTTCCAGGCGGTGGCTTCAGGCAAATAACTTCAACAGAGCTGACAAATGTCCTGCACATCCATGTCGTTGTAATCGAGGTTCTCCCCGGCCATGGCCCAGATGAAGCTGTAGGATCGTGTCCCGCAACCCATATGCACCGACCAGGGCGGGGAGATCACCACCTCCTCGTTGCCCATCACCATGTGGCGCAACTGGTCGGGCTGGCCCATATAGTGGAAGACCCGGTCATCGGGCTCCAGATCGAAATAGAGATAGATCTCCGACCGCCGTTCATGCAGGTGCGGCGGCATGGTGTTCCACACGCTGCCCGGCTCCAGGATGGTCATGCCCAGGCAGAGCGAGGCGCTGTCGCAGGTGTGCGGCAGGATCAGCTGATAGATGGAGCGGGCGTTGGAGGTCTCCAGGCTGCCGCGATGCATCGGCTTCACTTCATCCAGGCTCAGCTTGCGCAGGGCACAGGCGCGATGCGCCGGCACGCTCAGCAGGTAGAAACGGGCCCCATCGCCCGAAAAGCGCACATCCTTGCTGCCCATGGGGATGTACAGCGCCTCACGCGGGGCGAGGTCCAGGCGCTGGCCATCGACTTCCACCGCACCCGCATCGCTACCGATATTGACGACGCTCATTTCGCGGCGTTCCAGCAGCGGGTGGCCGGCGGCACTGGCGGGCTCCGTCTGCACGGGCAGGAACAGGGCACCTCCCGTCGGCACCACGCCGCCGATGATGAACCGTTCGCCATGCGAATAGGTCAGCACCAGTTCGCCCGTACGGAACAGGCCGCCGACCAGATAACGGTCGCGCAGCTCCTCATTCGACGCCCCGTCCATCATGGTGGGATGCGTCGCGTAATAGGTCTTTTCGAACAAGGTCGCCTCCGGCGATGGAACGGTCAGAGTTTCGACACGGCGCTGGCTGCCAGAAGGAAGGCGCCGACGCCGTAATATTGCGTGTCCTGGGGTTCCACCTGTTCCGGCCGGTCGCTGACCTGCTGCACCCAGCCCAGACGACCGTCCGGCTGGATGGAGCGGGTGAGCGCGTTCCAGCCGCGCCGCGCCACCGGCTCGTACGTCACGCGGTCCAGCAGGCCGGCGGTGACGCCCCAGGCGATGGCATAGGTGTAGAACGCCGTGCCGCTGCTTTCCGGCGGGCTGTCCTCCGGCCCCAGCAGCGAGGGCGGCCAGTAACCGTCCGGCTTCTGCGTGGCCTTGATCTTCACGGCCATTTCCTTGAACAGGGCCTCCATTCGCACCCGGTCGGGGCTGCCCGCTTCCAGCAGCGGGATGGAACGGGCCATGCCGGCCAGGACCCAGCCATTGCCCCGGCTCCAGAACAGTTTGCGGGCCTTGTCGTCGCGGCGTTCGAAGAAGCGGCTGTCGCGGTAATAAAGGCTCTCGGCCGGATCATAGAGGAAGTCGGTGGTGGCCCAGAATTCCGCCATGGCGAAGTCGCGATAACGCGTATCGCCCGTCTGCCGCGCCAGTTCCAGCAGCACCGGCGGCGACATGAACAAGGCGTCGCACCAGCACCAGCGCTTCAAGCACTCCGCGTCGTTATAGCCCGACGGCGGCACATAGAAGGCTAGGTTCACCCGCGCCGGATTGGCCAGCACCTGATCGAACAGCTTGCGCGTCGGTTCCACCGCCGCCGGCCCGGCCCCCTGCTTGGCCGCCGCCCAGAGATAGGCCTGGGCGATGGCATGGTCGTCGGCGTGATAGGGGCGGCTGGCCGGCTGCCAGCCATTGGCCTTGGCCATCTCCATCACCGCCTTGGCGATGTCGGGGGCGGCCCCGGCATCGGCCAGTTCGGTCATGCCGATCCAGAACACCGCCTGTTCCCAGCCGCGCGGATTGCGGGTGCCGCCCGTGGCGCGGGGAATGTGGCTGCTGTCCATATGGGCCAGTTGCCAGCGCGCCAGCGTCACCGCCGTATCGATGGCGGCGCGGGCCGCCGGTGCCTGCGCGGTGGACGCGGCCTGTACCGTTGCCGTCACGGTCAGGGCGGGCAGGACCAGTAGCGGCGCCAGGGCGAGAAGGGCAAGGGCGTTGGGCTTCTTCATGGCGCTTCCTTGGCGGGGTTGACGGCGGCAAGACGCGGACTCAGCAGGTGAAGGGCCACCAGCGCGAACATATAGGCGGTGCCGGCCACGGCGAAGATCAGGGCATAGGAACCCGTGGCCCCCAGGATATAGCCCACGAACTTGGCGATCATCATGCCGCCGATGGCGCCGGCCGTACCGCCGATCCCCACGACGGAACCGACAGCGGCACGCGGGAACAGATCGGACGGCAGGGTCAGCAGATTGGCGGAGAACGCCTGATGCCCCGCCGTGGCAATGCCGATCAGCAGCACCGCCAGCCACAGATTATCGACATACTGCACCCCCACCACGGGCATCACGGCCAGCGAACAGAGGAACATGGTCAGCTTGCGCGCCCGGTTGGGCGTAAACCCGGCCCGGATCATCCGCGACGATGCCCAGCCGCCCAGCACGCTGCCCACATCGGACAGCAGATATATGGCCACCAGCGGCGGCCCGAAGCTCTTCAGGTCCAGCCCATAGCGGCGGCCCAGGAAATCCGGCAGCCAGAACAGGAACATCCACCAGATCGGATCGGTCAGGAACTTCGGCACCGCATAGGCCCAGGTCTCCCGAACCAGGAACAGCCGGCGCCAGGGCATACGTTCCACCTTGGGCGCCGGATCGCTGCGGATCAGGGCCAGTTCTTCCGGCGTCACCTTCGGATGCTTTTCCGGCGAGCGGTAGAGCGCCAGCCAAGCCACCAGCCAGATCAGGCTGAACAGGCCGGTGATGACGAAGGCCGCGCGCCAGCCATAGGCCATGGTCAATGCGGGGATCAGCAGCGGCGTCACGATCGCGCCGACATTGGCCCCGGCATTGAAGATGCCGGTGGCGAAAGCCCGTTCCCGCTGCGGGAACCATTCGGTGACGGCCTTCAGCCCGGCCGGAAAATTACCCGACTCCCCCACGCCCAGCGCGAAGCGCACCATGGCGAACTGGGTGACGGTATGCGCCATGCCATGGGCGCAATGGGCCAGCGTCCAGAAGAAAAAGGCGATGGCGTAACCAAAGCGCGCGCCGATCACATCGATGAACCGGCCCACGCCCAGAAAGCCGATGGCATAGGCGGCCTGGAACCAGAAGACGATGTCGGCATATTCCGCCTCCGTCCAGCCCAGATCGGCGGACAGCACCGGCTTCAGCACGCCGATCATCTGGCGGTCGATATAGTTGATGGCTGTGGCCGCGAACAGCAGGCCGCAGATCACCCAGCGATAGCCCCGCGCCTTCGAAGCGGCGGCGGCGATGACGCCTTCACACTCGCCGCTCACGTGCGGGCTTCCAGATGCGGAATGGCGGATGCGAGCGGAGGGCCGCCCGTGGAAACGCGTCGTTGCATGGTTCCTCCCGTGCGGGCTTTGCCGCTTGAAAGTTATCATACAACTTCGGCCTTGCCGGTCAAGGCGTCATACGTTCCCTCAGTCGGGGGGTCGGCAAGCCGCTCTAGCCGTTCCGCCCCTTGCTGCGCGCCGTGGCACTCAGCATCGAATGGCGGGTCAGGCTTTCCTGCATATGGTGGCGGGCCGCATCACGGGCGCGCTGCGGGTCCATGCGGACGATGGCTTCCAGGATGGCCTCATGCTCGGCCTGGACCTTGGCGGCATAGGCCTTGTGCGCTTCGGCCGGCTGGTCACGCAGATAGAGATTGCGCGGCGGCACCAGCCGCAGGCCCAGGAATTCCACGAATCGCGCGTAATAATCATTCTGGGTGGCGCGCGCGATGGCCAGGTGGAAGGCGGTATCGGCCTTGGCGGCGGCCACCGGGTCGCCCTGCTGGTCCTGCATCACCTGCAGCGCATCCTGGATGGCACCGATATCGGCCGTGGTGCGGCGCGCGGCGGCCAGCCCCGCCATCTCCGTCTCCACCCCCAGCCGCATTTCCAGCAGCTTCACGATATCGGCCAGCTCGTTCAGCTCGTCACGGGTGATCTGGAAGGCGCGATATTCGGCGGTGTCGGCCACGAACATACCGGACCCCTGTCGCGAAACGGCCAGACCCTGGGCCATCAGCCGCGCCACCGCCTCACGCACCACCGTGCGGCTGACATTCTCGGTCTCCGCGATCTCCTTCTGGGTGGGCAGGCGCGAACCGGGGACCAGGTCGCCTGACCGGATCTTGGCCTCCAGCTTGCCGAACAGCTCATCGGTCAGGGAGATGCTGCGCACCGCATCCTCGTTCCCGTCCGTTGGCCGTGCCACTGCAACCCTACTTGTCATATCAGTCTCCGACAGTTATCCCTATTCTAACACCGACTGGAACAATGGTCGACCCGGTGTAATGCCGGATAATGGGAGGTTGTCATATGTATTGGAACGGACGCGCCCTTATCGGGGCCGTGGCCCTGGCCATTCTTGTCCCCGCTGTCTCATTATCGCAGGAAAAGACCCCGGCCGCCGCTTTGGCTCCGCCAGCCGACCAGCGCCCGCGTGCCGCCGTAACCCTGGCCGATTACCGTTATGATGACCTGATGTGGGAGAATGATCGCACCGCTCACCGCATCTATGGCCATGCGCTGGAAGCGGCGGAACCGCCGTCCGGTTCCGGCATCGACAGCTGGGGCAAGAAGGTGGTCTGGCCCTATATGGACCGCCAGCTGCGCACCAGAGATTATCACAGCGACCTGGGCGAAGGGCTGGATTTCTACAATGTCGGGCAGGGGCGCGGTGCCGGTGGCCTGGGCATCTGGCATGACAACAAGCTGTGGACCTCGCGCAATTACCAGACCTATCGCATCCTGAAGAACGGCCCGGATGCCGCCGATTTTGAGGTGGATTACGCCCCCTGGCCCGTGGATGTGACGCGCAAGGCCTGGGAAACACGGCGCTTCACGCTGCCGCTGGGCACACATTTCACCCGGATGGTTTCCACCATCTCGTCAGACAGCCCGGACCCGCTGATCGTGGGTATCGGTATCGGCAAGAAGACCACCGGCAATGGCGGCGATCTGACCGTGGACCGGGAAAAGGGCGTGATCTCCTGGTGGGGCCCGGATGATCCGGCGCGCGGGCGCATGATGGTGGCCCTGCGCGTGGACCCGTCCATGATCGCGGAAATCCGCCAGGATGCCGACAATCACCTGGTCCTGCTGCGCGTCACGCCAGGCAAGCCGTTTGTCTATTATTCCGGATCGGCCTGGAGCAAGGGGCAGGGCGGCTTCACCGACCGTGCCGCCTGGGATGCCCATGTGCGGGCGGAACGGGTGGATTTCGCTGTGCCGGTGCGGTGATTTCCTTATAAGACAACCACTTCACCTCACCGCTTGACCGTCCAGGCCAAACCAAGGCGTTGCCTTGAGGTAACAGGCATCCGGCCATACCAAAGTTGTCATACAAATTTGTTGACAGCTTTTCCCGCCCATCCCATCATGTGGCCATCGACCTCCCGGACCGGACAATGCACCGGCACGCCGGGTCGGGCGGTCAAAGATCATCCAAAGAAAAGACGGCACCACTTCACGCCAGAACGGAAGGGTGCCGCGCCACATGGGAGGGACAGGAAATGGCCATTCGGGCTCATCGTATATCCATGTTCGCGGGCGGCGTGTCGCTGGCCGCACTGGCCGTGACGCCGGCCCTGGCACAGAGTGCCAACAATGCCGCTACTGACGCGCCGATCCTGGAAGAGATCATCGTCACCGGCCTGCGCGCCTCGCTGGAGCAGGCAGCCGAGATCAAGCGTGACGCCCCGCAGATCATGGACGTCATCACCGCCCAGGATGTGGGCAAGCTGCCCGACGTCAATGTGGCGGAGGCGTTGCAGCGCGTCACCGGCGTGCAGATCACCCGCGTCTTCGGTGAAGGCCAGTCGGTGTCGGTGCGCGGCCTGCAGCAGGTCCGCGTGGAGGTTGACGGCCGCACCCTGCTGGGCTGGTCGGCCCGTCTGTCGCCGCCGGAGAACGACCAACTGGGCCGCTCGTCCGGCCTGGACAGCGTGCCGTCCAGCCTGTTCGGCAAGCTGGCCGTCTATAAGACGCCACTGGCAGCACAGGCCGAAGGCGGGCTGGGCGGCACGGTCAACCTGACCACGCCCAAGCCCCTGAGCTTCAAGGAGCCCACCTTCTCCTTCCAGACCCAGGGCGTCTATTCCCAGGTCTCCGACAAGATCGAACCGGCCTTCACCGGCTTCGGCACCACCAAGTTCGCCGAAGGCCGCATCGGCGTGATGCTGGCCGGCGAATATCAGAAGCGCACCTCGACCACCCAGGCGTTCGAGCGCAACAATTTCCTGAACCGCACCTATACGGGCACCAATGCCGGCGTGAACCAGACGCCTGTGCTGTTGCAGTATGAGAATTTCGTGGTCGACCGGTCGCGCACCGGCCTGAACGGCGCCATCCAGTTCGAGGCTACACCGGAACTGACCATCACCGCCGACGCGCTTTATTCCAAGCTGGTCACCGGCCGTCACCAGGATTTCTTCGCCTTCCGCCTGCCCACGGGCACCAATGCCGTCACCAACCGGGTGACCGAGGATGGGATGGTGGTCGCCGGCACGGCCAACGGCACCGTCACCAGCGCCGGCCAAATCCGCAACGAACCCACGGAAAGCTTCCTCTATGGCCTGAACGGCAAGTACGAGGATGACGGCCTGACGGTGGAGGCCGATGGTTATTACAGCCGCGGCACGATTGATCAGACCATCCAGATCATCACGCTGCAGGCCACGGCCGCCGTGCCCGGCACCTTCGATTTCCGCGACAATACCGTGCCCTCGCTGGCGCTTGGCGGAACGTTCAACCCCACCAACTACGCCTCCTGGAACCCCGCCACCAACGGCGTTCGCTCCAACCGGCTGCTGGGTGTGCTGGATGAATGGACGGGCAAGCTGGATGTCAGTTACGAGCTGGAAAGCGGCATCAAGATTTCCGCCGGCGGGCGCTATACCGACCTGGGCGCACGGTCCAACGCCTATCGCAGCCAGGTGACCCCGACCCGCACGGAGATCGAGCCCTATCTGAAACTGATCGATGCCGGCGATTTCCTGAAGGACATCCCCGGCAATTTCCCGCGCAGCTTCCTCAGCACCGCGCCGACCTATGATTACGTCTTCACCCGCGCGCAAGCCGCGGAGCCCAACCGCAACCCGGATGACCGCTCCACCCTGCTGCCCAATTCGCAGCGCGATTACACGTTCAGCGAGAAGACGCTGGCCGGGTACCTGATGGTGTCGGGGGAAGGCGAGATCGGGGACATCCCGTTCCGCGCCAATGCCGGCGTGCGCGTGGCCCGCACCCGCCTGACCATGGACACGTTCCTGAATGTCGGCACGGTCAGCACGCCGGTGCAGGACAAGAATTCCTATACCAACGTCCTGCCCAGCGCGAATATCGCATTCAACGTCACCGACGACTTCCTGGTCCGCCTGTCCGCCTCGCAGACCATGCAGCGCGCGTCGATCGCCGATCTGGCGCCATCGACCTTCTTCAACGCCACCAACCTGTCGGTCACCGGTGGCAATGCCCAGCTGAAGCCGCCGGTTTCCACCCAGGGCGATATCAGCTTCGAATATTACACGGGTAAAAGCTCGCTGATCTCCGGTGCCATCTTCTACAAGGATGTGGATGATTTCATCGCCAGCTTCGTGACCACGGGGACGGATACCAACCTGGACCCGCAGGGCCGCGAACTGACCTTCTCCCGTCCGGAGAACCTGGCCAGCGCCAAGATCAAGGGGTTCGAGGTCGGTATCCAGCAGTTCCTGGATTTCCTGCCGGCACCGTTCGACGGGCTGGGCTTCATCGCCAACTACACCTATTCGGACAGTGAGGATAATGCGGGCTTCCCCTTGGTCGCCGTGTCGAAGAACAGCTACAACCTGATCGGCCTGTACGAGAAGGGGCCGTTCTCCGCCCGCGTTGCCTATAATTACCGCGACGAGGCGGTGTTCGAATTCTCCGAAGGCCGGCCCAGCTTCATCGGCGCCCGGTCGCAGCTGGACGCCCAGGTCGGTTACGACATCACCAAGGGCATCTCGGTGTCGCTGCAGGCCCAGAACCTGCTGCCGAAGAAGTCGGCGACGTCGGAATACAGCAACTTCAATGAGACGGCGCTGAACAGCTACGCTCTGTCCGAACGCCGCTTCTCCGCAGGCGTGCGGGCGAAGTTCTGATGGAGGCTGGTTTCAGCCTCTTCCACCGTCATTCCCGCGTAAGCGGGAATCCAGCGTGAGGCGCGGTCAGCGCCGATATGGCCCATGTCGCGGCAGACGCCGCTTATGCTGGATCCCCGCGTTCGCGAGGATGACGGTGGAAGAGGCCGTAACAAAGGCTCCCTAAGGAGTGAACCACATGAAGCTTGGTAACCACCTCTGGCTGGCCCTGGCCCTGTCCACCACCGCCCTGACGGCCACCGCCGCCGACCTGCCGAAAATCCTCACCGACAAGGCGACCCGGGCCGCAACCCCGCTGCCCGACTATTCCTATGCCGGCTACGGTTTCGGTCTGGCCGCCATCCCCGAGGATACGGGCACCATCGTCAATGTCACCGACCATGGCGTCATCCCCGATGATGGCCTGGACGATACCAAGGCCGTGCTGCGCGCCATCGATGCCGCCAACAAAGTGCAGGGCAAGGTCACCCTGCGGTTCCCCAAGGGCCGCACCCAGATCACCGAGGTGCTGCGCATCACCCGCAGCGACATCGTCCTGGACGGGGCCGGCGACGGGCCGAACGGCAGCGAGCTGTTCTTTCCCCGGCCACTGAAGATGATCGACAACAGCCATGATTTCGATGAACTTCGGCAATATCTGGTGCGGGAGAACAAGTACCAGGTAGAACCGGAACACAACATCAACTACCTGTTCACCGAATATAGCTGGGGCGGCGGCATGATCTTCGTGGGTCCCGACCGGACCCGCCCCGCCTCCTACGACCCGGCCATGGACAAGCGCGATCCCGTGCTGGCCAAGGGCGTTTCCGGCAAGCAGTTCGACCGCACGCTCACCATCGACGACACGTCGCGTCTGAAGGTCGGCGACGTATTGCGGGTGGAATGGTTCCCGGTGGACGGCAAGGACAGCCGGATCCTGAAATCGCTTTATGGCGACACCGACCTGCCCATCGGGTCGCACCATTGGACCTCCCCCGACCGGGCCGTGGTGGTGCAATCCACCCGCGTCACGGCGATCAAGGGCAAGAAGATCACCCTAGGCGATCCGCTGCTGCATGATGTGCGGGCGGACCAGCCGGCAGTGCTGACCCACTGGCCGCATCTGACCAATGTCGGCATCCAGAATCTGCGCCTGCAATTCCCAGAAAGCCCCTCCTTCGGCCATCATCTGGAGCAGGGATATAACGGCATCTACATGACCGGCGTGTTCGACGGCTGGATACGGCATCTGACCATCGACAAGTCGGACAGCGGCATCCTGACCGACAATGCCGGCAACCTGACCATCACCGACATCACCACCAGCGGCGAGCGCCGCGCGCATTATTCCGTCCATGTCGGGGCGGCGCATAATGTGCTGGTCAAGGATCTGAGGGTGGAGAACCCCGTCATCCACCCGCTGTCGGTCAATACCCGCTCCACCCGCGCCGTGTTCCTGCGGTCGCAGGTGAAGCGCGAGGCGATCATCGATCAGCATAGCGGGTCGAACCATCAGAACCTGTTCGACCAGATCACCATGTGGGCCGATCCGGCACAGAAGAAGGGTGAATGGCAGTACCGGCTATGGGTGGGTGGCGGCGCCTCCTACTGGAAGCCGGGCCATGGACTGTACAACACCGTGTGGAACGCGCGGCTGATCATGCCCGATACCGTGCCCGCCGATGCCAGCGTGGCGGTGACCAGCGGCCTGGAAGGGCCGGGGGAACGGGTGGTGGGCCTGCATGCCAACCGCCCGATCACCGTGCGCTACAACCCCGCCCCCTATGTGGAGGCGACGGGGCAGGCGGTGACGGACGCCCCGTCGCTTTACGAGTACCAGCTGGCGAAGCGGCGCTAGGGCCATGCGGCGGCGGGATTTCTGCCTGGGCTCCGCGCTGGCCCTGTCACTGGCAGGGACGGCCGGTGCCGCCCTGCCGCCCGGCCTTGATCTGGCGGCGGGTGAGCGGGGCAGGGTGCTTGCCGCCGCAAGGCGCTATCTGGCCGAAGCCCCCACTACCATCACCGATTTCCCGGCCCCGCGCAGTCCCGGCAGCCCGCATGATTATTATTCGGAGGGCGATTACTGGTGGCCGGACCCGGCCAATCCAGGCGGCCCCTATATCCGCCGTGACGGCTATTCCAACCCCGACAAGTTCACCGCCCATCGCGAGGCGCTGATCCGCCTGTCCGTGCAGCTGCCGGCCCTGGCGGCAGCGTTCCGGCTGACGCGGGATGTGACCTTCGCCGAATATGCGGAGCGCCATCTGCGCGCCTGGTTCGTGGCGCCGGCCACACGGATGAGCCCGCATCTGAACCATGCCCAGGCGGTGATCGGCGTCAATACGGGCCGCGGCATCGGCATCATCGATACGCTGCATCTGGTGGAGGTGGCGCGTGCCACCGCCATCCTGCGCCGCGCACGGGCGGGGGAGGCGGTCTATACCCCCACCATCGCCTGGTTCAACGCCTATCTGACCTGGATGACCACTTCCGCCAACGGCATCGATGAGCGCGACCAGAAGAACAATCACGGCACCTGCTGGGCCCTGCAGGTCGCGGAATTCGCCCGGCTGACGGGCCGGGGGGCGGAGACCGAACAGGCCAGGGCGCGCATCAAGGCGCTGATCCCGGGCCAGATCGCCGCCGACGGGTCGCAGCCGCTGGAACTGGCGCGTACCAAACCCTATGCCTATTGCCTGTTCAATCTGGATGTCCTGGCGGCCTGTGCCCATATCCTGTCGGACCTGAACGACGATCTCTGGCATTACCAGGGCGGTCAGGGCGGTTCCATCGCCGAGGCGCTCACCTGGATGGCACCGTTCATCGCCGATAAATCGACCTGGCCGAAGCCGCCGGATGTGGAGGCCTGGGCCGACTGGCCGGTGCGCCAGCCCAGCCTGCTGTTCGGCGGCCTGGCCCTGGGACGGGCGGATTACCTGACCCTCTGGCACCGCCTGGACCCCGACCCCACGGATGCGGAGATCATCCGTAACTACCCGCTGCGCCAGCCGATCCTGTGGGTCGGCGCATAGGCATCACCCAAGGCGTGGCGCTGCTGCCCAGCCTTGAACGTTTCACCGTTGACAAGTGCTGACACTTGTCGGCAATTGGTCAAGCCAATTTATCTCGTATCGGCAGGGATCATGTTGAAGATCAAGAATGCCCGTGTGATCGTGACGTCGCCGGGCCGCAATTTCGTGACGTTGAAGATCGAAACCGAAGACGGACTGACCGGCCTGGGCGACGCGACCCTGAACGGGCGCGAACTGTCCGTCGTCTCCTACTTGACCGAACATGTCATCCCCTGCCTGATCGGCCGCGACGCCCACCAGATCGAGGATATCTGGCAGTATCTGTACAAGGGTGCCTATTGGCGCCGCGGTCCGGTGACCATGTCGGCCATCGCCGCCGTGGACATGGCGCTGTGGGACATCAAGGCCAAGGCCGCCAACATGCCGCTCTATCAGCTGCTGGGCGGGGCCAGCCGCAAGGGCGTGATGGTCTATGGCCATGCCAATGGCGAGAATGTCGAGCAGACGCTTGAAGAGGCGCAGAAATACAAGGCGATGGGCTACAAGGCCATCCGCCTGCAATCGGGCGTGCCGGGTCTGGCCAGCACCTATGGCGTGTCCAAGGACAAGATGTTCTATGAGCCGGCGGACAATGACCTGCCGACTGAGAATATCTGGTCCACCCCGCAATATATGAATTCCGTGCCCAAGCTGTTCCAGGCGGCGCGCGATGCGCTGGGCTGGGACGTGCATCTGCTGCACGATGTCCATCACCGCCTGACCCCGATCGAAGCCGGCCGTCTGGGCCGCGACCTGGAACCCTATCGCCTGTTCTGGCTGGAGGATGCGACCCCGGCCGAAAACCAGGAGGCGTTCCGCCTGATCCGCCAGCACACGACCACGCCGCTGGCCGTGGGTGAGATCTTCAATACGATCTGGGACTGCAAGGATTTGATCCAGAACCAGCTGATCGATTATATCCGCGCCACGGTGGTCCATGCCGGCGGCATCACCCATCTGCGCCGCATCGCCAGCTTCGCCGACCTGTACCAGGTGAAGACCGGTTGCCATGGCGCCACCGACCTGTCGCCTGTCTGCATGGCCGCCGCCCTGCATTTCGGCCTGTCGGTGCCGAATTTCGGGGTGCAGGAATATATG
Organism: Niveispirillum sp. KHB5.9; assembly: GCF_048066115.1. NCBI lineage: Bacteria > Pseudomonadati > Pseudomonadota > Alphaproteobacteria > Rhodospirillales > Azospirillaceae > Niveispirillum > Niveispirillum sp. KHB5.9. The sequence goes on along the minus strand of NZ_JBLTYX010000001.1, from coordinate 503,860 downwards.
CGCCACACGGCCGAAACCGACGCCGTCTTCCCCCACGCCTACAGCTTCGCCGACGGCTACATGCATCCGGGCGAGGCACCGGGCCTGGGTGTCGATATCGATGAAGGGCTGGCGGAGAAGTATCCCTACGCCCGCGCCTACCTGCCGGTGAACCGTTTGCAGGACGGCACCATGTTCAACTGGTAAGGCCTGTCTTAACCAGTTTACGGTCTCCTTCCCTGGCCGGCCCGACATCCCCGATGTCCGGGCCGGTTTTTTTATGGCCGTGGGTAAGGGGAGAGCGGTGCGTCATGCCGGTGTGCGCCCATCCCCCCTTCGTCATCCCGGCGCACGCCGGGACCCAGGGACCAAACGCCCGACCTCTCGGCGGCGTTAAGCAAGGCAAACCGCACCGTAGGGCTTGTGACCCCTGGTTCCCGGCTTTCGCCGGGATGACGGTTGGAGAGACGGCAACCAGAGTGCCCGGAGCTTCCATAGAGACCCTACCCCGTCCCATTTTCCTCTCCCCAAAACGGGGTGCGACAAGATTCCGTCCCACATCATTGACGGCTTTCCCATAAATTGGATTGAAATGGTCTGGACTCTTGTAAAAAGTGGCCTGACCAAAAAAAGCCCCTGGGGGAGTTATGTCCAAGTTTCGTTTCGGGCTGGCGCTGACGGCGTCGGCCATGGCCCTGACTTGCGGTGCCGCCGGCACCCAGCAGGCGCCCGCCACCGATATCCTGGAAGAGATTGTGGTCACCGCGCAGAAGCGCACGGAAAACCTCCAGGACGTGCCGCTGGCCGTCACCGCCATTTCCGGCGACGCCCTGGCCCGGGCCGGTGTGGACAGCTTCTCCGACCTGACCAAGGTGGTGCCGTCGCTGACCTTCACGCCGGGTGACCAGCCGGCCAACAGCTCCATCATCCTGCGCGGCATCGGCACCTTCGCCTTCTCCATCGGCGTGGAACCCAGCGTGGCCGTGGTGATCGACGATGTGCCGCTGGCCTTCCAGGCCCAAGCCTTCACCGACCTGATCGATCTGGACCGGGTGGAAGTGCTGCGCGGGCCGCAGAGCACCCTGTTCGGCAAGGCGGCGTCGGCCGGTCTGGTGAATGTCACCACGTCCGCCCCCACCGATACATTCACGGCCAAGGCCGACCTGCGCATCGCCACCAAGGATGAACAGCGCGCCGCCTTTTCCGTTTCCGGTCCGATTTCCGAGACCCTGGGTTTCCGCCTGTCGGCCGATGCCAGCCATTTCGGCGGTCTGGTCACCAACCTGGAGACCGGCGAGAAGATCAATGGCCGCAAGGAAAAGGGTGTCCGCGGCAAGCTGCAATGGACCCCGTCCGAAGCGCTGAACGTCACCTTCAACGCGCGCTACCGCAAGACGGATGCCGATTGCTGCGTCGGCGTGTTGCAGAAGCTGGACCCGACGGCCAATTTCTACAATCTGCCCGGCTTCCCGCAATCCACCGTGCTGGCCGGCATCACGCCCGGCAAGGACAACCTGAACATCCGCTTGGATGAAGAGGTGAAGTCCAACACCAAGGATCGCGGCGGTTCCGTCCGCGTCGCCTATGATTTCGAGGATGTGACGCTGATGTCGATCAGCTCCTTCACGAAGTTCGACCTCAGCGACGCGCAGGACCTGGACGGCACGGCCGCCAATTTCAATCCCGTGGTCAATCCCGGTGCGCCGGCCGGCGGCCGCGTGAATTACGGGCAGTTCAAGGCGGAAAGCGTGACGCAGGAACTGCGCTTGGTTTCCACCGGTGATGGCCCGTTCAGCTATGTCGGCGGCCTGTTCTTCGCCGATACCGACCTGTCGCGCTGGTATTACCGTGGCCCCACCATCGGCCGCTCCAACTGGGACGCCACCGCCGGCAACACCAACTATGCCGCCTTCGCCCAGGGCAATTGGGAGTTCGTGGAGGGCACCAGCCTGATCACCGGCCTGCGCCTGGTGCACGAGATAGTGGATTACAAGTACGCCAACCTGCTGACCGGCGCCCGCTTCGCCGGCGATGCCGATGATGATGCCGTCACCGGCAAGATCGGGCTGGAACACCATATCAATGATGATGTGATGCTGTTCGGCTTCTATGCCCGCGGCTACAAGGGCCAGACCTTCGATCTGACCAGCAGCTTCAACGCGGCCATCGCGGCGCGTGGCGCCATCAAGCCGGAAACCTCGGACGATTTCGAGGCTGGTGTGCGTTCCACCCTGCTGGACCGCCGCCTGATCCTGAACGCCACCCTGTTCCATACCGACTATAACAACTTCCAGGCTCAGGAATCCGAGCCGACCCTGGCCGGCGCCTTCATCTTGTCGAACGTGGGTTCGGTGCGTACCCGCGGCGTGGAACTGGAGACGACGGCCCGTATCGGGTCCGACCTGGACCTGACCGGCGGCGTCTCCTATATCGAGGCCGAGGTGAAGGATTACGCCCGCGCCCAGTGCTATCCCGGCCAGAATGCTGCCCAGGGCTGCGTCGGCGGGGTGCAGAACCTGGCGGGTGAGCAGTTGAACAACGCCCCACGCTGGCGCTTCAACCTGCGCGGCGATTACAATATCGACCTGCCCGACAATCTGCCGGTCGATGCGATCATCTCCGCCTCCTACAACTGGCAGAGCAAGGTCAACTTCTCCCTGTCGCAGGACCCGCTGACCCAGCAGGGCGCCTATGGTATCGCCAATTTGCAGGTGGGCTTGCGTGAGACCGAGGATGACCTCTACCGCGTCACCTTCTTCGCCAATAATCTGTTCGACCGTCAATATGCCGCCGGTCTGGCCAATTCCCAGAACTATTATGGCGGCCGACTGGCGGTGAACCGGCAGACGCCGCGGGATTACGAGCGCTATTACGGCGTGCGGCTGCAGTTGAACTACTAACTCTCCACCCTCTCCCGCTTCACGGGAGAGGGTGGGACCCGAGCCGTCAGGCTTGGGAGGGAGAGGGGGCAACAGCCGATACGGTTCCCCCTCTCCCTCCCACCCGCTGATGCGGGCGGGTCCCTCCCTCCCCCTCAAGGGGGAGGGCAAAATCTGCGTACGTCGACGTTGTTGGGGAAGGAAAACGAAAAATGAAGCGTGTCTTGGCAGTCCTGTTACTCTCCACCGCCCTGGCCGGCTGCGCGCCGGCATCCCGCCTGTCGGCACCGGCACCCGATGGCCGTGTCGTCACCGCATTGTCGTCGGGCTGGCGCTTCCATCTGGGCGATGCGCCCGGTGCCGTCGATCCCGGTTTCGATGACAGCGCCTGGCAAAGCGTTTCCGTTCCCCATAACTGGAACCGCATGGGCGGGTCCGTCGAACGCAGCCCCACCTATCACAATGTCTATGGTCCCGGCTGGTACCGCCTGAGCTTCGATGCGCCGGCCGGTGCCGATGACGGCAACCCTGTCTGGCTGGAATTCGACGGGGCCAGCATCAATGCCGATGTCTGGCTGAACGGCGTGCATCTGGGTCAGCACAAGGGCGCCTTCGCCCGCTTCCGCCTGGACGCGTCCAAGGCGGTGAAGCGTGGCGGCCGCAACGTCCTGACCGTGCGCGCCGACAACAGCAAATCCAATGCTCCCAATTCGCCCACGCGCGAAGTGATCCCGATTTCCGGCGACTGGCCGATGTTCGGCGGGCTGTACCGCGACGTCTCGCTGCTGGTCACCGCCCCGGTCCATATCGAGCTGGGCGATTTCGGCGGCCCCGGCGTCTATGCCAATGTCCTGTCGGCCGATGCCCAATCCGCCGTCGTGAAGGTCCGCACCCTGTTGCGCCATGCCGGTGAGAAGGGCGAGGCCGCCATCACCGTCACCACCCGTGTGCTGGACGCCGATGGCAAGGAAGTCGCCCGCGACGAACAGAAGACCAGCCTGACCGCCGGGCAGGGGGCATCACAGGAACAGTCCCTGACCGTGCCTGCGCCCCGCCTGTGGGACGGGGTCAAGGACCCCTATCTCTACAAGCTGGAAGTCAGCCTGAAGGGTGCGGACGGCAAGCTGCTGGACAGCGTCACCCAGCCGCTGGGCATCCGCACCTTCCGCATCGATCCCAACCAGGGCTTCTTCCTGAACGGCCGCCATGTGTCGCTGCAGGGCGTGTCCCGCCACCAGGACCGGCCCGACACCGGCTGGGCCCTGACCCAGGCGCAGCGTCAGCAGGATGTGGCCCTGATCCAGGAAATCGGCGCCAACACCGTCCGTCTGGCCCATTACCAGCATGATCAGGCCACATATTCCCTGATGGACCAGGCCGGCATGGTGGTCTGGGCCGAAGTGCCGCTGGTCGACCGCACCAGTCCGCCCGACCTGCAGGACACGACCCCGGCCCTGGCCGACAATGCCGAACAGCAGCTGAAGGAACTGATCCGGCAGAATTACAACCATCCCAGCATCGTCACCTGGTCCATCGGCAATGAGGTCAATCTGATCGCCGCCAAGGGCCTGACCGTGTCGAATGCCAAGCCGCTGCTGGACCGCCTGAACAAGGTGGCCAGGGCGGAGGATGCCAGCCGGCCCAGCACGCTGGCCGATTGCTGCGGTTCGGTACCGGCAGAGGCGCGGCCGGGCCTGGACACGGTGGCCGGCATCACCGATGTCATCGGCTATAACCGCTATTACGGCTGGTATTCGCCCGATGTCGGGGTGCTGCGCCGTGATCTGGAGCGGCTGCATGCCATGTATCCGAATCAGGCCATCTCCATCGCCGAATATGGCGCCGGCGGCGCGCTCAGCCAGCATACGGACAATCCCAAGGGCGGTCCCATCCACGCCTTCGGCCGGCCGCATCCGGAGGATTTCCAGTCCTATATCCTGGAAGAGAGCTGGAAGCAGATCAAGCCGCTGCCCTTCATCTGGGCCAGCTGGGTCTGGAACATGTTCGACTTCTCCAACGATGCCCGCCTGGAAGGCGACCTGATCGACACCAACGACAAGGGCCTGGTCACCTTCGACCGTCAGGTGAAGAAGGACGCCTTCTATTTCTACAAGGCCAACTGGAACCCGGAGCCGATGGTCTATCTGACCGGCCGCCGGCATGACCAGCGCCCCTATCCGGTGATGTCGGTCAAGGCCTACAGCAATGCCAGCTCGGCCCGCCTCAGCGTCGGCGGCAAGGATCTGGGCGAGGTGAAGTGCGACACCGGCATCTGCTTCTGGCCCGCCGTACCCCTGGTCCCCGGAGCCAACGAGGCGCTGGTGACCGCCACTGTCGGCGACAAGCCGGTCACCGACAAGGTCACCTGGAACTTCGCCGGTGAGGTTGGTACCTACCGCATCCGCGCCGGTAATCTGGTGGGGGCTGTGGATGGGGCCGGTGCCCGCTGGGGTTCGGACGATTTCTTCACCGGCGGGGCCGGCAAGGACCGCGATCCGCCGGCGCCGGGCCGTGGCCGCCTGCCGCAGCCGCCCAAGCCGCTGGCCGGCACGACGGACCAGACCGCGTACGAGGCGTACCGCGAAGGCACCTTCACCTACAGCCTGTCCGTGCCCGACGGCGCCTACCGCGTCACCGTCCACAGCTTCGAGCCCAATGCCGATGCCAAGCCGGGCGCCCGCACCTTCGACGTGCTGGCCGAAGGCAAGGTGGGGCTGAAGGCTCTGGACCCGGTGAAGACGGCAGGGAGCCCCTGGGCCGCCGTGAAGCGCGACTTCACCGTCACCGTCCGTGACGGCAAGCTGGACCTGGCCTTCCAGCCCAGGACGGGCAACGCCCTGGTCTCGGGCATCGAGGTGGTGCCGGCGAAGTAAGGGTCACGGACATCCCGACCGATTACACATATCGATGCGATCGGTCGGGGTGGTTTACCGGCGTATCTGCCGAAACGTTCTAGCACATAGCGCCTACTTCTCTTGGACCAAGTGAGCCACTAGGGTGCACCTTGGTAACGACCTATACCGGTTTTCCAGGGGAAAAGATGGCGCTGGTCAAGAAATCGCAAGTCGATTCGCATCGCGCGTCTGTAAATGCGGACGCGGATACTGGGGTTTTGGCACTGACGGCGACCGAACTCGCGCGGCGCGATCGCAAGCGCGGGCATGCCCGCCGTCACAAGGTCGCCCAGCGCGTGGCCAGCGCGTCGTCGGAAATGGCCGTCGGCATTACCGAAGGGGCGGCGGCGGCCCAGCAGCTTGTTACCGCCATGGCGCAGATCGCCCGCGGCGGGCAACTGGCGGCGGCGGCGGCGCAGCAATCGCTGGCGGCGGTCAGCCAGATGGCCATCCTGTTCACCCAGGCGCGCGAAAAAGCGGGTTTGTCACAGCGCAAGGCGGAAGGCCTGCAGGCGCTCCTGGCCGAAAGCGGTATGCAGGTGGCGGGCTCCATCGCCAGCATCAAGCGGACGGCCGATCAGCAGGCGGTCATGACGGCCCGCATCCGGGAATTGGAAACCCACGCCGCCGACATCGGCAAGGTGGTGGAGACGGTGGCCTATCTGGCCGACCAGACCAACATGCTGTCGCTGAACGCCGCGATCGAGGCGACCCGGGCCGGGACCACGGGTGCCGGCTTCGCCGTCATCGCCGACGAGGTCCGCATCCTGGCCGAAACATCGGAAAAGAACGCCCAGCGCGTGGGCGGGCTGGTGGCGGAGATCAGAAGCGAGGTGACGTCCATCACCGACGGCATCACCCAGGCGGCGGCGGTCGCCCGCCAGCAGGCGCAGAATGCGGGCGGCGTGACCAGCCACCTGGACGAGATCCGCCGCACCTTCACCACCATCGCCGATGGCGCCCGCGCCATCACCGTGTCGTCGGAGGAGGCGGAGCGGGCGGCGCACGAGGTGCAGCGCGCCGTGCAGCATGTTGCCACGGCGGCGGAGGAACAGTCCGCCGCCACGGAACAGTCCATGCGCGGCCTCAGCGAGCAGAGCCAGGCCCTGAGCCAGGCGGAGACGGCGTCGCAGGAACTGGCCAGCCTGACGGAGTCGCTGCGCACAGGCGAGGCGGCGGAGCGCAATGTGGAGGAGGTGGCCACCATCTCCGAGGAATTGTCGGCGACGGTGCAGCAGCTGTCGGGCACGGCGGCCCAGATCATGACGGCCATCGCCCAGATCAGCCGGGGCACTCACCAGCAGGCCAGCGCGTCCCAGGAATGCAGCGCCGCCCTGGCGGAGATGGAGCGCAACGCCCGCCAGGTGGAGGACACGACCCGCAACGCCATCGCCCGCGGCACGCAGATGTCCGCCCTTCTGGCCGAGAGCGACAGCGCCATCCGGGAGTTGATCACCGGCGTGGAGACGACATTGGAGAAGGGGCGGGCCAGTGCCGTGCAGCTGGCCGCCCTGGAACGGCTGGGCAGACAGATCGAGAAGATGGTCAACGCCATCAACACCGTTTCGATCCAGACCACGATGCTGGCCATTTCCGGCGCGGTGGAGGCGGCGCGGGCGGGAGAGGCCGGACAGGGCTTCGCCACCGTCGCGGCCGATATCCGCACCCTGTCGCGTGAGGGCGACACCCATATCGAAGCCATCCGCGACACGGTGCGCGACATGCAGGACCAGATGCTGCTGGTCCGCCGCGACCTGGCGGCGCTGGATGTCTCGGTGGCCACCGATGTACAGCGCAACCAAGCCATCCTGCCCGTGCTGGCCTCCATCGCCGCCGACATCCAGGCCCTGAACGCCGATAACGAGGAGGTCAATCGCGGGGCTGCCGCCATCCTGAAGTCGGTTTTGGAATGCTCGCGGGGGATGGAGGATATCGCCACCGCCGCGGAGGAGGCCAGCCGGGCCACGTCGGAGGCCGCGGCCGCGGGGCGCCAGCAGGCGCAGGGCGTGGAGGATCTGGCCGCGGCGGCGGAAGAGATTGCGTTGCTGGCGGACGAGTTGCTCCGCTCCGGGGAATAGGGATGCCGCCGGCCGTGGCCGCCACCAGGATGATACCCGGCAACGGGGACGCGCTGCTTCTGTCCTTCGCCATCGGAGCCTTGCGGCTGTCGCTTCCGCTCGCCCGCGTGCTGGAGGTGGTACCGATGCCCACCCGCCTCTCCCCCTTGCCCCTGGCGCCCCTGGGCGTGAAGGGATTGGCGCATGTGCGGGGGCAGGTGGCGGCCATCCTGCATGCCCACCGCCTGCTGGACCTGCCGGAGACGGGCCGCGTGGCGGTGCGCCTGCTGTTGATCCGGCATGGGGGCATGCTGCTGGGCCTGCCGGTGGACACGGTGCATGGGCTTACCCGCGACAGCGACGGTTTGACGGCGCTGGACCTGGACGGGTTGCTGGACCGGGCCCTTTGCATGCCTGCCCGTCCGCCTTTGGGCGACCTGCGCGCCCGGTCGGGAAAACCGGCAGCGGCGGAACTGGCCAGGCCCCGCCGGGCGTTGGTCAGCTTCATGGTCGCGGGCCAGGAATATGCGCTGCCGGTGGCGGTGCTGCGCTGCACCGCATCCTTGCCGGGCCGCACCGTGCCGCTGCCGCATGCGCCGGCACCCGTGCTGGGCATGGGCATGGTGGGCGAAAGGCTGCTGCCGCTGGTGGCGCTGCGTCCGCTGCTGGGTCTGCCCAACCCGGACGGTGCCGCGGGCAAGGTGCTGGTCGTCACCCATGCGGGACGGCATTTCGGTCTGGTCGTGGACCGGCTGCGGGCATTGCTGCATGTCGATGAGGCGGATGTGGAACCCGTCCCGTCCCTGTTCAACGAGATGGGGCGGGAGGTGGAGGCGGTGTGCCGGCTGGAAGGCGGGAAGCGCCTGGTGTCCCTGCTGTCGCCCGCCCACCTGCTGGCCCGCGACGGCGTCGGCGCCGTGCTGGCCCATACCGGTGCGGAGGCGGCGGCACCGGAAGCAACCGCTTCGCGCGACCGCCGCACGGCCCTGCTGCGCGTCCGTGTGGCGGATGGCGACTATGCCATACCGCTTGAACATATATCCGCCGTGGCAAGGCCCGGCCCGCTGACACCGGTGCCGCAGGCGCCCGGCATCCTGGCCGGACTGAGCAATGCCGATGGCATCGCGCTGCCGGTCATCGACCTGCGCCGCCGCCTGGGTCTGCCGGCCGATGCCACCGTCGCGCGCCATGTGGTCATGGTGCAGGCGGAGGGACGGCGGTTCGGCGTGCTGGTCGATCTGGCCACGGGGCTGCGCATGCTGCCCGACGATGCCATCGGGCCGGCCCCGTCGCTGTCCGACGCGCAGGCGCGGCTGGTCACCCGTATCGCCGATGACGGCGCGGACATGCTGCCGATCCTGGAGCCGTCGCGCCTGGCCGAAGCGGCGGGGGTGGCATCATGACCCGCCTGCTGATCGGCGATGACAGTGCCCTCATGCGCAAGCTGCTGTCCGGTATCTTCGCCGACGAGGGCGATTTCGAGATCGCCACCGCCCGCAACGGGGAGGAGGTGCTGCAGGTCGCCGCCCGGTTCAAACCCGACGTGGCGACGCTGGACATCCACATGCCCGTCATGGACGGGCTGGAATGCCTCAGCCGCCTGATGCTGGAAAATCCCTGCCCCGTGGTCATGGTCTCCTCCCTCACGCGGGAAGGGGCGGCGGCGACGCTGGACGCGCTGGCCCTGGGCGCCATCGATTACGTGGCCAAGCCCGATGGCGCCCTGTCCCTGCATATCGACCAGTTGCGACCGCTGCTGGTGGACAAGGTGCGTACGGCGGCCCGTGCCCGCCCACGTCCCTCCCTGCGCCTGCGCGAACGGGTGAACCTGCAGATGCGCCAGGCGGCGGAACGGGCCGCCGCCGTCATGCCGCGCCCCCGGCCCGTCTCGCCGGCCACCGCCCCGATGCCCTTGGCGGAAATGGGGGGGGAAGGGCTGGTGGTCATCGGTTCCTCCACAGGCGGACCGCATGCGCTGGAGGCCATCCTGTCGGGTCTGCCGGCGGCGTTTCCCCTGCCCGTGGTGGTGGCCCAGCATATGCCCAGCCAGTTCACCGCGATCTTCGCCGAACGGCTGGACCGGATCTGCGCGGTTCGGGTGGTGGAGGTGGCCCAGCCCACCCTGCTGGATCCCGGCCATGTCTATATCGCGCGTGGCGACGCCGACATGGTCATCGGCCGCCGTGCGGCGGGCCTGATGGCCCTTCCCGCCCCGTCATCCCCCGATCATGTCTGGCACCCCAGTGTCGACCGGCTGGTGGAAAGCGCCATGCGCCACGTCGCCCCCCGGCGCCTGCTGGGCGTGCTGGTCACGGGCATGGGCAATGATGGCGCCGCCGCCATGGCCGCCCTGCATGAACAGGGCGGACGCACCATCGCCGAGGCGGAGGAGACGGCCATCGTCTGGGGCATGCCGGGCGAACTCGTCCGGCGCGGCGGGGCCGGTATCGTGGCCCCCCTGCCGGAGATCGCGGCCGCCATCGTCAGGGAGGTCCAGGCCGATGCCGCTCATCAAGCGTGAGGGTCCCGCCGGCAGCAACGGAGGGGATGGGGGCTTCCCGTCCCTGGCCTCTGGCGATGCGGAACAGCGCAGGCTGGCGGCCCGCGCGCTGTCCGGCCAGGCCGACGCCCTGCCGGTTCTGGCCAGGGCCCTGGCGGCGGAAAGCGTTCCAGCCGTGCGCGAGGCCCTGCTGGATGCCGTGGCCGGTATCGGCAGCCGGCAGGCGGCCCTGATCCTGCTGCCGGCGCTGAGATCGGAGGATGCGGCCCTGCGCAACGGGGCGCTGGTGGCATTGCAGACCATGCCGTCGGTGCTGCCCGGCCTGCTGCCCCTGCTGCTTGCCGATCCGGACAGCGATGTCCGCGTCCTGGCGACGGAACTGGCGCGGGTGCTGCCGCCGCCCGTGGCCACGGAGATTCTTTGCCGCATGCTGGCCAACGAGCCCCACGCCAATGCCTGCGGTGCCGCCCTGGACGTGCTGGCGCAGGTGGGAACAGCCGATGCCCTGCCGACCCTGGAAGGTGTGGCGAAGCGCTTTGCCACCGACCCCTTCGTGGGCTTCGCGGCGCGCACCGCCATCGCCCGGATCAGGGGATGAGGGCCGCCATGCCGCCAGCCCCGCCGGAAGACGGTCTTCTCGCCATCAGCGATGCGGAGTTCGACCGTTTCTGCGATTTCATCTATCGCCGCACAGGCATGAGCTTTGGCGAGAACCGGCGTTATTTCGTCGACCGGCGGCTGCGCGACCGTATCCAGGCTGCCGGCCATGCCAGTTTCCGCGACTATTTCGTCATGGTCATGTCCGATGCGCGGGAATATGAGCAGCTGGTCAGCAGTCTGACCGTCAACGAGACCTATTTTTACCGCGAGGACCACCAGTTCCGTTGCTTGACGGACAGCGTCCTGCCCCGCGTGACGGCACGCAAGCGCCAGGGCGACACGATCCGCCTCTGGTCCCTGCCGTGCGCCACGGGGGAGGAGCCCTATTCCATCGCCATCTGGCTGCTGGAGAACTGGCCCAGCGTCGATGACTGGCAGGTGGAGATCATGGGATCGGACATCGATACCCATGTCGTGCAGGCCGCCATGGACGGATTCTATCATTCACGCTCGCTGATGCGCCTGCCGCCCGACCTGACGGCGCGCTATTTCAGCCGGGAGGCGGGCGGTCAGTTCAGGGTGATCCCCGACCTGCGCGACAGCATCCGGTTCAGCCATGTCAATGTCATGGACCGTGGCCTGATGGCGGCACATGGCCGGTTCGACGTGATCTTCTGCCGCAACATGCTGATCTATTTCGATGAGAAATCCCGGCGCGAAGCCATCGGCAACCTGTATGACTGCCTGGAGGGCGACGGGTTCGTCTTCCTGGGCCATGCGGAATCGATGAGCCGCGTGTCATCCCTGTTCCAGGTGCGCCGTTTCGACGACGCCATCATCTATCAGAAACCGGCGGAGGGGGCCCATGGCTGACGAGGCGCTGCCTTTCCTGCGCCGTCCGGGGGCTGGCCGCCATGTGCTGGTCGTCGATGATGGCAGCCTGATCCGCCTCTATTACCGCGGCATCCTGGAGGATGCGGGCTTCATCGTGACGGAGGCCATCAATGGCATCGAGGCGATGGAGAAGGTGCTGTCCACCCGCTTCGACCTGCTGATCGTGGATATCAACATGCCGCGCATGGACGGCCTGGCTTTCCTGCGGGCATTGCGGGCCACGGCGCCGGTGGCGTCGCTGCCGGTGCTGATCGCCAGCACGGAGGCGGGGCCGCAGGACCGCGCCGCCGCGCGTGGGGCCGGCGCCAACCACTACCTGACCAAGCCGGTGACGGACGCGGACTTGCGCCTGTTCGCCGCCCTGCTGACGGGGGCGCCGGCATGAATTCGCTGCTCGACCAGTTCATGATCGAAGGCCGCGCCCTGGTGGAGGAGGCCAGCGACGCGCTGCTTTCCCTGGGCCAGGGCGGCGACGACAAGACGGCCGTGGCCGCCATCTTCCGCGCCTTCCACACGCTGAAGGGATCGTCGGGCCTGTTCGACGCCCGCGCCATGACCCGCGTCCTGCATGAGGCGGAGGAGTTGCTGGCGCAACTGGATGCCCGCGCGGTGACCGCCGACCCCGCCCTGGTCAACCTGTTGCTGGCCTGCCTGGACCAGGTGGGCGCCTGGCTGGACCTGCTGGAGCGTGACGGCACTCTGCCCGCATCCGCCGATGCCACGGCCGACGGACTGGTACGCCAGATCGGCGGCCGGCAGGGAGTGGAGACCGACGCGATCCCGGCCCTGGCGGACCTGGATGGGCTGCTGGACCTGATGGATGGGGATCAGCGGCTGGCCGCCCTTGCCCTGCACCGGGACAAGCCGGGCAGCATGATCCATCTGGTATCCTACACGCCGCTGCCAGGCTGCTTCTTCAACGGTGACGATCCGCTGGCCCTGCTGCGCGACCTGCCGGGGCTGGCGGGGCTGCATGTCGGGTTGGGGGAGGTGGGGCCGCTGGACGGGTTCGATCCGTTCACCTGTGCCCTGTCCTTCACCGCCCTGGTGGTGGGCGACGATCCGCGCCAGGGGGCCTTCCGCCTAGCCGGCGACCAGATGCGGGTGGCCGTGCTGACGCCGTCCGTGCTGGAGCCGAAGGGTGCGGTGGCCGCGGCCACGCTGCTGGCCGAGCAGGTGGCGATGCTGGGGATCGGCGGCGTGCCGGCGGCGGAAATGGCGGGACGCATCGCCGCCGCCGCCACGGTGGCCGCCAACGTGCTGCTGTATCAGGGCCGGGAGGACGAAGCGGGGAAGGTGGCGGCCGCCGGCCGGGCCGCGGCGGCGGCCCGCGATCCGGCCCCGCTGCTCTACGCGCTGACCCATCCGGGAACGGCGGTCGAGCCCACGCCCGCCCTGTCCGCATCCATGCCGGGCCAGTCCCGCCTGCTGCGCGTGGCGGAGGACCGGATCGACCGGCTGGTGCGGCTGTCGGGACAGTTGGGGCTGGTCAAGAACCGGCTGGGCTGGCTGGCGCGCGAACGGGGCGAGGACCGGGAACTGCACCAGCTGGGCAGCAGCCTGGAACGGCTGACGCGTGAACTGGAAGCCGCCGTCCTGCATATCAGCATGATGCCGGTGGGCGACGTGTTCCAGCGCTTCCCCCGGCTGGTCCATGACCTGTCGGCCCGGCTGGGCAAGCCGGCGCGGCTGGTGCTGGAAGGGACCCGGACGGAGGCGGAAAAGGCGGTGGTGGAACTGCTGTCCGAACCGCTGCTGCATCTGGTACGCAATGCGCTGGACCATGGGGTCGAGGGGACGGCCGCGCGGGTCGCGGCGGGCAAGCCGGAGACGGCGACCATCACGTTGCGCGCCTTGCAGCAGTCGGGCCGCCTGCTGATCGAGGTGGCGGACGATGGGCGCGGCATCGACACCCAGGCCGTCCGCCACCGCGCCGTGACGCGTGGCCTGTTGGGCGAGGCGGACGCGGCCTCCCTGTCGGAAGGCGATGCGCTGCTGCTGATCTTCGCTCCCGGCCTGTCCACGGCCCCATCGCTGTCGGAAGTCTCCGGGCGTGGTGTGGGCATGGATGCCGTCCGCGCCTCGGTTGAAAAGGCCGGCGGCGGCGTGGCGGTGCGCAGCGTGCCGGGGCAGGGCACGACCGTCACCCTGTCGCTGCCGCTCAGCCTGTCGTCGCTGCGCCTGCTGACGGTGGAGGTGTCGGAACAGCAGCTGGGCGTGCCCATGGACATGGTGGCGGAAAGCATCCGCCTGCCGCGTGACCGGATATCCCGGATGCGCGACCGCGACATGTTCTCCTGGCGCGACCGCATCGTGCCGCTGGTCTCCCTGGCCGAACTGCTGGACCTGCCCATTCCGCCCGCCGGCCCCGATGCCCGCGTGCTGCTGATGGAGATCGACGGCAACATGGTGGGGGTGGAGGTGGACGGCGTGGGACAGCGCATGGATGCCGTGCTGCGCCCCATGGACGGCATGCTGGCCGGGCTTTCCTGTTATCTTGGCACGGTGCTGCTGGGCGACGGGACGGTGATGCTGGTGCTCGACCTCCGGGGGATCGTGCGATGAGCCTGGAATATTCCGATGGAACCATCCGCCTTCTGGGGAATTGTACATTGGAGGAGGCGGAAATGCTGCTCCAGCTGCTGCTGGACCATCCGGGGGCGGTGGTCGACTGGTCGGACTGTTCCGGCCTGCATGGCGCGGTGCTGCAGACATTGATGGCGGGCCGGCGCCGGATGGTCGGCGAACCTGCCGACGAATTCCTCCGCCGCTGGATGGCGCCGGCATTGATGATTCATACCAATTCCCGATGATTTGGACTCATCGGGAATTGGTGCGGCGTAGCCAAGCTGCCAGATGGCAGCGCCGGCGACTGAGGTCGGTGATCGGTTACGATCACCGAGACCTGGTATCAGGCGTGATTGGACTGGGACTAGGGAAACCTGGAAGGGGATGAAATGGGGCGCAAGGTACTGATTATCGATGACAGCAAGCTGGCACGCATGCTGGTCGCCGGCATATTGGGCCGGTTGCAGCCGGAATGGAGCGTGGTGGAAGCCGCCAACGCCAAGGACGCGCTGGCCCTGCTGGCTGGGGGCGGGATCGACATCACCCTGGTCGATTTCAATATGCCGGACATGGACGGGCTGGCCCTGCTGACCGAGCTGCGCCGGGCCCATCCGGCCATGCCGGCCGCCATCATCTCCGCCAACGCCCAGGAAGGGATCGTTTCCCGCACCCATGCGCTGGACGCCGCCTTCATCGAAAAGCCGTTGAAGGACGAGACGCTACGGCCGTTCCTGGCTGGAGCCGACCTGAAACTGAGGCGGGCCCGCGCATGAATGTGCATTTCCCCGAACTGGACGAGATCGAGCGCGACGCCCTGACGGAGATCGTCAATATCGGCGTCGGGCGGGCGGCACACCGGCTGGCCGACATGGTGGGCGACAGCGTGCAGCTCTCCGTGCCGCGTGTCGAACTGCTGACGCGCGACGTGGCCGCCGCCCTGCTGGACCAGCATGGCGGCACCGGGCTGGTTTCCGTGGGCCAGGATTTCGAGGGCGCCTTTTCCGGCCAGGCCCTGCTGCTGTTCCCCGAGACCAACAGCCTGGAACTGGTCCGCGCCGTGGTCGGCGACGGCATGGCGCTGGATGAGATCATCGATCTGGAGCAGGGGGCCCTGGCGGAGATCGGCAACATCATCCTGAATGGCTGCCTCGTCTGCATCGCCAACATGCTGCGCCTGGATCTGGTCATGTCGCTGCCGCGCGTGATGCGCGGGTCGGGGCGGCATATCCTGGCCGTGGGTGATGGGGAGGCGGAGCCGGCTTTGTTCCTGACCATCGAATTCGGCATCGCGTCGCGCAACATCAATGGCTACATCACCCTGCTGATGGACCTGCCATCGCTGGCCGTGCTGCGCCAGCTGATCAACGCATTCATCGGCGCCATCGCCGGGGGAGCGGCCCGTTGAGCGCGCCGGAGCTGGATGTGACGGGCATGGTCGCCACCGCCCTGGTCGACCGGGTCGGCGGCGGCCTGGTACTGGTCGACCCGCAGCGCCGCATCCGGCTATGGAACCGCTGGATGGTGCAGGCGTCATCCATGGCCACGGCCGACCTGCTGGGCCGCTGCCTGTGGGAGGTGTTTCCGGGCCTGCGCGATACGCGCATGGGCATCTCCATCGACGAGGCGCTGACCACCGGCACGTCCAGTTTCCTGACCCATAATCTCAATCCGCAGATGCTGCCGCTGCGCAAGGCGGACGGGCGCAACCTGCTGCACGATACGCGCATCCAGCCCTTCGATATCGCCGGCGAGCGCTGGTGCTTCATCCAGGTCGACGACCAGACCGCCAATATCGAGCGCGAACGGGCCTTGCGCGAACGGGGCGAGGCCCGTTACCGCGCCGTCGTGGACGCGGCACCGGAAGTCATCGTCACCACCGACAGCGCCGGCGTCATCCAGTGGATCAACGGCGCCGTCACCCGCCATTTCGGCCATGAACCGCAGGATGTGGTGGGCAAGCCCATCTCCATACTTCTGGACGCGGGGGCGGCCGACCTCTGGCCCCGCGGCCAGGGCGGCAAGGCCGGCGAGGGGGGAATGTCGCTGGACGTCACCGGCCGGCGCAAGGATGGCAGTCTGTTCGACCTGGAAGTGTCCATCGGCCGCTGGCGCAGCGAACAGCGCCTGTTCCGCACCGGCATCCTGCGCGACGTGACGGAGCGCAAGCGCATCGACGCCGAACTGCGCCACCTGAACGCCACGCTGGAAGCGCGGGTGGAGGAACGGACGGCCGAACTGCGCGCGGAGGCCGCGCAGCGCGCCCGCGTGGAGGAAACCTTGCTGCAGAGCCAGAAGATGGAAGCCGTCGGCCAGTTGACCGGCGGTATGGCACATGATTTCAACAATCTGCTGCAGGCCTTGCAAGCCTGCCTGCAGATGGTCGGACGGCGCACCACCAGCATCCCGGAGGTGCGTCCCCTGCTGGATGCCGGCCATCAGGCCGTGGACCGCGGCGCCAATCTGGTGCGCCAGTTGATGAGCTTCGCACGCAAGCAGGCCCTGACGGCCGAGGCGTTCGATGTGCGCGAACGGCTGCTGGGCATGCGCGTCATCCTGGACCGGGCCCTGCGTGCCGATATCCGGCTGCAACTGGATATCCGCGCCGATGCCTGGAACATCCTGGCCGACCCGACGCAGTTCGAACTGGCGGTGCTGAACCTGGTGGTGAATGCCCGTGACGCCATCTCGGCCGACGGCCTGGTCACGGTGACGGCACAGAACCGGACGCTGAATGGCAAGGGGCCCAAGGGCCTGCTGGGGGATTTCGTGGAAATCTGCGTCGGCGACAATGGCAGCGGCATGGCGCCGGAAGTGGCGTCGCGCATCTTCGAACCGTTCTTCACCACCAAATCGGTGGGCAAGGGCACCGGCCTGGGCCTGGCCCAGGTCTATGGCTTCTGCGAGCAGTCGGGCGGCACCGTGACGGTGGACAGCGCGCCGGGTGCGGGTTCGCGCATCAGCCTGTGGCTGCCCCGATCCACGGTGCCGGTGGAGGAGGGGGCGGCGCCGGTATCCTCCACGCCGCGCGGCGGCGGTGCCGTCGTGCTGCTGGTGGAGGACGACCCCATCGTCCTGCCCGTGGTGAAGGCCGCACTGGAGGATCTGGACTATGTTGTCGTCCACGCCGCGACGGGGGACGAGGCGTTGCGCCGCCTGCAAAGCGGAGAGCCGGCGGACATCCTGTTCACCGATCTGGTGATGCCGGGCCATACCAGCGGCATCGCGCTGGCCCGGAAGGCCCGCACCCTGCGCCCGGACCTGCCCATCGTGCTGACCAGCGGCTATAGCAACGAATTGTCGCGGGAAAGCGAGTTCCGCCTGCTGGCCAAGCCTTATCGGGTGGAGGATATCGCCACCATGTTCGAGGCCGAACTGAAACGCCGGCAGCGGGCGAGGAATTAAGCCAGCAGCGGCGTCAGGCTCTGTGCACGCCCCATGGCGATCATCAGGGCGTCCAGCGTGTTGGCGTCCTTGGCAACGAAATGCACGGCCTCCGACACACCGGTGACGGGGTCGTCGGCCATGGTTACAGCCAAATGCAGCCCGCGTTCCTTGAACCGGAAGCGCTCCGCGATGTCGCGGCCGTAAAGATGGAAATAGCGGTGTTCACCCGTGGTGGCCACGGAGGTCAGGAAATCCTGGCACTGCGCCCGGGTCTGCGGCCGCGACAGGACCATGTGCAGCAATCCGCGGGGGCTGAGCAGGCGGACAAGCTCGCCGAAGGCGGCATGGTCGTCCGGCACGAATTCCAGCACATGGCTCAGCGTGATGAAATCATAGGCCCCGTCCGGACGGTCGACCGCCTGCAGGTCCAGCGAATTCTCCCCGCCATGGGTGGAGACCTCGAAGGATTTGAACCATGCGGGCGACAGGGCCATGTCGGGACTGAACTGCAATGCCCCGCGCCAGGACAGGGCCCCGATGGGCAGGCGGTTGAACAGCGCCCGGTTCCCCCGGTGCCGCTCCAGCGACCCGCAATGGCAGCAGCCGGGCAGCAGGCCGTTCTCCGACATCCGGCCACTGGGCCCGGTCCGGAACACGCTGCCGCCGCAGATATTGCAGGAAGCGGCCATCCGCTCACACCCCTCCGGCAGGCGCCATGCCATAGGCCAATTCCGTATCGGCCAGCATGCGGGCGGTGGAGAAATGGCTGGTGGCATGGGCCCGCGCCGCCGCCGCGAAGCCGTCCCGCATCTGCCGGTCGGCCAGCAGCCTGTGCAGCGCCGCCGCATAGGCGTCGGGATCGTCACCCGCCACCATCAGGCCGGTCACCTGGTCGACCATCGCCTCTCCCACGCCGCCTACCGCCCGCGCCACCACCGGCACGCCGCAATATTGCGCTTCGATCAGGGCGTTGGGCAGGCCTTCGAACTGCGAGGTCAGCAGAAGCGCATCCATGGCCTGGTAATGCCGGCCCAGTTCATGATCCACGGTTCCGGCCAGATGCAGCCTGTGCAGCAACCCCAGCCGGCGGGCGCGGCGCAGGATGTCGGTTCGCATCCTGCCGTCGCCGACCAGCAGGAAATGGGCGTCCGGCATCCGCGTCAGCAGCGATGCCGCCGCGTCCAGCCACAGGTCCAGCCCCTTTTCCTTTTCCAGCCGCAGCACGGAACCGACCAGGGGCGCCCCCTGGGGAATGCCAAGGGCCTGGCGCAGACGGGCGGTCTCTGCCGCGTCCACAGTTGCGAGACGGTCGGCGGCAACCGCGTTGTGGATGATCACGGGCGGGTTGCCCAGATCGGAGGCCGACAGCTCCATCCAGGCCAGATAGCTGTCCAGATTGGCCTGGCAGTTATTGGCCAGCACCACGGAAGGCTGGCAGGCGATGAAACGATAGAGCCGGCGCAGCCGGTCGAACTGCGCGGCTTCCCCCGGCATCAGCGTGGTGCGGTGGCCCGGCGCCACGCTGCCGGCACGCAGCACGATACGCGGGGTACCGGCCAGCAGGCCGGCGATCGCCGCATGCACGGCGATCGCCGGCGTCCAGGCATGGATCACTCGCGGGCGGCGATGATCGATCAGACGCCACAGGTCACGGATCTGCGCGATGCCCAGATGCCCGGCCACGGCACCCGGTATCTGTGACAGCAGCACCGGCCCTGCCTGTGTCGGTGACGCCGTGACCAACTCCGCCAGGGAGGCCGTCTGCACACCGCCGGCGGCCAGCAGCGGCGCGAAATGCACCGCGCGTCCGCCCGTGCCGCGATCGGTGCGCACCAATGTCACCATGTCGGCGCTGCCCGCGGCCACCTGGGCAATCGCGGTGAGTGCCGCCTGCCGTTCCGTACCGCCGGGTGCCAGTGAATTGACCAGATGCAGGATGGCATTGTCCGCCGGCTGGTAAGGAGCGGCGGCCAGGGCTTGGGGCAGGGCAGCCAGGAAGCCGTCGACCATGGTGGTCGGCATCTGCGGCGCCGGCAGGCCGGCCAGGAAGGTGCGGCAGTCGCGGACGGCACGCTGGGACGCGGGCGGCAGCAGGTCGAAGCCGGGCCGTTCAGCCAGGGCGGCAGCCCCGCCGGCATCACCGGCCCGCAGCGCCATGTCCAGGCGCAGGCCCAGCAGGCCCGCCCGATCCGCCGCATCGCCGGCATTCCCGGCAATGGTGGCCACATCCACCGTGCGCTCGGCTGCCAGCCGGATCCGGCACAGCAGCAGCCGGTCGGCCGGCGTACCCGACAGGTGCCGGTCCAGTCGCCGCAGCACCCGGTCCATCACGATCGGCCGGTTGATGATCAGCAGCATGTCCGACAGCAGCCGCCAGGCTTCCGGATCGCGCGTCCGGCGGCGCAGGCAGAACAGGATGGCCTGGCGGGCGTGCTTCTCGTTGCCCTGGAACAGCAGGTGGCGGGCCAGCGGTTCCACCGCCCGCGGATCGGCGTCGTGCAGGTTGATGGCGCGCAGCAGGCGCTGTTCCCCCTCCGCGTGGCGCCCCTGTTCCAGGCAGGCGACACCGCTGCGCATCAACGCCTCGAAATCCTGCGGCGTCAGCGACAGCAGCCCGTCCCAATGGTGCAGCACCGATGCCCCGGCATTGGCACGGTGGACCAGCCGGGCCAGGACACGCACGGGCTCGGGATGACCCGGCCGGGCACGCAGGGCCTGGCGGGCGGAACGGGCGGCCTGTGCATCGTCACCGGCCTCCGCAAAGGCCTGCGCCAGGCAGAGATGGCCCTCGAAATCCTGCGGCAGCAGGGCCAGCAACGCCTGCCAGCCGGCAATGGTCGGCCGGCCATGCTTACCCAGGCAACGCGCCCATTGCCGCCGTAGTTCGGGCCGGTCCGGCAACAGGGCCAGCGCCCGGCGCAACAGCGGCTCCGCCGCATCGAACCGCTGAAGCCGCATGGCGATCAGGGCCTGGCGCTCCGCCGCCTGGGTATCGTCGGGCAGCCGTTCCGACAGGGCGGACCAGATATTGGCGGCCTTCTCCCAATCCTTGCCCGCCTCCGCCGCCAGGGCCTGACCGCGAAGCTCCTCCGGTGCGGCCGGAGCCCTGGGCTTCAACTCCGCATCGTCGGGGAAATAGGCGGCCAGCGTCCGTCCCACCATGGTGCGGATGCCGAACATCTCCTTGGCGAAGACCTGGGCGCGTGACGATGCCTGACGACGCCAATCGGTATCCCGCAGGATGAACAGCAGCCGGTCGGCCAGGCTGTCCGCATCGGCATGGGGCACCGTGAAGCCGGTACAGCCTTCCTCCACCACCTCCGGCACGCCGCCGACGCGGGGTGCCACCACCGGCACACCCAGCGACTGGCCTTCCAGCAGCACGTTGGGCAAGCCCTCCATGCGCGAGGTCAGCAGCAGCACATCCATCATCAGGAACCAGGATCCGACCTTCACCTGGCCCGGCAGGTGAAGACGGTCGGCGATGCCGTGTTCCTGGGCACGCAACTGCATCTCGTCGCGCATCGGACCGTCGCCACAGACGACGAAATGCGCCTGCGGCAGGGCGGCCGCCACCTTGGCCACGCTGTCGATCCAGAGAAGCGGCCGCTTCTCCTCGCTCATGCGGAAGACGCCGCCGATGACGGGCGCATCGTCGGGAATGCCGCATTCAAGGCGCAGACGCCTTGTCTCCGCCGGGTCGGCCTGGGCAGCCAGCGCATCGAAATCGATGCCGTTATAGATGACCTCCACCGTGCCCGTGGGCAGGTTCAGCCACTCCTCGTAATCGCTGGCACCGGCGCGGCTGTTGTTGCACATGATGAGGTTGGGCAACCCCATCACCCGCAGATAGGCCTGTTCCATGTAACGTTTCAGGCGGCGGCGGGGATTGTCGGGGCGCGTGCTGCGGGTGGACAGCACGATACGCGGCACCCCGGCCAGGGCCGCCGCGACCACGGCGGTCAGGCAGGTGCTGTCCTGCCAGGCATGGACCACGGCCGGGCGGCGGCGCAGAAATTCCGCGTACCAGAACTGGATGGCCGGCCGCATGTCGTCGGGGAAATGCCGGACCAGGGCCAGATCCTCATCCGACAACAATGCCTGATCCGTCTCCGCGATGGCGGTGTCCAGTTCGACGATGTTGATGGGCAGGTCGGCGACCAGCGGCAGATAGAAGTCGCGCTTCAGACGCTTCAGCAACGATATGCAATAAAGCGTGATGTCGCCCAGCGCGTGGCCGCTGTCGACCAGACCGCGGATGGTGGTGACCAGCTGCCGTTCGGCACCGCCCGGTGCCAGCGATCCCGTGACCAGCGCGATGCCGCGCCGCTGCGGCTCGTACGTGCGCGGCCGTTCCGCCAGCCGCTGCACCAGCAGCGCATATAGGCTTTCGGGAAACAGCACCGGGACCGGCGGCGGGGCCACGAGCAGCGTGCGCCAATCCAGTTCCAGCAGTTCCAGCCCGCGGATGATCGCGACCAGATGCTGCGCCGTCGCCGGATCGGCCGGCGCGTGCCGCCGGGCGGCCAGGGCATAGGGCAGGGCCTTGTCGATGGCGCCCTGACGGCGGAAGAAGGCGGCGG
The DNA here is from genome assembly GCF_048066115.1 of Niveispirillum sp. KHB5.9. NCBI lineage: Bacteria > Pseudomonadati > Pseudomonadota > Alphaproteobacteria > Rhodospirillales > Azospirillaceae > Niveispirillum > Niveispirillum sp. KHB5.9. Next base: position 481,522 of record NZ_JBLTYX010000001.1, on the reverse strand, counting down.
CATGCAGGTTGAAAGCAGGGTCGCGCCCGGCCGCCAGTTCATAATGGATCGTGGCTTCCGGCAGCATCACGCCGGCTTCCGCTCCGCGCGCGATATGCCAAGCGTTGAGCCCGCTATGGGGCATGGCCTGCTCGGCCTCCACCATCAGCCGCCGGGCGTCCTCCTCCCGCTCCAGCAACGCGGTCAGGAAGATGCGTTCCTCCCAACCCGCACCGTCGGCGGGATAAGCCTTGCAGAAGCGTTCCCGCATGGTGAGAGCGGCGACGATCTTGCCCTGCGTGCGCCAGAGACGGGCCAGGCGGGTCATCGCGTTACCGTTGCCGGGGTCGCACCGCAGGGCGAACAGGCAGGCCTCCTCCATCTCGGCGGTGCGATCCAGCCGGTCATAGGCGAGGCTGAGATTGACGCCGACCGGAGCCAACTCGACCTGGGGCGTCTGCGCATGGGCCGCCATCAGCGGGGAGAGCAGTTCCACCATCTCGCCCCACCGTTCCTGCTGCTGCAAGACACGTGAAAGGGCGTTGCTCAGGTCCAAATTCCCGGGAATGGTGGCCAGCACCTCCCGCAACTCTGCGGCTGCGAGATCGGCATTGCCGTTCGCCACCAGCAACCGGCTGATACTGACCGGGATGCCGAGATTGTCGGGATGCGCCTGGGACAGCAGCTTCAGTTCCCGCTGGGCCTCGTCCAGCAGGTTCAGGCGGACCATGGTCGTGAAATAGACTTGCATGCAGTCGAAATGGCCAGGGCGCATGAACAGTGCGCGGTGCAGCGTCCGGCGGGCCTCCTCCAGCGCTTCCATTTGCACCTGGCTCTGACCCAGCCGGTAATGCTGTTCAAATCCTTCCGGGTCCAGTTCGATGACCAGCGTCCAGACTTCCGCTGCTTCGTGCCATTTGCGGCGGGTCACCAGGATACGTCCCAATATCGTCAAGACGCCGACATGGTGGGGACCCAGGCTCCTGGCGTGGCGGGCCACCTCTTCCGCCTCTTCCAGCCGCGACAATTGCTGAAGGCACTGCGCGCGGCGATAGGCCACCTCCATGGTTTCACGGAAGATCTGCAAGCGATCCCAGAGAGCCAGCGCCCGTTCCCACTGCTGGGCATTGGTCAGCCGGCGTGCCTCCGACAGGATCTGGCGGGCGTCATTGGCGGCAAGGTGGGCAGCCGCGGTGGCCGTCATGCCCATGCCCTGCGACCCTGTGACCACCGGCACCAGTTCCCTGGCTTCCGGGGCATCGGGTGCCAGGGCGACCAGTGCACGCAGGGCGATCTCCGCACGGTCGAAATGCCGCAGCCCGCGCAGGGCCCGGACCTTGCCGGCCATGGCTTGCACGTCCTGCGGATCCTCGGCCAGCAATTCGTTCCAATGGGTAACCGCCTGCCACCAGCTTTCATGCCCCTCCGCCGCGATTGCCGCCGCACGGATCATGATGCGCGGATCGGGCAGGGCGTCGGCATCCTCGATATCCTCCGCGACATCCTGCCAGTCGTCGGGGGCCTGCGGGGAGGGCAGGTCGGCCGGTACATTATCCCCCAGAATCTCCGCATCCAGTTCGATCTGGCGGCGCAGCCGGTCGGCCCAGCGGGTGATATCGATACGCTCCGGCAGCAATGCCGCCGCCGCCTCGAACGCGGCAAGCCCCTCCACCGCATTGCCCAGGGCCGCCAGGGTCAGCCCAAGCCGGTATTGCCAATCGCCATTGGCCGGCTCCCTCGCCACCAGATGGCGCCAGATGATCTCCGCCCCGACCCAGGCGGCATTGGCGTAAAGCTCGCGTCCCAGCCGGCGCAGCTGGTCATGGACCCTGTCCAGCGCCTCTCCCGTCGGTGCACTGCTGTTCGACAACAGTGCGACGACCCGTTCAATGGCGGTTTCAACCGCGGCATGATCGCCCAGATGGGTATGAAGTCGTGTCAGGCACAGCCATCCATCCAGGTCCCCGGGGGTGATGGCCAGCACCTTCTGCCACCAGTCGACGGCCACCTCAGGCTGCCGCACCTTTTCCAGGTTCTCCGCCTTCAAGCGGACCAGTTCGGCATTGTCGGGCCGTTGCGCCAGGGCGGCATCGATCTCCGGCGCCGCCTCTTCGTAGAAGCCCAGCCTCTGAAGAGCCTGTGCACGGCGGAAATGGCCTTCGAAATCACCGGCGGCGACGGCCAGAAGCCGTGCCCAGCGCTGTTCGGCCACCCCCCAGTCACGCAGGCGATGGGCGATGCGGGCAAAGAGGCGCAGACATTCCGCGTGCGTTGCGTTCAGGTTCAGCGCCGTCGCCAGCTGGACGGCCGCATTCTCCAGCTCACCCAGGAAGAAACCGGCCTGGCCCAGGCGGAACAGCGCCTCGAAATCCAGGGGCTGGTGGTCCAGGACTTGCGTCCACAGCGCGCCTGCCGCCGTCCAATCCTGTGCGGCCGAGACCCGGCGGGCTTGACTGCGCAGGTCGGTGACAAGGGTTTGCTTGGCGATAGCGGACATTTTCCTGGATCACGAAACGGGCGGGACGGTTGATGATGGCCGTGCGGTTCAGTTGACGGTGGCCAGGGCGGGACGTGCCGGGGCGGACCCGCCGGCCCTGGTTTCCGCCAGGGTCTGCATATCCGCCGCGGCGGCGAAGCGGGCGAAGGGATTGTCCTTATCCGCCAAAGGCGTTCGGCCCGCGTCATCGATCCAGTTGCGATGCCACATTTCCATCATCATCAGGGCCCAGAGCCGGGTCCCATGATCCTGGCGGCTGCCGACGGTATGTTCGTTCAGCAGGGTCTGTACATAGTCGCGCGTGACGATGCCGCGATCCAGGAACCGGTCGGACAGCAGCGTCGCCTCGCATTCCGGCCGGGCCAGTTCGCGCATGTAGCGGGCGACCGGCACGCGGAAGCCCATCTTGGTGCGGTACAGCGTCTCGTGCGGCAGATAGGGCTCCAGCGCCTGTTTCAGCAGCGCCTTGCCCTCACCGTTCCAGGTGCGTTGGTGGACGGGGATGGTCGCCACGAATTCCGCGAACTCATGGTTCAGGAAGGGAGCCCGTGTCTCCAGGCTGTTGGCCATGGCGGCCACATCCACCTTAACCAGGATGTCGTCGGGCAGATATGTGGCGATGTCCATGCGCGACGCGATCTCTTCGGCATCCTCACTGTCCGGCACATGCGGCAGCAGCCGGTCATAGGAACAGTTTTCCAGCTGCGTCACGAAGTCGGGCGCATAGGCCTCGACCTTGTGCCGCTCTCGCAGGCGCTCGACCAGGTAGCCGTAGGTATCGACCGCCAGGGCCCGGCGGGCATCCAGGGGACGGCGCAGGTAAAGCTGGGAAAGCTGCCGGCCATGCTTGGCATCGGCCAGCAGCTTGCCGTAGCGCTGATAGCGCTGATAGCCCAGCAGGATTTCGTCCGCCCCGTCACCGCTGAGCGCCACCGTCACCGATTTGCGCACCTCACGCGCCAGTGCGAAGGTGACCAGGGATGAACTGTCGGAATAGGGTTCGCCATAATGCCAGGCCAGCTTGCCGGTCGCAGCCAGCAACCTGTCGTCGAAGATATGGACCTGATGGTCCGTGCCGTAGCGGTCGGCCACCTGGGTGGCGTACGCCGTCTCGTCGTAATTCTCGAACCCGAAACCGGAGGAGAAGGTCTTCACATGCGCGCCCGTCACCTCCGACATCAGGGCGACGACGGCGCTGCTGTCCACGCCGCCCGACAGGAAGGCACCCAGCGGCACGTCGGACACCAGGCAGGCATGGACCGAGGACCGCAGCCGCTCGATCAGTTCGGCCCTGAGATCCTTCAGCACGCGGGGCTTCTGCTCGCGCGGTTCCGGCAATTGCCAGTAGCGGTGGGTGGTGGCGGGCCTGCCCGGCTCGATCACCATGTAATGGGCTGGCTGCAGGCGATGGATGCCGGCGAAGGCCGTGCCGGGCCCCAGCGTATAGCCGAAGGTCAGATAGTCATGGATGGCGGCGTGGCTGGGGCGGCGGGGCACATCCGGCCAGGTCAGGATCGCCTTGATCTCCGAGGCGAAGACCAGGCTGTCGATACTGTTGTAATAATAGAGCGGCTTCTCCCCGAACCGGTCGCGCGCCAGCACCAGCCGCTGTTCGGCCCCGTCCCAGATGGCGATGGCGAACATGCCGACCAGCCGGGAAAACACCGCCGTTCCCCATTCACGATAGCCGTTGAGGATGACTTCCGTGTCGCTATGGCCGTGGAAGCGATAGCCCTTGTCCAGCAGTTCCCGGCGCAGGGCCTGGAAATTATAGATTTCGCCATTGAAGATCAGGTGGAAGCGGCCGGTATCGTCGTGCATCGGCTGGTTGCCGGCGGCACTGGTATCGATAATGGCCAGCCGCGTATGCACCAGGGCTACGGACGGGTCTGTCCAGACACCGAAACCGTCGGGCCCGCGATGATACAGGATGTCGGCCATGGCCCGGCCACGGTCGCGGAATACCGTCGCGGGAACGCTGTCCCGGCGATGCAGCAATACCCCGGCTATCCCGCACATGACGCGTCCCCACGCAGCTCAGGTGACATTGATGATCGATTTCACCGTCAGGCGCCAGTATTCATTGGCGCCCTGCCGATAGATCACGGCCTGCGGCGCGAAGGCAAACCGGGTCAGGGCCGACAGGAAAGCGTTGCGTTCCTCAGGGCTGTTGCGGTTCGTGCCAATCCGGCCAATATCCAAGATATATTCATCGAACGACATGGCCGCGCGCAGCAGAGCCTCCAGACTGGCCGCCGTATAGGAATTGACGATGTTGGTGGAGACCAGGACGTTGGTCCGGCCGGCATCCAGGGTGGAGGCCGGCAATCCCGACGGGAAGGGCTGGTTGATGATGGTGATATCCAGCGCCGGGTCCGGATGCTCGGCACGCCAATGATCGACCATCATCTGGGATTGACTGGCCCGCCGGCGCGCGATCTCGAAACTGGTAACCTTGTACCCCAAAGCCGCCAGCACCAGCGACAGACCACCCAGGCCGGTGCCGATCTCCACGATATGGGTCGATTGCGGGGCGTGCCGCGCCAGGATGTCGGCGATGACACTTTCTTCATACGGTTCCACATACCGGTCACGCGAGAGCTTGAACTGGTACAGTTCGTCCAACGCCCCTTCGGTGACCAGCGGACTGAGGAACTGACGCGCGGCGATCTTCACATCGTCAAGCAGCGGGCCGATCTCTCCGCGCCCGGCCGTGTCGGCCGGGACGGGAGACGTGGTCTCCACATCTTCCGACGACAGGATGCTGCGGGAACGGAGATGTCTGATGGCACCCGAATTATGACTCCAGACCGGCCCCAGATCCTCGAAGGCCGCGGCCAGACCACTTTCCAGCGCCTGACCGATCTCGTCCTTGCCACGGGAGATGCCGAAGCGGGTTGTGTCGAACAGGAACTCATCGAAATTCAGGGCGAAGCGCAGGATGCGGTCCTGGTTGTCCGCGCTGAAACTGTTGACGATGTTGGTCGCGATCAGGACATTCTTCTTGTCCGCCGTCAGGCTGGTCAGGGACGCGGCATCGGGGAAGAACCCCCGCACAATGCGCAGATGCGACAAGGCCGTCGGGTATCGCGGGGCCAGGGCGAGGGCGACAGCTTCCGCACCGTCGGCGCGCAGGCTGGCACCCTCGTAACCGACCACCTCATACCCCAGCGCCGCCAGGGTGGTGCTGAGCGTGCCGAACCCGGTCCCGATCTCGAACAGGCGCGTGGTCTCGGGCGGGAAGTTGGCCCGCACGAAATCGATGACGGCCCGCTCATAGGCGGAGACAAGTTCCCGTGCCTCCAGACGCTTCGTGTAGAAGGCACCGGCCGCGTCCTGCCGTTTCTCCGACCCCTCCAGCCAAACCTCCAGGGCACGGCCGAAATCGGCGTCGAAGCGATCAACCCATTCGACGGTTCCCGGCTGCACCCCATCTTCAACGACAGGAGCAACAATGGTCACGGGCTGCGGCGCGACAATCGCCTGAGGCTGCTCGGCACCAGAAGACAACCACCGCCTGACCTCGTTGACGCTCATCATCTCGATGGGAAGCCGGGCCTGCTCGGCCACCCGTTCCAGCAGGTCGAAGATGCCGACAACGTCCGGATGGCAATGCGGGATGGGTGCATCGGTCTGCGGGATCTCATATTCCCATTTCAGGGAATGGGCATGGGTCTTGATGAAAAGCCGTCCATCAATGACCACGCTGCCCTCCAACCAGGCCTCGATCATCCTTTCCGGTGCCCGGAACCGCATCCGGTTGCCCTCGGAATAATAGTCCAGGGACGAAAAAGCCGCCTTGATGGGAGATGCCCAGATCAGGAATCTCCCGGAACCCGGGGTGGCCTGCCCGCGTCGTACCGGTTGCGGCTGCGATTGGGGCAGGTCATAGACCTTCATCCCATGCGCCGGCAGGCAGGTATAGGGCTGGTCCAGGATGGTCGGATCACAATGGCCGCGTCCGGCCGGGAAGGTGAAGTCCCCCCAGCAGCCATGCCGCATCAGGATGTCGATCTCGTCTTCCACCATACAGATCGAATGATCCGATCCGTTCAAGGCCCAATTGCCATGGACGAATGCCCAATGATGGACGGGGCGGGCGATCTCCGACGACAGGCTGTTCAGGGATAGTCCGATGAACCGGTCCAGGCGACGGGAATCCATTTCCGGGGTGCTGTACTGGTCGATCCAACTCGACAATTTCTTGTCATAGCCACCGGTGTTACGCGTCCAGCGTTCATGATGGATATGCAGATGCATTTCATGGCCGAAGTCGCGTTCCATCGGGTGCATCACCTCGTTGACGCGCAGCCTGTCCGCTTCCGGCATGCTGCCGAAACCGACACGGTCACCCGGCAAGGCACGGGAATCCCCTTCCTGCACGAACGCGGCAGGCACGAAGCCCTGATAGAACAGGGACATCTTGCGTCCAAACCGGGATTTCGCGCTTTGGGCCTGGAATTTCTCGACACCGGCACAATATTCGCCGCCCGTTCCCTTCGACCACGGCTCGAAGTGATCGGCGTGGAAATAGCCGATGCTGGTGATGTTCCGACGCTTCAGAATATCGACCAGGTTGTCGATGGACATTCGCCTACCCGTTCCTGCTCAAACCGAGGGTATTTCCAAGGCCGGCACCGGCCGCACACAAAAGCACTCAGCGCTGGTAATAGTCGCGGAACCACGCGATGAAACGCGGTAACCCGTCCGATATATTGGTCCTGGGCTCGAATCCAAGGTCACGGCGGCTGGTTTCGATATCGGCGCACGAACTGCTGACGTCACCGGGCTGCATGGGGCGGAAATTGATCTCCGCCTTGCGGCCCAGCGTCTGTTCGATGATGCCGATCATGTCCATCAGCTTTTCCGGGCGATGGTTGCCCAGGTTGTAGACGGTATGGCGCACCCCATCCGCGTCGGGCGGCGGCGGGCGCAGATGGGCGGCGTGGATACCGGCGACGATGTCGTCGATATAGGTGAAGTCGCGCCACATCTCCCCGTTGTTGAACACCTCGATCGGCCGGCCGGCCAGGATGGCGTCGGTGAACAGGAAGGCCGCCATGTCGGGCCGCCCCCACGGGCCATAGACCGTGAAGAAGCGCAGCCCGATGGCCGGGAACTTGAACAGGTGGCTGTAGGTATAGGACATCAACTCGTCCGACCGCTTGGTGGCGGCGTAGAGCGAGATGGGCCGGGTCACCGGATGCTCCACCGAGAACGGCGACACCTTATTGCCGCCATAGACGGAGGAGGAGGAGGCATAGACGAAGTTGCGCAGGCCCGGCAGCGCGCGCGCCAGTTCCAGCATCACCAGATGTGCCTGGATGTTGGACTGCACATAGGCATAGGGATTGATCAGCGAATAGCGCACGCCGGCCTGGGCGGCCAGATGGATGATCTCCGTCACATCCGGATGGCGTTCGGTGATGAAACCCACCAGACCGCTGTCGGCCAGGTCGCGGCGGTACAGGGTGAAGCCCGGATAGGCCTCCAGCATCCTGAGCCGGGTCTCCTTCAACGTGACATCGTAATAGTCGTTGACGATATCGATCCCGACCACCGGCTCGCCATCCTCCAGCAGGGACCGCGCGACCGAAAAGCCGATGAAACCGGCAACGCCCGTTACAAGCTTGACCATATCCACACCTGAATAAAACAATCGGCCGACCGTAGCATGCCGCGGTCGACCGGAACCATAATTCATTAGGTATATTGCGTGGATAGCGGGCTTATGCGCGCACGATCCGATCCTCGCCGCCGGTAACGCCGCGTGTGGCGTTACGCGTGTCGACCACCAGCGGACAATGCTGCACCAATGCCTGGTAATCGACATTATCATGGTCGGTGACGATGATGGCGGCGTCGAAACGGGCCAGTTCGTCGGGTGACCAGGTGATCGACCGGCGGCCGGCCATGTCCGGATGTTCCCGCATGTCGGGGATCACCGGGACGAACGGGTCGTAATAGTCGACCTGCGTGCCGCGGCGTTCCAGGAATTCCAACACCTTGAAGGCCGGTGATTCGCGGACATCGTCGACATTCTTCTTATAGGCCAGCCCGACGACCAGCACCTTGGAGCGCGACAGCGCCTTGCCGAACCGCTCATCCAGCGTTTCCGCCGTGCGAGCAATGACATAGCGCGGCATCGCCGTATTGATCTCGCCCGCCAGTTCGATGAACTTGGTCGAAATCTCGTATTCCCGGGCCTTCCAGGTCAGATAGAACGGGTCGATGGGGATGCAGTGCCCGCCCAGGCCCGGGCCGGGATAGAAGGGCATGAAGCCGAAGGGCTTGGTCTTGGCGGCCTCGATCACTTCCCAGACATCGATGCCCATGCGGTCGAAGACCATCTTCAATTCATTGACCAGCGCGATATTGACGGCGCGGAAGATATTCTCCGTCAGCTTGGTGGCTTCGGCCGTGTGCATGGTGGATACGGGCACGACCTTGACCACCACGCCTTCGTAAAGCGCGCAGGCCAGCGCCTGTGATGCCGGATCGTCGGCACCCACCACCTTCGGCACGGTTTCCGTCTTGAACTTCACATTGCCCGGATCCTCGCGTTCGGGCGAGTAGGCCAGGAAGAAGTCGGTACCGCATTTCAGGCCCGTCTCTTCCAGGATCGGGCGTACCACCTCCGCCGTCGTGCCGGGATATGTCGTCGATTCCAGAACAACCACATGGCCGCGCCGCAGATGCTGGCGCACGCTGTTGGTGGTCTTGACGATATAGGTCAGGTCGGGTTCGCGCTGCGGCGACAGCGGCGTCGGCACGCACAGGATGATGGCGTCGACATCGCGCAATTCCGCGAAATCGGCCGTCGCCGACAGCCGGCCCGCCTTGACGGCATCGCCGATCAGGGTCGCCGGGATCTGCCGGATATAGCTGTCGCCGGTATTCAGCGCCTCCACCTTGGACTGGTCGATATCGAACCCGCGCACATGGCGGAAATGCCGTGTCATCGCCAGGGCCAACGGCAAGCCGACATACCCCATCCCCACAATGCCGACGGTGATGTCGCCCCGCTTTATCCGATCAACGAAAGCACCGACCGAACCGGCGTCGGCAACAGAAGAATCATTCAAATATTCACTCATCCCCATTCCCCTTCGGCACCCTTTGCTACTTCCCCAAATACTCGAATTAATCTGTTAACTGCCATCCTCTGTCGTCCTCCCCGGCGGATGGACCCGTCATGGCGGCGCCATGACGACACAGCCAACGCCGGGACGCAAACTAAATATCCGACCCGGCGGACGTCGAGTCCCGAGCCCAAGGAAATGCCCACACCGCGGTGAGCCGCAAAAGAGGTATGGACTTTCGATACGCCAAGGAAATGACATCGATTACTTAGTTCGGTGGGCACATTTCCTTTCCGTCGATTGCCCAATTCGCCCTTTGCCGGTGTCGTTCCGATTGCACGGGCTTGGCTCAAATGCTACACAAGAGCATTAACATAAAATTTAAAGGAAATCATGTCCGACCTGGATGTTTCCACAGCAAGCAATATTGTTGGTGAAGGTGCCGGAAGTGCGCAACCGCCGGCCGCCGACATTGACGGCATGGCGCAGCAGGCCATGCAATTGTTCAACAGCAATACCTTCGACGAGGCTGCGCGTCTGGCGATGACTGTGCTGTCGACCGATCCCGACAATCAGCCATGCCTGCAGATCCAGGGGCGTCTCCATAATCGCGACAAGGAATGGGCGAAGGCGTTGCCGGTTTGGCAACATCTGGCAAGGCTGCGCCCCGACTGGCCGGAGGCCCACCTGCAGGTGGCCCGCTGCCTGCACCGGACGCAAATGTTCGAGCCGGCGACCGTCACCGCGCGCACACTGCTGGGCCTGCGGCCCGATCACCTGGAGGCGCTGCAGATATTGACGCAGAGCCTGTCCCGTCTGGACAGGCCGGAGGAACTGATCGACGCCTACCAGCTGTTCATCCGGATGCAGCCATCCTTGCTCGACCCGCGGATCCAGCTGGGGCGGCTCTACCGCCGGCTGGGCCTGAAGGGGGAGGCGGCGGCCGCCTATCACGGCGCACTGTCGATTGCCCCGGACAATGAGGAGGCGGCGCGTGCCGTTGATACGCTGGTCGAGAGCCTGATCGTCGATGCCCGCAATTTATGGCTCACCAGCCAGAATATCGCCGCCGGCCATGCCGTGCGCAGCGTCTTGTCGGTCGATCCCGGCAACAGTGCCGCCGGTGACCTGATGCGGCTGCTGACCTCGCCGCTGCTGGCGGCGGCACGGGCGGCACAGCAGGAAGGTGATCCTGCCGAGGTGCAGCGCCATTGCCAGGAACTTCTGACCATCGCCCCCAACCATGTGGAAGGGCTGGGCATCCTGGCCGGGGCACTGGCCCGGGCCAGACGCTGGGTGGAGGCGGCCGGTGCCTGGGAACAACTGTCCGCGCTGGCGCCGTCGACGGTGGAACCCCTTCTCCAGGTGGCGCGCTGCAATGAGCGTTTGCAGGTGCTGGATACAGCGCTGGCCCGGTACTGCGACGTTCTCGCCATCGATCCGGGCCATGCCGAGGCGGGCAACGGCGTCGGCCGGCTGGCCGCCATCATCCTGGGCCAGGCCAGACAGAAAAGCCAGGCGGGAGAGCTGGAGGAAGCGCAGCGGCTGGTCGGCCTGGCGATGCGGGGCGCGCCGGACAATCTGACTGCCGCCGCCGTCGTCCAGCATATCGCCTATCAATGGCTGCGGCAGGGACGTGCGGCCTTCAAGGCGGAGGAATGGGACAATGCACGCCTGGCCACCCTGCATGCCACCAATCTTGACCCCGGCCTCACGGAAGCCTGGCAGATCCTGGCCCGCGCCGCACACCGGGCACGTGACTGGCAGAACTGCCTGAAGGCCTGGCAGGTTCTGCATCAGGCCGATCAGGCGGCGTTCGAGCCGCGATTGCAGTTGGCGCGCAACCATCGCCGCCTGGGCGAGCTGCCGCAGGCCCTGCACTGGTTCCGCGAAGCGCTGGCCGTCAACCCCGACCATGCCGAGGCACGCGAAGCCGTGGCTGAATTGACCGCGGTGAAGTGACAGTCGGGGTCCGGTGGTCGCACCGGACCCCGACTGTCACTTCACCGCCCGATGGTCGCCACACGCGCCAGGATCTGTGCGGCGCGGTTGTCGAAGCTGTGATGGGCCGCGACATGCCGGCTCAAGGCTTCCGCCCGTGCCCGCAGGGCCGCGGGCTCCGCCAGCATCCGCCGCAGCGTGCCGGTGAAATCCGCCGCATCCGTGAAGGTCTCGATCCCGTTGCCGAAAATGTCGGCCAGCCCGGCGACGTTGTCGGACAGGATCACCGCCCCGCTGGCCGCCGCATCGAACAGACGGTTGGACAGGAAACCTTCCCGCCGCATGTCCGGCCAGTGATCGTTCAGGACGATGCGGGCGGCGGCGTAGTGGCTGCCCAGCTCGTGGTTGGGGATATAGGTCCCGCGCAGGAACCGGTCGTCGATCACGCCGTCCCAGCCGCTGCCATGCACGGCCAGGTCGATCCCCGCTTCGATGGCCGCATCCACCGCCGGGCGGCGCACACCACGCGAATTGCCCACGAACAGGATATCCCCGGTCCCGTCGGCCGGATCCGGCCCGGGATGGAACAGCGCCGGATCCGTGCATTGCAGCAGCGCCGACACCCGCTCACCCAACCCGGCCCGGAGCTTTTCCGCATAGGGGGCGGAGGCCACGAACACATGGTCATAGGCGGCCATTTCCCCGGCGTCCACCTTGTCGGGATGGCTGATCATCCACATCAGGTTGATCTGGTGGGGGGCCGGTTCATAGATTGACAGGCCGCGCAGGGTGATGACCACGTCATCGGATGCCGCCAGCGGCTGATACCAGTCCGGCAGCAGGTCGACGCGGGCATGATGGCCGGCGCGCGACAGCGCCCGGGCCAGCGCCCGGGCGAAATGCCAGTCCCCCCATTGCTCCCGCTCGGCCGCGTCGGGAACGCCGATCTTGATGGCAATGCGCAGGCTGCGCTGCGTCCAGGCCAGCAGGGTCGCCTGCAGGGTCCTGGCCCGGTGGGCATAGGTGTGATGGTTCAGCACATGCTCACGCAGCTGTGCCACCAGTTGCTTGCGCGCCGCCGGGTCCTCCAGGTGACGGCGGCAGAGCGCGTTCAGCTCCGCCTCGTCCGCGAAGGTCGGCAACAGGCCGCCGAACAGGGCGTCGGCCCCCTCGCGGCTGTTGGTCACCACCAGGCGCCCGGCGGCCAGCGCGTCGAAGACACGGGAATTCAGCGAGTTCCAGTCCCGCGTCACCGGATGGCCGTCATCGATGACGATCGCCGCCTCGCCATAGATTTTCGGCAATTCCCGGTACCCCGCAGGCCGGCGCCAGTAGCGCCGCCAATGGGAATGCGCCGACCAGCCGTGACCATAGATGCGCAGCCGCGCCAGCAGGTCCGGATCGGTCAGCAGGTCCAGCCCGCCGCGCGGCACCCCCCAGTAGTTGCCGGTGAACAGGATGGTCCCGGCCTGCGCGGGCGGCTGGGGCCGGAACCGGTCGGGATTGGTGGCGATGGGCAGCAGGGTGGGGGTCCGTCCCGTCTCCGCCCGCACGGCCTCGACCGCCTTTGCGGAGGAACAGAAAAGCAGGTGGAAGGCGTCCAGATGCGCCGCCGCCAGCCATTCATCCACCCGGTTGCGGATCCAGCCGACGGTAATGGCACCGGGATTGGCATCCGACAGGCGCCTCACATCCGTGTCGTGGCGCATGGCGATCAGGATGTCGGCGCCGGGCACGGAGGCGGCCCCCTGGCGGGCGAACATCACTTCCCAGCCGAAAGCGTCGCGCAGCGCCGTCGCCAGTTCCAGTGCGGTGTAGAAATCACCCGCCGGCGTGTCCCAGCCGGCATCGGTGACCAGCAGGACCACGCGCAGCGGCACCTGCCGCCACTGCGTGCCACCCTGTAGAAGGTCCGTCAGGATGGTGCGCGTCAGACGGCGGCGGAACCGGGTCTGGAACAGATGATGGTTGCGCTTCTGGCTGTCGGGGTCGCGGGTGACCGGGTTGGGCTGCCCCGTCACCTCCAGCCGGGCCGTACGGGTCACGCTGCGGTGATGGATGGCCACCAGCGTCGTATCGCAGACGCTGCGCAGGCCACGCATCATCAGCAGCCGCAGGCAGAGATCGACATCCTCCAGCCCGTAAAAATATCCCTCGTCAAAGCCGCCGACGGCCCGGAAGTCCGCGGCACGGCAAAGCATCGCGGCGGCCGTCACCGCCGGCAACAGGAAGGCGGCCCCCATCTCGCCCGCATCATCGTCCAGTTCCACGGGAACATAGGCGGCAAGGTCCGCGCTGCGGCCGGCCTTGAACCGGATGCCATGGTGATGCGGGGCCAGGCGCCACCCCCCGCCCGCGGCGGGAAGCGGCTCCAGCAGGCGCATGCCCACCGCACCGACGGTCGGCTGCTGTTCCAGCCAGGCCACCAGTCCCGGCAGCACATTGCCGGTGAACAGGATGTCGTTGTTCACGAAGAACAGGTGGCGCCCACGTGCCTTTTCCGCCGCCAGGTTGTTGGAGGCGGCGAAGGAATAATTGCCATCACGGGCCAGCACCTGGATGCGCAGCCGCCCCTCGAAACCGCGGACAACGTCCAGGCTGTCATCCGTCGATCCGTGATCGACCAGCACGATCTCCAGCCGGTCGACGGGCAGCCAGGCCAGCACGGAACGCAGGAACGGTTCCAGCAGTGCGGCACCGTTCCAGTTCAGCACGATCAGGCTGACCAGCACCTCGTCATCCGCGGGCAAGGGGGCCGGCTGCGGCCGCGCCATGCTGTACCGCAGCCGCTGTTCCACCGCCTCGGCCTGGCCGGGACCGGCGATCACGGGCAGAAAATCGATCAGGGGGAAGAACCGGTCCAGATGCAGGTTGGGCCCGCCGATGGGCAGCCTTGTGTCCGATCCGGCGATGGTCACCTCGATCCGCCGCCAGGCCCCGTTCATCACGGTGGCGGGAAAGGCGAAACGGAAGCCGTGATAGCCGCTGCCGCCCACGGGCTGCAGCCGTTTCTCGAACCCGTCGGCCAGCACGGTACCCACGCAGGTCCCGTCCAGCAGGATCGCCACGCGCACGGGACGGTCCGGTGCCAGCCGGTCGATGGCCCAGCCGGACAGACCCTGCCCGTCGATATGATCAACGGCACCGCCATGGCGCTGGCCGCCCGGCAGCAGTTCCGGCGGCGGCCAGGGGCCATCCATGTCCAGCAGGCAATCGGGCAGCGGCAGTTCCTCGCCATCGGCGATCAGCCGCAGCGCCCGCGGGCGCCGGTCGAGCAGGGTGGCCGGCAACGCGATGGCGAAACCATGGTCACCCCTGATGGCGAAGGCACCATTGACATCGGGGCGGGGGCCATCGGCCCGGTACACAGCCAGGCGCCGATCGCCCTCATGGAACGCCAGCTCGATCGAGATGTCGGGCGCGTCCAGCGCATAGGCCCAGCCCTGGATGCGGCCATCGGCCACGACATCGATGCTGGCGCGGATGCGGCGGCGGCAGCGCCAGCTGGTCCCCCCGTCCACATGGCGCAACAGCCGGCCCGGCTCCGATCGGCATTCCAGGCCCAGCATGTGGGTGGACCCATCCGAAAGCGCCTGCGGCAGCGGCCAGCGCAGGCGCGCGGGAACGCCCCTTTCGCCCTCCAGCGTGATCTGGTCGCGGGAAACGCCGTCGACCTGGGGGCGCAGTTCCAGCGGACCATCGATGGCGGGCAGGACCCAGCCTTCCAGGGCACCGCCGGCCACCCACCAGGCTCCATCCTCGATGGCCGACAAGGTCGCCTGCAATGACCCGCCAGCCAGCAGCACCCCGTCCGGCAGGGTCCGGACCTCCAGCCTGTGCGCGCCGCCATCATGGCACTGGGCGGGAACGGCCAGACTGTAGGCGGCCGCCCCGATCCCCAGGGCCTCCAGGTCGACCCGCGCGCCATCGGCCACCGCCGTGGCCACTACGGTGCCGTCCACGCACAGTGCCACCGTCACCGGGGCCGGATCATCAGTCCGTTGGGCCCAGCCGAACAGGGTCCCGGCCTCCATGCCGTCAAGGGCGCCCCGCACGCCGGTCTCCTGTTCGGGATATCCCGGCGGTGTGGCCTCCATCGCCTCCTGATCCTGGATCAGGGCCAGCAATTCACCCGCTGTCAGGCTGAAATGCCCCCCCGGAACCCATCCCAGGCGCAGTTGCTGGTCGGCCACCCAGATTTCCACCGGAGCCACCGTCTCGGGCGGCAGGGATCTCAGCTGGGACAGGTGGGCCGGCGTCAGGGCGCGGTACTGGACATCGGTCCAGGGGATCAGGAAGCCGCACGGGCCGGCCACACCCGCCGCTGCCGCCACGTCCGGTCGGGCCAGGGCGGCTTCCGACACGGCCAGATCAATCCCGGCCAGGCGCAGCGCCAGATAGGCCGGCTGTCCTTCCGGTGCGAAGGCCACGCACCAGCCACCGACCCCTTCCGTATCGATCCGTTCCACGGCACCCCGGAACGGTGGGGGCGCCGCGGCGGTGGACAGGTCCCAGGAAGTCCAGGGTTCGGCTTGGCCCGTCGACGCGTCGATCAACAGCCCTGTTTCCGGCTGGTCCTGCACAGCGGTCATTCTCTTCGGCTCGGATTGGATGTCCCGGTGGCGGGACGGAAAGGCGGCCCATCATGGTTATCACCCGGATGACTTGCAAGCGGCATCGGGTGGCATGATCCTATTGTCGATCTATTGACAGGTAATTATTCCTAAGTTATAGGATCAATACCGTAAAATTGGAGTTCGACCGATGATTGGCTTCCAATTCAAGACCGACGCGATGGGGCGGGCGACGACGGCCCTGGCCCCGTCGGCGGACCGGCATGTCATGTCCCTGGCGGCGGGAGCGGCCAAGAGCCTGACCGTTCCCGCCGGTGCCGAGATCATGCTGACCAACGCCACCGGCAATGTCTGGGTGCAGTATGGCGGAACGTCGGTGCTGCCGGCGGCGGATATCCTGACCGGTGGTGCGCCGGAACTGAATCCCGGCGCACGCTGGATCCATGGCGTGACCAGCGTCAGTTTCATCGCCGCCCAGTCCTGCCTTGTCAGCGTCAGCTTCTTCGGGGGATAACATGGCCCAGGATTATCATTTCACGCCCATGGCGGCGGCCGGCGCCGCCCCCTTGGCCAGCCCCGCCTTCACCGGCATCGTTGGTCTGCCCGCCGGTGCCGTCGCCACGCCCGGCACGGTCGTGACCGGGGATGTCGATACCGGCCTCTGCCAGACCGCCGCCGACAGCCTGACCCTGGTCGCCGGTGGCCAATCCATGCTGACCGTCGCGGCCACGGAGGCCGGGCTGGGCGGTGCCCTGGGGACGGAGGCGCTGAAGGCCCGTTACCAGGCGGGTGCGGTCAACCGCGTGGAGGTGACGGGCGCCGTCACGGGCGCCAACCCGCTGATCGCGGGTCGCGGCAGCGACACCAATGTCGGCGTCACCTATGATGCGAAGGGGGCAGGCACCCACCGATTCACGGCTGGCGGCACGGAGGTGTTCCGGGTGGCGACGGCCAGCACGCTGGGCGCCTATCTTGAAGTGTCGGCCTTCAACACGCCGCGGGTGGCGGCCCGGGGCAGCGCCACCGATGTCAGCCTTTATGTCGCAACCCAAGGGGCCGGGACGCACCTGTTCGACACGGCCGGCGGGACGCAGTTCCGCACGGGACATGTGGCCAGCGCCGTCAACTGCCTGCAGGCGTTCGGTTCAGTGGCCACCACGGCCCCGTCGCTGCGGGCCACGGGCAGCGACACGGATATCGACCTGCAACTGACACCCAAGAACCAGGGCCGCGTCCGCTTCGGCACGCATCAGGCAACCGGCGACGTCGCCGTCACCGGCTATATCGAGATCCGGGACGCTGGTGGCACGCTGCGCCGGTTGGCCGTGGTGGGCTGATACCAGCCGTCACGCCGCCAATATCGCGGACAGCGTCTCCACCATGTCCGCCGTCGGGATATCCTGCAGGTTGGCCGTCTGGTCGGTGGGCAGGCGCGGCAGCCGGTCGATCCGGACGGACAGGAAGCGGTCCGCCTTGGCCAGGAACCGGCACAGCGCCTCGCCCGCCGTCTTGGCGACGGCATATTCGCCCATGCTCAGGGGCAGTTCATCCACCGCGACGGAGGAGGGATAGTGGAGATGCAAGGGCGCCTTGGCGTTGATGGCGCGCAGCGCCTGGTGTGTGCGTGACAGGCCGTGGACATAGACATCCATGAAAGACGCGGCAATGGCCTCGTTGAACCGCGCCTTGCCCGCCACGAAGATCGGCGGGGTGGCGAAATAATAGATGTGGGTGGGAAACCAGCCGTCGCCCACGGTGCCGGCCAGCCCTTCCGCCGGGGACAGCACGTCCAGGTGGAAACTGTCGGCGGTGCCGCCGGATGAGCGGATGTCGGCCACGACGCGCGCGGCATCTTCCCGGCCCCGGTGCCAGGTGATGCGGACATCGGCCCCGCCCAGCCCCAGCATCTTCGCCCCGACCTCCCCGATGCCCCGCCCGCCGCCGATCACCAGGGCGCGGCGCCCGGCATAGGCACCGGGGGCGACATGGGGGCGCAAGGTGCCAGATGCCGGCTGCCCCTGCGGCTGCGGCCGGATGAAGGCCGTCAATGTGCCCATGGCGCCATATCCGCCGACCGCCAGCTCCACCTGGGCGAAACGTTCCTCGAACTGTTCCAGACGCCAGTCGAGAGCCACCGGCCCCGCCGGCGCGTCGAACCGGAGGTCCAGCGCCGCATAGATCGAATCCAGGCCCGGGCATTCCATGCCGATGATATATGTGCTGGCCAGCAGCAGGGCGATCTGGCCGGCGGGCAGCCGGTCCGTCAGCCCCGGCAGCAGCAGGGCCGCTTCCCGGCGGTCCAGGGCCAGCCGCACGCCGCCCCGGCATTCGCCTTGGTCTGGCGCGCCGGGCGACCATTGCGTGCAGGTCCCCATTCCCGGCACGGCATCGGCCACGCCCTCATCCGCGATGAAGGGCAGCAGCTCGGCCTTGACGGTGACGGCCCGCCCGGCCAGCCCGTCCAGCTGGATATCCAGCCGGTCGTCTGCCGGGCGTGCGACGGTGAGGGCGACCTGTTCCCCCACCCCGACCGGCGACTGGAACCCGACGCGCAACCGGGCCAGCCGCGCCGGCCCCGGCAGGGCGACGGACAGGGCCCAGAGCAGCAGGTGGATGCCATGCACGACCGGCCGGCCGAACAGGGTGCGGCGGGCGGCCAGCACGTCCACATGCAGCGGATTATGGTCACCGGACAGGGCGGCAAAGGCCTGCTGGTCCTGAAGGGTGAAGATGCGGCTGGTCATCAGCATTTTCCCACGCCGCTTAGTCCCGGAGCTTGGCCGCGATCAGATCGACCAGCACGCCGACATCGTCCAGGCTGCCGATCTCGCGGGTGTCGAAGCGGACGCCGAAATGCTTCTCGGTGGCCACCAGGATGCGGACATGCGCCATGCTGTTCCAGCCATCGACATCGTCCGCCGTGCTGTCCTTGGTCAGCGTCACGCTGTCCTGGTCGACGATGTCGGCGATGATGGTTTCAAGCGCGCGCAGGATCTGGTCTTCGGTCATGGTGGCTTTCCGGTTCAGGCAAGGGTGGAATTGTGGCGCTGCCGGAAGGGCAGGGCGGGCAGGTCATAGCGGTCCAGGTCAAGCCGGTAGCGGCGGCAGCCATCATCCCCTTCCGCGATCAGGGCGAAGCCCAGCTTGCCGTAATGGTCCCGCACCATGCCGTTCTTGGCGGTGGGCAGGTACAGGCCCAGCAGATGGGCGATGCCGGCCTTGCGCGCCGCGCCCGCAACCTCGGCCAGCATGGCCTCCTCCACCCGGCGGCCCAGCACGCGACAGCTCATCAGCCAGGTGTCCAGCAGCCAGGCCGGGGCACCGTCCACATCGTCGGGGCGGGCGATGATGACGCCGATCATGCCCATGTCACCCAAGCGGTCGGCCAAGCGCACCTGCAAGCTATAGGCGGCGGGGTCCTGTTCAAGCGCGGCGATCTCCGCCTCGCTATAGCGGCGGGTGGTCAGGTTGAACTGGTTGGATTTGTTGATCAGCTGGGTGACACGCTGCCGGCCCGTGGCATCGAAGGGCTGGCAATGGATTTCCATGGCCAGGGAGGAGAGATAGTCGCCCAGATCGCGCGACTGCGCCATCACCTCCGCCCGCCTGGCGTCCGCCGCGTAGGAGGCGGCGCGCAGCGCATCCTCGGCGGAGAATACCACCGCCTCGAAATAGCCGGCAGCCGACAGAAGGCGCGGATAGGTGCCGGGATCGGCGGGCAGTTCCGGCACGCCCACGCCGGGCAGGGCCGCGCGCACCTGTGCCCGCTCCGCCGGGTTGTCGTCCAGCAAAACCAGGGCGTCGATACCGATATTCAGGGTGCGGGCGATGGCTTCCAGGTTGCTGGCCTTGTCGGTCCAATTCGCCTGGAAGACCGATATATGCTCCTCCCGCAGCAGCATGTCCGGATGCTCGCGGAAGGGCAGGCGGGCGGTCTCGTCATTGTTCTTGGAACAGACGGCCAGCATGACGCCACGGTCGCGTAGTTGCAGCGCGTAATGCTGCACGGCCAGGAACGCCTCGCCCAGCGCATTGCCCTGGCCGATGGCGATCCCTTCCAGCCCGTCATCGCCAATGACCCCACCCCAGCAGGTATTGTCCAGATCCAGCACCAGACATTTGCGGGCCTTGCCCCGGATGGCACCCAGCAGGCGGCCCAGCAGGTCGGCATAAAGGTCGATGCAGGCGCCGGCGAAGGGCAGCTTGAAACTGTACCAGCTGGTCGCATCGAACCAGAGGTCGGTGCCGATCCGCTCCGCCAGTCCGGCGACATCCAGCAGATAGGCACCGGTTTCGCGCGCCAGTGCCGGCAGCCGGCTGTTCAGCGCCTGCACCATGGCGCGCGGCGTGCCCTCCACACCCAGGTCGTACGACCCGAACAGCGGCAGGGCCGGCACGGGAATGGTGGGCAGGATGACGGGGCAGCCCGCATGCTGCCGCAACCCGTCGATGACCGTGCGCAGCCGGTCCGATGCAGCCTGTACCAGGCCCCCCGCATCCTCCAGCACCAGCCGGTCCAACCCCAGCCAGCGATGGTCGATCACCAGAAGTGCGGCATCCACGCCAGCCCGGGCCACGTCGGAAGCGGGATCCAGGGCCAGCTGCATGACCTGGTCATAATCCCCGACCGTCAGGCGCAGGTCGACGCCATGGCGGGCGGCGGCGGCGGGCAGGCTGTCCACCACCAGATCGATGGTACCGCTGGCCAGCACGGCCAGATGCAGCGGCGCGAGGGGACGCATATCCCCGCCGGCCTCGCGGCAGCGGCGGATGGCCTTGGACAGGCCGGCGGCGGCCGGGCCCGTCGCCGCGTGGCCCGCCAGCCGCTGGATGGCGGCGCCCAGGTTGGCGCTGCCTGCATCCAGGGCCCGGCACTGGGCACGAAAACCTTCCGGCGGCGGGGGTAGCCAGGGCAGGTTCAAGATACTGTCAGCCATGTCCCCTCCCAGGGCCGCCGCGAGGCCGGTCAGCCCGCCGCGATGACTTTCGTGGCGAAGGCATACACCGCACGGCCGATCACGGGCATGAAATCGTCACGCCAATGGCTGAGATCCTCCTTCAGTGCTGTCTCCGCCCCGTACTGCTCCACCAGCTCACTGGGATTCATCAGCAGCAGGCCGTTCTCCTGGCAGATTTCCCGCAACTCGTCATGCAGCTTGGGCGGCCAGGCGATGGCCCTGCCGTCCGGCATGTAATATTGGGTATGCGTCAGAACACCCAGCGGTACACCAAGCAGCTTGCGCAGTTCCATCAGGTCCGCGACCATGGATTCCTTGCTGATGCGCCGCGGTGCCGCCTCGCGCAGGATGTCGCGCAGCAGGGCGTCATTCTCGCCCTGATAGGGCATGAGCTCCAGCATGGTCTGGGCATGCTCGGCAAAACCGGGCTTCATCTTCAGGAAGCCGTCATAGTACCAGCGCTGGGCGGCGGTGTGCCACCGCTTGTCCCGCTCATCACCCGACTTGGCCGCGACACCTGCGACACTGACCAGCGCATCGACAACACGCAACCGATTAAGGACGGTTCCCCTGAAGACCATTTCGACGTCGGAGCATATCTCCGCCAGCACCACATCCAGTTCCGACACGGCCAGTTCATAGCCACCCGGCCGGGGAGTGAAAGTGATGTTGCAGAGGGGCTGCACCGCCGCCGGTATCGCCTGTTCCCCGCGCAGGAAGCGCAGAAGTTGCAGGTGCTCAGCGGCCGTATGGCTGTAAGGCGTGGAATCATGGCCCGTGCGGCGGGCAGGGGCCCATGCCATGCCCAACTTTTCCAGCTCATAGACGGGATTATGTACGGTGCATCCGCTGAACGACCAGATGCCCAACACCTCCTCCTTTGTCTGCACCAGGCGATAGGTCCTGCCGTTGACATTGGGATCGGTGTTATCCAGTGACGAAAAACAGACGGCGCCCGTCCAGAAGGAATAGCGCCCGGCACCTTCGGCCTTTATTTCCACATGCATGACGTTGCGCAAGGGCAAGGGCTGCTCATCCTCGAACACCTCGAAGGATGCCAGTCTTTTCTTGTCATTGACGTCATAGTCCGGGGGGGCGGCGGCCAGCCAGCTATGGCCACCCGCATGCTGAAAAGGGGGCTTCAAAACAAAGGACGACAATCCATGCGGGAAATGGTCCTCATCGGCATTAACGACCTGCATATCCATATCAAAGCGCCCCGTAATATTCTCAGTCGCTTAGCTAAAGCCCAGCCAGATAACCAAGATTTAGACCGCGTCCCCGGTGGCGGTCAAATGAAACCCCGTGACGGGCCGGGCCGATTGCGCCATATCAGCGTTGGACGGAACAGGGAATTTCCAATGCAGGACCGGGCCGAGGCGCTGGAACAGCTTCGTGAAGAGGCACAGCTGTCACACGAAGCCGGCCGGCCGGCGCGCTTCTGGTGGCGCGACGACGACCTTGTCGCCAACAGTGCCAATTTCGACGCCTTGACCGGCCTTGCCGTGCGGTTCCACGCGCCCCTGCTGGTCGCCGTCATTCCGGGTATGGCCGCGGCCATGCTCGACCTCGGCAGGGCCGATCCGGGTCTGGTGCATTTCTGCCAACATGGCTGGAAACATACCAACCACCTGACCGCCGGGCCGGGCAAGAGCGAGTTCGGTGGCGACCGCGCACCTGATACCGTGCTGGCGGAGATCGCCGCCGGGCGGGATATCCTGGTGCGCCTGCTGGGCGACCGGTTCATGCCGGTGTTCGTGCCGCCCTGGAACGCCTTCGATCCCGGCCATCTGCCGGCACTGACCGCCTGTGGGCTGACCGGCCTTTCCACCTATGGCCATCGCCCGGGTCCCTATGCCGCCGACGGTATCCGGCTGGCCAACACCCATATCGACATCCTGCGCTGGGATGCGCCGGGCGGGCCGAAGGCGCTGGCGGCGGGCGATGTGTTCGACCGGCTGGCCCAGCTTGTCCGGCGCCAGCGGCTGGACCCCGGTGCCGATCCGGAACCGATCGGCATCCTGTCGCACCACCGCGCCATGGGCGACGATGCCTGGGCGCTGCTGGACGGACTGTTCGACGCGATCAACGGCATGCCGGGGGCGGGCTGGGCGGCACCGCCAGCCATCTTCGCCCCGCCTTCTTCAGCGCAGTAGCGTCCGAAGCCGTTCCATTTCCGCACGCACATGGCCGGCGCGGTCGGCCAGCAGCCGATCCTCGACATCGTTCAGGTCATGTACGGTGAAATGATCGTCGGGGCGAACCCGGCTCACCGATCCAACGGGCTCCGTGGCGCAGCCGCGGTTGCGCTTGCCGATCCATTCGGCGCGGGACTTGGTGAAATAATGGTTGATCACCAGCCGTGCGGCATCCGGCACGGCATGGCGGTCGGGATGGCCCTGGCTGCCGGCCAGGCGCCCGCCCTCATCGACCAGCGATCCCGCGGTCAGCCGCGGGGTGTGGATGTCGGGTGCGGCCACCAGACGGGCCTGCACGATGGTCTTCACCGACCGGTTCAGCGGATGGTCGGCGGCGGCGCGGCGGGTGAAGCGGCGGGTGACCAGGTCGTCCTCCCGCTCCATCCTGCCGTTCGACCCGTAAAGGCGCCAGGGAACCACCAGTCCCGCCGCCATATCATGGTCGGCCAGGATCGATTTCAGATCCTCCCCACGCAGCGGGTTCAGGAACTCGTCGCCATCGATGAAGGCCACCCACCGGCAGCGCTCCGCCAGCCGCGCCAGCCCGGCCATATAGGCGGGACGTTGGGCGGCGACATTGTGGGGAATGTCCGGCCAGGGGATGTAATCCACGATGCCGGCCCGCGCCAGACCCGACAGCAGCGGACCCGTTTCGTCCGTGCTGCCATTGTCGAACAGCACGAAATGCTCCACCCCGACCAGCCGGTGATGGGCGATCCATTCCAGCAGGTACGGCCCTTCATTCTTCAGGATGGCGCAGACGGCCAGGGTGAGCGGGGGCGGGGAGGCCGGGGGCGGCACCGGCCGGAAGATGGTGTCGGGCAGGGTGACCTCGACCGGCGTGCCGGCCAGCGGCACCCCATCCTGTCCGCAGACGACCAGATTGCCCGTGCGCCCGTCGGTCAGGGCGTCGGGCAGGGGGATGAAGAAGGCATGATGCCCGTTGCCGATGCAAGCCGCCTCCAGGTCGGGGCGGTGATGGTCGGCGATGCCGGCGGCCACCACCTGACCGTTCAGCAGAACCTGTACCGTCACGGGCACCAGCGGTGCGGTCGGATCCCAGGCCCAGCCGCAGACGTCGCGCCCGGCGATACGGTCGAAATGCCCCCGGATCAACGGCCGATCCCCCAGCGGTGACGGGGCGGCAGCGCCAGCCCGGTGAAGGGCGCCCCGTCCAGGTTCAGGTTGGGATTGTAACAGGGGTCGGCCAGCGCGATATGGGCCCAGCGGCGGCGCATATAGAGTTCCTCCTTCATCGCGCGGGCCAGCCGTTCCGGCGTGGCATCGCGTCCCCGGCTGACGCTTTCATGGTGGTACAGGTCGATCTCCGGCGTCCAGACCACCAGCGCCCCCGTTTCCCGCAGGCGCAGGCAGAAATCCACGTCGTTGAAGGCGACGGGCAGGTTCTCGGCATCGAAACCGCCCAGGATGGTGAAGTCGGACCGGCGGCAGAACAGGCAGGCCGCCGTTACGGCACTATAGTTTCCGGCCACGCGGGTACGGTGGAAATAGCCCTTGTCATCGACATGCACGGGCTGGAACGCGTTCTCCGCCAGCCCGCCGGTGCCCACCACCACACCGCCATGCTGGATCATGCCGTTGGCGAAGCGCAGCCGGGCGCCGACGGCCCCCACCTCCGGCCGGGCCAGTAGGGATGCCGCCACGGACAACCAGTTGCCGCCGATCAGTTCCACATCATTGTTGATGAAGCCGATGATGCCGCCCCGCGCCTGTTCGACGGCACGGTTGTTCATATCGGCGAAATTGAACGGCGCGTCATAGCGGACGACGCGGAACCGGCCCTGCCGTTGCCCATCCGCCAGCCATTGCCGCGTCTCATGCTCGCGGCTCTGGTTGTCGATGATGATGATCTCATAGGCCGCGTCGCGGGTCAGGGCCTCAATGCTCTCCACCGCCGTCCGGACCAGGGGCAGCCGGTCGCGCGTCGGGATGATCAGGCTGAACAGCGGCGGCTCGGCCGGGGCGGGCCATTCGATGCGTCGAAGCCCTTCCTGCGCGTCGATGGTGACGATGCCGGCATCCGCCACTCCACGTGCCGCCAGATGGTCGCGCACGGCCTGCGCCGCCTGGTCGGCCGCCACCGGGCCGGGTGCCCGGCGCAGCTGGCACAGCACCTCCGGCAGATGCTGGACGCGCCCGCCCGGTGCATGGCGCAGCAATGCGCGCAGCCGCAGCGCCGTGGCCGACGGGGCGGGGCCGGCATCATGCAGCAGCGCGCTGCGGAACAGGGTCAGACCGCGCGTGTAATCCTGCGACAGGCAGAGATCATAGTTCCAGTCCGGCCGGAACCAGGGCAGGACGCCGCCATCCACCGGCATGTCGGCATCGCCATACAGAATGTCGGCGCCGCTGGCCGCCAATGCCCGGGCCGCCCGGGTCAGGGCATCGGGATAAAGCACCGCCCCCTCGTCCAGCACCGCGGTCAGCTGGGCACCGCCGGCCATCCGCAGGTTCAGGACGGCGGCGGCCATGCCCGGCCGGTCGGCGGAGAAGGCATCGGGAATATCATCCTCCGCCGGCGTGCCCGCCTGGGCGGCGCGCCATTGCGGATAATGTTCGAACCCGATGCTGGCCGGCGTGACGCGCAATACCTGGTCCAGATAACAGCGCAGCAACCCCGATGCGGCCAGCGCATCGCCGTCCTGCGGATCGATATGGACCGACAATTGCTCCAGCAGCGGCAGCGGCCCGCCACCAAGGCACATGAAGGGTACCGGCGCCTCCGCCAGCGGGCCATGCCCCTCGGCATGGACGGCAACCTTGCGTTCCCGCCCGTCCAGGGTCCAGAAGGGCATGCGCAGGTTGAAGGCATGGTCGCCGTCGCCCACGCCCGCATTGATCAGATCGCCGCGCATCTCGTCCGCCATGGCCGTCGCCACGACCTGGCCGTCGATGACGGCCTGGACCCGCACATGCCGCGCGGGCCAGCCGGGCTGCCAGCACCAGCCGCGGATCACCGCCCCCAGCACATTGTCGACATTGCCCTGGACGATGTCCGACCGGGCCGCCGTTGCCTCCGCCGCCGCCACGTCACCATCGTCCGTTGCGGCCGGGGTATGCAGGTCGGTGAAGGCGACGGTGCCCGTGGACACCTCGCGCACGGTCATCGCGCGGCCGGGCGGCAGGTGGACGCGGATGCGGAACCCGCATTGTCCGTCACCATGGCCGGCGGCAGCCACGTCCTGGCGGTCCAGGTTGGCCAGCCCCGCGGCCAGCAGCACGCCGTCGCATTCCACAGCCAGGATCAGCGGTTCGCCCCGCCGGTCGGGCGTATAGGCCCAGCCGATCAGGGTACTGTCGGTATAGCTTTCGATGTGCCCGACGATGCGCATGCCTGTCCCGTTTCCAAGTGCCCGCCGGTGGGATTCATGCCGCCAGCGCGCGGTCCAGAAGGGCCGGCGTCAGCGGGCCGAAATCCACGACCCGGCCATGTTCCAGCACCATCACCTTGTTGCAAAGCCTTTCCACCAGGGGACGGCTGTGGCTGGCGATGACCAGCATGCTGGCGCGGTCGATCAGGGCGTTCACACGGTTCTCTGCCCGTTCCATGAAGGCCGCATCGCCCGCGGTGATCCATTCGTCCAGCAGCAATATCTCCGGCGAGATGGCGGTGGCCACCGCGAACATCAGCCGCAGCAGCATGCCCGAGGAATAGACCTTCACCGGCAGGTCCAGATAGTCGCCAAGGCCGGAGAAATCGCAGATATCCCCGGCATAGGCGTCGATCTCCTTCGCCGTCATGCCCAGCAGCAGGCCGCGCAGGCGGACATTCTCCCGCCCCGTGGCATCGGGATCGATGCCCAGCATCAGGTCGAACATGGGCGATACCCGCCCCTGCACGCTAACCCGGCCGGCGGTGGGCTCGTAGATGCCGGCCATGGTGCGCAACAGCGTGCTCTTGCCCGCCCCGTTATGGCCGATCAGCCCGACGCGGTCGCCCTCGCCCAGTTCCAGATTGACGCCGCACAGCGCATCGATATGCACGCGCGCCCCCGGTTCGGCACCGATGCGCCCGCCGGTGGACAGGTTCAGCGCCGTCTTCTTCAGCGACCGTCCGTGCAGGCCGAAAATCTGGAACCGGACATCGACATCTTCTAATCGGATATGGACAGGCATCAGTGGTCAGATCCAGTAGGCGACGCGGGGACGCGATGCGCGGAAGATCAGCAGGCCGACCAGCAGGCCGGAAAGCGCGATGAAGACCGATACCAGCCAGTGCAGGGGATCGGAATGTCCCGTGGTCAGCGGCTGGCGCAGAATCTCCACCAGATAATAGAACGGGTTGTAACGCAGGGCCGGGTGGCCGTCCGCCAGGAAGCTGCCCTTCCACAGCACCGGCGTGATGAAGAAGGCGCCGGTGATCAGGGTGGCCACGATCTGGGCCACATCGCGGAACCGCATGCAGATGCAGGCCAGCGCCAGGCCCCAGCCATAGCCCGTGACCAGCAGCAGCAGCAGGGCCAGAACGGCCAGCAGGACATCCACCGGTGACACCGGCACGGCGAACCAGATCAGCACGCCCACGATGATCAGCGCATGATGCAGCAGCACCACGGCGTTGCGGGCCACGACGCGGTAGACGAAGACCGTCTGCGGCAGGCGCATTTGCCGCAGATATCCTTCCGCCCCGATCAGCGCGGTGCAGCTTTCATTCACCAGCCCGGTGATCAGCGTCCATGTCACCATGCCGATGGCGACATGCGGCAGATAGGCGTGGATGTCGATATTGAACAGGTTGGCATAGACGGCGCCGATGCCGACCGTGAAGGCCGCCATGCTGATGGTGACCCAGAGCGGCCCCAGGATGGAACCCCGGTATTTCTGGCGGACATCGCCCATGGCCAGCGTCAGCCAGATACGCCAGGACGCCAGTCCACGCATCATGTCGGACAGGGCGGCGGCCATGGAAGGACGGCCGTCCGCGACGAACCCCCCGTACCAGCCACGCCCGCCCGACCCCCGGCCGGCTTGGTATTGCGACATGGTGCAACGCTCTCCTCAATCCCGGTCGGGGGCACATATATAGCATCACCATTTTCCATCAAAGCCTTATACCCGGCCCCGGCCGACACGCCCCACGCGCCCCGAGCGCAGGTGGCATGGCGCGCGCGGATTCCGGCCGCGCTTGACACCACCCTGTCGAACCGGCCACCTTCGCCTCGCAAGCCCTTGGCGGGCGCGGAAGGACGGGAATGGTGCAAGCGGGGTTTGAAGCGGCCGAAGGGGATACGACCGTGTCGCCGGTCGGGGCCCACAGCATGCTGGAGGGGTTGCGGTTCATCGCACGGCACCACGGCCTGCATCTTTCCCGCGAACAGTTGATCCGCCAATATGCGCGCGACCAGGACGAGGTGAAGCCGTCGGTGGTGACCGCCGCCGCCGCACGGTCGGGCCTGTCCGCCAAGGTTTCGCGCATGCGGTTCGACCATCTGCTGCGCCTGGGCCGCGCTGTGCCGGCCCTGCTGCGCCTGCGCGACGGCACGGCCCGCGTCCTGATCACCACCCATGCCAACGGCACGCCGCCCGTCGTCGTCCTGCGCCATCCCATGGATGGCGCGCAGCCCCGGCCCTACGACATGGTGGGGCTGGCCGAGATCTGGGACGGCGAAGTCATCCTGTTCAAGCGCCAGCAGGCCGCGGCGGAGGACAGCAGCGATTTCAGCCTGGGATGGCTGCTGCGCCAGTTGGGCAAGGACAAGCGCATCTATCGCGATGTCGGCCTGTCGGCCCTGGCCATGTCCTTCTTCGCATTGGTACCGCCGCTGCTCTATTTCCTGGTGGTCAACCGAGTGCTGGTGCACCAGCGCATGTCCACCCTGTTCGTGCTGGCGGTGGGCGTGCTCTTCGTCGTCATCTTCGACACGCTGTTCGGCTATCTGCGCCGCCGGCTGGTGGCCGAGGGTACGGCCAGGGTCGATGCCCGCATCGGAACCTATATCTTCGACCGGCTGATCGGCCTGCCGCTGGACGTGTTCGAACGGCAGAGCACCGGCACCATCAGCTACAAGATCGCGGAGGCCAACCGCATCCGCGCCTTCCTGACCGGCCAGGCGTTCACCACGCTGCTAGACAGCACGGTGCTGGTCGTGCTGCTGCCGGTGATGTTCTATATGCACACCCCGCTGACCTTCTTCGTGCTGGGGATGGCGATCGTGATGTTCATGATCATCATCCTGTTCATGCCGTCGATCGGGCGGGCCCATGGGCGGGTGGTGAGGGCGGAACAGCGCAAGGGATCGCTGCTGATCGAGACGATCCACGGCATGCGGACCGTCAAGACCCTGGCGCTGGAGGGCCGGCGGCGCCACCAGTGGGACGATGCCGCGGCCGAGGCGGTGAAGGCCCATCGCGACATGAGCCTGCTGGCCAACATGCCGCAGACCCTTCTCCAGCCGGTGGAGAAGCTGATCTATTCCGGCTCGCTGCTGCTGGGCTGCTATCTGGCGCTGACCACCAAGGATGGGGCGGTGGCGGTCGGGGCGCTGATCGCCTTCACCATGCTGGCCGGCCGCGTCACCCAACCCTTCGTGCAGATCGCCGGCCTGCTGCAATCGGTGCAGGAGGTGAGGGGCGCCATGGGGCAGGTGGCCTCGCTGGTCAATATCCCGGCGGAGGATACGCGCGCCACCCACGGCCTGCGCCCCCGCTTCGTGGGCAATATCGTGTTCGATGAGGTGCGGTTCCGCTATCCGGGCGCGCAGTCCCACGCGCTGGACCGCGTCACCTTCCACCTGCCGCCCGGCAGCGTCACCGGCATCATGGGCCGCAGCGGATCAGGCAAGACCACCATCACCCGCATGCTGCAGGGGCTGCACCAGGATTATGACGGGCTGATCAAGATCGACGGGACGGATCTGCGCCAGATGGACCTGCTGCATCTGCGCGCCAACCTGGGCGTGGTGCTGCAGGAGAACTTCCTGTTCACCGGCACGATTCGCGAGAATATCGGCATCGTCCGCCCCGATGCGACCTTCGATGCCATCATCGAGGCGGCAAGGCTGGCCGGGGCGGAGGAATTCATCGAGCGTCTGCCTTCCGGCTATGACACCGTGCTCAGCGAAGGGGGCAGCAACCTGTCGGGCGGCCAGCGCCAGCGCCTGGCCATCGCCCGGGCCCTGCTGGTCGATCCGCCGATCCTGATCCTGGACGAGGCGACCAGCGCGCTCGATCCCGACAGCGAGGCCATCGTCAACAACAACCTGCGCCATATCGCCGACGGGCGCACGATGATCGTCATCTCGCACCGCCTGGCATCGCTGATCGATTGCGACCAGATCATCGTGATGGAGCGCGGCCGGGTCTTCGATATCGGCACCCATGAGGAGCTGCTGGACCGCTGCGCCATCTATCGCCATTTCTGGTACCAGCAAAACCGTCACCAGTCCCCGCCCCCGCAGTCCGGAGAAAGCCATGAACGGTCGATCACTGGCCCTGCGTCCTGACCGCCGGGACAACGCCGCCGATCAGGCGATCAACGATTTCCAGTCGCACATGGCGGAAATCACGGGCGCGCCCTATCCGATGCGGCTACGCCTCACCGTCCATGCCCTGGTGCTGATGCTGGTCGCGGCCATCGTGACCAGTTCGGTGGTGCATCTGGACCGTGTCGTGTCGGCCCCGGGCCGGCTGGTGTCGCGCACGCCGACGCTGCTGGTGCAGCCGCTGGAATCCACCGTGCTGCGTGAGATCATGGTGCGGCCGGGCGACCAGGTGACCAAGGGCGACCTGCTGGTGACGCTCGACCCGACCTTGTCCAGCGCCGACCTCTCCACCCTGCGCTCCAACCGCCAGGCACTGGTCGCCCTTGTCGCGCGGCTGGAGGCGGAACAGGCCGAACAGCCGCTGGCGGAGCCCGACCCGGCCGATCAGTCCGCCATGACCGAATATTCCATCTGGAAGGCGCGGACGGCGGAGCGCGAGGCGCGGCTGGCCGTTTTCGACCAGAAAATCCAGGCGACCAACGGCCTGATCGCCAGTGGCCTGCGCGACGCGGAACATTACCGCGCCCGCCTGAAGGTCAGCGAGGAGATCGAGGGCATGCGGTCCGAACTGGCGCGCAAGGAGGTGGGCAGCCGCCTGAACGTGCTGATCGCCCAGGACAGCAAGGCCGAGGTCGCCCGCAACCTGTCCAACAGCGAACAGCAGGTCCGCACCTCCCGTCACGAGGTGGAAAGCCTGGCGGCGGAGCGCGAAGCCTATATGCAGGAATGGCGCTCGCAACTGACCACGCTGCTGGCCACCAAGCGCACCGAGCTGTCGGAAGTGGAGGACGGTCTGTCCAAGGCCGAATTCCGCCGTGACCTGGTCGAACTGCGCGCGGTGGCCGACGCCACCGTGGTCAGCGTCGCCGACGCGGGCGCCGGTGCCGTCGTGCCGTCGGGAGAGGTGCTGGTCACCCTGATGCCGGCCAACGCCATGCTGGAGGTGGAGGCCGACGTGGCCGGCATGGACCAGGGCTTCGTCAAGGTCGGGGACGAGGTGCAGGTGAAGCTGAACGCCTATGAATTCACCCGCCACGGCACCGTGCGGGCCGAGGTGCGGTCGATCAGCGAGAACAGTTTCGCCCAGCGTGACGACGGTACCGTGGCCCCGGAGCGCTTCTACAAGGTCCGGGCGGAGATCAAGGCGGTCGAGCTGCGCAATGTGCCGCCCTCCCTGCGCCTGATTCCAGGCATGCCCCTGAATGCAGACATCGTTGTCGGCAGCCGCCCGATCATCGCCAACCTGTTGGACCGCATCATCGCCAACAGCCAGGAAGGGCTGCGGGAGCCTTGATTTTGCTCGCATTCCGCCCCGGTCCCGGGGCGGGGTGGCGCATGGAAGCCGCCGCCGAAGGCGGTTTTGACTTTGGTTGGCAAGATGGAGCCCCTATAATCGGCGCGGGCTGGCTTAGCGCGTGCTTGGGATTCCTTGAACCTCCCCGGCATGTATATTGACAATATTGTGTGATCCGGCTGACGGGCCGGGCACACGGCATATAAAGACAGAAATAAACATGGGCATTTTCCATAAATTCAGCCGACTGAAAGACGAAATGTCGGACTATGCCGACTTCTTTCGCGCCTACATTGCCATCCCCTTCAAGCCGAACTATATCCGCCGGAAATGGGATGGCGCCTATGCTCTTGGCGAGGCGAAGCGGGTCGCCGTTTTTAATCATTTCGACAAGAGGGGCGCGATCCATGATTACGTCCTTTATTATTTGACGGAATTGAAGCGTGCCGGCTTCACCATCGTCTTCACCAGCAATTCACCGCGCTTCCCGGAAGCGAGTGTCGAGCGGTTGAGGCCTTTGGTGGCGCGAATCCTTTGGCGCTCGAACGTCGGATATGATTTCGGCGCCTTCAAGGACGGGATCGCCCAGGTACCGGATGTCACGGCGCTGGACATGCTGCTGGTCACCAATGACAGCATCTACGGCCCCTTGCAGGATCTGGGCAGGGAGATCGGCCGGGCGGATGCGGGTCAGGCGGATATCTGGGGCATCACCGATTGCTGGTCGCATTATTTCCACCTGCAGAGCTATTTCGTGCTGTTCCATGCACAGGCGCTGCGGGACCAGGCCTTTACCCGGTTCTGGTCCCGCCTGCCTTATTTCCGGAACAAGTATTGGGTGGTGAAATACGGGGAGATCGGGCTGACGCAGTTCTTCATGCGTCATGGCCTGCGTTGCCAGGCCCTGTTCCCCTATCGCGAGATGGTGGCCAGGGTCTCTTCACGGATCGAGACGTATCTGCTGGAGACCAAGCCGGAGAAGGATCCGGTGCGGTACCGTTATCTGGAAATGCTGTCCCGCTTCCTGCGTGAAGGGGTGGCCTTGAACCAGACCCATTATTTCTGGGACGAGTTGCTGGTGACGATGCGGTGCCCCTTCATCAAGCGGGACCTGCTGCAGCGCAACCCCGTCGCGATCCCGTTCCTGCATCACTGGGAAGCCTTGTTGAAGGAAGTGTCACCCTATGATGGCAAGCTGATCGTCAAGCATCTGGAGCATTCGATGCGCAACCGCGTGTACTGAGCGCGAGCGGTTCCAGACGCCGCATCCCCCCGGAGCCGGGGGGCGGCCGGCCCATCAGGGTGGCGAAGTCCCCACCCCGCGGCAGACCTTCCTGGATGAACAGGCCCGGTTCCAGTCCAGGTGAGCCTTGTGTCCACCACAGGCCTTCCGTCGCACCCAGCACCCATTGCGCCAGACCATGGCGCAGCGGTGGGGACAAGGCCGATATCGACATCGGATCGGGCAGGGCGGCAAGACCGGCATCGAACCGCGCCATATCGGCATCAATGGCCAGGACCGACCTCAGCAGTTCCTCCGCCGTCGCGTACCAGCCCTCGGCGGCGGCGGCCAGCAATGGCGGCGGCAGGTCCGCCACGATCAGGCTCAGCAGCGGAAAATGGCGGCCACCGGCATCCACGCTGGGCAGCAGGATGCCCGCCACCCCGGCCGGACCGATGATGCCGCCGGGCAGCGCGAAGCGCCAAAGCGGCGCCGACATGTAATAATCGTTCCAATTTTCGGCCAGGATCGCCCGCGCGGCATCCAGGCCCGCCACCAGCCAGGCATCGATCCCGTCGACCAGGGCGAACGGCAGACCGCGCGTGACGAAGTCCCCACGCAGGGGCAGCTTGCCATAGAGGCCAGTTCCCGACCATGTCCGCATCGCCATCATCCCCTGGCCCGGCGGAAGGCGGCCAAACCCAGGCTGGCCATGCCCAGCAGGACCCCGGCCAGCCCACCCCGGCGCAGCCAATCGGCCTGCGGCAGCCTGTCGGCCAGCAGCACGGCATCCTGCGGTCGGGCCGGGTCGTAGCGGACTTCCACCCTGTTGCCGGCGGCGAAACGTCGGGCCAGGTCGCGCAGTTCGTCACTGGGCGGATGGGTACGGGCATCCTCACGGCGGTGGCGGGCGATGTTGGAGAGGACCGACCCGTGATAATCATGGTCGCCGACCCGGTAGAGATAGCGCACCTCCAGGTCCCAAACGGGCCGGAAGGCGTCCGGATTGACCGCCGACCCGGGCCGCCGCTGCTCCAGCCGGTCGACGCGGATCTCGTGGGTGACCAGGGCGCTGGACAGGATTTCCCCACCGGTTGCGGCCCAGCCTTCCACCGCCGTTTCCGCCATCGAGAACGCGGTGCCGGCCGCATAGGCGCCGACGCCCAACAGCAGCAGGCCCACTCCCATCGGTACAAGCATCACGCCCCCCTCATCAACACAGGATCCAGACTTCACCGTCCAGGACGCCCAGGCGCAGACGCACCGTGAACCAGGACGCCGTATCCGGCACGCCCGACCGGATGGGCGGCAGCCAGTCGTCGCACAGCAAATCCATCATCTGTCCGCCGGCTATCAGCCGCGGCGCCATCTTCAGCTGGGACGTCGGCCACAACCGGAAATCGGGTGCGGTCACGATCTGCCGCATGCTGGTCTCCAGGTTTTGCCGATGAATGGCCGGGTCCATGCCCATGGCGGTGCAGAAATCCAGTATCTTCGGCTGATGCAGCCCCATCAGCGACGTGGTGTCACCGACGGACAGGTCGGCATGCAGGCGGCGGAGGACGCTGCCGACCTGCGCGTTGTCAGGCCGTTTGGCGCGCCGCCAATACCAGCCGCTCCTGGGTTCGGGGTGGTCGATGGTGAAGTCGATCGACAGATCGGTGACGGGGCCCGGCCTGGAGACCGGGGGCTGACCGGGCCGCGGCCATTCCAGTTGCGCCAGCGGCCGGGCATCGTCCATGTCCTGACCGTCCAGCCGATGACGTCGCACACGTGCCAAGACCCGCGCCTCGGGCTGCAGCCAGGCACCGGGCTGGTGCGACGTCGTCGGTGTGGGACCCGGCGCCAGGACGATGGAGAGACGGTTGAGCCCACGCAGCAGATAGGGATCGGCGGGGCCCGCCGCGCGGCTGCGCGTGGCACCCTCCTTGAAATGGAACAGCGGAATGTCGTTCAGCGACAGTTCGGCCGCGCAGTTGGACACGGAGAACTCGATGAGCACTTGTTCCTTGTTCATTTTCTCCATGCCCGCCAATAGTCTCCGATCATGAGCCGGAGGGGAATGAAAGGCTGTCGAACAGGTTCAGACGATCCCATATCTCCTCCTCGAACCCCTTCTCGCATATCCAGAAATCGATGCTGCCGGCCACGGTCACCTTTTCCAGGCGGCCATTCTCGGCCTTCAGCCGGATGGGATGCTTCTCGCCCCCGATCTTCATATCCAGGTCCGCCTTCACTTCGGCCCGGCCTTCCAGTACGGCTTTCACAAAGCCGACCTGGCCGTTCACGAAGGTGGAAGCCTCGACCTTGCCCTGCGGCTTGAGGCTCACGTCCGGTCGGTCGGTATTCGTCGCCAGCGGACGTGGCGCGCGCCATTCGAACTCCCCGGTAAAGCCGATGGAGCCCTCGACCTTGATACCGACCTCCACCTTGGTGCAGGGATAGGGCGTGATGATGAAGGAGAAGGTCAGATCCCCCTCCAGGATGGTGAGGGACACCTCCCCCTTGACGACCAGCTCGACATGGGGCTTGCCGGGTGGCTCCTCATATTGCCAGCCCACCTCCAGATTTCCGTTCAAGACGGCGATGGAACCCTGGAGGCGCGGCCCCGGCACCCATTTGGTCTTGCGGACGATCTCATTGAGCTCGTTGATCCGCTTTTCAATCTTCTTGACCATGCCGATATAGTTGGCGAAGTCGGTGGTGGTGATGCGTCCGTCACGCTTGTGCGTGAGCTTCAGCTCATAGCTGTCGTCGTCCTCCTCCTTCTTTTTCGACTTGGCACGCGGCGGCTTCTTCGCCCGTGTATCGAAATCGCCATCCTTCCAACTGTTCGACTTCAGGGTCAGCTCGAACGCGTCGTCGTGATAGACGGCCAACTGCCCGCTGATCATCGGGACGGAACGCCGGTCGCCGGCCGGCAGGCCGCAACTGCGGACGGTGAAGCCATGGGTCTTGTGTGAATGCATCATGGCCCAGGTCGTGGCCAGCAACTGGCTGGCGCCTTCGCGGGCCGGCTCCACCGCGGGTCCGTGCACGGTGATCTCCCGGCTTTGCTTGCCGGGACCGTCCGGGGGAAAGCCGTCGATCTCGATCATCGGATGGGGGGCGACGCCACAGAAGCCGTCCCCCTTCACCTGGAAGGAGACGCGGGTCTTCATGCTGGCGGCGGGCGTGCCGGCGACCATGGCGAAGATGCCACCCTGCGACAGCACCATCGCGCCCGCCTGCGGCGAGGGCGGATCGACGATGCACCGGACGGAACGGACACCCCCCCGGCTTTCCGTCACCACCAGTTCGGCCAGATTGCAGGGCCGGTCATACTGTGCGGGCAACAGGGTGGCGTTGGCAGGCACGCCGGCGCATTCCTGCACGGTCCCGGTGATGGACCGGTCCCGGCTGAACCCCTTGTCCAGGCTGTCCCGCATCCGGTCGTGGGCCGCCGCCGCCGACGGGCCGGGTGGTGGCGGCTGGCGTGCGATCCCGCCCGAACGCACATAGAGCTGGCGCCACTCCTCGCGCAACGGCGCCTCATCCGGGGCGTCGGCCGTCAGCTTGCGCCGCTGTCCGCCGACCACCATCTCCGGATGGCGCGCATAAAAGGCGTCATCCGCCTTGCGCTCGGCTGCATGGTTCAACGGAAATTGCAGCAAGGTCGTCATGGCGGGGCACCGGCCAGCCTTATGCGGCACATGCGTTCCAGCTGGGTGGCACGCACGGGTGCCGGCACCTGTCGCTGTTGCAGGATCCGCCGGATCCAGGGCAGGTCGGCCCGTGCGTCCAGGTCGGGGCCGTAGAGGAACAACAGGTTGGCCAGCGTCGCCACGCTGTGCTCGTCATCCAGCCGGTACCGGCCCGCCATGTCTTCGGCGGCCCGGATCACGTCGATGCGCTCGGCCAGCCCCCGCTCGCCGATGGCGGGGCCATGCAGATGGACGAACTGGTCCAGCAGCCTTTGCCGGAATGTCCGACATAGCGCGTCACGCAGCGCATCCATGGGGCCGGGTCCAATCTGGATCATGCCGCCCCTCTTGTCACAGTGCCGTCGGGCAACGGAAGCGCCACAAATCATCGTCGCCGAACGGATGGTTGGCATTACCGGGACGCAGCCGGTAGGTAACCACGCCCCCGTCGGTGGCGAAGCTGACGGAGATGGTGTCGCTGGTGCCGCTGCGTGTCAGCCGGGCACGGTCCAGTAGCCGGAACAACGCCCAGGGCCCGGTGAAGTCCGGTGTGCGCATATCCATCGGATCGGGCTCCAGGCGGGCCTCGCCGATGCCGTTCGCCGGCCATTGCATCAGAACCGGGCGGTCGCCCGCGCCGGCCTGCCCCCCCACGCTTTGCCCGTCGATATGCAGAACAGCCCGCGGCCGTGCCCCCCCGGGGGCCGGCATCTGCTGCAGGTCGAAACGCACGGATATTTGCGGGCCGGCTGGGAAAAAGGCACGGCGTATCCTGTCGGCACGCTGGAACTCCCACAGGACCGCGTCCGGAATGCCCAGCTGGATGCCGTCCACGGGCTGCCAACGCCAGGTTTCCTGCGACATGTCGACGAACCGGACCAGGTTGGTCCGGAAGAAATTGTCGATCAGGCCGCCGGGCCCGAAAAGCTCGGTGAAGTTGGGAAGCGGCACCTCCGCCTCGGCGGTCCGGTTCAGCGGATAATAGCGCGATGTCACCTGGCGGCAGGTCGGCAGTACGGTGGAGGCCCAGAGGCTGGACAGACTGCTGCGGGTGTTGCCGCCGGCGGTGGCGCCCGCCGCCTGTGCTGTCTGCCGGACCAGCCCCGCCGCCGGTGCCGGCAGATAGCCGGCATGGGTCAACAGACGCTGTCCGGTGGCCCCGGTACCCAGCCCGCCATTGACATTCGCCTGCTCGTAAAGATCACGCAGGAGCTGGCGCGTGTCCTGTACCGACATGCCGGCCGTGCCTTGCGCGTAATGGTGGAGATCACGGAAATGCTCCTCCACCTTCTGTTCAGGCGGTGGTGGCGTGCCGGCCGGCGATGCCGCGACCGTGAGGCGTGTCTGTTCGGCGGACGCACGCACCAGTTCCGCCAGGGGTGAGGAATTGCCGGAAAGCTCCAGCAGCAATTGCCGCAACTCGTCGGGGCTGGTCGACGCCGGCACTGTCACATCGGAGAGCAGCGTATCCCAGACCCGGATATAGTCGGTGAGATAGAGTTCCATCACCTCGCGACGCAGCGCGGCACTGTCCGTCGCCCGGCCTTCGGTGCGGCCCAGTACCCAGTGTTCGCGCAGCAGCATGTCGGCGACCCGGTCCAATGCCGGCTTGATCACCGACAGGAACCCGTCGCGGGTATAGAGACCGGGGATCGCGTCACGCAATGGCAAGCCCGACCGCCGGACCAGGGCCCGCCCCAAGGGGCCCGCGGCCTTGAGCGGATCGAAGGCGGGCAGTAGCCGCACGGCGGCCGAGCCTTTCAGGATGTCATAGCCCTGCTGTGCCAGCGGGGCCCGATCCAGGATATCGCGCGCCTGTGCCACCAGCGCGTCATCGATGACAGCGGGTGGCAGGCGGCGCGTCACCAGCGCTTCCATATGCCGATCCAGCGCCGCCCGCCGGGGATCGCTGTCGGGATAGAGCGTCGACAGGTCGCCACGCAGCCAATCCAGCACCAACGGCTTGTCCAGCCCGGCCTGCCGCGCCAGCATCAGGTAGATCTTCAGCGTCTCGTACAGCGTGCCACGATCGCCCAGGCTGCCGCGCATCCGCGTTTCCAGCCGGGACAGCACACGGGGCAGAAACAGGCCCGCCAGACCGGACTCATAGGCGGTGCCGGCGGCATTGGCGAGCTTCCGGCTTTGGCTGAGCCCGAAACCGGCCACGGAGATGAAGCCATCGTCCGGCGCAGATGCGGCCGGGGCGATCAGGTCGAGCGCCGGCAATACCGCCTCCAGCGTCGGAACATCGGTTGGCGCGGGCGTGTCCTTGACGGCCTGCGCATAGCGCGCGGCCAGTTCATCCGCCCCGTCCAGCCGCGACATGTTGGTGGTGAAGCTGAGCGTCAGAGCCATCGCCAGCACCACGGACAGTGCCGCCGCCAGGCCCAGGCCCAGACGCCGCAAGCGCCGCCGCCGCTCCTCGCGCACCGGCGATCCGGCACCCAGCCATGCCTCGGCGAAGATGACCTCGTTCAGCAACTGCTTCAGGAAATAGGTGCGCGTGGCCGGCTGCGGCCCAACACCCTCGGCAACCAGATGGCGCCCGATGCTGGCCGTCAGCCGGTCGATGGGATTGCCCATCTGCACGGCGCTGGTGAAGTAGAAGCCTCGGAAAACAGGCAGAGGGTCGTACCGGCTGCCCGTGAACACCTCGTTCAGGAATTGCAGGAGGGGATCCCTCAGCAGGGCGAATTGCTGCGGAAAGCCCAGGACCTGTGCCCGACGCTGCGCATCGACCTCCTCGTCCATGCGATCCAGGCGGCGCGACCGCAGCCGGTCCAGCAGCGCGTCGAATTCCGCTGCCGCCAGGCCGGGATCGACGGCCGTCCCTTCCGCCGGCAGGGGCAGCGTGGCACCCCAGACCTGTTCCAGATCGGGGCGCTTCAACGTGGCGAAGAATTCGGCGAAGCCCTGCAGCAGGTCGGCCTTGGTGAACATGACATAGGCCGGCAGGGGGCAGGTGAATTTCTGGGATAGCTCGCGCAGGCGGGCCCGGACAAGGCGCGCATGCTCCGTCAATCCGGCCTGCGTGCCCTGGGCCAGGTCGTCCAATCCGATAGCCACGATGACGCCGTTGATCGGCTGCCGGCTGCGCACACGGCGCAGCATGTCGAGAAAGCCCAGCCAGATGCCGCTGTCGCGTTCCCGGTTATCCTCATGCGTGAGGTAGCGACCGGCCGTATCCAGCAGGATGGCGTTCTCGGTGAACATCCATTCGCAGTTGCGGGTGCCGCCGGCCCCTTTGATGGTGGGCCGTTCGCCGTCGGTATGCTGGACATTGGTCGCCACCGCCACGGCGGTGCTCTTGCCCGATTTCGGCGGGCCGATCATCATGTACCAGGGCAGCTGGTAGAGGGGGGCCTCCAGGCCCTTGCCCGGCGCCGCCGCGCGCTTCAGCTTCTCCAGCGCCTGGTCCAGCTTCCGGCTGAGGACAGCCAGCTCGTGCTGCGTATCACCGTCGGTGACAGCCAGGATTTCCGCGCGCAGTGCCGCATCGGCCCGGCCCGGCTGGCGCAGGCGCCGCCATTCCAGTACCAGCCATGGAATGGCCAGCAGCAGGGCCAGCAGCAGCCAGGGCCAGTACCGGTCCAGCGGACTGATATCCGCGACCGGCAGGAACTGGGTGGCAACCCCCAGCACCCCGGCCAGCGCCACGGCCCCCAGCACGCCGGCGAGTGTCCGCTTGTTCAGCAATAATCTGGCAGCCATGGTCAGTTGCCGTCCTTCATCAAAACGATCTCGACGCGGCGGTTGCGGCTGTCGTCGCTGCCGGAGAATGGCGTCCGGGGCCGCGTGTCGGCATAGCCTGTGGTCGCGATGGGACGGCCGGTCCCCAGCACGGGGCGCAGCATGGCGGCGACCGACTGCGCCCGGGCATTGGACAATTCCCAGTTGGACGGGTAGCGCAGCGTCCGGATACGCAGGCTGTCGGTATGCCCCTCCACCTCCACGCTGCCCGCCTCCTGGAGAAGGGCTTCGGCGATCCGGCCGATGACGGGCCGGTATTCCACGGACACGTCCGCATTGCCGACGGGGAACAGCG
The DNA here is from genome assembly GCF_048066115.1 of Niveispirillum sp. KHB5.9. Lineage (NCBI taxonomy): Bacteria > Pseudomonadati > Pseudomonadota > Alphaproteobacteria > Rhodospirillales > Azospirillaceae > Niveispirillum > Niveispirillum sp. KHB5.9. The sequence continues at coordinate 440,547 of NZ_JBLTYX010000001.1, read as the reverse complement.
CCTCGCCGACGATGCGGACGATGATGCGGTCGGCCAGTTCCTCCACCGTCACCTTCCCCTCGCTGATCTCCCGCTCCAGGAAGGTCCGCAACCGTTGGCCCGCGGCCAATTGCTGCGGCGGGACGGGTGGCGGCGGCCGTGGTACGATGCGCGGCGGCTGGACCCGGATATCGGCCAGCGCCTTGCTGGCATCATCCGACGGGCCGACCAGCAGCAGGGCGTAGGCGACGTAGGCCATGACGGGCACCGCCAGCAGGATCAGCGCGATGATCGGCAGCGGCACCCGCCGGCCGGCATCGGGCCGCGGTGTGGGGGCACCTTTCCAGTGCGGCGACAGCGCCGTGTCGGGCACGGTGAGATGGGGGCGGATCTTATCCAGTATCTCGCGACGCTTTTTCTCCGCCTGTTCCTTCCCGCTCGACCCGTCCAGGCGCGTATTGCCGCGAAAACCCAGCGAGAGGCAGTTATAGGCCAGGATCAGCAGGTCGATGTTCGCCTGCGGCTTCGCCAGCATCTTGTTCACGAACGCGTAGAAATGCGCACCACCGCGCGCCTGCGAATGGAAGATCGCCACCAGACCCGCATGGTCCCAGTTCGCCGCCTGGCCCCAGCGCGTGTTCTGCAGCATCTCGTCGACCGTCTCGCACAGCAGGTAGTGGGCGATGCCGGCCCTGTCGGCTGGAACCTGCAGGTCGCGCATGGCGTCGTCGAAATCCTTCATCGCCGCCACCAGGCCCTGGCGCAGCGCATCGACCGGGATGTCGGCACCGGCGGCACGGCATCGGCTGACCGTCAGCAGGATGGGAATGGCCGCTTCGGCCAGGTCGCGCGGCGGGGGGCCGCGATCGATGGTCAAGACATCCGAGCGGTCCGTGGCCGATGCGAAGCCCGTCTGGCGTTGCGGCTCCACCTCGTCCGATGTGAAGACGCGGCCGCCGGGATTGGGACGTTGCACGTGGGTATGGTCATTGTCGAAGGGTGACGAGCGGTTCATGCCTCATCCTCCCTGGCCGCCCAGAGCTGCAGATCGGCACCGGCGTCACCACCCATGATGTAGACGGCAAGCGACCGGTCGCGCCGGATGGCGTCCCAGTCCGTGCCCTTGCGGTCGATCTCCAGGAAGACGCGGCCGGCACGTTCGTTGATCCGTGCCGGGACGACGGGCTGTAGCAGCAGGTCGGCACCGCCGTCGCGTCCCCGGCGCAACTCCGCGACCCCCTCCTTGCTGCTGATCAGGGCGTTGGCCTTCATGAACTTGTGCAGATCCGCGGCGGAGGCGGTGGTCTTGCAGGACAGGATGAAACGCCAGCCATCTAGGTGGGCGGGATCCAGGGGCGCGCAGACCCAGATCATCCGGTCGCGGTCGAAGCCCAGTGCCAGCTTCTCCGTGCTGCGGGCCAGATCGATCGACAGGCTCCGGCGCAGCTCGTCATACACCGGACGGAAGCTGGCGGTCAGGTCGTCATGGCGGTAGGTGGGAAAGCGCGTGGCCGTGCGGCCGGGGACGAACAGGGTAGCCAGTTCGCCCGCCAGGCGCAGCATCTCGCGGTAGAGGTCCTGCGGGTGCAGCCGCCCCAGGTCGGTCAGATGATGGAAGACACCGCGATGCCGGTTCAGGCCCCAGAGCAGCAGATGGTCGCTGGTGGCCAGCGATTCCATGGAGGCTGTTTCGGCCAGCCGGCTGATACGCTGATCGATCATGCCGGCCAACTCCGACAGATATCCGTACAGGACGCCGGACGCCGAAACCGACAGGACGGGCGGAATGAAGCTTTCATCCAGCAGAACTCCCCGCTGGGGATGGGTCTCGGCGATACGGGCCACCGGCAGGCAGACCAGGTCGTCCCGCGCCTCGCTGTCCAGCAGCAACCGGAACTGCGGATAGGCGAGATCGACCAGTTCGGGCGGACCGCCATCGACCCGGTCGGGCAGCGGCTCGCTGTGCCGGACATAGCGGTGCCATTTGCCATTGGCCGGCAGACCGGTACCGCGCGCCATGTCCGCATCCGCCGGATGGATGCGCGGCAAGGCCAGATGGACCAGACAGTCGCGCGTCGCCTTGGGTATTTCGATCGATGGCGGCAGGGCCGCTTCCTCCGGCATGGCGATGGGGGTGCCGTCCCGCATCAACCCCTCGGCCCGCGCCAGTGCGACATGGCCGCGCTCCAGCGCGCCGCGGTCGACGGCCAGCATGGTGAGACCCCAGCCGTCACCGGCCAGCGGCGCCACCCTTTGGTCCAGCAGCCAGTCCAGGTGCCGGTGCATCTGCTGGAAATGATGCTGGCGCACGAACAGACCCTCATGCCAGGCGACGCGGTTGTTGATCTTCATCGGGCTCCATCCTGAGGTCGCTCGTGTCCGTGTGCTGATCGGCTCACTCGCCGTGCGGACGGTTTTCCAGCGCCCGCTGATAGGCACGGGCATAGGCGTTGCTGACACCGGACTGCGGGTCATGCTCGAATTCATCGATGATGGTCCGATACTGGCCGCCGTACTGCCGCCACAGGGCGGCATGGCGCAGCAGTGGGATTGCGGATTGCGATGTGTCGGCGTTGGCCTCCAGCCGCTCCGGATCGAACCGCTTCAGCAGGTGCTTCATCGCCGCCCGCATCGCGATCGCCGAGGCATATTCGTGCCAGCGGACATCGCCGAACGCCTGGCGCACCGCGTGGTCGCCGGCAAGAAGCCTCTGGTCGGCCAGCAGCAATCTCTGAAGATGCAGGGCCGTGCCGCCATCGGTTTTCAGCGGATTGTTCTGTCCGGCACCGTGGATGTCGGTCTGTTCAAGGCCGAATTCCTGCTTCAACGCCGCCCGCGCATCCAGCAGGCGGCGAAGTTCCTCCACCATGACCCGGCAGATGGCGCCGGCCATGCCCAGCACCTCTTCCGCCCTTGCGGCGTCGATGGCGTCGGTTGACAGGGCGGCACCCGTGAGGAAGGCCTGCCAGGCGGCACCGGCATCCGCGGGCGGGGCCGATGGCGGTACCGTCGCTGTTTGCGGCTTCCGCTCCTCTTCGCGTTCGGTGTCGGGCATGGAGACCTCTTCCTCCCACCGGAGCGGGGCGGGAGCGGCAACCGGGTCCGTGCCGGGAAATTGCGGGATGGGACGGTCGAGCACCGCCCGCCCACGCGCGTCCACGATGGAGGCGAACGGGTTGAGCGGATCATCGTCAATCTGTGCCGGAGCGATATCCGCATCGGCGAAGGGGCTGCGGAAATGGTTGTTGCCCGCAGGCGGAGCGGTGTGGACGGTCGTCGGGAAACCCACCTCCATCTCATACATGGCCAGCCGCAGGCGGTCGCCTTCATCCAGCGTATGCTGGCGGTTGAAACCCAGCGGTGACGGCGCCTCGTTCACATAGACGCCGTTGGCCGACAGGTCGGTCAACAAATAGCGGCCGTCACTGCGGGTGATGCGGCAATGGCGGCGGGACAGGGTCTTTTCCGCCCCATCGTCCGGCAGGCGCAAATCGCATTCGGTGCCGCGGCCGATCAGGAATTCATCTCGACGCGTCTCGTATGTTTTCCCGGCGCCGGCTCCCCGCAGAATGCGCAAAGAGATCATATCATTCACCATGTCGATATAGCGGTGAATACTAGAAGAAGATCAAAAATTTCAGGCGATTACAATAATAATCCACATAATTGCGAATTTTACGTAGCCGCCAATTGACTCTATATGGATTTAATAATAATGAGAATTAAATTTCTAGATGTTTTTGTGTGTCGTTCTCTTGTATTCCGCGAAGATGAAACCCTTTCCACGGAGCATCGATGCCTTCCGTCCGGGTCGATCTTGAGGATTTGCTGAAGCCCGGAACTGGGGCGACGGGGTGCGGGCCGGACCTGCGATATGACCCGGAATTTGCGGCCATCGAGACGCTGGCGGCTGGCCGGCCGGCGACCGAGATGGGAGGGGCAAGGAACCCGGGGGTCCCGCCCGACTGGGCCGGGGTCTGGTCGCGCTTGCCCGATCTTCTGCGCCGCTCCAAGGACCTGCGTCTGGCCGTCATGGCATGCCGGGCCCTGGCCGTCCTCGACGGGGTGACGGGTGCGGCCCAGGGACTGGCCCTCATCCATGGGATGCTGGAACGTTTCTGGCCGGGCCTGCACCCGGAACTCGACCCTGAAGACAACACCCCCCTGGCGCGCAAGCACGCGCTGCAGGTGCTGCTGCGGCCGCAGGGGCTGTGGGACCTGATGTCCACCCATGTCCTGATCGAGGACAATGTCCTTGGCAAGGTCACGGTGGGGGCCCTAGTGCGCGCCCTGGCCGATGCCCCTGAGGCGGGGGAGCCAACGCGCAAACAGGCCGGCCTCCTCCTGAACGACCATGCCCGCCCGCGCGACACGGCGCGGGAGGCGGCGGCGGCAGCGGTGGCGACGCTGGAGCAATTGTCGGCGCTGTTTGCAGAACAGCAGATCGCCGGGCTGACGATCGACCCGCTGATCAGCCGCTTCCGACAGATCGCAGCCCAGTTCGTCCCCGTGAGCGCGATCACGGTCACGGTCGAAGCCGCCCCAACCGAAGCTGCCCCGGTCACCACAGCCCCGGCCGTTCTTTCCCCGAATGGCATTGGCAGCCAGGACGACGTCATCGCGGCACTGGATGCCATCTGCGCCTATTACGCGGTGACCGAGCCGTCCAGCCCCGTGCCGCTGATCCTGAAGCGCGCCCGCCGTCTGGTCGGCGCCGATTTCAACCGCATCCTGCGCGACCTGGCGGCCACCGGGATCGCCGATTTCGAGCGGGTCAGCGGTGTTGCCGTGCCCGAACTGCCGGGAATCCCCCCCACGCCCTGACATCCGCCCGAAAGGAGAGTTTGTGATGCCCAATGAGAGCGCCCAGAAGTCCATCGCGCCCAACCGCGTCCAGATCGAGTACGAGGTCGAGCGCTACGGGGCGCAGAAGATGGTGCAGTTGCCGTTCGTGGTCGGGGTGATGGCCGATCTCAGCGGCAAGTCGCTGCAAAAGCAGCCCGCCCTGGCCGAACGACACTTCGAGGAGGTCAGCCGCGGCACTTTCGACGCGTATATGGAAACACTCCGGCCCCGCGCCGTCATGGATGTCAAGGACACGCAGACGGATGGCGGCAGGCTCAGTATCGCGCTGGAATTCAAGTCGATGGCGGACTTCGCGCCGGATGCCGTCGCGGCCCGGGTACCGGAACTGAACAAGCTGCTGCGCGCCCGTACCCTGCTGAAGAACCTCATCGACGACATGAACGGCAAGAGCGACGCGGAGGCGATGGTCGTGGAGGCGCTGAAGGATCTGCCCTTTCTGCAGGCCCTGGCCGCCGGGGCCAAGAGCACGGAGGGCTGATCGTCATGGAACACGTTGAACAAACCGTCAAATCGGTCATCGCCACCAAGCAGACGGACATGTTCGCCGAGATGCTGCGCGAGGAGGTCAAATTTTCCGACACGCGGCGCAAGAGCGACATGGACGAGACGCTGCAGGTGCTGGCCGAACGGGCCATGGCTGGGACGCAAACCCAGGCGTCCAACGTCTTCGACCGTATCCGCACCATGATCGCCGATATCGATGCGCGGCTGTCCAGCCAGGTCAACGAGATCATCCACCATCCCGAATTCCAGTCGATGGAACGGGCCTGGCGCGGGCTGCACTATCTCGTCGCCAATACCCAGAGCGACGAGCATCTGAAGATCAAGGTCTTCAACGCCTCCAAGGCCGAGCTGAACAAGGCGTTGGCCAAATATTCCGGTGATGCTTTCGTCGAGGGGACGATCTTCAAGAAGATCTATCTGGAGGAATTCGCCCAGCTGGGCGGCCATCCCTATAGCTGCATCATCGGCGACTATTATTTCGACCATAGCGCCCAGGATGTGGAGACGCTGCGGGAGATGTCCTCCGTGGCGGCCGCGGCGCATGCCCCCTTCATCGCGGCCGCCGCCCCGTCGGTGCTGCGCATGAACAGCTGGCAGGAGATCGGCAATCCCAGCTCGATCAGGGGCGCTTTCACCGGCGTGGAATACACGGCTTGGCGCAGCCTGCGCGAAAAGGAGGATTCTCGTTACCTGGGACTGACCATGCCGCGGTTCCTGGTCCGCGCGCCCTATGGCTCGAAGGGCAAGCCGGTCGAGGGCTTCGCCTTCGAGGAGGAGATCCCCAACGGCCGGCATGAATATTTCTGCTGGGCCAACGCCGCCTATGCCATGGGTACCAACATCACCCGCTCCTTCAAGAAGCATGGCTGGATATCGCAGATCCGCGGCTCCAAATCCGGCGGCCTGATCGAGAACCTGCCGGCCTACACCTATGAGACGGATGATGGCCGCCTGGACCTGAAATGCCCGACGGAAGCGGTAATCCACGACCTCAGGGAACCGGAACTGGCGGAATCCGGCTTCATGGCGCTGGTCCATGAAAAGCACACCGATCAGGCCGTGTTCCTGGGGGCGCAGTCACTGCAAAAGCCGGCCGTCTATGACGATCCCGCGGCCACGGCCAACGCCAACCTGGCGGCGCGCCTGCCTTACCTGTTCGCCACCTGCCGCTTCGCCCACTATCTGAAGGCATTGGTCCGCGACCATGTCGGGTCCTTCACCACCAGTGTGGCGCTGAAGGAATGGCTGGAACGTTGGATCAACAACTATGTCGATGGCGATCCGGCGAACTCCACCGACGAGGTGAAGGCGCGCAAACCCCTGGCGGAGGCCCGGGTAAGCGTCGCCGACGTGCCGGGCAATCCCGGCTATTACACCGCCGAATTCCACCTGCGCCCCCATTACCAGCTTGAAGGCCTGACGGCGGCCCTGAAGCTCGTCGCTGAAATGCGCGGGGACAAAGGCAAGTAATAAGCACATGTGACCAGTCAACCATGGCCAGGGAGAAAAGATATGGCTTATGATATGTTCATCGATATTGACGGCATCCCCGGGGAATCGACCGACAGCAAACTGAAGGACAAGATCGATGTCTTCGGCTTCTCCTGGGGGGTGGCCCAGCAGGGCTCCCTCAGCCATGGCAACACCAATGCCGTCGGCAAGGCCGACATCCGCAGCCTGCGTTTCCTGAAGCGCACCGACGCTAGTTCGCACCTGCTGTTCATCAACTGCGTCACCGGCGCCTACATCAAGCAGGCAACGCTGATCGTGCGCAAGCAGGGCGGCAACCCGCTGGAATTCCTGAAGATCCAGATGTCCGACATCTTCGTGGAAAGCTTCGAGCTGACCGGCAAGCCCCGGTCGGACAACACCCATCCGGAAGAAGAGGTCGGACTGGCCTTCTCCACCATCAAGATGCTCTACGCCCGGCAGAAGGATGAGCGCACGCTCGACGCCTACAAGGAGGTGGGCTGGAGCGTGAAGGAGAACAAGCGCCTGTGACGGCCTGGCGGGAGACGGGATAGATGCCGGACCATCTGCGCTTTCTCAGCCTCTGGGAGCGGTTGGCCGAGGATGGGGAGATGGCGACCGGCATCCTCCCGACGCGCGACAGCCTGTACGCCAGTGTGAAGGCGCAGATCGAACGCCTGCTGAACAGTCGTTGCCCGGGCGGCTTCGACAGGCATCCCCACGTGAGACGATCGGTGATGAACTACGGTCTGCCCGACCTTGCGGGAATGGGCAGCCGGCCCCTGGACCGCAAGCGCCTGATCCGCGACGTGGAAACCGCCATCGAGGCGTTCGAGCCGCGGGTGGAGGCGGTGAAAGTGGCGGTCGACGACAGGGTGCGCACTACCGCCGGCGCCATACTCCACCTCACCATCACCGGCAGGATCAAGGCTTGGCCCGAGCCTTTGCCGCTTGATCTCGGGTCACGCATCGACATTGGCACGGGTCAGGTGACGCTGGTGCAGCGGCGGGGGCAGGGGGGATGACGGGGAAGCATTTTCTCGACCTTTACGAGGAGGAGTTGCGGGCCATCCGTGAGGATGCGGTCGCCTTCGGGCGGCTGCAAGGCGGCTCGGCGGCGCATCTCCATCAATATGACAGCGATCCGTTCGTCGAGCGGCTGCTGGAAGGTTTCGCGTTCCTGACGGCGCGCGTGCAGGTGAAGATGGAGGCGCAGTTCCCGCGCTTCACCCACTCCCTGCTGGAGATGGTGCAGCCCGGCCTGCTGACGCCAACCCCTTCCATGACCATCGTGCGTCTTGATCCGGACATGCGCGACCGCAACCTGGCGGCGGGCCGGTTGCTGAAGGCGGGGGAAACGGTGCTGCGCCCGCGCGACCGGCGGGAGATCCGATATGTGACAGCCCATGACGTCACGCTTTATCCGCTGGCCCTTGTCGAGGCCGAGTATCAGCGCGCGCTGACATCCCCTTCCGGCCCCGCGGCGGCCGCCACCCTGCGTCTGTCATTGCGCTGCGGGGACGGGGTGCAGGCATCGCAATTGCGGCTGGACAGCCTGCCGGTCTTCATCGATGGCCGACGGGAACGCCAGTTCCTGCTGCACGAGCATATCTTTGCCAATGCCGTCGCGGTGGAGGTGCGTGAACCCGGGCGGGACAGATCCACCTTCCTGCCGGCCGACAGTATCAGGCCCGTGGGTTTTTCGCCCGCCGAGGCCATGCTGCCCCTCACGGACCGGTGCAGCGACGCCTTCCGGCTGCTGCGTGAATTCTTCGCCTTGCCCTCGCGCCTCTGCTTCGCGCGCTTCACCGGCCTGGCGGCGGCCCTGTCGCGCATCAACGGGCCGGCCTTCGATATCCTGGTCCATTTCAAGCAGTTGGATGACAGCCTGGTCCGGCAGGTCGACAGCCGGGATTTCGCCCTGTTCTGCACGCCAGCCATCAACCTGTTCCAGGAAGGCAGCCGGCCCATCAAGCTGAAGAAGGAACAGAGTGAATACCAAATCCTGCCCGACCCCGTGCGTGATGTCCGTGACCTGACCGCCCCGGGCCCGTTTCTGGATGCGCATTCGGTCCTGTCGGTGCGTGGAACCACCCATGGCGCGCCGGCCCGGCCCTTCCATCCGCTGTTCGGCGGAACCGGCGCCGGCGATCGGCGCTACTACACGCTGGCGCGACGGCCACCGCCGCCGGGACACAGGGCCGGGCGGAGCGGGCTTTTCATCGCGCTGGTCGATGGTGACCAGGCACCGCTGGGCCCGGACGAGGATGTCCTGCATGTCGACCTGCGATGCACCAACGGGAACATGGACGAAGCGGCTTTGCAGACGTCGCTGGTGGGGCCGTTCGTCATTGATGGCGACCCGCCCGTGACGGGCGTGACCCGCATCGTGCCGGCCACGCCACAGCTGCCGCCGCCCGTCGATATGCCGGAAACGGAAGCGGGAGCCGCATCGGTGGCACCCGGCGGCCGGCCGGCCTGGCAGCTGGTCTCGCACCTGTCGCAGAGCTACCTGTCGCTGGCCGACGGCGGGGCGGCGGACATGGACGCAGAGACGCGGGCATCAGGCGCGGCCCTGGCCCTGCGCCAGATGCTGCTGCTGCATTGTCCCGACCATGACGAACGCCACAAGGCCATGCGGCGGCGGGTGGAGGCGATCCGCGCCGTCAGGGTGGAACCGGTGGTCGAACGGTATCCGGACCCGGCCTATCCGGCCTGGGTCCGGGGCGTGCGGATCACGGTGGAGGTGACGGAGCCCGAGGCGGGGGATCGCGGCATCCTGCTGCTGGGGGCGGTGCTGGAGGTCTATTTCAGCCTGCACGCCGCCGTGAACAGTTTTGCGCAGCTGGTCCTGCGCGGCCAGGAACGGGGAGTGGTGAAGGAATGGCCGATCCGGATCGGACAGCGGCAGCTGATATAGACGCCGCCATTGCCGTCATGGCCCAGGCGCCCTGGCGTTACGGGTTGTTCGCGGCGTTGCGCCTGATCGAGGCGCGCGCCCCCCGCCGGTACCGGCTGGGTGCGCGGGGGGGACGGCCGCGGCAGGAGGCGGTGCGCCTGTCCCAGATGCCGTTGCCGATCTGCGTGCCGGGCCAGATCCATGCACTGGAACTGGCGCCGGAAGGAAGGCCACATCGGCTCTGGGTCCACGGGCCCGGCCTGCTGGGACCGCACGGCCCCATGCCCGGCCATGTCAATGCCGACGCGCCGAACCCCGCCAGCCCCAGGCTGAACCGGCGGCACGCCTTCATCGACCTGTTCAACCACCGCCTGCTGTCATTGCTTTATCGCGCCTGGGCCGATACCGAACCGGTCGTCGCCTTCGACCAGCCGGGTGAGAACCACTTTCACCGGCAGGTCGCGTCGCTGATCGGACTGGGCAGCCCCGGACTGCGCGACCGCGACGCGCTGTCCGATGCCGTCAAATATCGCCATGCCGGCTTCCTGGCCCGTTCCGTGCGGGCGCCGGAAGGGCTGGAAACCATGGCGCGCGGCCTGTTCGGCGTGCCAACGCAGTTGATGGAATTCATTCCCGACTGGCTGGACATCCCGCGTGAGCGGCAATGGTCGCTGCGGCGTACGGGCGGGGAGGCCCTTGGCCGCGGCATGCCGTTGGGCGCACGGGCGATCGGCGTGCAGCACCTGGTCGAACTGCGCATCGGTCCGCTGGATTACCCCGCCTACCGCCGCTTCTTTCCCGGCGGCCCCGCCCGCCCCCTTTTGGCGGCCCTGGCACGGACATGGCTGCATGACGGGATCGCGATGCGCGTACGCCCGCTGCTGGCGCCGGCGGCCGTTCCCCGTTGGCGTCTGTCCGGATCGCGCGGTGGTGGGCGGCTGGGCCTGGATTGCTGGCTGGGCCGACCGCCAGGGACGGGGCCCGCCGCAGACCTGGCCTTCCATACCGACCCGGCCACCGCCTTCGATCGCACGGGCACCGACGTCCCCACCCATCCCGCAGGAGGTTTGAGATGACCGGCATCACCCGCGCCGCCCTGCTCGGCAAGCTGACGCCGCTGGCCTATCGCTGCATGGAGGCCGCCAGCGTTGCCGCCCGGCTGCGCGGCCACCGGCAGGTGACGCTGGCGCATTGGCTGTTCCAGCTGCTTCAATGCCCCGACAGTGATCTCCACCATATCCTGCGCCATTTCGAGGTGAATGCCGACCTGTTGGCCGGCGACCTGACCGTGGCGATGGACCGGCAGCCGCACGGCAACGGCCAGACCATGCGCATGGCGGAGGAGGTGGACCTGGCGGTGGAGCGGGCCTGGCTGCTGGCATCCCTGACCTTCGGTGCGCGATCGGTCCGGTCCGGCCACGTGCTGGCGGCCATCCAGCAGATCGGGAAGCTGCGCAGCGAACTGGCCGACCTTTCCCCGCAATTCGAACGCCTCGCGCCCGACAGGCTGCTGTCGGATATGACTGTCATCGCCGCGACCTCGCCGGAGGCGGAAGTGCCGACCAGGGAACCGGAGACCGACGCATCGAAGGCGCCGGCCTCCGGTTCCGCCGTGATGGGACGGCAGGAGGCATTGCGGCGATACTCCATCGACCTGACGGAGCGCGCCCGGCAAGGTCGCATCGATCCCGTTGTCGGCCGCGACGCGGAAATCCGGCAGGTGGTGGACGTGCTGATGCGCCGTCGCCAGAACAACCCGATCCTGACGGGCGAGGCCGGTGTCGGCAAGACGGCGGTGGTGGAGGGGCTGGCCCTGCGCATCGCGGCCGGTGAGGTCCCGCCCGCCCTTCGCGAGGTGACGTTGCGCGTGCTGGATGTCGGGCTTTTGCAGGCCGGCGCCGGGATGATGGGCGAGTTCGAGGACCGGCTGCGGCAGGTGATCGACGAAGTGCAGGCCGCACCCCGGCCCGTCATCCTGTTCATCGATGAGGCACATACCCTGATCGGCGCGGGGGGTGCCGCCGGTACGGGCGACGCCGCCAACCTGCTGAAGCCGGCGCTTGCGCGGGGCGACCTGCGCACGATCGCCGCCACCACCTGGGCCGAATACAAGAAATATATCGAGAAGGATCCCGCCCTGACCCGCCGCTTCCAGGTGGTGAAGGTCGATGAGCCGGACGAGGCGACGGCCGTTGCCATGCTGCGTGGCGTCGCCGCGGCGCTGGAGGCGCATCACCGCGTATCGGTGACGGAGGAGGCCCTGCGGGCTGCCGTGCGCCTGTCCCACCGCTACATCCCGGCGCGCCAGCTGCCCGACAAGGCCGTCAGCCTGCTGGACACGGCTGCGGCGCGCGTCGCCGTCAGCCAGCATGCGGTACCCGCCATCCTGGATGATTGCCGCCGTGCCATCCAAAGGGCGCGGGACGAACTGGCGCTGCTGACGCGTGAGCATGCGGAAGGGGTCGACCGGACCGACCGGCTCGCCGTGGTGAACGACGCCCTGGCAGTGGCGGAAGCGGAAGAGGCGGCACTGACCGGACGCTGGCAGCGCGAAGCCGAACTGGTCGGCGATCTGGCCGCCCTGCGTGAACGGCTGCGTGCCCTGCCGGCCGACGATCCGGGGCGTCCGGGCCTGCTGGGCGAACGTGAACGGTTGCTGGCGGACCTGACCGGACAGCAGGGGGAAGCACCGCTGGTGCTGCCCGTCGTCAACGAACAGGCGGTGGCGGCCGTGGTGCAGGACTGGACGGGCATTCCCGTCGGCCGCATGGTTCGCGACGAGGCCGGGACGGTCCTGGCGCTGGCCGGGACGCTGAAGCGGCGGGTGATCGGCCAGGCCCATGGGCTGGAGATGATCGCCCGCCGCGTCCGCACGGCCCGTGCCGGCCTGGACAATCCCGACAAGCCGATCGGCGTCTTCATGCTCTGCGGCCCGTCGGGTGTGGGCAAGACGGAAACGGCGCTGGCGCTGGCGGAGGCGCTCTATGGTGGTGAGCAGAACCTGATCACCATCAACATGAGCGAGTTCCAGGAAGCGCACACCGTTTCCACCCTGAAGGGGGCACCGCCCGGTTATGTCGGCTATGGCGAGGGCGGCGTGCTGACGGAGGCCGTGCGCCGCCGGCCCTACAGTGTCGTGCTGCTGGACGAGGTGGAGAAGGCCCATGCCGATGTCCACGAGATATTCTTCCAGGTGTTCGACAAGGGCGTGATGGAGGATGGGGAGGGGCGGCGGATCGACTTCCGCAACACCCTGATCCTGCTGACCTCCAATGTCGGCAGCGAACTGACAATGGCGCTGTGCCGCGACCCCACCATCCTGCCGGATCCGGAGGAGGTGGCGCGGCGCTTGCGCGCGCCGCTGCTGGAGGTCTTCCCGGCGGCCCTGCTGGGCCGCATCGTCACCGTCCCCTACTACCCGCTGTCCGACGCGATGCTGGGCGCCATCGTGCGCCTGCAGCTGGACCGGATCGCCCGGCGGGTGACGGAACGCTACGGCGTTCCCTTCACCTACAGCGACGACGCCGTCGCCCTGGTCGTGGGCCGCTGTACCGAGCTGGAAAGCGGCGGCCGCATGATCGACGCCATCCTGACCAACGGCCTGCTGCCGGAAATCAGCGGCGAGTTCTTGCGGCGCATGACGGAGGGTGTGGCGATGGCATCGGTCCATGTCCATGTCGCCGACGGTGCCCTTGCCTACCAATACGGCGAATGAAAGGGGGCGGGCCATGACGGGAACTCTTTCCCTCGGCAGCCAGGGACCGGAGGTACGGGTGATGCAGGCGCTGCTGAACATGCATGGCGGCCTGCCGGCACCCGTGCCGGAGAACGGCATCTTCGACGCAGAGACGACGAAGGGCGTGGCGGCATTCCAGCGGTCAAGACACCTGGAGGGCACGGGCCTCTACAGCGGGGACACGCGTCTGGCCCTGGTGGGGAAACCGCCGGCGGGGGCGGCAAGGGGTGGCTGGCCGGCCCCCTGGATGGATATCGCCGTGGCGGAGGAGGCGGCCGGGGTGCAGGAGAACCCCTCGAAAACAATCCATAACCCCCGGATCGTGGAATATCACGCCGCGACCACGTTCAAGGCAGCCAATGACGAGGAAGCCTGGTGCTCCTCGTTCGCCAATTGGGTGCTGGGCAAGGCCGGGTATCGCGTCGACCGCAATGCGGGGGCCGCGTCCTGGAAAAGCTGGGGTGTCAGTGTTCTCCCACGGTACGGGGCGATCACGGTGGTCAGATCTCCTGGTGGCCACCATGTCGGCTTCTTCGTGGATGCTCCGCCAGGAAAGGTCAGGCTCCTGGGCGGCAACCAGGGAGACATAGGGCTCGGCAGGGTCAAGGAGAGCAACTTTCCTCCCAACCAGATAGTGGCCATCCGCTGGCCCGCCCCTGGCGACGAGCCGGGACATCGTTGAAGGAGGGAACCGATGGCAACCCAGGCCAACCGTGAATTCGCCATTTCCTCCCGGCTTCCCGACGACGTGCTGCTGTTCGTCGGCATGACGGCCGTGGAACGGATCAGCGAACTGTTCGAGTTCGACCTGGAACTCATGACCAAGGAGGCGCCTATCGAGATCGACGGGTTGCTGGGCACCAACATTACCGTGCGCGTGTCCACCGACGGCGACACGCGCTATTACAACGGCTATGTCGCCAGCCTCAGCCTGTCGGGGGAGCGCGGCGGCTATGCCGTCTACCATGCCAGGCTGAGGCCCTGGCTGTGGTTCCTGACCCGCAACCGCGATTGCCGGATATTCCAGGGCCTGTCGGTGCCCGACATCGTGCAGGAGGTGCTGCGCGACCATGATTTCACCGACCTGTCGCTGCGCCTGTCGGGAAGCTACCTGCCCTGGGAATATTGCGTGCAGTACCAGGAGAGCGATTTCGACTTCATCAGCCGCCTGCTGGAGCATGAGGGCATCTATTATTATTTCACCCACCGCAACGGCGCCCATACGCTGGTGCTGGGCGACGGACAGCAGGCCCACGACGCCCTGGCCACCGATGGGGCCAAATTGTCCTACCGCCCGCATCCGCAGCCCAACGAACTGGCACGGTCGATAAGCGACTGGACGGTGACGGGGCTGGTGCCGGGCGGGGGCTATCTGGGCGGCGATTTCGACTATGAGCGGCCAGGGGAACAGCTGCGCGTCGGCGATGGCGCCAGCGACATCGCCGCCCTGACCGGCATCACGCAGTACGAGTATCCGGCCCGCATCACCTATGCGCAGAAGGGCAGCCGGCCGCAGGTGGGTCAGGCCCTGGCCCGTACCCGCGCGCAGGAGATCGCCTGCCACCGCCGGCGGATCACGGGCCGCACGGCCGAGCGCCGGCTGGGCGTGGCGCAGCATTTCACCATGGAAAGGCATCCCGACCCGACGCAGAACGGCAGGTACCTGGTCATCGGCACCGTGACGGACGTCGTGGCCGGCGGATATGAAGGGCTGGACGGCCAATGGGGCGGGGGGCCCCCCTTCATCACGCGGTTCGAGGTGATCCCCGCCGACCTGCCCTTCCGGCCGCAGCGCGCGACGCCCTGGCCCGTCATGCGCGGTCCGCAGACAGCCATCGTCACCGGCAAGGGCGGGGCCGATCCGGCCGTGGACGAGCAGGGGCGAGTGACGGTGCGGTTCCATTGGGACCGGCGCGATCCGGGCCCGCAGCATACATCCTGCGCCATCCGCGTCTCCCAGGCCTGGGCGGGCCGTAACTGGGGCGCCCAGTTCCTGCCGCGCATCGGGCAGGAGGTGATCGTCGATTTCCTGGATGGCGACCCGAACAAGCCCATCATCACGGGCCGCGTCCACAATCCCGATATCGAGATGCCGTTCAGCCCCAAGTCCCGCCCTACGGTCTCGGGTTTCCGGTCGTCCAGCACGCCTGGCGGGGAGGGGGCCAACGAGTTCTGGTTCGACGACCAGTCGGGGGCCGAGCAGTTCTTCCTGCACGCCCAGCGTAACCATGACATCCGCGTGCGCAAGGAACTGGCCGAGCATGTCGGCACCAACCGGCATTCCACCATCCTGGGTGAACGGCGCCAGCGCGTGGGCGGCGACGAGCACCTGATCACCGGCGGCGATCGCAACATGAAGATCGAGGGCACCCTGTCGCTGACGGTGCAGGAGGAATGGCAGCAGCAGGTGACGGGCAACATGGCGCAGGACATCGGCGGTGAATGGCACCTGAAGGCCGGCACCAGCCTGGTGATGGAAGCGGGCAGCGAGATCACCATCAAGGCCGGCGGCTCCTTCATCACCATCGGTCCCGGGGGCATCGTCATCAGCGGGGCGATGGTGAAGATCAACAGCGGCGGTTCCGCGGGATCGGGCAGCGGTGCCAGCCCGGAAATTCCCCGGCGACCGCGCGCGGCGCTCGACCCCGATCCCGGCGGCACGACGCAGGAACCGCCACCCCGGCGCCACCGCCCCACCTCGGCCGAGTTGGACAGCCATCCCGTGGCGGCACAGATGCTGAAGGCACATCGCGACGCCGTCCCCTTCTGCGCGCCGTGTGCCCGGCCGCGCGCCAATGCGATGAGATGAGCATGGCACTCGCTCCCGATCGGCTCGACCGTCTGCTGCGTGCGCTTTGCGTGCCGGGAATGCACACCCACGCCGTGATCGATGGGGCGGCCTGCCCGAACCTGCTGGACCAGATCGACCGCGAGCAACCCGACCATGTCTGCCTCTACCGGGGCGAACTGGAGGCACCGGTGGCGCATGTAGCCCCCTGGCTGGTCCGGCTGGAACCGGAATCCGAATTCAGCCGATGGTTGTTGGGCGAGGGCTGGGGGCGCGGCTGGTTCAGCCTGACCATGGGCATCCAGCCCCTCCATGCCCTGCGCAGCCAGTTCCGCCGGTTGCTCCTGGTGAAGTTGCCGGATGGCCGCATCGTCTATTTCCGCTTCTACGACCCACGCGTGCTGCGCCTCTACCTGCGCGAATGCGGCGGGGAGGAGGCGACGGCCATCCTGGGCATGCAGGCCGCCTTCGTCACGGAAGCGGCCGATGCCGGACAACTGCACCTGTTCCGCGCGGCAGCAACGGGTATCGGCAGCGAGGTCCGGCGGCTCGATGATCTGGGAACGGGCCCGCTTCTGCCGCCGCCGGAGGATTGATATGGGATTGCAGGTGATTTCCGGCGCGATATTATGCCAAAGGTCGAAATGTTTGACCGGTGGTACGGTGACGACTGCCGCCGCGCAGCGCGGTGTCAATCGTCCGGCGGCATCGGCAGGCGCACGGTTTGCGCATCCGCATCGGGAAAGTCCGTCGCGGTCACCGCCAGCACGCTGACATTGTCGGGTGCGCCGCGATCCAGGCAGAGATCGACCAGCCGGTCGCACAGCCCGGTGGGCCGGGTCATCTCCTCCGCGATCTCCGCGTCGGACAAGAGCCGTGTCAGCCCGTCGCTGCACAGCAGGAACAGGTCGCCCGGCAACAGCGCGCCGTGGCGTACATCCGCCTCGACCTGAGGTGCCGCACCGATGGCGCGGGTCAGGATGTTGCGCTGGGGGGCGGTCTCCGCCTCGGCCTCGGTGATCTCCCCTTGATCGATCCGCTCCTGCACCAGGCTGTGGTCCCGGGTCAGCCGCTCCAGCCGGCCCTGGCGCCAGCGATAGGCGCGGCTGTCGCCGATCCAGACCGTGGCGAAGTGCCGGTCATGGATCAGCAGGGCGACAATGGTCGTTCCACAGATATCGCCCTCCTGGGCGGCGGCATGGGCCTGCAGGGCGGCATTGGCATCGGCGATGGCGCCCAGCGTGCCGGTCAACAGCGCCTGCCCGTCGGCCGGCACCGGCAGGGCCGCCAGCGTCCGTGTCACCAGGTGGCTGGCCATCGCACCGCCGCGATGGCCACCCATGCCGTCGCAAACCGCCCAGATGCCGGCGACGGGATGCTCCAGCATGTCATCCTCGTTGTGCGTGCGGACATGGCCGACATGGGTGCGGGCGGCGGACAGGATGCTCATGGTTTGATCTTCACCAACGTCCAGGTGGCCAGCGGATCACGGCCGGCCGGGGTTCCGATGCGTTGCAGCACCCGGGTCAGCTGGGTGATATTGGCGGCGCCGGTCGGGGTGTCGGGCGTGGCCAAGGCGGCCAGCGGCAATAACGGGCTGCGGGCCGTCACGACGATAAGCATCACCCAGCCCGGGCTCGTCTCCCCCTCGCTGAGCCTTTCGGAATACGGCCCCGTAAAAGCCCCGCTGCTGTCGCGGACACGGACCAGGCCGTCATCGGACACACCGATCACATAGAGATACCGTGCCGTGGCCGTCGTGCCCGTCAGGTCGATGTCCAGGGGCTGGCCGGCAGCGATGGTGGGGCTGGTCAGGGGGAAGACCGCACCGTCCCTGCCCGGCGAGGCGACCAGTTTCTTCATTTCCAGCAGATCGACCAACTCGCAGGCCTCCGGGGCGAACTTGTCGGCATCGGGATGGACGGAGGCGCAGGCCGGCGGCGGCTTCTCCGGTAGGATGACAGGTCCGACCGGGTCTGGGGCCCGCGCTGGGCCGGTGGGTGCCGGCGCCACACCCACAGGCGGGGGCGTCTTCCCGGACTGACTGCTGGGCACCGTCTCTCCCGGTTGGGGTTGGGGCGGCCTCATCTTGGGCGTCTCGGTGGGCAGCCTCTGCGTCGGAGCCGGCACAGCCGGAGCGGGCGTGCTGGTTCCGGCTGCACCGGGCTGGCCATTAGCTGCCACCGTATATCTGGTGTCGATCTTCTCGTCCGAAACGGGTTCCTGCCCCGGTAGACCCAAGAAACTCATAGCGACCCCCACGACCGCCATCGCCGCCACGACGATGCCGACACGGCGGCGATGGCGCCAGAGCCAGATCGTGAACGCCCCACGATCCATCAAGGCCAGCAATTCGCGGGCGGATTGAGGACGCTCGCTGGCCTTGGGGCGCAGCAGCCAGTTCAGCAGCGGACGCAACCGGTGTGGAACACCGTCCAGACGGGGAGGGGACTGCCGCAGCATGGCGGCAGTTCTCGGGTCCTTGTGGCCCATGTCCAGGGGCCGGCCCCTGGCCGCGGCGGCCAGCACAAGGCCCAGACAGTAGAAATCGGATGGGGCGACCTTGGGGGCCTGGGAGAAATGTTCCGGCGAGGCATAGTTGCAGGTCCCCTGGAACTCGCCGCGGACCAGGGTGTGCTCGTCGCCCTTCTGCACCTTGGCGATGCCGAAATCGATGATGACCGGCTGCTTCAGATCGCCATGCCGCAGCAGGATGTTGTTGGGCGACAGGTCGCGGTGGAAGACGCCTTCACGATGGGCGGCCCCCAATCCTTCGACCAGATGGCGGGCCAGGGTCAGGGTCTCGGTGGCGCTCAGCGCCCCCTCGTCGGCAAGGTGATCCTTCAGGGAATGGGGACGCCAGCTCTCGGGGTCGCCTTCCACGGGCTCGCGACGCCCCTCCACCAGTTCCATGGCGATATAGGGCACCCCGGTACCGCTATCGTCACGCCGGTATTCATACTTGACGATGTTGGGATGCTTCAGCTGGCGCAGGGCTTCCACCTCCCTGCGCAATATCTCGTCCTGATTGATGTCGGCCGCCATTGCGGCGCTGATCAGCTTGATGGCATAGCGGTCCTGCCGGTCCCGGGCGGCATAGACCTCGCCCGTGCCACCCCGGCCGATCAGGGCCATGATCTGCAGGCTGCCGTCGAAGGTTTCGCCGGGCTTCAGGCGCCGTCCGTCCCAGTCGTGCGGGCGCGCCGGGCCCAGCGGGCGGCGCCTGACGACGGTTGGGTCTTGTTCATCCCCGTTCACAGCGCCACCTCGCTGCCGATCACCGGGATCAGTTCCACGCGCCGGTTCAACGGATCGCCTCCCGGCCGGCCGGGAAGCAGCCGCGTCATGCCATAGGCGCGGCCGTACAGCCTGCCGGCATATTGCCTGGGAAGATAGCCGATCACCGATGCCACGCGCCGTTCCGACAATCCCTGGTTATAGGTCCGGCCGCCCTTATTGTTGGTGTGACCCTCGACACGGAAGGAGATGCCGGGCACGGTCATCAGCACCGTTTCCACCTCGTACAGCAGGCCCTTCGCTTCGCGCGTCAGGACGGTGGCGTCATGGTCGAATTGAAGCGGTCGTACATTGAGGCCGGGCGACGGCGTGTTGGGGACCCACTTGTCGAGGGGTGTCTGCTGGGCAAGCGACCGGAACGGCGCCCCGCGGGAGGCGCCCAATTGGGCCGCCACCTCCGCCTCACTATACAGTACGCCCTTTTTCGGCAGGCACCAGCCCGGCACGCGGGGAGCCAGTTTCAACATGGCCTGGCAGCCGGTCAGGCTGTCGACGGTTTCATAGACGGGAACCGCATCGTCCGCGATGGCCGGAACAGCACCGATGGCCAATCCGGCCAGACAGATCAGGATGCCCAAGGGCTTGTACATGGCACTCCTCCGGGCCGGGGCCATCCCTTCAGGATGACGGCGTCGCGGTGACGCGGATGATCTCCACGCGGCGGTTATAGGGATCCGTGCTGGGCATCGCGGGCAGGGGGCGCGTCTCGCCGAAGCCACGCTCATGCAGGCGCTGCCTCAGACCGCTCTCGAATTGCGTGACCACGGCCGCCACCCGCCGTTCGGAAAGCGCCTGATTGTACATTTCGCTACCGGTGCTGTCGGTATGGCCTTCGATGCGCAGGGACAGGCTCGGATCGAACTTCATCGCCGTTTCCACCTCATAGAGCAGGTCCTTGCCCTGTGGTGTGATCTCCGTCGAATTGTTGCCGAATTGCAGGACCCGCGTGCTGAACCCGCCCTGCGGTGTATTGTCCTCCCAATCCTTCTTCGGTTTCTTGGCGAGCAGGGACCGGAAGGGGGCGCCGCGGCTTTTGCCCAGGACGGAGGTGTCGTACAGCTTCTTCTTGACGCATTCCTTGGGAATGCGTGTGGACAGCCGGCGCAAGGCCTCGCAGCCGGTCAGGCTGACGACATCCTCGTAGACGGTCACGGGTTCCTGCGCCGGGGCAGCGGCGGCGGACAGCAGGGCCAGCAGGCAGGCCAGGATGCGCGACTGTGTCTTCATGATGCTCCTCCGGGGGGCCGTGGATCGGTTGTCGTGGGAAGCGGACCGTCACCCACCACGGCGAACGTGGCCCAGGCGAACGGATGCGCCATGAGGGGAGGCCATTTGTCGCTAGTGCCAGCCTTCCCCAGGATGTTCATCTGCGCGTCGCGCAGCGCGCGGGCAGCACTTTCGGTTCGCAGATTCTGGAACATCATTTCCATCAGCCGTGGGGCCACGGCATCCTTGGCCGGCCAGTAGCTGACGATGACGCCGCGCGCCCCGGCATAGAGGAACCCACGGGTCAGCCCGGTCAGCCCTTCGTCGTTCCTCAGTTGGATCAGTTCCTCGCCTTCCTGCTGCTCCGCCTGCGCACCGGCCGTGTTGCAGGCCGACAGCACCACTAGATCGGCATTCAGCTCCAGACCCTCCACCTGATCCTGCAGCAGCAGGCCCTCCTTGGCGTCGCTGGCGTCCGGGGGTGTCGAGATCTGGATCGCCGGCTTGCCGATGCAGGGCAACTCCTTCGCCATCATGGCGTGGGTCGCGAAATGAATGATGCGGTATTTGCTGAGCCTGTCCTTCTCCAGCTTATCCCGGGTGAAGGCGGCACCGGTCACGACCTCCGCACCGCCGGCACCGCCCTTGTTGATGATGTCGGCAACAAGGTTGATTTCCTGGACGGTACCATCCAGTTCGGTGGGCAGATTGCCGATATACGCTTGATCGTCCTTGCAATCCGCACCCAGCGCCTGGATCTGCGCTTCGCTCGGCGGCACCGCGTCGGCGAAGCCGATATAGGGCAGGGGGGGCGGTTCCTTTTTCGTATTCCTGTTCGACAGGCGCGTCTGGCCCAGCGTCTGCAGACTGGGGAAATGCGCCACCGACGCCCGGCGCAGCAGCCAGGGAATATGCTGCATCTGTTCCAGCGTGTAGGTTTCCTCAGGACCGCCCGGCAGGTGCGGTTGCTCGGTGACCAGCACGCCCATGGGCAGTTCGCTCAACGGGCCGTTGACAACCATCAGCAGGTCCTCGATCCCGGCCAGCCGCGCCACCCCGTCACCGTTCTCCTCGTGCTTCTGACTGTGTTCGCCGAACAGGCCGGAATAGAGTTCACGTGCCGAGGACACGTCGAAAGCATCCAGACCGCCGAAATCGTTCACAGAGGCAAGAACGGCGTCCACCAGTTCCCTGGCCCGGCCCTCGCCCAACGGCGTGCGCCAGACCTTGATATGGTCCTTCCCGACAAGGAAGCCGTATGTCTGCGTTTCACCGAGAAGGAACAGGGCGGCGGCTTCCGTCGGCCCGATGGTTTCACGCAGTTTCTCCAGGTCCACCGGTTCCTGGAGCTTGAAATAATAGGGTGCTGCCTTCTGCAGATCCTCTTTGGCCTTCTTCAGCGCCTCATCCAGAACGGTGATCTGCTGCTGGATCGCGTTCTCCTGGGCCAACCGCGCCGGGCCGGCGGGCTGCTTCTCCAATGTGCCCAGATCCTGCAAGAGGGCGTTCTTGCCGCTCTCCAGGTCCGTCTTGCGGCGCCAGGCCGCCCGGGCTTCCGGATTCTCCAGCTGGCGGGCGGCGGCATCGGCAAGCGACCGGGCGGTCACGCCATCCACCGTTACCTGTGTCGCCTCCAGCATGGTGACCGCCAGGGCGGCCTTCCTGGCGTCCGGCTGGCCCTCGCTTTCCGCCGCCAGCGCATTCAGATAGGGTTCGACCAGTTCGTATGAAACCGTTTGGCGAGCCTCTTTCAACGCCTTGACGCCGTCGGTGAAGTCCGTCAGCGCCCGCGCCCGCTCCTTGCGCTTCAGATGGGCCGCACCCCGGCGCAACAGGGTCACCGCATAGGGGCGCTCCGCACCGACCAGCCTCTGGAACAGGCCGGTGGCCGTGTCCAGCGCGATGATGGCCTCTCCGTCATCCTTGGCCTCCAGCAGCAGAAGGCCCTGCGTGCGCGCGGTCAGGCCCATGATCTCGTTGGAATCGGCGATGTCCTTCCTCACATCGTCGGGAATTTCCAGGGCGACGCGGGCCTGTTCCAGCAGGTGCAACCTTGTCGCCGCGGGCTCGCGCAGGGCGCGCCGCCGAAGCCATTCCGCCTTCAGATAGCGGACAGTCTGCATGTTCCGCTCCAGCAGCCTTTGCTCATCGATGGCGTCGGTGGTCGACGTGCTGGTGAGGATGAGGAGCTGGTCGCGGCCCTGGCCCAGGCGAGCCAGCCTGGCATTCTCCTCGTCCTTGGCGGCCGTCCGGCGTTTCCCGGCCTTGGCCTTTTCCTGCAGATAGAGCGCCTCGGCCTTGGCGATATGCTCCTCCACCTCCTGGGGCTTGCGCCTGTTGGCCGCCAGCATGGCGTTGTAGAGCGCGGAGAGCAGCGGGCGTTCACCGCGTTCGACCAGTTGGCGGACGCGCTTCAGTTCTTCCTCGGCCTCCGGCACCTTCTCCTGGTTGCTGAGGGCCAGCGACAGGGCCAGCGTACTGTCCAGGATGCCGGCCGGATAACCGGAATAGCTCTTTTCCGTGACCGGCGGCGGGCTGTCGCTGTTCGCCGCCCTGTAGCTGTACTGGGCGCTGCGGAAGGCGTCCTCCGCTTCCGCATAGCGTTCCGTGCTCATCAGGTCATAGCCGGCCTGCATGAGCTGGAGATAGGCATTGCGCTGGATGCTGGCGCCCGTTCCGACGCCCTCGGCCATCGACAGGCGGGCCATTTCGGCAAGGGTGCTGGTCTCTGTGATCGGCTCGATCCCAGCCACATGCCGGATCAGGCTCTTGATGGGCTCGACCATGCCCACCTGCCCGTCGGCCATGAAAACCTGCTTCTCACCGGTCGCCTCCAGCGTCTCGTAGGGCCAATTGCCTTCCAGCATGTTGCAGGGCTTGACCGTGCCGGTCAGGGCGGGCGCCAACTCGACGGGC
Organism: Niveispirillum sp. KHB5.9; assembly: GCF_048066115.1. Classification (NCBI taxonomy): domain Bacteria; kingdom Pseudomonadati; phylum Pseudomonadota; class Alphaproteobacteria; order Rhodospirillales; family Azospirillaceae; genus Niveispirillum; species Niveispirillum sp. KHB5.9. Next base: position 416,886 of record NZ_JBLTYX010000001.1, on the reverse strand, counting down.
CGGCTTTTGTCGGGCCGGCAGGCAAGCGTGGCCTTCATGAAGTCGCGCCAGTGTTCCATCTGCGTCCGCTGCGTGCTGACGAACAGGCGGGCGCTGATGCGCGGCCAGCGGCCACAGTGGATGATGTACAGTTCACTGCCGTCCATGCCCGCCACGGCATTCTCGCTTTGCTTGGCAATGCAGCGGTCGCTGGCGGCATTCCTGGCGGTGACCCAATGGTCGGGGCCGGCCACAGGCTGCTGGACGCAGCCCGTGAGCAGCAGGCCCGCCGCCAGCAGCACCGCCGGGAGCCCCATGGTGCCGGCATTGATGCGGCTCTTCATGTCGCGCGTCATCGTTCGCTCCTCACCATAGATCCTCGTTGCCGCGACTGACGCGGTGGAAATCCTCTTCCTCCAGCCTGACCGGCTCGGGGAAATCCGGACGGCCCACCGCCTGCGGCACCGGCTGGGCGGGGATGGCGGTCACGATGCAAGTCGGGCTGCCCATGGCGCAGTCGTTCAGGCGGTATTCGTTGCTGCGCGGCAACTGCTTGCGCACGCGCTGTGCCGCCACGCCGCCGGTGACCCCGGCCACACTGCCCGTCAGCGTGGCGCTGCCGCCGACACCGGCCAGCCAGAGGCTGCGAACATCGATGTCGGGATTGGCGATGCCGTCGCCCGGTGTGGCCACGCGGCCCGATCCCAGGTACCAGACGACATCGGCGGTGCCGGCGCCCAGCCGGTTGAACAACAGGTCGCCCCCGCGCACGACGGCGGTAACGTTGCGCAGCGTGCTTTCATCCGGCGGCAGGGGGCCGGCATTGGCCGTGTCGAACAGCACGGTGCCACCGCTGACACCCAGGCCGCCGACATAGGACTGCCGGCCGGCGCCGGCGCCCAGATTGCCGGCCGTGCGGATCACCATGCCGGCCGGTGTGGCGGTGGTGTCGATGCTGATCTGCGTGCTGGTGACGGACAGGCTGCGCAGCGCCTGCGACCGGTCGGCACCGCCGCGGTTGGCTTCATCGCGCATGCCCACGAAACGCCGGAAGGTGACGGCCGTGGCGCCGTTCACCTCCAGGGCGGCATGGGCGGGGCCGCCCGACCAGACACTGCCGGCGAAGGTGGCGGTGTCGGCATGCATCGCCACATCGCGCTCCAGGGCCAGTGCCCCACCCCAATCCAACGCGCCCCGCACCGTTACACCGGCGGCCGTGCCGCCGATGATGGCCGCCCCTTCCGGGCTGGTGGCCAGGGAAGCGAGGGCGGTGGTGCCACCGACCGTGCCGTCGAAGCGTGCCACCCCGCTGCCCTCGATACGCAGGGCGCGGTTGCCCTCCAGCGTGCCGTTGAACACCACGTCGCCGGTACCGGCGGCGATCCGGATATCACCGGTTCCCCCCAGGCCGGCAGCGCCGTTGACACGGAACTGACCGCCCACGGTCTGATAGCTGGTGCCGTTCAGGGTGGTGGCGCCGGTATAGATCTGGTTGCCGCGTGTACTGACATTGGCCAGCAGGGCGGTACCGTTGGTCGCCAGCCGCGACAGGGCGCCCCTGCCGCCGATGGCCTGACGGGCCTCGATCCGGCCCGCCGTGAGGTCCAGGGCGTAACCCTCGCCCTCCACCGTGCCGGCCAGAATGATGTTGCCGCCGGCTGTGGCGCTGCTGTCCCCGGCCAGCATCAGGCCGCTATTGACCAGGATGTCGCCGCCATCGGCCCGCAGCGCGCCGGCCAGCGTCAGGCTGGTGCCGCTATAGGTCTGGGTCGCCGTCGTGCGGATGGGCGACAGGACGGCGACCGCACCCGCCACGCGGGCATCCTCCGCCGTGACGGTCAGAGCGCCAACCCGGCTGCCCGCTGCGGCATTCACCGTCAGGCTGGCCGGCAACCTGTCGTCCGTAACACCGACGGCGCCGTCGAACCGGACAGTGCCCGGGGCGTTCACGACCAGAGCGCGCGCGGCCGAGGTCTTGTCGGCCCCCACCGTGCCCCGCAGGCGGATATCGGCCCCGGCCAGCAACACGTCGGCCATCAAGGTGACATTGTCGCCGAATTCCAGGGCCCCGTTGGCATGGACCCGCATCGTGGCAACCGTGTCACCGCCCAGGATGGTGCCCCCGCCCGTATCGGTGGTCAGCGCCGCCAGCGGCGATCGGATACCGGCATCACCGGCGATCTGCGTTGTGCCGACGCTGTTGAGCCGCAGCGTGCGCGCCGTCGTGTCGCTGTCCAGGCTCGACAGGAATGTCAGGCTTCCGCCCGTCAGCTCCGTATTGGCGGCCAGGGTGACGCCGTTCCTGTAAAGCTGCGCGCCTGTCGTCGTCACCGTGAACAACCGTGCATCACCGGGTGCGGCTTGGGCACCGGTTCCGGTGGTGGTCGCCGGCAGGCCCATGGTGATGGCGCCGGTCACCGTCAGGGCACCCAATGCCGTCACGGCGCCGACATCACCGACCAGACTGGTGCCATCGCGGCTGGTCAGGCCCAGCGTGTGGTGCGTCCCGGCGGCGCTGTCCACGCTGCCGGAAAGGGTGATGACCCGGCTTTCCATCGCGGCGTCGCCCGCCACGGTCAGGGCGTCGCCGATATCGATGGCGGTGGTGGCGGCAAGCTTGATGGCGGCGACGGTGGTTCGTCCACCCGCGTCCGTCTCCAGTGATCCGACTGAGACATCGCCGTTCAAGGTCGTCGTGCCCTGGCTGCGCAGCGACAGCTTGAAGGCACCGCCGGCCTTGCCGTCCAGCTGGATGGCGGTGCCGCCCTTCAGCACGGTGTCGCCGGTCAGCGACAGGTCGTCCCCGATGCGCAGGACCTGTTTGGCCGCCAGGGTGGTGGCACCGGTCTGCGTCGTGCCGCCGGCATCGGTGAACAGGTTGCCGACATCCACATCCCCGGCGAAGTGGGTCGTGCCGCTGCTGTTGACGGTCAGGTCGCCCGCACCGTCGATGGTAGCGGAGAACATCACCCCGCCGGCTCCGGCACCGACCGTGGCTTGGCCGGGCAGCTGCACCGCCCCCTTGAAGGTGACGGGGCCGGTCTGTGCGGTGATGGCCGCCTTGTTCAGCTCCGCCGTGCCCCACAGGGTGATGGGACCGGCCCCGCTCACCAGGGAACTGTCGGTCATCCGGGTATTGCCGTGGATGGTGAGAATAGTGCCGGCACCGACCGTGCTTGCATCCATCGTGGCGTTCCCGTTCAGATCGACGGTCGCGCCGCTGATGGTGCTGCGCGACAGGTTCGACGACCCGTTCACGGTGATGGCGTTGCCATCGATGCCACTGCCCGACATCCCAAGACCGCCGTCGACCCTGACATTGCCGCCGCCGGTCGTGATCCCGCTGGCCGCCATGTCCAACCCCTGCCCGACGAAAAGGCCACCGCCGGCGGTGGTGGCCTCGGTGCGCAGCAGGCTGGCGCTGCCGGTGAAGAACAGGGATCCGCCAGCGGTGGCGATGGTGGCATCCTGCGCCGCAAAGGGTGCCCGGACGGTGACATCCTTGCCGGTGCTTTTCAGGCTGCCGGTCAACGTGACGCCACTGGCATCCAGGGTCGCCGTATCGCGCACCTCCAGCGTGCCGCCATAGGCCTGCGCCCCTGTGGTGGTCAGGGTCACGGCCTTGTCACCCGGGCTGTCCAGGATGATGTGGGCACCGGTGGCCGTCAGGCTGTCGAAGGTCGCATCGGCGCCAAACGTCATCTCTCCGGCGACGGTCAGGGCCTTGCCGGCGACCGTATCGGCAAAACCGGTCCGGCCCGTGCCGTTGGTCCAGATCGTGTCAATGGCCAGCGTCACCGCCTTCCCGAAGGTCGCCCCCCCGGTGCCGGTCAGCGTGACGGTTCCACCGGCCAGGGTCACAGGCGCGTCGATGGAAAGGGTGCCGTCACCCGCGACCGTCAGGGCATCGTTCAACACCATGCCCGTGGCGCTGATCCTGCCGGCGGCGGTGGACAGCTGCGTGCTGCCGGGCGCATCGGTGGTGATCATGCCCAGCGGAACGGCACCGCCGATCGCCCCGTTCAGCATGGTCCTGCCGGCGCTGTCGAGCGTCAGCGCATGGCCGCCATCCACCGTGCCAAGGGTGACGTCGCCCGCTCCGGCCGACAGGGTCGCAGCACCGTCCAGGGTCAGGCCGCCCAGCGAAATGGCCCTGCCGGTGGTTGCGACGGTGCCCTGCAGGGTTGTGCCACCGCCGACGGCGGTCGTATCGACCCCGCCGGCGAAGCTGAAACCGCCCGCCAGGCGCAGCGTCCCCGCCTGCGCAAAGGTGGCGCTGCCCGCCGTGCCGCCGCCCAGCAGCGCCAGATCGAAGCTGCCGGCGGTGCTGGTCAGGGTGCCGGCATCCACCCGACCGGTGACCTGCGTGTCGGCATTGTCGCTACCCGCGAATTCCAGGCCGAAAGCGCCCCCGGCGATGGAATCGATGGTCAGAGTCGCCACACCGCCGATGCTGCTGGCACTTTCCAGCGTGACCTGGCCCAGGGTGGTGTTCTGGGCGAAGCTGACCGCACCGCCGATGGTCACATTACCCAGGTCGACATTGCCGGTGCCGGACCCGATGCGGTAGGTGCCACCGCGCAGGATCAGGGGACCCGTCCCCGTTCGGGTCAGGCTGCCCAGGGCCGTGATCCCGCGCAGGATGACGGAGCCGGCACCGGGGTTCAGCGTCAATGCCTGCCCGGCGCCGCCCAGGACCCCCAGATTGATGTCGCCGCCATTGCTGGTGATGCCGGTCGCACCGTTCACCAGGACGATACCCGCGACCAGGAACCCCCCGGTGCTGTTATAGTCGCCGGCCAGAACCGCGTTGTCGGCGTAGCTTTGCCCGCCCGACGTCCTTGCCCCCACCAAGCGGGTCGTGCCGACCGCGTCGGTAGCCAGGCTGGTCAGCGCGGTGATGCCGCCGACCACCCCGCCGAAAGTGGTGACGCCCTGCGAGTTGACGGTCAGGGAGCGGGCACCATTGACGGTGCCGCTGAAATTGACGGCACCGGTGCCGGTGCTGATCGTGACGTCGCTGTCCAGCGTGGTGGCACCCGTCAGGGTGAGCGCGGTGTTGGTGGTGGTGATGTTCGTGCCCAGATTGATCGCAGGCGCCACCAGGGTGACCCCGCCACCCGTCCCGTTGCTGCTGGCGGCGGTGATGGTGCCGTTGACGGCGACGCTTTGCGTGGCCGTCAGGCGGATCTGCCCGGCGATGGCGCCATTGGTGGCGCTGGACCGTATCGTGGCGCCGCTGTCCACGGCGATGGTGCGCAGGGGATCACCGCTGCCGGCAACGGCGCCGGTTCCGGCCTGTATGCTGCCACCGGCAGCACCATTGCCGCTGGTGTCGATCACGGTGCCGGCACCGGCCGTGAAACTGTCGCCGGCGATGACGATGCTGCCGCCCCGTTCACCCAACTGTTCGCCCAGGGCCCGGACCGTGCCGGTGACGGTGACATCGCCGGTGCCACCCGTCAGTTCGATCAGCCCGTTGCGGCTGGCCGCGCTGTCGGCGGCCACCGTGCCACCGATATTGATGGCGCTGTCCACGATGGCGGAGGCCTGGGCCGCCGTCATCACCACCGTGCCGCCATCGGCCCGGATGATGCCGGTGCCGGTGTCGGTGCCGGTTCGGCTGTTGTCGATCAGGTGGGTGGGCAGGGTGCCGTTGAAGTCCGCCGCGGTGACGCCCGCCATCACCTCGAACCCGATCAGCCCGTCGCCGGCGAAATCCACCGTGAAGCTCCGCCCGGCCCCCAGGGCGACGGCGCCACCATGGGTGGCCCCCACCGTGGCGGTGATCACGCCGCTATTGGCAACGCTGGGTCCGAACAGGGCGGCGATGCCGGTGTCGGCGACGGTGATCTGGCCGGCATTGCTGATGTTGGCACCGGCAATATTGCTGGCCTGGTCGAAGACGTAATTGTCGGCCTCCAGGTTCGCCTGGGTGATATCGGCCGTGCTGGCGATCAGCGTGTTGACATTGATCCGGGCATTGGCCCCGAACAGGATGCCACGGGGGTTGATGATGAACACCCGGCCCGTGGCGTTGATCTGACCATCGATGGAGGAGGCGTCGGGGCCGGTCACACGGTTCAGCGTCACCGCACTGCTGTTGGCGTGCTGGAAGGTGACGATATCGTTCTGCGCCAGGTTGAAACTGTTCCACTCGATGATGGCGCGCGCGCCGGTCTGGGCGATGACCTGGGTCTGGCCGCCGGCAATGTTGGGGGTCGTCGTCACTGCCGCCGTGCCGTTGACCACCGTGGGCGTCTCCGGTATGGCGCGGGCGGGTGGTGCCGTGGCAAGGGCGAGTGCGATGGCCGTCGTGGCCAGCAGCGGTGCCCGGGAACGGTGGACCGGGGGGGAACCGGGGGGCAGGGGAAGGGCAGGGGCCATGTTTCATGCTCCTCTGGGCAGGGTCGCGGGCCTTTGGGCCCGCCGGCATCAGTAGCGGACGATCAGGCGGCCGAAGACACGCGACGGGGCCAGCGCGGTCTCGTTGGTCCGGGAAGGGTTGGTGACCAGCCGCCGGGCATATTCGACCTCGGTCGAGACATGCGGACCCAGGTCCAATCGCAGCCCGCCGCCGGCCGAATGCAGGAAGCGACGGCCGGGATCGCCCTCGGCGACGTTCCAGACCATGCCATGGTCGTAGAAGATGTAGGGCGCGATGCGGGCATCGGCGATCCAGCCGCCGATCGGCCGCCGGGCGGTCAGTTCCACGCTGCCGGAAAGGGCGCGGTCACCGGTCAGCAGGCCGTAATAATAGCCGCGCCCGAATTCCAGGCCGCCCAGTTGCGCCTTCTGGCTGGGCGGCAGCACGCCGACCCCGTACTGGCCGGCCAGGGTCAGGCGCAGATCCAGTTCCCAGGGGCCCGGACCACCGGGAGCCGGCAAGGCCTGGCGACGGGACAGGCGCCCCGTGAACCGGGTGAAGTCGGGCCGACTGTCGGGCCGGGCCGTCATTGGATCGTCGCGCGACGTGGCGCCCAACCCCTCCATGCCCTGGTCGACATCCAGCGACAGGTCGGTGACCCCGTCCCACTGGTCGACATGGTTGGCCTGGAGGCCCAGGCTGGCCACCCGAACATGGCTGCTGGTGATGCGCTGGTATCGGTCATCGGCTTGTTTCAGCCTGATGTGGGAATTGTTCAGCGAAAAGCCGAGATGCAGCCAAAGATTGCTGCGACGGCTGCGCAGCATGGGCATGCCCAGCTCCAGGCCCGCCGTGGTGACATTGCTGGCAAAGCCCGCCTCGCCCAGAAGCCCGCCGGGATAAGAGGGGCCATAGCCGCCCTGCGCGCGCAGGGCCAGCCCATCCGCCGTCAGCACGGTGGAAAAGGCCAGCTGGCCGAAGCGCTGCTCACGATCGGGCGTGCTGAAGAGATAGACGCCCGTCCGCTCCCCCAGGCCCGTGAAGCTGTTGGCCGACAGGCCCAGCGCGCCCTGCCAGGGACCCGCAAAGCCGGCGCCGCGATTGTCGATGCTGGCGAACCCGGCATAAGGGGTGCGCGCCACGTCGATGGTCAGCACCGTCGCCCCCTCCTGACTGGGGGCGGCGGCGAAGCGGGCGCGCACGCTGATGCCGGGAATGTCCTGGATCAGCAGCAACTGGCGCTCCACCTCCGCCAGCGTCACCGGCTGGTCGGTGACCAGCCGGTTGGCCATGCGCTGGATGAGGGACTTCACCGGGCCGACCTCTCCATTCACGGCCACGGCGCTGATCGTGCCTTCATAGATCTTGTAGGTCACGGTCGCAGATTTGGGGTCGAACTTCTGGCGCTCCAGGATGACGCGGGCCAGGAAATGGCCGCGCGACCGGTAGAGCGCCTGCATCTGGAACTTGACCTCGAACAGCCGGCGAACCTTGATCGACGTGCCTTCCAGCTTTTTGGCCAGATCCGCCGCCGCCGGCACGGCGAACTTCTCCGCCGCGACGCCGCCGTTCAGGACCAGAACCTTGGCCACCGTCACCTGCTCGTCATAGACGGCGCCCGACAGTTTCGCGGCATCGGCCTCCTCACCCTCGTCTTCCGCACCCGGGATCATTATCTGGCCATCCGCCTGCGTGTAGGCCTGCGCATCACGCAATTTGCTGTCCTGCGGGGCGGTGGTGGGCACGCCGGGCGGGACGACGGACTGTGCGCCTGCCGAGACGGCCGGACCCAGGGTGGAAAAGCAGATCGAAGCACACAGCAAGATTGACGGCACCGGCGGCTGTTGCCGGAGTCTGACCCTTCCCCCCATATCCCCCTGCCCCCATCGACATTGTTATGGCTGGATGGCCGGATACCCGATCATCCGGTGAATGCACGAAAAAGAGGAAATCCATACACTTTAAGATTAACCCTATCGAATCAATCACAGGAGTCAACACGTTATTGGATAATACAAGTTTAATCTTACAACCTAATATACTTGTACTTTTTGATTGATTATGACCTCCGTTCCGGCTTTTCTGGTTGCACCCTCTGTTTGCCGGCTCTTCCACCCCCAATAAAATGGACCATCGACGAAGGCACTTTATAGTACGTTCATTCTATTTTTAGATGCTTTTTTACTTTTACCAATTGCGTGCAGATAATTTTTCACTTCATATAAACATATGCAAGCATAAATACGTATAATTAACTTAAAACTTTGAGGAAATACATATGAAATTCATTGCCAACCAGATGATTAATACTGAACAAAGAGCAGGAGGGAACGATGTCCGGCTGGCGTGGGATGTTTTTTCTTTTTATCGGCGCCAGCCTGCTCGCCGTCGCCGGGCTCTGGCAACTTTTCGCCGGTACGGGACAACGATGGTCGAACCGCGCCTTTCTGGTCGTGGTACAGGGATGGTTAGATGCCTTGCCCGCACTGGTCGGTGGATGGCTGGCGACCCTGAATGTCGGCTGGGCAGCGTTGATCCTGGCGTTTCTGGGCTTCCTGGCGGCCAGCCGACTTTATCGGCAGCACCGCGCCCGGAGTATTGCCGTTTCACTGGACAGTCCCGATGCCGGGATTGGGGGGGAGGAGGATGCCCTGTCCTTCTCCGCAGCGGCTGAACAGCTTGCCGATGCGATGGTCGGGGGGGAGGCGGAGGGCACGCGCGTCGTGGGCGTGGTCGGGTCCTGGGGAGCGGGCAAGACCAAGCTCATCCGCATGGCCCGCAAGGCCGCGGCCCGCCGGCCGCAGGCGCAATGGCCGCATATCGTTGAATTCTCGCCCTGGCTGATCAAAAGCCATGAGCAGATGCTGCCATCCCTGTTCGAGCAGATAATGGGTGGACTGGACCGGATCGGCAAAGCGTTTCCCCTTGCGCGGGATACGGTGGAGCAGGCGCGCACAGACCTGCGGCACCTGATGACCAGTCTGGCCCCCCTCGCCGATATCCTGGTAGATGCGGGGGACACGCTGCATCCCACGCTCGGCAAGACAATCAAGTACCTGCAGGCCCTGCCACGCAAGCAGAAGGAGGGGCCGACGGTGGAGCAAACAAAGCGCCGCATTGCCGAACGGCTGCGCGGCCTGCCGGTCCGGCTGGTCTGCGTCATCGACGATCTGGACCGGCTGCACCCGGACGAGATGGTGGAGGTCATGCGCCTGGTTCGGTCCGTCGCGGATTTTCCCAACATGACCTACGTGCTGGCCTATGACCAGACCGTGCTGGCCAAGGGCATCCAGACCGCCTGCCGCGTCGAGGACGGGAACCGGTACCTGGAGAAGATCATCAATACGACGGTGCGCGTTCCCAGCCCTGAATTATACAACCTTTTCGACTGGTTCATCCATCTTCTCCTGCACCGGCGGATCGTGCGCGACGATGGGGACATCGCCGAACTGATCGGATGCAATATCGGCGAACCCTTCGCGACACCGCGCGCCGTGCTGCAGACCCTTGACGCCGTGGAGGCCGCCCTGAAGGCCATCGGCAAAAAGGTCGAGAACAACGCGCTGATATGGCTGCAGATACTTCGGATCAACTATCTGGACCTCTATCTATGGGCGTTCGAATATTTGAAAATCCACCATACTTTTGCAAAGAATGTCGATCCGAATGCGAAGCGGATCATGGCGTCGAACTTCAAGACGCTTGCCGAATTCCACAATATGAATGGCAATCTTCTGGGATCGTTCGGGAAATTTCTTCCCGGCTTCTCGCTTGAATTCAACTTCAGGCCGGAAGATCTGTTCAACAACGATCCACCCTTGAGCGCCCATGCCTATCGCGACCTGCGCAGCACCGATCATTTCATGGTCTATTTCAACCTGCATCCGCCGATCAACGCGACTTCGGATGGCGATTTCCTTGAGCTGCAGGATGCGCTGGCCCTCGGGGATGACAAAACCCAGGCCCTGTTCGACATGTGGCAGGGGCTATGGACCAATCCCGGCTACTGCAAACTGGAGCGCGTCTTCAAACTGCTGGGGGAACGGCCGGAATATCGGGGCGAGTTGACCACCACGGAGACGATAGCGGTACTGTTGCGCAATATCATCCGCTACGCGATCCGGGCGGAGGAAACCGCCCCTATGCAATCCGCACCGTTCAAGGAGGCACTGGAGGTCCTCATTCGTCTGCTGCATGCGCATGATACACGGGCTGTGGAGATTTACGAGGCGATGCAGGCCGGACTTGCAACACCCCGTTTGCGCCAACAGGCACGGGCCCGTATCGCCACCGCACTTGACCAGCAGCCCGGCAAGCTGCTGAAGCTGAGGCAACATATCGCCGGCCGTTAGAGTCCCGATAAGGCGGGTCGGCGAAAAGCTTGAAGGTATCGGCAATCAGCATCCAAGCCAGCGGGGCGGACGCTTTTCGATGAAGGCGCGCAGCCCTTCGGTGCGATCCGCGGCGGTCAGGGCGGGCCGGGCCTGGTCGCGGGCGCGCGCCCAATCCGCCTCTTCCGTCCCACCGCCGGCCTGGCGCAGGATGGCGATGGTGGCAGCCAGCGCCGTGGGACCGTTCGCCAGGATATCGGCCGCCAGCCGGCGCGCGGTGGCGAGGGCTTCGCCCGGTGCCGCCAGCCGGTTGACTAGGCCCCAGCGTTGCAATGCCTCGGCCCCGATCATGCCGCCGGTCAGGGCGATTTCGGCGGCAACGCAATGGGGCAGGCGACGGGGCAGGCGCAGCAGACCGCCGCCCAGCGCCACCAGATTGCGCTTCACCTCCGGCAGGGCGAAGCGGGCGTCACTGGCCGCCACGATCAGGTCGCAGGCCAGCACCATCTCGAACCCGCCGCCCACGGCGACCCCTTCCACGGCGGCGATCAGGGGTTTGGCAGGCGGGCGCATGCAGAAGCCGAAGGGACCGCGCGCGGTGACGGCCCCGCTATGTCCGTCGCGCGCCGCCGCCTTCAGGTCGGCACCAGCGGAAAAATTACCGCCGGCCCCGGTCAGGATGGCGGCGAAGATGCCAGGATCGGCATCGATCCTGTCCATGGCCGCATGCATTGCCGCCGCCGTCGGCCCGTCCATGGCGTTGCGCACTTCGGGCCGGTCGATGGTGATGACCAGCAGATGGCCTTGCTGTTCGGTGCGGACGCTGTCCTCCATGGTTCAGCCGCCATTCGCCAACTGGCCGCCATCGGCCAGGATGGTCTGGCCGACCACCCAGCGCGCGGCGTCCGATGCCAAGAACAGCACGACGCCGGCAATGTCGTCGGGCGTACCCATGCGGCCGGTCGGTTGGGTCGCCAGAGCCGCCGCATAGGCGGGATCGCCCGACAATCTACGCCTTTCCCAGAAATGGCCCGGTGCCTCCGTCGACCCCGGCGCCACCCCGTTGACCCGCACACCGCGTGGCAGCAGGGCCAGGGCCTGGCTGCCCGTATAGTTCAGCAGGGCCGCCTTCATCGCCGCATAGGCCGGCGCCGTGCGTGACGGGCGCCAGGCGGTGATGGAATTGACATGCACGATGGAACCACCACCCGATGCCTGTTCCAACCAGGGCAGGGCGGCGTTGGACAGGCGGACGGCGCCCAGCAGGTCGGTCTGCATACCGGCGATCCAGCTTTCCTCGGCATCGCTGCGCGCGAAGGCGGAAACGTTGCTGACCAGCACGTCGATGCCGCCCATGGCTGCCGCCGCCTCATTCACATAGGTCTTCACTTGCGCGCCGTCGGCCACATCGCAGGGGGCGGCATGGACGAGACCGCCCAGGGCTGCCAGGACCGCCCGCGTTTCCTCCAGTTTTTCCACCTTGCGGGCGCAGATGGACACGGACGCCCCGGCCCGCGCGAAGGCCAGGGCGATACCGCGCCCGATGCCGCGGCTGGCCCCGGTGACGATCACGCGGCGACCGGTGAAGTCGAAACGGGCCTGTGCCCCTTCACCCGATATCGGCATAGACACTTTTCTGCTCCGTATAGGCATCGATGGAGGCCCGGCCCAGTTCACGGCCCAGGCCCGATTGCTTGAACCCGCCGAAGGGCGAGACCGGGTCAACCACCAGATAGGTGTTGATCCAGACGGTGCCGGCCTCCAGGTCGCGCGCCATGCGGTGGGCACGGGCCCCATCGCGCGTCCAGACGGCCGCCGCCAGGCCATAGGCGCTGTCATTGGCCTTGGCGATGGCGTCATCCTCATCCGTGAAGGGAATCAGGGCGATGACAGGGCCGAACACCTCATCGCGCGCCAGAGCCATGCTGTCGTCGACATGGCCGAAGATGGTGGGGGCGACATAGAAGCCCGGCCGGTCCAGTGTCGTCCCACCCAGCAGCAGCCGGGCCCCCTGGTCGCGTGCCCGGTCGATATGGCTACAGACGCAGCGCTGCTGCTCCGCCGACACCAGCGGTCCCATATAGGTGGCGGCATCGAACGGGTCGCCCACCGTCACGCCGCCGACGGCGGCGACCAGCCGGCGGGCGAATTCATCATGGATATCCTGCTGCACCAGCAGGCGGGACCCGGCGACGCAGATCTGTCCGGACAAGGTGCAGAATCCGGTGACGGCCCCGGCCACGGCCTTGTCCAGGTCGGCATCGGCGAAGACGATATTGGCCGACTTGCCGCCCAGCTCCATGGTCACCCGCTTCATGGTGCCGGCAGCGGCCTGCACGATGCGCTTGCCCACCTCGGTGGAGCCGGTGAAGGCGATCTTGTTGACATTGGCATGCGCCACCAGCGCCGCCCCCGCCGTCTCCCCATAACCGGTGACGATATTGACGATGCCGGGCGGCGCCCCGGCCGCCAGCAGCAATTCGCCCAGGCGCAGGGTGGACAAGGGCGTCTGTTCCGCCGGCTTCAGCACCACGGCATTGCCGCAGGCCAGGGCCGGGGCCATTTTCCAGGCGGCCGAGGATAGCGGCCCGTTCCACGGCACGATCTGCCCGCACACACCGACAGGCTGGCGCAGCGTATAGTTCAGCAGGTTGCCGCCGGTCGGGTTCGTCTGCCCACCGATCTTGGTGGGCCAGCCGGCATAATAGCGGAAGGTGCGGGCGACATCGGCGACCTGGGCGCGGGTGAACAGCAGCGGCGTGCCATTGTTCAGCGTCTCCAGTTCCGCCAGCTCATCGCCATGCGCCTCCACCATCGCCGCGATGCGCAGCAGCAGGTCGCCGCGATCATGCGGACCCATGCGCCGCCAGGCCCGGCCCTGGAACGCGGTGCGGGCGGCCCGTACAGCGGCATCGATGTCGGCGGCATCACCCGAAGCCGCTTGTCCAATCACGGTACCGGTGGAGGGATCGGTGGCGGTGAGCACCGCCCCGGACCGCGCCGCGACCCATTCCCCGCCGATCAGCAGCCGGCCGGGACCGCGAGCCAGCCAGTTCCGGGCAGCGGCACCGATACGGTCCTGGGGCATGATCGTCGCCATCAGAAGCTCACCCCCGCCGCCAGACCATAGGTCAGCGGCACGATCTGCTGGCGCGACTGTTTCAGGGCTGACAGGTTGGTGCCGATCACTTTCCGGTCGGTCAGGTTGTTGCCGAAGGCGCGGACATACCAGCCATTGTCGGGGAACCGGTAGGTGACCGACGCCCCCAGGCTGTCATACTCATCGACTTGGTCGGCGGGGCCGATGCCGACCTTGAAACTGGCCGTGCGGTAATAGGAGGCGGCGAAGACCAGTTCCCCGCCATCGGCCAGCTCTGCCGTGTAATCCGCCCCCAGCGTGAAGGACCAGCGCGGCGCATACAGCCCGCGCATGCCGCTGGCATCGATGCTGGACTGGGTGCCGTTGCCGAACATGTCGGGGATGAAGGCGGTGGCGTTGGGGAAATCCTGGTACTCCGCATCCAGCAATGTGGCGCTGGCCCGCAGCTGCAACGCCCGGCTGGCGCGCAGCTGCATGTCCCCATCCAGACCGTAGATGCGTTCATTGGCGGCGTTCTGCAGAACCGTGGTGCTGGCGCCCGACCCGCTGGCCACGATCGTGTCCAACTGGATGTTGCGATAGTCGTAATAGAAGCCAGCCAGATTGATCTGCAGGCGCCGTTCCATGAACTGGCCCTTCAACCCGGCCTCGTACGCGTCCAGCACCTCCGGCTTCACCGGCGTCTGGCCCGGCGTGAAATCGTTCAGGTTATAGGTGCCGCTCTTGAACCCGCGATTCCAGCTGACGTAACCCATGATGTCGGGCGTGAATTGCCGGTCCAGCGCCAGCCGCCAGGTCAGCTTGTCGAAAGTCTTGCGCAGATTGTCCTGGTCGGAGACCAGCGGGATCAGGGTCGGCGACACGAAGCCGGGCGCGATCTGCCCCACGCCCGACACGGCGAAATCATAGCCGCGCCGCTCGCTGGTATAGCGCAAGCCCCCCGTCAGGCGGGTATCGTCGCTGATATTGAACGTCGCCTGGCCATAGCCGGCCAGGGCGCGGGTCGGTCCTTCCGCCTCGATGCTGGTGATCGATCCGCCCGCTACGCCGGGCACCGACGTGAAACTGCTGTTATAGGGCGCGGCCTGGACCAGGTTCAGGGGATCGATGAAGGCCTTGCCCTTGAAATAATAGGCACCCAGCACCCATTGCAGCGGGCCGTCACCGGCCGACAGCACTTGCAGTTCCTGGGAGAAATCCTTGGTGCCCTGGATTTCATCAAAATAGAGGACGTTGGCGGTGGTGCCGTCATAATCCAGCTTGGAGATGTCCTCCGTATGGACATAGCCGGTGATGGAGACCAGATCGACATTCCCCAGCGACCAGCGGGCATGCAGGCTGGCGCGGTAGGCTTCGGTGGCGAACAGGTTGGGGCTGCCCTGGTAATGGCGGTTGCGGGGATCGAAACTGCCGCCCAACATCACGCCCACCGGTGTCGTTCCCGGCACGGGCGCCAGGTTGGAATTCAGGTCGGTGGTGGACCGGTCCGCATACATCAGGCCCAGGGTTGCCTCGAAATTGTCGCCCGGCTTGAACAGCAGCTTGCCGTGGATGGCATCGCTGTTGGTGCCGCCGAACGCGCCGGGGTCCTCGGTGCCGATATTGGTGAAGTAATCGCCGCCGCCGATATGCTGGTAAGAGAGGCTGGCGGCGATCGTGTCGGACAGCGGACCGGTGACATGCGCCTTGGCCACCCAGCGGTCGAAGCGGGCGTACGACAGCTCGGCATTGCCGCCGGCGGTGAATTGCGGCTTCAGGGTGATGACATTGATGGCCCCGCCCGTGGCGTTGCGGCCGAACAACGTGCCCTGCGGCCCCTTCAGCACCTCCACCCGCTCGATATTGGAGAAATCGAAGACGTTGGCGGCCTTGTCGGACTGGTAGATGCCGTCGACATAGACGGCGATGGAACTGTCATTGCCCGTGGCGGGGGAGTTGGAGCCCACGCCGCGGATATAGGGGATGAAGAAGGAATTGGCCGCCGTGGGCGCGGTGGTGACGCCCGGCGCGATGCGCGGCAGGTCCAGGCTCGACGTGATGCCCGCCGTTTCGATCTGTTCCATCGATACCGGCGTGACGGCGATGGGCACCTTCTGCAAATTCTCCGACCGGCGCTGGGCGGTGACGATCACCTCCTCCAGCATGTCGGGCGGTTGCTGGGCCTGTGCGGCACTGGCCGTCAGGATCAGAAGGGCCGGGATCAGCGGCCGGCGAAGCATGTCCCTCTGGATCTTGCGCACTGTACCCTCCCTGTTGGTTTGTTGTTTGTTTGGCTACGGCACCAATACGGCCCGGCCCTTGATCTCGCCCGCGTCCAGCCTTGCATAGGTCGCCGCCAGCTCCGCGTACCCGACCCGCAGCACATCGGACTGCACGGCCCCGTCCTGGGCCAGCCCCACGGCCACGCGCAGATCGTCCAGCGTGCCGGCATAAGGCGTGCCGACGCTGGCGTCGCGCGGCATGGTGTGGAAGCGGATGGGCAGCATGCCGCCGCCCACGCCCACGATCTCCAGCCGCCCGCCCTGGGCCAGGGTGCCGGCGGCCAGCCCAAGGGTGGCGTCATTGCCCACGAAATCCAGGACCAGGGCGGCACCCCGCCCATCGGTCAGGGCGCGGATTTCCGCCGCGCTGTCGGAACCGGACAGCAGCACATGGTCGGCCCCCAGGTCCGTCGCCTGCGCCAGCTTGGCCGGCAGCCGGTCGATGGCGATGATGGTCGCCGGCGTCAGCGCCTTCAGCACCTGCACGGCCAGATGGCCCAGCCCGCCCACCCCGATGACCAGGGCCACCGACCCCGGCTCCAACAGCGCCGCCGTCCGCCGCACCGCATGCGCCACGGTGATGCCGGCACACATCAGGGGGGCGGCTTCCACCGGGTCCAGCGACCCCAGCGGCACCAGATGGCGGGGATCATCGACGATGAAATAATCCGCCATGCCGCCATCGCGGCCGGTGGCGAAGCCTGGCGTCAGGCCCGCCCGTTCACAGACATTCTCCGCCCCCTTGACGCAGGCCCGGCAGGACCCGCAGCCCCAGGAGAAATAGACGCCGTACGCGTCGCCGAGCGTGAGCCCCTCCACCCCCGGCCCGACCGCATCGATCCAGCCTGTCGCCTCATGCCCCATGGTGAGCGGCAGGGGGAAGAAGGGTGGGTCGGCATGGATGACCAGCAGGTCGGAATGGCACAGCCCGGCCCCGGCCATGCGCAACCGCACCTGACCCGGCCCCGGCTCCGGAATGGGGACCTCCACAACTTCCGGCATCCGCCCGGCTTTCAACAGGCGATAGGCGCGCATGGTCCCGCTCATGCCACCGCCTCCCGCAACGCCCGGCCGCTCTTGGCGCGGAAGCGGATGGGCAGGTGCTTGATGCCCCAGAACAGGTTGGAACTGGCCATCTCCACCGGTCCCGCCGGCTCGATATCCTCCAGATGCTCCAGCATGGCGGACAGCATCACCGCCATGTCCAGCCGGGCCAGATGCGTGCCCAGGCAGAAATGCTTGCCCAGCGCGAAGCCCAGATGTTCGTTCTTCACCCGCGTCACGTCGAACCGTTCCGGATCGACGAAGACCGCCGGGTCGCGGTTGGCGCCATGGAACCACAGTACGACCCAGTCGCCGGCCGCGATCTTCTGCCCGCCGATTGCCGTATCCTCCGTCGCGGTGCGCAGCGTGTGGGTCAGCGGTGCGCTGTAGCGCACGAATTCCTCCCCCGCCCGGCGCAGCACATCACGATCCTGGCGATTGTCGCGCAGATAGGCCCACTGGCCGGGATCGGCCAGCATCTCCGCCAGGCCCGTGCTCATCGATGCGCGTGTCGTCTCATGCCCCGCGGCGAAGAACATCAGGCCGTTGAAGCCGATCTCCGTGTCGGTCAGCGGCCTGCCATTGATTTCCGCCGTGGTCAGGGCGGTCAGCAGGTCGGCCCCGCCCCGGCCACGCTTGGAGGCCGCCAGTTCAATGCAGGTGCGCATGATATTGGCCACACCCGCCGTCTGGGTGGCCAGCGCGTCACCCACGGCGAATTCCGGGTCCTCCGGCGCCGCCAGCATGTTGTTCCAGCGATAGAGGTCGGCCCAATGGCTTTCCGGGATGCCCAGGATGGCGGCAATGACGGCGGTGGGCACCTTGCCGGCGAAATCGGTGGTGAAGTCGCAGGACCCTTGCTCCAGCAGGTCGGCCAGCAGATTGCCGGTGATGCGCCGGACCATGCCCTCCAGGTCGCGCACCCCGCCGGGGGAGAAGAAGGTCCAGAACTGGCGGCGCAGGTCGGTATGGGGCTGGCCGTCCATGATGGCCAGCTGCGCGCCGCTATGGGTCAGTTCGGTGAACAAGGCATCCTCCGGTGCCTCGAACTCCGGTCCCGCCGGCAGGTTGGCGCCATGGCGCTGCACGCTGAAGATGCTTGTGTCGTTGGAGAGCACGAAACGCATGTCGGCATGGCGGGTGACGGACCAGAAACCATGGCGCAGGCGGCCTTGCGTCCAATGCACCGGGTCCTCGGATCTGAGCCGCCGCCAGATCGGGTGCGGGTCATGGCGGCCGAAGAAGGATGGTGTCGTCAGGTTGATGTCGTCGTGTTCGCCCATGGCTCATCCTTCCGGCTGCGAACGGCAAGCCCCGGCCGCACGGACCCGTCGCCGGCGGGGTGTCCGCCGGTCGGTTGCGTGGTGATCGGCCGTTGGCTTGGAAAGGGCGGCACTGGCGCCCCGGTCCTTCTATCCATCCCCGTCGGTGCCTGCATTTTCACCCCGCAACGGGGCGGCACCGTTTCGTTAGACCAGAACAGGATGAACCAGCGATCATGGTAAACAAGCGAGTTTTCCCCACTTCGGCATGATCGCTGCTCATGGGGGACGATATCCCGATCCCACCCCTCCTCGTCATCCCGGCGAAAGCCGGGACCCAGGGGCCACAGGATCAAACCTATCGGCAGCGTCCATCAACGCAGCGTAGAGGTCGGGCACGCCGCCCCTGGGTCCCGGCTTTCGCCGGGATGACGGAAAGGGAGGAAGGGGCAGGCATCACTGTGCCGCCACCGCCTCCACCAAATCTTGTATCCGCGTGAACACGTGTGCGCCGGCAGCCCTCAGGGCCCTAGTCTTGCTGGCCACCGTCCCCGTCTCCCCATGGATCAGGGCGCCGGCATGGCCCATGGTCACACCCTCGCGCGACGATTGGCCGGCGATCAGGGCATAGACAGGCTTGGCGAAACCCTGGGCGGTGATGGATGCTGCCAGTTCCTCCTCCTCATCCCCGCCGATCTCCCCGATGATGACCAGGGCGCTGGTGCCGGGATCGGCGGCGTAAAGCGGCAGCAGGTCGGCAAAGCGCGTGCCCTTCACCGGGTCGCCGCCCACACCCACCCACAGGCTCTGGCCCAGCCCGCGCTCCACCAGCCGGTGGCAGACCTCATAGGACAGCGTGCCGCTTTTCGACATCACCCCCAGATTGCCAGGGGCCAGCGACACGTCGGGCAGGAAACCCATCTTCAGCACGCCGGGAATGGCCAGACCCGGCGTAGAGGCACCGATCCAGCAGGCACCCGCCGCCCTCACCGCCGCCTTGGCCGCGACCGCGTCATGGATGGGCATGCCCTCCGTCAATGTGACGATGGTGCGGATGCCGGCATCGATCGCTTCCAGGATGGCGGGCAGGACCGCCAGCGGCGGCACGATGGCGACGCTGGCCGTGGCGCCCGTGGCGGCGACGGCGGCGGCACAGTCGCGAAACAGCGGCAGCCCCTCCACATCCTCATCCCGTGGCGAGACGCCGCCGACGATATGGGTGCCATAGGCCAGCATGTACCGCGTATGCGTGCGCCCGGCGCGGCCGGTGATGCCCTGGACGATGGTGGGCGTGTCGGCTTTGATCTCAAGCATGGGCGTTTTCCGCTCGCGCGATGGCCAGGTCGATGGCGCGTTCCAGGTCGGTTTCGATCAGCACGGGATTGCCGGCCTCGGCGATGATGGCGCGGGCCTTGTCCAGGCCGTTGCCGATCATGCGGGCGGTGATCGGGGCCTGCAGCTGCGGCACCGATTTCAGCGCGATGATCAGCAGCCGCGCGATCTCGCCCAGATCGGTATGCCCGGCGAAGAAATTGATCAGGACGGAGCGGATGGACGGGCCGGCCGCGATGCGTTCCAGCACCTGGATCAGGCGGGCGGGATCGCCCTTGAACTGGCCGGTGCGGATATCGCAGAAATTGAACGGCCGCCGGCCGCGTGCCACCAGCTCGTCGATCAACTGCATGGACAGGCCGGCCCCCGTGGTCACCAGCCCGATATCGCCGTCGCGATCCAGCGGCACGTAGTCATAGCCCTGGTCCAGTTTCAACGCGGCTTCGGGATAAAGGTCGGGATTGTCGCGCACGATGGCGGCCAGTTCCCGCTGGCGCGGAAAGGCGTTTTCATCCACCGCCAGCTTGGTATCGCCGATCACCCAGGAACCGTCGGCCCGGATGAACAGCGGATTGATCTCCAGCAGCAGCGCCTCATAGCGGAAGAACAGCGGCACCAGGGATCGTGCCGCTTCCGTAACGGCCCCGCGCACCCCATCCGGCAATCGTTCCGCAAGCGTGTCGATTGCCGTCCGCAACGCCTCCGGATCGGCCGGAACGGCGGCGGAAAGCAGATGCGGTCGCGTGGACGGGTCTTCCACATCCACCCCGCCCTGGGCCGACAGCAGCAGGCGGATATTGCCCGGCCCCGCATCCAGGGTGAAGGACAGGTACGCCTCCCCCACGAAATCCACCGCACGCTCCAGCCGGCAGGCCTGGACCCGGTGGCCCTTGATCTCCATGCCCAGCAGTTCATCCAGCCCGGTGGCCAGATCACCGGCCTCGCGCACCAGCCTTATGCCCCCGGCCTTGCCGCGCCCACCCACGGGCACCTGCACCTTCAGGACCTGGGGCAGGGGCAGGGCCGGCAGGCCGGCGATATCGCCGCGCCGCACCAGCCGCCCGGCCGGCACGGGCAAACCGGCGGCCGCCAGCAGCATCTTGGCGTCATGTTCAAGCAGCATCATGGGTAAGCACTCCTCAAAGCCACCAGCGGCCGCCATTGACGATGATGGTCTGGCCGGTGATGTAGCGGCCTTCATCGCTGGCCAGCAGGGCGACCATGCCGGCGATATCCTCCGGCTCCCCTAAGAAGCCGACGGGGATGGAGGCCACGGCCTTGCGCGCCTCCTCCCCGGCACTGCGCTCCAGGGCACGGGTGCGCACCGGGCCGGGGCAGACGGCATTAACCGTCACGCCCTGCGGCGCCAGCTCGCGGGCCACGGCGCGGGTGAAGCCGATGATGCCGGCCTTGGCGGCGGAATAATCATGGCTGCCGACGGGGCCGATCACGGCTGATTCCGACGACATGTTGATCACCCTTCCGTACCCGCGCGCCGCCATGCCGGGCGCCACCGCCCTGGTGAAGCGCATGGTGGTGAACAGATTGATCTCCACCACGAAGCGCCAGACCGCCTCATCACTGTCCAGGAAGCTGGTCTTACGCTCCCGCGCGCCCTGGCCGACATTGTTGACCAGGATGTCGGTGGGACCCAACGCCGCCTCCGCCACCGCCACGAAATCGCGGACCTGTGCGGCGTCGGTGCAGTCGGCGGCCTGGGTGAACACCTTTGCACCGGTCGCTTCCAGTTCGGCCTGCAATGCCGCCAGCGGTTCCGGCTCCAGATCGATGATGCCCAGTGCCGCCCCCTCCGCCGCCGTGCGCAGGGCACAGCCACGGCCGATGCCGTTGGCCCCGCCCGTGATCATGGCGACCCGGCCCTCCAGACGTTTCATGACGCCCGCTCCTTCGTGCTTTCTGCTTCCCCAGCAGTGCAGTCGGGCCGGCGTCGGCGCAAACGAGTTTTCCGCATCCGCATGACATGAGGTCATGTCGGGGGATGCCGCCAATAAATCGGGCGGCACGCCGCATCGGCGATGGTAGCTTTCACCGGGGGAGGGACGCCATGAGCAAGGAAACCTTAGGCAACACCCGGTCCATGGCCGCGCTGGATATCTGGCTGGGTCAATATCAGGAGGAGGTGATCGAGCCGTCGTTGCCCATCATCGACGCCCACCACCACATGTGGGACCGGCCGCCGGAGAGCTATCAGTTGCCCGAACTGATGGCCGACATCGGTTCCGGTCACGATATCCGCGCCACAGTGTTCGTGCAGTGCAACGCCATGTACCGCGCCGACGGGCCGGAGGCGTTGCGTTGCGTGGGTGAGACCGAGTATGTCAACGGCATCGCGGCGGCCAGCGCCAGCGGCACCTACGGACCGCAGCGCCTGTGCGCCGGGATTGTCGGCCATGCCGACCTGCGGCTGGGACCGGATGTGCGGGCGGTGCTGGAGGCGCATATCGGGGCCGGCGGCGGCCGGTTCCGGGGCATCCGCCAGCAGGCCCAGCATGATCCGGTGCTGGGATCGATGAGCCGGGTGCCGCCACCGCCCGGCCTGCTGCATGACGCGGATTTCCGCCGGGGTTTCGCGGAACTGGCGCCGCTGGACCTGTCCTTCGATGCCTGGATCTACTTCACCCAGCTGAGCGATCTGGCCGACCTGACGAGGGCCTTTCCGGAAACCTCCATCATCCTGAACCATATCGGCGCCCCCCTGGGCATCGGACCCTATGCAGGCCGGCGGCAGGAAGTGTTCCGGCAATGGTCGGACGGGCTGAAGGTGCTGGCCCGGCATGCCAATGTCGCGGTGAAGCTGGGCGGGATGGGCTTGCAGTCATACGGATTTGGTTTCCATGAACGCGCGGTGCCGGCATCGTCGGTTGAGCTGGCGGCGGCTTGGCGACCCTATGTGGAAATCTGCATCGACCTGTTCGGCCCCGATCGCTGCCTGTTCGAAAGCAATTTCCCCGTCGATAAGCAGGCCTGCGCCTACCGCACCCTGTGGAACGCCTTCAAACGCATCGCCGCGGGCTGCACGGCCGCGGAAAAGACCGCCCTGTTCGCCGGCAACGCCGCCCGCCTCTACCGGTTGCAGAACCATTTGCCGCCTGCACGATGAGCATTGCTCATCCCCCCGCGCGCAAAACTCGATTCCGGTAAGCCGCAACCCGCCATACCTTTTGCTGGCGCCGGAGTGGTAATGCCATTGTATTCATAGAGCAGGCACGGCGCGTTCAAAAAATAAAGACGCCGCAGGCGATAAACACCAGGGAGGACAAGTGCCCATGCGCACCGCCATCTTCTGCACGCGCAGCGCGTTCCGGCGATCCACGGCGATCGCCCTGCCCATGATGCTGGCCGCCATGGCCGCCGGCCCCGCCGCCGCCCAATCCGCCGCATCCGCCGCATCCGCCAGCGGGCCGGTGCTGCTGGAGGAAATCATCGTCACCGCGCAGAAGCGCAGCCAGAACCTGCAGGACGTGCCCATCGCCGTCACGGCGGTGACGGCCGACATGCTGGACAGTGCCGGCACCTATAACGTGCTGGACCTGGAGAAGATCTCTCCCGGTCTGCAGGTCTATCAGACCGGCGCGTCGGTGCTGCCCTTCATCCGCGGTATCGGGTCGAACCAGTCCAACCCCGGCTTTGAAAGCCCGGTCGCCGTCTATCTGGACGGCATCTATCAGGCCAACAAGGGCGGCAACAGCTTCGATCTGGCCAATATCGAACGGATCGAGGTGCTGAAGGGACCCCAGGGCACCCTGTTCGGGCGCAATGCCACGGGTGGTGCCATCAACATCATCACCAAGGATCCGGGGCTGAACCCCACGGTCGATGCCGAAATCGGCTATGGCAAGTTCAATGAAAAGCGGGCCCGCGCCTATGCCGCCGGCCAGGTGACCGACACGCTGTCGGCCTCCGTCGCCTTCACCGGCCGCTGGGACGATGGCTATATCGACAATACCTTCCTGGACAAGAAGGCCAATCCCGCCAAGAACATGGTCGGCATGGGCAAGCTGGTGTTCAAGCCCAACGAGGATTTCACCGCCCGCCTGTCGGGATCGTACTATTACCATGACAACGCGACCTTCCTGTCGCCGCATGTCCTGGCCGGCACGGTGCCCACGGCGGTCAATGCCGGGGTGACGCCGGAATATGACTTGTACGAGACCGCGTCCAATTACGACACGATGGTGCGCAACAAGGGCTATCGCGGCACCTTGAACCTGGAATACGACTTCGCCGACACCCGACTGGTTTCCTATACCGGCTATGTGAACGGCGACAGCCGCACCCTGTCCAACAGCGACATTGCCGAGACCACCATCGGTTATTCCGGCAGCCGCAACCAGCCAGGCGAGCAATTCTCCCAGGAGTTGCAGCTGCAATCGACGGGCAACAACCGCGTCAACTGGATCGGCGGCGTCTATTACATGTGGTTCCGCGAAGGGTTCGACAATCTGATGTCGGCCTCCAACGTGCCCTCGCCGGTACGGCCGGTCGATCTGCAGCGTACCGGCGCCTCGGTCACCGCGTTCGAATCCTTTGTCACCACCGATGCCTATGCCGCCTTCGCCGAAGCCAATGCCAACCTGACCGACGATCTGCGCGTCACGGCCGGCCTGCGCTACAGCAGCGAGAAGAAGGGGGCGAAGGGCGAGATGTTCCGCTATGCCGCCGTGGCCGGTCCGGGTCCTGGCCTGGACCTCTACAACACCGCCCTGGGGCCGGAGAACCTGGTGTTCGGCAAGACGCCGCTGGCCGCCATGGACCTGTCGAAGAGCTTCGACAAGCTGACCTGGCGCCTGGCGCTGGATTACACGGTCAGTGACGATGTCATGGCCTATGCCAGCTATAATCGCGGCTTCAAGAGCGGTACCTACAATCCCAGCGTGGTCAGCCCCACCCAGATACCGGTCAACCCGGAAATCCTGGATGCCTATGAGATCGGGTTGAAGACGGAACTGCTGGACAAGCGCGTGCGCTTGAACAGTGCCGCCTTCTATTACGATTATTCCAACATCCAGGTGGGTCTGATCTCGTCCGCCGGCGTCACCACCGTGCAGAACGCGGCGTCGGCACGGGTCTATGGCCTGGATATCGACCTGACAGCCATGGTCAGCGACCAGCTGACCATGCGCGGGGCGGTCAACCTGCTGGACAGCAAGTATAAGAGCTATGCCAGCGCCCAGGTGTTCCTGCCGCGCACCACGGCCGCCTGTTCTGCCCCGCCGCCATCGATCACCTATGCCCAGGCCCAGACCCTGGCGGCGGCACCCAAGCTGCCTGGTTCCTGTTCCTACGCGCTGAACGCCAGTGGGCAGGATCTGATCTTCGCCCCGAAGATCAGCGCCAATCTGGCGCTGGATTACGAGGTGCCGCTGGCGGAACAGTCGCGCCTGCTGCTGACCGGTGCGCTTTACTATAATGGCGGGTACGACATCGTGCCGGGCGGCCTGTTCGGCCATATCGGTTCCTATGAATCGCTGAGCCTGTCGGCGACCTACTACGCGCCCGACGACCGCTATTTCGTGCGGCTGTGGGGCGACAACCTGACCGACAGCGACCACGCCATCTACATCTCGCCCCAGGCCCTGGGCATCCAGGAAGTGAACGCCCGCCCGCTGTCCTTCGGTGTGACGGTGGGGTTCAGCTTCGGGGATTGAGGAGAAGCGCGCAGGTCGGGGGTGGCTCCGGCTGCCCCTGACCTGCGGCACTGATACCAACGGTCATTGTCCATGACCGTTGGAGGCCGGCGACTGCCGGCCCGGCGCACGTGCGCCGTAAGCCAAGGGCGCGGATGCGCCCGCCCGGCGCCTGAGGGAACAAGTGCCAAATGAGCCCCCCTCATGGCGCACCCCCAAAAGTGGTTTGCCGGCCGGTGCTCTGCCCCGGCAATTTTCAAGCGACCTTGATGAAACCAAACATATCCGGAGTTGGACCATGGCGGCATCGCACGTCGATAAAACGGTCGAGGAGATGATCCTTGTCCGGCTGGAGGAACGGGCGGAAGGGGGGCGCGTCGCCTATGTGACGGTCGATAATGCCGAAAAGCACAATGCCCTGCCCGTGCAGGGCCGCGCCGCCCTGGCCCGCCGGATGCGCGAACTGGCCACCGATCCCGAACTGCGCTGCGTCGTGCTGACCGGGGCGGGAACCAAGTCGTTCATCGGTGGCGCGAACATCGCCGAGATGTCGGAATTCCCCGATCACAACATCGCCGAAAACGGCAGCGCCACCACGCATGCCGCCTGCGACAGCGTGCGGCGCATGCCGGTCCCCGTCATCGCCCGCATCGCGGGTTACTGCCTAGGTGCCGGCATGGAGATCGCCACCGCGTGCGACATGCGAGTGGCGGCCGACAATGCCAAGTTCGGCATGCCGGAGGTGCGCTATGGCGTGCCGTCGGGGATGGAAGCCTGCCTGATCCCCACGCTGGTCGGCTGGGGCAAGGCGCGGGAGCTGGTCTATACCGGCGACATCATCGACGCCGAGGAGGCGTACCATTTCGGCTATATGGAAAAGCTGGTCCCGCTGGAAAAGCTGGACGAGCAGGTGGAGAAATGGGTGCGGTCGATCTGCATCTCCGGCCCCCGCGCCATCCGCCTGCAGAAGGAGCTGATCCGCGACTGGGAACAGATGTCGGTTTCCGACGCCGTGCAGGCCGGCATCCGTTCCGTCGGCCGCGCCCATACCACGGACGAACCGCGCCGCCTGATGACCGCCTGGCGTGAACAGCAGCGCCTGAAGAAACTGGCCCGGCAGCAGCGGGGGGAATGAGGGATGGCTGCCATCCCCGAATTGCCGGCAGCGCTCTTCCTGTCCGATTGCCGCGCCGCCCTGTTGGCGGCCGGCCAGTACATGGCCATGGCCCGCCACCGGCTGGGCCGTCGTGTGGCGCCGCAGGGCTGCATCGATGCCGCCCTGCTGACCACGCACCAGCATGCCGCCCACGGCTTGGCCTGGATCGCAACCTATGTCGCGGCCCTACGGGCTTTGCTGGAATGGGCTGAGACGCTGGAAGGGCAGGGGGCTTTGTCGCTGCCTGAACGCCTGATCCTGTCGGCCGGGTTCGGGGAATATCTGGCGCAGCTGGCCGGCGGCATCGCTATGAGCCAGGGGGAATTCGTCCGGCCCGTGGACCTTGATCTGGGGCCGGAGGCCGACATGCTGCGCGCCAACCCGGCCTGCGCCCGGCTGCTGGCCGGCGGCAACGGCCCGGCGGTGCGTGACGCGCTGGCGGCGTCGCTGGCCGACGGGCATTTCGGCGATCCCCGCCATGATGACGAGATGCTGTCGGTCATGGCGGGTCAACTGCGCCGCTTCGTGACCGACCGGGTGGCGCCCGACGCCCATGGCTGGCACCGCGACAACGCCTACATCCCGCTGGAGATCATCCATGAGATGGCGGAACTGGGCGTGTTCGGCCTGACCATTCCGGAGGAATGGGGCGGGTCGGGCCTGGGCAAGCTGGCCATGTGCATCGCGTCGGAGGAATTGTCGCGCGGCTATATCGGTGTCGGGTCGCTGGGCACACGGTCGGAGATCGCGGGCGAACTGATCCGCCTGGCCGGTACCGACGCGCAGAGAAGCCGCTACCTGCCGCCCATCGCCAGCGGGGAATTGCTGCCCACGGCGGTGTTCACCGAACCGGATACCGGCTCCGACTTGGCGAGCCTGCGCACCCGGGCGGAGCTGGTGACCAAACCGGACGGCAGCCGCGTCTGGCGCGTGACCGGCAACAAGACCTGGATCACCCACGCCGCCCGCGCCGACATCATGACCCTGCTGGTCCGCACCGATCCGGCGCAAGAGGGCTACAAGGGCCTGTCCATGCTGCTGGCGGAAAAGCCACGCGGCGATGATGCCAGCCCGTTCCCGGCCGACGGCATGAGCGGCGGGGAGATCGAGGTCCTGGGCTATCGCGGCATGAAGGAGTTCGAAATAAGCTTCGACGGGTTCGAGGTGCCGGAAGAGAATCTCCTCGGCGGCGTGCCCGGCCAGGGTTTCAAGCAGCTGATGGAAACCTTCGAAAGTGCCCGTATCCAGACGGCGGCGCGTGCCGTGGGCGTGGCCCAGGACGCGCTGGAGGAGGGGCTGCGCTATGCGCTCGACCGGCGGCAATTCGGCCAGCCTCTGATCAGCTTCCCCCGCGTGTCGGGCAAACTGGCCTGGATGGCGGTGGAGACCATGATGGCCCGCCAGCTGTCCTACGCCGCCGCGCGGGCCAAGGATGGCAACAAGCGCTGCGATATCGAGGCGGGGATGGCCAAGCTGCTGGCCGCACGCGTGGCCTGGAGCAATGCCGACAATGCCTTGCAGATCCATGGCGGCAACGGTTTCGCCCTGGAATACCGCATCAGCCGCCTGCTCTGCGACGCCCGCATCCTGTCGATCTTCGAAGGGGCGGCGGAAATCCAGGCCCAGGTGATCGCGCGCGGGTTGTTGGCGGGGGAGAAGTGAGGGGTAGCCATTGCCACCCATTCTACCGTCACCCCGGCGAAAGCCGGGGCCCAGCGTAAGGCGCGGTTAGCGCCGATATGAGTCTTGTCGCGGCAGACGCCGCTCTGCGCCTGGGCCCCGGCTTTCGCCGGGGTGACGGTGGATATTGGGGGAAACCTGGCAGCCCAAACTTTGGCGGGCAAAGAGAGTTGAGATGACCCACGACACCCCACCCCCCCTGCGCATCGACCATGACGGCGCCATCGGCATCGTCACCCTGGACCGGCCGGAGCGGATGAATGCGCTGGACATGGCGATGCGACAGGCCCTGGCCGCCGCCTTCACCACTCTGGCCGGTGACCCCGCCATCCGTGTCATCATCGTCACCGGCAGCGACAAGGTGTTCGCCGCCGGTGCCGACCTGAAACTGTTGGCCGACAAGGGTCCGGCCCAGGTACGCGACCTGGGCTTTCCCGAGCTGTGGCGGCCCGTCGCCGACTGTCCCAAGCCCGTCATCGCCGCCGTTTCCGGCCCGGCCCTGGGCGCTGGGTGCGAACTGGCGCTGATGTGCGACATCATCGTGGCCGACCGCACGGCGCGCTTCGGCCAGCCGGAGGCGCGAGTGGGCATCATGCCCGGTGCCGGCGGCACCCAGCGGCTGGTGCGCGTACTGGGCAAGCATATGGCCAGCCACCTGCTGATGACCGGCGGCACGCTGGATGGCGAACGCGCCCACATGCTGGGGCTGGTGAGCGAACTGGCGGACGATGGTGCCACCCTGGCCGCCGCGCGCAAGCTGGCTGGCAAGGTCGCCACCATGCCGCCTTTGGCGCTGGCCGCCATCAAGCGCACCCTGGCCGCCGGGGCCGACACGGCCCTGGCGGCGGCCAACGCGCTGGAAAACCGGGAATTCCTGCTGCTGTTCGACACAGCGGACCAGAAGGAGGGCATGGCAGCCTTCCTGGAAAAACGTCCGCCCGATTTCAAGGGAAGGTGAGCATGGCCAGCGAGATCATCGGCGTCGTTGGCGCCGGCATCATGGGCCGCGGCATCGCCCAGCTGTTCACCCAGGCCGGCCATACCGTCCGCCTCCATGACAGCCGCGACGGGGCGGCGGGGGCGGCGCGGGAATTCGTGCTGTCCATGCTGGACAAGCTGGCCACCAAGGGGGCGATGAGCGCCGATGACGTGCGCGCGGCGGCCGGGCGTCTGACGGCGGTGGCCGCACTGGAAGACCTCGCCGGCTGCACAATCGTGGTGGAGGCCATTGTCGAGGATCTGGAGGCCAAACGTGCCCTGTTCGCGGCGCTGGAGGGGATCGTCGCCGAGGATTGCCTGCTGGCCAGCAACACCTCCTCCCTCACCGTGTCGGCCATCGCCGCCGGCTGCCGCCATCCTGCCCGTGTGGCCGGGCTGCATTTCTTCAATCCGGTACCCCTGATGAAGCTGGCGGAGGTGATCCCCGGCCTGCTGACGGCGCCTGCCGTCACCGACCGGCTGCTGTCCCTGGTCACCGGCACCGGCCACCGCGCTGTGCGTGCCGCCGACCAGCCGGGCTTCCTGGTCAACCATGCCGGCCGCGCGCTTTACACGGAAGGACTGCGGCTGCTGGAGGAAGGGGTGGCGCCGGTTGCCGATATCGACCGCGCCCTGCGCGACACGCTGGGTTTCCGCATGGGGCCGTTCGAGCTGATGGACCTGACCGGGCTGGACGTGTCCGGCAAGGTGATGCAGTCCATCTATGAGCAGTTCCAGCAGGAACCGCGTTACCGCCCCTCCACCCTGATCCCGCCGCGCCTGGCCGCCGGACTCTATGGCCGCAAGACGGGCAGGGGCTTCTACCCCTATCCCGAGGGCGTGAAGCAGGAGCCGGCCGAACCGCCGCCACCGCCCGCCATGCCTGGGACGGCCTGGGTGCAGGATGGCGAGGGGGTGGATGCCCTGCGCGCCCTGCTGGCGGCAGGTGGCGCCACGCTGGCCGATGATCCTGCCGGTGCCGATGTGCTGTTCACCCTGCCCTGGGGGGAGGATGTGACGGCGGTGGCCGTGCGCACGGGGCTGGATGCGCGACGTCTGGTGGGCATCGATCCGCTGGGCGGGCTGGCAGGCCGGCTGGTGCTGATGGCCAGCCCCGCCACCGATCCGGCGCTGGCGGACAAGGTCCATGGTTGGCTGGCGGCGGCCGGCCGCGCGGTGACGCGCATCCAGGACAGTCCCGGTTTCATCGGCCAGCGGGTGCTGGCCATGATCGTCAATACTGGCTGCGAGATCGCCCAGCGTGGGATCGCCGTCCCCCCCGATATCGACGCCGCCGTGCGCCTGGGCCTGGGCTATCCGTCGGGGCCGCTGGAATGGGGTGACAGGGTGGGGCCGGCGAAGGTGCTGGCGATCCTGGAACGGCTCTTATCCGTGACCGGCGACCCCCGTTACCGGCCCAGTCCCTGGCTGCGCCGCCGCGCCCTGCTGGGCCTGTCGCTGCGGGGGGAGTGAACCCATGGAAACGCTGCTGATCGACACTCCCCGCCCGGGCGTGCGCCGCCTGTGCCTGAACCGCCCGGCGGCGCGCAACGCCATCGACGCCGATCTGCGCACCGCGCTGCGGGTGGCGGTGACGGAAGCGGGGGCGAACCCCGCCGTGCGCTGCCTGATGATCGCCGGGGCTGGCGGCATGTTCTGCGCCGGTGGTGATCTGACCAGTCTGGAGGGCATCGACCATGCCGCGGCTCTGGCCCGCATGCGGGACGGCCATGCCCTGGTCGAACAGCTCTGGCATTTCCCCAAGCCCGTGGTGGCCGCCGTCGAACGCTATGCCATCGGTGCCGGTGCCGGCCTGGCCTTGTTGGCCGACCGGGTGGTGATGGGGGAAGATGCGATGCTGGGCTTTCCCTTCCTGAAGCTGGGCCTGGTTCCCGACTGGGGCCTGATGGACACGCTGCCGCTGCGCGCCGGCCGGCCCCTGGCCACCCGCCTGTTTCTGGACACGGCCAACTTGAAGGCCGCCGACGCCCTGGCCGCCGGCGTGGCGGATGCGGTGGTGCCGGCGGGTGGTGTGATGGAGGCTGGCTTGGAAATGGCTGAGAAGCTGGCGGCCCTGCCGCCGGCAGCCTTCGCCCGGCTGAAAGCCTGCCTGCGCCCGGGCGGGCTGGACCTTGAGGCGGAAGCCCAGGCCCAGGCCGATTGCCTGACGGGACCGGAATTCGCGGAAGGTTTTGCCGCGCTGAAGGAGAAGCGGGCGGCGCGGTTTTAGGGGCGCCCGTAGGTCAGGTCGAGCAAAGCGAGCCCTGACAGATAAGGCTTTCAATCCATCGTTGTCAGGGCTCGGCTCACGCCTCGACCTGACCTACGGTTTCGCCTGCTGCATCACCGACTTCAGGAACGTGTAGCCCTCCAGCCCCTCCGCCCCGCCCTCGCGGCCATAGCCGCTATCCTTCACGCCGCCGAACGGCATGTCGGGGTAGGTGGAGTTGAAATGGTTGATGGCCAGGCTGCCGCTCTCGATCTCCTCCGACAGTCTGGTCGCCACGCTGGCCCGGTCGGTGAAGGCATAGGCGGCCAGGCCGAATTCCAGAGCATTGGCCCGCGCGATGGCCTCGTCCAGGCTGGTCACGCGGCTGACCAGCGCCATGGGGCCGAACGGTTCCTCCACCATCGCCCGTGCATCGGCCGGCATGTCGGCCAGCACGGTCAGCGGGAACTGGAAACCCCGGTCGCCCATTCGCCGCCCGCCGGCCACCAGCCGGGCGCCACGGCCAACGGCATCCGCCGTCAGCGCCTGCATCGCCGACAGCCGTCGTTCATTGGCCAGCGGCCCCATCTCCAGCGCCGGGTCAAGGCCGGTACCGATCTTCAGCGCTTCCGCCGCCGCCCCCAAACTGTCCACGAACTGATCATAGACCCGTTCATGCACGAAGAAGCGGGTGGGGGCGACGCAGACCTGGCCGGCATTGCGGGCCTTGGCGCGGGCCGACAGGGTGCCCACCAGCTCCGCATCCACATCGTCCCAGACGATGACGGGGGAATTGCCGCCCAGTTCCATGATGGCCGGCTTCATATGCTGGCCGCACAAAGAAGCCAGATGCTTGCCCACCGGCACCGACCCGGTGAAGGTGACCAGCCGCACGCCCGACTGCGCGATCAGGTGGGATGAGATGTCGGCCGGCTTGCCGAACACCAGATTGACCACCCCGTCGGGCACGCCCGCTTCCTGAAAGGCACGGACCAGGGCGATGGCACCGGCCGGCGTTTCCTCCGCCCCCTTCAGGATGATGGAACAGCCGGCGGCCAAGGCACCCGCCACCTTGCGGGTGGGCGACGCCAGCGGATAATTCCAGGGGGTGAAGGCCGCCACCACGCCCAGCGGATGACGCGTCACCATCTTGCGCATGCCGGGGGCCGCCGGGACGATACGGCCATAAAGCCGCCGCGCCTCCCCCGCATCCCACAGGATACGGTCATGGGCCACCCGCACCTCGTTGCGCGCCTCCTTGATGGTCTTGCCCTGGTCCAGCACCAGGGACACGGCAATCTCCTCCCGCCGCGCCAGCAGGTTGGCGGCAGCACGTTGCAGCACCTGTTCGCGCTCCGCCGGGTCGGTGGCGCGCCAGAGACGGAACCCCTTCTCCGCCGCCGCCAGCGCATCGTCCAAATCCTGCCGCCCGGCATGGGGCAGGGTGGCCAGGATCGAGCCATCGGCCGGGTTGATCACGGGTTCGCCCCGCGCCGTGCCGCGCCACTGGCCGCCGATGAACAGCTTCAGTTCGGGATAATGCATGTGGGGGTTTCCTCCGGGCGGGATCGTCGCCGTCCGATCCACGAATAGGCCCCGGCACCCGCCCTGGGCAAGCCCCGGCGATGGTGCCGGCGATCGCCCATGAAAAATCGTCAATCAATTGATCCATATGGATTTTATGGCCTTCTCCGTAGTCGGAAATGACTACGCTTCATCGCCGCATTCCAAAAAATAGCACCCCGGTGGGGATGAGCCTTGGTCATGCTGGTTCCGGAAAACTGGCTTGCCGCGCGGCGGCATTGGCCCAAGCTCTGGCGCAACATTGCCAGCGGATGGTGAGGGCGCATGAATTTCGATTTCTCCGACGATGTGACGGCGATGCGGCGGGAGGTGCAGGGCTTCCTGGCCGACCGGCTGCCCGTCGGCACGGTGCGCCAGTTCCTGGAAGCCGGGCCGGCAACTGACCGGAAGCTCTGGGCCGAAATGGCGGAGATGGGCTGGCTGGGCCTGACCATCCCCGAGGAAAATGGCGGTTCCGGCCTGGGGCACGAAGCCTTGTGCATGCTGGCGGAGGAGGTGGGGGCCTTCCTGCCGCCCGTCCCCTTCGCCTCCACCCTCTATCTGGTGGCCGAGGCGCTGCTGGCCTTTGGCGATGAGGCGCAGAAGGCAAAGTGGCTGCCGCGTCTGGCCGACGGTTCGGTGACCGGCGCCTTCGCGCTTGCCGAAGGGGTGGGGGAGCCTACCGCCACCGGCGTCAGGGCACAGGTGGCGGGTGGAAGCCTGTCGGGTGCCAAGACCCCTGTCTATGACCTGGACGGTGCCGGCCTGCTGGTGGTCGCCGCACGGAATGAAACGGGTCAGATTGGGCTGTATCTGGTCGACCCCACCGCCCCCGGCATCGAACGTCGGCCGCTGCGCACGCTGGATCTGGCGCATGGGGCCTGGGGCGTGGAATTCTACGGCGTACCGGCCGAACCCCTGTCGGGTGCCGTGGGCTGGCCCGCCATCGCCCGGCTGCTGGACCGGGCCGCCGTGCTGTTCGCCTTCGAACAGGTGGGGGGTGGTCGGGCGGCGCTGGAGATGGCGACATCTTTCGCAATGGACCGGTTCGCCTTCGGCCGGCCCATCGCGTCGATGCAGGCGATCAAGCACAAACTGGCCGATATCTATGTCGCGGTGGAGCTGGCCCGGTCCAACGCCTATTTCGGCGCCTGGGCCCTGCATGAGGATGCGGTGGAACTGCCGCGCGCGGCGGCCGCTGCCCGCATCGCCGCCATCGACGCGTACCAGCTGGCGGCACGCGAGAATATCCAGACCCATGGCGGCATGGGCTTCACCTGGGAGGCGGATTGCCACCTGCATTACCGCCGGTCGGCGACGCTGGCCGGCATCATCGGTGGGGCGCGGCATTGGCGCGACCGCCTGTTCGACCAGCTGGCGGCGTGAGGCGAGGCGATGGATTTCAACGATACAACAGACGAGGCCGAATTCCGGGCGGAGGTGCGTGCCTTCCTGGACGCCCATGCGCCGCGAAAATCGGCCGAGGCCCGCACCTACCGCTCGCGCGAGTTGAACGACGATGATGTCCGGCGGTCGAAAGAATGGCAGGCCACCAAGGCGGCGGCCGGGTTCGCCGGTATCCATTGGCCGAAGAAACATGGCGGGCGCGACGGCACGCAGATGCAGGCCGCCATCTTCGCGGCGGAGGAGGAGCGCTATGTCGTGCCCCCCAGCGTGTTCAACCAGGGCGTGGGCATGGCCCTGCCCACCATCATGGCCCATGGCAGCGACGCCCTGATCGACCGCTATGCCCGCCCGGCGCTCTATGGGGAGGAGGTGTGGTGCCAGCTTTTCTCCGAACCGTCCGCCGGGTCGGACCTGGCCGGCCTGCGCACCCGTGCGGTGCGCGACGGTGATGATTGGGTGATCAACGGGCAGAAGGTCTGGACCTCCAACGCCCATTTCTCCCAATACGGCATGCTGGTGGCCCGCACCGACCCGACCCTGCCCAAACATGCCGGCCTGACCTTCTTCATCCTGGACATGGCGGCACCCGGCATCGAAATCCGCCGCCTGAAGCAGATCTCCGGTACCGCCAATTTCTGCGAAGTGTTCCTGACCGATGTCCGCATTCCCGACCATCACCGGCTGGGTGGGGTGGGCGAAGGCTGGAAGGTGGCATTGACCATGCTGGCCAATGAACGTTTCACGGTGGGCAAGGCGGAAGGCCCGGATGTGGAGGATATTATGGCGCTGGCCCGTACCCTCACCATCGACGGCCGTCCGGCCCTGGACGACCCGGCGGTGCGGGAACGGATCGCCCGCTGGTATGTGCAGTCCGAGGGGCTGAAATATACCCGCCTGCGCACCCAGACCGCCTTCTCCCGCGGCCGGGCGCCGGGGCCGGAGAATTCCATCGGCAAGCTGGTCAGCGCCACCAAATTGCAGGAGATCGCCGCCTTCGGGATCGAGCTGCTGGGACAGTCGGGTGCAGTGATGGACCCGGATGTCGCACCCCTGAACGCCTGGTTCCAGGAGGCACTGCTTTACGCGCCCGGCAAGCGCATCGCCGGCGGCACGGACGAGATCCTGCGCAACATCATCGCCGAACGCGTCCTGAAGATGCCGGGTGAGATGCGGGCGGACAAGGACGTGCCCTTCAACCGGATCCCGACGAGCCGGCGGTAGCAGGCTGCTTTTCACGCCTTCACCACGACAGTCTGTGCTGTGCGGGTTTCATCAATCTCTACCGTCACCCCGGCGAAGGCAGGGGCCCAAGTGACAAGCGCTTCGCTCTACGATCTGGGCCCCGGCCTTCGCCCGGGGTGACGGTAGTGAGATTGGTGGCGAAAGTGCCCAAGAGTTTCAAAGAAGTCCCAACCGGACACATTTCCGTCAAGCAAAGTTCAGGGAGACCCCCTTGTCCCGTCCCGTCTATACCCATGCCGACCTGCGCCGCCTGATCGATCCGGCGTCGGTGGCCATTGTCGGCCTGTCGCGCAACGAGAAATCCTTCGGCGCCCGGACGGCGGCGAATCTGTCCGGCTTCACCGGCCGTACCTGGGGCGTGAACCCGAATGCGGCGGAGCTCTACGGCATCCCCTGTTTCTCCGGCCTGACAGCATTGCCGGAAGTGCCCGACTGCGCCGTGCTGGCGGTACCGGTCGATGCCGTGCTGCCACTGGTGGAGGAATGCGCTGCCTTAGGTGTCGGCGGCTGCGTCATCTACGCCTCCGGCTTCGCGGAGACCGGCTTGGCCGACCGCATCGCCCTGCAGAACCGTCTCGCCGCCATCGCGCGCGGGTCGCAACTGCGCATCGTCGGGCCCAACTGCATCGGCCTGATCAACAATGTCAGCCGCGCCGGCCTGTCCTTTGCCTCCGGCTATGGCGCCCGCCGCCCGGCCACGGGACCGGTGGCCATCGTCAGCCAGTCGGGCGGGCTGGGTCAGGCGCTGGCGCAGGTGGCGGAACGCGGTGGGTCCTACAGCCATTTCATGGCGGCGGGCAACAGCTGCGATGTCGATGTCTGCGACTATGTCTCCTATCTGGCCGACGATCCGGCTTGCGCCGTCATCACCTGCATCGCCGAGGGGCTGAAGAACGGGCAACGGCTGCTGCAGGCGGCCGAACGGGCGCTGGCCGCCGACAAGCCCATCGTCATGTACAAGATCGCCACCGGCACGGCCGCCGCCAAGGCCGCCCTGTCGCACACCGGCACCCTGGCCGGGGCCAATGCGGCGTATGAGGCGGCCTATCGCCGCCTGGGCATCGTCAGGGTCGACAATATCGAGGATGTGTATGAAACCGCCGCCTTCCTGGCCAAGGCCGGGCGGCCCAGGGCCATGGGCGTGGCGGCTGTGGCGGCCTCGGGCGGGGCCTGCGTCATCACGCTCGACAAGGCGGAAGCGGCCGGCGTGCCCATGCCCAAACCGGGGCCAGCGACACAAGCCGTGCTGAACGCCAATGTCCCGGATTTCGGCAATCCGTCCAACCCGTGCGACATTACCGCCCAGGTGGCGACCAACCCTGCCTCATACGGCGCCTGTCTGGAGGCGCTGCTGGCCGATCCCGGCTATGGTGCGGTACTGGTCATGGCGCCCAGCATCAGCGATCCGGGCACGCCCAACAATGTCGCCCTGTTCTCCGGTCTGGCGGCCAAGGCCGGGAAGCCTTTGTGCCTGTCCTGGATGTCGGAATGGAAGCATGGGCCGGGGGCGGCAGAGGCGGAGCGCGACCCGCATGTGGCATTGTTCCGCTCCACATCCGGTGCCTACCGCACCCTGGCCGGCTGGCTGGAGCGCGAACGGCGGATCACCGGCCCGGCGCCGCGTGCGCGGGGTGGTGCGCCCAACCCGGCCGCCGCCACGGCCCGTGCCCTGCTGGAGGGGGCCGGCGACCGGCTGACGGAACGGCAGGCCAAAGAGGTTCTGGCCGCCTATGGCATCCCCGTCGCCAGCGACCATGTCGTGCAAACGGCGGAGGAGGCCGTCGCGGCCGCCGACACCCTGGGCTATCCGGTGGTGCTGAAGCTGGAAACGCCGGACATCGCGCACAAGACGGAGGCCGGGGTGGTCCGCCTGGACCTGCGCGACGGTACCGCCGTGCGTGCAGCCTTCGCCGCCATCATGGAAGCCACCGGGCGGGTGGAGCCCAAGCCGCGCATCGCCGGCATCCTGGTGCAGCCGATGATCGCGCCGGGTCTGGAGATCGTGGTGGGCAGCCAGCTGGACCCCACCTTCGGCCCCATGGTCGTGGTGGGTCTGGGCGGTATCATGGTCGAATTGCTGCGAGACAGCGCGTCGGAACTGGCGCCCGTAAACCATGCGCAGGCGTTGGACATGCTGGGAAGGCTGAAGGGGGCCGCCCTGCTGCACGGGTTCCGCGGCCGGCCGGGGGCGGATATCGACAATCTGGCCGGTATCATCGTGGCCCTGTCGGAACTGGCATCCGACCTGTCGGACCGGATCGCGGAGATCGACGTCAATCCCATCATCTGCGGCCCCGGCCGCACCATCGCCGTGGACGCGCTGATCGTCCGGCGGTGAGCCGATATCTCAAGGAGGAAGCATCATGGCCAAATGGCTGAAGACCCAGGATTTTATCAATTTCGAGGTCCGCGACCGCGTCGCCTATATCACGCTGAACCGGCCGGAAAAGCGCAACGCGCTGTCGCCGGAACTGATTAGGGAAATCCATGACGCCATGCTGGAGGCCGATGACCGCACCGACGTGCATGTCATCGTGCTGCAAGGGGCCGGGGATGATTTCTGCGCCGGTTACGACCTGGGCTACGGCTACAACCCCGACAACCAGCAGGACGCCACCGCCACCTATCGCTCCCGCATGGGCAGCTTCGATGACGATGTCTGGACCATGACCCGCAAGATGGGCCAGATGCACATCATCCCGGACATCCACAAGGCGGTGATCGCCAAGGTGCAGGGCCGTGCCCTGGCCGGCGGGGCGGAACTGGCGCTGGCCTGCGACCTGATCATCGCCGCCGACGATGCCCGCATCGGCCATCCCGGCACGCGCGGCCTGGGCTCCCCACCCGTCAATTACTGGTTCTACCATGTCGGTCCGCAATGGGCCAAACGCCTGCTGCTGACCGGTGACAGCATCACCGGCCTGGACGCCGCCCATATCGGTATGGTGCTGGACAGTGTTCCCGCCGCCGAACTGAATGCAGAGGTGGATGCTCTGGCCCATCGCATCGCCCTGATCGACCCGGAGATCGCGGCGGCGCAGAAACGCATCGTCAACACCGCCATGGACCTGTCCGGTGCGCGCGTCCTGCGCCAGTTCGCCATCGAGGCCGACGCCAAGGCCCACCTGTCGCAAGGGCCGGGCCGCAAGACCTGGCGCGAGAATGTGAAGGCGCATGGCGTGCGCCAGGCTATCCGGATGCGCGACGCCGCCTATGGCAGCGACCCGGTGCGCATCCGGTCGAAGGAGCCGCGCTGAACGGTACTTTGCCGTAGGTCAGGTCGAGCGAAGCGAGCCCTGACATCTTTGGGCACCGTGGCCTGTCAGGGCTCGGCTTACGCCTCGACCTGACCTACGACGCGACCGGGTTCCGTAATCCCCGCGCCAGATCCCGGATGGCCCTCCGCGCCAACCCCGCATGCGCCGTCATCTGCAGGAACCCGTGTGTGGCACCGGGCCAGGTGACGGTCTCGACTTTCACGCCCGCTTCCCGCATCCGTTCCGCCATCATCCGGTTTTCATCGGCCAGCACGTCGCATTCGGCGATGCCGAGAAAGCACGGCGGCAAACAGCGCAAATCGGCGCCCAGCGGTGCCGCCAGCACCGGCGGCGCATCGCTCAGCGCGCCCAGATACCGGCGCCAGTACCATGCCATACGCACGGTCGACAGGCCGTAGCTGCCATCCCCGAACCGGCGCTGGGAGCTCGTGTCGAGGTCGGGCGTATAGCAGCCATAGGCCAGGGCCGCCGCCGGGGGCAGCACCCGTCCGACATCACGCTCGGACAGCATCAGCGCCAGGACCAGATTGGCCCCGGCACTGTCCCCGGCCAGGGCCGGCACGCCCATGCCCAGTTCCAGGGCCCAGTCCCAGATCGCCTTCACATCCTCCAAAGCCGCCGGGAACGGATGTTCCGGTGCCAGCCGGTAATCGAACCCGATCACCACTCGCCCGCTTGCCAGCGCTAGC
Organism: Niveispirillum sp. KHB5.9; assembly: GCF_048066115.1. Lineage (NCBI taxonomy): Bacteria > Pseudomonadati > Pseudomonadota > Alphaproteobacteria > Rhodospirillales > Azospirillaceae > Niveispirillum > Niveispirillum sp. KHB5.9. The sequence continues at coordinate 377,360 of NZ_JBLTYX010000001.1, read as the reverse complement.
CGGCGCATGATCGGGTCATGGGTGTCGACGTCGCAGGCAAACCACCCACCGCCATGCACGAACAGGATCACCCCCGCCGCTTCCGGCACCGGGTGATAGAGCCGCACCCGGATCGGCCCGCCGGGGCCGGGGACGCTCAGCGTCTCCACCCGGTCCACGACCGCGCCGGGATCGCTGAACACCATGGCCAGCCGGTTCAGACCGGTGCGCGCCTCGACCGTATCTAGCCGCGTGATGTCGAAGCCGGGCGGGGCATGGGACGCCTGCAACAGACGGGCGGCCTGGATTTCCGGATCGACGCTCATCATGCCTCCTCGTAACGGTCCAGTATCGCCCGGCCCCCGGTTCCCGGCCCCTGAAATATTCTCCGGCCCGATACGCAATTCTCCGCTGCCCGCGCGCGGGTGACGGGCGCCTTATGGCACGGATTCCAAGAATCGGGAGCCGCAAGCCATGGCCATCCTGTCGGGCCTGACCATCACCGAATGCGCCGCCTTCATCGCCGGACCGTTCGCCACCGGGTCGCTGGCCCGGCTGGGGGCCGAGGTGATCCGCATCGACCCGATCGAAGGCGGCATCGACCAGCATCGCTGGCCGGTGACGGAAGACGGCCGCAGCCTCTATTGGGCCGGGCTGAACAAGGGCAAGAAATCCGTCCGTATCGATATAAGGCGGCCGGAGGGGCGCGAACTGGCCCAGGCCCTGATCACCGCACCGGGGGAGGGGCGGGGACTGTTCGTCACCAATTTCCCCGCCACCGGCTGGCTGGATTTCACCGGGTTGCGGCAACGCCGTGCCGACCTGATCATGGTCAATATCCTGGGCAATCGCGACGGGTCCACGGCCCTGGATTACACGGTCAATTGCGCCGTGGGCTTTCCGCTGGCCACCGGACCGGCGGGGGGACCGGTCAACCATGTGCTGCCGGCCTGGGATTTCGTCTGCGGCCAGACGGCGGCCACCGCCCTGCTGGCGGCCGAACGCCACCGCCGCCTGCAGGGGGCAGGCCAACTCATGCGCATCGCGCTGTCCGATGTGGCCCTGGCCGTAGTCGCCGATATGGGGTTGCTGGCGGAGGTGGAGATCAACGGACAGGGCCGCGAGCGCCACGGCAACCATATTTTCGGGGCCTTCGGCTGCGACTTCGCCACGTCCGATGGCCGCCGCCTGATGGTGGCTGCCGTCAGTGCCGGGCAGTGGCAGGCGCTGCTGCGCGCCACCGGCACCATGGAGGTGATGGCGGCGCTGGGCACCGCGCGCGGCCTGGACTTGTCGCTGGAGGGCGATCGGTTCCGGGCGCGCGACACTGTGGCCGGGCTGCTGGCCCCATGGTTTTCCGCCCGCACACTTGTACAGGCCGGCAAGGAACTGGACGCGGCGCGGGCCTGCTGGGGCCCCTACCAGAGTTTCGAGCAATTGCTGACCGACGACCCGCGCTGTTCACCCGCCAACCCGCTGTTCGCCCGCGTCGATCATCCCGGCATCGGGCGCATGCTGACCGCCGCCAGCCCCATCGACAGTTCGGCCTGCGAACCGGTTCCACCGGCCGCCGGGCCCATTCTGGGCCAGCACACGGACGAGGTTCTGGCCGATGCGCTGGGTCTGGGCGACGGGCAGTTGGCCGACCTGCATGACCGCGGTGTGATCGCCGGGCCGGCGGCATGAAAAGCGGTCATGCGGGCGCAGATAAAATGCGCCCCGCCCGCCATCACGCGACCTGCGTTTTGATGGACGGAATGGTTGCCATATTCTAGATTTGTCGAGAGACGGCGGCCATCCAAGCGACCGCCGGCACGGGAGGATTGGAATGTCGAAGACACGTCTGCGCCACGGCGTTTTCCTGGCGCCGCTGCATCCGGTGGACGAGGATGCGCACGCCCTGATGCACCGGGATATGGAGCTGATGGAATGGCTGGACCGGCTGGGTTATGACGAGGCTTGGATCGGCGAGCATCATTCCGGCGGGTATGAGACCATCGCGTCCCCGGAACTGTTCATCGCCGCCGCGGTGGAGCGCACCCGGCACATCAAGTTTGGCACGGGCGTGATCTCGCTGCCCTATCACAATCCGCTGATGGTCACCAACCGCATCATCCAGCTGGACCACCAGTCGCGCGGCCGCGTGATGTTCGGTTTCGGCCCCGGCCTGCTGGTGTCCGATGCCCGCATGCTGGCCATCGACCCCAAGACGCAGCGCGACCGCATGGCCCAGGCTTTGGACGTCATCCTGCGCCTGCTGGACGGGCAGGTGGTGACGGAGAAGACCGACTGGTACGAGTTGGTGGAGGCGCGCGCGCATCTGCTACCCTATACCCAGCCCCGTCCGGAGATCGCGGTGGCCAGTGCCGCCACGCCGTCGGGCGGGCGCCTGGCCGGCAAGTACGATCTGGCCATGCTGTGCGTGGCGGCCACCGATGCCACCGGCGGCTTCAACGTGCTGGACGTCAACTGGAAGCATGCCTGCGACGTGGCGGCCGAACAGGGCCGCACCATGAACCGTGACCGGTTACGCCTGATGGGCCCCATGCATATCGCGGAGACGCGGGAGAAGGCGCGGGCGAATGTCCGCCACGGGCTGGAGAAATATCTGGACTATGCCCGCACCGTCACGCCCGGCCGCTTCGGCAACATGGCGGGGCGCGATCCGGTGGATGTGCTGCTGGAGGCCGGCCATATCGTCATCGGCACGCCCGACGATGCCGTGGACGTGCTGAAGAAGCTTCAGGCCAAGCAGGGCGATTTCGGCGTGTTCCTGCACCAGTGCCATGACTGGGCCGACTGGACGGAGACCAAGCGCTCCTATGAGCTGTATGCCCGTTTCGTGGCCCCGCATTTCAGCGGGTCGAACCGGGCAAGGGCTGAGTCCTTCGACAATTGGAAGGCCCATTCGCTGGATTACAGCAGCCAGTCCCATGCCGCGGCCAAGGCGACGTTCGAGAAATTCGGCGGGGCGGCGGCACTGGAAAGTGCCGCCAAGACCGGAATGATCGGCGCCAAGGACTGATCCTGCGCTGTGGTTGGGCGGGCTTCCGGCTGACCGGAACCCGCCTTTCGCGAACACCAGCAAAAAAAGGCCCGGCACCGGTTTTCCCGGTGCCGGGCCTTTTTGGGTCGACCCCGATCAGATCCCGACCGCGTGCCCGTCCGCCTGGCTCAAGGCGAAGTGGCGGCGGATATGGGAAACCAGCAGCTCGTTGCTGGTCGGGATGTCCATCTCCGACGTATCCAGCACCAGTTCGGGCTTCACGGGTGTCTCGAACGGGGCGGACACGCCTGTGAACTGCTGGATCTTGCCGGCCTGGGCCGCCGCATAGAGACCCTTGGGGTCGCGGGCGGCACAGGTGGTGACATCCGCCTTCACCCACACCTCATGGAACCCGTCGCCGATGATGGAGCGGGCCAGGTCGCGCAGCTCCACGGTGGGGGAGATCAGGCTGACCAGCACCACGGCGCCCGTCTCGGCCATCAGCTTCGCCACCTCGGCCACACGGCGGACATTCTCCAACCGCTCGGCTGGTGTGAAGCCCAGGTCCTTGTTCAGGCCCTTGCGCATATTGTCGCCGTCCAGCACCGTCACGCGCCAGCCATCGTCGAAAAGGCGGCGCTGCGTACCCATGGACAGGGTGGACTTGCCGGCACCCGACAGGCCGGTCAGCCAGACCACACCGCCGCGATGGCCATTGCGCGTCTCGAACGCGTCCCGGTCGACGGAGCTGTTGACGGCCGTGACCGGACCGGCAACGGTGACATTGGCCGCCGCACCCAGCACCACACAGCCGCCGACAATGCGCCCACCGCGCGCCAGGCCAGCGCGACCGGTGATCGGCAGTTCACCGGTCGGGTCGAAGGCGATGGGGGCCGACGCGCGCAGCACGATCTCCGCGATGCCACCCTGGCCCAGCTCGGAACCCTCGCTGTCGCTCAGGTTCTCCACATCGACCAGCCGCTCGAACTTCTCCACCACCACCGGATGTTCGGCGGTGGCGAGGCGCAGGGAGATGCGGCTGCCGGCCGTCAGGCTCTCCGGGTCCAGCCAGAAAGCGCGGACGCGGATGGTGGTGGCGATATGCGGCATATGGCCGGCCGGTGCGATCAGCTGACCGCGCGACAGGGCCGCATCCTCGATGAAGGACACGGCGACCGACTGGCCGGCGCGCGCTTCCTTGACCGGACCCTTGCCGGCATCGATGGTGGCGACCGTGGCGGGCTGGCCCGTGGGGGCGATATCCACCTTGTCGCCGACCTTCAGGCGGCCCGTCTCGATGCGGCCCACGGCCAGGCGGGTGTCACCCTTGCGGTAGACATCCTGGATGGGCAGGCGCAGGGCCGCTTCGGTGCGCGGGGCGGCGGGGACCAGCAGGTCCAGCGCCTCCAGCAAGGTCGGCCCACGGTACCAGGCCATCTTCTCCGACCGGCCGGCGATATTGTCGCCATGGCGGGCCGACAGCGGGATCACATAGAGCGGCTGGATGCCCAGCTTTTCCAGATAGGTGCTGACATCGCCGGCCACACCCTTCCAGGCGTCCTCGGCATGATCGACCAGGTCCATCTTGTTGACGGCCACGATCACCTTGCGCACGCCCAGCAGCGACAGCAGATAGGCGTGGCGGCGCGTCTGTTCGGAGATGCCGCGTTCGGCATCGGTGACCAGCACGGCGGCGTCGGCGGCGGCCGCACCCGTCACCATGTTGCGCAGGAATTCACGGTGGCCCGGCGCATCGATGATGACGTAGGGGCGCTTTTCCGTCTTGAACCAGATGCGGGTGGTATCCAGCGTGATGCCCTGGTCGCGTTCGACCTGCAGCGCGTCCAGCAGGAAGGACCATTCCATATGCAGCCCGCGCTGCTCGGAAACCTTCTTCAGCTCCGCCAGGCGGCCTTCGGGCAGGCTGTCGGTATCGTGCAGCAGGCGGCCGATCAGGGTGGACTTGCCATGGTCGACATGGCCGACGATGACAATGGGGTAGGGGGCCAGAGGGGCCTTTTTCACGGCTTGGCCTTGGGTGAGGGGGGGCGCCGGGACCGCAGAGATGTCGGCCCGCAATGCAACGTTCGCCATGATCTTCTACATCCGCCTTTTAGAGATAGCCACTGGCACGCAGCCGTTCAAACGCATCCTCGGCCTCATGGTCCATGGACCGGCCGGCGCGCTCTGGCGTGCGGGTGGTTTCAAGCTCGTCGATGATCTCGTCGATGGTGGCGGCATGGCTGTCCACCGGGAAGGTGATGCCGATCTCGCCCAGCGAGCGGAACCGCTTGCCATCCTTGGCGAAGTAGAGCGGCACCAGCGGGATTTCCTCCCGCTTGATATAGCGCCAGACATCCACCTCGGTCCAGGCCAGCAGCGGGTGCACGCGGGTATGGGTGCCGGGCGTGCGCTCGATCGTGTACTGGTCCCAGAACTCCGGCGGCTGGTGCGCGGCCTGCCAGGCGCCGTCCAGCCCGCGCGGGCTGAAGATGCGTTCCTTGGCACGGGTCGCCTGCTCGTCGCGGCGGATGCCGGTGATCAGCCCGTCGAACTGGTACTTCTCCAGCGCTGCGGCCAGACCCAGCGACTTGCGCGCCGCGATGCGCGTGCCCGGCGGCAGGGTCGGATCCGTCATCTCGATCGGCGGACATTCGTCCTTGATCAGGTTCAGGCCCCATTCCTGGGCGTACCGGTTGCGGAACTCGTAGCTTTCCGGGAATTCCAGGCCGGTATCCAGGTGCGCCACGGGGAAGGGCAGCTCGCCCATGAAGGCCTTGCGGCACAGCCAGATCAGGACGTTGCTGTCCTTGCCGAGCGACCAGAGCAAGCCCAGACGCTTCAGGCGCACGCGCGCCTCGCGCAGGATATAGATGCTCTGGGCTTCCAGCTGGTCGAGATGGTCGAGATGTTGATCGGTGCTGCTCATCAGGAGGCTCCCACCAGATTTGTTGCGGGCGGAAGCGGCAGGTGGATTCCGCATTCCGTCTTTTCCTGACCGCGCCAGCGGCCGGCTCTGATATCCTCGCCCGCGGCGACGCGGTCGGTGCAGGGCATGCAACCAATGGAGAGGTAGCCGTCCTCTTCCAGCGGATGACGCGGCAAGTCGTGCCGGTCCAGATAGGCTTCCACATCGGCACGGGTGAAGCCGGCCAGCGGATTGATCTTGATGCGCCCCTCGGCCGCCTCGAACAAGGGCAGCTCGATACGCGTCGTGGCCTGGTAACGCTTGCGACCGGTGATCCAGGCGCCGAACGGCGCCAGGCCCGCATCCAGCACCCGCACCTTGCGGAAATCGCAGCAGGCTGTGTTGTCGCTACGCCAGAGGATGCCGTCCTTGTCGTGCTCGTCCTCGGCCTCCTTGGTCGGCGACAGTTCGCGCACACCCGTCAGGCGCAGCTTTTCCACCAGCATGCGGCGGTAACGTAGGGTCTCCCCGAACAGCTTGCGGGTATTGACGAACAGGACGGGCAGGTCCTTGTCGATCTGCGCCACCTGGTGCAGCAGGATGGCACTCTCCGTGCCGAAGGACGAAACCAGCGCCAGCTGGCCGTTGAATTCCGTTTCGATCAGGGGGCGGAGAAGATCGACCCCTTCCAGATGCCCGTACCGCGCCATCAGCTCGCGGGCCCGGGCCTGCAACGCGGATGTCATGCCGGGACCGTGCCTTTCAGATGGCGACGCAGCAGGGAGGTACCGCCCTCCTGGCCCAAAGCCGGCTGGAAGGCGACCGAGATTTCCTTCAGCGCATGGGCCCAGGCGGGACCGACACGATCCTCGGGCACCACCACCGTATCCACACCCACGCGGGTCAGGAACAAATACTGGTCGGGGATGATATGGCCGAAGGCCCTGATCTCGCCCTTGTAATCGAACCGCTCGCGCAGTTCCCGGGCGGCGGAGAAGGCGCGGCCGTCGCGGAACTTGGGGAATTCCAGTGCCACCAGCGACAGGGAACCCAGATCATCCGCCACTTCCGTGGCCAGTTGGTTGGATTTCAGCCGCACGCCGACGGCGTCGCGTCGCGCCGTCAACGCGTCACGCTCACTGCGCCAGCGTTCCAGCGAGACGATGATGGCGCCATCCGCAGGCAGGGCGGCATCATCGGACAGGTCGGTCCAGCGGTCGTCGATGGGCAGACCACGATCAAGCACGGGCATAGAGGGCCTCCTTGAACGGGGCGTGGCCGGTGCGGGCCAGCGTCTTGATGAAAATCTCGCCGGGCTGGCGCAGCTTGACGAAGGTGTTCACGACGGTTTCGACCGCATCGATGATGCCGTCATAGTCGAAGCCCGGCCCCACGATCTCGCCTAGCGCGGCGTTGGTGCCGGCATCGCCGCCCAGCAGGATCTGGAACAGTTCCTCGCCCTTCTTGTCGACGCCCAGGATGCCGATATGGCCGACATGGTGATGGCCGCAGGCATTGATGCAGCCGCTGATCTTGATCTTCAGCTCACCCAGGTCATGCTGCCGGTCCAGATCGGCGAAACGCTCGGAAATGCGCTGGGCCACCGGAATGGCACGGGTATTGGCCAGGGCGCAGTAATCCAGGCCGGGGCAGGCGATGATGTCGGAAATCAGCCCGGCATTGGCCGTGCCCAGGCCGGCCTTGTCCAGCGCCTGCCACAGCGCGTAGAGATCGTCCTGGCGGACATGGGCCAGCACCAGGTTCTGCTCATGCGTCACGCGCACTTCGCCGAAGCTGTACAGGTCGGCCAGATCGGCCACCGTTTCCAGCTGTTCCGCCTCCGCATCGCCCGGAATGCCGCCGATCGGCTTCAGGCTGATCGTGGCGATGGCGTAACCCGGCGTCTTGTGGTCCGTCAGGTTGCTTTTGGCCCAGCGGGCGAAGGCCGGGTCGGCAGCCTTGGCGGCCTCGAACCCGACAGACACCGCCGGCAGCTCCACCCAGGGGGGCGGGGCGAAATGGGTCTGGATGCTTTCGACGATGGCGTGATCGACATGGAATTTCTGCCGCGGCAGGCGGGCATATTCCTCTTCGATCAGGCCGATGAACTTGTCGGCACCCATCTCGTTGACGGTGATCTTGATGCGCGCCTTGTAGATATTGTCGCGGCGGCCCAGCTGGTTATAGACGCGCAGGATGGCTTCCAGATAACCGATGATCTCTTCCACCGGCACGAAATCCCGCGCCTTCACCGCCAGATAGGGCGTACGGCCCTGGCCACCGCCGACATAGACGGTGAACCCGATGCGGCCCGTCTTCTCGTCCTTCAGCGCGATCAGGCCGATATCATGCACCTGCACGGCGGCGCGGTCGTTCGGGCTGCCGGTGATGGCGATCTTGAACTTGCGCGGCAGATAGGTGAATTCCGGATGCAGCGTCGACCATTGGCGCAGGATCTCGGCATAGACGCGGGGATCCACCAGCTCATCCGCCGCCGCACCGCAGAACTGGTCGGTGGTGACGTTGCGGATGCAATTGCCGCTGGTCTGGATGGCATGCATGTCCACTTCCGCCAGCTCGTGCAGGATGGCGGGCACATCCTCCAGCTTGGGCCAGTTGAACTGGATGTTCTGGCGGGTGGTGAAATGGCCGTAGCCCTTGTCATAGACCCGCGCGATGCGGGCCAGACGCCGGACCTGGGTGGAAGACAGCATGCCGTAGGGAACGGCGACGCGCAGCATATAGGCGTGCAGCTGGAGATAGAGACCGTTCATCAGCCGGATCGGCTTGAACTCCTCCTCCGTGATCTCGCCCTTGATGCGGCGTTCCACCTGGGCGCGGAACTGCTCCACCCGCTCGAAGATGAAGGTCTTGTCGAACTCGTCATAGCGGTAGACGGCGGCATGCGCGTCGGCGGGCTGATTGGAGCGGGAAGCGGAGATTTGCGTATCAGGCATTTGGGGGTCTGGGCCTGTTCTCTTGAAAATTCAGCGGGGGATCAGCGGGCAGGGGCCTGGACGGCCTGCTTGCCCAGGTCGCGGCGCACGGTGGGGCCAATGCCCTTCAGCCGCTCGCGCAGATGGGTGGGACGCGTGCCCTCTTCCGTCACTTCCACGTCCAGCGGATAGACATCGACAACCACCTGCCGCTTCTCCTCCGCCTTGGCGAAGGCAAGCGCCTCGGCGATGGCGTCGGCCCCGTCGAACACGGCGGCTTCCGCCACGCGCTCGACCCAGGCATTACCGGCACCCAGCCACACCGCTTCGCCATCCAGAAGACGGCTGGCGGCGACAGATTGCCGGGCTCCCTTGGCTTTGACCAACATCTCTGCAAACTTCCCTGTCAGACGGCTTCACGCAGATGCGGGGGCACCAGCGTGGTGATAAGGGCGGGGTCGGCCAGACGGACGACATCGCCGATGATGATGATCGCCGGACCCACCAGCCCATGCGCCGCTGCCAGCGGCGCCAGGGTGGCAAGCGTGCCCGTGATCAGCTTCTGGTCCGGCCGCGTGCCCTTTTCGATCAGGGCGGCGGGAGTGTCGGACGGCATGCCGGCTTCGGTCAGGCGGCGCGCGATGGTCTCGGCCGCCGTCAGGCCCATATAGACGACCAGCGTGTGGCGCAGGCGGGCCAAGGCCTGCCAGTCCAGATCGGGTTCTCCATCCTTGCCATGGCCGGTGACGAAGGTGACGCCATTGGCATGGTCGCGATGGGTGACCGGAATGGTGGTGGACGCGCCGCAGCCGAGTGCCGCCGTGATGCCGGGCACCACCTCCACCGGGATGTCGGCATCGCGCAGCACCTGCAACTCCTCGCCACCCCGGCCGAACAGGAACGGGTCGCCGCCCTTCAGCCTTGCCACGCGATAGCCGGCCTTGGCCTCGGCCACCAGCAGCTGGTTGATGGCTTCCTGGCTCATCGTATGGTGGGACTTGGACTTGCCGACATAGATGCGGCGGGCATCGCGGCGGACATAATCCATGATCCGCTCATCCACCAGCTTGTCATGCACGACCACGTCGGCATCTTGAAGCACGCGCAGCGCCCGCAGGGTCAGCAGGTCCGGATCGCCCGGCCCGGCCCCGACCAGGGCCACGGAGCCAGCCTTGGACTGGCCATAGGTGGGGTTGTTGACGGCGGCCAGCAGGCGCTCCCGCGCCGTCTGTTCGCGGCCAGCCAGGAAATCGCGGGCCACCGGACCGTCGACCACCGCTTCCCAGAAACGGCGGCGGTTGGTTTCGCCCTCGCGGGTGGCCTTCACGTTGGTGCGGAAACTGTCCAGCAGGGTGGCGAACTTGCCCAGGCCGGGCTCCAGTGCGGCCTCCAGCCGCTCCCGCAGCCGGCGGACCAGCACCGGGCTGGCCCCGCCGCTGGAAATGGCGATGCTGATCGGCTCGCGGTCGATGATGGCCGGCATGATGAAGCTGGACAGGTCTGGCCGGTCCGGCACATTGACCAGAATGCCGGCGGCACGCGCGGCCTCGGCCACGGCGCGATCGGTTGCATCCACATCGCTGGCCGCGAAGATTACACGATGGCCGTCAACATCCGTTTGTGTGAAATCACGGGCAATAACCACATCGGCCAGCTTGGCCAGATCGGGATGGATGTCGGCGGCGACGATGGTCAGGCGGCAGCCGGCCTTGGCAACCAGCCGCGCCTTGCGCAGCGCCAGTTCGCCCCCGCCAACCACCAGAACCTTCTGCCCTTCCAAAGGCAGCGTCACCGGAAATCCACGCAACGCCATCGTGATGCTCCACCCTTACCGCACTTGCGGAATGAGGGAGATTTGATCCTGCTTTCACGTGATGTCGAGGTGAAATATTATTTCTCCAATAATCCTAGGTATAATATAGGGATTAATCCCCGCTCTAAAAATTGAGCTTTATCAATGACATAAAGGTAGGGGTAAAGTAGGTGTTAATGGCACTCATCGGGGGTGCTCACACCAGCCATGCGCAGGGGGCGCGGTCGGGTGTGAAATAGGCGGTTGAACGGGCAACCCATGTACATTAGCTCTGCTGCATCGCGGAGCCATGGCGGGGACTCCGTCCCTGACACGTCTTGACGAAGGAAGATCAGATGAGCGCGTTTATCGAGGCCAAGGTGCTGTCCGTCCATCACTGGACCGACACTTTGTTCAGCTTCACCTGCACGCGCGATCCCTCGTTCCGCTTCGAAAACGGCCATTTCGTGATGATCGGCCTGATGGTCGATGGCAAGCCGCTGGTGCGCGCCTATTCCATCGTCAGCCCGAACCATGCCGAACATCTGGAATTCCTGTCGATCAAGGTGCCGAACGGCCCGCTGACCAGCCGGTTGCAGCATATCCAGGTCGGCGACAGCGTCATCTATGGCCGCAAGTCGGTGGGCACGCTGGTGACCAGCAGCCTGGTTCCCGCCAAGAACCTCTACATGTTCTCCACCGGCACCGGTCTGGCACCGTTCATGAGCATCATCCATGACCATGAGGTCTACGCCAAGTATGACCGCCTGATCCTGACCCATACCTGCCGCACGGTGGGTGAACTGGCCTATCACGATTACATCACCAATACCCTACCCAATGACGAGTTCCTGGGCGAGGAAGTGCGGGCCAAGCTGACCTATTACCCAACCGTCACCCGCGAGGCGTTCCGCAACCAGGGCCGCATCACCGACCTGATCCGGAACCACAAGCTGTTCGAGGATATCAAGGCCGCTCCCCTGGACCCGACCAATGATGTCGCCATGATCTGCGGCGGTCCGGACGTGCTGGCCGAGACGGTGGAACTGCTGAAGGAACGCGGCTTCAGCGAAGGGGCCGGGCACACGCCGGGCAACTACGTCATCGAAAAGGCGTTCGTGGAAAAGTGAGTTCAGCGGGGCGCCGAGAGGCGCCCCGGTTCGTTTGGGGGTATAGGGCGGGTGCCGGGTTTGGTGTAGTATGAGGCTGTCCGGTCCCGGAGAGATGGCATGCTGCCCCTGATCGACAAGCACCGTGAAGATATTGCCGAGCTTTGCCGGCGCTTCCAGGTGCGTCGCCTGGATGTCTTCGGATCAGCTGCCCGAGGCGATGATTTCGATCCTGCCCGGTCCGACATCGACTTCATCGTCGAATATCAATCCGACAACGGTGCCCCCTCCTTGCAGGAATTCCTGTCTCTGCGACAGGGGTTGCGCAACCTGCTGGGCCGGGAGATCGACCTGACAGCGGCCGGTGCCATTCGCAATCCCTATATCCGTGCAGATATCGACGGGTCACGAAAGCAAGTTTATGCGTCGTGATCCAAATGCCTATCTGTGGGACATCCGCGACAGTGCCGATGCCATCACGGAATTCACCACCGGCCGTTCCTTCAAGGATTATCAGGCCAACCGGATGCTGCGCTCCGCCGTCGAGCGGCAGTTCGAAATCATCGGTGAAGCACTGGGGCAATTGGCAAAGATCGCGCCGGACGTCGCGCGTGAAATACCCGACTACGCCAGGATCGTCGCGTTCCGTAATCTGCTGATCCACGGATATGCGGTCATCGATGACGCCATCGTCTGGCGAACCGTGCAGGAGGACCTGCCGGCCCTGCGGATCGATGCTGATCGACTGCTGTCAGACGCCAACCAGGGCTGACGCGCCTTTCGGCGCGTCCCCCAAATCAAATATCCGCGCCCGCGTCGCGATAATCCGCGAACACATGGTCCATGACCCGGGCGGGGTTGGAGCAGCCGGCTTCGCCCACGACTTTGGCGGGCACGCCGGCGACCGTGACGGCCTTGGGCACGTCGCGCAGCACCACCGACCCGGCGGCGACGCGGGCACAGTCGCCGACATGGATATTGCCCAGCACCTTGGCATTGGCACCCAGCAGCACACCGGAGCCGATCTTGGGATGGCGGTCACCATCCTCCTTGCCGTTGCCGCCCAGGTTGACGCCATGCAGCATGGAGACATTGTCGCCCACCACCGCCGTCTCACCCACCACCACGCCGGTGGCATGGTCGATCATGACGCCGCGGCCGAACCTGGCGTTGGGATGGATATCGACGCCGAACACCACCGATGACCGGCTTTGCAGGTACAAAGCCATGTCGCGGCGGCCCAGATGCCAGAGCCGGTGGGCCATGCGGTGGGTTTCCAGGGCCTGGAAGCCCTTGAAATACAGCACCGGCTCCACATGCCGATGGCAGGCCGGATCACGGTCCAGCACGGCGGCGATGTCGGCGCGGAAAGCCTGACCCAGTTCCGGTTCGGCCTCCAGCGCGTCGGTGAAAGCCTGCACCAGCAGTTCACCCTGAACATCCTGGTGCGCCAGACGAATGGCGATGCGGTGGATGACGGCCATTTCCAGCGTCGGCTGGTTCAGGATGGCGCCATAGAACAGGGCCGCCAGCAGCGGTTCATCCGCCACGGCCTGTGCGGCTTCCGTGCGCAGCGCCGCCCAGATCGGGTCCAGGTTGACGAGCGTCTGGGGAACGACAGGGGCGATACGCGGCATGGGGCCGGCCTCTCAACTTGGTTCTTCCGGTTATTTGACCATAGGAAAGGGGGGGCGCAAGAGGCATCGTCCCCCATTTCCGGCATGGGTGCCACGCCAAGCCCCGCGCGGCGATGGTCGACAGGCGACTTTCACCCGTGCATCATGCTGTTTCAAAAAGGAAAACAAGGGGCACGGGAGCTATGGGGGAAGAGTTGATGCCGGGCAGCGACGGCTGCCCCATCGAGCCGGCGGTGCGTACCATCGCCATGCCGGCCGACACCAATCCGGCGGGGGATATTTTCGGCGGCTGGCTGATGGCGCAGATGGATCTGGCGGCCGGCAATGCCGCCGCCCGCCGTGCGCGCGGCCGCTGCGCCACCGTCGCCGTGGATGGCATGGTCTTCCACCGGCCCGTCGCCGTGGGGGACGAGGTCAGCCTCTATGCCACGATCGAGCATATCGGCCGTACCTCCATGAAGATCCATGTCGAGGCCTGGCGCCGGTCCCGCTTCGATGAGGAGCGGTTCAAGGTGACCGAGGCCCTGTTCACCTTCGTCGCCATCGATGAGGGCGGGCGCCCCCGCGCCATTCCGCCCAATGAGGAGGAGCAAGCATCGTGACCCTGGCCAGCAACAGCCCCATCGACCTGATCGTCGTCCCCAAGAGCCATGATGTCGGCGGGTTCGAGGTGCGGCGCGCCTTGCCCACGGCCAAGCGCCGCATGGTCGGACCCTTCATCTTCTGGGATCAGATGGGGCCGGGTTACCTGCCCGCCGGCACCGGCCTGGATGTCCGCCCGCACCCGCATATCGGCCTGTCCACCGTCACCTATCTGACGGAGGGCGAGATCATGCATCGCGACAGTGTGGGCAGTGTGCAGGCCATCCGGCCGGGTGCCGTGAACTGGATGACGGCCGGCAAGGGCATCGTCCATTCCGAACGTACCGAGGCCGGCCTGCGCGCCAATGGCAACCATCTGGCCGGCATCCAGAGCTGGGTGGCCCTGCCGCAGCGGTTCGAGGAGATCGAACCGGGTTTCAGCCATTATGCTGCCGGCGAGATGCCGATCATCAGCGATCATGGCGTATGGATGCGCCTGATCGCCGGCGAGCTGTTCGGGGAGGCGTCGCCCGTCCGCACCCTGTCGGAAACCATCTATATGGAAATGCTGCTGGATGCCGGCGCCAAGGTGGAAATCCCGGCCAGCCATCCCGAACGCGCCCTGTACCTGTTCGACGGGCGCATCGACATTGCCGGCGACGTGTTCACGGCCGAGGGCGGGCAAGGCCAGCTGCTGGTCCTGCGCGAGGGTGATGCCCTGACCCTGAAGGCCGAATGCGCATCGCGCGTGTTGTTCCTGGGCGGGGAGCCGATGGACGGCCCGCGCTATATCTACTGGAACTTCGTCTCCTCCTCCAAGGAACGGATCGAGGATGCCAAGTCCGACTGGCGCAACCGCAAATTCCCCGAAGTGCCGGGGGAGACGGAGTTCATACCGCTTCCGGAATGATTATCATTAAAGGATCGAAATGACTGAAGCGCTGCGTATCCTGGGCAAGGCATCCTCCATCAATGTCCGCAAGGTCCTGTGGACCTGCCGGGAGGTGGGGCGGGATTTCGTGCGCGAGGATTGGGGCAGCGGCTTCCAGCCGGTCGATAATGACGAGTTCCGACGGATCAACCCCAATGCCCAGGTGCCGGTCATTGTGGTGCCCGGCGGGTACCTGTGGGAAAGCAACAGCATCTGCCGCTATTTGGCGGCGGATGCCGGCCGCGTCGACCTGCTGCCCGCCGACCCGCTGGCGCGGGCAAAGGTGGAGATGTGGATGGACTGGCAGGCCACGGAACTGAACCCGGCCTGGCGCTATGCCTTCATGTCACTGGTCCGCAAGAGCGAGCGGTTCGGCGATCCGGCCCAGGTGGCGGCCAGCATCACCCAATGGAACCACCTGACCGCCATACTGGATGCGCAACTGGCGCGCACCGGGGCCTATGTGGCGGGGGCGGATTTTACCCTGGCCGATATCGTGCTGGGCCTGTCGGTCAATCGCTGGAAGATGACACCCATGGAACGCCCGCATTTACCGGCGCTGGAAGGCTGGTGGGACCGGTTGCTGGACCGGCCCGGCTTCCAGGAGTTCGGGGCCAACGGCATTCCCTGAACCGTAAAGCATTGACGCTGACGGATCGCCCACCCCATTATATCATATAAATACCATAATATGGGGCGGGAGGATTTGGCGACGATCGACCGGCTGGGCAGGCTGCTGGCCGCCATCGGGCTGCGTGCGCGGGCAGGCGATTTACCGGACCTGTCGCGGCGGTCCCATCTGATGGCGAGCGTATCGGCGGCGGGCTTCCTGGCCTTGGGTCCAATCACCACCGCCCTGGCGCGCGAACCCGTCACCGTGCGGCTGGACGGCAAGGCCGGTGGCCCGCGCTTCGACGGGATCGGCGTGGTCAATGGCGGCGGCGCCACCTCCGTCCTGCTGAAGGATTATCCCGAACCCCAACGCAGCCAGATCCTGGACCTGCTGTACAAGCCGAAATTCGGCGCCTCGGTCAGTGCCTTGCTGGTGGAAATCCCCGGCGACGGCAATTCCACCCAGGGCTCCATGCCCAGCCACATGCACACCCCCGACGATCTCAACCATCAGCGGGGCTATATCTGGTGGGTGCTGAGAGAGGCCAAGCGCCGCAATCCCAAGCTGACACTGGATGGGGCGGCCTGGAGCGCGCCGGGCTGGATCGGCGACCAGGGTGGGCATTTCGACAAGATCGGTTCCCATGGCGACCAGAAATTCTTCTCGCAGGACGCGGTCGATTATTATGTGAAATGGCTGGAGGGCTTGCGCCGCGTCCATGGGCTGGAACTGGATGTCATCGGTGCGCGCAACGAGAAAGGTGTCAGCTACGGACAAGCTGGATTTCGTGCCCGACATGCTGAAGGACAATGACCTGCGGCATGCCATCGACATTATCGGCGCCCATACCTTCTATGAGGGCAGCCCGGTGACGCCGGAGGTGCGGCGCATGGCGGCGGAGATGGGCAAGCCGATCTGGAACACCGAGGACCATGTCTATCTAAAGGGTTTCGACTGCACGATCAGCATCGTGCGCTGCTTCAACCACAACTACATCCGCCACGGCGCCACCAAGGTGGTCAACTGGCACGACATTGCCGGGTCTATCCGAGCGAACCCTATCCGGAGGACCCGGCCGCCATCCTGGCCTGGGAACCGTGGAGCGGCCATTACCGGGTACGCGAGGCGCTGTGGGGCTATGCCCATTACGGCCAGTTCAGCGAGGCCGGCTGGACCTATTTGGATGGCGGCAGCGGGGAACTGGCCGGCGGCGGGTCCTATGTCACGCTGAAATCCGGCGGGGATGATTACAGCATCATCATCGAAACCCGCGATGCCACGGCACCGCAGGAAATGCGCTTCACCATCGGCGGCGGCCTTTCACCCAAGCCGCTCTGCGTCTGGCGCAGCGATGCGCGCGAACAGTTCGTGCGGCAGCCCGACATCAGGGGGCGCAACGGGGCGGTCACCATCCTGCTGGAACCGGGTTCGATCTATTCCCTGTCCACGACGCGGGGGCAGCAGAAAGGCGGCTTTACCGATATTCCCGCCTCCAAACCCTATCCCTTTCCCTATCGCGAGACGTTCGACGCCTATCCGCCGCCGGCCGATCATGGCTATCTGCCGCGCTATACGGCCGATATCGCCGGTTCCTTCCAACTGGCGGCACGGCCGGACGGGGCCGGCACCTGCCTGCGCCAGGTGGTGCCGGTGCCCACCATCTCCTGGGCGCCGGATTGGCAGCCCTATACGATCCTGGGCGATGCCGCCTGGGGGGATTACGAGGCTGGAGCGGATGTCTGGCTGAACCCGGGCGACCGGGCCGGGATCATGGGCCGCATCAACCATGTCGGCACCGGCTATGGTTTCATTCCCAAGGGCTATTACCTGGAACTGGCCGATGACGGCGCCTGCGGGCTGATCGCCATCCGCGGCAAGCGCAATCCCAAGGCGCTGGTCGGCGATGCGGAGCAGCAGCGGCTGATCAAGGCCGGCACCTTCGATGCGGAAGGCGGGGAACTGGTGCTGGGCGCCACCCGCCTGACCGGAATCGCCGCCGGTCGCTGGCACAAGCTGAGCCTGCGCATGCAGGGCACGACCATCACCGGCCTGGTCGATGGCAAGCCGGTGCTGACAGCAGAAAACGCGCTTTATGCCAAGGGCATGGCGGGGTTGCTGGCCGGGCAGGACCCAGGGCGGATCAGCACGCCCTGGTTTCACGATATCGTTGTCGCGGGGCTGGACGCCCCCTTACCGGAACCAACCGCCGCACCCGCCGCGTGGATGCCGATCTACGGGACCTGACTCTCAATCCCGGTGCCAATCCCTGGCCAGACGCTTGGACGCCAGAAAGAACAGCAGGGCCGCCAGGGCGTAGAAGCCCAGGCAATAGAGGATGGAGTAGCGCAGGCTCTCCTGACCATATTCGGCGCGCAGCATGTCGGACAGTAGGCCCAGGAACCAGAGGCCGAAACCGATGCCCAGCAGGTTGTTGACGAACAGGAAGATGGCCGAGGCCGTGGCCCGCATATTGGCCGGCACCAGATGCTGCACGGCCGACAAGGTGGGCCCCAGCCACATCAGGGCCAGCGCCGTGGGCACGATGAACAGCAGGAAGGCCATGGTCAGGTCCGAAACGGTCACGCCCAGGGCATAGAGGGGCACGGTGATGATGAAGGCCAGGGCCGGCACGCGGGCATAATTGGCCTTGTCCCTGGCCCCGAACTTGTCACCCAGCGACCCGCCCAGCCAGACGCCGACAATGCCACCGGCGAGCACGATGCCGCCATAGAACAGCGACCGGTCGATCAGGCTGAGCCCATGGCTGCGCTCCAGGAAGGAGGGCAGCCAGAAGGCCAGCCCATAGCCCATGATGGAGGAACAGGACGCACCCAGCGCCAGCATCCAGAAGCTGGGCTTGGTCACCAAGAGGGACAGCACCGCCGACAGGCTGGCGGCCGGTGCCTTTTTCGCCACCCCGTCCAGGCCGCCGCGCACGGGTTCCTTCACCGTCAGCTTCAACAGCGGCGCCAGGGCCAGCCCGCCCAGACCGCAGATAACGAAGGCCCAGCGCCAGCCGATCTGGTGCGCGATCAGCCCGCCGAACAGCACGCCCAGCGCCATGCCGATGGGAATGCCGAAACTATAGACGGCGAGCGCACGCGCCCGCTGCTGGGGCGGGAAATAATCGGCGATCAGGGAATAGGCCGGGGCCACACCGCCCGCTTCACCCACCCCCACGCCCAGCCGGCAGAGGAACAGCTGCCAGAAGCCCGTGGCCGCCCCGCAGAGTGCCGTGAAGCCCGACCAGATGGCTAGCGAGACGGTGATGATCCAGGTGCGGTTGAACCGGTCGGCCAGCATGGCGATGGGCACGCCCAGGGCCGTATAGAACAGGGCGAAGGCGATGCCGCCCATCAGGCCCAGCTGGGTATCGGTCAGGTTCAGCTCCGCCTTGATGGAGGAGGCGAGGATGCCCAGGATCTGCCGGTCGATGAAATTGAAGATATAGACCAGGATCAGGATGATCAGCACATAGGTGCGATAGGCGTTGCCGGAACGGCTTTCACTCGCTGGGCTGGTCATCGCGGTCCCTTATATCGGGTTCAGGAAAGAAGGGCCGCGCCCATAGGGTGGGCGCGGCGCCAGTTGCGGGAGATAGTCACATGAAACGGGTCTGTGGGCGAGTGACCCTTAGAACCGGTATTCCACCGTCGCCGTCACGGTGCGCGGCGGGCCGTAATAGCCAATGATGCTGTCGCCGAACAAAGCGCCGGGGAAGTTGTAGCCGCCGACGCGGTACTTCTTGTTGCCCAGGTTCTTGCCATGCACGCCCACCGACCAATTGTCGCTGGCCGCGGTCCACACCGCCGACAGGTCGTAGAGCGTGTAGGAACGCTGATCCAGGGCGGCGTTGGGGAATTCGAACAACGAGAAGGAGCTGCGATAGGCGGCGGAGCCGGTGAAGGTCAGGGTGCCGCCATCGCCCAGATCATGGGCATAGGACAGGCCCAGATTGCCGGTCCAGCGCGGCGTGTTCTGGAACACCGCCTGGTTGGCGATATTGTCATAGACGCGGGTAGTGAGATTGTAGCGCAGGAACTGCTTGAACTCCGCATCGATATAGCCGACGGCGAAATTGGCGGTCAGCTCATCGGTGATGGCCAGCATGCCCTCGGCTTCCAGGCCCTTGATGGTGGAGGAGCCGACATTGTCCACGAAGCTGACGACGGTGGTGCCCGACGGTACCTGGGTCGTCACCTGCTGGCCCTTATAGTCGGAATAGAAGGCAGCCAGGTTCAGGGTGGCGCGGCCATCCCAGAAGCGGGACTTGGACCCGACCTCATAGGTATCGACCAGTTCCGGATCATAGCCGTTGGCCGTGTCCGGGGTGGAGATCACGTCGCCGCGCATGTCGAACCCGCCGGACTTGAAGCCGCGGCCGTAAGAGGCATAGAGCGTGAAGTCGCGGTCGGGCTCGTAGGTCAGGCTGACACGGGGCGTGAACTCGTCGAAGGTGCGCTTGTTGGTGTAGTTGGAGCGGATCAGGGTCGGGTTGCGCGGCGTCCCGCCGAACAGCGGGCTGGTCAGCCCGGCATAGTTCACGCGGTAGACGGTGCCTTCCTTCTTGTCCGAGGTATAGCGTGCACCCACCGACGCCTTGAACTGGTCCGTCAGCTCATAGGTGAAGTCGGCGAAGGCGGCGTAGCTCTTGGTATCCACCGAACCGGAGGTCAGGGTGGTCAGGTTGGCCAGCGCCAGGATGGTGTCGAACGCGCCCTCGGCATGGGCATCCATGTAATAGAGGCCGGCAACACCCTTCAGCCGCTCGCCCTCATAGACCAGCTGCAATTCCTGGCTCAGCTGGTCGTCCTCATAGTACGCAGGGATGTCCAGGATCTTGGCGGGCAGATTGTCGAAATCGATGACCGTGTCGGACCGGCCGTCGCGATAGGCGGTGATGGATTTCAGCATCACGTCGTCGCTGACATTGTATTCCGCCGTCAGGCTGGC
This sequence comes from Niveispirillum sp. KHB5.9, assembly GCF_048066115.1. NCBI lineage: Bacteria > Pseudomonadati > Pseudomonadota > Alphaproteobacteria > Rhodospirillales > Azospirillaceae > Niveispirillum > Niveispirillum sp. KHB5.9. Next base: position 356,934 of record NZ_JBLTYX010000001.1, on the reverse strand, counting down.
GCCCTGGTTCTTCACCTTCTGCTTGCCCGTCAGGCCGGCATTGGTGTCATAAACATCGCCCAGCACCGGTACGGTCGGGGTGGCGACCAGGCGGTAACCGTGGCGGGGATTGCTGTCATCGATGGTCTTGTCGGCGGCCACACGGACGAACAGGTCTTCGTTGGGCTTGAATTCCACCGACAGGCGGCCGGCCGATACGTCCTTGTCGTAATGTTCCTGGCCCGTCGTCAGGTTCTTGCCATAGCCGTCGCGGCGGTATAGGGCCACGGCACCCGAGACACCCACGGTCTCGGTGACCGGGGCGGAGCCCGACAGGATCAGGTCGGTCTGCTTGTAGGAGCCGACCTGCACCTTGGCCTTCATGTGCGGCTCGTCATCGATGCGCTTGGTCACGTATTTGACCGCACCGCCGATGGTATTGCGGCCATAGAGCGTGCCCTGCGGCCCGCGCAGCACCTCGATCCGCTCGATATCGAAGATGTCCAGCACGGCACCCTGCGGGCGGGCGACATAGACATCATCGACATAGAGGCCCACACCCGGCTCGAAGCCCCAGAGCGGGTCCTGCTGGCCCACGCCGCGGATGAAGGCGATCAGGGTGGAGTTGGAACCGCGCGCCACCTGCATGGTCAGGTTCGGCGTAGTCTTGGTCAGGGCCGTGATATCGGGCGTGCCAACCAGTTCCAGCTGCTCGGCCGTGAAGGCGGAGATGGAGACGGGCACATCCTGAAGGTTTTCGGCGCGGCGGCGCGCCGTCACGACGATCTCGCCCAGCATGGGCTCCGATGCGGTTTCCTGGGCCGGGGCCTGCGCCATGGCGGGCAGGGCCGCCAGGCTGGTCAGCGCCGTGCCGGCGCAGAGAATGGCGGTTGCGGACTTCACCAACGACTTCATGGTTCTCCCTTTCATTTTCATTGCGCGCCGGCGGGTTGTTCCCGTCCGGCGGGGGTTGCTGAAACGCCGCAGCCCGGCGGGGGCAGGGTGGCGGCGAACTGGGTCAGGGTACGGTTGAAACTTTCCGGCCGTTCCAGGTGCGGGGCATGGCCCGACCCGTCGAAACCGACGGTGACGGCGCGCGGCAGCAGGGCCGCCAGGGCCTGGGCCGTCGCCGCGGAATAGAGGCGCGAGCGGTTGCCATGGGCGACCAGCACGGGCAGGGACAAGGGCGCCAGATCGGCGCGGAAATCCTGGGCGATCAGCGAGGACCAGAGCCGGGCCATGGCGGGGGCGTCACTGGCCGCCACCTCCGCTTCCGCCCAGTGGCGCAAGGTGGCATGTTCAGCCTCACCCCCTTCGGCGAAGATGCGGCCGGCCACGCGCGGCGCCACGGCGGGCCAGTTCGCCACCATCGCGGCCAGGCTCTGGCGGGCCGACTTGGCCGCCGAACTGCCGCGCAGGCCCAATTCCCAGCCCTCGCCATTGATCACGCGCGGTGCCATGTCGATCACCGCCATTCCGGCGGTGCGTGCGGTCAATCCATCCAGCAGTGCGCGCCACAGCACCATGGCCCCCATCGACCAGCCCACGACCAGCATGTCGCGCAGGTCCAGATGGTCGGCCAGTTCCGCCACGTCGCGGGCCAGAAGGTCGATGGACAGGTCCGCATCGGCACCGCGCGACCGTCCATGGCCGCGCAGGTCGATGGCGACGACCCGGAACGCCCTGGCAAGGTCTTCCAGCTGCGGGCGGAAGAAGCCGGCATGCGTGGCCCAGCCATGGACCAGCAGCAGCGGCCGGCCCGCGCCGGCATCGTCAAAGGCGATTCTCGCCTGATCGCTGGTGACCAGATACGGCATGTGCCGGCACATCCCCTCGGGCTAAAGCTTCCATCCCACGCCGGTGTTGTTTATCCCCGCCCTGGACCGATTGCCTCGGTCGTGGAAGGCTGGGGGTTGATGGGGATCGTTATCGATCTCCCGTCCGGCTTCGTGCCCATGCTTGCGGCAAATCGAAACCTGAGTCAATATTCAAGTTGTAGCCAGGGAGGATTATGATGGGCAGCGAAGAGACGGCAACGTCCAAGGCCCCGCGCACCGAGAGGGGCAAGCGGACGCTACGCAAGCTGCTGGACGCGGCGGCGGCGGAATTCGGGGAACGCGGCTATCACGAGGCGTCGATCAGCGGCATCACGCAGCGCGCCGGGGCCGCACTGGGCACCTTCTATACCTACTTCGACAGCAAGGAGCAGGTGTTCCGGGCGCTCGTCGATGATATGGGCCACCTGACCCGCCAGCACATCGCCGAACGGGTGCCGGGCAATGTCGACCGGCTGACGGCGGAACGGCTGGGGCTGGAGGCCTTCATCGAATTCGTGCGCGAACACAAGGACCTGTACCGCATCGTCATGGAGGCGCAGTTCGTCGCCGAGGATGCCTATCACCGGTACTACGAGGTGTTCGCCAGCGCCTATACCCGCAACCTGGCGCTGGCGGCGGAAAAGGGCGAAATCCGGCCGGGGCATGAGGAGGAACGCGCCTGGGCCCTGATCGGGATGAGTGTCTTCCTGGGCATGCGCTATGCCGTGTGGAACACCGACAAGTCGGCCAAGGAGGTCGCGGCAGCGGCGGCCGAACTGATCACCTTCGGTCTGGCGCCGCTGGCCCCCGGTGGGGGCAGAAGTGGGGGTGGATCATGATCCCCTGCATCTTCGACATCACCGCCAAGCGCGCCCAGCTGGCCGGCGGCGACATCGCCATGGAGGAGGTGGGCACCGGCCGCACCGTCACCTATGCCGGCCTGGATGAGCGTGCCGACCGCGCCGCCGCGCTGCTGGCCGATTGCGGGGTGGGGGAGGGGGACCGTGTCGCCATCCTCTGCCGCAACCGCATCGAATTTTTCGAGATCCTGTTCGCCTGCGCCAAGATCGGCGCCATCCTGGTGCCGCTGAACTGGCGCATGCCGGCGGCGGAAATCCGGCCGCTGCTGGCCGATTGCGCGCCGAAGCTGCTGTTCTGGGGGGCGGAAGATGCGGAGGTGGCAGCGCAACTGTCCGCCGACATTCCCCTGTCGCTAGCCTTGGACGGTGACTATGCGGCCCGACGCGACGACAGCCCGCGCCATGCCGGGCGCGGCACCTGGTCGGCCGCCGGCATCTGGTACCTGCTCTACACCTCCGGCACGACGGGCCAGCCCAAGGCGGTGATCTATACCTTCACCATGGCCATGGTGAATTTCATCAATATCTCCCAGCCCGTGGGCCTGACGGGGCGCGATACGACGCTGAATTTCCTGCCCCTGTTCCATACGGCCGGGATCAACCTGCACACGCTGCCCACCCTGATCGCCGGCGGGCGGGTGCTGATCATGCCGGGCTTCGATGTCGATGTGATGCTGGACCTGGTGGCGGCGGGCCGCGTCGATGCCATCTTCGGCGTGCCGGCCATCTATCAGAGCCTGTCGCTGCATCCGCGATTCGCCGAGGTCGACCTGACCCGCCTGCGCTCCTGGGGCTGCGGCGGGGCGCCCTTGTCCGACATGCTGGTCCAGCGCTTCCTGGAACGCGGCGTGCGCGTGTGCAACGGCATGGGCATGACGGAGACGGGGCCCACCGCCTTCATCATGGATCCCAACCGCGTGGCGGAGAAGGTGGGGTCGGTGGGCAAGCCGCAGATCCTGTGCGGCGTGCGCATCGTCGGGCCCGACGGGGAGGATGTGCAGCCGGGACAGGCGGGCGAACTGTGGTTCGGCGGGCCGGGGGTGACGCCCGGATACTGGAACCATCCGGAAGCCACGGCGGCGGCCTTCTCCCCCGACGGTTGGCTGCGGTCGGGCGACCTGGCCCGTGCCGACGAGGATGGCTATTACTATGTCGTCGGCCGGATCAAGGAGATGTTCATCTCCGGCGGGGAGAATGTCTATCCGGCGGAGGTGGAGAATGTCCTGACCCGCCACCCCGCCATCCTGGAGGCTGCCGTCATCGGGGTCGCCGATGCGACATGGGGGGAGGTGGGCCAGGCCCATATCCTGCCCCGCCCCGGCCACGCCCCGCCATCGCCCGACGACCTGACCCGTTTCTGCCGCGAAAGGCTGGCCGCCTTCAAGGTGCCCAAGCGCTTCATCATCGTGACGGATTTTCCGCGCACGGCAGCGGGCAAGGTGCAGAAGCATCGTTTGTGAGGTTCCATTGCCCGACAGCATCAGCATCGACCGCACCCTGACCCAGGCGGAATTCGACCTGTTCGCCCGCCTGTCCGGCGATGACAATCCCATCCATGTCGATCCCGCCTTCTCCGCCCGCACCCGCTTCGGCCGGACGGTGGCGCATGGGCTCTACCTCTGTTCCATCCTGCGCGGACTGGCGGGGCAGGTACGGCCAGGCGTGCCACAGCTGGCCCAGGATGTGCGCTTCCCGGCCCCCACCTACACGAACGAGCCCATGCACTTTTTCGTGGAAGCCACCGGCAATCATGTGGTGGTGAAGGCGGTACGCATCGCCGACGGCACCATCACCTGCGAGGGAACGTTCGAGATGGGAGGGGCGGCATGATCCGCGTCGGCGACGAAGCCACCCTCACCCGCACCTTCACCACGCGCGACGTGGAAGATTACCTGTCGCTGGGTGGCGCCCCGATGCCGGAGGGCCAGGTGCCCGAGCCGCTGGTCGGCGCCCTGTTCTCCTACCTGCTGGGGGTCAAGGTGCCGGGGCCGGGCACCAATTACCTGAAACAGCAGACGCGGTTCCTGGCGCCGGTACCGTTGGCCATGGATTTGACGGCCCGCGTCGCCGTTACCCGCATACGGCCGGACAAGCATCTGGTGGACCTGGAAACCACCTGTCACGGACCTGACGGTATGCTGCTGGCCGAGGGGCGGGCGCTGGTCTATGTGGAGGATGTGGCGGGCAAGGGCTGGTGAACAACCTGCACCCGCCAGCCCGCCTCAAGCCGTCCGCACACCCGACAGGAAATCTTGCACATGGCCGGTCAGCCGCTTGGCCTGGGTCGTCAGGCTGCCAGCGGCCCCCAGCACATGGTCGGACGCGTCCTGGGTGCGCCGCGCGATGTCCTGGACGCCGGCCACGGAACGGGCGATCTCCTGCGTGCCGGCCGATGCTTCCTGCACATTACGGCTGATCTCCGCCGTGGCGGCGGTCTGTTCCTCGATGGCCGCAGCGATGGTGGCCGTGGCCTCGTTGATGGCGGAGATGCTGTCGACAATGCCGCGGATGGCGCCGACCGTGCCGCTGGTGGCGGCCTGCATGCTCTTGATCTGAGCGGTGATATCCTCCGTCGCCTTGGCGGTCTGGCTGGCCAGGTTCTTCACCTCCGACGCCACCACCGCGAAGCCCTTACCGGCCTCTCCCGCGCGCGCCGCCTCGATCGTGGCGTTGAGCGCCAGCAGGTTGGTCTGGCTGGCGATCTCGTTGATCATACGCACCACATCGCCCACGGCCGCCGCCTTCTCCGCCAGGTCGGTGACGGTCATGTCGGCCTCGCTGGCCTTGCGGGTGGCATCCGACGCCATGGTGGCGGATCGCTGCACATGGTTGGAAATCTCGCCGATGGAAGCCGACAGTTCCTCGGTGGAGGCCGCCACCGTCTGCACATTGCTGGATGCCTCCTCCGTCGCGGCCGACACGGCCGAAGCCTCCTCCTTCGTCTGGGCGGCGATCAGGGACAGGCCGTTGGCGCTGGTCTGCATCTCCTCGGCGGAACGGGTGACCTCTCCCGTCACGGTGCCCGCCGCCGCCTCGAACTCCGCCGTCAGGGCGGCGATGCGACGGGACCTTGCCTCCCGCTCCGCCCGCTGGCGCTCCTGATCGGCTTCCAGCCGGCGGCGCTCCTGGGCATTGGCCTTGAACACCGCCATGGCATTGGCCATCGCCCCGATCTCGTCCCGGCGGTCGGCGCCGGGGACGTCGATATCGATATCGTTGGCGGCCAGCCGCTGCATGGCACCCGTCATGGCGACCAGCGGCCGCGTCGTGCGCACCACCACGGCCCAGACCGAGACACCGATAGCCAGCGCCCCGAACAGGGAGAACAGGATGGCGGCCGTAAACAGGATGGCGCCGATGCTTTCGGAATCCTCATATACCTGTTCCGTCACCTCCGTCTGCACCCCGACCAGGCGGCCCAGCGCATCGGTCAGCGGGTCGACATGGCTGTACAACTCGCCGGCCAGCAGGGGGCCGAGGGCCGCTGTGTCCCCCGCATCCATGGCCTTCAGCGCGGCCGCCACCGATGGATCGGCCGCCGCGCGCAGCCGCTTCACCTCCGCCGCGATCACCACCTCCGCCGGCACCAGTTGCGTTGCCTCATACGCGCTCCAGCGCTGGTTGGCGGTGGCCAGGGCGGCGCGGATGGTCTTGGCGGAAATGTCGGCGCCCTGCCGGCCGACATGGGCCTTCACCACCTGGTCGATGATGGTGACGGCATAGGCATCCGACACCATCTGCAGGTCACGCATCGGGATCACCCGATCCACATAGACGGTGTGGAGATTATCCGTCTGCTTCTGTGTGCCATAGAGCATCAGCCCGTTCGTGGCGGCGATGGCCACGGCCAGGGCCGTCAGGGTGGCGAGCAACGTCTGGCGCAGATCGAGCTTCAACATGGCGGCCTCCAAGGCAAGGGGGAACCCTGCGGCGGCGTTGTTCGCCGTCGTTTGGAATTATTCAAAAGAAGCGGAGTGCCCGAGGATTTGCTTGTTATTGCTTGGACGCGAATGGTGGAGAATTCCGGAGCTTAAATCAACCCCCGAACGAGGTCCTTCCATTTGGTAATGATGTAATGTGGACTAAAAATAATATTTCAGCTGGCGGTCCCTTCACCCCTTAGCTGCAAGGTGGGCATCTTCCGCAAAACAACAAAAAATAAATGTTCTATATTTTTGACAAAACCCCATTGACGACATGGGAAATTAAATCCAGTATCCACACCGATGGTGTTGAACCCATCCGCGGGCATTTGACCTGACAGCTTGCGCCGCGTCACCAAACGCTAAAGCGCCACGAGTCCTCGTGGTGTCCGGCTCTCTTCCAAGGAGACACCCCATGACGACCTGTTGCCTCTGATCCGATGGATCGCCGGCGGCGATGATTGCGCCGCCAGGCCCTGATCTTCCGACAAAGAAATGGCCGGGGGCCGGTCCCATCAGGGTGACCGGCGCGGGATTTCCATGCCCACCCGACGGAGATTGCGAAAGGGAGCACCTGTGCGCGGGCTCCCTGCTCTCCCCGGCTGCCAAAAGAACCATCCATGAAGGGAAGTCCCAGATGAATATCGTCCGCTCCAAGGTTGCCGCCCTGCTGACGGGTGCCGCCCTGGCCGCTTTCACCCTGCCCGCATCCGCCCAGTCCGCTTCCGAAGTGGACGCGCTGCGCGCCCAGGTGAAGGAACTGCTGACCCGTATCGAGAAGCTGGAAAAGGCCCCGGCCGCTCCCGTCGCGGGCGCCGCCGCCGGCGCGCCCAACAAGGCCGACGCGCCGCTGGTCGCCGCCGATGTGTTCAAGGCGCCGCAGGTGGCCCAGTCGGGCAACAACAAGGTCAAGCTGACCGTTTCCGGCCAGATCGGCCGCGCCGTGATTGTCGCCGATGACGGTTTCGACAGCGACGCCATCCATGGCGACAATGCCACGGCGTCCTCGCGCATCCGTCTGGCCGGCCAGGCCAAGCTGGACGACAATTGGACCGCCGGCACGGATATCGAGTTCGAAACCAGCTCCGCCTCCACCCGCAACACGGGCTTCGGCACGGACAGCGGCGCCTTCTCCATCAATGAGCGCAAGGTGGAATTCTGGGTCCAGCACAAGAGCTTCGGCCGTCTGTGGGTGGGCCAGGGCGACACGGCGACCAACCAGACGTCGGAGGTAGATCTGTCCGGCACCTCCACCCTGATCAGCCATTCCGATATCGGCGCCACCTTCGGCGGCATCGCGTTCCGTAACAAGGCGACGCGGGCGGCCGGCGTGACGGTCAACAACGCCTTCAACAATTTCGACGGCCTGCACCGCGAGGATCGCGTGCGCTATGACACGCCGACCTTCGGCGGCGGCTTCGTCGGTTCGGCCAGCTTCACCGAGGGCGGGGCTACCGATGGTGCCATCCGATACAACAGCAAGATCGGCGATACCGAGATCGCGGCTGCCATTGCGTACGCCGACAATGACAGCCGCACCGGCTTCGACACCCAGACCAACGGGTCGGTGTCGGTGAAGTTCGCCAACGGCTTCAATGTCACGGCCGCCGCCGGCACCCGTGACCTGGGTCCGCGCAACAGCGATTTCTGGTACGGCAAGCTGGGCTATATCGCCAAGCTGACCAGCGTCGGCAACAGCGCCTTCGTGGTGGATTATTTCACCCAGGAGGATTTCGCCGCCGTCGGTGCCGATGCCAAGGCCTGGTCCGTGGGCTATGTGCAGACGGTCGATGCCTTCGCATCCGACTTCTATGTCAGCTTCCGCAACCACAGCTACGACACGCCCGCCGCCGACTTCAAGGATGTGTATGGCGTGATCACCGGCGCCCGCGTGCGCTTCTGATCCGCCTGGAGATGGCGGGCGGCTCCCCCGATCACCGCCCGCCATCTCCGCCCCTTCACCATCCCAACCGGAGAACGACCATGACCGGCACCGTGCTGCCCATCGCCCCCGTCCCGCATCGCGCGGCGCCGTTGTGCGTCGTGCCGGAGAAGCCCGCCTTCAAGGTCGGCTCCGACCTGTCGCCGGAGGTGGCGGATGTCGTCCGCATCATCGCCGGCAGCGCCGATGGCGGTGGCGACCTGACCGAGACCCGCCGTATCTTCACCCAGGTGCGCCGCGCCATGGGGCCGGAGGCACCGGAGATCGCATCCGTGCGGGAAGAGACGATCATCGGCCCCGGCGGGCCGCTGCGCCTGCGCCTCTACCGCCCGTCCTTCGGCTTCCGCCCCCTGCCGGCGCTGCTGTTCTTCCATGGCGGTGGCTGGACCGTGGGTGACCTGGACAGCCATGACACGCTGTGCCGGCAACTGGCCGTGGCCACGGGCCATGCCATCGTTGCCGTCGATTACCGGCTGGCGCCCGAACATCCCTGGCCTGCCGCCATCGAGGATGGCTGGGCGGCCCTGCGCTGGCTGTCGGCCTATGCCCAACTGCTGGCCATCGATCCGCTGGCCATCGGCGTGGCGGGCGACAGTGCCGGCGGCAATATCGCCGCCGTCCTGGCCCTGAAGGCACGCGATGCCGGCGGCCCGGTGCTGAAGACCCAGGTGCTGATCTACCCCGCCGTGGATCTGTCGGCAGGATTGCCCAGCCATTTCACCCGCGCCGACGGCTATCTGCTGACCCGCCAGGCCTATGTCGCCTATGTCCGCAATTATCTGGCCGGGCAGGAGGTGGAAGGCAACTGGCAGGTCTCCCCCTTGCGTGCCGAGCGGCTGGACGGCCTGCCGCCCACGGTGATCATCACCGCCGGGTTCGATCCGCTGCTGGATGAGGGGCGCGCCTATGCCGGGCGGCTGGCGGCGGCCGGCGTGCCGGTGCTGCACCGGCTGTACCCGGACATGGTGCATGGCTTCATCACCATGGGCGGCCGCCTGCCCACCGCCAATCGCGCCATCGCCGATATCGGCCGGGCGCTGGCCTCCTACGACATCTACGCCTTCAGCGATGGTGGCGGGATTTAGCAATCTCCGTGCGCGATCGCGGGTTCGACCAGCATAAACCGTCTTTGTTCAGCACACGCCCGCTCGGCCCTTGACGGCCAAGCGGGCGTTGGCATGTTCGGGGTTCCGACCATCGACGGGGACCCAGAATGCCGACGCGCGCCGAGATCGAAGCCATGGACCGCAACGACCCGCTGGCCCCGTTCCGCGATGAATTCACCCTGCCGCCGGGCGTGATCTATCTGAACGGCAATTCGCTGGGCCCGATGCCGACCAAAGCCGCCACACGCGCGACGGAGGCGGCGGCCCAGGAATGGGGCGAGGGCCTGATCCGGTCCTGGAACAGTGCCGGCTGGTATACCGCGCCCCGTCGCCTGGGTGACCGTCTGGCCGGGCTGCTGGGGGCCGACACGGGCGAGATGGTGGTGACCGACGCCACCGGCCTGAACCAGTTCAAGGCCGTGGCCGCCGCCTGTGCCCTGCGTCCGGACCGGCGTGTCATCGTCATGGAAGGCAGCAATTTCCCCACCAACAATTACATGGTGCAGGGGCTGACCGCGTTCCTGGGCCAGGGGCATGAGATCCGCTTCGTGGAAAAGGACGCCATCGCGGATGCCATCCGCGACGATGTCGCCGTCGTCGCCCTGACCCATGTGCATTACAAGACCGCCCATATCCTGGATATGGATGCCATCACCACCAAGGCACATGCGGTCGGTGCCCTGACCGTCTGGGACCTGTGCCACTCCGCCGGGGCCATCCCGGTGGACCTGAACGCGGCCAAGGCCGATTTCGCCGTTGGTTGCACCTATAAGTACCTGAATGGCGGGCCGGGCAGCCCCGCCTTCATCTTCGCAGCCCGGCGCCACCATGATGCGATGCGCCAGCCCTTGTCGGGCTGGTGGAGCCATGCCGCACCCTTCGCCTTCGACCGGGATTTCCAGCCGGCCGAGGGCATTGCCCGCATGATGACCGGTACCCAGCCCATCCTGTCCTTGCAGGTGGCCGAAGCCGGCATCGACATCGCGGCGCGCGCCGACAAGCACCTGGCCCGCGCCAAGTCGCGCGCCATGGGCGACCTGTTCATCGCCTTGCTGGAGGAACGCTGCGCCGGCCACGGCTTCCGCCTGGACAGCCCACGCGACGGCAATGAACGCGGCGGCCATGTCGCCCTGGCCCATGCGCAAGGCTATCCGATCATGAAGGCCCTGATCGAGGCCGGGGTGATCGGTGATTTCCGGGCACCGGACACGCTGCGCTTCGGCTTTTCCCCGCTCTACCTGACCTATGGGCAGGTGGCGGATGCGGTGGACATCCTGGCCGGGATCATGGAACGCGGCATCTGGCGGGAGGATCGGTTCCAGTCGCGCGATGCGGTGACTTGATCGGTTACCGGGACCGGAAGCCGATCCGGCGTTTGAGGGCGCCTGAAATGATAACACCCTTTACGTGCATCGCATGATTGCCCAATCTACCTTTTGCCGTTATCAGTTATAAAATCACTGTTCAACGCCAAACGGGGGAGGGAACGATGTCGCGTGTCTGGCTGTGGCGATCTGTCGTGACGGGGGCGATCTTGGTGCTGCCGGTGGCCGGTGCCCTGGCCCAGGTCGAGCCGGCGGCGGTTCCCACCCCGACCACCGGTGTCGGGTCGGTCATGGCGCCCGACATGTACACTGCGTCGGTGCAGGCGCTGACCAAGCTGGCGGTCATCGCCATCGTCCTGGAACAGGCCCTGGCCCTGATCTTCGACTGGAAGCTGTTCCGCGAGACCTTCGACAACAAGGCGGTGAAGCCGCTGGTCAGCCTGTTGTTCGCCGCCGCCATCGTGCATGAATTCAGTCTGGACGTGGTGGCCACCCTGATCACCGCCTATGGTGGCGACCAGACCAGCATCGGTTTCGTGTCCAAGCTGGTGACAGCCCTGGTCCTGGCCGGCGGCAGCACCGGTATCAACAATATCCTGCGCAAGCTGGGTGTGCGCACCGGCCCCGACACGCCGGACGAACCGGTGGTGGCCCCCACCCAGGCCTTCGTCGCCATCGTGCCCGTGCCGAAGGCCAAGGACAATCTCAGCAGCGTCACCGTGGTCGGCGTCGACAGCACCGGCACCGCCCATTCACTGGGCACCGTTGCCGGCAACAGTGTCGGTCGCGATCCCAAGGGGCTGGGCGCCTGGTTCCTGCAGGAAAAGGGCCGTTTTCCCAGGACGGGCGGTTTCGCGTTGGCGCCCGGCCACTGGTCCATCCGCCTGGACGCCGTGGACAATGCCGGCAATGCCAGCAGCAGTGCCGTATGGGGCCCGTACCAGTTGGATGCCGGCACCCGGATCGACCTGACACTGAAAGTGTAGGGCCGGTCCGTTTTCCGTCCGTTTGGGGGCTTGGCAAAGGGGCATTGGACCGGTTCCAATGCCCCCGCTTCATTTTGGGGGGACGATCATGGACAAGTGCGGCTGCGACCGGCGGGGGTTCCTGGGCCATGCCATCGGCTGTGGCGCCTGGGTGGCGCTGGCGCTGACGGCGGGCGGCGCCACCGCGCGCAAATCCCAGGCCCGCACCCTGTCCGATCCGGTCGTCACCACGCCCTTCGCCCGGATCGAGAAGCTGGCCGAGGGTGTGTGGGCCGTGGTCAGCACACCCTTCCTGCCCGATGGCGGACGCGGCGACCGCACGACCCTGTCCAATGGCGGCATCATCGCCGGACGTGACGCAGTGCTGGTAGTGGAAGGGTTCAACACCCCGGCCGGCGCCGCCTGGCTGTCCGATCAGGCACTGGCCCTGACCGGCCGCCGGCCCACCCATGTCGTGGCCACCCATTACCACCTGGACCATGTCGGCGGTCTGGCCGGGTTCCGCCAGGGGGCGACCGGTCCGGAACTGCTGATGACCGCGCGCACGGGCAGCCTGTCGGCCGAACGCAACGGCCTGGCCAAGCCCGCCGAAGGCAGCCCCTTCGCCAAGGCCCCGCCCGTGCTGCTGCCCACCATGGTGGTGCCAGAAGGCGAGGCCACGCTGGACCTGGGCGATCGCAAGGTCCGGCTGGTGGCCCGTACCGGCCATACGGACAGTGACATCAGCGTGGAGGTGGACGATCCGCGCATCATCTTCGGCGGCGACCTGCTGTGGAACGGCATCTTCCCCAACTATGTCGATGCCGACCCGCTGAAACTGTCGACCGCCGTGAAGGCGCTGCTGGCCGAACCATCGGCCCTGACCGTGCCCGGCCATGGCCCGCTGGCCAGCTCCAGGGAACTCTCATCCTATCAGGGCGTGCTGGACGCGGTGGAGGCGGCGGCGCGGCGCGCCCATGCGGCCGGCCTGCCCCTGGAACAGGCCGCAACGTCCTTCACCCTGCCGGCAAGCCTGGGCGCCTGGACCCTGTTCAACCCCGTCTTCTATACCAACGCCTTCCGGGCCTGGTACCGCGTGCTGGGGTGACGGGCAGGGCGGGGGCGTGGTAGGCAGGCGGGAGAACCCCAACCGCCGGACGCAGCCCCCATGCCCACCCCGCCCGACATTTTGGCACAGGCGGCCGACCAGCTGGCCGCCGGCCGCTACCGCGTCGTGCGCCGGCTGCTGACCCAGCCCGGCCCGCCCGACGATGCGGCGGGGCTGGGCCTGCTGGGCCGGGCGCTGGTCGGACTGAACGTGCATGCGCAGGCGCATCGGCACCTGACCCGTGCCATTGAACTGGCGCCTGGCGACAGGGTCCTGCGCTTCGCCCTGGCTAGGGCGTTGAACGGGTTGGGCCAGATGCATGCGGCCGTGCCCATCCTGGCCGACCTGCATACGGCCGATCCCGCCGATCTTGTGGTGACGGAGGCGCTGGCCAATGCCCTGCGCCGTGACGCCAGCTACGAGGCCGCCGTGGCCCTGGTCACGGCGGTGGAATCTACCATGGGCCACCTGCCGCCCGCTATCCGCTATCAGCGCGCCCTGTCGCTGCATTATCTGGGTGACGCCGCCGGCGCGCTGGCCGATTTCGATAGGGTGCTGGCCGATGATCCCGGCCATGCCGCCGGGTGGTTCGCCAGCCATGCCTGCGTGATCGGGACACAGGGGCTGGAAGCGGCACGGGAAAGGCTGCACCATGCCGCCGCCGTCCCCGGCGCCAACCGCAAATATGCCGGATATCTGGCCGCCTATGACGTGCTGACCGGCGGTGAAGCGACGGGGGAAGGGGCGATCCTGGATGGTGCCCGCGTCCTGGTCTCGCATCTGGCTCCCGATTTCCGCATCTTCGGCCTGTCGGCCGACCTGTTGCGCTTCGCACTGGAAGCGGCGGAGCAGCCGGGTCTGGTGCTTGAATTCGGCGTAAGGCGCGGCACCTCACTGCGCCATATCGCGGCGGCGGCCGGCCAGCATGCACACGGGTTCGACAGTTTCGAAGGGCTGCCGGAAGGCTGGGGTAACGAGCTGGCCGGCACTTTCGACCTCGGCAGTGCGGAGTTGCCCGCCATGCCCGCCAATGTCAGCCTGCACAAGGGCTGGTTCGACGACGTGCTGCCGGGTTTCCTGGCGGATCATCCCGGCCCCGTCCGCTTCGCCAATATCGATTGCGACATCTACAGTTCCACCGTCACCGTGCTGGCCGCCCTGGAGCCGCGTCTGGTACCGGGAAGCGTGCTGGTCTTCGACGAATTCATCGGCAACCGCACCTGGGCGGACCACGAGTTCAAGGCCTGGACCGAATTCGCCGCCCGCACCGGCACCCGCTTCAGCCATATCGCGGTCAGCCCCTTCACGGGACAGGTGGCATTGCGGCTTGAATAGCTTGGCCGAAAAGGTCCGCTACCGGTCCGGACCCCGCCTTGCGCAAGGGATTAACCCGGCGTCTTATGCCAGCATCATGGGGTTTTGACTCATGATGCTGGAGGCTGGCGACCGCCGGCCCGCGACAGCGTGGTCGCGTAAGCCAAGCCCGCGGATGCGGGCACCCGGCGCCTGAGGGAACAACAAGGAGAATGCGATGCTGGAGATGCGGCCGGGATGCGAATGCTGCGACAGGGATTTGCCGGCGGATGAGGAGGGGGCCTTCATCTGCTCCTTCGAATGTACCTGGTGCCGGGACTGCGCCGACCACGTGCTGAAGGGTGTCTGCCCCAATTGCGGCGGCACTCTGTCGCCGCGCCCCACCCGGGCGCGGGCCAAATGGGCCAATTCCCCGCCCGGCACGCGCCGGGTATTCAAACCGGAAGGCTGTTCAGCGGGCTTTTAACGCCGCCGTGCGGTTTGTATGGTGGGCGCCCCGCCCACCCAAAGGCCGATAACCATGCCCGTGATGCTGTTCGCCTGCTTCCATGTCGATACGCAAGCATGGAAGGCGGCATTGGCGGCGGCCGATCCCGGGTTGGAAATCCGCGTCTGGCCCGATATCGGCGATCCGGCGGAGATCGACTATGCCTTCGTCTGGAAGCAGCCCAAGGGCGTGCTGGACGGCCTGCCCAACCTGAAGGCCGTGTTCTCGCTGGGGGCCGGCGTCGAACATGTGCTGCTGGATGACAGTCTGCCGGCCCATCTGCCGCTGGTGCGCATGGTCGACCCGACCCTGGTCAGCAGCATGGTGGAATTCGTGGTGATGCGGGTACTGCATTACCATCGCCACATGCCGACTTATGAGCAACAGCAGCGGGAGGGCCTGTGGAAACCCCTGAGCCAGACGCTGGCGTCCGACCGCCGTGTGGCCATCCTGGGCCTGGGCGAGTTGGGGGCCGCCAGCGCCAGGGCCCTGACCGGCTTCGGTTTCGATGTGCTGGGCTGGAGCCGGACAGCGAAGGATATTGCCGGCATCCGTTGCTTTCACGGCCCCGACGGGTTGGAGGCGATGCTGGCGCAGGCCGATATCCTGGTCTGCCTGCTGCCCCTGACGGACCAGACGCGCGGCATCCTGAACCGCCGCACCCTGTCGCTGCTGCCGGCGGGTGCCTTCCTGATCAATGCCGCGCGTGGCGGCCATCTGGTGGAAGACGACCTCATCCCCCTGCTGGACGGGGGTCGGCTGGCCGGTGCCACCCTGGATGTGTTCGCGACGGAGCCATTGCCGACCGATCATCCGTTCTGGACCCACTCCGCCATCACCATCCTGCCGCACACGGCCGCCCTGACCCATCCTGGGACGGCATCGCGCATCATCACCGCCAATATCGCCCGGCATCGGACCGGCAAAGGCCTAGTCAATGTCGTGGACAGGGCAAAAGGATATTAGCTTTCCGCCTAGGTCCAAAAGGGAAACCCGGTATCACCTATTGGTCCGCCGGAATCCCGGTAAAGTCCATATTCTACCCTCGTGATAAAAGACACTCGCGGGGGCGCATAATGGTAAGGCGCAATGTCATGTCATTCTTTTGGGGAATGATACCGGGTGGCGTTCTACTTTTCCGGATCTATAACAGGATTATCCGTGTCCTTCGGCCCCGGCGGATCGCCACGACCTATTTCGGTGCGGCCATGGCCTGCGACGAGCGGGACCTGATCCAGAACTGCATCATCCATTTCGGCGTCTGGGAACCGGAGGTCTCCGCCCAATTCGAGGCATCGATCCGCCCGGGTGACGTCGTGGTCGATATCGGTGCCAATGTCGGCTTCTTCACCTTGCTGGCCGCACACCTGACCGGCTCCACCGGTGCCGTCATCGCCATCGAGGCATCACCCCGGATTGCCGCCCTGCTGCAGGACAATGTCGACATGAACGCGCCGCTGCCGGTCAGCGTGCGCAACGTCGCCGTCGCCGACAAACGGGGGGAGGTGACGATCTATGACGGGCCGGCCAGCAATATCGGCCGCACCACGATCCTGGAAGGTCGCGGCTTCGACGCGGGCGGCACCGTTCCCGCCCTGCCCATCGATGAGATTCTCAGCAAGGCGGAAGCGCACAGCACCGCCTTCATCAAGATCGATATCGAAGGCGCGGAACGGCCGGTGCTGGAACATATCCTGGCCCATCTGGACCGGTTCCCCAACCTGCGCCATGTGCTGGTGGAAGCCAGCGTGGAGGATGGTCCGGATGCCTGGCACGCCATCTTCCAGCGTTTCACCGACGCGGGTTTCCGGGCCGGTGCCATCGAGAACCAGTATAGTTACGCCTGGTATCTGAACTGGACGCGGCCGCAGGGGCTGGTACCGATCTCCCGCCTGCCCGACACGCAGACCGACGTGCTGTTCAGCCGCGACCCGCCGGCCGTGATGGCCGAACCCGTGGCCACGAAACGGGCCCGCACACTCCAGCCTATCGCAGGCTGAATTCCACCGGCAGCACCAGTTCCATCTGGTCCTGACCCAGTTCGGCCGGGATCTCCGGCAGCGGTTGGGCCCTTGCCAGCAGTTCCTCCGCCTCCCGGTCCAGCAGTTCCACGCCGCAGCTGCGCTCCAGCTTATGCGACAGTACCCGTCCCTGGCGGTCCACCGTCAGCCGGACCCAGGCGGTGCCCTGTTGGCGCCGTTGGCGCGCACCCATGGGATAGCGCTTGTGCCGGCCGAGATGCGCCATCAGCTTGCCCTGGAACAGGGCCATGGCGTCGGGCGGTGGACCGGCGGGTGCCGCGCGGCTGCTCGTCGGGTCGGCATCGGCAACCTGCTTGGCGGCTGGGGCCGGGTCGGCCATGGACTGCGGCGGGGTTTGGGTCGGCGGCTCCGGCCGCGCCTTCTCCTTGGGCGGGGGCGGCAGCTTGGCCGCCGCCCGCTCGATGACCGGCGGCGGCTTGGGCGCCGGGGGCTGCACCACCGGCTTGGGCGGTGGGGGAGGGGGTGGTGGCGGCGGAGCCGGCGGTGCCAGATCCAGCAGCAGGGCCGGCTGGGCCGGCGGCGGTTCAGGCAGGGGCGGTGCCTGCGGCTTCAGGGCCACGAAGCCCGCCACCGCCAGATGCGCGCCGAGTGCCAGGGCGAAGGCCATGGGCCAGCGCACCCCACCCTGCGGCAGCACCGCCACGCTCACGGTGCGGCCCCCACGGCGGCACCGTCCAGCCCGACCAGTGCGACCTTCAGATAGCCGGCATCGCGCAGGCTGTTCATCACATCCATCAGGTCGCCATAGGGCACGGTCTTGTCGGCGCGCAGGAACACGCGTTGTTCCTTGTCGCCGCCCGTGGCGGCGTCAAGGGCGGCGGCCAGCGCGTCCTTGCCCGCCACCGGCGTATCGTCGATGGCCAAACCCAAATCCGCCTTCACCGACAGGAACAGCGGCTTGGGCGGGCGTTCGGCATTGGGTGCGCTGGAAGCCGGCAGGTCGACCGGCACATCGACGGTGGCCAGCGGGGCCGCCACCATGAAGATGATCAGCAGCACCAGCATCACGTCGATGAAGGGCGTGACATTGATCTCGTGGTTTTCCGACAGGTCGTCATCCCCGCCGGTACGCAGCTTCGCGGCCATCGGCCTTACTCCGCGGCACGCAGGCGGGGCTTCACGCCGCGCCGGTCCAGATCGCGCGACAGGATGCGCAGCACGGCGGCCGACGCATCGCCCACCTGGGCACGATAGCCGCCGATGATGCGCGTCAGGGCGTTATAGACCAGCACGGCCGGGATGGCCGCCACCAGGCCGATAGCCGTGGCCAGCAGCGCCTCCGCGATGCCGGGCGCCACGACGGCCAGGTTGGTCGTGTGGCTTTCGGCGATGCCGATGAAGCTGTTCATGATGCCCCAGACGGTGCCGAACAGGCCCACGAACGGGGCCGTGGCGCCGATCGAGGCCAGTACGCCCGTGCCGCGCGACGATGCGCGGGCCACGGCGGCCTCGATCCGTTCCAGCCGGCTGGCGGCGCGTTCCTTGATGCCGTCGACGGGCAGGTCGGCGGACTGTTCCAGTTCCTCCAGCACGGCACGCAGCATCGGGGCCGACGGGTCGCGCGGATCGGACAGGCCGGCTGTGGCGTCGGCCAGACCGCGGGCCGCATCCAGGCGAGCGAGCGCCTCGGCGGCGCGGCGCTTGGCGGCCGACAGTTCCAGCAGCTTGGCGATGAAGATGGTCCAGGTGGCAACGGATGCGGCGGCCAGCCCGATCATCACCGACTTCACCACCCAATCGGCGGCCATGAACATGCCCCAGGGCGACAGGGAATGCCCGTTCACCATCGGCTCCGCCATGGCTGGACCGGCCAGCAATGCCGACAGGGCCATGCCCGCCGCAACCCGCACGAAATTCCGCTTCGCCATCATCCGTCCCCTGGGATGCACCCCACATCCCCGGTGGTACTTTACCTGCGATTAAGTTGCAACTGCGTTCGCGGGTGCGGGATGTGCGCTGGGTGAGGATGTCGCATGCGGCATCCTCACGCCTTTGCCACAGATGCCCGTCAGCAGCCGCCGAAGAACGGCCGGCGGCGTTCCACGAAGGCGGTGATGCCCTCGGCGAATTCCGGGCTGTCGATGGCCGACAGGAAGGTCTCCCGCTCCGCCGCCAGCTGCTGCTGGAAATTATGCTCCAGCGACAGATACAGCAGACGCTTGGTCCGGCCGGACGCGATAGCGGCCCCACCGGCCAGTTTGCGCGCCACGCAACGCGTTTCCTCCGCCAGCATCGGTGCCGGGCAGATGCGGTTGACAATGCCCAGTTCCAGCGCCTCCAGCGCCGTCAGGCGCCGGTCCAGCAGCGCCAGTTCCGCCGCGCGGCGCGAGCCGACAAGGCGCGGCAGGGCATGGGTGGCCCCGGCCTCCGGCGTCGTGCCCAGGGGGCCGTAAGCCATCTGGAAGACAGCGCGGTCGGACGCCACCACCAGATCGCAGGCCAGGGTGATGCCGATGCCCGGCCCCGCCGCCGTGCCATGGATGCCGGCAATCACCGGCTTTTCCATGCGGCGCAGTGCCGTCACCGCCTGATGGGTGAAGTCGATCAGGCGGGAGATATGGTCCCGCCGCTCCGCCGCCGGCGCCGACAGCAGCTTGTGGAAGGCATTGATATCGCCGCCCGACATGAAGCTGGTACCGCGCCCCGTCAGGATCAGCACCCGCACCTTGGGGTCGTTGGCGGCATTGGTCGCCGCCTCCGCGAAGGCGGCCGCCATGTCCAGGTTCAAGGCGTTCAGACAGTTCGGCCGATTGAAGGTGATCTCCGCCACGCCTTCCGTACTGTGGCGTGTGTAGAGCAGGCAATCGGTTGTCACGGTGCTCATGGCGCCTCCTTCCCCTTTGCCGGCACCCCTGCATCGGGGGTGCTTCCATCAAAGAGTAACAGAGCTTGGCCCTTGAAGGGGAGGGGGAAAGGTAGCGTCCGTTCAGGCACTACCTTCATGCGCCCTCAGGCGCCGGGCGCCGACGTCCGTCGGCTTGGCTTACGCGCCCATGGGGGCGCGGGCCGGCAGTCGCCGGCCTCACTGGCACGAACTTCGTTCCTGCCAGTGGCACTACCTCTCGCCGCCCCAGCGCCGCTCCAGCCAGCGCGACAGGCGCGACAGCAGCAGCAGGATCACCAGATATTCCAGGGCCAGCAGCGTGTAGAGTTCCAGCGGGCGATAGGTCTGGGTCTGCAATTCCGTGGCCCGGCGGGTCAGTTCGGCCAGACCGATGGCCGATGCCAGCGAACTGTCCTTCACCGTATGGATGAACTGCCCGACGATGGGCGGCAGCATGCGGCGCAGGGCCTGGGGCAGGACGATGCGGCGCAGCGTCAGCCAGCGGCCCATGCCCAGCGACTGTGCCGCCTCCACCTGCCCCTTCGGCACCCCTTCGATCCCCGCCCGGAAAATCTCCGACAGGAAGGCCCCGGCATTCAGCGCCAGGGCGATGACTGCCGCCGTGAAAGGGGTCAGCGTCGAAATCCAGCCCAGCAGCGCGAAACCCACGCCATCCGGGTCCAGCCCCTGCACCAGGATGGGCAGGGCGTAGAACACCCAGAGCAGCAGCACGAACAGGGGCAGGGTACGCATCAGTTCGACATAGGCGCCGCTGCCCAGGCGCAGGGCCCGCCAGCGGCTGCCCCGTGCAATGGCGGTGACCAGCCCGATGACCATGGCCAACGCCAGTGCCGCCGCCGACAGGCCCAGGGTCAGGCCGGCACCCGCCAGCAGGAAGGCGATATTGCCCCAGCCCTCGTCCGTGCGTGGATCGACGATGTGCCAGCCGTCGCCGGCACAGCCGGCCAGCAGCATTGCCAGGACCAGCAGGGGCGGCAGGCGGCGGATCACCGGGCCGGCCCCGTGCCCTCGAACCAGGTCTTGAACAGCCCGTCGAAGAAGCCATCGGCCAGGCGGGCATCGATCCATTTGTTCAGCCACAGCAGCCAGTCGGCATCGCCCGGCATGCTCATGATGGCATTGTCCGTCTCCGTGCCGGGACGGGTGCCGTTGGTCAGCATGGTCAGTTGCGGATATTCCCTTCCGATCTTGGTCAGGAAATACAGATTGTCGGTGAAGGCGGCCTGGGCGCGGCCGGCCAGCACCTCGGTGAAATCGATCACCGGGTCGGCCACCGACAGGATGCGGGCCTTTGTGAACACCTTCTTGGCCATGGTCTCCGGCGCGGTACCCTGCTGTACGGCGATGGTCACCCCCGGCTGGTCCAGGTCGTCCCAGCTTTTGAACCGCTCCGCATCCTTCTTCAGGATCAGGGGGATGAAGGTCGGGTGCAGATAGGCCTTGCTGAACGCCACCGCCTTGGCCCGTTCCGGCGTCACCGTCACGCCCGTGGCGGCGATGTCGTATTTGCGGGCCATCAGGCCGGCCACCAGCGTCGGCCAGGTTGCCTGCACCAGTTGCAGCTTCACGCCCAGATCGGCGGCCAGCCGCGTGGCCACATCGATCTCGTACCCCTGGAAACCACCGGTCTTCAGGTCGCGGAAGGAATAGGGGAAATAATCCCCTGTCGTCCCTATACGGATCACCCCCGCCTTGCGTACCCGGTCCAGCAGCGAGGCGCCTTGCGCGGTCGCCGGCAGGGTGAAGGGCAGGGACAGGGCGGTGATCAGCAGGTGACGGCGATCCAGGCGCATGGCGGCTCCGGGCTAGGGGAGGCCGCCATGGTTGCCGCAGCGCGATATGCGGTCAACAGCGATTACGCCCGGCCGTAATGATCCTCGATGCGCAAGATGTCATCGACGCTGATCACCTCACCGGTCTGCACCTCCACCAGGCACAGGTCGGTATCGCCCTCATTCTCCAGCCGGTGCGGCACACCGGCGGGGATGAACACGCTCTCGTTCAGGCGGACGATGCGCTTCTCATCCCCCAGCGTCACCCTGGCCTCGCCTTGGACAACGATCCAGTGTTCCGCCCGGTGCTCATGTCTCTGCAGGGAGATTTTATGGCCGGGCCGGATGGTCAGGCGCCGCACCTCGAACCCCGCCCCCTGATGTACCAGATGGGAATAGCCCCAGGGACGGTAGGTGCGGCGATGGTCCAGCCGCTCCGTCCGCCCCTCCGCCTTCAGCCGGTCGACGACGGCCTTCACATCCTGTACCCGCGCCCGGTCGGCGACCAGCACGGCATCGTCGGTGGTGATGACCACAAGGTCCTTCACACCGACCAGGGCGGTCAGCCCGACCTCGCCCCGCACCAGATTATTCTGCGCATCCACCAGGATGGCATCGCCCAGCACGGCATTGCCGCCCGCATCCTTGCCGGCGATGTCCCAGAGCGCGCTCCAGGCGCCGACATCGGTCCAGCCGATGTCGCAGGGCACGATGGCCGCACTGTCCGTCTTCTCCATGACCGCGAAATCGATGGAGATGTTGGGGGCCTTGGCGAAGGTCTCGGGGTCCAGGCGCAGGAAATCCAGGTCGACCTTGGCCGCCGCGATGGCCGCATCGGCCGCCGCCAGGGCATCCGGTGCATGGCGCTCCAGTTCCGCCACGAACCGGTCGGCGCGGAACAGGAACATGCCGCTGTTCCAGAGGTGCCGGCCGCCGGCCACATAGGCCTTCGCCACCTCCAGCTTCGGCTTCTCCGCGAACTGCTTCACGGCGAAGGCACCCTGGGCACCCGCAATCGGCTCGCCCGTTTCAATATAGCCGTAACCGGTTTCCGGGCTGGTCGGCTGGATGCCGAAGGTGACCAGCTTGCCGGAAGCCGCCGCCACCGCCCCCTGCGCCACGGCGGCGCGGAAGGCATCGGCCGCCAGGATGACATGGTCGGCCGGCAACAGCAGGACCAGCGCGGCCGGATCGCGCCGCGCCGCCAGTCGCGCCGCCACGGCCGCCGCCGGCGCCGTATTGCGCCCGAACGGTTCCAGCACCAGTTCGGTGGGGCGGATGCCCACTTCCTGCAGCTGCTCGGCGATGGCGAACCTGTGTTCCTGGTTGCAGATGACGATCGGGTCGGCAAAGCCGAAATCCGCGCCCACGCGCAGCGCCGTCTCCTGGATCATGGTGCGGTCGCCGCTGAGCTTCAGAAGCTGCTTTGGAAACCGTTCACGCGACACGGGCCAGAGGCGGGAACCGGAGCCACCGGACAGCAGGACCGGGATGATGGTGGGGGGCTGGGTCATATACACACGCGGGTTCTGAAGACAAAGGGGGCCGGAGCGCACTCAATCGCACGCCCCTGCCCCCGGGAAAAGACTATTCGGGCCGTTGGCGGGTCAGGATTTGCGGGCGATGGCCAGCACGCCCTCCACGGGCTTGCCACCTTCGTAACGCAGGACCAGCGGTGCCAGTTCCACCATCGTCAGCCCGGCCTTCACCAGACTTTCCTGCACATAGGCCGGATCATGGGCATAACGCCCACCCTCATGCAGAACATAGGGCTTGCCGGCCGACACGGTTTCCGCCGAGGCGATCAGCAGGCCGCCCGGACGCAGGCTGTTGCCGGCGGAACGGAACAAATCCTCCAGCTCCCCGAAATAGCACAGCACGTCGCCGGCGGTGACAATGTCGAAGCTTTGTGGCCGGGCGATCAGATAGGCACCCAGTTCCGCCTGGTCCAGCGACGAATAGAGCCCGCGGCGCAGGGCCTGCTGCAACATGGACAGGGACAGATCGACACCCGTCAGGCTCTTGGCATAGGCCGCCAGGTGCGGGGCCGCCAGGCCCGTGCCGCAGCCGGCATCCAGGATGTCCTTGTCCGCCTTGCCCTCGCCGACATGACGCAGCAGCGCCTCGCCGATGGCCTCGGGCACGGCATAGCCCAACGACCCGATCATCTCGTCGAAGCGCTTGGCCGATGCGTCGAAGGTCTGGGCCAGATAGGCATCGCCGGCACGCAACGGGGCCGGGGCCTCACCCAACGCCGCCAGCGTGTGCTGAAGCTGCGCGGTATCGCCCGCGATCTCCCGCCAGCCATCCAGCAGGCTTCCCAGGGTCGCCTCGGCCCCTGTGCGCCGTAGGTTGGCGGCGACGGCACCCAGCTCCACCTGGGCCGTCGTGCTGTCGGGCGCCAGACGCAGGGCCTTCAGCGCCGCATCGGCCGCCATGTCGATCCGCCCGATCCCACGCCAGGCCAGCGAGATGTTGATATGCAGGGACGAGCTTTCCGGGTCCATGGCCAGCGCCTGACCGAAACAGGCGATGGCCTCGTCATAGCGCCCGGCTTCCGCCAGGGTCAGGCCCAGGTTGGAATGGGTGATGGTCAGTTCCGGGCGCAGGCGCAGGGCCAGCTGGAACTGTTCCACCGCCGCCTCCTGCCGGCCCAGGCGACGGAATGTCAGGCCCAGGTTGCTGGCAGCCTCCGCATAATCGGGCCGCGCCTTCAGGGCGTTGCCATAATGCTCTGCCGCGATCTCCAAATGGCCGGCATCGAAGAACAGGGTGCCCAGGTTGTAATAGGCTTCGGCGAACAGGGGCTCGCGCTCCAGCGCGTCCAGATAATGGCCGGCGGCATCATGGGCGCGGCCCCGCGCCTGGGCCACGGCGCCCTGGTTGAAATGGAAGATGGGATTGTCCGGCTCCAGCGCGGCGGCGGCGGCATAGGCCTGGGCCGCACCGTCATAATCCTCCAGCGTCTCCAGCGCCACACCCAGGTCGGCGCGCAGCGTTGCGTCGCCGGGATCGTCCAGGATCGCCTCCCGCAGCAGGGGCACCGCCTCGGCATGATTGCCGGCGTCCATCGCCAAGCGGCCCTGATCTGCCGGACCACCCACGCCAATGGAAATGTCGCTCATGCCATTCGTCCTTGCTGCCGCGCCACTGCCGGGCGCCTTTCGTGGCCGACAAGATAACGGCTTGGAATCGCGAAGGATAGGGGGTGCGCGGACCGGCTGGCCATAAAGCATAGGCGACCGTTGATGACCTTTGCGGATAAGCCGGGTGCATGGCAACGGTCGTGACAAGGACCGGTGCAGGCCGCCGACCGGCGGCCCACGGGCCCATGCCCGCGTGAAGCCAAGTGGCCGGAGGCCACGCCGGCGCCTGAGGAACGTGTAAATCAAACAGAAAGGCCCGGTCGATGGCTGTCGACCGGGCCCGAAGTACGGAGAATCTTGAGATGGCGGGATCAGACCCGGATATCGACGATCTGGCCGCGCCCACCCGTTGCGGCGGATTGCGTCGCACCACCACCGGAGAGCAGGTCTGTCACCTGCTGCGTCTGGTCGGAGGCGGCGCGCACCTGCTCGGTCTGGATCTGGCTGCGTGTATTCAGCAGACTGACGGCCGAGGCATAACCGGCGGAGGAGCTGACTTCCATGGTCCCGATTCCGTGTCTGGTTCCAGCAGGATCAGTATAGGCCGACCGGTGCCTGATTCCAACCCGTCACCTGCACGATCGACATAGGCCGGCGACTGCCGGACCGCGACCGCGTGGTCGCGCAAGCCAAGGGCCCGGATGGGCCCGCCCGGCGTTTGAGGGCGCCCTGAAACAGCCTATCCCAGCGTGCTCATGATGGAAAAGCACAGCGCATCGCCCTGGGCATGGATGGTTTTCAGCGCATCCTTGGGCAGCGGGATCTTCTTGTCCCGGCAATAGGCGACCATCAGCCGGGCCAACTGATAGCTTTCCACCTCCAGCTCGGCACGGGCACCGCCGCCGGGTGCCTCCGTCTGAATGCGGATGGAGGGGGGCGGGCCTTCGACCACCTGGATGCGGGTGATGCGCCGCGCGGGGTCGAACCCTTCCAGGGGAACGGACTGGAAGACGAGCTTCAGCTCGTCGTTGGAGAAGATGATGTGCCGGATCTCGGTGATCATCGCTGTTCTTTCCGTTACAGGCTCAGCCCGCGCGCTTCTTCTGGCGACGACGATAGATGGTGCAGGGATTTATTTCCAGCAAAGCCGCCGCACGGGTGATGTTGCCATGGCACAGACGGATCGCCTCGTCGATCGTCTCCTCCTCCACCTGCCAGAGCGGGCGGATGCGCCGCTCGTCATCCTGCCAGCCATCGGCCGATGCCGGTGGCGGGGGAGGTGGGGAGGGGAGAGGAGCCGACCGCCCGATGCCGGGAATGGGCACACCCGGAATGCCAAGGCCGGCGAACGGGCCCGACGGCGGGGCGGCCAGGGCCGGGAAACTCTGCCCGATCTGGCTGGCCAGCGGCCCCGCCACGGCAGCCCAGCGCGGATCCTGCAGAATCGGCGGCACGATCATCGTGGGCTTGTTGAGCGGTGGCGGCAGCATGAAGGGCCGGATCTCGTCCCCGTCATTCAGCACCACGACATTGCGGATGACATTCAGCAACTGCCGCACATTGCCGGGCCAGGCATAGGTGTTGAAGATGGTCTCCGCCTCGCGGTCGAAACCCTTGAACGACTTGCGTTCCTCCCGCCCGTACTTGTCCAGGAAATGCCGCGCGATCAGCAGGATGTCGTCCCCGCGCTCCCGCAGTGGCGGCAGCTCGATGGAAATCACCTGCAACCGGTAGAACAGGTCCTCGCGGAAGCGGCCGGCCTGCACCTCGGCATAGGGATCGCGGTTGGTGGCGCAGACGATGCGCACATCCACCGGCTCCAGCTTCTCGCTGCCCACCTTCTTGACCATGCCGGTCTGCAGGAACCGCAGCAGCTTGGCCTGCAAGGACAGATCCATCTCCCCGATCTCGTCCAGGAACAGGGTGCCGCCATCGGCCTGCAAAGCCGCACCGGAATGGTCGGTGCTGGCCCCGGTGAAGGCGCCCTTCACATGGCCGAAAATCTCCGACTCCATCAGATCCTTGGGAATGGCGGCGCAGTTGATGGCGATGAAGGGGCCCTGGGCGCGCGGGCTGCGGCGATGGATGGCCTCGGCGCAGACCTCCTTGCCGGTACCGCTCTCCCCCGTGATGAACACCGTGGCCTTGGACGGGGCCGCCGCCTCGATCAGGCGATAGGCGGCCTTCATGGGCGGGGAGGCGCCGATGAAACCGTAGAAGGAATATTCGGTGACCGCGGGTTCCGCCCCCGCCGACGGCATCCGCGGCCCACGGGCCTTGGCCGCCTTGGCGGCCGGCGCCGCCTCCTGCGTGGCCACAGGCTGGGCCAGAACGGCGGAGACGGCCCCGCGGAGCCGGTCGGTACCCACAGGCAGCAGCAGCACATCCGCCGCCCCGGCCCGCATCGCGTCCACTGCCACCTGCACCGATCCCTGCGCAGTCAGGGCGATGGCGCGTGGTGCGAGGCCCGCGTGCGTCAGCTCACGCAACAGATCGATGCCGGGCCCGCCACCCAGCTGCAGGTTGATCAGCAGCAGATCGGTCCCGCCGCCCTCCACCAGGGCCTTGCGCGCGGCCACGGCCCCATCGACCACCGACAGGTCATGCCCGTCGCGCTTCAGCGCCGCCACATAGGCATGCGACAGGGACGGGGCGGGTTCGACGATCAGGATGCGGGCGGCTTGGCTCATACAGGGATGATTGCATGGGGCGTTGCGTTCCGCAAGAAACATGTCGCTATTCTCCACTGGCGCTTGCAAAAGGCAATGAGACAGATGTGACCGACCGCCGCCCCAGGATGTTTCCAATATTGCAGCCCAGAGAAACGGCTGGTTTCGGCGCCTGTGCCCAAAACCTATCCCAATGGCCTGCATCTTGCTTATCAGATACCAGATTTGGGGGTGCCTCTTGGGCTTTCCCACACAGGATTGGCCACTTGCCTGCCGTTGCGGCCGGTGGCGAAACCGACGTCGCGGGGCGGCAACCATCCGCCGGACCGTTTCCACCCCGCCGTCGCACCGGCAGCCCCGCCGCCGGGCCCACTTTTCGGTTCAGGGCAAAGTTGCGGAACCTTGACGGCACGGCGACCCGCCCCGGTCGCCGTGCCGGACTTTTCCAGCCGATATCGGCCGATCAGGGCTCCTCCCCATCCTCTCCGCCGGGTTCTCCATAGGGAAAGGTCGCGTCGCGGCTGGAATCGGCACCGAAGCGCCAGACCTTGGGCTCGTCCAGAACCAGTTGCCCGTGGGCCAGTTGATCCATGATGGCGATGGAGATATCGGCCTGCAGCCGTGCCGCCCAGGGCGCCATGGCCCGCGCCCCGTCGCGCAGATAGGCCGGGGAATAAAGGACATGCGCCACCCCGTCGGCATTGCGCACCAGGAACACCGTCACCAGGCGCGCGCATTCGGCCGGCTCCAGCACGGGCTCGATGCCACGGGCCGCGGCCGCCAGCACGGGATAGAGCAGATGCGACCGTTCATCCAGTGACGGGTCGCGGGACAGATTGTCGGCCACGCGAGAGAGATAGGCCGCCTTCGCGGCCGGCAGCTCGCGCAGCGCCATGTCCAGTATCTGCCGATGATGCATGGCTTCGGTCCGACCTCATGGAACATGCCCCCATCCTGACCAGACATGCGGCCGGGGGCAATGTGACCGATCGTATGGGTCGGCCTATGCCGGAAAAGAAAAGGGCCGGGCCCGTCCCGAAGGACTGGCCCGGCCCGAATGGTACGCCTTGGATCAGGAGAACAGAGCGTTAATCTGGCCAGTGGTCATGATCGCCGTCTGCGTGGAGGTGAAGCTGTTCGCCTGGATATCCGACAGCGCCGCGATATCCGAGGTTTCCAGACCACCGATCTGCGTCGTGGAGAAGGCGGCGATCTGCGTCGTGGTCAGGCCCACGATGGCGGTCGTGGTGAAGGCCGTGACCTGCGCCGCCGACAAGACACCCAGCTGCGTCGTCGTCAGTGCCGAGACGAAGGTGGAGCTGACAGCCGGGATCTGCGTGGCGGTGACGAGCCCAGCCACAGCGGTGGTGCTGAAGCTTGCGATCTGCGTGGTCGTCAGCGCCGCCAACTGCGTGCTGTTCAGGACGGCGGTCTGCGTGGACACCATGGCCGCGATATCGCTGGTTTCGATCGCACGGATCACGGTGGTGGACAGGTAGGGGATCTGGGTCACACTGATCTCGACGACCTGCGTCGTGGTCAGCGCGCCGACCTGGGCCGTGGTCAGCGCATTCAGCTGCGTGCTGGTCAGGGCCGCCACGTTGGTGGTGCTGATCGCCTGGATCTGCGTCGTCGTCAGGGCCGAGATCAGGGTGCTGGTCAGTGCCACCGCCTGCGTCGTGTTGAATACCGCCAGATCGGTGGTTTCCAGACCGCGGATCTGCGTCGTGGTCATCGACGCGATCTGCGAGCTGTTCAGGACGCCGATCTGGGTGACGGTGAGACCGGCGACCTGGGTCGTGGTCAGGACCCGGAACTGTGTCGTGGTCAGGGCAGCCAGATCCGTGGTCTCGATGGCACCGAACTGCGAGCTGGTCAGGGACACGATCTGGGCCGTGGTCAATGCTGCAACCTGCGCCGTACCGAAGGCCGCCAGATCCGTGGTGTCGATCGCCTGAACCTGGGCGGTGGTCAGTGACACGATCTGTGTACTGGTCAGCGCGCCGGCCTGGGTGGTCGACAGGGCGGAAATCTGGGTGCTGGTCAGGCCACGGATCTGCGTGGTGCCGATCTGGGCCAGCTGCGTGACGGAAACTTCCGCCAGCTGCGTCGTGGTCAGCGCCCCGACCTGGGCCGTGGACAGCGCGTTCAGCTGCGTGCTGTTCAGGGCCGCCACGTCGGTGGTGCTGATCGCCTGGATCTGCGTGGTGGTCAGCGCGGCGATATGGGTACTGGTCAGCGCGCCGAACTGCGTCGTGGTGAAGGTTATCAGGTCCGTACTCTCGATGCCGCGGATTTGCGTCGTGGTCATCGATGCGATCTGCGAGCTGCCCAGCACACTGACCTGGGTGACGGTGAGACCGGCGATCTGGGTCGTGGTCAGGACGCGGAACTGCGTCGTGGTCAGGGCCGCCAGATCGGTGGTCTCGATGGCACCGAACTGCGAGCTGGTCAGGGACACGATCTGGGCCGTGGTCAGGGCCGCAACCTGCGCCGTGCCGAAGGCCGCCAGATCGGTGGTGTCGATCGCCTGAACCTGGGCGGTGGTCAGCGCCACGATCTGCGTGCTGGTCAGCGCGCCGGCCTGGGTGGTCGACAGGGCGGAGATCAGGGTGCTGGTCAGGCCACGGATCTGCGTGGTGCCGACCTGGGCCAGCTGCGTCACCGTGACGGCGGCGAGCTGGGTGGTGGTCAGCGCCCCGACCTGGGCCGTGGTCAGCGAGTTCAGCTGCGTGCTGTTCAGGACCGCCACGTCGGTGGTGCTGATCGCCTGGATCTGCGTGGTGGTCAGGGCCGCCACCTGCGCACTGGTCAGCGCGCCGAACTGCGTCGTGGTGAAGGTCGCCAGATCCGTGCTCTCGACACCGCGGATCTGCGTCGTGGTCATCGACGCGATCTGCGTCGAGCTCAGGACGCTGACCTGGGTGACGCTGAGGCCGGCGACCTGGGTCGTGGTCAAGACGCGGAACTGCGTCGTGGTCAGGGCCACAAGATCGGTGGTCTCGATGGCACCGAACTGCGAGCTGGTCAGGGCCACGACCTGGGCCGTGGTCAGGGCTGCAACCTGTGCCGTGCCGAAGGCCGCCAGATCGGTGGTGTCGATCGCCTGCACCTGCGCCGTGGTCAGCGACACGATCTGGGTGCTGGTCAGCGCGACGGCCTGGGTCGTCGACAGGGCGGAAATCTGGGTGCTGGTCAGGCCACGGACCTGCGTGGTGCCCATCTGCGCCAGCTGCGTGGCGGAAATCTCAGCCAGCTGCGTCGTGGTCAGCGCGCCAACCAGAGTTGTGGTCAGCGCATTCAGCTGCGTGCTGCTCAGGACGGCCACATCGGTGGTGCTGATCGCCTGGATCTGCGTGGTGGTCAGCGCCGCGACATGCGAGCTGGTCAGCGCACCGATCTGACCCGTGGTGAAGGTCGCCAGATCCGTGCTCTCGATGCCACGGATCTGTGTCGTGGTCATCGCCCCGATCTGGGTCGAGCTCAGGACACTGACCTGGGTGACGGTGAGGCCGGCGACCTGGGTCGTGGTCAGCACCCGGAACTGCGAGGTGGTCAGGGCCGCCAGATCGGTGGTCTCGATGGCACCGAATTGCGAGCTGGTCAGGGACACGATCTGGGCCGTGGTCAGCGCTGCAACCTGCGCCGTGCCGAAGGCCGCTAGATCGGTGGTGTCGATCGCCTGAACCTGGGCGGTGGTCAGCGCCACGATCTGCGTGCTGGTCAGCGCGCCGGCCTGGGTGGTCGACAGGGCGGAGATCAGGGTGCTGGTCAGGCCACGGATCTGCGTGGTGCCGACCTGGGCCAGCTGCGTCACCGTGACGGCGGCGAGCTGGGTGGTCGACAGCGCCCCGACCTGGGCCGTGGTCAGCGAGTTCAGCTGCGTGCTGTTCAGGACCGCCACGTCGGTGGTGCTGATCGCCTGGATCTGCGTCGTGGTCAGCGAGGCCACCTGCGAGCTGGTCAGCGCACCGAACTGCGTCGTGGTGAAGGTCGCCAGATCCGTGCTCTCGATGGCGCGGACCTGCGTCGTGGTCATCGCCCCGATCTGGGTCGAGCTCAGGATGCTGACCTGGGTGACGGTGAGACCGGCGATCTGGGTCGTGGTCAAGACGCGGAACTGCGAGGTGGTCAGGGCCGCCAGATCGGTGGTCTCGATGGCACCGAACTGCGAGCTGGTCAGCGCCACGATCTGGGCCGTGGTCAGGGCCGCAACCTGCGCCGTGCCGAAGGCCGCCAGATCGGTGGTGTCGATCGCCTGAACCTGGGCGGTGGTCAGCGACACGATCTGGGTGCTGGTCAGCGCGCCGGCCTGGGTGGTCGACAGGGCGGAGATCTGGGTGCTGGTCAGGCCACGGATCTGCGTGGTGCCGATCTGGGCCAGCTGCGTGACGGAAATCTCAGCCAGCTGGGTGGTGGTCAGCGCCCCGACCTGGGCCGTGGTCAGCGAATTCAGCTGCGTGCTGTTCAGCGCCGCCACGTCGGTGGTGCTGATCGCCTGGATCTGCGTGGTAGTCAGCGCCGCCACCTGCGAGCTGGTCAGCGCGCCGAACTGCGTGGTGGTGAAGGTCACCAGATCCGTGCTCTCAATGGCGCGGATCTGCGTCGTGGTCATCGACGAAATCTGCGTCGAGTTCAGGACACTGACCTGGGTGACGCTGAGGCCGGCGACCTGGGTCGCGGTCAGGACGCGGAACTGCGTCGTGGTCAGGGCCACAAGATCGGTGGTCTCGATGGCACCGAACTGCGAGCTGGTCAGGGCCACGATCTGGGCCGTGGTCAGGGCTGCAATCTGCGCCGTGCCGAAGGCCGCCAGATCGGTGGTGTCGATCGCCTGAACCTGGGCGGTGGTCAGCGACACGATCTGGGTGCTGGTCAGCGCACCGGCCTGGGTGGTCGACAGGGCGGAGATCAGGGTGCTGGTCAGGCCGCGGATCTGCGTGGTGCCGACCTGGGCCAGCTGCGTCACCGTGACGGCGGCGAGCTGGGTGGTCGACAGCGCACCAACCTGGGCCGTGGTCAGCGAGTTCAGCTGCGTGCTGTTCAGGACCGCCACGTCGGTGGTGCTGATCGCCTGGATCTGCGTCGTGGTCAGCGAGGCTACCTGCGAGCTGGTCAGCGCACCGAACTGCGTCGTGGTGAAGGTCGCCAGATCCGTGCTCTCGATGGCGCGGATCTGCGTCGTGGTCATCGCCCCGATCTGGGTCGAGCTCAGAATGCCAACCTGGGTGACGCTGAGGCCGGCGACCTGCGCCGTCGTCAGGACGCGGAACTGCGTCGTGGTCAGGGCCGCCAGATCGGTGGTCTCGATCGCCGCGAACTGCGAGCTGGTCAGGGCCGCGATCTGGGCCGTGGTCAGGGCTGCAACCTGTGCCGTGCCGAAGGCCGCCAGATCGGTGGTGTCGATCGCCTGAACCTGGGCGGTGGTCAGCGACACGATCTGCGTGCTGGTCAACGCGCCGGCCTGGGTGGTCGACAGGGCGGAGATCTGGGTGCTGGTCAGGCCACGGATCTGCGTGGTGCCGACCTGGGCCAGCTGCGTGACGGAAATCTCAGCCAGCTGCGTCGTGGTCAGCGCCCCGACCTGGGCCGTGGTCAGCGAATTCAGCTGCGTGCTGTTCAGCGCCGCCACGTCGGTGGTGTTGATCGCCTGGATCTGCGTCGTCGTCAGGGCGGCAACCTGCGCACTGGTCAGCGCGCCGAACTGCGTCGTAGTGAAGGTCACCAGATCCGTGCTCTCGATGGCGCGGATCTGCGTCGTGGTCATCGACGAAATCTGGGTCGAGTTCAGGACACTGACCTGGGTGACGTTGAGGCCGGCGACCTGCGCCGTCGTCAGCGCGCGGAACTGGGTGGTGGTCAAAGCCACCAGATCGGTCGTTTCGATCGCCGCGAGCTGCGAACTGGTCAGGGCCACGACCTGGGCCGTGGTCAGGGCTGCAACCTGCGCCGTGCCGAAGGCCGCCAAGTCGGTGGTGTCGATCGCCTGAACCTGGGCCGTGGTCAGCGCCATGATCTGGGTGCTGGTCAGCGCGCCGGCCTGGGTGGTCGACAGGGCCGATATCAAGGTGCTGTTCAGGCCACGGATCTGCGTGGTGCCGACCTGGGCCAGCTGCGTCACCGTGATGGCGGCAAGCTGGGTGGTGGTCAGCGCCCCGACCTGGGCCGTGGTCAGCGAATTCAGCTGCGTGCTGCTCAGGATCACCACATCAGTGGTGTTGATCGCCTGGATCTGCGTCGTGGTCAGGGCTGCGATCTGGGAGCTGACCAATGCCCCGATCTGCGACGTCGTGAAGACGGCCAGATCGGTGCTCTCAATGGCACGGATCTGCGTCGTGGTCATCGCCGCGATCTGCGTCGGCGTCAGGACGCCAACCTGGGTGACGCTGAGGCCGGCGACCTGCGCCGTCGTCAGGACGCGGAACTGGGTGGTGGTCAGCACCGCCAGATCGGTGGTCTCGATCGCCGCGAACTGCGAGCTGGTCAGGGCCGCGAGCTGGGCCGTGGTCAGGGCTGCGATCTGCGCCGTGCCGAAGGCCGCCAGATCGGTGGTCTCGATTGCCTGGATCTGCGCCGTGGTCAGGACGAACAGCTGGGTCGTGGTCAGCGCGCCGGCCTGCGTCGTGGACAGGCCCGAAATGAAGGTGCTGTTCAGACCGCGGACCGCCGTGGTTGAGAGGCCGCCGACCTGCGTCACGCTCAACGCATTGAACTGCGTCACGGACAAGCCGGCGAAGTTCGCGGAGCTGATGGCATTCAGCTGTGTCGTGGTAAGCGACCCGACGGTCGTTGTGCTGAAACCCGACAACTGGGTCGTGGCCAGCCCCGCCACCTGTGTGGTGGACAGTACGCCGACCTGGGTTACTTCCAGTGCCGACGTCTGAGTGGAAGTGAGCTGCCTGAGCTCTGTCGTGCTCCACGATGCGATCGTCGTCGTGCTCAGCTGCGCGATCTGCGTGGTCGTCAGGAACGAGATGATCGACATGGCGGACTCCAGATTCTCTAAAGGCTAGTGGACATACCGAACGACCATCCCTGCCTGGAAGACCGTCCGCTCTCGCATCAAATACTGGAATTCGCACTGCAAGGCGCATGCCAGTTTCTAACGCGAAACCCCACTGAATCTGGAGCCAAGTACCGGAAAAGCACCCAACCATACCGGCGCGCAAAAGCGTCGACCGATAAGCCGTGTTCGTTCCCCTTTTGGTATAGGCGCCCAAATTTTTTGGGTCTTTTGGGATAAAAGACCGAGATAAAGAATGAGTCAAGTTACAATCGGTGTACCCCCACCAAAACCTTCGGATTCGTCACAAGACAGAGGGTGAACTTATCCTTCTGTATAGAGAACGGCGAGTCCTGCCGGCCCGCGGCGCGGGCCGGCAGGTGAATTGGCGGGTGATTGACGTTTTTTGTCGTGTGGCGGCAAGAATCGCATTAGCTTCCCTGCCGCAGATGGTCCCCAACTTGCCGACGGGTGTGGCGATTGTCCCCTTACATGACTGTTTTGCGGTGCCTTTTCCTGATCGCCCTGCACCATGGCGTGCAGCTGGCGCCGGATGAGTTGCCACAGGAAACGCAGGGTGACCATACGGCCGCGGTGCTGAAAGCCATGCGGGCGGCCGGGTTGAAGGGCCGCCGCGTGCGCATGAGCTGGAAGTCCGCCGCCCAGCTGGGCGGTGCCTACCCGGCAATTGCCCCCCTGAAGGACGGCAACTGGGTAATCCTTGCCTACGCAATTCCTGCCGAGGGCGGCGGGATGCAAGCCGCCATCCTGGATCCGCGGCGTGAGGCCGAGGGCGTGCGTTTCGTGCCGGAGGCGGAGTTCCTGGCCGAATGGTCGGGCGACGTGATCATGGCCAAGCGCGTCTGGGCCCTGATGGACGAGAAGCAGCCTTTCGGCTTCCGGTGGTTCTTTCCGGAAATCCTGCGCAACGCGAAGTTCTTCCGGGGTGTTGCCGTCGCGGCCCTGATGGCCAACATCATCGGCCTGTTCATGCCGATGATGTTCCAGGTGCTGGTGGACAAGGTCATCACCCATCACAGCTACCAGACCCTGTTCGTGATCGTCATCCTATATATAGTGCTGACGCTCTTCGACGGCTTCTTCGGCTATGTGCGGCAGAACCTGATGATCCTGGCGTCGAACAAGATCGACGCCAAGCTCACCTCCCGCACCTTCAGCCACCTCCTGTCCCTGCCGCTGCATTTCTTCGAGAAGAACAGCGCCGGCGTGCTGACGCGCCATATGCAGCAGACGGAGAAGCTGCGCCATTTCCTGACCGGCCGGCTGTTCCAGGTGTTCCTGGACGCCATCACGCTGCCCGTCCTGCTGGTGCTGCTGTTCCTTTATAGCGGGCTGCTGATGGCGGTGGTGCTGGGCTTCTCCATCGCCATCGCCGCCGTCATCGGCTTCATGGTGCCCATCTTCCGCGCCCACCTGAACCGTCTTTACGAGACGGAGGCCAGCCGGCAGGCGCATCTGGTGGAAACCTTGCATTCCATGCGCGCGGTGAAGTCGCTGGTGCTGGAACAGAACAGGCAGCATTCGTGGGACCACAAGGTGGCACAGGCCGTGCGCCGCCACGCCGATGTCGGCCGCATCGGCATCCTTGGCGGGGTGCTGACGGGTGTGCTGGAGAAGCTGATGCAGATCAGCGTGCTGGCCATCGGCGCCGTACAGGTGTTCGACGGGCATCTGACACTGGGCGCCCTGATCGCCTTCAACATGCTGTCGGGCCGGGCCACGGGGCCGCTTTTGCAGATCGTGGCGCTGATCAACGAGTACCAGGAGGCGGACCTGTCGGTGCGCATGCTGGGCAATGTCATGAACAGCGAGCCGGAGCGCAGCGGCCATTCCCGTCAATCGCGCCCCCAGATCACCGGCCAGATGATCTTCGACGAGGTCACCTTCCGCTATAATCCCGGCGCCACCCCGGCGCTGAGCCGCGTTTCCTTCGATATCGAGGAGGGGCAGGTGGTGGGCGTGGTCGGCCGGTCCGGATCGGGCAAGACCACCATCACCCGCCTGATCCAGTCCATCCATCTGCCGCAGGAAGGCCTCATCAAGCTGAACGGCGTCGACCTGCGCCATATCGACCTGAACCATCTGCGCAAATCCATCGGCGTCGTGCTGCAGGACAACCTGCTGTTCCGCGGCACCATCCGTGAGAATATCGCCGCCGCCCGGCCCGATGCGCCGTTCCACGAGATATTGCAGGCCGCGCAGATGGCGGGTGCCGACGAGTTCATCGACCGGCTGCCCCAATCCTATGATACGATGGTCGAGGAGAACGCCTCCAACTTCTCCGGCGGCCAGCGCCAGCGCATCGCCATCGCCCGCGCGCTGGTCACCCAGCCGCGCCTGCTCATCTTCGATGAGGCCACCAGCGCGCTCGACCCGGACAGCGAGGCCATCGTCCAGCGCAACCTGACCCGCATCGCCCAAGGCCGCACCATGGTCATCGTCTCCCACCGGTTGTCATCGCTGGTGAAGGCCGACAAGATCATCGTGCTGGAACAGGGCAGGCTGGTCGATTGCGCGCCCCATTCCATCCTGCTGCAACGCTGCGACATCTACCGGCACCTATGGGAAACCCAGACACAGCACATCCATTGATGCGGCCCTTGCGGGACCTGCGCGAGCGCTGGCGGCGGTTTGTCGGCACGCCGGAGCCACGCCTGCCTGTCGCGCCCGAAGCCATCGAGTTCCAGACGGAACTGGAGGTCATCGTACGGGAGCCGCCGCCGCCGATCCTGGGCGCGCCGCACCTGGTTGCGGCGGGAATGCTCCTGCTCATCGCGCTCATCGCCTGCTTCGTGCAGGTCGACAAGATCGTGGTGGCGCCCGGCCGCCTGGCCACCCAGGCGCCGCCCATCCTGTTGCAGCCGATCGAGCGATCGGTCGTGCGCGAATTGCGGGTGAAGGCGGGCGACATCGTGCGCAAGGGCCAAATCCTGGCCACGCTCGATCCGACCTTCACCCGGGCGGACCGGGCCGCCCTGTCGTCACGACAGCGTTCCCTGTTCGCCCAGCTGCGGCGGCTGGAACTGGAAGCGGCGGGCAAGCCGGTGCCGGACGACATGACGGCCGACAGCGATCCCGACATGGCGCTGCAGAGCAACCTGATGCGCCAGCGCCAGGCGCAATACGGGTCCAAGCTGGCCAGTTTCGACGGAGACATCGCCAGCCTGGAGGCATCGCTGCGCTCCACCGGCGACGACCAGAAATCACTGACCGAACAGCTTGTCGTCTATCGCGACGTGGAGAGTGTGCGCAGCCAGCTCTACAAGGCGCAGACAGGCTCCCGCCTGCAATTGCTGGAAGCCCAGGCCGCCCGCATGGAGACCGAACGGTCCTTGCAGACCATGGCCAACCGCCTCCAGGAGCTACGCGCCACCCTGGCGGCGAAGCGGGCGGAACGGCAGAACTTCATCGATGACTGGCACCGCCAGCTTCTGGAGCAACTGGTCGAAACACGCCAGCTGGCCAGCCAGGTCGACGAGGAACTGGCCAAGGCCGTCCGCCGCAACGATCTGGTGGAACTGGCGGCCCCAGTCGATGCCGTCGTGCAGGAGGTTGCGCGCCTGTCCCCCGGCTCCGTGGCACGCGAGGCGGAGGCACTGCTGACCCTGATCGCGCTGGAGACGCCGCTGCTGGCTGAGGTGACCATCAGTTCGGCCGATATCGGCTATGTGAAGGCCGGCGATCAGGTGGAGGTGAAGGTCGATCCCTTCCCCTTCCAGCGCCATGGCATGCTGAAGGGAAGGCTGCGCTCCGTCAGCCAGGAAAGCTTCGCGCCCGGCACGCTGGAACAATCCGACGCGTTGCGCGTGCCCGTGGTGGCCGCCAGCTATATCCACCGCGCCCAGGTGGACCTGCTCTCCATGCATCTGGACCGCATGCCGGAAGGGGCCATGCTGACGGCCGGCATGTCGGTGCAGGCGGAGATCAAGGTCGGCAGCCGCAGCCTGATGTCCTATTTCCTCTACCCGATCCTGCGGGGCCTGGACGAGTCCCTGCGCGAACCGTGACGCGTGTACCGCATCCAGTGGTGTTTTCGTGTTCCCTCAGACGCCGGGCGCCACCATCCGGTGGCTTGGCTTACGCGGCACGAGCCGCGCGGCGGCGGTCGCCGCCGTAACAACGGTCATAAATCATGACCGTTGTCATCATTTCCGCCGGATCGCCACCTTCTCCAGCGTTTCCTCGAACGCCTTCGCGAAGGCACGGGTATCGCCCAGCGTGGCCAGCCAGCGTTCGGGGGTCGTGCGCGCCCGGATGCCGGCATGGTAGGCGGGATCACCGGCATGGCGCAGGGCCTGCTCCACAAAGCTCGCGCGATCCCGGGTGATCAGTTCCGGCAACCCCATGGCCCGCAGCAGGCTGCCCGCCATGCGGGCGGCGAAGGTTTCACCCGACAGCGTCAGCAGCGGCAGCCCCATGCGCAACGCATCGCTGGCGATGGTGCCCGCATTATAAGGTGTGGTGTCCAGGAACAGGTCGGCAAGCGCCAGACGGGCCCGGTAATGGCTGGGCTCCACCCGGCGGGCAGGGATCAGGCGTCCGGGGTCGACCCCTTGCTCCACCGCGCGCGCACACATGTTGGCCGCGGCCCATTCATTGTCGGCCAGCAGCCACAGGACGGAACCCGGCGCCCGGCGCAGGATCTCCATCCAGGCGTCGAACATCGTCTCGGTGATCTTGTAGGCGTTGGAGAAGCAGCAGAAGACGAACCCGCCTTCCGGCAACCCTTCCGCCGCGCGGCTGACCGGGGGCAGGGGAACGGGGCGGCTGTCATTGGCCTGGTAGACACCGGGAATATAGAGCGGGCGCGGCCAATATTCCCCGGCCAGGTGCGGCGGAATAGCGTGCTCGTCGGTCAGGATATAGTCCAGTTCCGGTACGGGCACCGGGCCGATGAAGCCCAGATAGGTTGCCTGCACCGGTGCCGGCTTCCAGCGCAGCACGCCCAGCCGCTCCCCCGCCGTCACCCCGTTCAGGTCGATCAGGATGTCGATCTCGTCGGCGCGGATCAGGCGGGCCACGCTCTCATCGTCCAGGTCGCGCACCAGCCGGCGCTGGTCCAGCGCCGCCAGGACGCGGGCGCGCACATCGCTGCCATCCTCGGGACTGGAACAATAGCCATAGATCTCCACCCGCGAACGGTCGTGCCGCTCCAGCAGTTCCGCCATCAGGTAACTCATCGGATGGCGGCAGAAATCGGAGGAGACATAGCCGATGCGCAGCCTGTCATGCGCATAGCCCTCGGCCGGGGCCAGCCGGACCGTGGGGGCCGGCGCCTTGGCCAGCCGACGCTCCAGCCAGGCGGCCACGGCCTGACGCTGCCCCGCAACCGTGTCGATCAATGACAAGGTGGCCAGCGCCCCGGACTGCGCCCGCAGCGCATCGGGCGTGCGGCCGGGCACGGGCGGGCCGAAGACGGGCCAGGCACAAATATTCTGCCGCGTGAAAGCCCAGTGCTGCACCACGTCGGGCTGGTCGCCATCGACCAGCAGGCTGCGGTAATAACACTGCTCCGCCTCGGCCAGCCGGCGCTGTGCCTCCAGCACGCGGCCGCGCTGGTTCAGCAGGGTGATGCGGGCCTCATCCTCTTGCAAGGCGCTGGCCAGGATGCCGGCGGCGGCGTTGCGATCGCCCGTCGCCTCGTGCAGGTTGGCCAGATTGACGGCGGCCTGCCACAGGTCGGGTCGCAGCAGCAGGGCATTCTGATAGGCCGTGGCGGCATCGGCCGGCCGGTCGATCCGGCCCAGTTCCACGCCCAGGTTGAACCAGATCAGCCCGGCGCCCGGCGTGCCGGCCCCCTGCACCTGCAACCAGGAACTCAGCATCTCCGCCAGCCACAGGCGGTTGGGAACCTCCCCGGCCCGCGCCGGCAGCGACAGGATGTCGGGCAGCGTTACGCTCTGCATCCATTCCCGCCACCGCACCGCCCGCTCCGCCTGTGGCGGGTCGGCCGTCGCGGCGCGCAGGTCTGCGATCAGCAGGTCGATGGCGCGCATGGCTTCACTCCGGCTTCGGCCAGAGGCGCGGGTCGTGGGGCAGCGGCGTCAATGCATGCCGCCGGGCCAGCCGCTCCCGATAGCGTTCCTCATAATCGGGCAGGAAGCCGAATTCCTCCGCATCATGGTCGAAGGTGCTGCCCATCTCCAGATAGGTGTCCAGGTTGGTGAGATCGGGCACCGGCAGCTTGCCGGCCTCCCATTCCGCCCAGACCTGATCGAACAGATCCTCCATGGAACGCGTGAACAGGTCGGTGTCGAACAGCACGGACCGGTCGCGCTGCTCCAGCAGCTTCTGCTTCAAAGCCTTCAGCGTTGGACGGTCCTTGCCCAGCCGCACGGCCTTTTCCACATATTCGCGGGGATCGAGGCAGACGAGTTCGGGCACGCCGGCGGCCATCGCCAGGCTGGCGCAGACGCGGCTGTGGAAGGTGCGTCCCGGCACGGTCAGAACCGGAACACCGGCCCACAAAGCGTCCGAGGCCGTCGTGTGCGCACCATAGGGCGAATT
Source organism: Niveispirillum sp. KHB5.9 (assembly GCF_048066115.1). Taxonomy (NCBI): domain Bacteria; kingdom Pseudomonadati; phylum Pseudomonadota; class Alphaproteobacteria; order Rhodospirillales; family Azospirillaceae; genus Niveispirillum; species Niveispirillum sp. KHB5.9. The sequence continues at coordinate 316,163 of NZ_JBLTYX010000001.1, read as the reverse complement.
GTCCAGGAACAGGTCGGCCAGCGGATAGCGGGCCATATGGTCGGCATTCATGGCATAGGGCGCGAAGATGATGCGCGATGAATCGACCCCCGCCTCCGCCATCAACGCCAGGAAGCGCGCGTCGGATTCCTTGCCGGCCTGCAATATCCAGAAGACGCTGTTCTCCACCCGCCGCAGGATCTCCGCCCAGCGCAACAGGGTGAAACGCGTCAGCTTCTGCATGCCGTTGAAGCAGCAGAAGACCGTGGCATCCTCCGGCAACCCGTGATCGGCGCGGGTGGGCACGTTGGGCGAGGCGGTGCGCTTGCGATCGTTGGGCTGATAGCAGGGCAAGCGCAGCACCCGCTCACTGTAATATTTCTCCGACCCGGGGGGGATGATCACCTCGTCGGCGATGATGTAATGGTGATAGGGGCTGCCCATGCTACCGGGGAAGCCCAGCCAGTTGATGATGATCGGGGCCGGCCGCATGGCCAGCATCTTGGTCCTGGCATCCTTGGTGTGACCGTTGATGTCGACCAGGATGTCGATCCCCAGTTCCTCGATCAGCTCCGCGGCCCGGGCATCCTCCATGTTGTTGATGTCGATCCAGTGGTCGACGCTGCCGCGGATGCGCAGCATGGTCGGGTCCTCCATCTGGAATCCGCAGAAGAAAGCGAAGACCTCCACCCTGGACCGGTCGTGCAGGGCGAACATTTCCGACGTCAGATAGCCGATGGCATGGCCGCGCAGGTCGGAGGAGACGTAGCCGATGCGCAGCCGTCCGTCGGATTGGCGGCGGCGGCCCTTGAAATCGGCGCTGGTCTTGAACCGTTCCGGCCAGCCCACATCGCGCCGGCTGTAATTATAGGCGTTGGCCAGGGCCAGCATGGGATCGTCGGTGTAATAGGCCAGCGTCAGCGGGGCCATGGTGGCCACCACCTGCTGGGCCGTGACGGGGCCGACGGCTTGCGGTACCGGCCATTTGCACAGGCGCTGACGGGCATTGGCCCAGTGCTGCATCTCCTCGCGCTGGTGCGGCGCCACGTCCAGCGACAGGCGGAGCATTTCCTCCGCCTCCGCGGCCTGCTGGCGCTGGCCCAGAACACGGGCCAGCTGCTTCAGCGCGGTGGTCTTGTAGTTGATGTTGTCGGCGCTGATACTGGCCATCTGGTTGATGGCCTGGCGCCAGTAATCGATGGCCATATCCATCTGGCCCATCCGCTCCAGCGCGGTGCCCAGGGAGATGACGGCCGGCATGAAGTCCGGCCGCAGACGCATGGCCTCGTTGAAGGCGGCCAGCGCCAGATAGATTTCATCCGTCTGAAGCAGGAGGGTGCCCAGGTTGAACTGCACGGCGTGCATGTTCGGATCGGCGGAATTGGCCGCGATCCAGTCCCGGTAAAAGGCGATCGCCCCCTGCCGGTCTCCACGAAGGTCAAGGGCTTGGGCGGCGGTGAACAGCTCAAGGATATTCATGGCTTGGAACACGGGGCTTCCAGGTCGGGGAGGGGCAGGGAAGGGGGCGTGATCAGTCGACCGCCACCCCCAGCTGGTCGGCGAAATAGGCGATGGTGCGCTTCAGCCCTTCCTCCAGCTGGATGGTGGGCTGCCAGCCCAGCGTCGCCTTGGCCTTGCTGATATCGGGGCAGCGCTGCAGCGGGTCGTCCTGGGGCAGCGGCTTCACCACGAATTCCGACTTGGCACCCGTCAGGCGCACCACGTTCTCCGCCAGCTGCCGGATGGTGTATTCGCCGGGATTGCCGATATTGATGGGGCCCGTCACCTCGTCCGGGGCGGCCATCAGGCGGATGAACCCCTCGATCAGGTCGTCGACATAGCAGAAGGACCGGGTCTGGGTGCCCTCGCCATAGATGGTGATGGGCTGGCCCTGCAATGCCTGGACGATGAAGTTCGACACCACGCGCCCGTCATTGGGATGCATGCGCGGGCCGTAGGTGTTGAAGATACGGGCCACGCGGATATTCACGCCGCTCTGGCGGTGATAGTCGAAGAACAGCGTCTCCGCGCAGCGCTTACCCTCGTCATAACAGGCGCGGGGCCCGATCGGGTTGACGTTGCCGCGGTAATCCTCGGTCTGCGGATGCACGGTCGGGTCGCCATAGACCTCCGACGTGCTGGCCTGGAAGATCTTGGCCTTGGTCCGCTTGGCCAGCCCCAGCAGGTTGATGGCGCCATGCACGGACGTCTTCGTCGTCTGCACGGGATTGAACTGGTAATGGATGGGCGAGGCCGGGCAGGCCAGATTGTAGATCTCGTCCACCTCCACGAACAGCGGGAAGGTGACGTCGTGCCGCATGACCTCGAAATAGGGGTTGGTCAGCAGGTGACGGATATTCTCGCGCGAGCCGGTGAAGAAATTGTCGACGCACAGCACCTCGTGCCCGTCGCCCAGCAACCGTTCGCACAGATGCGATCCGAGGAAACCAGCGCCACCGGCGACCAGAACCCGCTTGCGTGCCCGCTTCATGTTTTTCCTTCTTGGCCGTTCGCAAAGGCCGCGGCCAATGGCGGGCCTTTCATGATGGACGTTGCTCATCTATAACCCGGCAGGGGGGGGACATGCCAAGCGGAAGCGACGTGGAGTCCCCGCTTTCGCCCATTTCCCGACCCGATCCCAAGGAACAGCCGGTGGCCCGTACCCTTCGTCACTACATCGCGTTGGCCGGCCTGCTTGCCCTGGCGGCCTGCGGCGGCGGCACGCCGCCGCCCGTACCGGTGGCGACGGCCCCGGTCCCGGCCGATCCGGAGCTGGTTTTCTGGGAAAGCGTGCGCGACAGCAAGGACCCGGCGGAATTCTATGCCTATCTCCATGCCTATCCGGCCGGGCGTTTCTCCTCCCTGGCGCGAATCCGCATCGAGGCGCTGACGCCCAAGCCGGCCAAGGAAACACCGGCCCCGGCCCGGCCGAAGCCGGCGCCGTCAAAGACGCAAGTGCCCCCGCCCAGCCACCAGCAGGGCGAGCTCACCATCGCCGAGGCGCCGGCCCCGCCGGTGAACTGGGCCAAGATCGACGATGTCTCGGGCCGGGCCGGGCCGCTGCTGCGCAGCCAGATCATGGATTGCTGGGAACCGCCGCCGCTGCCGCGCGGTGCCGGCAGTTTCCGTGCGGAAATCGGCGTCTATCACGATCCGGCCACGGGCCAGGTGCGCGCCGCCGCCTTCCTGGGCGGCAACAAGGCGATGGAGGACGCCACCTTCGCCCGCTTCGTCAACAGCGCGCTGGCCGCCCCGATGGCGCCTGGCTGCCGCACCCTGGACCTGCGTCAGGGCGGGGTGGGAGAGGGGGCGACGGGGCTGGTCCTGCTGTTCGCGTTGGACAGCCCGCCCTGAGCCGCGTTCTGCTGCATGCGCACATAGTCGCTTACCCGCGCATCGCTCCAGGCGGTATCCTTGTGGCACCCGGCCTCGCGCGCGGCGATGCACGCATCGACCGCCGCCTGGCGTCCATCCAATCCGGGGGCGAGGCGCAGGTCCGGTGCCAGCCGCGGCTCGACCGCGGCGATCAGGCCTGGCGGCGGCGGCGGGCCGGAAGCCAGCCATTCCTGCGCATCCCGGAAAGCATTGCGCATCATCAGGCCGATCATGTAGCCCGACGCGGACTCAAACACCACGGTACCCTTGGGCGTCACGGTGATCACCGGCACCAGGGGTGCCAGGGAAGGGATCACATGGTTGGCGAAAACCCGGGCCTTCCAATAGGCCTGGGCGATTTCCACAAAATGCGGAATATCGCGGATCGCCTCAAGCCCCGCTTCCTCGATCGGCAGGATTTCGACCTTCGGTTTGGTCACCGTCACCGTATCGTTGGACACATCGACATAGAGGCTGCCGAACTGTGTGGCGTTCTGGAAATAACAGCCGCGCAGCGCTCCCCAGATGGGTCGATACACGCCGCCGCCGCGGATGAAGGCGCTTATGGCCCTTTCCGCCCGTGACTGCGGGTTCCGCAGCCGTTGCAGCAGGTGCTGGCGTACGGCATTGGAAATCTCACGGCAGCAGCCCAGCGGATAGAGCTTGCCCTCCCGTTCCGGATACAGCCGCCGCAGCCCCTCATCCAGATCCAGCCGGATGCCCATGAGCAGATCGAAAATCTCGTCCTGCACAGGCAGAAGGAAGCGGGCGCTCAGTGCCTTTTGTACCCGGGTGACGGGGGCCGGCTCAAACGGAAGCAGGATATCGGCGGAGACGCGGGCCATCGGGAGCATTAACCATAAACTTTAGGCTGTATTACAAACGTACATATACCCCCGCGCCTGTTGGGACGCAACAGGCGCCCCGCCATGTCACAGCCGCATGGCGTTCACGTATGCACCGCATGGATTTCGGCTCCTCATTGTTTGCGAATGCGAACGCCTCTCAACTATAGTCCGCGCAACGGGATCCGGGTGATGGCAGGGGGCCATTGCCAATTAATAAAGCGAATAAGAATCATTGGCGTATTTCTGCGCCGCGAGAGAGGTAAAGACACATGGAAGAGAAGAATAATTCCCAGGTGGCCCGCGGCCGCATGGCCCTGATGGCTGCGCTGTCGGTAGGTGTGGCCGCTTCGGCGCTGCCCGCCATGGCCCAGCAGGCCAGCGGCTCCGCCACGAAAGAGGGTGAGAAGAAGGCCGTCGTGCTGCCCACGCTGGGCGTGGAAGGCCAGGCCGTGGCCCCGACCAACAAGCCCGAACAGGCCGCCTCGCCGAAATATACCGCCCCGCTGCGCGACACGCCGCAGACCATCACGGTCGTGCCGGCCGCCGTCATCCAGGAACAGAACCTGCTGAACCTGCGCGACATCCTGACGACCGTGCCGGGCATCACCTTCGGCGCCGGCGAAGGCGGCGGCGGCTATGGCGACAGCATCAACCTGCGTGGCTATTCGGCCAATTCCGACATCGCCATCGATGGCATCCGCGACAGCGCCCAGTATGTGCGCTCCGACAGCTTCAACCTGGAGCAGCTGGAAGTCACCAATGGCGCGAACTCCGTCTATGCGGGTTCCGGTTCGGTCGGCGGCTCCATCAACCTGGTCTCCAAGGCGGCCAAGGATGATGTGTTCACCCGCGCCAGCGCCGGTATCGGTACCGACGCCTATTACCGCGCCACGGTGGATAGCAACCAGAAGATCGGCGACGACATCGCCATCCGCCTGAACGCCATGGGCCACAAGAACGACGCCGCCGGCCGCGACGTGGAAAAGGCCGAACGCTGGGGTTTCGCCCCGTCGGTGGTGTTCGGCCTGAACAGCGACACCAAGGTCACGCTGTCCTACCATCACCAGCATGACGACAATATCCCGCAATATGGCGTGCCCTATTACCTGACCGCGACCTATGACGGCATGCTGCCGGGCGTCGATCGCTCGAACTATTACGGCTACGCCAATGTCGACACCCAGAAGAGCGATGTCGATATCGTCACCGCCAAGATCGAGCACAGCTTCACCGACAAGCTGTCGGTCCAGAACCTGACCCGCTGGCAGCGCGTGACCCAGCTGTCGATCGCCAGCCCGCCGCAGGGCCTGTGGTGCGTGGATGACGGCTCGGCCACCGGCCATACGCCGACCGGCGGTGCGTGCACCATCGCCGCCTCCACCAACCCGGTGAAGCCGGCCACGACCGTGCCGAAGGGCTTCTTCGCGCCGTTCTCCGTCAGCTCCGGCGCGCTGGGCACCGGCCCGCGCGGTACCACACGCGACAGCCGCAACAGCATGCTGTTCAACCAGACCGACCTGAAGGCCAGCATCGATACGGGCGGCATTACCCATAACCTGACCGTCGGCGCCGCCATCTTCAGCGAGAAGTACCATCTGGACAGCGGCAATTCGCTGCGCAATGCCAATGGCACGGTGCCCGCCGACATCCCGCTGATCAATATCGCCGATCCGAACAATATCTGGAACGGCCCGGTCAATTTCATCAAGACCGGCACCCAGGACGGCACGCTGGAGAACCAAGCCGTCTATGCGTTCGACCAGATCAAGCTGAACGAGCAGTTCGAGCTGAATGGCGGTGTCCGCTGGGAACATAACAAGGGCGACTACACCACCGGCACCTACACCAACGGCACCTTCACCTCGCAGGGTCAGCTGTTCGAGAACCAGGACAACCTGTTCTCCTATCGCGTCGGCGCCGTCTACAAGCCGGCCCAGAACGGCAGCATCTATGTCGCCTATGGCAATTCCAAGACCCCGTCCAAGACGGGCGTCAACGGTTCCTGCACGGCAATCACCTGCAATGTCGATCCGGAAACGGCGATCAATTACGAAATCGGCACCAAGTGGGACCTGCTGGAGAACCAGCTGTCGGTGACCGCCGCCCTGTTCCGCAACGAGCGCCAGAACTACAAGGTGCCCTCGGCCGATCCGCTGATCCCGGAAAACCAGCTGAAGGGCAAGAGCCGTGTCGATGGCGTCTCGCTGGGCGTCGCCGGCACGATCACCGAGGAATGGCGCGTCTTCGCCAACTACACCTATCTGGACAGCGAAGTGCTGCAAAATGCTGACGATGGCGCCGCCAGCGATCCGCAGAAGGGCAATCCGCTGACCAGCGTCATGAAGCATTCCGGCAGCCTGTGGACCACCTATGACCTGCCGATCGGGCTGCAACTGGGTTACGGCGCCACCTATTTCGGCGAGATGTACCTGAACAACGCCGCCCCGCCGCTGTTCAAGATGCCGGACTTCTGGGTGCATCGCGCCTCCGCGTCCTACTGGCTGACGGATGAGCTGCAGGTGCAGCTGAACGTCAACAACCTGTTCGACAAGAAGTATTTCCAGCGCGTCCGCAACAATGGCTGGGCCACCCCGGGCGATGCCCGCAATGCCACGCTGACGGTGAACTACACGTTCTGATCCTTTCGGGTTCAGACGTGGCAGGGAAGGGGCGGCTGGCGACGGCCGCCCCTTTCTCATGGCGGGCTTGATGCAAATCAGAGTGGCTCGCAATCCTTGATGCTATAGGCTGCACATACGCAGCCTTCATGCCAGGAACCTTGCATCATGATGATCAGCATTCCCGATGTCCTGACCCCGGACCAGGTGCGGCAGTGCCGCCAGGCGCTGGGCGCGGCCGAATGGATCGACGGCAAGGTCACGACCGGGTTCCAGTCCGGCAAGGTCAAGGATAATAGCCAATTGCCGGAAGGCCATCCGGTGGCCCAGCAGGTAGGGCAGGTGATCCTGGACGCGCTGTCGAAGAACCTGCTGTTCATGTCGGCGGCCCTGCCGGCCAAGGTCTATCCACCGATGTTCAACCGCTATGCCGGTGGTCAGCATTTCGGCGCCCATGTCGACAATGCCGTGCGCCAGGCACCGTTCGGCGGCCCGCGCATCCGCACCGACCTTTCCTGCACCCTGTTCTTCAGCCAGCCGGATGAATATGAGGGCGGGGAACTGGTGGTGGAGGACCTGTACGGCCACCATGCGGTGAAGCTGCCGGCCGGGCATATGGTACTCTATCCCAGCTCCAGCCTGCACCATGTCCGCCCGGTGACGGCGGGGGCACGCGTCAGCTCATTCTTCTGGCTGCAAAGTATGATCCGCGACGATGGCGAGCGCCGGACCCTGTTCGACATGGACATGGCCATCCTGTCGCTGAACAAGGATATGCCGGACCATCCGGGCATCCTGTCACTGACCAACACCTATCACAATCTGCTGCGCCGCTGGGTGGAGGTGTAAGGGTGCGGGCAGCCTGTTACAGCGTCGCCTTGAAGCGGCATATATGATCGATAATTTACATTATGGAAACTATATGTACCGGAATTACACGACATCGCATCCGATGCGTCGGCACGGTGCATCGACGGCATCGTATCCGGATACCTTCATCCACCACATGGATATCATTGAATCTTCTTCTGGAACCTGGGAAGCCCGCGCCCCCAGGCATCTGGATATGCCTCTGAAAGGCCCCAAACGCATGCGCAAAATGCATGTCAGCAAATCATGTTAGCGGTGTCAGTTAACGATAATTTCCTCTTCCGCTGCGGCGCAGCGTCTTTATACTGCAATGCACAAGAACACGGTAACGGCATCGACCGGAGCCATTTGAAGGGAGCGAACGTACAAGGCCCGAAATGTCGGTGGCATCCCGCCTCCGCTTCCAGCTTTGTGAGTATCGCTATGAAGAAGCTCTATTCCGCTCTGATCCTTTCCGCCCTGGCCCTGCTCGCTGCTGGCCAGTCCCAGGCTGCCCACCCCGCGCTGAAGCGCATCTGCGGTGAGGCCCCGGCCAGCCCCGAACTGGTGGCCGGCAAGTCCGCCACCGAGGCTTCCATGCGTCAGGTCGCCGGCTCCGTCCGCGGTTATGCCGACCAGTCGCTGGATTACCTGTCCTGCCTGGACAGCCAGCCGGCCTCCTCTTCCTACATGGCGCAGCCGTCCTTCCGGGCCCAGTTGGCTGCCTATCGCGATCAGGTTGCCGACCGTCTGGAAGCGACCGTGAATGCCTACAATGCCGAACTGCGCGACTTCAAGGCCCAGCAGGCCCAGGTCGCCCAGAAGTAATCCTACCAGTTATTGGTTCTGGCGAAGGGGCGGGTGGCGACACCCGCCCTTTTCGTTTTCCGGCCCCCGCGAACTCCCCGGACCGGCCCTTCCCCACCGCCCCCCAACGGTAAATACGTATGCGTCGCAGCGCAGCATACCGACGCATACGTATGTGGCCCATACCCGTCCGCCGCCACCAAAACTAGGATAGGGCCAGAAAACAAGCGTCGGGTATCAGGGGGGAGCCTGAACATGGGTATGATGGCGGAGACGGGTCTGAAGGCCGATGGAACGGCCGGGCCCGACCAGGGTGCCACGCGCCCCTGGTGGCAGGGCGCCGTCATCTATCAGGTCTATCCGCGCAGCTTCGCCGACAGCAATGGCGATGGTATCGGTGATCTGCGGGGCCTGCTGGCGCACCTGGACCATGTCGCGTCGCTGGGCGCCGACGCCATCTGGATATCACCCTTCTTCAAGTCGCCCATGGATGATTTCGGATACGATATATCCGATCATTGCGATATCGATCCGATTTTCGGCACCATGGCCGATTGCGATGCCGTCATCGCGCGGGCCCATGAGTTGGGCCTGAAACTGATCATCGACCAGGTCTATTCCCATACATCGATCGAGCATCGCTGGTTCCAGGAAAGCCGACGCGATCGCGCCAACCCCAAGGCCGACTGGTATGTCTGGCACGATGCCAAGCCGGACGGCACGCCGCCCAACAATTGGCAATCCGTGTTCGGCGGGCCGGGCTGGACCTGGGACGCGCGGCGGCGGCAATATTACATGCATAATTTCCTGTCCAGCCAGCCGGACCTGAACCTGCACAATCCGGAAGTGCAGGAAGCGATCAAGGACGTGGCGCGCTTCTGGATGGATCGGGGCGTGGACGGGTTGCGCGTCGATGCCGCCAATTTCTTCATGCATGACCGCCAGTTCCGCGACAATCCCATCAACCGGGAAGCCACGGCACCCAAGCGTCCCTACGAATTCCAAAGCCAGATCCACAATATCTCCCAGCCGGAGAATCTGGGTTTCATCGAGGATCTGCGCCGCCTGCTGGACAGTTACCCCGACCGCTTCATGGTAGCGGAAATGGGCGAGGCGCCGTTCGACATGGTGGCGGACTATACGCTGCCGGGCAAACGCTGCCATTCCGCCTATAATTTCTCCTTCCTCTATCACAAGCGCCTGGATGCCGGCGTGCCGCGCCGGATCATCGGTGGCTGGAACCAGGCGGCCGGCGGGGCCTGGCCTTCCTGGACCTTCTCCAACCATGACGCGCCGCGCGCCCTGTCGCGCTGGGGCGGCGATGTGCCACCGCCGGCCCTGGCGCGCTGCCTGAACACCCTGCTGGTGTCCCTGCCCGGTTCCGTCTTCCTTTATTACGGGGAGGAACTGGGCCTGCCGCAGGCACGCGTGGCGTTCGAGGATCTGGTGGACCCCGAAGCCATCGCCAACTGGCCGCACACGCTGGGCCGTGACGGGGCGCGCACGCCCATGCCCTGGGCCAAGGACGCCCCCAATGGTGGTTTCTCCAGTGCCAAGCCCTGGCTGCCCGTGGACCAGCGCCACCTGCCGCTGGCCGTGGATGTGCAATCGGCCGATCCCGACAGCACCTTGTCGGTGACCCGCCGCCTGCTGGCCCGCCGCCGGGCGGAACCGGCCCTACGCTGGGGTGATATCCGCTTCCGCCCCCCCGCCGATCCGGTCCTGGCGTTCGAGCGCACGCATGCGGCCGGTGACCTGCTGGTGGTGGTGAACCTGTCGGGCGAGACGGCGGCGCACGGGGTGGGTGATTCGGCCGACTGGGTGGTGGCGGAAGCCGTAAACGGCGCCGACCTGTCGGGCACCACCCTGCCCCCCTATGGCGCGCTCATCGCCCGGCGGGGCTGAAGCCGATAACAATCTTTGCGCATTTTATGTTATGATGCCCATCATGCTTCCATGGAGAGCATCATGAACGTGTCGATCGGCCGCCGCTGGGAAGAATTTGTCGATGATGCCGTGAAGAACGGCCGCTACGGCTCCGCCAGTGAAGTCATCCGCGAAGGGTTACGTCTTGTCGAAGAGCGCGAGGTCAAGCTGCAGGCCCTGCGCGATACGTTGAACGCGTCGATCGAGCAGGGCGGCTTCGGCACTTCCGAAGACCTGATGCATGAATTGTCCGACACCGCAGCGGAACTGGAGCGCGAAGGATACTGACCCGGGCGGACACTGGTCTATACCGCCGCTGCCCGTCGTGATGTGTCGGACATCCTCCGCTATATCACCCATGAGAGCCGTCACCCTCCGACCGCCTGGCAGTTCGTTGAAGCAATCGACCAGCATTGCCGCAAGCTGGCCGCCCTTCCCGGCACGTTGGGCCGCGCCCGCCCTGAACTGCGCCCCGACATACGCAGCACACCCTTTCGCGGCTATATCATCTTCTTCCGCTATGCGGAGGACCGGCTGGAAGTGATCAATATCCTGAATGCGCACAAGGATATCGCGGCACATTTCCAGGAATGAGGATCACGCCCGCAGGAATCCCACCACCGCCTCGTTGAACCCGTCCGGTTCCACCACATTCACCGCATGCCCGCCGAAATCGGTCAGCACCAGCTTGGCATCCGGCAGCCCCTCCACCAGCCGCAGCGACCGGCTGTAGGGCACCAGAAGGTCATCCTTGGTGGCCACCACCAGGGTCGGCGCCGTCACTTCCCCCAACCGCATATCCACGTCGAAGGCGCGCAGGGCGGCAATCCGACGTCGGATATTCACCTCCCCCTGGAAATGCGCGATCCCGTGCACCTCCTCCGCATCCAGCCGGCTGGCATTCTCCGCCATCCAGATGGCGGGATAGAGGAACAGGGGCTGGGCCTTCACGAACATCGGCACGCCGGATTTCGCCAGCAGTTCCAGGCGCACATCGAAGCAGCGGCCGGAATGCGGGTCGGCCTTGCTCCAGGCATTGATCAGCACCAGCCGGTCGATCCGCCCCGGCGCGCGCAGCGCCAGGTCCAGCCCGATCAGCCCGCCCAGCGCATGGCCCATCAGGCTGAACCGTTCCACACCCAGCCGGTCCGCAATCTCCAGCACATCATCGGCCATGGCGGCGATGCCGCCACCCTCCGGCACCGTCCCGCCCGTGCGGCCCGTGCCGCGATGATCGTAGGTCACGACCTTGAAATGGGCGCCAAGCGCCGGGATTTGCGATGCCCAGTAACCGGCCGACCCGCCCAGACCCGATGACAGGATCAGGACCGGGGCGTCCGCATCGCCGCGGCCATGGATTTCCACATGCATCAGATTTTCCCGATATGGGCCACCGTGGCGATCTCCACCAGTGCATCGGGCTTCACCAGCCCGCACTGGATGCAGTACCGCGCCGGCTTGTCACCGGGGAAATACTCGGCATAGACCTTGTTGACGGCCTGGTAATTGGCCCAGTCGGTGATGAAGATGTGGTTCATGGTAACGTCTTCCATCGTGCCGCCGGCCGTTTCGATCACCGACTTGATGGTTTCCAGCACATGGCGGGTCTGGGCCCCGGCATCGCCGACATGCACCACGTCATTGTTCTTGTCGAACGGCAGCGTGCCGGAGACATAGACGACGCCATCGGCCAGCGTACCGGGCGAATAAGGCGCGATGGGCTTCTGCGTGCCCACGGGCACGATGATCTGCTTGGGCATTCCTGATCACTCCTGTCCGTCATTATCGATGGGGGCGGCCTGCGAGATCACCCCGCAGAAATCATCCACACTGGCCACCCAACCGAAGAACTTCTCGACATTATAGACGGTGGCCTGCTGGATGAAGTCCGGCCCCAGATGATGGGTCGCATCCTCCAGCATCACCCCGAAATATTCCAGATGGAAGGCATCGCGCAGCGAGCTTTCCACGCAGACATTGGTGGCGATGCCGACAAACACCAGGTTGCGGATGCCGCGCGCCCGCAGCACCGAATCCATGTTGGTGTTGAAGAAGCCGCTATAGCGGGTCTTCGGCACCAATATGTCCCCAGGTTGGGGCTGCAGCTCATCGACGATGGCATAGTCCCAGGTGCCTTTGGCCAGCAGCTTGCCCTGCAATTCCGGCCGCGCCCGCATGGTCTTCAGCGCGTTGGATTTGTGCCAGTTGGGCGAGCCCGGCCCGCCGGCCTCGACATAGTCGCTGTCCCAGCCATTCTGGAAATAGACCACCAGCACACCGGCGGCACGGGCCGCATCCAGCGTGCGCTTGATATTGGCGATGGTACCCTTGGCCCCGGCAATGTCGAACCCGGCCAGATCGACATAGCCACCCTCCGTCGAGTACGCGTTCTGCATATCGACGACAACGACGGCCGTTTCCGACGGTTTCAGCGTGATGGGTTCCGGCCGCGCCGGCAAGGTGACGGATTTCGACCGTTCCGGCGGCGGGGTGTAACCGGCGGTGCTCATACGCCCGCCTTGATATGCTGACGGCATTTCATCAGCGGCTGGATGCGGGTGCCGAAATCCTCCACCCCCTTGACGAAATCATCGAAGGTCAGCAGCACGCCGCCGGTCCCCGGCACCGTCGGCACCTCGTCCAGCAGCCGCGCCACCGTCTCGTACGACCCGACGATGGTGCCCATATTGATGTTCACCGCCGACACCGGATCGGCCATCTGGCGCACATTGGTGTCGGACCCGGACTTGGTATCCGCCGCCCCCTGCACGCCCAGCCAGGCGATGGCCTCCTGGTCGGCACCCGCCTTGTAATGTTCCCACTTGGCGCGAGCGGCCTCGTCCGTCTCATCGGCGATAACCATGAACAGGACGTAGGAAGAGACATCACGGCCGGTCTTCTCCGCCGCCACCCGCATGCGCTCCACCGTGGGGGCGAAGGCGGTGGGCGTGTTCACCCCCATGCCGAAGCAGAAATTATAGTCGGCATATTGGGCGGAGAACGCCATGCCGGCATTGGACGATCCCGCACAGATCAGCTTCACATCCGCCTGCGGCCGGGGCGACAGGCGGCAATCATCCATCGTGAAATACTTGCCCTTCAGGTCGCTGCACCCCGTCCCCCACAGCTCACGCAGGATCGTGGCATATTCGGCCAGATAGTCGTAGCGGTTGGCGAAATGCTCGTCCCCGGGCCACATGCCCATCTGCGAATATTCCGGCCGCTGCCAGCCCGTCACCAGGTTCACGCCGAAACGGCCATGGGAGATGCTGTCGATGGTGGCCGCCATGCGGGCCACGATGGCCGGCGGCATGACCAGGGTCGCGGCGGTGGCGTAGATCTTGATGCGGCTGGTCACGGCAGCCAGCCCGGACATCAAGGTGAAGCTTTCCAGGTTATGGTCCCAGAACTCGGTCTTGCCGCCGAAACCGCGCAGCTTGATCATCGACAGCACGAAGTCCAGCCCGTGCTTTTCCGCCGACAGCGTGATCTGCTTGTTCAGATCGAAGCTGGGCTTGTATTGCGGCGCGTTCTCCGACAGCAGCCAACCATTATTCCCGATGGGAATGAAAACACCGACTTCCATCCTGCCTCCCCTGAAAAGCAATAGCGGGCCGAAACCTGGGAAAGCGTTATCGCATCGCAGATTTCGTGCCAGAGGTCCGATAATCGCGGAAATTCAAGGAAACGCCGGCAAACCCATGGCCGGACAAAGAACAGGCTACGCCTGTAAAACGGGCTTTGCCAGGAAAAGCGGCATATTGCATGGAAAGCAGGCCAGGATTCTCAATCCTCCCACTTCACCGCCAGCTTCTGGAAGATATCCACCAGCCCCGGCTCGCTGATCAGCACCACGGCCTCCGCCGGGGACAGCCAGCGGCGCTCGCGCTGTGTGCGTTCCGGCCAGTCGGGCAGCTCCGCCGTCACTTCCAGCGCATAGACACTGACATCGCAGGTGACACAGCTGCCGTCATCCAGGCGCTTGTCGTATTCGTAAGATCCGACGGGCTTCTTCTTGACCTTGCCGCGCACGCCCGCTTCCTCGAACGCTTCGGTCGCGGCCATGTCCTGCGGATCGACATTCTTCTTGGCCCAGCCCTTGGGAATGATCCAACGCCGCGTCTCGCGCGAGGTGACCAGAAGGATCTGCGGGCCGGTCGGGGTCATGCGATACGGCAATGCCGCATGCTGGATCTTACGCGCACTCATCGACTTAGACTACACCTCGCACGAACTGCCTGAATGCCACCCGTTCATGGAGCCGACGGGCAATCTGTCAGAATGCTGTTAAAGCATGAAATTCCGGTAAAGATAGATCGGCTTAAGTCATGACTGTTTTATGACATTAACATTACAATCCCACGTCGATCAATGGTACAGCAGGGCCCAGGCTGCGGCGTCCCCGTCGGCAGCACCCCATTGCGACTGCGTTGATCGGGATAGAAGATGCTGAGCCTGTTCCGGGCCATGATGCCCCGCGAAGAGCGGTTTTTCGACCATTTCACCAACCATGCCCGTCTGGTCCTGGTCGCCGCCGAAGCGCTGCGCGATCTGGTGAAGAACGGCGATCAGCTGGAGATGCGGTTTCAGCGCATCCATCAGGCTGAAAACGACGCCGACAAGATCACCAAGGAGATTCAGGCGGCCGTCCACCGTTCCTTCATCGTGCCCTTCGACCGGTCCGACATCCAGGATCTGGCCAAGCGCATGGACGACATCATCGACCTGATCCAGGACGTCGCCCGTCACATGACGGAAGCCGGCCCGATGGAATACACGGCCGAGATGCATGCCCTGTCCGACCTGATCGTGCGCGCGTCGGCCATCCTGCCGGAATGCCTGCCCAAGCTGCGCGACATTCCCCGCCATGTGGCGGAAATGACCCGCATGACGCGGGAACTGTCGGAACTGGAAAGCGACAGCGACCGTATCCTGCGCGCCGGCAAGGCGCGGCTGCGTCAGGAAAGCGGCGGGCTGGATGCCCCCATCACCTATCGCCAGGCGCTGATCCGCGAGATCCTGGAACTGATGGAAGCCGTGCTGGATGCGGGCGAGGATGTCGCCGACATCATCGACAGCATCATCGTCGACAATGTCTGATCGGCGCACCCCATGGAACTGATCTCCCTGCCGATCCTGATCGGCCTGATCGCCCTGGCGCTGGCGTTCGATTTCCTGAACGGCCTGCATGACGCGGCGAATTCCATCGCCACCGTGGTGTCGACGCGCGTGCTGTCGCCGCGCAACGCCGTGATCATGGCGGCTTTCTTCAACTTCATCGCCTTCGTGTTCTTCGGCACGCATGTCGCCAACACCATCGGCAAGGGCATCGTCGATGCCAACGTCATCGATGCGCCGGTGATCTTCGCCGCCCTTATGGGGGCCATCTTCTGGAACCTCGTCACCTGGTGGGGCGGCATCCCCTCCTCCTCCTCCCACGCGCTGGTGGGTGGTCTGGTGGGGGCGGGCGTGGCCAAGGCCGGCGTCGATGTCGTGGGATCGGGCCTGATCAAGACGGCGGTGGCCATCGTCGTCTCGCCCACGGTCGGCTTCATCCTGGCCATCACCCTGATGGTCATCGTCTCCTGGACCTTCCGCCGCTTCTCCCCGTTCAAGGTGGACAAGATCTTCCGCGGGCTCCAGATCGTCTCGGCCTCGCTTTACAGCCTGGGCCATGGCGGCAACGACGCACAGAAGACCATGGGCATCATTGCCGTTCTGCTGTTCAGCCAGGGCTACATGCCCGACGGGTTCCACGTGCCCTTCTGGGTGGTGATCTCGTGCCAGGCCTGCATGGGCCTGGGCACCTTGTTCGGCGGCTGGAAGATCGTGAAGACCATGGGGTCGCGCCTGACCGACCTGAAGCCGGTCCATGGCAGCTGTGCGGAGACGGCGGGCGCCATCACCCTGTTCACGGCGACATATCTGGGCGTACCCGTCAGCACCACCCACACCATCACCGGCGCCATCGTCGGTGTCGGCTCCGCCCGTCGCGCATCGTCGGTGCGCTGGGGGCTGGCCCAGGGCATCCTGGTGGCCTGGGTGCTGACCATGCCCGCCGCCGCCGCCGTAGGTGCCGGTTTCTATTGGTTGACGCGGGCACTGTGACGCCGCCACCATGGCCGGCCTGCGTTACAGGAGATCAGCGATCATCATGCGTCGTTTCCTTGCCCCGCTTTGCGCGCTTTTCTTCACCACGCCCACCCTTGCCGCCGACCTGCCGCCGCTGCTGACCTACAAGGAACTGTCGGCGCGGCCCAAGGAGGCCGGCGGGGTGCGCATTACCTATGGGGCGCAGCCGCAGCAGTTCGGTGAACTCTGGCTGCCCGGGGGGAACGGGCCGCATCCGCTGGTGATCCTGGTGCATGGCGGCTGCTGGCTGGCCGAATATGAAGGGTTCGACCTGATGGGTCCCATGTCGGCGGCGCTGCGTGATCAGGGCATCGCCGTCTGGAATATCGAATACCGCAAGCTGGGCGAAGCGGGCGGCGGTTATCCCGGCACGTTCCAGGATGTGGCCGCCGCCGTGGACCATGTCCGCACCCTGGCCCACACCTATCCGCTGGACCTGGACCGTATCGTGCTGTCAGGCCATTCGGCCGGTGGACACCTGTCGCTCTGGGCGGCGGGGCGCGGCAGCCTGCCGGCCGACAGCCCGTTGAAGGTCAAGGATCCGCTGCCGGTTCGCGGCGTGGTGTCCCTGGCCGGCATCGTCGATCTGCGGGATTACCATGCGCGCGGACCCGATGCGTGCGGCGGGCCCGGCACCATCGACCGGCTGATCGGCAGCGCCGAGCGGCCGGGCAACCCGTTCGCCGATACCTCCCCCGGCGAAGCGCCGGTCAAGGATATCCCGCTGACACTGGTATCGGGCACCCGCGACGCCATCGTGCCGCCCGGCTTTGCCCAGCATTACGCGGCCAAGGCGGCGGGGCCGGAGCTGCGCGAGCTGGAGATCGACGGGGCCGGGCATTTCGAGCTGATCACACCGCAATCCGATGCTTGGCCCGTGATCCAGGCGGATATCCGCGACCGGTTGCGGCGATAGCGGTTTTCGGGTGACCGAAAACCGCTCCGGCGGCGACTGCCGCCGCGGCGCACGTGCGCCGTGAAGCCAAGCCGCGGATGCGGCGCCGGCGCTTGAGGAACCGAAAAACTAGAGCATGTTTCCGGTGACCGGAAACATGCTCTAAAACCGCGTCGTCACCGCCACCCGCCAGGCCCGACCGGTCAGCGGCTCATACTCCCCATCGCCATTGACGTCCAACCCATAGGCGTTGAACAGGTTCTGCACCTGGGCGCGCACGGAAACCTCCCGTCCCCACACATCCACATCCCGGCGCAGGCCCAGATCGACCAGCGTGTAATCCGGCGCATCGGCCAGATTGTCGCCACGCGCCGTGGTCTTCGCCCGGTGGTCCACAGTCATGTCCAGCGACAACCCGTCCAGGAAGTCCGGTGCATAATCCAGGCTGGCCTGCCATTGCAGTTTCGTCTGCCCCACCGGCCGCCGCCCGATCAGTCCGTCCCGCACCTCCGGCCCCTTCACCACCGGGTCCAGCAGCACGGCCCCCAGCACGACCGACAGGCCGGGTGCCGGATTGCCGGACAGCGACGCCTCCACGCCGCGATGCCGCACGCTGCCCAGGAACCCGTAGACCCCGTTTCCATCCACCCCGTCATAGGGCCGGCGCACATCGAAGGCGGAGCTGGTCAGCACCATCGACCCCAGCCCCATGCGCACGCCCAGCTCGCGCTGCGTCGTCTTCACCGCCGGCAGCACCGCATTGCGGTTCACCGCCGTGATCGGCGCCGATCCGCTTTCCTCCAGCCCGCGTGAATAGCTGGCATAGGTGACCAGGCCATTGTCGAACCGCCAGGCGGCGACGGCATTGTACAGCCAGGGCGCCGAGGACCCGTGCGCCCGCCCGCCGGCGCCCGGCCGCGTCGTCTTGGCATAATCGGCCTTTTGCAGCCCGGCACCGAAATCCAGCCGCCCGTCCCAGGACAGGTTATAGGCCAGGCCCAGCGTGTATTGCTTCACCCGGTCCCCATCCTGCGGCACATCGAAATCCACCTCGGGCCGTGTCACGGGGGGCCGGCTGTCCATGGGCCAGGGGCCGTAATCGACCTCCACATCACCGCCCTTGCGGCTTTTCTTCGACAGGCCACGCCCGGCCAGACTCAGCGTATGGCCCGCCTTGCCGTCCAGCCATTGATAGGCCAGCGACGCCTCCCCCGACAGGGCGGCATAGCGGGTGGCCGGCAGCAGGACATGCAGCATCTCCCCCTGCCGGTCCGCATCCACCACCATCAGGGCGAATGCGTCATAGGGCAGGCGATGCACCGACCGGAACAGGCCCGCCCGCGCCACCAACCCGTCGGCCAGACCCGCATCCAGGATCAGGCCCTGGTTCTCCGTCTCGTACGCCCAGTCGGCCCAGGGCAGGCTGTGATCCACGCCCCGATCCACGCGCGGCGGCAGATAGGGGCCGTTGGGAAGGTAGCTTGGCACCACCTCGCTGTCATGCATGCGGTCCCAGTCGGCGAACGCCGTGACCTCCACATCCTCGCCCAGCCGGACACGCGGCACGAAACCGGCCGACCAGCTGCGATAATCGCCGCCGAAACCGCCATTATGGTCCGGACTGCCCGCCACCCCGGCCGCCAGGCGGAAGCGCTCATCGGCAGAGACATAGCCGGTGTCCAGCTCCATATAGGGCGATGTGAACGGATCGATGCCCAGCGTCAGCTCCGCCCCCGTCTCATCCGGGTTGCGCAGGGCCAGATCGGCGATGCCCGATGGTGCCGGAAACAGCAGGCCGACGGTGTTCAGCCCCACGCGGATGCTGGACGCCTCCACCACCCGGTCGGACAGTGCACCCTGCTGGGAGATGTAAAGCCCCTGCAGGCGGATATTGCCGGCGCTGTCGGGACTGAACCCCCGGACATTGCCTTCATCGTAAAGCCCGATGGATTCGGTGCCCACGCGCAGGCCGAAGGCATCGGCGGCATTGCGCACGACATTGTCGTCACCGGCATTCTGCGCCGCCGCCAGGGGCGCGCAGACCAGCAACGCCGCGGCCGACAGGGCCGGCGCACGCCTGGAAATCATCATGGGGAACATAAGGACCGCTGCCTGTTCTTGGTTAACGTTTTGCTTTGGCAAATTGGGAGTGCCTATAGCACAGGCAAAACCCATCCGCCATCGGATATATTAAGTCGCCGGAGCCCCCGCCCCGGTGGTTCCATCAAAACCTATGCGATTGGACTGTTTCCCCAATCGTCGCCTGGGTTTAGTTGATGGAGGGATATTTGTGTATGGGCTGGGGAGGGTACATTGACCGCGGATCGCCATGTGGTGGGCCGGCTGACGGCCGGCTATGTGATCGCACTGACGCTGATCGCGCTGCTGTCGGGTGGCGTGCATCTGCTGCTGGACAATGTCATCGCCGAACAGCGCGACGCCGCCACCATCATCAATATCGCCGGGCGCCAACGCATGCTGTCGCAGCGCATCACCCTGCTGGGCACCGACCTGCGGCAGGGGGATGAAACCGCGCGCCAGCCGCTGGTCGACGCCATCATGCTGATGCGCCGGTCGCAGGACGCACTAGTCCATGGCAATGACCTGGGCATCTCCAACCCCCTGTCGAAGGAAGCGTCGGCGCATTATTTCGACGGGCCGGTGCCGCTGGATGGGGCCGTGCGCGCCTTTCTGGGCGATGCCGCGCTGTTCGCCGAAACCGGAGACGCCGCAGCCTATGCCCGGTTCCACACCGCCGCGCGCAGCACGCTGCTACCGGCCCTGGACCATGCCGTCACCATCTTCGAGACGGAGGCCAATGGCCGCACCCATTGGCTGCGGGAGGCGCAGCAGGTGGTGCTGGCCATCCTGCTGACCACGCTGCTGGCCGAGGCCTTCTTCATCTTCCGGCCCATGGTGACACGCATCCGGCTTTATGCAGGGCGCCTGTTCGATCTGGCCACGCGCGACGGGCTGACCGGCCTGCCCAACCGCCGCTTCCTGGTCGACAGTGGCGAAGGGGCCATCATCCAGACACGGCGCGATGGGACGGAGCTTTCCTGCCTGCTGGTCGATCTCGACCATTTCAAATCCATCAATGACCGGTTCGGCCATGCCACGGGCGATGCCGTGCTGATCCGCTTCGCCGAACTGGCCCAGACCGCGCTGCGCCAGGGCGACATGGTCGGCCGCACGGGTGGGGAGGAATTCGCCATCCTGCTGCCCGGTGCCGGAGAGGCCGGGGCCCTGCTGGTGGCGGAAAAGCTGCGCGCCATGCTGGAGGCCGACCGCAGCGACATCCACCCCCCTTTCACCGCCAGCATCGGCGCCACCACGCTGGCGCCCGGCGACCGCGGCCTGGACGACCTGATGTCGCGTGCCGACGCCGCCCTGTATGTGGCCAAGGGCCTGGGCCGCAACCGGGTGCGGTTCGAGGCGGCGCAGCCGCCGGAGCCGCGTGGCGTGGTCAGCATCGCCTGACCCTCCTCCTATTGACGGGCATCGTTGCAGATGAAATGGTCCCGGCAGTCCAACCCTGCCGGTGCCATTGCCATGAAGCCCAACGCCGTCGATCTTTCCCAGGAAGGGGTGCATCAGGCGCCCGACCTGTCCTATGGCGCCTATCTGGGGCTGGACCAGCTCCTCTCCTGTCAGCATGCGCGGTCGGGGGAACATGACGAACTGCTGTTCATCATCATCCACCAGTCGTCGGAACTGTGGATGAAGCTGTGCCTGCATGAGCTGGCGGCGGCGCGGGAGCAGATACGGCAGGACGATCTTGGCCCCGCCTTCAAGATGATCGCGCGTGTGGCCCGCATCCAGCAACAGCTGATCCAGGGCTGGGACGTGCTGTCGACCATGACGCCCGCCGATTACAGCCGCATCCGTCCGCATCTGGGCCAGAGCTCGGGGTTCCAGTCCTACCAGTACCGGCTGCTGGAATTCATGCTGGGCAACAAGAATGCCGGCATGGTCACCGTGCATCAGGGACTGCCCGACCTGCATGAGCGGCTGGTGACGGCGCTGAACAGCCCGTCGCTGTATGATGAATGCCTGGCACTGCTGTCCCGCCGCGGCTTCACCATTCCGGACACGGCACTCAACCGCGACTGGTCACAGCCCTATCAGGGGAGCCCGGCGGTCGAAGCCGCCTGGACCGCCGTCTATCGCGACCCGCATGCGCATTGGGAACTCTATGAGCTGGCGGAAAAGCTGGTGGACCTGGAATACCGGTTCCAGCAATGGCGCTTCAGCCACATGAAGACCGTGGAACGCATCATCGGCTATAAGAAGGGCACCGGCGGCACTGGCGGCGTCTCCTATCTGGTGAAGGCACTGGACCTGTCCTTCTTCCCCGAACTGCTGAGTGTCAGGACGGCGCTGTAACCGTTCAGCCCCGCCACCGTATCAGCACCAGATACACAACCGCCGAAATCCCCAGCCCCACGAACCAGGCGTAATTGTAGATCTCAACAAAGAAGCCCGGCACGCCGCCGAAGGCACCGGGAAAGGCCGCGTGCAGGAAGCCCGGCAGGTTGGGCAGCACCGCCACCACGAAGGCGATCAGCGCCGCCGGGTTCCACCCGCCCTTGAACCCATATTCCCCCTCGATCTCGAACAAAGCCGGCACGTTCAGCACCTGTTTGCGGATCAGCCAGTAATCCGCCAGCATGATGCCCAGCAGCGGCCCCAGCAGCGCGCCATAGCCGATCAGCCAAGTGAAGATATAGCCGTCCGTCGTCTCGATCAGTTTCCAGGGCATCATGACGATGCCGATACCGGCGGTGATGTAGCCGCCGGTTGCGAAGCTGACATGGCGGGGGAAGATGGCGGAGAAATCATAGGCAGGACCCACCGTGTTGGCCGCCAGGTTCACGCACAAAGTATCGATGGTGATGATGATCAGGCCGATGGCCACCGCAATGCCTTCCAGCCGGCCGGCCAGATCCACCGGGTCCCACACCGCCTCGCCATAGATGATGATGGTGGCCGATGTCACCGCCACCGACACGAAGGCCAGCAGCGCCATCGGGATGGGCAGTCCCACCGACTGGCCCAGCATCTGGTCCTTCTGGCTTCTGGCGAAACGGGTGAAGTCGGGGATGTTGATGGCCAGTGTCGACCAGAACCCGACCATGGCCGTCAGCCCCGGCCAGAACACGGCCCAGAACTGCCCCTCCTTCGCCCCGCCGGTCACGAATTGCGATGGGGCGGACAACAGATGCCCGAACCCGCCCGCCTTGTCCCAGGCCCACCAGAGCAGGGCCAGCATGATGAGTATCTTCAACGGCGCGGTCACCGTTTCGATCCAGCGGATGCTGTCCGGCCCACGCCTGATGAACCAGAGATGCAGGGCCCAGAAGAACAGGAAACAGACCAGTTGCCCCGGATCGATGCCCAGCCAGCCGATCTTGTCACCGGCCAGCGCACCGCCGGTCATGATGTTGGCGATGGCATAGATGGCGCTGCCGCCCACCCAACATTGGATGCCGAACCAACCGCAGGCGATCAGCGCCCGCAACGCCGCCGGCAGCTTGTTGCCGCGCGTGCCGAAGCTGGACCGCACAATCACGGCGAAGGGCAAGCCATACTTGGCGCCGGAATGCCCGATCAGCACCATGGGCACCAGCACCACCAGATTGCCGGCCAGCACGGTCCCCACCGCCTGCCATGCCGACATGCCCTGCTGGATCAGGCCCGAGGCCAGCAGGTATGACGGGATGCACATGACCATGCCGATCCATAGCGAGGCATAGTGGATCCAGTTCCAGGTCCGCCGCTCCGGCGGTACCGGCGCCAGATCTTCGTTCCAGATGCCCGAACTGGTATCGACCGGTCCCGTCATTCCCCTGCACCTTATTCGTGGATAGAAACGCCATGTTCCATCCGTTCTCTCAAGTTTCGCATATGGTTAATGCGAATGGTCAAGTGGAATGAAGGACAGGGGTGTTTCCATCGCCCTGGGTCACTGCGGATCGGTCTGCGACAACCGACCCGCCAGCAGGGTCTCCAGCTTGGTCGCTGATCGTTCCAACGCTTCGCGGATCATCCGATAGCGTTCCCGCTGCAGCCGCTGGGCCACTAGTCCTTGAAGCCGCCTGATGGTATCAGCTGTATCTTGGCTACCCACCGCCTCCGCGATCCGTGCTGCCGCCACCAGTTTCACCTGCCACCGGCGGTGCCACAGGAACGGGGGAAGCTCCGGACGCATCCGGTTATTGAGATAGGAGAGGGAAAGCAGGGCACCGACGCGCAGCATGGGTCGCGCCGCCAGACCCACGCATTCGGTCAGCAGAGCCGTACCGGTATCATCCTTCATACAGTAGAGCGCGTGGGTATAGGCGCCCTCCGCTTCCGGCTTGATATCGGCGGGTTTCGTCGTGAGCAGGAAGGCGTCGAAATGGTCATTGGGATGCTCCGACATGAAGTCGAAGACCCAGGCGCAGTTGAACTGGTCACGGTCGCCGCGTGCCATGTTGATGACGCAGCCAATGACCTCGTCATTGACCAGGTCATTGGGGAAGGTCGCCAGCTTCTCAACCGCTTCGCCACGTATATAGGACTCCCTGGAATCCATCAAAGCCACCAGGATATCCCTGGATTGCTCTCCGGGTTGCAGGTTTTCGATCAGGTCGAATGTGCTGCAGGCATAGTTCATGGGCCGCGCTCCGCGCAGATGCAGATCAGGCTTCACGCGCGCCAAAAAGGCGCGCGTGGCGAGTGCTTCTGGGCCTTGGGGGATTCCCACAGCCCGACCTGTAGATGTCAGTCGACCGTTGTCAGCGAGTCGCGGATGATTTGGACAATCTGATCCACCTGGGCCCTCTCCACGATCAGCGGCGGCGACAAGGCGATGATGTCGCCCGTCGTGCGGATCAGCAAGCCCTTTTCAAAGCATTTCAGGAAGGTGCTGAAGGCCCGCTTGGTCGGCTGGCCGGCCAGCGGCTCCAGCTCGATGGCGCCGATCAGGCCGAGATTGCGGATATCGACGACATGGCGGGCATCCTTCAGCGAATGCACCGCGTCGGCCCAATAATCGTTGAGGTCGGCGGCGCGGGTCAGCAGCCCCTCCTCCTTATAGACCTTCAGCGTCGCCAGACCGGCGGCGGCGGCCAGCGGGTGGCCGGAATAGGTGTAGCCGTGGAACAGCTCGATCACATGGTCGGGCCCGGTCATGAAGGCGTCGTAGATGTTCTTCTGGAAGAACACCGCCCCCATCGGCACCGTGGCGTTGGTCAGGCCCTTGGCCGCCGTGATGATGTCCGGCACCACGCCGAAATAATCGGTGGCGAACGGCGTGCCCAGCCGGCCGAAACCGGTGATGACCTCATCGAAGATCAGCAGCAACCCATGCTTGTCACAAATCGCGCGCAGCCGTTCCAGATAGCTCCTGGGCGGCACCAGCACGCCGGTGGAACAGGCCACCGGCTCCACGATCACCGCAGCGATGGTACTGGCATCATGCAGGGCTACGATGCGCTCCAACTCGTCCGCCAGATGGGCACCCCATTCCGGCTGCCCGCGGGAGAAGGCCTGTTGTGACCGATCATGGGTATGCGGCAGGTGATCGACGCCGGGCAGCATGGTGGCGAACGCCTTGCGGTTGGTGACGATGCCACCCACCGAAATGCCGCCGAAGCCTACACCATGATAGCCGCGCTCCCGCCCGATGAAGCGGGTGCGCTGCCCCTCGCCACGGGCCCGGTGATAGGCCAGGGCCACCTTGAGTGCGGTATCCACCGCCTCCGACCCGGAATTGGTGAAGAACACATGGTCCAGGCCGGGTGGCAGCAGCGCCGTCAGCTGCGATGCCAGGTCGAAAACACCGGGATGGCCCATCTGGAAGGCCGGGGCATAGTCCATCTCCGCCGCCTGGGCCTGGATCGCCTTCACGATCTCCGGCCGGCAATGGCCGGCATTCACGCACCACAGGCCCGCCGTACCATCCAGTACCTGGCGCCCGTCATCGGTGCGGTAATACATGCCGCTGGCCGAAACCAGCATGCGCGGGGCCTGCTTGAATTGCCGGTTCGCGGTGAACGGCATCCAGAAGGCGTCGAGATTGTTGGTGGACTGATGCGCCGCTGCGGTCACGACACCGCTCCATGGTTGTTACAAGTGGTCATAGGATGACATAGAAGTCACTTGCCGTGTGCATGAACTTGGCGGATGACAACCCTTAAGGCCCTGATACGCAACGGGCCGGCGGAGGATCACCGGGACCATGGCCGATACCGTAAGCGACGATCGCGCCCCCGCCCCCTGGCGGGCCTGGGCCAAGGGCGGCGCCACCGGTGCCGTCATCCTGGCCGTGGGCGCGCTTGCCTGGACGGCCCTGTCGCACCTGGCCGCCGAAATCTCGTATCGCGAAGTCGTCGATGCCCTGCGCGCCACCCCGCTCTGGGCCCTGGGTGCCGCCTTGGGTGCCACCGCGCTCAGCTTCCTGGCGCTGACCCTCTATGATTGGACCGCCCTTTCCTATGTCGGGCGCAAGGTGCCCTACCCCGTCATCGGCCTTACCTCCTTCTGCGCCTATGCGGTGGGCAATACGGTGGGGTTCGGGCCGCTGACCGCCGGCGCCATCCGCTATCGCTTCTACACCCCGCACGGGCTGGAGCCGGAGGAGGTGGCGCGCATCGTCGGTTTCGTCACCGCCACTTTCGGGCTGGGCGTGCTGGGCACCACCGCCCTGGGGTTGTTCATCGCCGGGGACGTGACCGGTCTGGGCCTGCCCGGCTGGATCGGCCATGGCGTGGGTGCCCTGATCCTGGCGGGGCTGGCCGGGCTGGTCCTGGCGGCGGGGCGGCATCGCTTCATCACCATCGGCCGCTGGCGGGTGGACCTGCCGCGCCCACGCCTGCTGCTGGTGCAGTTCGCGGCGACGCTGGGCGATATCGCGGCGGCGGGGACGGTGCTGTGGCTACTGCTGCCGGCCACCGATATCGGCCTTCCGGCCTTCATCGCCATCTATGCCGTGGCCGTGGGTCTGGGTGTGCTGTCCCATGTGCCGGCCGGGCTGGGCGTGTTCGAAACCGTGGTGATCGCCGCCATGGGCGGGCGGGCGGATACAGAGCAGGTATTGGGCGCCCTGCTGCTCTATCGCGTCATCTACCATGTCGTACCGCTGCTGCTGGCCGGCCTGATCGTGGCGTTGCTGGAGACGCGGCGGGTGGCGGTGATGCTGGCCGGTACCCGCGTGGTGCGGGCAGGCCGCCGGCTGGCCCCGCCGGTGCTGGGGGCGCTGACCCTGCTGCTGGCCAGCATGCTGGTGTTTTCCGGTGTCACCCCGGCCGAGGATGCGCGCCTGGACCTGCTGGCCGACTGGCTGCCGCTGCCGCTGGTGGAGGGGGCGCATTTCCTGTCCTCGGTGCTGGGGCTGATGCTGTTCGTGGTGGCGCGCGGCATCACCTATCGGCTGGACGGCGCCTGGTGGGCGGCGGTGTCCATGCTGGGGGCCGGCATCGTGCTGGCGCTGGCCAAGGGCCTGGCCCTGACGGAAATGGTGCTGCTGTCGGTGCTGCTTTCCCTGCTGCTGGTGTCCAGAAGCTCCTTCACGCGCAAGGCGTCGCTGCTGCACCATGCGCTGACCCGGCCCTGGCTGGTGGCTGTCGGCCTGCTGCTGATCGCTGCCCTGTCCATCCTGTTCTTTGTCTACAAGGACGTGGATTATGCCCATGAGCTGTGGTGGCAGTTCGCCTTTTCCGGGGAGGCGCCGCGTGCCTTGCGCGCCCTGCTGGGGGTGAGCCTGCTGGCAGGTATGGGGGCGGCCTGGGTGCTGCTGCGTCCCGCCGTGCTGGGTGAACAGGCCATGCCGGATGCCGGCACCCTGGACAAGGCGCTCGCCATCATCGATGCCCAGCCGCGGGCCGGTGTACAGCTGGCCCTGCTGGGCGACAAGAAGCTTTTGTTCGCGGAGAACGGCACCGCCTTCATCATGTATGCCCGCCAGGGCCGGTCCTGGATCGCCCTGTTCGATCCGGTGGGGCCGGTGGCGGAATGGGCGCCCTTGATCTGGCGTTTCGTGGAGATGGCGCGGGCATCGGGCGGGCGGGCGGTGTTCTATCAGGTGGCGCCGGAAAACCTGGCGCTCTATGCCGATGCCGGCCTTGTCGCCTTCAAGCTGGGGGAAGAGGCGCGGATCGACCTGCCCGGCTTCGAACTGAAGGGCGCCAAACGCGCCAACCTGCGCAACAGCTTCAACCGCTGTGAGAAGGCCGGGTTGGAATTCGCCCTGGTCCCCGCCGACGGC
This sequence comes from Niveispirillum sp. KHB5.9, assembly GCF_048066115.1. Classification (NCBI taxonomy): domain Bacteria; kingdom Pseudomonadati; phylum Pseudomonadota; class Alphaproteobacteria; order Rhodospirillales; family Azospirillaceae; genus Niveispirillum; species Niveispirillum sp. KHB5.9. The sequence continues at coordinate 288,485 of NZ_JBLTYX010000001.1, read as the reverse complement.
GTGCCCGCCATCATGGAGGAGTTGCGCGCCGTGTCGGATGATTGGATGGAGGCGCATAATGTCCGGGAAAAGCGCTTCTCCCTGGGCGCCTTCATTCCCGCCTACATGGCCCTGCGCCCCGTCGCCATCCTGCGCCAGGAGGGGCGGATCGTGGCCTTCGCCAGCCTGATGATGACGGGGGAACGGCAGGAGGCCAGCATCGACCTGATGCGCTTCTCCGCCGCCGCCCCGCCGGCCGCCATGGAATATCTGCTGCTGCGGCTGATCCTGCTGTTCAAGGAAGATGGCTATCAGCGTTTCAACCTGGGCATGGCGCCACTGTCGGGCCTGTCGGCCAGTGCGGTGGGCCTGTGGCAGCAGGTGGGCCGTACCGTCTATGAACGCGGTGACCGATTCTATAATTTCAGCGGGCTGCGCGCCTTCAAATCGAAGTTCGGGCCGCAATGGGAAGCGCGCTATATGGCGGTGCCGGGCGGGTTGAACCCGATGCTGGCGCTTGCCGACATCACGGTGCTAATCGCCGGGGGCTTGCGAGGGGTGGTGGGTAAATGAAGTGGCGTTCCCTGGTGATGTTCGTCCTGGTGGCGGGGCTGGCCGGCCTGACGGTGCCGGCCTGGTGGGTCCATCGCTATGACATCGCCCCGCAGCGGGTGAAGCTGGCACCCAACGCCCTGCTGGGGCCGGTACGGGTGATGCAGGGCAAGGGCCCGGTCATCATGCTGTTTTCCGGTCACGAGGGCTGGGACGCGCGCAGCGACCTGTTGGCCCGCCGCCTGGTGCATGCCGGCGGCACAGTCATCGGCCTGGACCTGAAGGCGGTCACCGACGGTATCGCCAAGGCCGAGGGCGAGTGTGTCGATCCCATCTGGGCCGTGCAGGACATCTCCCAATCCGCCCAACGCAGCCTGGGCCTGAAACATTACGACCTGCCCATCCTGGCCGGCATCGGTGCGGGGGCCGACATGGCGTTGGCCATTGCCGGCACGGGCACACCCGCTCTCCTGGGCGGGGTGATCGCGGTGGATGAGGGCAAAGGGGCGGCCCCGCCCCGCCCCCTCTGCACCAATCCGCGGGGCAAAGATGTGCCGGTCACACGGCCCACGGGCGGCGGGCGGCCGGGCGAGCGGCTGGTGGCCGAGCTGGCCCGCCGGTCCGATGCGCGGGGCGCGGACGCGTTGTCCGACCTGCCGCTGACCGAACTGCCGGCCGATGCAACGCATGGCGTGCTGGCCATCGTCTATTCCGGCGATGGCGGCTGGCGTGACCTGGACAAGGATATCGCCGAATATCTCCAGGCCCAGGGTGTGCCGACCGTGGGCGTGGACATGCTGCGCTATTACTGGTCCTGGCGATCGCCGGAGGATAGTGCTGCCGACCTGTCGCGCCTGATCGCCCATTACCGCAAGGAATGGGGGATCGAGAAGGTGGTGCTGGTGGGATATTCCTTTGGGGCCGATGTCATGCCCGCGCTCTACAACCTGCTGCCCGCCGATCAGCGGGCCAGCGTCATGCAGGTCTCCCTGCTTGCCCTGTCGGCACAGGCGAATTTCGAGGTGACGGTGGGCGAGATCCTGACCGCCAACAGCGAAAGCACCCAGCCCACCCGCCCCGACCTGGACCGCATCGACCCGAAACTGCTGCAATGTTTCGAGGGCAAGGAGGATGAGGATGGGGTATGCGAGACGCTGGTGGGGACGGGCATCGAGATCGTCACCACCGAAGGTGGCCACCATTTCGACGGCGAATATGACAAGCTGGCCGAAGCCATCCTGGCCGGTATCGACCGCCGCCTGAAAACCACCCCCAACCCGTAACCGGACGCCATGACCCTTCCCGCCTTCACCCCGCCCGCCCCGATGACCCTGCCCATCCGCGGCGGTGATCGTCACTTCCCCGTGGGCCGCCTGTTCTGCGTCGGCCGCAATTACGCCGCCCATGCCCGTGAAATGGGGTCCAGCGGTCGGGAACCGCCGTTCTTCTTCATGAAGCCGGCCAGCGCCGTGCTGCCCCTTGGTGGCGATCTGGCCTATCCGCCCCTGACGGCGGACCTGCATCATGAGGTCGAACTGGTGGTGGCGCTGGGCGAAGGGGCGGCGATTTTCGGGTATGGCGTCGGCCTGGACCTGACACGCCGCGATTTGCAGGGGGCCGCGAAGAAGGAAGGCAAACCCTGGGACATGGGCAAGGTCTTCGACCATGCTGCCCCCGTCTCCGCCCTGGTCCCCGCCTCACAGGTGCCCGGCATCGACAAGGGCCGCATCGCCCTGTCGGTGAATGGCGAGATGCGCCAGGAAGGCGACCTGTCGGAGATGATCTGGACCGTGCCGGAGATCATCACGGAATTGTCGCGCTATCTCACCCTGCTGCCCGGCGACCTGATCTTCACCGGCACCCCGTCCGGCGTCGGCCCCATCCAGCGTGGCGACCGGCTGGACGGCATGGTCGAAGGCGTGGGGGAGCTGTCGGTGCGGGTGGTGTGAGCCAGTGGTCATCAATGACCACTGGAGGCCGGCGACCGCCGGCCCGGCGCACGTGCGCCGTGAGCCAAGCCCGCGGATGCGGGCGCCCGGCGCCTGAGGGAACGCGGATATAATTGGTGCCCGCTGCCGGACTCGAACCGGCACGCCCCGGAGGACAACAGATTTTAAGTCTGTGGCGTCTACCATTCCGCCAAGCGGGCCCCTATAGGGAAGCGGAACCTAGCCGATGGCGGACCCGGATGGCAAGCCCCTGGTTGTCCGTCGCCAAGCATACACACGTAGTTAGGAAGCGAGCATGCTGATCCGTGATGCGGTCGATGATGATGCCGGCGCCATCGCCGCCATCTATAACGACGCCGTGGCCAATACCACCGCCATCTGGAACGAGGTGACGGTGGATGCGGCCAACCGTATCGCCTGGATGGACGACCGGCGGCGGCTGGGCTATCCGGTGCTGGTGGCGGTGGATGAGGGCGATGGCGCCGTGATCGGCTACGCCTCCTTCGGGGATTGGCGGGCCTTCGACGGCTATCGGCACACGGTGGAACATTCCGTCTATGTGCGCGGTGACCGGCGCGGCGGCGGCATCGGCCGGACGCTGCTGGTCACCCTGGCCGACCGCGCCCGCGCGCTGGGCAAGCATGTCATGGTCGGCGCGATCGAGGCGGGCAATGTCGCCTCCATCGGCCTGCATGAAAGCCTGGGCTTCCAGCGCACGGGCCTGATGCCGCAGGTGGGAATGAAGTTCGGCCGCTGGCTGGACCTGGCCTTCCTGCAACTGATCCTGGACGAAAGGCCCAATCCTTGACGGCAAAGTAAAGGGGCGCCGGCCCCGTCCGGACCGGCGCCCCCGCCTTATCGTGGTTTCCCCCTGCCCTCAGGCCGCGGCGGTCGACTTCCGCCCGGCGCGCACCGCATCATTCTCCAGGATGAAGCGACGCACGCGCGGCTCGATATCCTCGCGCCATTTGCGGCCGTTGAAAATACCGTAATGGCCCACGGCCTTCTGAAGATGCGCATGCTTCTTCGCGGCGGGGATGTTCTTGCACAGGTCGTGGGCGGCGATGGTCTGGCCGGGAGCCGAGATATCGTCCAGTTCGCCTTCCACGGTGAGCAGCGCCGTCTTCTCGATCGCGGAGGGGTCCACCGTCATGCCGCGCCACTTCATGCGACCGGTCGGCAGGGCCCGTTCCTGGAACACCTGGTTCACGGTCTGAAGATAGAATTCCGCCGTCAGATCCATGACCGACAGATACTCGTCATAGAACTTGCGGTGGCCCTCGGCACTCTCGCCGTCGCCGCGCACCAGATGCTTGAACAGCTTCAGGTGCTCGCCCACATGCCGGTCCAGGTTCATCGACATGAAGCCCGTCAGCTGCACGAAGCCCGGATAGACCTGGCGCATGGCGCCCGGATAATAGAAGGGCACGCTGGTGATGACATTGCGTTCGAACCAGCCGATATCCTTGTCCTCAGCCAGTTGGGTCACCACGGTGGGGGCGGCGGCGGTGTTGATCGGCCCGCCCATCAGGGTCATCGAGGCGGGCTGGCACGGATCGTCCAGCTGCGCCATCAGCGCCACGGCGGCCAGCGTCGGCACGGCGGGCTGGCACACGGCCATGACATGGGTGTTGGGACCCAGGTGACGGATGAAATCCATCACATAGTCCATGTAGTCTTCCAGGTCGAAGCGACCGCGGGCCAGCGGGATCAGCTTCGCATCGTGCCAGTCGGTGATATAGACGTCATGGTGCTGCATCAGCGCCTGGACCGTGCCGCGCAGCAGCGTGGCGTAATGGCCCGACATCGGCGCCACCAGCAGCACCTTGGGATCGTCGCGCGGGATCGCGCGTTCGAAATTCACCAGATTGCCGAAGGGCTTTTCCAGCACCACGCGTTCGGTCACCGCCACGTCGCGGCCATTGATGCGGGTGGTGGGCAGGCCGAAATCCGGCTTGCCCCAGCGCCGCGTCGTCCGCTCGATCAGTTCGGCCCCGGCGGCCACGGCGCGGCCGACCTTGGTGTAGGAGGCGGGAAGGAACGGGTTCTGGAAGGTCTGCTGCGTCGCTTCCGCCATCAGGCGCAGGGGCGTCAGTGCGGCATGCTGAAGATCATACAGGTGATAGAGCACTTGGAACGCCCCCTTTCAACCAACCGGGCCCTTCCGAACGGATGAGCCCCTACACGACCAAAGCGGTACCCCTGCGGCACCCTGTCTCAGGCGTAACGTAACCACGCCTGACCAGCTTGCAACAGATAAATCTCGAAACAGTTAAGAACACGCCGGTACGACCAAAGTCGGGGTTGGATGGCGACGGTATCCTGACACCGGTCTCACCTGCTGCCAAGACGGCCCGTTATTGCTAAACACACAAGGGCGATATAACGGATCGTCAGGTGATGGGACAAATGGTGCCTGCCGCCCGCGCGCGGGCGTGGGGCCGGCGCTTCCTTCGATATCAGCGATTGCCGTCGCGGGTTTCCCAAAGGGTGGAGCCGACCACTCTCTTCCGGCGCTCCGGATGGAGCGGAAAATCAGGCTCATAAGTCACATGGTCGATGGCCTGCTCATCACGAGGACCGGCATAGACGATCTCGCTGGACGCGGGTGTGGGGATCACATCCTTGATACGGAATTCGAAATCCACGAAGTCACGGCTGTGGATGCGCTGCAGAATCGGGCTGCGGTCGGAAATCCCGCTTGGATGAACCGCCCTGCCAAGGATGGTGATACGGTTCGGATTCGCGATCGTCCTTATCGCCAGCACTTCAAAGCCCAGCAGCTTCATCAACCCGACCAGGGCCGCTTTTGTCGGAACCGAATAGGTATAATGTTCATCGACCATGGCGGTCTCTGAATTCAGGAAAATGGCTGCCCTTTCCTCATCGGGGTAATAGGCCGTCTCCATGAACAGAAGACCGCCCTCCTTGATGATTTTCCGGGCGGCGATGAAGGCGCTCACCGGATTCAACATGTGATAGATGACGCCCGCGCAGAGGATGAGGTCGAATGTGCCGCTCTCGAATATCCCGCCGAAATCCTTTATCTGCGTCCGGGGATGGTAATTCACATCCAGTTCCAGAACCTCCGCACATCGCCTGAAGGTCTTGTGGTCGCTGGAATCGGTCGCATGGACGGTTTCGGCCCCCATTTTCTTCATGCCGAAGCTTGCCAGGCCGTTGATCGCCCCGATATCGAGAACCGTCATGCCCGACAGATCGATATGCCTCACCATGTCCATGAAGCCGAAAAGGGTGACATTCTGCGCGGAGCCCGGTGGGAAACGACCACTTGTGGCAAAATCCCCCATATCGATCGAATGGAACCAGCGATATTCCGCGAATTCTGTCTCAAGCGCCTGCATTCGGGTCTCCAGTTTCTACGCCAGCCAGGTAGCCTGATGGGAAACGGCCCTGCAGGCGAACAACGCACCCGGCCTTCGCACGACGATAGGCAATCGCTTCCGGCTTCGTCCAGTCCTGATCGTCAGAGGCTGCGGCGCGAGCGGAGTGCCGCCGTCAAGGTGCCGTCGTCCAGATAGTCCAATTCGCCGCCGACGGGCACGCCATGGGCCAGCCGTGACAATTTCACGTCGCACGGCGCCAGACGGTCCGAAAGATAGTGCGCCGTGGTCTGTCCACCCACCGTGGCATTCAGCGCCAGGATCACTTCCCCCACTTCCGGCCGGCTGGCGCGTTCCAGCAGACCGGGGATGGACAGATCGTCCGGCCCGATGCCATCCAGGGCGGACAGGGTGCCACCCAGCACATGATAGCGGCCCTTGAAGGCACCCGTGCGTTCCAGCGCCCAGAGATCGCCCACATCCTCCACCACGCACAGCAGACCGGCATCGCGGCCGCCATCGGCGCAGATATGGCAGGGATCGTGGCTGTCCAGATTGCCGCAGACCGAACAGGTGCGGATGGAGGCGGCGGCGGCGGCCAGCGCATCGCCCAGGGACGCCATCAGGCTTTCGCGCCGCTTGATCAGGTGCAGGGCCACGCGCCGCGCCGACCGGGGGCCAAGGCCCGGCAGCTTGGCCAGCAACTGGATCAGGCGGTCGATATCGGGTCCGATCATGGCCGCGACGCTACAGGATGTTCGCCGAATGTTCCAGAGGAATTGCTTGCGCCCTTAGGGCCGGGCGCCGGCATCACAGCGCCGTGCGCCGCGCCAGTTCGCTGCGCCGTGCCGCCACTTCCGACTGGGCGCGCTGCACCGCCTCCAGTTCCGTGGCAATCAGCAGGTTCTCGATCACCGTGCCCAGATGGTGGTGCATGGCGGCGCGGGCCTTGCGCGGGTCGCGGGTCTTCAGCGCCTCCAGGATCTCGACATGGTCGTCGACCAGGGGACGCACGCCCACGGCCCGGCCGCGGGCCAGCATGTTGCGGCACAGGGGCGATTTGTAGCGCAGGTCCCACAGCGTCTCCACCACCAGCACAATGGCACTGTTGCGGGTGGCACGGGCGATGGCGACATGGAAGCGGCGGTCGGCCTGGTCGCCCGCGATGTCGCGCTCGTTCTCGTCCACCATGTCCTTGAGGATGTCGGACAGTTCCGCCAGTTCCGGCTCCGTGATGGTGGTGGCGGCCAGTGCCACCGCCTCACCCTCGAACATGCGCCGGGCCTCGGTCAGCTCGAACGCGCCGATATCCAGGTCGTCGGGCTGTTCGGCGGGCTTGGAATGGGTGACATAGATGCCCGATCCCTGCCGTGCCTCCACCAGCCCCATGATGTCCAGCGCGATCATCGCCTCGCGGATGGTGGGCCGGCTGACATTGAACTCTTCGGCCAATTCGCGCTCCGGCGGCAGCCGCTGGCCGGGCTGGTAGGTCCCGGCGCGGATGGCCTTGGATATGGCGTTGGCGATCTGCTGATAGAGTTTGCGGCCTTCGGGGACGGTCATCATGTCTGCTGGCGAGGGGGAGGAAGGCGGTTGCACCGGCCGGCCGGGCGGCAGGCGCGACCTGGCCGATGCCATATCCGCCGGGTTGCCTGACCAGGGTGGGTAGTCTAGCACCGACGGCGCCGCTCGCCATATGGAATTGGTCAAGCCTTTGCGTTCTCAGGGGCCGGCAACGCCACTTTGGTGACCAGTGCCGGGTCGCCGATCATGTCCTTCACATATTGGGCCATCGGGTCCCCCTTGGCCATGGCCTGGCGGACCAATGCCATGGCGCCGTCCGCGTCGCGGTCCATCCGCCATTGCAGCTCGGCCAGGATGGTGATGGCCTCCGTCACGCCCGCCATGGCCTGCAGCCGCAGCCGCTCCCGCCACTTCTCCAGCGCCGCACGGTCGTCGGGCCGGTGTTTCAGCAGCATGCGCGCCAGATTGACCTGGGCAGCCACATGGTCCTGCTCGGCGGCGGCGGTGAACAGGTCGATGGCGCGCACCGGATCCTCCGGCACTTCCCGTCCCAGCGTATGGGCATGGGCCATGCGGAACTGGCCCGACGCGCTGCCCAGGTCCGCCGCGGCACCGTAGAAGCACAAGGCCGCGTGCCGGTCCTGGGCCACGCCGTTGCCATGATAGAGCAGCGCACCATAATTATAGGTGGCGTCGGGATGCTTCTGCGCCGCCGCCTTCAGCATATGCTGCGCCGCCAGCTCGGCATTCACCGCCACGCCCCTGCCGTGCAGGTGGCACAGCGCCAGCTGGAACCGGGCCTCCGGATGCTCATCGGCGGCGCGCTCGAAGAAATCGACGGCGCGGGTCGGGTCCCTCACCACGCCCTTGCCGGCCAGATGTGCCAGACCCAGGGCCGTCCTGGCCGGGGCATGCCCCTTGTCCGACGCGGCGACGTACCAGACGATGGCCTCCGCCTGGTTGGGCACGTTGGCCTTGCCGGACGAATGCAGGTCGGCAAGCAATGCCATGCTTTCCGTATCGCCCTTGATCGCCGCGCGTCGGAACCAGGTTTCGGCCTGGCCCATATCCACGGGGACACCGCCCAAACCGCGCAAATGGATCAGGCCCAGGGACCGCATGGCACCCGCCACCCCTTCCTCCGCGGCGCGCAGCAGCCATTTGCAGGCTTCGGCGGGGTCCGGCGCGACCCCGACGCCCTGCTGCAGGCTCACGCCCAGATAATAGAAGGCGGTCTTGTTGTTCAGCACCGCAGCCCGCCGGTACAGTTCATAGGCGTCTTCGGGGCCCTGGCCCGGCACTTCCCCCGCACTGATCAGGCCGGCCAGGCCGACCATGGCCGGGGCGCTGCCCTTCTCCGCGGCGCGGCTGTACCAATCGATAGCCAGACTGATATCCCGCCCCTCCTCCTCCAGGCTGAGCAGCCAGCCCAGCAGGACCTGGGCTTCCATATGCTCCTGCTCGGCCGCCTTCGTTGCCCAGAGGCGGGCCTTGGCCCGGTCGCGCGGCACCACCAGCCGGCTTTCATCCGGCTGTTCGGCCCTCTGCTGATCGGCCGCATCACCGATACCGATGGCGTGAAGGCCGGCAAGCCGCGCCTGTGCGGTCGCCAGGCCGGCGTCGGCCGCCTGCTCGTACCAGCGCATGGCACTTCGCGGATCGCGCAGGACACCCGTGCCCTGCCATAACGCTTCCGCCAGGGACAATTGGCAATCGGCGTCACCGGCGCGTGCGCCCTCAAGCCAGAGGGCGGCGGCCCGGGTCTGGCGCCCGCGCGACGCGGCGCGGCGGCCGCGCGTCAGCGGCGTTCCCAGAATGCCGGTGACGATCCGGTTCCAAAATGATCTCGCAGAAAAGGATTGCACTGTCCACGCCCCTGCCGACGATGCCCGCCCCCCTGATCTAGCCTACCGGTGGCGGCGGGAAAAGCCCGAACCCGCGCCTGAACCCATGGGGATCATCCCGGTGGAAGCGGCAGGCCAAATTCCCGATGCAGCATGCCGGTCCAGGCCGGCAGCGCCACCCGCGTCAGGTCATAGCGATCGATGATCGTCTGCCGGGCCGCCGCCCGCATCCGCATCCGCCGCTCGGCCGGCATGTCCAGCGCCGTCATCAGTCCGGCGGCCACCGCCGCCGGGCTGTGGAAGGGCACCAGCAGACCGTTGACCCCCTGCTCCACCACCTCCGTCACCGGTGCGGTATCGGAGGCGACCAGGGTGACGCCGCAGGCCATCGCCTCCAGCATCGACCAGCTCAGCACGAACGGGTAGGTCAGATAGAGATGGGCGGCGGACAGGCGCATCAGGTTGATGAAATCCGAGTGCCCGACCCGGCCCAGGAAATGCACCCGGTCCAGCGGCAGCCCGTCCCCCACCTCCGCCAGCAGCTTCGCGCGCCAGGAACCGCCCCCGTCGGGGGGCGGCCCATAGGAGACCCCGTCCTCGCCCGCGATCACCAACCGTACGTCTGGCCGGCCGCGCAGCAGGTCGCCCGCGGCCCTCATCAGGATGTGGAAACCACGATAGGGTTCCAGGTGGCGGGCGACATAGGTGACGGTCGGCATTCCCGCCGCCAGCCGGGTCCCATCAGGCAGAACCAGCGGCAGCACCTGGCCGGGGCTGGCGACGCCGGTATCGATGCCCTCATGGATCAGGGCGATCTTGTCCCGGAATTCCGCCGGGTGCAGGTCGCGCTGCCAGCTTGTGGGGCTGACCCCCCTGTCCACGGCAGCCAGGCCCAGCAGGCCGGTGGCGTTCAGGCTGCGCACGCGGGCCAGGTCGCCCAGGTTGACGGCGCCGGGCGGATCGAAGCCGACATCGGCACCGGTACCGTGATAGTAGAACTCGAAATAGCCGACCAGCGGCACATCGGGCCACAGGTCCTTCAGATAGAGGATCTCCCCCCAGCCATTATGGCCGATGATCAGATCCGGCCGGTAGCCGCCCTGCGCAAGCACGGCGCAGTTCGCCAGCACGGCCTGCCCCCGCCACACGGCACGGTCGGCCATATATATATAGGAGTGGGGGCGGCTGTCGGCGGCGATGTCCACCCGATAGGGGTGAAGGGTGACACCCGGCAGGGCGCGCTCCGGATCGCTGGCCAGCGCATCGACCTGCACGCCCGGCAAGGTGGCCAGGAACCGCGCCAGATGCAGGAACTGGCCGGGAAAATCCTTGTGCAGAAACAGAACCTTGAACATGGCCGCCCCGTTCGGGCCCGACGCGCGCGGGTAATGCCGGGCAAGGTGGCGCACTTGTCCCCCACCCGCAAGACAATTGGGTTGCACCCTGCCCCGGGGTGCCTATGGTGGAGCGCACACATCAAGATGATCGGAGCCTCCCCTTGCAGTTCATATGGCCGGACGAAGCCGCCGAACCAGTTGCCTGCCCCTGTCCGGTTTGCGCCCATCCGGGGCCGCACAAGATGGTGCTGACCCTGCCGGAGAGCGGGCCCAAGGGTGCCGACTGGCGCATCGTCGAATGCCCGGACTGCCTGTCCCGGTTCTCCACCGACCGCGCCGGTGCCGATTACCGGGGGGACGAGGTGCCCGATGCCCCGTTCCTGCATTATTATCTGGAACAGGGGGCCGGCCTGCGCTCCATGCTGGAACCGCTGGGCTTCGCGGAACCGGGCGAGCGGCGGATGCTGGAGATCGGCGGCGGGTTCGGCTTCCCCAGCGACTATGTGCAGACCGTTCTGGGTTGGAAGGCCAAATGCTATGACCCGTCCGGGCTGGCGGTGCTGGGACGGCAATATCTGGGCCTGGACATCACCCGCGATTACTGGACCAGCGACACGCCCCTGCCCGAACCCTTCGACGTCGCCTACGCATCCGAGGTCGTCGAGCATATTCCCGAGCCGGCCCCCTTCCTGGCCGCCATGCGGCATGCGGTCGGCGGCACCGGCATCGTCGTGCTGACCACCCCCGACGGGGCGGCCCTGAATCCCGGCACGACACCGGGCATGCTGATCCCCATCGCCAGCCCCGGCCTGCACCTGACCCTGTTCAGTGCCAGGGGGCTGGAGATGGCGCTGCGCGCAGCGGGTTTCATCCAGGTCCGCGTCGAATCGCACGGCACCGCCCTGCGGGCCTTCGCCACCGACCAGACGCTGCCGGAGCCGCGCACGCTGGACGATGACCGGTACCGCACCTATCTGCATCGCCGGATCGCCACGCCGGATCTGGTGCCGGCCTTCCTGTCGGGCCTGCGCTACCGGCTGATGAAGGAACTGGTCAATGGCGGGGAACTGGCCACGGCACTGGCGCTTTATGGAGAGATCGCCGCCTCCATGCGGGACCGGTTCGGCATCGATATCGATCAGCCGCAGACATTGACCGTTCCCGACGCGGCGATCGGCGGCCGGGAATGGCTGTCGGCCCTGCCCGGCAACCTCACCGGCCTGCTCTATTTCCGCGCCGTGCTGGCCAACAATGTCGAGGCCGACGCCCGGCGCGCCGCCCTGTTCGCCGGCGCCGCGGCGCTGATGGGGCCGTCGCTGCGCCGGGCCATCCGCCCCCTGGGCATCGAGGATGGCGAGACCGAAGCCCTGTCCATGGCCGCCCTCCATCTGCACCTGACGGCCGCAATCGGCGCAGGCGCCGATTCGGCAACCCTACTGGCAACGGTTGAGCGGGGCGGCGGCGACGGCGGGTTGCTGCTGCCGGCCCGTTTTCGCGCCCTGCTGCGTGGCCTGGTGGTGGCCGATCTGCGCGCCACCGGCAATAGCCGCATCCTCTGGCAGGGGTTGCGGGTTGCCGAATCGGCATCGGATGACGAGGTGTCACTGTTGCGCGCAAGCGTTGCATCAGGCCTGCCGCCATCACCGGTCACGGGGTTTGAGGGCATCGAAGCCGCAACCGACCCGGCGGAGGTACGGGCCGCGTTCTGGGCGATCTGGACGACGCCCGGCGCGGCGGAGGCACCTGCCACCATCGCCCATGCGCGCAAGCTGACCCTGATCCGGCTGGTGCTGCTGGGGGCTTTCGCCGAGGCGGAGGCGCTGTTCGCGGCCTGGGAAAGCCCGGCCCTGGCCGACGATGCCTCTGTGACAACGGCGCTGTCCATCGCGGCATCCGCGCGGTGATTCTTCACGCGAATGCACGTTGCAATATCTGTCCGATATAGAGATTGTCCAATTCCAGCAAGGACATGGCTATAAGAGGCAAAGGACGGGTGGGGGGAGGTACTACTTTTTATGGAGGCACCCCACCCACCAACGGCGTTGCAACATGTCATCGCGAGTGGTAAATTTATCCTCAATTTGAGGGAAATGGTTGAGCTAAGGGATTGCCCGGACGGGTAGTGTTGAGCTGAGCCGCTAGGCAGATGGGGGATTTGTTATGGCTACGTTGAGTGGTGGCGGCACGATTGCCAGCGTCGGGTTGACCGCATCGGAAAACCAACAGATTTCGAACATTCTGAATTCGGCTATTTTTAGCACCATCACGTCCACGTCGACCATCGTGTCGACGGGTTCGGGGCAGGCGCTGGGTGAGACCCTGCAGCTGGGTACTTTCACGGCGACGAGCCTGCGCACGCTCGAAGTCGGCCCGTCCTCTTCCGGCAGCGCCACGATCGTCGATCTGTCCTCCAGCAGCGGCAGCGGCAGCGGCGGCGTCACGAATGTCGTCGTCAGTGACAATACCCAGGTCCTGTTCATCAGCGGCACCGCCAGTGGTTCGGTGTCTGCCGTGTTCGGCGGCACCGGCACCTCGTTCGTGGTCGGCAGCGCCGGTACGGAATTCGTGGACCTGAGCAAGTCCACCCAGAATGCGACGGTCGTCGCCGGTGTCGGCAATGACTCGGTCCTGGGCGGCGGTGGCAACGATACGGTGCAGCTGGGCGATTCCGGTGTCGCCAATGGCGGTGGCGGCGCCGACACCATCATCGGTGGCCTGGGTGTTGCGACCCTGGGCGGCGGTGGTGGTGCGGATAGCATCGTCGCCTCCTCCGGTGGCGGCGCGCTGATCGGTGAGGCCGGCAACGACACGATGGTTGGTGGCGCTGGCAAGGACGTGTTCATCTTCTCCAACCTGGGCGACCAGGATGTCGTGGCTGGGTTCGATCCGGCGCAGGATACGATCGGTCTTGCCAACTATGGCCAGATCGTGGCCGCCGGCTGGTCGTTGAACGATGTGATCAGCCGCGCCACCGTGTCGGGCAACAGCACGATCATCAACATGCCCGATGGTTCCACCATCACCGTCTCCGGTGTTACGGGCATCAACATCAACTGGTTCACGGTGAAGTAAAACCGACGTCGATCGGGATGATTGAAATGGCGGACTTTTGTCCGCCATTTCTTTTTGGTACCTTCCCCATCCTTATTCTTGCGGAACGAACGTGGTGGATATGTCGATCGCGAATACAGTGGTGCCGGCTGACGAGCGGGATACCGGTAGTGATCGCTTTCGTTCTTCCGCTCAAGTTCTCGCCCTGCCGGAAGGGCTCTATCTCGCCTCCATCAAGCCATCGGGACAGCCGTCCCGGCTGGTCAACGGCGTCAGCTTTCCGGCAACGCAGATTTCCTCCATCCCGCAGCCCGGCACGATCGCCCCGGCCTTCCTTCACAAAGGCACGCTGTCGAACTCCGTCTGGCTGAGCGGGCAGGATGAGGCGGTGATCACCGTCCCGGCGGGATCGGCGCCGTTGCTGATCACCAATTATCTTTTCGGTCCGGAATTCCAGAAATGCCTGGACCTGGAGGTCACGCGGCTGAACCGGGTAGCCTCCACCCCCGCCGTGGGCCTGACGGTGCATGCCCATATCCAGCAGATCGGGGAACAGCGGTTCGCGGCTGGTGAATGGGCGGCGGCGGATGCGCCCTTCTGGATCGAGGCGTTGCGGCTGGAGGTGACGTCCGCCGTCGGGCAGCTGTTGCAGTACCGGGTTCCGGGGAGCAATACGACCGACGGGGCCTGGACCCCGGCACCCGGCAGACTGGGCACGCCCGGCGGCGCGCCGCTGCCCGCCATCGCCTTCCGGCTGCTGCCGCCATTGGCCGACAGTCATCGCGTGGTCTATGCCGCCCGCTTCCTGCGCCATGGCGAGGTCACCGGCGCGGATGGCGAACCCTGCCGGTCACCGCAGGCCCAGGACCCGCTGATCGGCATCAGGGTGGCGATTGTCCCCCGCTGACGATCCCTTGTCCGCCCCGGTGCCGGTCCCGCTGTCCGGCCGGGCGGCGATCAGGGCGCAGCTTTTCAAGGCCCTGGCCAACCAGGATTTCGATCTCGCGGTGCAGGCCGGTATCCGCCTGTCGCGGCTGGAGCCGCACCATCCCGACGATCTGGCTGTGGCCGCCATGGCCTGGATCGGCCGGGGCGAGCCGGAGCAGGCCACCCGCCTGCTGGACCAGGCCCTGCGGATCGATCCCCGCCATGCGCTGACCGCCAAGGCCATGGCCGGGCTGGGGCCCCTGCCGGCGCAAGCGGTGGAAGCCCTGCGCTGGCACGCGGAAACCGATCCCGAAGCCGCCACAGCCCTGATCGCCCATGTCCAGGCCACGGGTGCCCCCCAAGCCTATCTTTGCGCGCGCAACATCCGTTGCATCCTGCCGCCGGGCACCTGGCAGGTGGGGCTGCGCTGGCGCCACCTGATGCTGGTGGAAGCGATGCTGGAAGCGTCGCAGCAGATGCGGGTCGTGGCACTGGGCGTTCCCGATGCCCTGCGTGGCGCGGTCGATCCCGTCATGGTGGTCAACGGGGCGGACCTGCCCCAGGGGCCGTTTGCGGCGAACCTGCTGGCACCTCCGCGGCTGGCGGCCTTGCTGCATGTGGACAGCGCCTTGCGCTGGGTGGTGCAGGCCACCGACCAGGCCTGTCCCATGCGCCCCGTGGCGTTGCTCCTGCGTGACGCAACCAAGGTCCTGTCACGCCATGTCGCCATTCCGGCCCCCGGCACCGCCCCGGCCGGCCCCGGCGACATGCCGCCAATGCCCATCGACATTCCCGCCGGCACGTCACATCCCAATCTGGTCTTCGAATTGACCGGCGAACCGGCGGCGCCGGCATCGGCGGCGGATGACGGCACCGTGGATGTCATCGTGCCGGTGCATGGCGATCACGACGCGACCCGTGCCTGCCTCGACGCCCTGCTGGGCTGTGATCCGGGCACCGCGATGCGGGTTCTGGCCATCGATGATGCCAGCCCCGATCCCCGCATCAGCCGGATGCTGGACGGGCTGGCTGCGCAGGGACGTATCGAGCTGGTGCGCAATCCCGGCAATCTGGGCTTCGTGCGTTCCGTCAATATCGGCATGGCCCGGCATGCGGGCCGGGATGTGGTGCTGCTGAATGCGGATACGGTCGTGGCAGCCGGCTGGCTGTCCCGTCTGCGGGCCGCGGCCCATGCGCAGGCCGATACCGGAACCGTCACCCCCTGGTCGAACGACGCCACCATCTGCTCCTACCCCACCGCCAACGGCCCGACGCCGCTGGCGGCGGTGGATGTGGCGGCGCTGGATCGGCTGGCCGCCCATACCCTGGCGGGCCGTACCGAGACCATCCCCACGGCCGTCGGCTTCTGCATGTATATCCGGCGCGACTGCCTGGCGCGGACCGGCTGGTTCGATGCGCAAGCCTTCGGCACCGGCTATGGCGAGGAGAATGATTTCTGCCTGCGGGCCACGGAAGCGGGCTGGCGGCACCGTATCGCACTGGACCTGTATGTGGGGCATGTCGGCGGCGGGTCCTTCGGTGCGGCCAAGCAGGCGCGGATCGACAAGGCGCTGGCAGTCCTGGAAAGCCGGTATCCCGGCTATCAGGCCGGTATCCATGCCTTCATCGCGGCCGACCCCTTGCGCACGGCCCGGCGCCTGCTGGACCTGGCGCAGCTGCAAGGCGATGCGGGACGGCCCTTGCTGATCGTCTGCGCCAAGCTGGGCGGCGGCACCGACCGTTTCATCAACCAGGTAATCCGGCAATATCAGGATCAGGGCCGTTCGGCGCTGATCCTGCGGCCCGAACGGCCGACTGATGCGCCGACCCTGCTGCGGCTGGAGGTGCCCGGCCGCCCGGATCTTACCAACCTGATCTATGATGCGGGGAGTGATCTGGACAGGCTGCGCGCCGATCTCGCGGGGCTGGGGGTGGCGGAGATGGAACTGCACCACCCCTCCGGCCTGCCTGCCGGCCTGCTGCCCCTGCTGGCGGGCTGGTTTCCCTTCCGCGCCCATGTCCATGATTATGGCTGGATCTGCCCCCGCTTCACACTGACCGACGGGAACGACCGCTATTGTGGCGAACCGGACGCCGCCACGTGTGACACTTGCATCAAGACCCATGGCGACCCGATGGGGCTGGACCGGCCGGTGGCGGAATGGCGGTCCATGACCCGGCAGGTGCTGGAAAAGGCCGACATCGTCGGCTGTGCCAGCCATGACAGCGCCAACCGCATGCGCCGATACATGCCGGCCGCCAATTTCCAGGTCAGCCCGGCGGAGCCCCCCCTCACGCCCCCGGCAAGCCGTTTTCCGGCACGTTCCCCGCGGGAGGCGTTGCGGGTCGTCGTGCCCGGTGCCATCGGGCCGCCCAAGGGTTTCGGGATTCTGCTGGCCTGCGCCCGGGATGCGGCGGCGCGGAACCTGCCGCTGCAATTCCGGGTGCTGGGCTACAGCATGGATGACGACACCTTGGTGGCGACGGGCCATGTCCAGGTGACAGGCCGCTATGAGGAGGCGGAGGTGCCGGGGCTGCTGGACATCCTGCGCCCCCATGCCGCCTTCCTACCCTCCATCTGGCCGGAAACCTGGTGCTATGCGCTGAGCCATGTGATGGCGGCGGGGTTGCCCGTGGCATCCTTCGACCTTGGGGCACAGGCGGAACGGCTGCGGGCGGGCGGTCATCGCCTGTTGCTGCCAACCACGCTCACGGCGGGCGGGATCAATGATGCGCTGCTGGCGGATTTCGGATGAAGGGAGGTGACGGTTTGGATGCATTGCAGGCCAAGCTTGCGATCCAGGCCCACATCGCCTGCGCAAGGCAGGCGGCCATCCTGGCCGGTGGCCAGGGAACCCGTCCTCCCGGCGGGCCTGCGGGCGATGCGCCGACGCCGTTTTCGCCTGTTGGCGACATTCGGCGACGACCGGCGGCGTTCCTGGACCGGGACGGGGTTCTGAATGTCGATGTCGGCTATGCCCATCGCCCCGATCAGATCGAATGGCTGCCGGGTGCGCGTGAAACGGTCAGGTACCTGAACGAGCATGGCTATTACGTGTTCGTCGTCACCAACCAGGCCGGTGTGGCTCGGGGTTATTATGACGAGGAAGCGGTCCAAGCGCTGCACGCCTGGATGCAGGCCGATCTCGCCCATGCCGGGGCTCATGTCGATGATTGGCGTTACTGCCCCTATCACCCGGACGGCATCGTTCCCCGGTATCGTCGGTCCCATCCCTGGCGCAAGCCCGGACCCGGCATGATCCAGGACCTGCTTGCGAAATGGCCCGTCACCCTGCAGGGCAGTTTCCTGCTGGGTGACAAGGAAAGCGATCTGCAGGCGGCCGCAGCCGCCGGCATCCCGGGGTATCTGGTCGATGGCGCGGACATGCTGGGACAGGTCCGCGCACTTGCCGGATGATGGCGGTCCCGTCCGTTGCCCTTCTCAAGGGACGCGTTGCACTTTAACCAGCGGGCCGACCCCGGTGATGCGCATGCCGATATCGTGGCTGGCGGTCGGCTCCGCCGTGATGACAAGGCTGGACTTGCCGAACAGGCGCTCGGTCAACTCCCCGCCGCCGGCCTGTTCCGGGAACGGCGTGGCGCCGGGTTCGCGTACCGACTGCACTTCCAGGATGCGCAGGTGATCGGGGGTTTTCCCGGCGCTGAAAGTGAAACGGATACCGTCTGCCATGAAGGCCCCCGTGGCGACCCGATCGAACCTGAGGCGCTCCTTGCCTTCCACATCGGTCACGGCATGGAATCCCGCCGCCAGCAGACCGGTCTTCAGGTGGGGACCGTCAGCCGGATTCCCGATGTCGGCGGATGCACAGACATCCAGCAGCCGTTTGAAGCGGGGTTCCGCATATCCGCGGATGCCCGGCTCTTGGGACGCGCGCAGGACGATGCCGGTTTCATCGGCGGTGGCGGTGTACAGGGCCTTGCCGTCAACCTCTCCCCCCATGTCGGGCAGGAAATGCACCCACATCGGCGCGGACGGGGGGGAAACACGGCCTCCCACACGGCGGCGGGCAACGATCTTCGCCATGACATTGGGGCGCAGGAAGGCATTCCCGTTGCCCTCGACCTGGATGACGGGCTCAACCATGGCGATGACGGAACGGAATTGCGGCTCCGGCGACTGCGGCTGCAGCGTCTGGCCCAGGATCATATGGGCCTTCAGGACCTGACTAGTGATCTCTCCCTGGTCGATGGTCTCGGTGCGGATAGGGGCGGGCTTGTGCCCGTCATCCTGGAACGGGTCGACATCGGCGGTCAGGATCGGGTCGTTGCCCACGGCCAGCGCCGCAAGTTTTTCGCCTCCCGATGTCTCCACCTTTTCCACCTCGATGGCGATTTCCAGCTGGTCGTCCAGCCCGCCATCGCCCGCGCCATACATGCCATGGTCCAGGCACAGGCCGATGCCGCCCGCCACCGCCACCTTCTCCCTATCGGCCTGGCCGAACAGGGGGACGGCCACGGATACCCTGGGCGTGGGCAACGGGTCCCGCCGGCGGACGCCGATCGTGAAGGCCCGCCACAGCTCCAGTTCGCGCAACCCTTTCGCCGCTTCCCCCGGGTCCATCCGGGCACTCTCCGACAGGCCCGGCATTCCCAGGCGCAGGTCGGCATAGCGGCTTTTGGCGGTCAGGCGGATGCGCAGATAGTCGGCCCCGCGATTGGGCCTGCCCTCGATCCTGAACAGTTCCGTGGCGGTGCCCACGCCGCATTGACGGTTGGCCGGCGCCCCCTTGTCCAGGCGACCGTCGAACATGTGCCGTTCAAATGCCACATGGCCGGCGGCACGGGTTTCATCCTCGGACATCCCCTCAAGCTGGTTCGCCGCAAGCGCGAATTCCGGCGCGGTGTAGGGGGTGACCGGGCCGCCGTCCCAATGCCAGGTCTGCCAGCGCACGGCCAGATCGCCGATATAGTCGGCATCCGCGGTCGGCGGCGGGACGAACCGGGCCGTGATATTGCCCATATCATCGTCTGGCGTCACATCGATCGCTTTCCACAGATCGGCCGGGCCGGGCAGGTGCCGGACGCCGGGAAGCGCCTCTATCGCCAGACGTGTCACGCCGGCCAGCTTCCGCCCGTCCATCTCCGTCCAGCCCAGCCCCTCGGCGAAGCGCGCATCGCTGCCACCGGACAGGAACCGCTCGTCGCACATGGTGTGGATCTCAAGGATATGGCGCGTTCCCCGGGGAACCTTGACGAGCAAATGATGGGCGGCCAGGTCCGCGGCGTCGGGGTCCGGTGAGTGTGCGCCATCGGTGACGCTGACATCGATGGTGACGGATTGGCCCTGGCCCAGTATCACCGCCACCGGCCGCTCCCAGGCCGCTTCGCTGCCATCCCGGGTGATCTTCAGCAGACGGAAGAATATCCCGCCTTTCCCCGGCTTATGGCCCTCGACCAGGCCAACGACGGCCGGATCCTCCACATGGCTGGTCGTGGGCGCGGCCAGCGGCTGTCCCACCTCACCCCGCCAATGCCGGTCGCGTTCCTGCCAATAGCGCAGGATGCGGCCCGTCGTCACGCCGGTCTTCGGTTCCCCCAGGGCCAGCACCGGCGGCCGCGCGATGAAGCTGAACGTGTGCCGGGCCTGGCTGTCGCCGATGCCGATATCCGGGCGATCCATGAACAGCGTCGGCACGTCGCGCAAGGCGGCGGCTTCCGATGCCTTGCGCGACGGCCAGAACCGCAGATGCTCGCGCCAGAGCGGGCGGACATTCGCCTGTGCGGGCGTTGTAAAGTTGGGGGGCAGGTCGGGATCGGGTCCGGGTGCCGACAGGCGGGGTGCGCCCGGCAGCATGGTACGCCGCACCTGGATACTGTTGACGAAAGGATGGTTGGATTCCAAGCCGTCCAGGGCATCGCATCTGAAGGTCAGGGGGTCGCCGTCCGCGTGGCATAATGCGCCCAACAGTCCGCCCGGCGCCTGGAACCCGCAGACCACATCGATGGAAAGCCCGTAGGCCGGGACAAGATGATCCGTGCGGGCCGGGGTATAGGTCATTTCGATGGGGAAGGCCTCCACCGTTTCCCCCGGTGCCATCCGGTCCCGCGGCGACCAGGGCATCAGCGGCTCACCCTGGTAGGAGGCGGCGCCCGACCGGGTGTCCGTTTCGCGGGCCTCCCCCGCCAGGCCTTCGAAGGTCACTGGCAGCGGTGTGTAGACCATGCCCAGCGTCGTCGTCACCTGCGCCTGCTGCTGCTTTTGATCCGGCTTTAGACCCCGGTATTGGATGGACAGGTTGGCCTGGCTGGCCAGTTCGAACTTGCCCTTCTCCCCGGTCTCGTTCCGCCACCGGACGGCGGCAAGATAGCCGTCCAGGATCGTGTGGATGTCGATCGTCTCTGACGCGGCGCTGAAGATGGTATCGACGCGGAAGGGCACGCCCTCACGCGCGGCGGCATCAACCGTCGTTCCTTCGATATGGAAGACGGCCTTGGCGGCGGCGGTGCCGATGCCGGCATTGTCCTTATCGGCCTGGACCGGGGTCTTGGCCGGGTCCACCAGCTTCAGCTTTGCCATTTCCTCCATGTATGCCGCCAGGAAATGCTCCTGCAACGGCCCCCAATCGTCCTTCTCCTGCCCAACGGCGCGGATCAGGTTGGGCATGAAGCGCTGGCGCGCCAGCGCCTGCGGCAGCAATTCATGCAGGAACCTGTCGGCATTCTCTTGTATCCATTTCCGGACGATCTGGTTCGTCGGCGCGGGTTGTATCGGCAGGGTATCGACCAGTGCCGTCCGGATATCGTCCTGGAAATCCTTCTTCGCCATGACCTGACGGACCGATGGCTGCAGCCCGGTGCCGTTGGTCAGCCGGGCCAGCAGCTGGTTGGTCAGACCATCGATCTGCGCGTTGAAGGCCATCGTCCATGCATTGGCGAAAACATCCAGATCCGCCTCGCCCAGCCCGGCATCCAACCCGGCGATGGAGCGCAGGATGGCACCGATGTCGTCATGTCCGGAGAACAGCTGCCGGAGGATGTGCTCGACATCGTCCTTGCCGATAACGCGTGGCGCCGACGCCCCTTCCTGGATATCGGCCAGGCGCGCCAGGGGACTGATCGCTTTGCCCAGCCGGACCGGCAGCTCGGCCAGCCAATGCGGGCTGCTCTTGTCCTGCGGCGAGGCATGGACCATGCGGGTCTCATGGTCGATCAACCCCTTGCGATCGCCGGTCAGACGATAGATTTTCTCCGTCTCCAGACGGACCTCGATCTTGCCGACGGCGACGGCCGCGTCATCGGTGCTGATCGGATAGCGCTCGCCATCCACCGTGATGGCAAGGATGCGCAACATATCCCCATCCATCGGCGCCGCCGCCACCGGCCAATGGCCGGTGAGATTGAGGGGGCGGGAGAGCTGGTGCCCCAAGCGTCCCCATTGCGCCAGCAGGCCCGGCCAAAGCGGCATCGCCTCATCGGCCGTGTCGGCGGCCAGGTCCAGATATGACCATTCGCCGGCCGCGAAAAGCGCTTCCAGATAGGCATCGGCAGCCTGGCATTCGCCGGGTGCAACCATTTCGGTCACCGGGTCGGCCGGGTTGCCCCACTCGATCGCCTGCCATTGCCAGGGCGACAGCAGCTTCCTCAGCTTGATCGCGTCGTCGGCGCCCATGGGGGGCAGGGCCACCGTGTCCGACAGCGATGTGGTCAGGACGCGGCCGACCCAGCCCTCTTCTCCGGTCGGGCCGAAGGCTTCCAGATGGATGTTCAGCTTGAACGTGGGGTCTGCGGCGACCCTCAATCCGACCTCGGGCATCAGGGGCCTCTTACGGCATGTACCGGATGTTTCGGGAGAATGATTTCTTGAAGAAACGGCTGACCTTAACCGTCACGGATATCGAGCCATAGCCGACGGCGCGGTCATTCTCGTAGGTCAGGCGCAGCGTGACCCCGATGCAGAGGGTCACGAAGCCCCAGGCCGTCACCGATCCCGCAATGACGAACACGGCGGCGATGACCAGCTGCGACCCGCTGGACCCGGAATGGAAATTGGCTTCCAGCCCCAGGAAGATCGTGACCTGGCCGTTCAGCGGGCCGAGGCTGAATCCGGTCCCCGCGCACAGGCCCAGGCTGAGGCGCAGCACCATGTCCGTCCGGCGCGAGGCCGGCAGGTGCACGGCTTCGGCTTCCAGATAGCCGCCGCCGCCCAGGAAGCTCACCGTCATGGCGAAGGGCTGATCGCGGCGGCCGAAATAGGCGAAGCTGCGGA
The DNA here is from genome assembly GCF_048066115.1 of Niveispirillum sp. KHB5.9. Classification (NCBI taxonomy): domain Bacteria; kingdom Pseudomonadati; phylum Pseudomonadota; class Alphaproteobacteria; order Rhodospirillales; family Azospirillaceae; genus Niveispirillum; species Niveispirillum sp. KHB5.9. The sequence continues at coordinate 265,751 of NZ_JBLTYX010000001.1, read as the reverse complement.
TCTCGAACTCGCTGCGCTGGGCCAGCTCGACATGCACGCCCAGGCTGGCATTCATCACCGCGACCGCTCCGGCACCGAAGCTGGTGGCCGGCAGGTCGTACATGCATTTCAACCCGATCGGCAATCCGCTGTCGGGATCGTTGATCACCTCGCGCGTCAGCGGCCCGTCGCTCTTGTTGCCATATTGGTTCAGGGCGGTGGTCAGCAGCTGCAATACGCCCGGGAACTCGATCTTGCTGGGATCCACATCGAAGGTGAGGCCGCCCTTCTGGTCATACTGGATACTGGTGTCCCGGATACGCAGCAGCTTGACGCCGCCTATATGGAGATCCCAGTTCGACTTGAGCGTGGCCCGGACGCTGCGGCTCTCCTCGCCGGCCGATCCGCCCCCTTGCTGGGACGGCCCGATGCCGCCCAGCTTCACGACGCCTTCCAGATGCATGTCGTTGGCGACGATGGCAAAGCCGTCGCTGCGGAACAGATCCTCGTTCCGCGGACCGAATTCCAGCTTCGCTTCCAGCGAGGCGATATTGCGGATCGGGTCCAGGTCGTGGCTGATCTTGATCGCGCGGGCCATATCGGAATCGAACTGCAGGTTCGGCAGCATATCCTTCAGGCCCGCGAAATCCTTCAATATCTCCTGCGCCTTGTATTCGAGATCCTTCAGGGGCAGCTTGGACCGCAGGTCGGCGAAGGCATCGTCTAGCGGGTTCAGCAGCCTCTCCTCCAGCCCCAGCGTGGGCAGGCTGATCCCCAGGCTGCGCAGGGACTGACCAGCTTGGTCCACCAGCGCCGTCATGGGCGTGACGATGACGCGGTTGAGCTTGGAATTGAAATAATAGGCCACCTGTTCCCGGTTGAAGGCCAGCTGCTCGATGATCGGCGGCGCCCCCGCCGCCCGCAGCAGGTTGAGCGCGACAGCCTCCGCCGCGCCCTGGGACGCCGGGCGCGGCAGCTTCTTGAGCTCCGCGTCGATCCTGGCTTCCACGCCGCTGCGCAGATGGTCGATGGTGGCGCTGATGGTGCCCGCCTGCTCGGCGATCCGCTTCAGGACATCATCGATCTGCGTCGCTCCCACGACCGCCGCCTTCAACGCATCGATCTTGCCGCCCCAATGGCCGATCAGGTCGGTGACCGCGTTGTCGGTAAGTTTCGCGCAAATGCTGGTACCGACCTGCTCCAGGGTCACCGCGACCTTATCGGTGAGGGTTATGCAGGCCGTCACCTTCTCCTCGATCGAGGCGGCGATGGCGTCCGCACCGGTTTCGGCCAGACGCAGGTCGATGATCAGGTTGTCGATCAGGCGCAGGGCACGGTCCAGGTCGCGCAACTGCCCTGGCAGGGCCTCACCTGCGGTATCGGTGAGCGCCTTGCTGGCCGCCTTGACCTCCGCGATCAGGGCCGCCTTGTGCTGCTTCCATTGCGCCTCGGCATCGTTGTACGCCTCCTCCCAACCCTCCCGGACTGCGCGGGCCGTGGCGTCGATATGGTTCCTGCAGGCCGCCAGTTCCGCCTTCCAGGCATCGACTGTATCGGACCCGTCGCGCCCGAGGGCTGCCAGCCGGTTGCGGGCGGCGGCCAGCCGCCGCTTTCCCTCCGCCCCGCCCTGCTTCAGAAGGCCGGCCAGCCGGGCCCGGGCCTGTTCAACACGGGTGGCCAGGTCACCCAGGATGCGGTCGGCCGTGGCGGTGCCGTTGCTGAAACGGCTGGCCAGCACCCGCAGCTGCCGCCCGGCATCGGCGAAACCGTCCAGGGCCTTGGACAGCGCCTCCAGCCTGGCATCATAGGTCCGGATCCGATCCGCCAGTTCCCGATCCCAGGTCGCGATGTGGGCCTGGACGCCGGCGGCGGATCCGATGATCCCGTCGATCCCCGTCCGCAGGCGGGAAAGAGCGCTGTCGGTCTGCTCCACGGCGCGTTCGACGGACTCTTTCAGCGACGTCACCGACTTCTCGAATTCGCCGCAGAGGGTTCCCACCGCCTGCACAGCCTCGCCGGAGACAGGGGTGAATATGCGGGAAACCGTCTGGTCGATCGGCAGGATCATGCCGATCATGGCGTGGATGGATTGCAGGACTGCCAGCGCCCCGTCCCGATCCCTTCGCCACAGTTCCCCCAGCCCCTGCACCCGTTTCATTTCACCCGACAGCTTGCGCACCTGTTCGGCCGGCTGGTGGGCCCAGGCGCAAAACTGGCGCTGGGCACCGTCCACATTCGGCAAGGTGATGGTCTTCAACTGGTCCAGGTGGGCGATGGCCTTCGCCCGGACTTCGTCCAGGCCCATGGCCGCACCGGTGGCGTTGCGCGCCAACAGGTCCAGTCCGGCAACGCTGCCGGCGGCCTTCGCCATCTCGGCCAGTTCCGGAGAGGTGGCGGTGGCCTGGGCGGGCTGCGCCGACCGCATCATCACCACGCTGCGCAGGTCGGCCATGACCGGCTTGGTGGCGCGGCCATGCATCAGATTGACAAGCGGGCCGGGCTCCAGCCGCAAGGTGAAGGCCTCCAGCCCCGCCGCGTCCAACGGTGCCGGATCCGTCCGGTTGAAATCATCCTTGTTCAGCGTGCTGCCGTTCGTCGGCATGTCGCCGGCGCGGTCGATATGATCCTGGCCATAGACCAGCGGCCATTCCTCCACATTGCCCGGCGGCCATTCCTTCTCGTCCTCCGCCAGGTCCCGCTGCTTGAGCAAGGCACCGTCCGTGACGGCCTGCGGTTTGAAACCGGTGATGGAATAGAAGCGGAGCCGATCTGGATTCTCCACACGCCGGGCCGATGGTTCACCCTTACCCTGGTCGGCGTCGCCGGCGACCAGCAGTTCCGTGGCGGGGCGGGGATAGAGGCGCTGATCGTCGTCCGGGTTCCAGAGCGGCAGGGAATAGCCCTCTATCCCGCCGGCGGCGAGGGGGGAAGCCCAGGCACCATTGACATTGATGCGTATGGTCCGGAACCGCGCGCCGAGAACCGCGCCGGCGTCAAGCGTCCCGCCGCTGAGCCGGTCCGGATAACGCCGCAGCGGCTGGGTGATCTCGATATATTCCTCGAACTTGCGCACGATGGGGCGGCCGACAAGGTGGTCCTGGGCATGCGCGAACTGCCGGCTGGGCACGAAGGCGCGGCGATAGACGATGACGTGCTTGGCCAGATGATGCAGTCCGGCGATGCGTCCCTTGCGCTCGAAGCGGGCCTCCTGCACGCGGCCCATCTGCACATCGCAGGAGATGACGCTCAGCCCCTTCTGGAAGGATGCCGTCGGCCGCGTCCAGGCGCCCAGCGCCGACAGCTGCAGCCCGTCGATCTCGCCCTCTCCATCCCGGCGCCCCTTCAGGGATTGCAGCACGCTGGGCTGCTCGAACCCGGCGAAGACGCCGCTGGTGATGCCGCCGTCCCTGGGCAGGGTCCAGAACGCATCGTCGGGCGGGGTGGCCGCCAGCGGCCATGCGTATTTCACCTCGTCGCCGGCCTGCTTCGACCGTATCCGATAGCGGACGGGGCTGATGCGCGGACGGACGGTCCTGTCATTGCCGTCGCGCACATCCAGAACCGCCAGGCGGCGCGACCAGGTGATCCGCGCCGCATTCCAGAGCTGCCGGCGCTTATCGTTCTTCTCCCCCTCACCCACCACAGGCGGCAGTTCGCGGGGTTCGCCGCGCCAGCCGGCGATCTCCGCCAGACGCAGCCCCTTCAGCTCACCCGTCCAGGCCTCCAGCCCGTACAGCACCTCCATCCGGCCGATCCGCAGCAGCCGGGAACCGGGCTGGCTGTTCGCGCTGTGCCCCATGATGTGCCGCAGGTTCCACGGGGCCACCGGGTTCTGCGCATGTTCGGCCCCTTCGATGATCAATTGCGTCGTCGGCCCGAACCGCGCCGGCACCGGCTTGCCCTCCGCCACCTGGTCGCGAAGCTGCTCTTGGCCGCTCTTCGCCCTTTCCCAGCCTTCGGCGACGCCCTGCGGCGGCAGGACGATCGTCACCTCGGAATGGCCGTCCCCATCAGGCGGCGTCAGCCGCCAGACCCCTTCGTCCGCCTGCCAGGTGGCCTCCCCCCTGCCCGCCGCGCCGGCGCCGTCCAGCGTATAGGTTCCGACCTGGACCGCCATCATCGGCGAGGGGTCGATGATCACCACCTCGCAGCGTCCCCGTCCCGCCAGGCCCTGGCGGCCGCCGTCGGAGATCAGCTTGAATTTCACCTGCTGCTTCCCGTCCATATCCTGGCGGGCATCGGTAACCTCAAGCTGGCCCGAACCGGACAGCTGTCCCGCCCAGATCAGGGGTTCGTCGCCGAAATTCCGGATCAGGTCCGTGCCGCCGATCATGACATCGCGGACCGGCAGCGAACCTATGACCTTGTAGGCCAGACCGTCGCCGTCGATCGTCACGTTCAGATTGAAATCGATACCATCCGCCGGAAAGCTGAAATCCAGCCCGCCGATGGCAACCGAACTGGCCTTAACGCCCACCGTCGGGCTTGTCACCGACACGCGATCGGGGGTCTTTATTCCATGGGGGGTCTTGAGGTGCCAGGGGCCATTCTGGGGGATTTCGAAACGCAGCAGCCTCTTGCCGTCTTTATCGGGTTCGGGCGTCAAGGTGCAGGTCACGTCGCCGCCGAAGGCCAGGCTCACCGGACCGGCCGGGCCCTGTTCCTTGGTGCGCAGGTCCGCAAACCGCAGCGTCGTGCCGCTAAGCGTCCATGATCCATCCTTATTGATCTGGGTCGGATCAATCGGGGCCAGTTCCGCTCCGGTGACCCGGTAGCGACCCAGCGGTCCCCCCGCGACACCGGTATCTTCATAGTGGAAGGTGAGGCGCCAGCGCCCCATCGCCGCCGTTTCTCGCGTGTCGGCAAATTCGGGAAGCAGGGTGATCGTGCCGAGCCGGTTCTTCGCCGTCCGGCGCAGTTCCTGCAGCACGGTGCGGTTCCACAGATCGGCGACATGGCTGTCGGTCAGCCCCTCGATCGTGATCGTCGTCGGCTGATTACGCACACCCTCGTCCGTCTGGGGCTGGTCGGGCACGGCCTTTCCCCGGACCAGCACAAGGATGGGTGTGGCCAGCGTGGCTTTGTGCACCCCCGCCAGTGCGCCCCATCGCTGCCATTGCAGACCGAAACCGTCCAGGACCATGGCCAGATGGTGATAGGGGTAGGCGCCGGCCACGCCGATGGGCCCTTGCCCCGTCGGGACCGGTGCGGCCCGCAGGCCGGCCACATCCAGGATGGGTAGTTGCGCGGCGACAGGTTGACCCGATGCCTCCAGCCGCGTCAGGGTGATGGGCACCCCACCCCCATCGATCCTCAACCGGCCCAGCGCCTGCGCCAACGTCAGCCGGGCGCTGGCAGGGTCCTGGACCACCATGTCGGGGGTCGATGCCCACCAGAACCCATCACGCAAGGCGGCGACATCGGCGATGCGCTGCGTCCCGTCCGGTATCCTGATATCCTGGAAACCGAAGGCACTGCCCATCACGGCAGGTGCAGAGGCGTTCACCGCGATGGATTCGAATGACGGCCTTCCCCCCTCGCTGCTGAAGCCAAGGCTGAGATAGCTGCGCCGCCGCTGCCGGAAATCGCGCATCTCGGCGGCGGCGGGCAGCAGCCCGACCCGTCGCAGCGTGTCGATATCCGGGGGATCGCCAAATCCCGTCCGCGCCGCGGTCAGCACATCCGCCGGCAGGATGATGTCATCCAACACGGCCCGGTCCAGCAATGTCCCGTCCAGCAGGTCCAGCCGCAGGGTGAGCCATTGCCGCCCCCCCGGCCCCACGCGGGTCAAGCGGACGAAGCTGCAGGGCATGGCACAGGCCTGCAGCATCCGGACATAGGCGCGCCGCGTCTCATTTCCGTCCAGGGCCAAGGGCAGGAAGCCATCCGTCAGCAAGCCCGGCGACGGCACATCGGCAAGGCCGGACAGCGTGAGCGGGGCCGCGCCGGCGCCGAACAGCAGTCCCTGAAGCGTCACCGAGCTGACGCCCAGCAGGGTGATGGCTTCGACACCCCCGACCCCGGGGGGAAGCCGACCCGCATCCTTTTCCTTGCGGAATTCGAGCCTTGTATTGCCGTAATAGAATAAGAAGCCAAAATTATTGCCGGACTCGTGATTGAAATGGACATGGATATCGGATGACGCCGTGGACGTTTCTATATTTTTACTGATTAAATTTGTTGCCTGGATAACAAATACCAACTTTCCAAGTTTCTGATCAATCCCGTTGACTTTCGGCATGGCACGTCCCTTTCCTTGTACGGGATCGACACTTGCATTCGTCTTCTTGTATGGGGGTTATATGCCACTTCGATTATCTGTCGAAGTCCATTCAGTCACGCAAACAACCTCACGGCAATCATGCCGTGTCGGCGCCAACGACTGGAGATATTTAATTATTGGTTAATATGACATATGTCTTTTAAATGTAAATGGAGAAATTTCCTTAATTTTTGTAAGAAAATTACTCAACCCACAACGAAGCGCTAACACGATCATAAAGCGCGTTATATATTTTTCTTCTACCATAAAGGAATATAAGTTATAGAATCGATCCGTCCCATTCCGATTGGACGTCAAGCGTGGACGGAGCGATCTCCTGGGGTGCGGTTCTGGTCGGGGCTGTGTCCGGCTTCATTCTGACCGACCGCATCGCCATCTGGCGGCACTCCGGCCGGGTGTCGAACATCGGGCTGTGGATTTGGGGTGGTGCACTGGTGGCGGGTACCACCGCCGGTGCAGTCCTGGCTGCCGGCTTGTTCGCGGGCCTGTGGAGCCTTCCCGGCCTGCTTTCGGGCATGGCCGGCCACCGGCTGATACGGGCACTGATCCAGGCCCGCCGCTAGACCCGTTTGCGGGTAAGGGAGGGGAACATGGGGTTCACGTTGACCTGGCCGATCACCGGTGCCTTCGCATTCGGACTGATCCTTGGATGGAACGTCTATTTCGTGAACCGCTACCGCAAGGGCGAGGTTACCTTCGGTGACCTCACCACGTTGCTGGGCGTCATCGCGGGCGCCGGTATCCTGCGGCTGTATGAGGAACGTGCCGACCTGTTCGGCGCCTATGGCGTCGGACTGGCTGTGGGTTTCTTCGGCTATTTCACCAGCCTGCTGGTGCTGGTGAAGCGGTCATCGAACTTCGATCCCGACTGGTTCCTGGACGGAAGGCGGAAGAACCCGCCGGACGGTTACGGCTATGGGATGGACACCCGATCGACCGTGGCGCCCATGGCCTTCGACCCCACGCCCAGCCCGTCCGCGCCAACGCCCAATGTGTCCATCGCCTTCCATGGCAGCAATCCCGGGGAGGCGGCGATGATCCGGACCGGTGGACCGGGGGAGACGCACGCGCTGGCGGCGCCCAACCCCGATGCCGCCCGGATTCAGCGCATCTGCGCCGACGTCTGGTCACAGAACGGACCGAACGGGCCATACAAGGATGCCTGCAATTACTTCCTGATCGAGGTGGCCCACCGGCTGGGCATAAGCCTGTCCGGCACGGCCGATCAGATCACGGACAGGCTGAAGCAGGACGGGTCCGGCTGGGCCAGGCTGTCCGACGGGGTTGCCGCCCGCGACGCGGCCCGGCTGGGCAAGCTGGTGGTGGCCGGCATCCTTTCCACCGATTATCAGCCCCCACGCCGCAACGGCCATCTGGCGGTTGTGACCGGTGGCGACATGAATCCGGCCGGGTGGGCACCGGCCGGATATTGGGGCAGCCTCGACCCCCAGATCGCCAAGGATGGTGGCAGGGGGGCTCCGATCAGCCTGTGCTTCGCCGCCGACGTGAAGCAGAAGATCATCTATCGATGCATCCAGATTTGATACCAACGGCCAAAATGTTTGGCCGTTGGTACGGCGGCGACTGCCGCCGCGCGGCACGTGCCGCGTAAGCCCAAGCCCAAGCCCACGGATGTGGGCGCCGGCGATTGAGGCGCATAAATGATTGGCCTCGGGCCAATCATTTATGCTGATGATATGAGAGGCCTGCTATGACCCAGGACCCGGCGGTGGTGCATGACCACCGGAACTGTTTCTGCTCCGTGCTCGCGGATCCCGGCTTCCAGCCGGTCCATGCCCAGAACCTGACCGAACGTGCGGTATTGCTGAACAATGCCTTCTGGGGTCGCGGGGTGAGGCTGCGTGTCGCCTTCATGCAGGGGGATGGCGCCCTGCACCACCGCGTCGCGGAACTGGCGCAGGCCTGGCCGCGGGAAACCGGCGCCAATTTCAGCTTCGAATTCTGGATCGACAGCGGCCACGACCCCGCCGATGCCGACATACGCGTGAGTTTCGAGCCCGACAAGGGCAGCTTCTCGCATCTGGGGCGGTATGCCCAGGCGGTGGATCGCCGGGAGCGGACCATGAACCTGGGCTGGATGTCCACCAGCCTGCCGGAGGACGAGGCGCGGGCCGTGGTGCTGCATGAATTCGGCCATGCCCTGGGGCTTCTCCATGAACATATGAACCCCGCCCGACCGATCGACTGGAACAGGGGCCGGGTCCGCGCCGACCTGCGCGCCTCCCAGGGGTGGGGCGACGACGTCATCGATGCGAACATGTTCAGCCGCTACGATCCGGGCCAGGTTTTCGGTACGGATGTCGATCCGGCGTCGATCATGATGTACCCGATCCCCCCGGAATGGACGCGCGACGGCTTCACCGTCGGCTTCAACACAAAGCTCAGCCCGATCGACATCGCCCTGGTCCAGCGGGCGTACGGGCGGCGACCGATATTCGGGGGCTGAGGCGTGGACCAAGCCCTGGTCATCGGCATCGGCCGCTATCCACAGCTGGGCGGCACCGCAAACACCCCCAGACACCTGCCCGGCGCGATCGCCGACGCCCTGGACGTAGCGAAATGGCTGACCGCGGCTGGCGTGAACGTGACGCTGGTGACGTCGGACGGCAGGCCGGGCGAGGTATGGCAGGTTGATGCGCTTCGGCCGCACTCGATGGACATCGCGGATGCCTACAGGCGGTATAACGGCTCCGACCCCACCAACCGGCTCTACATCTACGCGGCGGGCCATGGCATCGCTCCCAAGGCGACATCGCGCAGCCTGATCATGGCGGATGCATGCCCGCCCTTTTGGCTTCCCAATGTGGAATTGCCCGAGATCGTCAACTGGTTCGCCAACCAGGGCTGGTTCGGCGAGCTGGTGCTGTGGATGGATTGCTGCGCGGTCCAGGCGCTGGAATATTCCAGCATCGGGAATGCGGGCCTTCCCAACACCGCCGCGGCCACAACACCATCCAGGATGTTCATGGCCTTCGCCTCCGGCAATGGCAGGGCGGCCTATGAAGGCCCGGTCGGTCCTGACGGAAACGTGCGCGGCCTGTTCACACAGCGCCTGCTGCGGGGATTGCGGGGGGCCGCCGCCGATCAGACCGGGGCGGTAACCTCCCAGTCGCTGGCCAACTTCCTGCGCAATGGCGGCACGGAAGGCCCGGGCATTACGGATGCCGTCGTGCCGCTTTCCGATCCCATGCTCTTCGCCACTTCCGCCCATCCAAGCTTCAGCATCCGCGCCGTGGGCGATGACGGTCAAGCCTGGCCGGACGGAACACCCGTATCCCTGAGCGTTCCACCGGCACCGCCGCTGGGCGGGGCGGCCGTGGCGGGTGGACGGGTCACTTTCACCCTGGGTGTCGGGCTCTACCGGCTCTCCACGCCGACCGGATCGCGGCGGCTGATCGAAATCAGCGCCGCGACCCTGGCCGAGATCGAGTGAGGGAGGGGACGATGCCGCGGTTCCAGGTCCTGACAAATCCGGATGCGGAAATCCTGGTGATGGATGCGGCACTGAGCCGCGTCGCGCGCGGGGTCGGCCGGCTTGTGGTGGAGATGGAACCCGGCCTCTACAAGGTCAAGGTGAACAGGGCGGGCAGCCTGCGGGAGCAACTGGTGGAGTTGCAGGAGGAAGGGACCGAGATCGAGCTGCGGGTCGAAACCTTCCGGGCCGTCGCCCCCGTCGCCGCCATGCTGTCGGACCCGGGCGCGGTGAACGCGCTGGGGTTTCTCGCCACCATGGCCGGACACGATGTCGTGGTCATGACCCGGCAACCGCTGGAATTGTCCCCGCCACGGATACCGCTTGCCGGCATGCGGCTGTTCCGATGGGGCGACACACGCGGCGCGATTGCCTTGGCCCGCTCGGAATATTGGCGCCAACCAGGTCCCTCCACCCAAATAATCGGCGACGAAAGATGGGCGGTGAACGGCATCAGGCTCACGGAAGGCCATGCGGAAACCTTCATCCTGGAAATGCGGCGGGGTGGCCGGGTCTCCCGCCAGCCGGTCCTGGTCAGCCCCGACTGGCAAACCCGGATATTCATCGGCATTGGGGGCAAGAAACGAACGGGGCCGTCCTCCGTATCCATCCAGATGGCCCGCCCCCATTCGCCCCTTGTCTATCAGCGCGGCGACCAGTCGGCGGAGGTCACGCGCATCGCCCTGACCAAGGGCCGGACCATCTTCCTGGGTCACGACTTGCTGGAAATGCTGCTCAGCGGAAAATTCGAGCACCCGCTCATGGGCATTGCCGGACTGCACCTTTTCCTTGACGCGGTGGAACGCCGGAAGGCGGGCGACACATCCTACGACCCGGAAGGCGTGGCGAAGTATTTCGACCATACGCCCTGCGAGTTGATCGATCAGGTGCTGATCAACATGACGCGCCTGCTTCACCCGGACCGGCCGGCGCAGGCCGGCAAGGATCTGGTGTTTGCCGATCCGGACCAGCCGGAATCGGCCGACCTTACCGCCCTGCGCGTCAGGGCGGGCCGGATCGCGGGGCGTGTCCGCATCGCCACCCCACCGATGTTCAGAGCCAGTTGGGACGCGCTGGTGGCCGCCGCCGCCCATGACGACAGGGTGTGGATCGAACGCAGCCTCTGGCGCGTGGTCGGCCAGGCCGGCGCCATCGCCCCCTACCTGGCCTGGTCCCCCGGCAAACGGTCGGTGGGTGCGATGCTGACGGCGATCGGGAAACAGGTGAATCTCAGGATCGAGTTCAGCCAAACCCTGTCCAAGGCAGCGGCACAATTGGCACCGTTCATCAACCCCGCCGACCCGGCCAGCTGGCCGTCCAGCCTCACCGAAAAGCTGCTGCTGCCGAAATCCATCCTCGGCGGCAATCCACCGGCAAGGCCAACATCGCGACGACGGTAAGTCCCGATCTGTCAGCGGTTACCGACGCGCAGGATTTCCGCGGCCAGCATGTCCAGCGGCAGCACACGGTCGGCGGCACCCAGGGCGATCGCCTCCTTCGGCATGCCGAACACCACGGAACTGGCTTCGTCCTGGGCAATGGTATGGGCGCCGGCCTTGCGCATCTCCAGCAATCCCCGCGCGCCATCATCGCCCATACCGGTCATGATGATGCCCACGGCATTGGGGCCGGCATGGCTGGCGGCGGACCGGAACAGCACATCGACCGACGGGCGGTGGCGGGACACCAGCGGCCCTTCCTTGATGGCGACGTAATAGCGGGCACCGCTGCGCTGAAGCAGCATATGGTGGTTGCCGGGCGCGATCAGCACGCGGCCGCGCATGGCGGTGTCGCCATCCTCCGCCTCCTTCACCTCCATCTCGCACAGCCCGTTCAGGCGGCGGGCGAAGGCTTCGGTGAATTTCTCCGGCATATGCTGGACGATGACGATGGCGGGGGCCGCCGCCGGCAGGACCTGCAACACCTGGCGCAGGGATTCCGTGCCGCCAGTGGAGGCGCCGATGCAGATGACCGGTTCCGTCGTGCGGGCCATGGCGTTGTGGCCGACCAGCGGCGGCGGCATCATGGCATCGGCCGTCAGCTTCTTCTCCGGCTCGCGCGGCACCGGCCGGCCGGTGAACTGCCGCAGCCGGGCATGCGCCGCCGCCTTGACCACATCGCAGATGCGGATACGCGATTCCTGCAGGAACTGCACCGTGCCCAGGCGCGGTTTCAGGATGACCTCCACCGCGCCCGCTTCCCACGCCTGGGCGGCCGTCTCCGTCCCCGCTTCGGCCAGCGAGGAACAGATGATGACGGGCACGGGCCGCTGGGCCATCAGCTTGCGCAAGAAGGTGATGCCGTCCATGCGCGGCATCTCCACATCCAGGGTGATGACGTCGGGCACCTCCTGCTGGATGCGGCGCGCGGCGACATAGGGATCGGACGCCGTCCCCATCACCTCGATCGCCGGGTCGCTCTCCAATATCTCCGTCATCGCCTGACGGACGGAGGCGCTGTCGTCGACGATCAGGACGCGGATTTTGCCCGGCATGGATCACACGCGCCGGAAGACGGTGGTGGCCACCGCCTTCACCGGCAGGCCGAAGCCGGCCAGCGATTCCGAATGGCCCAGGAACAAATATCCGCCCGGCCGCAGATGCTCGCACAGGCGCGACAGCACCGCCTGCTGTGTCGGCTTGTCGAAATAGATCAGGATGTTGCGGCAGAAGATGATGTCCATGTCGCACGGTGCCGGATAGGAGGCATCCATCAGGTTCAGCCGCCCGAACTGCACCTGGCGGCGCAGTTCCGGGGCGATGCGGACCAGCCCACGCTCCCGCTGCCTGGAGCGCAGCAGGTGGCGTTGGCGCATGTCCAGAGGCACGGGATCGATCATCTCCTCCGGATATATCGCCATGGCGGCGGTTTCCAGCACGCGGGTGGAGATGTCGGTGGCCAGCACACTGGACCGGAAGCCGCCCAGCCGCGCGCCGGCATCGGCCATCACCATGGCCAACGTATAGGGTTCGGCCCCGATGGAACTGGCCGCACTCCAGCATTTGATCAGCGTCTGCGGCCCGGCCCGGCGCATCTCGGCCAGTTCCGGCAGGGCTGTGTCCGCCAGATAGCGGAAATGCTCCGGTTCGCGGAAGAATTCCGTCTTGTTGGTGGTGACCACATCGATCAGCGACACCGTCTCCGTCTCCAGCCCGCCCTCATCGAACAGATAGCGGCAATAGGCGGTCAGGTCGGTGCAGCCGGTGGCGGCCAGCCGCTTGCGCAGCCGCCCTTCCACCATGGTCTTCTTGGCATCGGGCATCTTGATGCCGCTGTAATCCTGGATGAACCGGGCCAGACGGCGGAAATCCCGGGCGCTCAGCCGACCCTGGCCTTCCATGCCCGCATCCATCATCGCCGCCATCCCGCTCATGCCCCACCTCGGATAATTCTGGAAATCACCGCCGCAGCACTATGCCGGCACGGCAAGCGCGCCCTGGCCCAGCAAGGTGGCATCGTCGGTGGAGAACAGCCGGGCCAGGTCCAGGATGATGACGAAGCCATCCCCCCGGCGGCCCACGCCGCTGATGTAATCCGACCGCCAGGTGACGCCGATATCGGGTGGAGCGTCCGGTTTGCCCAGCGGCGCCACCTCGAACACCCGGTCGGCGATCAGGCCCAGCACGAGGCGCCGGGCGGCGACGGGAACTTCCACCACCAGGATGCGTGTATTCTCCGTCGCTGCCGATGCCGACAGGCCAAACTTCATCCGCAGATCGATCACCGGCACGCCCCGGCCGCGCACATCGATCAGGCCGGCGCAATAGGCCGGCATCTCCGGCACGCGGAAGACCGGCTGCATGGCCAGGATTTCAACGACGGCCGCCACCGGCACCGCGAACACCTCACGCTCGATGCCCAGCGTGACGAACTGGGCACCATTGGCGACTTCCGACTTCTGCGCGGCCATGTCGCCCCCTCAATAACGTTCGAATTCGGCGTCATGCGCATCGCCCTTGCCCATGTCGAGGGCAAAGCCGGCGGCGGCGGCGTTACGCAGATGGCCATTGCGCAGACCCGCCGACGGCTTCAGCAGCTTCGCCGACGCCGGCTTTGCCGCCGGGGCGGGACGCTTGGCCGGGGCGGCCACAGGACGGCGCATCGGCGCGGCGGTGCGACCGCCATGGTCGAAGCGGAAATAGGCGATGGAGCTTTGCAGCTGGTCGGACTGGGCGGCCAGTTCCTCCGACGTCGCCGACATCTCTTCCGACGCGCTGGCATTCTGCTGGGTGACCTTGTCCAGCTGCTGGATCGCCTGGTTGATCTGTTCCCCGCCGATATCCTGCTCCCGGCAGGCGGCACTGATCTCCGCCACCAGTTCGGCCACCTTGCGGATGTCCGGCACCAGACGGGTCAGCATGTCGCCGGCCTCCTGTGCCGCGCGCACGGTCTGGGACGACATGGTGCCGATCTCCGCCGCCGCCGTCTGGCTGCGTTCGGCCAGCTTGCGCACTTCCGACGCCACCACGGCGAAGCCACGGCCATGCTCCCCGGCCCGTGCCGCCTCCACCGCGGCGTTCAGGGCCAGAAGGTCGGTCTGACGCGCGATCTCCTGCACGATCATGATCTTTTCGGCGATGGTCTGCATGGCCGACACCGCACGGGCCACGGCCTGACCGCTGGCTTGGGCATCGATGGCCGATTGCTGGGCGATCTTCTCCGTCTGGCCGGCATTGTCGGCATTCTGCTTGATGTTGGCCGCCATCTCCTCCATCGACGCCGAGGCCTGTTCGGCGGCCGACGCCTGTTCCGTGGCGCCCTGCGACAGTTCCTCGGCCGTGGCCGACAGTTCCTGGCTGCCCGACGACACATTCTCCGACGCGCCCAGCGCCTCCCCCACCACCTCGCGCAGCTTGGCCACCATGGCGTTGATATGGCCGATCAGGTCACCGACCTCGTCCGACGGGGCATTGTCGATGGTGCGCGACAGGTCGCCCGAGGCCACGGCCTGGGCCAGCCCGCCGGCCTGGTTCAGGCCCCGGCTGATGCCGATGGAAATCCAGGCACCGGCCCCGACCGCGATGACCAGCGAGGCGATGATGGCCGCCATCAGCAGGGTGCGGGCATTCTCGTAATCATCCATGGCGTCGGTGCGGGCCTGATGCATCTGGGCATTGGACAGGTCGACCAGATCGCCGATCTGGCGCTCCGCCTCCGTCACCAATTGTAGCCCCTGGCCCAGGGCCAGTTCCTGCGCCTTGTCCTTGTCACCGCGCTTAATCAGGTCGCGCATCCGGTCATCGATGGCGGCGAACTGGTTCCAGGTGGCGCGGAACGCCTCCCATTTCGGCCGCCCCTCGGCACTGGCCAGCGACAGGGCCTTCTCCATTCCCTCGTTCAGCTTCTGACGGTTCTGCACGATGATGCGGTCGAAATGCTCGACCTGATCCGGCGTGGCGGCCAGGATCATGTTCTTCTGGGCGCGGATGACCTGAAGAACATCGATGAACAGCTCCTCGGCCAGTTGCAGCCGCTGGGCGGGACCGTCCACCAGCTTCTGCAAGGAACCGTTCAGGGAAGCCAGGCCGGAAATACCCATGCCGGCGGTGATGGTGGACAGCAGGATGATGACCGCGAAGGTCAGTCCCAGCTTCAGCTTGATGGTCATACGCATTGGGGCTGCTCCTAGGCGGCGGTGAGACGGGGCTGGCTGTCGGCCGACAGGATGCGGCCGATATCCAGGACGATGATGAAGTCGGGCCCGCGCTTGCCCACGCAGGTGATGTAATCGGGGCGCCAGCGCATGCCGATGCGCGGCGTTTCCTCCAGCGAGGCGGCGGCCATCTCGGCGATCTCGTGCACCTTGTCGGCCAGGATGGCGACGATGACGGGATCGCCATCGACCATGGCCTCGATGACGACGAAGCGCGTATCGATGGTGGCCGGACGCTGCGACATGCCGAATTTCAGGCGGATATCGGCCAGCGGCACGACCTTGCCGCGGACATTGATCAGGCCGCCGACATGCGGGGCGCTGTTGGGCACCTCCGTCACCGGGCCGGGATCCAGGATCTCACGCACATGCGTGGCTTCCAGCGCGAAGACCTCGCCTTCCAGTTCGAAGGTCAGGACGATCAGCGGGCGGTTGCCGTTCCATTGGGCCATCTGTCTCTCCCCTGCCCCTCAGCCCGCCGCCTTCAGCCGGTCTTCATTCGACTGGCCGAGCTTGACGAGATGGGCGATGTCCAGGATCAGGGCCACGCCGCCATCGCCCAGGATCGTGGCACCCGAGAAGGTCTCGATACCGGCATGCAGCTTGGACAGTGACTTGATCACCGTCTGGTGGTTGCCGATCACCTGATCCACGACCAGACCGACCCGCAGATCGCCGAAGGAAACGATGACCACCTTCTGGTACCGGTCGGCCGGCGTGGTGGCATTGAACAGCTCACGCAGGCGCAGGAACGGCACCAGCTCGCCCCTTATATTGAGGAAGCTGCGGCCGCGCGAACGGGCATCCTCCTCCGCCGTCAGCTCCACGCATTCCTCCACCGCCGACAGCGGCAGGATGTAGCGGCCCTTGCCCACCCGGACCAGCAAGCCGTCGATGATGGCCAGGGTCAGCGGCAGGCGCAGGGTCAGTTCGGTGCCGGTGCCATGCGTGCTGGCGATGTCGATCTTGCCGCGCAGCCCCTCGATCGTACGCTTGACCACATCCATGCCAACCCCGCGACCGGACAGGCTGGTCACGGTCTTTGCCGTTGAAAAGCCGGGCTGGAAGATCAGCTGGAACAGGTCCGCTTCCGACAGGCGGGCATCGCGGGGGATGATCCCGTTTTCCTCCGCCCGCGCCTGGATGCGGGCCTTGTCCAGGCCCTTGCCATCGTCGGTGATGGAGACCAGCACCTCCGCCCCCGCATGGCGGGCCGACAGGGTGATGCGGCCGGCAGCCGGCTTGCCGGCGGCACGGCGGCCGTCGGGGCCTTCCAGCCCATGATCGATGGCATTGCGGATCAGGTGGATCAGCGGGTCGTTCAGCCGTTCGATGACGGTCTTGTCCAGTTCGGTCTCCTCCCCCACCGTCACCAGCTCGATCTCCTTGCCCAGTTCATGCGCCAGATCGTGGATCAGGCGGCGGAAACGGCCGAACAGCGAGCTGATGGGCACCGTGCGGATGCCCATGGTCTTTTCCCGCAGCTCATGGGCCAGACGCTCCAGTTCCTCCGCCACGGCCTTGACCTGTGGGTCGCCACTGGCGGCGGCCACCTGGGCCAGGCGCGACTGGGCGATGACCAGTTCGCCGACGCGGTCCATCAGCTCGTCCAGCCGTTCGGCCGGCACGCGGATGCTGTCGACGGTTTTGGCCTTCTGCTGCGCCTCGGCCCGTACATGCTGCTGTTCGGCCAGGGCGGCACTGAGGCGTTCCGGCGATACCGATCCGGACTTCACCAGCAGGCTGCCCAGCGGCAGCTGGTCGGCCAGGGCGGCATCGATCATCTTCTGGTCCACATCGCCGCGTTCGACCAGGATTTCGCCGATGCGCTTGTCCTTCCCCTCCTCCACCGGTTCGATGGACAGTTCCATGTCGTCGATGACGAACATGAACACATCCTCGATGGCGGAGACGGGCTTGTCCGTGGTCAGCACCACGTCCCAGGCCAGATGGCAGTCGGTGGGGACCAGTTCATCCAGCGGCGGCACCGCATCGCTCCGCGCCACGATGGTGGCCAGCCCCAGTTCCCGTAGCTCATCCAGCAGCAGCAGCGGATTGGTGCCCATGGCCATGGCGTCGCGCGCCAGACGGAAACGGACCCGCCAGGTGGCGGCCCCCGCCGGCACCGGCACTGCTGCCGGGCCGGACGCCCCGTCCACAATGGCCTTCAGGTCGCGCAGGATGGCGTCGCCGCCCTCATCGACCAGATCCGGCTGTTCGATCAGCAGGCGCATACGGTCCTTGGCGGCCAGCGTCACGGCGATCAGGGCGCGGTTGGGCGCCACCTTGCCCTTGCGGACCAGGTCGAAGGCGGTTTCGACATGGTGGGTGAAGGCAGCCACGGCATCGAACCCGAACATCGCGCCCGATCCCTTGATCGTATGCAGTGCCCGGAAGGCACTGTCGATCAGGCCGGCATCGCCGGGCGCATGCTCCAGGTCCAGCAGGGTCTGCTCCAGCACCTCCAGCAGTTCCTGCGCCTCCTGGCGGAAGATGTCGGATGGGGCCGTGTTCATGCGCCGATGACCTTGCGCACGACGGTCAACAGCTGCTCCTGCTGGAACGGCTTGGTGATCCAGCCGGTGGCACCCGCGGCCTTCGCTTCGGCCTTCATGGCCGCATCGGATTCCGTGGTCAGGAACAGGATCGGCACGCCCTTGTAGGCGGGCAGCTTGCGCAGCGCGCGGATGAGATCCAGCCCGTTCATCACCGGCATGTTCAGGTCGGTGACCACCAGATCGACCGGTGCCTCCTGGGCCTTGACCAGCCCCTCCGCCCCATCGCCGGCCTGGACGACGTTGTAGCCGGCCCCGCCCAGCGTGAGCTTCACCATCTGGCGCACGCTGGCGCTGTCATCGACGCTAAGAACGGTCTTGCTCATGTCACATCCTCAATTGGGCAGCCAGAAGGCCAGATCGGTATTGGTGGCGGTCAGGAAACCGCCCCGGTGCAGCGTGTCATGCAGGGCGCCGGTGGCGGATTGCGCCAGCCGCAGCGTGTGTCCGGCCCGCCGCGCACTTTCTCGCGCGGCTAGCAGTAACTGGACAAAGCTGAGGTCTGCCTCCTCCACGGCGCTGCAGTCGATTTCCAGTACAGAATGATCGGCAACCGCCCGGGTCAGGAGGGCATGCATGTCCTCCGCCGTCCGGACGGTACAGGAATTTCCAAGAATCAACCTTTCGGCCGTAGAGTCTTCCTGACTATTCATCCCCACACCTCCTAAGACGTGTATGTAAAATCGGCAATGAACAGCACTGAATAACATCGTATGCAGACTAATCGTCGGTATTTTCAATAATATGTAAAATGCAATACTCCGTAAGTCTGTCCGAAAACCGCACTTTTGGCTAGGTATCATGGACTCGTTTACGAATCGTAAACGATCATCTGTCGAAATGGGGGCCTGGAACGAAGGTGTTTTCGTAGGTTTCCCCAAGGCGGACAACGCCTTTCAGCCTTCGGAAAGTAGAAAGCCCGAAGAGAGTTTTATATCGATATGATATGAAACGAATATGTTCATAAGGATAGTCGGCCGGATGAAGACCGTCGGAAGGGTCGTTATGCAGTTCGATGAAGGGGTCAGCGCGATCACCGGCACGATCGGGGCCGCCGCCATGGAGGTCGAAAAACACTTCCTCGATATCGGCGGACGGCTGGAAAGGGCAGTGGAAACCCTGACCCGTTTGACCGGCACGTTCGAGCGGCTGTCGGGGGAGATGCAGGGCCAGACCCTGCATCTGGCCACGCGTGATCTGGCACAGGTGGCCGAGGGCGTGGCGGCGCTGGCCCCGGCGCGGGGCGGAGACATGGCCGCCTTCACCCGCCTGCTGGGCCTGACCGGTGCCATCGGCACGCGGATCGCCAATATGGAACGGGCGGTGAAGGGGGTGGGCACGCTGGCCGTCAATGCCAAGATCGCCGCCGCCCATATCGGCGGTGAAACGGGCGTGGATTTCATCAGCTTCGCCGCCGAGATCAACCGTACCCTGGCGCTGGCGGAACGGAGCCTTGAACGGTTCGGCACCGAACTTACGGAAATGAATCAGAATCTCCGCCAGGCGGTGACCAGCCAGGTGGAACTGGAGGCACGCCAGGCCGATGCCGTGGAAACCATTCCCCGGCGGCTGCGCGCCAGCGTCGAGGCCGTCGCCGCCCACGGCAACCGGAATGCGGCCCTGGCGGTCGGCGTGGGCCAGGGCACGCAGCGCATCGGACAGCGGGTCAGCGATATCGTCATGGCCCTGCAGATCAGCGACATCACCCGCCAGCGCATCGAACATGTCGGTCTGGCCCTGGACCTGGCTCCCCCATCGGCCGCGGATGATGACGCCGCCTTCCTGGCCTTCTGCTGGCGCCTGCAGGCCGACCAACTGGACGACACGGCCGATGAACTGGACCGGGAGGTGGAACGGATCAAACGGTCACTGCTGGAACTGGCCGGAGAGGCTGGCGACATCCTGCGCCAAGGCGAAGGCGCCTTCGGTGCCGCCGGCACGGGGCGGGGAAGCTTCGTCGGCGCGCTGGAGGCGGAGGTGGCGCTGGTGGACAGCCTGTTCGCCGGCTTCCGTGCGGCCCGGGAGGATGGCGACCGCGTGGCCGCCATCGTGTCCGATGCAGCGACCCGGCTTGTCCAGCACATGCGCACCATCCGGTCGCTGGAGACGGATATCCGCATCATGGGCCTGAACACGACGCTGAAATGCAACCGGCTGGGCACCGTGGGCCGGCCCCTGGCCATCATCGCTCAGGAACTGCGCCTCTATGCCAACGAGATCGCGGCACAGGCCGCAGAGGTGATGGGCGATATCGATCAGGTCGCCGCCGCGGCCACCGACCTGTCGGGCGATGCCCGCGCACATCAGGCGACCGATATCGCCACCATCACCGACAGCATGGGCAGGTCCATGGCCCATCTCTCGGCCGCCGGCCGCATCCTGGACGATGCCTTCGCCCAGCTCGGTCATGACGGGCGCATCGTTGCCGATCTTCTGCAGCAGACAGCGGCCGGCACCGACATCCGGGAACGGGCCGGCAGCCTGCTGCGCCGGGAAGCCGCGCGGCTGACCTCCCTGGTGCCGGCGGATGTCGGTGCGGTCCCGACCCTGCGGCCGCGGGACGAGGAACTGGCCACCCGCATGCTGCGCAGTTACACGATGGAACGGGAACGCGTGGTGTTCGACCGGCACGCCCCCGACACGCTGCGCCGCAGCGGCGGGGAAGAAGCGGCGGCCGATATGGATGACATCTTCTTTTGACCCATCCGCAAGCCGAACCGGTCGCGCCGCGCCCGGGATCGCGATAGGGTCCACATCTCCCGATTGTCCACCGCCACGACAGATGAGGGGCGCGACCGTGGGTAGCGACCCAGTGGGCGATCATGGCCGTGCAATCTGCCGTGCCGCTACCTTAACCAGAACACTCCAATATGTTGTTCCCGCTATCACATTGATATTCCTGTATATACGACTATTGCGATAGATTTTTATCCGCCAGCCAGCACTTGCTTGACACAAGGCATATTACTAAGGATAACCTGTAAGGGTCGTTCAGATGCCGCTGCCGTCGTCATGATCACCGTCCGTGATAGGCATCCGTTGGAGCATGAAGATGGATGCCATCCGCAATGTCCTGGAACTTGTGGCACGGGGCGCGGAAACCTATCTGCAGAATGCGAACAGCCGGCACGACCCATGGCTAACCCTTTCGGCCCCCCTCAACACCGACGGCTCCGTCAACGAGGCGGCGCGGGACCGGGTGGTCATGTGCGTCTACAACCTGACGCGTGAAACCACCATCAGCACCCAGGCCGCCGCCCAGCCGGGCGCGGGGGGAAGCGGCAGCTACTACCAGGCGGCACCGCCGCTCTATATCAACATCCACCTGATGTGCATGGCCAATTTCGGTGGCGCCGCCTATACCGCCGGGCTTGGTGTCCTGTCGCAGGTGATCAGCTACTTCCAGCAGAACCCGACGGTGAACCACGCCACCGCGCCGGACCTGGACCCGTCCATCGAAAAGGTCAGCCTGGAACTGGCCAGCCTGAACAGTTCGGAACTGAACCATGTCATGGGGCTGTTCGGCGGACGGTATTTTCCGGCCGTCTTCTACAAGCTGCGGTTGATCCGGTTCGCCGCCACGGCCATGCAGGCGATCGTGCCCCCGGCCCGCGGCGGGGGCATTGCCGAACAGGGGCGCATGGCATGACCCGCACCCCGCCGGCGCAGACCAGCCGCTTCGACTATCGCACCAGCCGCCCCGGCACGGGGCGGGGCGCCATCTATGGTGTGCTTTTCGACGTCCGGGTCCGGCACGGCTATTATGATTCCGCCGACGGGCGCTGCCCGGACCTGAGCACGCGGCCGACCCCGGAAACCCTCGACCTGATCCGCGACCTGGGTTTGGTGTTCAAATCCCGCCCGGACGGCTTCACCCTGTTCTACAGCCCGCAGCGATTGCAGGGCATGATCAGCTGGCTGCGGTCCCAGATCGTCGAAGACGGTGAGGGGGCGGGATGCTGGGCCCGGCTGCGCTTCCAGATGGCGATGGCGAACAAGGATTTCGTCGGCCTCACGCAGATGCCGATCGACACCAGCCCCTTCAACGCCAACTTCTTCCTGTGCAACAGCGACGCACATGGGGTGGAAACGGCGGCGCAAGGCACCGTCGCCCGTCTCTGTCCCGGCACGCATGTGCAGACGGACGACTTCGTCCCCGTCGTCACGGGTTCCCTTACGGTCACCGTGCCGGCAAACGGTGAACGCGTGCTGATCCGCGACCTGTCCGGCGCCGTGGTGCTGACCCGGGATGTGTCCGTGGCGGACAATGGGCGGGTTGTCGTCGGTTTCGACACGCTCGCCTGCGATCGCTACGACATCTCGGTCCAGACGGCGACGGGAGAGGTCCCTGCCATCCCGCCGCAGGTCGTCTATTCGCTGGCCAGTCCCCAGCCGCTGGGCCTGGTCGACATGCTCTTCACCCCGCCCCTGCCCGGGATGCCCGGCATATACCCGCTGTCGATCTGGCCCGACGGGTCGGAAACGGAGCCCACGGGCGACCTGACCTATCTGCTGCCGTTCCAGACGCGATCGACGATCTGGCAGTATTTCGTGGTGAATGCCGGCAACGGCGGGTTCAAGCATCTGGCCATCACCGGCGACGGCGCCGATTTCGCGCCGCCGCAGCCGGACCTGCTGCCCACCGGACAGCCGGCCATCCGCTTCGATGCCCAGGCCCCCCTGCCGCTGCGCCGCATCCCGCCGGAACGGTTCCGGCTGTCCGGGACCCGCATCCTGGCCGATGGCGTACAGCAGGACGTCCAGGTGGATGTCCTGCCGACCGCCCCGGCCTCTCCCGTCTGGCCCGGCGGTCCGGACGGGCAATGCCTGTCGCAAATGTACGTCTATGTCTGACCCGCGAACGATCCGTCCCACCCGGCATCCTGAAGGAGCCCCTCAATGGCGACATCCTACCTGAACCGTAAGACACCCGGTGTGTATGTGACCGAACTGGCCGCCTTCTCCACCTCCATCGTGGGGGTGGAGACGGCGATACCGATCTTCATCGGCTATACGCAGACGGCCAAGGATCCGGCCGCGAAGAACCAGGTCTACATGCGGGCCATCGAGATCAACTCCCTGGCCGATTTCGAAAGCTATTTCGGCGTCGGGTACGACACGGTCTATGACGTCGTGGAGGTCAAGAAGGACGAGACCGCCAACGACACGCCGGATTATGATTTCCAGGCGGTCAAGGCGGCGAACACCATCGGCCTCTACGCGATCACAGCCCACGCCAGCGCTGATGGCAGCATCCCGCGCTTCAATCTCTACACCGCCGTCCGGCTTTTCTATGCCAATGGCGGCGGCACGGCCTATGTGGTGTCGGTATCGAACTACTGGGGCAGCCAGGATGTCGTGCCGCCGACGGACAAGACCGCGACGAGCATCGATTCCACCTTGCTGGTCAAGGGGCTGGATGTGGCTGCCAACGTCATCAACCCGACCATGGTGGTCGTGCCGGACGCCTGCCTGCTCTACAAGGCGGGCGTGAGCGGAGCGGCGGCGACGGCGACGGGTTATGACGACGTCATCACCGGCATGGTCGCGCAGTCGGCACAGAACCAGGACCGCGTGGCCATCATCGACCTTCCGGGCGCCGTCGACCCGACCACCTGGACCAGCGCCGGCCTGGAAGAAGCCCAAGCCCTGCTGAACGACGCCCTCAACAAGGTGGAAAGCGCCGTCACGACCGCCGGTCTCAGCTACGGCGCGGCCTATGCGCCGGCCCTGGAAATCTCCATCCTGCTGCGCAGCGACGTGGACTACACCAACCTCTACGGCGCCGACAACAGCGGCTCCTTCCCCAGCATCGTGCTGATGAACACCCTGCTGACGCAGCAGGCCACGGACACCTATGCCGGCTCCAAGCTCGACGAGGTGAAGGCCGCGGTCGAGAAGGCCTATCCCGCCGCCGGGACCAAGCCCACCGACCAGACCGCCAACGACATCCTGAGCCTCAACAACTACCTGATCAACGCCCTGCCCCTGATGAGCCAGACGCTGGACATCCTGGTGGGTAAGCTCAACGTGGCGCCGCCCAGCGGCATCATGGCGGGCATCTGGACGCGCAACGACGACCAGCGCGGCGTGTGGAACGCGCCCGCCAATTATGTGCCGGCCTCCGTTGTGGCGCCCAAGGTGCTGCTGACCGACAAGGACCAGGAGGATTACAACGTCCCCCTGAACGGCCGGTCCATCTGCATCATGCGCAAATTCCAGGGCCGCGGCACCGTGGTCTGGGGCGCGCGCACCCTGGACGGCAACAGCCAGGACTGGCGCTACATCCAGGTTCGCCGCACCCTCAACTATATCGAGCAGTCCATCAAGAACGCCATCGAGCCCTTCGTCTTCGCGCCCAACACGGGGCAGACCTGGGCAACGGTAACCAGCATGATCTCCAACTTCCTGACCGGCCTGTGGTCCCAGGGCGGGCTGGTCGGGGACAAGGCCTCCGATGCCTTCACGGTTCAATGCGGCCTCGGCTCCACCATGACCAGCAACGATGTGCTCGACGGCTACATGATCGTTGCGGTCACCCTCCAGATGGTCCGCCCGGCCGAATTCATCGAGCTGACCTTCAAGCAGTCGATGCAGTCCAGCTGAGTTATCCCCCATCCGCAAATGAGAGCAGGAGATTGCCATGGCAGATGATGGTTCCGCACAGAACGCAATATGGCCTTTGCCGAAATTCTACTTCTCCGTGAAGATCGGCGACGCGTCGGTGAGCTTCCAGGAAGTGACGGGGCTGGATTCCGAAGCCCGGCCCATCGAATACCGGCACGGTGACAGCCCGATCTTCTATCCCATCAAGATGCCGGGCCTGGGCAAGGTCAGCAATGTCACCATGCGCAAGGGCATTTTTGCCAATGACAATGCCATGTGGGACTGGTTCAACCAGATCAAGATGAACACCATCGCCCGCCAGACGGTGGTCATCAGCCTGCTGGATCAGACCGGGGCGCCCAAGATGACCTGGACGCTGAACAATGCCTGGCCGACCAAGGTCACGGGCACCGACCTGAAATCCGAAGGCAACGAGGTGGCCGTGGAAAGCGTGGAAGTGGCCTACGAAACACTGGTCATCGCCACGAGCTGATATCCATGGTCTCCACATCCGTCTACTACCCGCCGCCCTGTTTCAGCTTCGCCGTCTCGGTGGGCAGCGACAAGGCGGCGGCGCAGAGTGCCGCCGATGCCAGCTTCCAGGAGGTTTCCGGCCTGGATGCGCGCATCGAGGTCGAGCCCTACCAGGAGGGCGGCGAGAACCGCTACATGCACCAGCTGCCGAAGACCACCCGCTTCAGCAACCTGGTGCTGAAACGGGGCTACGTCGTCTCATCCTCCTATCTGGCGGAATGGACGGCGGGCACGGTGGGATCGACCTTCGCGGCCGGCATCGAGACCAATACGCTGGTGATCACCCTGCTGGGGCCCGACCATCAGCCGCTGGTGGTGTGGAATATCGACCGGGCCTGGCCCGTGCGGTGGGAAGCCGGCCCCCTGGACGCGCAGAAGAACGAGATCCTGACGGAGACCATGGAATTCTCCTACGCGACCATGACCCGCAGCCTTCCCGCCGGGGGCGGGGCATCCCGGTCCTGAGCAGGGGGAAGACATGCCGCTGGTGATCAACGAGATCGCGATCCGCATGGCCGTGGGCGAGGCGACCCCCGCCGCGGCCGGCCCCGCGGCCGGCGATGGGCCGGGCCGGGCCGGAACCGACCAGGCGGCGATGGACGAGATCGTCGAACGCTGCGTCGCGCGGGTCCTGGCCGCCTTGCGGACTGAAAGGGAGCGGTGACATGGCCGGCCTTGAGAAGATGGTGGTCACCGCCTATTCCGACGCGAATTTCACCACGCAGGTGGGATCGCCCTACACGGTGTGGATCAATCCGACCAGCTACGGCTACAAGTACGGCATCCTCTATAATGACCGCCAGGCGCAGGGCAGCAACGGCCCCTCGCCC
Organism: Niveispirillum sp. KHB5.9; assembly: GCF_048066115.1. NCBI lineage: Bacteria > Pseudomonadati > Pseudomonadota > Alphaproteobacteria > Rhodospirillales > Azospirillaceae > Niveispirillum > Niveispirillum sp. KHB5.9. The sequence continues at coordinate 239,818 of NZ_JBLTYX010000001.1, read as the reverse complement.
GACTTCAACAAGGTCGGGCCGGACAGCGTCACCTTCGAGCTGATGTTCGACGCCACCGGCGTGGTGCCCAGCCCCATCGCCGGCAAGTCGGCGGCACCGCCCGACGGCGTCTATGGCCAGATCGAAGATTTCAAGGCCCTGGTCCTGTCCTTCAACGGCAAGATCCACAGCCCCAACTACGTGATCCTGTCCTGGGCGCAGCTCCAGTTCCGTTGCCGTCTCCAGTCCATGGATCTCTCCTATACGCTGTTCCGTCCCGATGGCACCCCCATCCGGGCACGCATGTCGCTGGGTTTCCTGGGTTTCAACAGCGAGCAGACACTGGCCAAGCAGGCGCAGAAGGCCTCGCCGGACATGACGCATGTGGTGACCGTCACGGCCGGGGACAGCCTTCCCACCCTTTGCAAGGACATATATGGCAGCAGCCTCTATTATCTGCGCGTCGCGGCCTTCAACAACCTGGACGGTTTCAAGCAGCTTGTGCCAGGAACACGCCTGAGCTTCCCGCCCCTGCCCAAGAGTGCCCCATGACCGCCCCATCGCCCACCACCACGGCCGGTGCACGGGCCAGCTTCACCATCCTGTCCAACGGCAAGGCCATCGACACGGCCTGGCAGGTGGAAAGCGTGGAACTGTCGGCGGGCGTGAACAAGATACCCAAGGCACGGCTGGTGCTGTTCGATGGCAGCCCCGCGGCGGAGGATTTCCCCATCGCCGATTCCACCGCCCTGATCCCCGGCGTCGCCCTGACGGTCAATCTGGGATATGATGATGTGGATGCGACGGCCTTCACCGGCGTCATCTACCGCCAGGGGATCGATATCTCGGAAAGCGGCCCCGCACGGCTGGTGGTGGAGGCGTCGGGCAAGGCCATGGTCATGACGCTGGCCCGCCACAACGCCGTCTATGCCCAGATGACGGACAGCGACGCCATCGCCGCCGCCATCCGCCAGTCCGGCCTGACGCCGAAGGTGGAGGGAACGGGCGGCGGCAAGACCACGCTGGTGCAATATGACTGCACCGACTGGGATTTCGCCGTGATGCGGGCGCAGGTGAACGGGATGGTGGTTCTGGCCGAGGGTGATACGGTCACGGTGTCGGCCCCCGACAGCGCGGCCGCCCCCGTGCTGACCCTGACCTACGGCCAGTCGCTTCTGCGCTTCCAGGCGGACATGGACGCCGCCACGCAGTTCGCCGCCGCCGCGATCAAGAGCGTGGCCTGGGATCCGGCCACGCAGGCGCTGGCCAATTCGGGCACGGCATCGGCATCGGTGCAGGAACCCGGCAACATCTCCTCCGCCGAACTGGCGAAGGTGTTCAATGTCAGCGCCTATGTGCAGCAATCCGCGGGAGAGATCGACAAGACGGCGCTGACCGCCTGGTCATCCGCCGATCTTCTCAAGAACAAGCTGGCCAAGATCCGCGGCCGCGCCGTCTTCCAGGGCAGCACCCTGGCCAAGCCCGGCAGCATGGTGACCCTGGCCGGCGTCGGCGGACGCTACAACGGGAACTATTATGTCTCCGCCGTGCGCCAGACCATGCGCGACGGCTTCTGGCAGACGGAGGTCGAACTGGGCCTTCCCGCCAGCTGGTTCAGCCAGACGGCCCCGGATATCGACGCCCCGGCGGCTGCCGGCCAGCTGCCTGCCATCCCCCATCTCCAGACCGGCATCGTCAAGGCCGTGGCGGGCGATCCCGATGGCGAGTTCCGGGTGCAGGTGGAGATGCCCCTGCTGCAGGCCGGGACCAAGGGAATGGTCTGGGCGCGGCTGGCCAGCTTCTATGCCTTCTCCGGCATCGGCGGGGAATTCTATCCGGAGGTGGGGGAGGAGGTGGTGCTGGCCTTCATGAACAACGACCCGCGCTATCCCGTGATCCTGGGCAGCCTGTGGAGCAAGAAGAATCCGCCGCCCGTGACGCCCGAGGACAAGAACGACCAGAAATGCGTGGTGACACGCTCCAAGCTGCGCCTGGATTTCTACGAGGAGCGCAAGGCGGTGGAGATCAGCACGCCGGGCGGGCAGTCGGTGCTTCTGGACGATCAGGCCAAGAAGGTGACCGTAAAGGACATGAACGGCAATCAGATGACCATGGCCGCCGACAGTGTCACCATCGACAGCGCCAAGAAGCTGGTCCTGAAGGCCGGAACGGAGATGCAGCTGTCGGCCGGCACCGCGCTGTCCTTGAAGGCCGGCACCAATGTCGATGTGTCGGGGGTGAATATCGAGCACAAGGCATCGGCCAAATTCGCCGCCGAGGGGGCGGCCCAGGCCGAACTCAAGGCCGGCGGCATCCTGACCATCCAGGGTGCCCTGGTGAAGATCAACTGAGCCTGGAAGGACGGACCATGCCCCCCGCCGCGCGCGTGACCGACATGCACACCTGCCCCATGATGAACCCCACCGTCCCGCCGACGCCGCATGTCGGCGGCCCCGTCACCGGGCCCGGCGCGCCGACGGTGCTGATCGGCGGCATGCCCGCCGCCAAGCTGGGCGACATGGCCGTCTGCGTGGGCCAGCCGGACGTGATCGTCAAGGGATCGGCCACCGTCATGATCATGGGCATGCCCGCGGCCCGCATGGGCGACACCACCGCCCATGGCGGCACAATCACCATGGGTTTCCCCACCGTGCAGATCGGGGGATAGCCGGCCGTGAGCTATACAGACGACGCGGACTTCCTGGGCAAGGGCTGGACCTTTCCCCCCACCTTCGACCTGCTGGCACGCAGCGTCGTGATCAGCCGCGATCTGGAGAATATCCGCCAGTGCCTGACCGTGCTGATGGGAACCGCCCTGGGGGAGCGGCTGATGCTGCCCACCTATGGCAGCCAGCTGGACGAGAAGGTGTTCCGGGCCTTGAGCACGACGCTGGCCAACCAGATCCGCGCGCTGGTGGAACAGGCCATCCTGGATTGGGAACCGCGCATCGCCACCCAGGCGGTCGAGGTGCGGCAGGTGGATGCCACCGCCGGCCTGCTGGAGATCGTGGTCGAGTTCCTGGTGCGCCAGACCAATGTGCGCAGCAACTTCGTCTATCCGTTCTACCTCCTGGAGGCCACCCTGTCCCCGCCATCGCCATGAGGGGAAGGTGATGAGCATCCTTTCGGCCACGGACCCGACCTTCACCCTCAACGGCGCGATGACGCAGGCCGACCGGCTGGCGCAAGCCCCGAAGCCGGCCACGGCACCCGCCGACGGGCGCAGCACGGAAAGCCTGATCGGCTTTGCCGGCCATTACGGCGCGCTGTTGAACTATTTCGATCTGGACAACCGGGTCCGTGGGGACTGGGTGCCCTTCTTCACCGACGATCCCGGCATCTCCATGGCCATGCTGGCCACGCTGGGTGCGGCGGCGCTGGAACGGGAACTGCGCCCGCATCTGGCGCTGGTCCGGCACCGGCGGGCGGGCGATGACAGGCCCTTGCTGGACCTGATCCCGCTGGCCCGGCGCCTGGCGCGGACGCTTGCCGATGCCTATCGCAGCCTGGCCACGCCCCGGACGCCGCTGGCCGACCGCGTCCGCACCGTGATCGAGGCGGAGATGGGTCCCCGCCTGCGGTTGCTGGAAGCCGTGGGCGGCCGGGAGGACGGGCCCGCGTCATGGACCCGGCTGGCCCGTGACTTGGGACTGGGTGCGGCGGCGGAGCGCGAGGAGACGGCCGGGGCGCTGGAAACCCTGCTGGAGGCCATGACCGAGACCGGCACCCGCCTGCTGGACGAGGCAGCACCCGCCCTGGCCGCGGCCCTCCAGGCGGACGACCATGCGCCCCAGGCCGCGTTGTGGACGGCCTTCGCCCGGACCTTCCGGCACGCGCAGGATACGCTGAACACCTTTCCCGCGCGTCTCGTCGATTTCTACCATGACGAGGTGCTGCACCAGCTGACACGGCAGGGTGCCGCGGGAGAGGCGATCATCTGCTTCACGCCGCGGCAGGGGATCGTCCGCACGTCGGTTCCGGCCGGCACGCTGATCGGTGCCGGAAAGGATGATGACGGGCTGGCGGTGGAATTCAGCACACGCCAGTCCCTGGATGTCCTGGCCGCGCAACTGACCGGGATCCGCACCCTGCTGCGGGCCGCGTCCCCTGCCGCCCTCCTGGATGCGGGCACGGTCACCTGCGGCGAGGCCACCCTTGATCAGGGCGCGCTGGCCGCACCCATCCCGCTGTTCGGCACGGCGCGGTCCGGCACGAATGGGGGATTGACCAGCCGGCCCGCCAGTCTCGGCTTCTGCCTGGCGGGGCCGGTGCTGCTGTTGCGGGGCGGCAGCCGTACCACGACGGTGACCCTGGCCTTCGTCCCGCCCGACGATCCGTCCGTCACCGCCGCCGACATCGCGGACACGATCCGCCGGTCGTTCGCCTTCTTCCGCACGGTGGCGACCGGCTGGCTGGCGGTCACGCCCCCCGACCTGGCCGTCGATGCGGCCGACACGGCGTCGGTGACCATCACCTTGCATCTGGATGCCGACGCGACGCCCCTTGTCGCCATCGATCCCAGCCAGGCGGACGACGCCACCATGCCGGAGGGGCTGGCGGGCCTGGCCGGCACGCTGGGCGGCCAGCCGGCCGTCGCCGCCCGGCTGCTACCCGGACAGGCGGCATCGCCCCTGCTGTCCTCGCTGCTGCTGACCGGGCTGTCGGTGGCGGTGGAAGTGTGCGGCCTGCAGGATTTCAGCCTGTCCACCTCCATCGGCCCGGTCAGCGGCGACGGCTCCTTCCCCGTGTTCGGCGCGCCACCGGTCCTGGGTTCCTGGCTCGGCCTGTCGGACAGCGAGATTTTCGGCAAGCGGCTGACCAGCCTGAGCCTGAGCCTGCCATGGTACGCCCTGCCGCAGACCAGCACCGGCTTCAAGGGCTGGTACCAGGGCTACACGGTCAACCAGAACGGCAAGTCGGTGGAGCCGGGCAGCCTGTTCGACAATGCCTCCTTCACAGCGGACATCAGTGCGGAGAATACCGGCTGGTGGACGCTGGACAATGGCGTGGGCCGCTATCTCTTCGCCACCAATGACAGCGGATCGGCGACCACCGGCGATGACCCCGGCGACGGTGCATCCGGTGCGGACACCGATCCGTCCCAGGAACCGCCCGCCCCCGACTGCCCCGTGGACCCGGTCACCACCTTCGGCGGGTTCGGTTTCACCACCACCACGCCGGCAAAGGGATGGACGGCGGCGGATGCCAGCCTGCGCATCACCCTGACGGCCCCGTCCTACGCCTTCGGCGACACGCTCTATCCCCAGGCCGTCGTTGCCGCAGCCCAGCGCCTGCTGCCCCGGGATTCGGCCTGCGCGGCGGATTGCGCCCGCCGCTGCGCGCCCTGGAGCGAGCTGGTGCGCGCGGCGGGGGTGCTGCAGGTGCTGGAGCGGGTGGATACGGGCAGTGCCGAGGCCCTGTCCGATGCCCTGGACCATGTGCTGTCGGAACTGTCGCGGGTGGCCCTGACGGCGGTGAACGAATTCCTGGACAAGCTGCATCCCGAGGCCGCCATCACCCTGCGCGGCAGCCTGAAGCGGAACCTCAACCCTGCATCGGGCGGCACCTCCGCCCTGGGCCGGCTGTGGCAGCGTCTGCGCAGGGACGATGGCGGGCCGGGGCGGTTCTGCGCCGCCCTCGACGGCTGGCTGGCTTCGGTCCGGGAGCAGGCCGCCGGCGACGGGTCGGACGATCTGGACCGGGCCGCCCTGCTGATGCAGGCCGCCGCCGCCGTCACGAAGGCGGTGGAGGATGCCAAGGCACAGGGCGCCTCGGGCCGGCCGCAGCTGGCCGCCACGTTGAAGGACCAGCGCCGGCTGCTGGCGGACAGCCGCGACCGCCGGCTGAACCGCTGCATCGCGGAGTGCGAGAAGGCCGCCCCCCCCAGCTTCTGGCCCAACCCGCCCTGGCTGCCCACGGCCATGGCGCCGTCGGCCGAATACCATGCCGACGCCGTCCTTCCCGCCGTGGCGGATGCGCCGCCGCTGACCTATTACCACCTGCTGCCCTTCGGCGGCCTGGCAACGGTCGACTGGCCGGACGGCGGCACGGTGCCGTTGACCCAGACGGTGGACCAGCAGGGCAGCCTGTTCCTGGGCCTCAACGGCCTGCCCGTGACGGGGCGGATGGCGCTGTCGCTGCTGTTCGTGCTGGATGGCGGAACGGTCGACCTCGCCACCCTGCCGCCGGCGGTAACCTGGGCGCGGCGGCTGGCGGACGGGACCTGGCGGACGCTGGACAGTCCCGACGGCGTGAAGGTGGACACCACAAGCGGCCTGAGCCGAACCGGGCTCGTGATCCTGCAACTTGACGCACCGGCCACGGGGGAGCTGTGGCTGCGCGCCTCCGTTCAGCAGGACGCCGAACGCTACCCCACCCTGTCCTCCATCCGGACGAACGCGGTGCAGGCGGTCTGGGTCGGGCCCGGCGGTGCCGCCCGGCTGGACACGCCGCTGCCGGCCGGCACCATCGTCACGCTGCCGGCCGATCTGCCCGACATCGACGCGGCGGAACAGCCGGTGCCGTCCCAGGCCGGCCGGTCGGTCGCCAGCGGCCAGGCCTTCCAGGCATGGATGCCGGAACGGCTCAACCACAAGGGCCGGGCCATCCGCGACCCGGACTGGGCCCGGCTGGCCCTGGCCGAATTCCCCGGCCTGTGGCAGGTCGCCGCGCGCGGCCCATCCGACAGCGCGGCGGTGCCCGCGGGCGATGTGCTCATCTATCTGGTTGCCGGGCCGACCGGCACCTCCACCGACGATCCGGCGATCCCGACGGTGGACGCGGACCTGCGGCAGCGGGTCGAGACCTTCCTGGCCGCCCGCAGCAGCGCCTTCATCCGGCTGCGCGCCGGCAACCCGCCCTGGGTGCGCGTGACGGTGACGGCGACCGTCTTCTTCCGGGCCGTCGATGCGGCCGCCGCCCTGGCCGACAGGCTGGCCAAGGAACTCACGACATTCCTGTCGCCCTGGCCGTCCCCCGACCTGGGCCGGCGGCCGGCCCGCTATTGGCTGGAAGGGGCGGTGGCGGAATTCATCCTGGGCCGCCCCTATGTCCTCGGCCTGGACAGGCTGGGCCTTGCCTATGACGGGGACCCGGCGGCGGCGTTCGGTTACTTCACCTCCGCCTTCCGGCACGATGTCAGCGGCGTCCTGGATGCCCTCCAGGGCATGGAAGCCGCGCCATGACGCAGACGCCGGCGACCCTGCCCGAAGCGCCCGCGGATACCGGCACGGACTATATGGCGCTGCGCGCGGAGATGGTCAGGCTCACCCAGCGCCTGTCTGGGCGCGTCTGGACCAACTACAATTTCTCCGACCCCGGCGTCACGATCATCGAACAGCTCTGCTTCGCGTTGACGGAGCTGTCCTACCGGGCCCGGTTCCCGGTCTCCACCCTGCTGGCGCGACCCGGCGAGCATCAGGTGGATTGTCGCCGCCAGGCCCTGTACCGGGCGCCGGTGGTCATGCCGGTCAATCCCGTGACGCCCGCCGATCTGCGCCGCATCCTGCTGGATCGCGTGCGCGGCCTGGGCAATGTCTGGGTGGACCCGATCGACTTCCGCGCACCGGATGCGGCGGGGATCGTGGTCGGCGGGCTGTATGCCGTCCGCCTCTGGCTGGTGCCGGAGGATGATTGCGCCTGCCCCGACCATTCCCGGTTCATCCGCACCGCCGCCCGCGTGGAGGATGTCTATGCCGCCCATCGCGCGTTGGGCGAGGATATCGGCGACCTGCGGCTGCTGCTGCCGTTGCGGTCCACGGTGGGTGCGCGCGTCACCCTCACCGATTGCGCCGATCCGGAGGATGTGATGGCCGGCCTGCTGTTCGCCCTGGAACAGAACCTGGCGCCGACCCCGGCCCGGCGCAGCCTCTGGCAGGAACTGGCGGCGGGCCGAACCACCGCCGACATCCTGGAAGGGCCCCGCATGCTGCGCGGCTTCATCGATGACGCGGCCCTGGGGCCACGGCCGGAAAGCGTGCGGGTCGTGGACCTGCTGCGCGTCATGGAACGCGTGCCCGGGGTGGAACTGGTGCAGGAACTGGCGGTCCGCATCCCGGAAACGGCATCGCCCGCCGGGGTCGATGATACTATCACGCTGCCGCCCGACACGCTGCCCGCCCTGGTCACCGGCACCGTCGGCGGCGGCTGGCCGTTGCGCCTGTGGCAGCGCGGCCTGCCCTGCACCATCGATGAGCGGGAGGTGCAAAGGCGGCTGGCGCGGCTGCGGCGGGCACATGGCCGCACCTTCGACCTGCCGGCCGAATACAGGCGCCATTTCGGCCCGCCGCCTGCCCAGCCACGCGCGCTGGCCGCCTATGGATCCGTGCAGAACCAGTTCCCCTCCGTCTATGGTATCGGCGAGGAGGGTCCGCCCACCGGGATCGGCACCACCCGCGAGGCGCAGATCCGCCAGCTGAAGGGCTATCTGATGGTCTTCGACCAGATGATGGCCGATTATTTCGCCCAGCTGGCTTTCCTGCGCGATCTCTATTCCCTGAACACCGGGGGCGACCGGACCTATGTCTGGCGGTCGTTGCGCACGATCGTACCCGATGCGGCTCCCATCCTGCGTGCCGGCTATGACGAAGGGATGGCGGTGCTGGTGCGGGCGGGCGATCCCGTCCGGCGCAGACAGGCGGACATCCTGGCCTTCCTGCTGTCCGTCTATGGGGAGACCCTGGATCCGGCGGGAAACGGTGCCTGCGGGGCGTCGCCCTTGCGCGAGCCGTCCCCCTGGCTGGTCAGCGGCCGCCGCCGGCTGCTGCGCCGCCTGGTGGGGGCCACGGCCGACAGGGGCCGCGGCATCGATTGGCGCGGCCATCGCGGATCGGGGATGGAGATCAGGGCCGGCATCCAGTTGGACCTGCTGGATGCCGGCATCGACACCGGGTCGTCCGGTGCCGCCGGCGCCCCGCGGATCGACCGCCAGCCGCCGGCCCGGCTGGATGAAAAGATGGCAGCCCTGGTGGCGGAGCGTTTCATCACCCTGGAGACGGTATTGACGGAGGCCGGGTCGCTGGAGGATGCCGACGGCTTCACCGAGCCGGGCTTGCCGCCCTTGCCGCCATCCCTGCTGCCGGCACTGGGCGATCCGTCGCGCTACCGGGTGGGGCTGCATCCGCAAAGCGGCGGCGTGCTGCTGGTCTGCCGGGGTGATGACGGGACCTGGTGGCACCTGGGCGAATATTCCGGTCCCGGTCCGGCGCTGGCCGCCGCGCGGCGCTGGCTCTGTACCGGCGTCTATCAGGCCGAGAAGCTCTATATCGTGGAATATGTGCTGCTGCGTTATGCCCGCGAACTGACGGACCGGCCGGCCGACGACTATACGTTCAGGATCGCCGCCATCATGCGGGCCGACGCGCGCCAGCTCGCCAACCCCGGCTGGCGGGCGGAGGCGGAACGGATCATCCGCGCCAATACGCCGACGCATATCGAGGTGCAGTGCCATTTCCTGGCGCATGCGGCCATGGGGCGCTTCCGCCGGCTTTATCGGGAATGGCGGCACGGCCTGCGCCACGGGGGCCGGCGCCGGGCGGTCACCAGCGCGCGGCTGCAGCGTTTCCTGGAAGATCCCGCCGCCGGCCGGCGGCCGGAGAGGGACGGGGACAGGGACGGGGAATGACGCCGCCCCCCCATCATGTCGGCAGGCTTTCCATCGGTATCGACCTGCCGGACTCCGATCTGGCCTTCACACTGCGGTCCCGGATCGAACGGATGGTGCAGCAATTGCTGCCACCGGTGCTGGAACGGGTGATGGACCGGGTCGCGGAGGGGGCGGGGCACCTGGTCATCGACCGCCTCGACCTCGATCTTGGCCGGTTCAACCCCGACCGGCTGGAGGAGGAGGTGCCGGCGGCATTGGAACGGGCCCTGGCCGACACCCTGGCCCGGCATGCCGCCGGCGGGGCAGCGGCCCCGTCCCGCCGCCTGTCCCCCCAGGAGGCCCTTCTGGAACAGCTGGATCGATGGCTGGTGACGGGGATGCTGCCGTTGGGCGGGCCGCAGGACCGGCCGCCGCCAGCGCTTTTCGCCGCGCTCGCCGACACGGCGCCGCGGGCCGTCGTCGCCCTGCTCCTGCGGCGCGGCCGCCAACCCCGCGTGCTGGAACGGCTGGTGCTGCAGCTCGGGATCGCGGGCCTGGGCCGCGTCCTGGCCCTGCTGGCGCCCGGCGACGCGGCCATCATCAGGGCCTGGCTGCTCGACCTGGTCCTGCTCCACCGGGAGGAACCGCTCCTGTCCAGGCCGGAACAGGCGGTGGAGCGGCTGCTCTGGCTGCTGACCCTGGAATATCTGGTCGAGGAGGCGGGGTCCCAGTTCAACCGCCGCAGCTATCTGCGCAGCCTGCTGTCGCGTTTCGCCGAGGCCGAGCATCTGGATTATGGTGCATTGCTGCTGCTGCTGGGCCGGGCCGTCACCCGGCTGGCGCGGCAACGCCCCCTCGGCTCCTCCCTGCCGGCCGTGCTGCGCGACCTGCTGGGAGAGGAGGCGGGACCGGACGTCGCCGGGCTGGTCGGCGCCGACGGGCTGCCGCCCCTGCCGCCCGGACCGACGGCGGAGGAGACGGTGCTGCCCCTGCTGCTGCGGCGCGCGGCGCGCGATCCGGCGTTGCTGGCGCAATTCACCGCGCGCCTTCCCGCCGACCGTTTCAGCCGGCTGCTGCACCGGCTGGAACCCGCGCATGCCGGGCCCATCCTGACCTTCCTGGGCGACCTCGCGCACATCCAGCGTGAAGAGGCGGTGCTGGACATGTCGGAGGAAGGCTTTGTGCGGCTGTTGCGGCTGCTGACCCTGGCGGATCTGGCCCGCGACCATGGCTCCCGTTTCAACCGCCGCAGTTTCGTGCGCCGGCTGCTGCGGGGCCTTGCCGACAGCGAGAAGTTGGATTGGCGATTGCTGCTGGACCTGCTGCGCCGGGCCGTCGCCCGCATGGCCGGCCGCGGCGCACTGCCCCCCGCCCTGCCCGGCCTGATCGGCGAACTGCTGGCCGGAGAGGCCCCGGAAACCGCGCCGGCATCCGACGATGGACCGGGGACGGAGAAGGTCGGGCAGGCGGCCGAACCGCCGGCCGAGGCGCTCTGGCGCGACCTGCACCGCGCCGGCCGCCAGCGGACGCACCTTGCCGCCCTGGTCCATCGGCTGACCAGGACCGACTTCGCCTTCCTGGTGCGCCGGCTGGAACCGGAGGGGGGAGAAAGGGTGGTCGGCTATGTCGAGGCGCTGACCGGCCTGCAGGAGCGGGAGACACCACTTCCCCTGCCGGCGGACCGTTTCGGCCGTCTGGCGCGGACGCTGACTCTGGCCCATCTGTTGCGCGATCCCGGCGGCCATTTCAACCGCCGCAGCTGGCTGCGCACCCTGCTGGAGGGCCTGGCCGAGAGCGAGGGCGTGGAATACCGCACCGTGCTGCTGGCCCTCGCGGCGGCCGTGACCCGGACGGGCCGGCAACCCTTCCAGGCGGATACGCTGCCCGGCCTGATCGTGGAACTGGCGGCGGAGCAGGGACCGCCGCCGTCACCACCCGGCCGCGCCGTGGCCCCCGGCGGGGCGGGAACCGATGAGCGCGAGGGGGAACCATCGGGCACCGGGCGGTTCCGCCGGCTGGACGGAATACCGGCTTCCCGCTGGCAGGCGCAGCTGAACCGGCTGGCCGCACCCCTGGCGACCGATCTGGCCCTGCTGGTGGACCTGCTGACCCGGGCGCTGCCGGCGGTGGGGACGGCAGCGGGCGCATTCGCAGCGGGGCGGCTGCGGGCCGGGCTTCTGGACTGGCTTGCCCGCACGCCCCCGGCCGGCCGGCATCTGCGTGGTGCCGCGGCCTGGCTGCTGACCGCGCTGCCGGGTCTTCCCCCTGCGGCCGTGCCCGCCCTGCTGGCCCAGGCCCGTCATCTTGCCGCGGCGGCGGGCATTCCCGCCCTGGCCGCCGCCCTGCCCCCCGCATCCCCGCCCCGGCCCGCCCGCAATCCCCGCCGGACCCTGCCGGCCGCAGCGGAGCAAGATGTGCAAAGCCTGATCGTGGAGAATGCCGGCCTCGTGCTGGCCGGTCCCTTCCTGCCCATGCTGTTCGAACGGGCACAGGTGCTGGCGCCGCCCGCCGACGGCAAGCCGCGGCAGCTGCATCAAGACCATGTCTCGCGCGCCGTGCACCTGCTGCAATATCTGGTGGACGCCCGCTGGGACCGGCCGGAACCCGCCCTGGTGCTGAACAAGCTGCTCTGCGGCCTGCATCCGGCCGACCCGGTGGCCGCGGCGGTGAGCCCCGATCCGGCAGACATCGTGCTGGGTGAAGGGTTGTTGTCCGCCATGCTGGCGCAATGGACCATCCTGCAGGGCAGCGACATCGCCGCCCTGCGCGAGACGTTCCTGCAACGGCCCGGCAAGCTTGAATGGCGGCCGGAGGGCGTGGTGCTGACGGTGCAGCGCAAGACGCTGGACGTCCTGGTGGACCGCATCCCCTGGGGCTTCTCCATCCTCTACCACCCCTGGATGAAGGAACCCGTGCATGTGCGCTGGTGATCAGCTCGGCGGAACGAAATGGCCCCGGTCACCTAGAAAGAACATCGCCATGTAGATCATCCGGCCGCCGGAGCCATAATCCTGCTCTCCGTCCGGCTGGGACAGGTCCGCGTGATTGAAGAAAACGACATGCAATGTCACGGGGATTTCGAGACGTGTGTTCAGGTTGTCGATGAAGGCCTGGAGGTCGGTTACATCGATCCAGTCATTATAGGTCACGCCCGTGGCTTCCGCCGCCAGCCTCTGGTCTTCTTGCGAGATTCCCCATCGGGTGAGGCTGTCCCAGAAGCACTCGCCCCCATCGCTGATTCCACGCGTGTTCGGCCTGTAGGTCCTGCCATCGACCGTGACCGCATCCCCCGCCTCGACATCCCCCATACCCAGGCTGGCGGATACTTCTTTCTGCTCCGGTTTGCTTTCAAACTTCCGTTTCTTGCCGAACACCTCCGGCACGTCGAGATCGCTGCCAATATCGACAGACGGAGCGTGCGTGATCTTCGGCGGCACAACTTTCATGTAGCGGTCCAACAGCATTCGTGTATTCACAAATACCCCGAATCCTGGATCTTTCTTAAATGTATTTGGAGTTTTTGAATCGAAACTTTCTCTCAAAGGGACATCTGCCCTTTCTCCTTTACCATTCAAAGACCTGTTTGATGGATCTGTGTTCTTTGCGCCAAAAGCTGAAAATGGGTGCATCTCCATTAAACGCATCGTAAGCTCGAAATCTTCCCTGTTTCTCGATATGACATTTCCCTCTATTATATTATTTAATCTTCTATAGAGTATGTCATAATCTGTTTGAGCGCGCAGGACACGCCTGTTGTCCGCGTGCTCCTGTGGCTTCTTACTATCACCGCCGTAGCGTTCATACAGTGGATTGATTTGTTCCTGCGTTGGGATTTGCTCATCCCGCAATGCCCTCAAGGCATCTTGATCGAAACCCGGTGCCTGGAATGCATTGTTGACCCTGTTCGCCACGCCGGCGTGTGAAAAACTGTGGGGACCCTGCTTTGCATCTGAAATGATGTTTTCTGACTTCGACTTGTGGTGCCTATACGTAAATCCTGTCGGATATCTTCTATCGTGTGCGGGCTCTCTTATTGCTACCCGCAATTCATCATCACGCGCCTGGGCTTCCGCTTCAGTGGGAAACTCTTCCTTCTCAGGATCAAGCGTCGAGTAATATTCGATCCGGACTCCGCCACCGATCAAAGGCAACACACGCGACAGGACCACGCGCTGGACGATGCCCGCCGCGGCCGGATGTGCTATCGCCTGCACCACGCTTCCCGCAGCCGGTACCCGCAGGGCGGCGGCCCCCATTCTGTCCGCCTCATGCTCCAGGGCCGGGTCGTCATTGACCGGGGTGCCGCTTTTCATCTGTGTCGTGGCCCGCACACGGCCCTGCTTCTGCTGGACAACATGCCAGGCCTCGTGCGGCAAGTGCTGTTCCTGGCCCGGCGCCAGATGGATATCGGTCCCGCGGGCGAACGCATGGGCCTGGAGTTGCGCCGGCTCCGGTGAATTGCGGTGCACACGCACATCGTCCATCGCCAGGCCCGACAGGCTTTCGATCCCGGTCTTCAATGCCGGGGGAAGCCCCATGGCACCGGCGCCCCGCCGCTGCGCCACCGCCCCGTTCAGCCGTCCCTTCACCGCCTGCAACACTTCCTGCCGCTCACCGCGTTGCAGGTCGCGGGCCATCTGCGCCACGGGCGCGGCCGCCGGCCGGGTGGCGCCCTGCTGGTGGTCGCCACCCGCCGCCTGGGTCGGGGAAGCCGCCTGCCGCGCCTGCGTGAAATCGCTCATGCCATCCACCCTTAAGGATTGCATGCAGCATACAGCCAACTCGTGCATGTGTTGATGGTTTTTTCGCTTCTACGACAGGAAGCGGCCTTCCTTCTGCATCTCCTCCCGGATCCCCTGTGCAAGGTCGGCCGCCTGGATAACCGGCAGCGCACGGTCCAGGGCCGTCAGGCAGGCATGGCGAAGAATATTGGCGATCGCCCCGCCCGTCAGGTCGTGGCGGGCCGCAAGCCGCGCGAAATCGACATCGTCCGCCAGTCCCACCGCACCCGTGCGGAAGGTTTCCCGCCACAGGCGCAACCGGGCATCGGCGTCGGGCATGGGGAAATGCACCACCGACTGGAAGCGGCGGGAGAATGCCTCGTCCATGTGCGCCCGGTTGTTGGTGGCCAGGATGGTCAAACCGGGAAAATCCTCCAGCCGTTGCAGCAGGTAGGAGATTTGCTGGTTCGCCGACCGGTCATTGGCGGACTGGCTTTCCGTGCGCTTGCCGAACAGGGCTTCCGCCTCGTCGAAGAACAATATCCAGTCCCGGTGCTGGGCCTGATCGAACAAGGCGGCCAGGTTCTTCTCCGTCTCGCCGACCCATTTGGACACCACCCGCGACAAATCCACCCGATAGACGGGCAGGTCGTGGGCCTTGCCCAGCAGGCAGGCGGTCAGCGTCTTGCCGGTGCCGGGCGGTCCATGGAACAGGCAGCGGTATCCCGGCTTCAACCGGCGGGACAGGTCCGGATCCCGCATCAGCGTTCCCGCATGGCGGATCCAGGCGCGGACGGTTTCCACCTGCCGCCGCGTGCGATCGTCCAGCACCAGATCCTCCCAGCCCAGCGGGGTGGTGATCCGGGTGGCGGGGAAGCCCGGGCCCGCCGCCGGCTCCGCCTCGTTCCCGCCCAGCAGCCGTTCCTGCCAGGCGATCCCCGGCCGCAGGATCGCGGCCAGCGGCGGCTCCAGCGCCTCCCGCCGATCCAGGTCGATGAGCCCGTCCGCGACCAGACGGCCGTCGGCGGTGAACAGCCGCTGGTGGCGCAGGCGCGCATCCAGGTCGTGCCCGGCCAGCAGATAAAGGGCCGTTTGCGCGGTGGGCAGGAAGCCGGCATGCACCTGCCCGCTCAAACCGCCGAATTCGCTGAAAGGTCGTCCCGTCGCCTCGTTGCGGAGCAGGAAAGGGTCCAGTTGCTCAGGCGCCAGATAGGGTGCCAGCGCCAGGATCAGCACCAGCCGTTCCGCCGCATCCAGCCGCAGGCGGCGCAGCAGGGCCGCATAGGAACCGCCCCCGTCCAGGATGGAGGGCGGCACCGGGAAGCCATCCACCCTGTCCGGATTGAGCCGGAACATGATCACCGCGTCCAGCCATTGCATTTCCCTGGCGAGCAGGCCCGCCCCGGTCGCGTCATTCCCGTCATCACGCAGCATCTGATCGACACGCCCCATCCGGCCGGCACCGGAATGGATTCATACGGGATTCCGGGCTTTCTTGTACATACCGTCACCGGCGCCGGGCAGCGTCCATCCCGCAATGATCAGGACATGAAGTTCTTCGGATACCGGCCGATGCTGCCGAACAGGATGGACGCGGTCAGGCACAGCACGCCCGTGGCGACCAGGCTGTAGCCGTAATTGTGAAAACTATCATAGAGAAAGCCGGTCAGCAGCGGCCCGCTGGCGCTCCCCAGCGCCATGAAGCCGAACAGCCAGCCGAAGATCTCAGAGTAGGATTTCATGCCGAAATACCGGCTGGCGAGGTATCCCAGCACATCGGCCTCCGCCCCCGTGGCGATGCCGAAGCACAAAGCCAGGATCGGCGTGACCGGCAGGCCAAAGAAATAGAACAGCACCAGGCCGCATACCGGCAGCAGGAACAGCGACATGGCCACGAACGGCGCATGGAAGCTGTCCAGCAGGGCACCGGTGATGAAACGTCCGGCCAGCACGCCGCCGCCGACCAGGGCGAAGGCATAGGCCGCATCCTCCTTGCTCGCCCCCATGTCGGTCAGCAAGGGCATCAGGTGCAGATGCACGCCGACCAAAGCCATGCCGACGCAGAAGATGCCGATCGCCATGCTCCAGAACGCGCGGGTGCGCAGGGCGTCGCCGGCCTTCATGCCCTCCAGGCTTTTGCGCTCCGCCTGCGGGCGCGGCCGTTCGCGCACCACGAACAGCATCAGCGGCAGCGCCACCAGGGCCGTGGCCGCCAGGGCGAGATACCCCGCCCGCCAGCCATGTTCCTCCACGAATTGCGGCAGGATCAGCGGCTGAATGGCCGAGGCCAAGGCCGTGCCCGACATGGTGATGGCCAGGGCCAGGCCGCGCCCTTTCTGGAACCAGGTGTTCACCGCCCGCGAATAGGCGATGTAGCTGGTGCCCGCCCCCAGCAGGCCCAGGGCCAGATAGCCGATATAGAGCACCCAGACCGGCCCCTGCACCTGGGTCAGGCCGACGAAGATCGACGCCAGCATGATGACGGAGATCGGCCCCACCTTGCGCACGCCGTACCGGTCGTAGAACCGGCCCATCCACGGTCCCGCCAGGAACAGGCCCAGGGTGAAGAAGCTGCCGGCGATGGCCACCTGGCTGCGCCCCCAGCCGAATTCGGCTTCCAGGAAGCGCATCATGACGGCCAGGGAATTGATGGCGGTCAGCACGCCCACACCGGCCCCGATGACGCCGGCCAGCAGCACCAGCCAGCCCTGCCTGAACTCCGCCAGGATTTCCTGCATGCGACCGGGACCTTCCGCGCCCGCCTGCTCATCCCGCCGGTCATCGATGGCGCTCGTCATCCCGTGATCCTCCTGCTGCCACTTTTTGTTTGCGACCCGCTGGAGCAGGTCACGTTCCTTCGTTGTTTTCACCTCCCGCCTCTTCCGTAAAAGAGCAGGCTTCCGTCCACCGGACGGAAGCCCTTAGTCGGGAGTACCCCAGGCGGGGTTTCGAGCCTAAGGCGGGGGTTAACCTGCTGCCTCCAGCAAACCATCATCCTTCTCTTCCTCGAACAGGCTGGCCCAGGGACGGTTCGTCACCTCGCCGGCGATGGCGCGGGGGCGATGGCGGGGCTTCAGGCCCACCGGCTCCCCGCCATCGCGCACCCGCAGGGCGTTTTCCACCAGCAGGCGGCGATAGCGGGCCACCGCCAGATCGGCCTGGACCAGATGTTCGCGGTGCCGGGCGGCGGCAGGCGGCATGGAGGCGGATACGATGAAATCCTCCGGGATGAAGCGGTAAAGCCCCGTGAAGCTCTCCCCCGACCGCATCGCGTCGCGGCGCTGGCGCCAGCCATTGCGGCGGTTGGGGCGGTCGGGCAGATCATGGGTGGCGCGGCTCAGGCCCCAATAATCCATGGCCTCGTCATCCACCCCGTAATAGGTGCGCAGTTCCTGCAGCGCCTGGCCCACGCCGATGGCCCGCGTCGGGTCCCACCAGATCATGAAGAAATGCGTGCGTTCATTATCCACCGGGCAGGCGAACAGCAGGATATTGTCAGGCGGGGAGAAGACATAGGCCGGGAAGGCGAAGGCGGAGATGCGCGCCATGGCCCGCTGTTCTCCCTTGTCATCCACCAGATCCCGGATGGCGGCATAGCGCAGGCCGTAATCGGTATCCTGCACCTCCAGCCTGGGCGCCCGGTCCTCGGTGATCTGCGCCCCGAAGGAGGAACGGGTATGGCCGCCCAGCACGGGTGCCGGCCCCTCCCCCTTGCGCACCGCCTTGATGGCGTCGGAATGCAGCACCCCGGTATGGGAACTGTCCAGGACACCCTCCAGCAGGCGGGTATAATTGGCTGAACAGACGACGATCTCCACGAAGCTGTTCTCCGGCGGGACGTCGAACAGGCCCAGGTCGGGCATGGGCGGCTGCTGGTCCTTGGGGCCCAGATAGGCCCAGGCGATGCCGCCCTTTTCCACCACCGGATATGCCGGCTGCTTGATGCGGGCCTGCACCTTTTCTTCCCGGACATTGGGCATGTCGATGACGGACCCGTCCACGGCGAATTTCCAGCCGTGATAGATGCAGGTGACCCCGCCTCCCTCCACCCGCCCCAGGCACAGCGAGGCGCCGCGGTGGCAGCAATGTTCGTCCAGCAGGCCCAGCCTGCCCTCATTGTCGCGGAAGGCGACGAAATCCTTGCCCAGCAGGGTGACCCGCATCGGGTCGCTATCCGGCTCGGGCAGATCGCGCGACAGGAAGGCCGGCAGCCAGTACCGGCGCATCATGTCATGCATGGGGGAACCGGGCCGAACATCCGTCAGGACGGCGTTGAAGTCCTCACCAGCCATGAGTACGCTCCTTCATCTTCAATGTTCGCCGCCTGAATGATTGCCGAAATTCCGCGTATTGTCACGGCATACCGGAATATCAGCCCGAAAGATCAGGCGGCATCCGTGTGGTACTGTTCCCCGAAGCGGATCAGGTCGGCGGCTTTCTCGCCGATCATGATGGCGGGGACATTGGTATTGCCGCCCACGATGGTCGGCATGATGGCGGCATCGGCCACGCGCAGCCGTTCCACCCCGCGCACGCGCAGGGCCGGATCAACGACCGCCCCCGCATCCGTGCCCATGCGGCAGGTGCCTACTGGATGGTGCGCGGTGGCACAGGTGGCGCGCAGTGCCGCCTCCAGTTCCGCATCGGACGCGGTATCCGCCCCCGGCGACAGTTCCTTCAGCAGGATTTCCGCCAGCGGCGTCTGGGCATAGATGGCCCTTGTCTGGCGGATGCCGGCGATCATCCGACGGATGTCGGCGGCCTGCGTCATCAGGTTCAGCTGGATGCGCGGTGCCGCCAGCGGCTCGGAAGACCGCAATTCGACCATGCCCCGGCTGTCCTGATAGAGACCAATCACCCCCACGCTCAACCCGTGCGGCGGCTTGGTGCGTGACCAGGGTGTCCAGATCCCCGATCCCATGGCCAGCGTCGGCAGGCCCAGCTGGATATCCGGCCGGTCCAGCCCCCTTTCCGTCTTCAGATAGATATTGCCGGCGCAGGCATTGGTGGCGAACGGGCCGTCGCCGGCCAATGCCCAGCGCAGGACGGAAACCAGGGCCCGGTCCAGCCGCAGCTGGTCGCGGAAGGTGCCGCCGCTGGCCGCGAACTGCATGTAGAACATGGGATGTTCGACCAGATTGCGCCCCACCTCCGGCGCGTCATGGATGGTCTTCACGCCGGCCGCCGCCAGCGACCGCGCCGGCCCCACGCCCGACAGCATCAGCATCTGGGCCGAACCATAGGTACCGCCGGACAGGATCACCTCCCCCGTCGCCGCCACCTTCTCCCGCTGACCATCCTTGATGAATTCCACGCCGGTGGCCCGGCCCCGCTCAATGACCACACGGGCCAGATGGGCACCGGTCAGCAGGGTCAGGTTGGGCCGCGACAGCACGGGCGCCAGATAGGCCGAACCGGTATTGGCCCGCCGCCCCCGTGCCACCGTCAGTTCGATGGGCGTGAACCCTTCCACCGGGTCGCTATGGTAATCGTCGCTGCCGGGATATCCCGCCGCCTGCGTGGCCCGGCGGAACCGGTCCATCATCAGCGCCGCCTCCTTCGGGCGGCTGACGCCCAGCGGCCCGCCGGTGCCGTGAAACGCCCCTTCTCCCGCCCAGCTATCCTCCAGCCGGCGGAAATAGGGCAGGACGTCGCGATAGGACCAGCCGCGATTGCCCAGTGCGGCCCAGTCGTCATAGTCGGTGGGGTGGCCGCGCGCATACATCATGCCGTTGATCTGCGAACAGCCACCCACGGTCTTGCCACGCAGCAGCGCCAGCTGGCGGCCGTTCAAACCGGGCTCCGGCTCGCTCTTGAAGCCCCAGTCCAGGTCGGCGCGCTGCATGGTCTGCTTGATGGCGGCCGGCATGTCGCGCATCCAGCCGCGCGGCCGATGCCCCGCCTCCAGCAGCAGAACGCGGGCCGCCGGGTCCTGCGACAGCCGCGCCGCCAGGGCGCAGCCGGCCGACCCGGCCCCGACAACGATGTAATCATAGCCCTGCATGATGTCAGCCGTGACCGGCGGCAACATCCGCCTCGAACAGGCGGCCCAGGACGCGGCGGACATTGATCTGGCCGGCATCGGACCGGATATCGACGAAGATGTCCGGATCTTCCTGCATGCGCCTGGCCTGCGCCTCGATGATGACCTTGTCCTCCAGCACGGTGAAGTCCGCACCGGCCACCATCTTCTCCGCCAGCGCCTCGTTCCCCAGGCCGAAATTCCAGGCGACGGAGAAATGATAGCGCGACCGTCCCTCATCCACCGGGGTGATGGCGTGGAAGGTCATGAACTGCACGCCCTCGCGCTTACCCTCCAAGGCACCGGTGCCGGCCTTCTGCCCGCCCGACCAGATCCAGATACGGCTGGGGTCGAAATAGATGTCCTGCCAGCGGTCGATCAGACCGTCATGACCCAGCGCGTTGACATATTGCGGCGGGGCCGGGCAATTGGCGATCTCGCGGGACACGATCACCGCATGCGTATCGTCGCCGCCGACACTGGTGCGGGCATCGGAATGCAGATTCTCGCTGCCGCCCACCATCTTGTGGACATAGCCGACATGGGTCAGGTCCATCAGATTGTCCAGCAGCAGCAGGTAATTGGCCGCGAAATCATAGGTCCGCGTGCGGTAGTTCCATTTGTCGCTGCTATGGAACTCGTAAGAAGGCGCCTTGGCCGGATCGGCCAGGGCGGGATCGCCCATCCAGATCCAGATCAGCGCGTCGCGTTCCACCACCGGATAGGATTTGACCCGTGCGGTGGGCGGGATGCGGTCCTGGCCGGGGATCTCGACACACGCCCCCTTCCCGTCGAACAGCAGGCCGTGATAGGGGCAGCGGATGGCGTCGCCCTCCACCTTGCCGCCGGCCGACAGGGGCACGCCGCGATGCACGCAGCGATCCTGCAGAGCCACCGGTTCCCCCGCATCGGTGCGATAGAGCACCACATGCTTGCCGCAGATGGTGCGCGGCACGGGGCCTTCATGCGTAACCTCATGGCTGAAGGCGGCGGCGTACCAGATATTCAGCAGGTACGGACCACCGGCGGCCGTGTTGTGGATGTTCATCTGGGACATGGACATTCTCACGCGGGGGTTATGACGGTTTTCAGTTCGGTATAGGCATCGACGCCAGCCAGGCCGAATTCACGGCCCCAGCCCGATTGCCGGAACCCGCCGAAGGGCATGATCGGGTTCATCACCAGCTGGGTATTGATCCAGACCGTGCCGGCCCGCAGGCGCCGCGCCAGCCGGTGCCCACGCTGCGCCGATCCTGTATAGACAGCGGCGGCCAGGCCATAGTCGGTGTCGTTGGCGGCCGCCACCACCTCTTCCTCATCCTCGAACGGGATGACGTTCACCACGGGGCCGAAAATCTCCTCCCTCAGGATGCGCGCACCGGGCTTGGGCGCCGTCAGCACGGTGGGCGTGAAATAGAAGCCGGGCTGGTCCAGCCGGATACCGCCGGCAATGGCCTGCGCGCCCTCAGCCACACCGGCCGCCACCAGTTCTTCCACCCGGCGCAACTGCCGGTCGGAGATCAGCGGGCCGATCTGGGTTTCCGCCGCAAACCCGTCGCCGATCTTCAGCCCACGGGCATAGGCGGCAAGTGCCGCCACCAGCTCGTCATGGCGGCTGCGATGCACGAAGACGCGGGAACCCGCCACGCACATCTGGCCGCTGTTGGAGAACACACCATTGGCGATGGTGGCGGCATGGCGGGCGATATCGGCATCGTCGAACACCACGACCGGCGACTTGCCGCCCAGTTCCAGGGTCACGCGCTTCATATTGCCAAGGGCGGCCTGCACGATGCGCTTGCCCACGGCGGTGGAACCGGTGAAGCCCACCTTGTCCACATCGGCATGGCTGGCAAGTGCGGCCCCCACCACATCGCCGCGCCCGTTGACCAGATTGAACACGCCCGGCGGCACGCCGGCCTCACGCAGCACCTCGGCCAGCGCCATGGCACTCAGTGGTGTGTCCTCCGCCGGCTTCAGCACGACGGTGCATCCCGCCGACAGGGCCGTGGCACTCTTGTTGCCGGCCAGGGCGAAGGGCGTGTTCCAGGGGGTGATCAGGGCCGCCACCCCCGCCGGTTCCCGCCTTGTATAGGAATGGAAAATGCCGGTGGGCATCACCATGTCGGCAGCGTCGCCATGCAGCTTGGTACACCAGCCTGCACTGTAGCGGAACATCTCCGCCGTGCCGCACACCAGGCCCATTGCCTTGGCATGCGGCATGCCGACATCCAGCGTTTCCAGCCGGGCGATGGCATCGGCCCGCGCCTCGATCATGTCGCCGGCCCGCCACAGGATCCTGGTCCGCTCGCCCGGCGCCATGGTCCGCCAGGGGCCGGTCTCAAAGGCCCGGCGCGCGGCGGCGACGGCCCGATCGACCTCTTCCACCCCGCCGCCGGCAATGGCGCCGATCCGCACGCCCTGCGCCGGTTCCGTGATGTCGATGGATCGTGCATCCGTCGACCAGTCACCATCGATCAGATGGCCGCCGCACCGTTCCAGAACGGATGCGGCCTCATCCAATGCTTGTTGTCGAAGAGTCATTTGCTGACCTTCCCTGCTCAGGCGTACTGCCAGCCGGCAGCACGCCCAAGACCCTTAGAAGCTGTAATCCAGGGTGATGCCGTAGGTGCGCGGCGCACCGGGCGAACCCGCATCGGGGTTGCCGTTCCCCGACGAGACGTAGGTGTAATATTCCTTGTTGCCCAGGTTGGCGCCCCACAGCCGCACGCGGGTATTGCCGTCCGGGGACGTCCAGGCGATCGAGGCATTGATCAGGTTGTAAGACGGCTGCTTCAGCCGGTTGTCGGCATCCCAGAAGAAGCCGTCATTATGATAGAAGGCGCCGTTGAAGCTCAGCTCCGACCCGCCGGCCAGATCGTGGGTATATTCGAAGCCCAGGTTCATGGTCATGTCCGGGGCACGCGGCAGGCTGTTGCCCGTGGCGTCGATGGTGGTCTGCACGCCCAAGCCGTTGGCACCACGCACAAAGGACACGGCACCGGGGAATTCCGTGAACTCGCTCTTCTGGATCGACGCGCCGCCATTCAGGCGGAGATTTTCCAGCAGATAGGCGTCGATCTCCACCTCCAGCCCCTTGATCTCCGCCGAGGCGGCGTTCTGCTGGCTGATGCCCAGGCCGGTGAATTTCGACACCTGGATATCGTCATACTGGTAGAAATAGCCGGCACCGTTCAGGCGCAGCCGCCGGTCCAGCAGGTCGGACTTCAGACCCACCTCATAGGCCTGGATCTTCTCCGGGTTCACCGGCGCCTGGGTGGGCGAAGTGGCGTTGTACACGCCGCTCTTGAAACCGGTGGAGAAGCTGGCATAGGCCATGACATTGTCGGTCAGCTTGTGATCCAGCGAGGCGCGCCAGGTGGCCTTGCCCCAATGGGTCGACTGGTCGGCGGTGGCGATGGTGGCCAGTGCGGTATTGATCGTGCCGGTGATCGACTTGTTGTCGCGGGTATAGCGCACACCCGTCGTCAGCTTGGTCCGGTCGCCGAAGATCGGGAAGGTGGCCTGGGCGAAGGCCGAATAGGAATTGGTCTTCAGGCTGTCATCGATGCGCTGGTACAGCGCCGGGCCCAGGCCGATATTCCAGATCTGGATCGGATCGGCCCGCGCATCGGCCCAGAAATAATAGACACCGGCGATCCAGGAAACCGGGGCGCCAACGGGCGACAGCACCTGAAATTCGTTGCTGAACGTCTCCGTCGTCTCGTCATAGCCATCGGCGCGTGAACGCGGCGCCGGCGTATTCTCCAGATCCAGCACGCTGTTGCGCACCAGCTTGCGGAAGGCGGCGATGTTGACGATGCTGAACGCGTCGAAATCATGCCGGGCGTTCAGGGAGATGCCGCCGGTCTTCGTCTTGTCGGGTTCCGACGCGTCGCCGCTGACATCATAGATGTTGCCGTTGAACGCGTAGTTGTTGAAGGTCGCCGGCAGGGCGGGCAGGTCCCGCAGGATCTGGCGCCCGGACCCGACATCATCCTGGGTAAAGCTGTAATCGGCCGACAGCGTGACCCGCGTCACCTCCGACGGGTCCCACAGCCACTTGCTGCGGACATTGAAGTCGTTGCGGTAATGCACCTTCTTGCCGGTGACGACATTATTGCCCCAGCCGTCATTCTGCTTCTGTCCGTTCATGGCCAGATCGGCGGCGATGGTGTCGGTCACGGCACCGGTGACATAGAGATTGCCACGCAGCGTGTTGTAGTTGCCATAGCCGATGCCGGCCTTGCCGCTGAATTCCCGCGACGGGTCCTTGGTGACGATCTGGATCAGGCCGCCCGTGGTATTGCGGCCGAACAGCGTACCCTGCGGACCCTTCAGCACCTCGATCCGTTCGACATTGTTGAACGACGCCACGTCCGCCGACATGGAGGCGTAATAGATGCCGTCCACATAGATGGCGACATTCTGTTCCTGGCCGGGATTGGTGGAGTTGTTGCCGATACCGCGCAGGAACGGCGTCACCGGGCCGCTGGCCCGCTGGATGTTCAGGTTGGGGACCGAGACATTCAGGTCCTCGTTGGACCGCATGTTCCGGCTTTCCAGCATGTCGGCGGTGACAGCACTGACCGTGACCGGCACGCTCTGCAGGCTTTCGCTGCGGCGCTGGGCCGTCACCACGATCTCTTCAAGCTGGAAGCTGTCTGCCGGTTCGCTCGCCTGCTGCGCCATCGCCACGGAGGCCGGGCCGCACAGCATCAGGCCGCTTGCACCGGCCAGCAGGACCATCGACAGCCGCCACAGCCGCGTAGAGGTCCCAGGAGCACGCAACTTTACCATTTTCCTCCCCTTTCGGATCGCCGCTGTTGTGTCGATATTCATGATCTGCGGCATTTCGTTGGAAGCTACGATACTTCGTTCATTCAGTCAATCGCAACAGCAGCCGAATGATTGTGGAAATGTCCTATGACAGCGGACCAGCGGCAATGAAGGTTTTCCGCGGACACCAGCCCGTCGTTCCCTGCCCTTACCACCGGAGCGGGGGGTCGCCCGCTGCCCACATTCTCCGGTCACCTGCGGATGGCTTCACCTAATCGTGACATTTGACTAGCGTCGAAGATGCGGTTAGCTGGTAGTATAAGTTTCAACCTACTCTCCGGAGCGCGACAGGCCGTGCCTGGCGCCTTCCCCTCCCCATCCCTCCCAACCCTTGCGGCGTCTCAGATGAAGACAACCAGCTCCGAACCGAAAACCAAGGCGGCACCTGCCGCCAAACGCATCGTCGACGACCTGTCGCCGCCCACGGTGACCGTCCCGGCCGCCGCCCGCACCCTGGCGGTTTTCGAGACTTTCGCCCGCGAGAGGCGGGAATTGTCGAAGTCGGAACTGGCCCGGCTGCTCGACCTGCCGGAAAGCAGCTGCTCGGACCTGCTGAACTCCCTGCTGGCCATCGGCTATGTCGCGCGCACCGCCACCAGCCGGCGCTACTACCCGACCGGCCGGCTGATGAGTGCCGCATCGGCCATCGCCCAGAACGACCCGCTGGGGGCATTCTCGACGGAGGCCGCCACCCTGCTCGCCGAACGGTCGGGGGAGACCTCGGCGGTGGGCGTCATCGATGACGGCGCCGCCAAGGTGCTGGCCCTGAACGAGGGCACCCACCGCCTGCGCTATGTCGTGGCCGCCGGCCACCGTGCCAGCCTGCATGCCACCTCCCTGGGCAAGGCCCTGCTGGGCATGCTGGACGAGGCGGAGGTGGCCCGCCTGCTGCGCCTGCGCCCCCTGAAATCCTTCAGTCCCGCCACCAAGACCAATCCACGGGATATCGAAGATGAACTCGCCATGTCGCGGGAGCGTGGCTGGTACACCGCCAATGAAGAAGGTGGCGACGGTATCAGCAGCCTGGCCGTCTCCGCCGATTTCGGCTTCGGGCCGCTGGCCCTGTCGCTGATCGGCCCCACCGACCGCGTCGCCGCCAACCATGACCGCTATCTGGCGGCCTTGCAGGAGGTGAAGGCCTTCTGCCTGTCGGGTGGAGACAACCCGCGGGGACGGTAAACCCGACCGCTGTGCCAACCTGCCTTCCCCGTGAAAGTTCTGGGCCGTGAGGGTTCCATCAATATCTACCGTCACCCCGGCGAAGGCCGGGGCCCATGTCGTAGAGCAATGTGCTTGTCACTTGGGCCCCGGCCTTCGCCGGGGTGACGGTAGTGAGGGGGAAACCCTCACAGCCCAAACTTTCGCGGAAGAGGCAGGCTGGTGATTGACGGAATGCCTTTGCGCAAACCCCAGCCTACCGCGCCTTGTACACCGGCTTGCGCTTCTCCTTGAACGCCCGGCCCGCCTCGGCGAAATCCTCCGTCAGGTCCAGGCGCGACAGCTGCATGTGGTAGTCAAGGTCGGTGGCCTTGTTGACCCACTGCTTGCGCGTGGCACGCACGCCGTCGCGCGCCGCCAGCGGCGGCACCGCCAGCACCAGGGCGGCCAGTTCCTCCGCCACCTTCAGCTGCTCGCCATTGGGCGTCAGCCGGTTGATGAAACCCAGCCGGTACAGCTCCGACGCCGGGAAGCGCCGGCCGGTGATCAGCATTTCGCTGGCGATCTTGGTGGCCATGAAGGTGTTCATCTTCACCCAGGTGCGCGACCCGCTCATCCCGCGCACGGTCTCGGTGATGCCGAACTGCGCATCCTCCGATGCGACGATCATGTCGCATTCCGCCGCCAGATGCGCACCACCGGCCAGGGCATAGCCCTGGACCACGGCGATCACCGGCTTGTAATTGGCGGTGCGGCCCATCCAGCCCTCGCCACCCGTGCCGCGCAGATGCTGGGCGCCGCCGACATGGCCCTGCTTCATGGCATCCACGGCCCCGGCCTTGCGGTCGGTCTCATTGGCGTTCAGGTTGAAGGAACTGTGCTGCGACAAGTCGACCCCGGCGCAGAAATGCTTGCCAGCGGCATGGATGATCAGCACCCAGGCCTCATCATCCAGGTCGAATTCCAGCAGGGCGGCGCGGATTTCCGCCTCCATCTGGTTCGACAGGGTGTTCATCGCGTCGGGCCGGTTGAACATCAGATAGGCCAGCCGGTCCTTGCGTTCGTAGGTGATGGTCTCGTAGGTCATCTCGGGGGTTTCCTCGGACAGATTGGTTTTTAAAGGGATCGGGCGATCTGCAGGTTCAGGAGTTCCTCCGTCCCTGCGACGAAGCGGAATTGCCGGTTGGCGGTGTAGAGGCGGGAGATCGGCATCTCATCCATGAAGCCCGCCCCGCCATAAAGCTGGACGCACTGGTCCAGCACCGCCGCACTCATTTTGCACAGCCAGTTCTTGGAAATGGCGGCATCCACCGTGGAATAGGCACCGCTGCGCATCCGGCCCAGATGGTCGAAGAACAGCGACCGGCCGACGGCGATATCCGTCTTCATCTCCGCCAGCTTCATCTTGGTATGCTGCAGGTCGAACAGCGGCTTGCCCTGCACCTTGCGCTGGCGGGTGTAATCCAGCGTCATCTCGAACGCGATTTCCGCTTGGCCCAGGGCGCGGGCACCCGTCTGCAACCGGTCCACCGCCAGGGTCTTGGACAAGAGCGCCACGGCCCCGCCCTCCTCCCCGATGCGATTGGAAACCGGCACCCGCACCTCGTCCAGGAACAGCGACGCCACGCCGCCCGCCGGAAAGGCCATAGTCTTCAGCCGGTGACGGCTCAACCCCGGCGCATCGCCTTCGACCAGGATGATGGTCATGCCGCGCAGGCCCGCCGCCGGGTCGGTCTTGGCGACGATGTACAGCAGGTCAGCCTTCAGCCCGTTGGAGATATAGACCTTGGAACCGGAGATGACGTAATCGTCACCATCGCGCCGGGCGACGGTCTTGATGGCGGCCGCGTCGCTGCCGGCATCCGGTTCGGTCAGGGCCATGCACTGGATGGCGCCCGCCAGGATGCGCGGCGCCAGGGCGTGCTTCTGTGCCTCCGTCCCGCCCTCCATGACGATCATGCTGGCCAGGTCGGTGGCGATATTGCCGCCGATCGTGCCGTACCCGACCGACCGGCCCAGTTCATAGGACAGGATGACATTGAAGATCGGGCTGGCACCGGGGCCGCCATATTCCTCCGGAATGGCGACACCGACCAGACCGGCCGCCGCCGCCTTGGCCCAGAAGGCGCGATCCTCACCGCCCGCCGCTTCCAGCTCCAGCAGCTTGGCATCCATTTCCTTGTCATAGAAGGCGCGCACCGTGCGCGCGAACAGGGCCTCGTCCTCGGTATAGAACGGGTCGTTCAGCTCAAGAGCCATGTGCGAAGTTCCCCTGCTGACCGCCGCCCTCAGGCGACGGCGCCATCCTTGAAAAGGGTTTCGATCTCGTCCGGCGCGCATCCAAGCCCCGCCAGGATCTCACGCGTATGTTCCCCGCCCGCCGGGGCCGACCGGAACGTCTCCGGCGTCCAGCTGGACAGCGACACCAGTGGGCCGAAGGTGCTGGTCACTTCGCCATAGGTGGCGTCGGGGGCGCTGATCACCATATGGCGGGCGCGGGCCTGCGGGTCGGTGCGCAGCCTTTCCCAGGCATTGCCCGTACACGGCTCGCACCACACATCCGCCGCGCGCAACCGGTCCAGCAAGGCCGATGTGGCGAAGGTCTGCGCGCGCGCGGCAATGGCGTCCGCCACCTCCTGCCCCCAGTCGGCACGCGCCGGTGCGGCAACCTCCAACGCATCCGCCAGCCGCGCCGCCATGGCATCGGTGCGCGCGCAAAGCGCGATCCAGCCGTCGGCCGCGGCGTAAATCTGCTCCGCCGGGTGGAAGCCGGTGCGATCGGCGTTCAGGACGGGGGCACCGTGGCGGTGTCCATCCGCCTCCTCCACCAGTTCCGACATCATGAACAGCGCACCGTTCAGCAGGCTTGTTTCCACATCCACCCCGCGCCCGCTGCGCATCTTCTCATACAGCCCAGCCAGCAGGGCGATGGCGCCCAGCGTGCCTGTGGCAAAATCGATCAGGGCGGACCGGTACCACATGGGCTTGTTGCCCTGCCCGCCGGCCCGGTATTCATGCCCGCACAAAGCCTGCATCACCATGTCGAAGCCCGGTCGCCGGGCGCGCGGCCCCTTGGCGCCATAGGCGCGGGTCTGCAAGGTGACCAGCGACGGGTTGGTCTTGCGCAAGCATGCCGGGTCCAGGTTCAGCCGTTCCGCCACACCCAGCCGGAAATTGTGATGCACCGCATCGGCACGGGCGCAAAGCCGTTCGACCAACCCCGCCCCGGCGGGCGATTTCAGATCGATGCAGATGCTGCGCTTGCCCCGGTTGGAAACCCAGACATTGCGCAGCCCCGTCAGGTTGGCCAGCCCATCCGGCGGTTCCACCTTGATCACATCGGCCCCGTAATCGGCCAGATGCTTGGACGCGAAGGGGCCGGCGATGAAATTGCCCAGGTCCAGGATGGTCAGGCCCGACAGCGGCCCCTGCCGCCCACCGCCCACCGGCACCCCGGGCGCCCCCTCGCCGGCCGGGGCCAGGGTGAAGGGCAGCGCCACGCCGCGCCGGCCCTCGCTGTCGCGCGCCAGACCGTCGATGGCGGCGATCTGGGCATCGTCCCAGAACTCGCCCGGCCGCAGCACCGGTTCCGCCGGCAGCCCGGCCGCCCAGAACGCCTCCAGCAACTCCTGACGCTTCCACCGCTTGATCGCCGGTTCCAGCACCGCCTTGTCGGCGAAATAGCCTTTCAGACCGCGCGCCAGCGATGGCGTGCCGCGATCCTTGGGGTCGACCTCCTGGTCGATGCCAAGGATGCGATAGACCGTGGCCACGGCACCCGGCACGCCCATCACGAAATGGATATGGTCGCCCTCGGCGCACTCGAAGATCAGATGCTCCACCCCCTTGGGCGGCAGCTTGTCGAAGGTGGCGTCGGGCCGGCTGGCCTCCATCCAGATCTGCGACCAGAACAGCGCCGTCCCCTGCTCCAGCGAGGTGCGCACCAGACAGCCCTTTCCCGTACGTTCCCGGTCGATCAGCGCCGTCCACAAGCCGATATGCTGTAACAGCGCCGCCCCATAGCTGGGCAGCGCCATGGAGAAACGCACCGGCCGGTCGGGAAGCTGCTCACCGGCCAGCCCGGTGCGCGCCTGGACAAGGCTATCGGTGGCCGGGCTGCGGTCGGCGGGGTCCAGCCAGCCATCGATCACCGCCACCACCAGCCGTGGAAACCGCGCCCGCAGGGACGCCGCGTCGGGCCGGGGCGGCAGATCGGGATGATCCTCCCCCCCCACCAGACAGATATCGGCCGATGCCAGCAGCGCATCCAGCCCGGCCGCATCGACCCGCCGCAAACCATCCCGCCAGAATCGGTGCGCCGGATAGATCGCATCGAACGGATCATGGCCCACCGTAACCAGCCGCGACACATCGCACCCCATATCGGCCAACAGCTTCGCCGAAACGGCGCCGGCCATGCCCGTCGTCAGATCGACGACCTTCAGGCCCTCCAGGCTTTGCAGTTTCACTCCCTGCACCCCTTTTATAAACGACATATCGTTATTTAACACGGTATATCGTTATCATGGCGCATAATACAAGGGCCGAAGCACCGCACCGCCCGGCCTGACGGAAAATATCGGCCCACCGCGACAGGGCATTCATTCCGTCAGGCGCAGCCATCCATGGCTTTATCGGCCGACCCCGTGTTTTAAGCATGCCTGCTTCCCGGCGGTTCAACAAGCCGCCTTGCATACGATCGCAGGATTCTCGATTCGTTCAGCCCCATACCCTGCCGTTAACAAACACGACCTGTCGAAGTATACATCACAGGCACGTCCCATCGCCGGCCACAGGCCGCGAAACCGGAAGCGGCACGCCGTCGCCCGCGCCTGCCCGCCCCTCCCTCCTCCAGGATCAGGCTGTATTTTCACGGTTTCTCGCATATCATATCGAAATGCCGTGATTAATGATTGGCCGCACGAACGATAGCGGTTGACCACAATATCGATATTTCGTAGAGATAAACGAAATACCGTTGACAACGAGCTTCTGAGGGGAACGTCCCATGGCAGACAACAAGCAAACG
This sequence comes from Niveispirillum sp. KHB5.9, assembly GCF_048066115.1. NCBI lineage: Bacteria > Pseudomonadati > Pseudomonadota > Alphaproteobacteria > Rhodospirillales > Azospirillaceae > Niveispirillum > Niveispirillum sp. KHB5.9. Next base: position 208,487 of record NZ_JBLTYX010000001.1, on the reverse strand, counting down.
GCCAAGCCCTGGCCGATCCAGGGTGGCCCGCCGCCGGCCGGCAGCGTGGCCTGGATCGTCGGGGTGGGTGCCAGTGCCGGCACCGGTGCCGCCATCGCCCGCCGTCTGGCGCGTGGCGGCTGTCGCGTCGCCGTCACCGGCCGCACGGCGGAAAAGGTTGAAACCGTCGTCCGCGAGATCAACGAGGCCGGGGGCGACGCCGTGGCCGTGATCGCCGATGTCGGCACCGAAGCCGGGGTGACGGCGGCCTATGAACAGGTAAAGACCCTGGGGACGCTGAGTGTCGCCATCTACAATGCCGGCGGCAGCCAATGGCGCCCCAACCCGCTGGAAATGGACGGCGACTTCTTCGAACAGGTCTGGCGCACCAACTGTTTCGGCAGCTTCGTGGTGGCGCGGGAGGCGGCGCGCGCCATGCTGGAAACCGGCGGCGGGGCCATCCTGTTCACCGGCTCCATTTCCGGTGTGATCGCCCGGCCCAAGCTGACGGCCTATGCCTCGGCCAAGTTCGGCCAGCGCGCCATCGCCCAGGCCTTCGCCCGCGAATATGGGCCGAAGAACATCCATGTCGCCAATATCATCCCGCATGGCCCCATCGATGGTGACCGGCTGAACAGCCGCTTCCCCCATGCCAAGGATGCCCGTCCCGAAGACGGCATGATCGATATCGAACAGATCGCCGAGGCGTTCTGGACCGTGCTGATCCAGCCGCGCAACGCCTGGACGCACGAGATGGACCTGCGCCCGTACTGCGAGCCGTTCTGAGAAGGGGCCGATCCATGAACGCCCCCCTCTCCGCCCCCGACCTGTCCCGCCTTGTCAACCCGCGCTCCATCGCCATCATCGGCGCTTCGGACCGGCCCGGCAGCCTGGGTGCCCGCACCGTCGGCAATCTGCTGGACCATTCCGACTTCCGGGGTGAGACCTATATGATCAATCCGGGGCGCGCCGAACTGCGCGGCCGCCCCTGCTATGCCAGCATCCGCGACCTGCCCGACGCCCCCGACGTCGCCCTGCTGGTGGTGCCGGCGGCCCATACGCTCGACGCATTGCGCGCCGCCGCCGAACGCGGCACCCGCTTCGCCCTGGTCTTCACCTCCGGCTTCGGCGAGATGGGGGAGGAAGGCCGCGCGGCGGAGGCGGAGATGAAGCGCATCGGCCGCGACAGCGGCATGCGCATCTACGGCCCCAACAGCCCCGGCCTGTGCAACCTGAATGCCCGCCTGGGCATGATGTTCTCCCCCTCGTTCAAGGTGGACCAGCGGCCGGGCCCCATTGGCCTCGCCACCCAGGGCGGCGGCATCGGCCGCTGTTTCCTGCAGGCACTGGAACGCGGTGTGGGCGTGGGGCTGTGGGCCTCGACCGGGAACGAGGTCGACCTGAATGTCAGCGACTTCATCCGCTACATGGCCGATGCCGACGACATCACCACCATCGCCACGGCCATGGAGGGGATCAAGGACGGCAACGCCTTCATCGACGCCGCCCTGTACGCGGCCGAACGCAACAAGCCGGTCATCGCGCTGAAGGTCGGGCGTTCCGACTATGGCGCGCGCGCCGTCGCCTCCCATACCGGGTCTATTTCCGGTGCGGCGGAGGTGAACAGTGCCGCCTTCCGTCAGGCCGGTGTGGTCGAGGTCGATGACCTGGACGAACTGGTCGATACCGCCGCCCTGTTCGCCCGCCGGCGGCCCACGGGGGCGGAGAAGGTCGCCGTCTACGGCTTCTCCGGCGGCGCCTGCGCACTGGCCGCCGACGCGGTGGGAGAGGCCGGGCTAGAACTGGCGAGTTTCGCGCCGCAGACGCTGGAACGGCTGAAGGCGGCCCTGCCGGATTACGCGGCCTATGCCAACCCGGTCGATGCCACGTCCGACATCCTGACCAATTCCGCCATCGCCTATGACAGTCTGAAGGCCGTCACCGACGATCCGCAAACGGGTGTCATCCTCTATCCCTTCCCCTGCGACTATGCCGAACTGACCCAGGCCATCGCCGAGGATTGCGTCCGCGTCCAGAATGAGACGGACACGCCCATCGTCGCCGTCTGGACCAGCGACCGGCTGGGCGGCGGTTGGACCGCCCTGGCCGAGGGCGGGCTGGTGCCGGGCCGTGGCGTCAAGAAAGCCGCCAAATGCATCCGCCGCTGGCTGGATCGCGGCCGCTGGGCGGCGGAGATGCAGGAGAAGGGCTGGCGTACGCTGGCCTCCAATCCCGGCTCTGATATCCGCCACAGCCTGACCGAAGGTGCCGCCAAGAAGCTGCTGGCCAAGGCCGGCATCAAGGTGCCCAAGGGCATGCTGGTCCGCTCCGCCACCGAGGCACACGCGGCCGCACAAAGCCTGGGCCTGCCCCTGGTCGCCAAGGTGGCCAGCGCCGACATCGCCCACAAGTCCGATATCGGCGGCGTCATCGTCGGCATCCAGTCGGCCGCCCAGGCCGCCGACGCCTTCGCCCGCATCATGGACAATGCCGCCACAAAGGCGCCCGGTGCGCGGGTGAATGGCGTCCTGCTGGAACAGATGGCCGGTGCCGGCGGGGTGGAAATGCTGATCGGCGTCAGCCGTGACGCCACCTTCGGCCATGTGCTGACCGTCGGCCTGGGCGGGGTGTTCGTGGAACTGTTCAAGGATGTCAGCCGCCGGCTGCTGCCCCTCACGCCCGCGTCGGCCAAGGCGATGCTGCTGGAACCGCGCTGCGCCGCGCTGCTGACCGGTTATCGCGGCAAGCCGCCCGCCGATCTGGCGGCCCTGACCGACCTGCTGCTGAAGCTGTCCTCCTTCGTCGCCGCCCATGCCGACAGCATCGAGGAACTGGAATTGAACCCCGTCTGGGTCGGACCCGAGGGGTCCGGCGTCCTGGCGCTCGACGCGCTGCTGGTCAGCAACACACCAATCGAGGCCGACCAATGATCAAGACCGAAATCGGCTATACCACCGTCGATGCCATCACGGTGCGCGGCCGCAACCTGGCCGATGAGTTGATCGGCAAGATCGATTTCATCGACATGATGATGCTGGTCATCCTGGGCCGCACCTGCCAGGGCAATGAGCGGGACATGATCAACACGGTGCTGGTCACCGTCACCGATCACGGCCTGACGCCCAGCGCCATCGCCGCCCGCCTGACCCTGACCGGCGCGCCGGAAGCCATCCAGGGTGCCGTCGCCGCCGGCCTGCTGGGGGCGGGCAGCGCCTTCCTGGGCGCCATGGAAAACGCCGCCATCATGCTGAAGGAAGGGGCCTCCAACCTGTCCCCAGATGCCAGCGATGCGGAGGTGATGGCGGTGGCCGAAGCCATGATCACCACCCGCCGCGCCGCCCGCCTGCCCTTGTCCGGCCTGGGCCACAATATCCACACCCATGGCGATCCCCGCATCCCGGCCCTGCGCGCCGTGTCGGAGCGCAACGGCTATTACGGGCTGAACTGGCGCCTGCTGCTGGCGCTGGACGAGGCCACGGGCCGGATGCTGAAGCGCCGGCTGGTGGCCAACACCGCCGGGGCCGTGGGCGCCATGATCAACGATATGGGCCTGCCCACCCACATGGCGCGCGGCCTGGCCCTGGTCGGCCGCTGCGCCGGCCTGATCGGCCACCTGATCGAGGAAGAGAGCGACCCCACGGGTCAGAAGCTCTGGAACCTGGTCCTGTCCCAGGACCCCCGCAACGTCCTGCCCGCACGCTAGGCGCGTCCGCCGCGACGGCACCCGGAGAATTGTCATGTTGAAGAAAGAGGCCAACGAAACCCTCTCCCGGGTCGGGCCCGGCACCGCGATGGGCAACCTGTTCCGCCGCTTCTGGCTTCCGGCCCTGCTGGTCAGCGAAGTGGAAAAGCCGGACTGCCCGCCCGTGCGGCTGAAGATCCTGGGGGAGGAGCTGGTGGCGTTCCGGGACACGGACGGTCGTGTCGGCATCGTCCGCGCCTATTGTTCCCACCGTCTGGCGCCGCTCTATTTCGGCCGTAACGAGAATTGCGGCATCCGCTGCCCCTACCATGGCTGGAAGTTCAATGTGGATGGCGAATGCGTGGAGACGCCCAACGTCCCCGCCGACGCGCCCGACATCCGCAAGAAGGTCGGCATCCGGGCCTACCCCACGCATGAGGCCGGGGGCGCCGTCTGGGTCTATATGGGGCCCAAGGAAAAGCAGCCCGCCTTCCCGGCGTTCGAGAACACCCTGGTCCCCGCCGGCCAGAACTATGTCGCCCGCTGGCTGCAGCGCACAAACTGGTCGCAGGGGCTGGAAGGCGAGATCGACAGCTCGCATATCAGCTGGCTGCATAAGGATTTCGACACCGACAATTCCAAGAAGGCGTCCACCGGTGCGGCCCTGGCCGATGCCGACGGCGCCCCGGTGATCGAACTGCGGGAAACCTTCTACGGCTTCACCTATGGCGCCCGCCGCCGCCTGGGCGATGATTTCTTCTGGCGCGTCACGCAATGGATGGCGCCGATGTTCAGCTTCATCCCGCATGCGCCGGGTGATTTCGCCTCGGCCGGCGGGCGGGCCTGGGTGCCGATCGATGACAACCACACCACGGTTTTCACCTTCGGCTACCGTGTCGACCGGCCGTTGAACGAGAAGGAACTGACCACCTACGCCTCGGGCGCCCTGTTCCCGCCGCGCATGAACCGCGGCACCTTCGCCCTGCCCGGCGGCTATATCATCGACACGTTCCTGCCCGTGGCCAGCAAGGAGAATGATTTCGAGCTGAGCCGCGAGATGCAGCAGAATGTGAATTACAGCGGCATCTGGGGCGTGCATGACCAGGACCGGGCCCTGGCGGAATCCTCCATGACCATCGGCGACGCCGATCCCGGCATCGTTGACCGCAGCCAGGAACATCTGGTCGGTTCCGACCGCGCCGTGGTGACCGCGCGGCGCCGCCTGCTGCGCATGGCCGAAGATCTGGCCGACGGCATCGATCCGCCGATGGTGACCAATCCCGACGCCTTCCGCGCCCGCGCCATTTCCAAGGTCTGCCCCATCGAAAGCTTCGACACGCTGCTGGCCACCTATGCGACGGAAGTCCGCCTCGACCCGCAGGAAGGCTTGATCCCATGAGAAGCGGGCTGCCAGCACCGCTGCGCCTGGGCATTGTCGGCCTGGGCATGGCGGGCGGGGTGATGGTGCAGGCGGCCCTGTCGCATCCGGGCTTCCGCATCGCCGCCGCCGCCGATCCCGACGCCACCCTGCGCGGCCGCTTCGCCGCCGATTTCGACGTGCCCGTGCATGGGGATATCGGCCCGCTGCTGGAAAGCGGCGACGTGGACGCCGTCTATATCGCCACCCCGCACCAGATGCACCGCGACCATGTCGTCAGGGCCGCATCCGCCGGCAAGCATGTGGTGGTGGAAAAGCCCATGGCCCTGTCGCTGGCCGATTGCGACGCGATGATCGCGGCCTGTGATGCCGCCGACGTCACCCTGATCGTCGGTCATTCCCACGGCTTCGATCCGTCATTGCTGACCGCCCGGCGGCTGATGGAGGCGGAGGTCGGGCCCGCCGCCCTGGTCACGGCGCTCAACTATACCGACTTCCTCTATCGTCCCCGCCGGCCGGAGGAATTGCGCACCGATCTGGGCGGCGGCGTGCTGTTCAACCAGCTGCCGCATCAAGTGGACATGGTCCGCACCCTGGTCCCCTCCCCCGTGACCAGCGTCCGCGCTGTAGCACGCGCCCTCGACCCGGCCCGCAATACCGAAGGGCTCTATTCCGTGCTGCTGGAATTCGCCGATGGCGCGGCGGCCACCCTGACCTATAGCGGCCATGACGGGTTCGACAGCGACGAATTCTATGACTGGGTCGGTGAGGGCGGGTTCGCCAAGCGCCCGGCACAGGGTGCCACCCGCCGTGCCCTGGCTACCACCGACGAGGCGGCGGCACGGCGCGACCGTTACGGCTATGGCTCCGGCCTCAGCGCCGGCATGCCCCCGCATCAGCCGCATTTCGGTCTGGTGCTGGCCACCTGCCTCGGCGGCGACCTGCGGCTAACGCCGGACGGGGTCACGCTGTACGGCCGCGACGGTGTCCGCGCCATCACCACCGACCGCCATGCCTGGCGCCCCGGCCGGGGTGACGTGCTGGAGGAACTGTATGCCGCCGTGCGGCACGGACAGGCCCCCATCCATGATGGCGAATTCGGGCGGGCCACCGTCCAGGTCTGCCTCGCCGTCCTGCAATCGGCGCGTGAGCGTCGCGACATCCAACTGGGGCTCTCAGCATGAGCAATGTTCCCACCCTCGACATCCGCGTCATGTCCATGAGCTATGAGGCCGACGGCGTGCTGTCGCTGGACCTGCGCCCGCTGAATGGCGACCCACTGCCATCCTTCGCCGCCGGCGCCCATATCGACCTGCATCTGCCCAACGGCTTGATCCGTTCCTATTCCCTGTCCAATGACCAGCGAGAGCGTCACCGCTATGTCATCGGCGTCGGGCTGGATGTGGCCAGCCGGGGCGGCTCCCGCTACGTGCATGCCGAAATGCGGCCGGGACAGGTGCTGTCCATCTCCCCGCCGCGCAACAATTTCCCGCTGGAAGAGGGTGCCGGCCGCTCCGTGCTGTTCGCCGGCGGCATCGGCGTCACGCCGATGCTGGCCATGGTGCGGCGGCTGGCGACACTGGGCCGCGACTGGACGCTGTATTACTGCGTCCGCCAGCGCCGCAATGCCGGCTTCCTGGCCGAACTGGCGCAGCTGGCCGCCGACAAACCCGACGCCCTGGTGCTGAATTTCGATGGGGAGCCGGGGGGCAAGCTGCTGGATATCGCGGCCGCCGTCCGCAATGCCGGCGACGCGCATTTCTATTGCTGCGGCCCAACCCCGATGATCAAGGCGTTCGAGGCGGCGACCACCCACCTGCCCGAGGGCCGCACCCATGTCGAATATTTCGCGGGCGTGGAGGCACCGGCCACCGGCGGTGGCTATGTCGTGGAACTGGCGCGTAGCGGCAAATCGATCCCGGTGCCAGAGGGCAAGACCATCCTGGATGTCTGCCTGGATGCCGGGGTGGACGTTCCCTATTCCTGCATGGAGGGCGTCTGCGGCTCGTGTGAGACCAAGGTCCTGTCGGGTGAACCCGACCATCGCGACCTGATCCTCAGTCCCAAGGAACGCGCGTCGAACAAGACCATGATGATCTGCTGTTCCGGCGCCAAAAGCGGGCGTCTGGTCCTGGACCTGTAAAGGGGAATGCAGAGATGAGCCGCATCGTCCTTGGCATCGGCACCTCCCACAGCCCACTTCTGGCCATCAAGCCGGAACTCTGGGCCGCGCGCGGCGATGATGATCGCCGCCGCCAGAAGATCTGGCTGGCCGATGGCCGTGTCATTCCGTATGCGCAACTGAGCGCCGAAGTGGCTGACCGTTACGAAGCCGACGCCACGCCGGAACGGTTCGCCACTCTGGCTACCCAGGCACAGGCGGAGCTGGACCGGCTGGCCGCCGCCATCAAACAGGCCGAACCCGACCTTGTCGTCATCATCGGTGACGATCAGGAGGAACTGTTCGGCCTGTCCCACACGCCGGCCATCTCGCTTTATACGGGCGACGAGATCGTCACCCACCCCAAGGGAGAGGTGGCGCCCAACCTGCCGGAATGGTACCGGGCGGCCAATGTCGGCTACATGATGGACACGGTCCATCGCCACCCGGCAGCGCCTGCCGACGCGCTAAAGGTGATCGAACATCTGATCACCCAGGGCGTGGATATCGGCCTGGCCTCCCAGGTGAAAAAACCGGAGGAACATGGCTTCGGCCATGCCTATGGCTTCGTCATCGACCGGCTGCTGGGCCGGGCACCGGTGCCGGTGCTGGCCTTGATGCTGAACACCTATTTCCCGCCCAACGTCCCCACCCCCGCCCGCTGCTGGGAGGTGGGGGAGAAGCTGGCGGCAGCACTGGCGGCGCTGCCCGGCAACCGGCGCATCTGCGTCATCGCGTCCGGCGGACTGTCGCATTTCGCCACCGATCCCGTGCTGGACCGGGCTGTGCTGGACGGGTTGGCGGCGGACGCGCCGGAACAGCTGACCGGCATCCCGCCGCACGCCCTGCGGTCGGGCAATTCGGAAATCCTCAACTGGATCATGGCGGGCGGTGCGCTCCGCGCCCTGGCGGCGGAACCCGCCACTTACCTGCCCGTCTTTCGCACGCCTGCCGGCACCGGCATCGGTCTGGCCTTCATGATCTGGCGGCCCCGCGCCGCCGCCCCGACACAGGAGCGATGATAATGATCATCGACGCGCACGCGCATCTGCTCACCCCCTCCTCCGTCTTCGCCATCCGCACGGTTTTGCAGGCGTCCAACGGCCAGTACCCCAAGGAATGGTACCGGAACCGCTGGATGAAGGAAGGCGAGGTCGAAAAGGCCGCCGCCGAATGCATCGCCATCATGGACAAGGTCGGCACCGACATCCAGCTGCTGTCGCCCCGGCCCTTCACCCTGTGGCATTCGCACAAGGTGGCCAAGGACGTGGCCATCTGGATCGGCCTGCAGAACGACCTGATCCATGAGACGGTGCAGCTTCACCCCACCCGCTTCCGCGGCGTCGCCGGCCTGCCGCAGGTGTCGGGCCAGCCGATCGAGATCGTGTTTCCGGAACTGGAACGCTGCGTCAACGAACTGGGCTTCGTCGGCGCTCTGGTCAATCCCGACCCGGATGAAGGCGGGGGCAAGTCGCCGCGCCTGTCCGATCCCTACTGGCATCCCCTGTGGGAGAAATGCATCGAATTGCAGATCCCGGTGCATATCCACAGCGCCGGCTGCTGCGGCCGCGAAACCTATGACGAGCATTTCGCGACCGAGGAAAGCCTGGCCGTCACGGCGCTCGTTCATTCCGACGTGTTCCAGCGCTATCCCGACCTGAAGGTGATGATCAGCCATGGCGGCGGGTCCATCCCCTATCAGATCGGCCGCTGGCGCTCGCACTGGTTCCTGGAACAATCGGCGCGCAAGCCGCATATCGCCCAGTATTTCCGCGACCTGTCGGCCGCCGGCTGGGCCGGTGCCCCCTTGCCGCCCCCGCCGCCGGACCTGACCACCTTCGACGACGCCCTGCGCCGGCTCTATTTCGACACCGACGTCCATGCCAAGGAATCCATCGAACTGCTGCTGAAGGTGGTGGGCACCGACAATTGCCTGTTCGGCACCGAACGGCCGGGCAGCGGCGGCGGCATCGATCTGGCCACCGGCCGCCCCATGGATGATTTCAAATACACGATCGACCGTATCGACAGTCTGACCGACGAAGATCGCGCCAAGCTCTATGAGCATAATGCGCGCAAGATCTTCCCGCGCCTGAAGGTCTGACCCATGGACAAGCTTTTGCGTGAACGCGCCGCCCGCCAATCCACCGCCACGGTGCACGAGGCGGCGGGCAAGATCGGCGCCCTGCCCGCCGCCTTGAAACCGCTCTGCCCAAACCTGAGGCTGTCCGGCCCGGCCTTCCCGGTGAAATCGCCGCCCGGCGACAATCTCTGGCTTCACCGCGCCATCTACCGCGCATCGCCCGGCGACGTGCTGGTCGTCGATGCCGGTGACGCGGAATATGGTTGCTGGGGGGAAGTCATGGCGCTGGCGGCGCAGGTGCGCGGCATTGCCGGACTGGTGATCGCCAGCGGTGTGCGCGACAGCCGGCGGATGGTGGAGATGGGGTTCCCCGTCTTCGCCAGCCAGATCGCCATCCGTGGCACGGGCAAGGACCCGGACGGTGCCGGCACCCTGAACCAGCCCATCACCCTGGGCGAAACCACCATCAACCCAGGCGACTGGGTGCTGGGCGATGCCGATGGCGTCGTGGTCATCCCGGCATCCCGCGCGGCGGACATCGTTGAGAAGGCCGAAGGCCGCGACGCCGCCGAACAGGCGATCTTCGCCCGGCTGCGCGCCGGCGACAGCACCATCGCCATCTACAATCTGCCGGGGGGCGAGACATGGGAACGCTGATCCGCCGCTCCATCACCCCGCCGGGCCTGGAACATGGCGACAACCCGATCCCGGCTGCCTGCCGCTACGGCCCGCTGCTGGCCACCAGCCGGGTGCGCGGGATCGATCCCGCCACCGGTGAACAGCCCGACGCGGTCGATGCCCAGGTCACCCACATGTTCGCCAACATGGACAGCATCCTGGCCGATGGCGGCGGTTGCTGGGGCAACATCGTGAAGATGACCTTCTGGATCGCGGAGCCCGCCGCCCGCCCCCTGATCAACGCCGCCTGGGTCGCGCGCTTTCCCAACCCGGAAAGCCGCCCTGCACGCCAGGTGATCAACAGCCCCCTCGGCCACGGCATGCTGGTGCAATGCGATGCCCTGGCCTTCATCGAACCGGAGGCCGGTCATGGCTGATCTTCTGCTTGAACGTCTGGCGAAACTGGATGCCTGCGCCGTATCCGACGCCATGGATGCCCATGGCGGCACCGGTGCCGTGCTGGGCCTGGGTGCGCTGTCGGCCACCCACCGCATCGTCGGCCGCGCCGTCACCGTGCGGCTTGGCCCCGATGTCGGGGTGAAGTCCAAGCGCCATCTCTGCACCGCCGCCGTCGAACATGCCGGCCCCGACAGCATCATCGTCATCGCCAACAAGGGCCGCACCGATGCCGCCAGCTGGGGCGGCGTGCTGTCGCTGGCAGCACGTGAACGCGGCGTGGCCGGCGTGGTTATCGACGGCGTCTGCCGCGACATCGATGAAAGCCGGGAGATGGGCCTGCCCGTCTATGCCCGCGGTGCCGTGCCCATCACCGCGCGCGGCCGCGTGGTGGAGGAGGACTGGAACGTCCTGATCGACGTCGCCGGCCGGGCCGTCGCACCCGGCGACTATGTCATCGCCGATGGCAGCGGCGTGGTCTTCATCCCCGCCAATGAGGCGGAAACCATTATCGCCGCCGCCGAACGCGTCGTCGCCAAGGAACGGCTGATGGCCGAGGCGGTGCGCGCCGGCAAGCCCGTGTCGGAAGTCATGGGCGCATCCTACGAAACCATGCTGACCGACGGGGTCCGTTATGAGTACCACCATCCTTGAGCGCGTGAAGGCGCTGAGCTGCACCGATCTGTCCGACGCCATGGACCGGCTGGGCATCCCTTGCCAGTGCGCCGGCATCATGCCCATCGACCGGTCCTTCCGCCTGGCGGGCCGGGCCTGGACCCTGCGTTACGGCCCCGTGGGCCAGGACCCCGGCACGGTCGGCGATTATATCGACGATCTGGACGCGGACACGGTCATCGTGTTGGACAATAACGGCCGCGTGGACGCCACCGTCTGGGGCGACCTGCTGACCTCCACCGCCACCAGCCGTAAGATTGCCGGCACGGTGATCGATGGTGTCTGCCGCGATATCGACCGCATCGTGGAGCTTTCCTACCCCATCTTCTCACGCGGGAACTGGATGCGCACCGGCAAGGACAGGGTGCGGGTGGAAGCCACCCAGGTGCCCGTTTCCATCGGCGGCATCCGCGTCGAACCCGGCGACTGGATCAAGGGTGACGGCGACGGCGTCGTGGTGATCCCGGCGGCACGGGTGGAGGAGGTGCTGGCAGCGGCGGAGGAAATCCACGCGGCTGAGGACGCCATCCGTGAAGCAGTAGAAGGCGGTAAAAGCCTGCGTCAGGCCCGCATCGACTGGGGTTACCACAAATTGCAGACGCGCCGCTGATGCATGCGATCACACCCCTGCCCGATTGGGCTCTGAAGCGCAGCCGCACGACCTTCAGGTTCGACAGCATCGATCCCGCCCGCGCGGCCCTGCTCGTCATCGATTTGCAGGAAAGCTTCCTGGCTTCCGGGCGGCGGGCGGCCCTTCTCTATGGGCTGCCCATCATCCCCAATGTCAACCGGCTGATCGAGGCGGCGCGGGATGCGGGCATGAAGGTGATCTTCCTGCGTCAGACCTTCACCTGGGACGGAGCCGCCACCGACCTTGCCCCCTGGCAGCAACAGGCGGCCCCGCCGGTCATCGCCGCACGGCGCACGATGACGGCGGGCCATCCGGGGCACGAGGTGTATGGGGGGCTGGACCACCGGCCCGGCGATCTGGTGATCGACAAGTACCGGCAAAGCGCCTTCATCCACGGCTCATCCGACCTGCAAACCCATCTGCGGGCCTTGGGGATCGACAGTCTGGTCATCACCGGCGCCCTGTCGAACGCCTGTTGTGAATCCACGTCGCGCGATGCCTACGCCCTGGGGTACCGCGTCTATTTCATCGCCGACGCCACGGCCGCCATGTCGGATGAGGAACAGAATGCCACCCTGCTGAACGTCGCCGTCACCAGCGGCGCCGTCATCGACACCGACACAATGCTCGCCATGCTGGACGCCCACCGGGGCCGGCCATGAATGCGCAATTCACCCTCAGCCCGCGACAGGCGCGGACGGTCCTGATCGGCCTGCTGCTGCCGCTGCTGCTGGGGCCTTTGTGCCAGAATATCGTGGCCCCGGCTTTGCCCAGCATGGCGGGAAGCTTCACCTCCCCCCAGGATGTGCATTGGGTGATCACCGCCTATCTGGCGGCCGGCACGGCGGCCACGCCCATCTTCGGGCGGCTGTGCGATACCTGGGGGCGCCGGCGCAGTCTGGTGCTGGCGCTCACCCTGTTCCTGGCGGGATCGGCCTGCTGCGCCCTGGTGCCCGGCACCACCGCGCTGATCACCGGGCGTGTTTTGCAGGGCATTGGCGGCGGCACGCTGAACGCCCTGATCATGACCATCCTGGCCGACATCATTCCACCGGCCGAACGCGGGCGGTATCAGGGCTGGACCACCGCCACCTTTCTGGCCGGTGCACTGGCCGGACCCTCCATCGGCGGTCTGATCGCCCAATATGCGCACTGGTCGGGCGTGTTCTGGGCCTGCCTGGGTTTCGGTGCCGTATCGCTGGTCACCGCCCTGCTGGTCATGCGCCGCCATCCCAGCGTCGAACGGCCCGGCCCCATCGACCTGCCCGGTGCGGCCCTGCTGATCCTGGCCAATACGGCGACCCTGCTGCTGTTCACCGATACCGGTGTGCCGCTGTGGCTGCTGCTGTGCCTTGCCATGGCCGCCTGGGTTCTGTGCGGGTTGCGCCTACATCTGGCGGCATATCCGCTGGTGCCCGCCCATATCCTGGCCTCACCCCTGGTGTTCAACGCCACCCTATCGGCGGCCCTGGCATCGGCCTGCGTCGTGGCGCTGATCGCGCTGATCCCCGCCTTCATGCAGACGCATCTTGGCCTGTCGACCAGCCAGGGCGGGCTGGCCCTGGCGCCGATGCTGGTGGGATCGGCCTTCGGGTCGCTGGCCACCGGCCAGGCCATGATGCGCCTGCCCCGCTATCGCCGGATCGGTGAATGGGGCCTGATGGCCGCCATCGCCGCCATGGCCCTGCTGACCATCGGCACGGCCATCGGGCCGGACCTGTGGGTCACCGAACTGGCCCTGACCGTGGCCGCCGCCGGGGTGGGCGGCATCCTGCCCATCACCACCTTCTCCATCCAGAACATGATGGAGGCGCATCTGCTGGGCAGCGTCACGGCCGCCAATAATTTCGCCCGACAATTGACGGCATCGCTGCTGATGCCCGGGGCGGTGGCCCTGCTGTTCCTGGGCACGGAACCCGCCGCCCACCCGGACACCGACGGCTATGCCCGCCTGTTCGCCGGCCTGGGGCTGGTGCTGTTCGTGGCCCTGGTCTGCCTGTGGCGGATGCCCGAACATCCGCTGAAAACGCGCGGCGGGGCCTGAATGACAATGAACGATAAAGGGAGGAACGATATGGGGTTCGACGGCAAAACCATCGCGCTGGTCCCCGCCCGCGTCGATGTGGCCCGCGCGCTGGCCCATGATCTGGCCAAGCGGGGTGCCCGTGTCGTGCTGGTGGACAGTGACCCCGATCTGCTGACGCAGCTGGCGGCCTCCATCGGCCCAGCGGCCCTGCCCCCCGTGCTGCTGCCCGCCGATCCCATCGACCCGGAGGCACTGGCGGCGGCAGCGGAAAATCTGGCCGAAGACCATCCCCGGCTGGACGGGCTGCTGGTCTGCCATCTGGAGGTCGATATCGCCACGTTCGAAGCATCGACGGTGCAGTCCTGGCGGCGCATCACCGATGTCAACCTGCTGGGCCCGGTCTTCACGGCCAAGGCGTTCCTGCCCCTGCTGAAGGCGGCGGATCTGGCCGCCATCGTGCATGTCAGCTCCTTCGACGGCATCTATGGCAACCCGCATGTCCCCTCCTTCTCCACCGTGAAGGGGGCGATGGCGCCGCTGACCCATGTGATGGCCGAAGAACTGGGCCGCCAGGGCATTCGCGTCAATCTGGTGGCGCGCGGCATGACCGCCCCGCCGGAGGAGGATGACAATCCCCGCTTCCACCCGCTGATCGCCGAAACGCCGCTGGGCCGGCCGGGCCGCCCGCAGGAGGTGGCCGCCGCCGTGCGTTTCCTGCTTTCCGACGATGCCTCCTACATCAACGGCTCCACCCTGATCGTTGATGGCGGCCGCACCGCCATCACCCAGGGCACGCGCCAGATGGACATGAGCGGCCATTCACCCATGCACTCCACCGTGGTCGCCGCCGCCAACAATGGGAACAAGTGACATGACCGACAGCAATATCCACTATCCCGACCTGCTGCGCCTGGATGGCAAGGGCTTTGTCGTGCTGGGTGCCGGTGCCGGCATCGGGCGGGAGGTCTCCCGCGCCCTGACCCAGAATGGTGCCCAGGTCCTGTGCGTCGATCTGAAGGGCGAGGTGGCGGCCGAAACCGCGTCCCTGGTCGGCGGCCTGTCCATGGCGGCCGACATCACGCAGCGCGCGCAACTGGAACAGGTATTCGCCAAGGCCAAGGACAGCTTCGGCACCCGGTTCAGCGGCGTGGTCGACGTGGTCGGCATCACCCTGCCCAACTTCCTGCCCGATTACAGCGACGATGATATCGACCGGCAGTTCGATCTGGTGCTGAAGCACGCGATCATGACCATCCAGATCGCCGGCCCGATGCTGGCGGCCAATGGCGGCGGGTCCATCACCCTGATCGGATCGCTGGCCGGCTTCGTCAGCACGCGCAAGGCCCTGCTCTACGGTCTGGCCAAGGGTGCGGTGCATCAGCTGGCGGCCTTCGCCGGGCATGAATTCGGACCCCACGGCGTGCGCGTCAACGCCGTGGCGCCGGGCCGCATCCAGAATTCCGGCACCATCTTCCCCGACCCCGACCGGTGGAAGGCGATCGAGGCGGCGATCCCCCTAGGCCGCGTCGGCACCCCCGCCGATATCGCCGGCCCCGTGCTGTTCCTGGCATCCGACCTTGCCCGCTACGTCACCGGCAACACCATCGCCGCCGATGGCGGCATCTCCAAGGTCACCGCCCTTCCCAGCTCGCTGGTGTGACCCATGACCAGCCGCGAGACACCCCAGCTGCCCAACCCGGCGACCAGCGCCCTGGCCGGTTTCACCGCCGCCACGCGCTATGAGCACCTGTCGCCCGCCACCATCCATGCCACCAAGCGCCTGATGCTGGACACGGTCGGCTGTGCCGTGGCCGGTGCCCATACCGAACCGGCGGAGATCGTCATCGACGTGCTGCGCGACCAGGGCGGCAAACCCGAAGCCAGCTTGCTGGGTCGCGCCGGCAAGCTGCCCGCCGCGCGTGCCGCCTGGTTCAACTGCTACACGGCCAATGTGCTCGATGCCTGCGACGACCTGCATTACAAGGCCCATATCGCATCCGCCGCCATTCCCGCCGCCTATGCCATGGCCGAACGGCAGAACGCACCGGGCCGCGACCTGATCGCCGCCACCGCCGTCGGCTATGACGTGGCCGCCCGCGTCGGCATGGCGCTGAAGGGCCTGATCATCGACAAGGGCGAACTGAAATTCGCCCCCACCACCGGCTATGGCTGGTGCGGGCTGGCCTGCGGCGCCGGGGCCGCCAACCTGCTGCGCCTGGATGCCGAGCGCGCCCGCAACGCCATCGCGGTCACCGCCGTCTCCCTGCCCGTCCCGTCCTCCACCCAGCACAGCGAATGTTCGGGCCGGACCATGGCCAAATACGCCATGTACGGGGTGATGGCCGAAGGCGGCATCACCGCCGCCCTGCTGGCGGAAAAGGGCTTCACCGGCCTGCCCGCCATCCTGGACGGGGACAAGGGCCTGTGGCGGGCCCTGGGCTCGCTGGGTTGCGATTTCGATGTGATGACGGAGCGGCTGGGGGAGCGTTTCTATATCGAGGAGACGAGCTTCAAGATCTATCCCGCCTGCCGCTTCACCAATTCGGTCAGCGACATGTTCTACGCTATGCTGGCCACCCATCGCTGGGCACCGGATGAGATCGAACGTATCGATGTCGGCCTGATCGGCCCGGCATTGGCCAAGCATATCGACGACCCGACCGTCACCACCTTCGTCGATGGCCAGTTCTCCATGCCCTACCTGCTGGCCGTCGCCGCCCATGGCGTGCCCCCCGGCCGGCACTGGCACACGGCGGAGACCCGCGCCCGCGCCGACATCCGGGCCTTTGCCGACAAGGTCTTCGTGCATGTCGAACCCACCGCGTCGCGCGCGGCCGCCGACGATATCGCCCGCTACGGCCATGCCCGTCGCCTGCCGGCCAGCCTGCGTGTGGTCGCCCGCGGTCAGGTACATGAAGCCTACAGCGAATGGTCGCGCGGCGACGTCTATACGCCGGAAACCGCCTTGTCCGATGCGGACCTGGAGGCCAAGTTCCGTGGCTTCCTGTACGGACTGCTGCCGGCGGCCCGGATTGAGCAGGCCATCGACCTGATCTGGAATTTGGAAAATATTCCCGATATCGGTACGATCAGCCAGGTACTCACCCCAAAGGATCGGCCGTGATCCGCTGTTCCCGCCGGGCGGTGAAACCGACCCGGACAAGCTGTACACTGCCGCCCAGTGCCGCCAGCGGCACCAGGAACAGCGCCAGCCGCAAACTGTCGGCGCCGACATGCGGGGCCAGCAGGTCGCTGCCATAGCCGACCAGCATCGGCGCCGGCACGCTGGCGAACAGCGCGATCAGCAGCAGCATGACCGCCGTGGCCATGGCCCGCATGTTGGGTGGGCTCTTGGATTGCAGCACAGCCAGGATCAGCGGGGAATTGGTGATCAACAAGGCATAGGCTAGGATCAGGAAACTCACGAAGCCGGTGAAGTCCGCCGCCATCAACGCCAGCACAAAGCACAGCGCGGACAGGGCCAGCACCCCGGCAATGGCCCAGAGCGGCACCCATAATCCCCGTCTGGCGAAATGGTCGGTGGCCAGACCGGACAGGATCATGCTGGCCCCGCCCAGCCCGGCGATGCCCAGGCCGATGGTCCGCCCCACCTCGGCACTGCCCAGGCCGAAGCTGCGCACGGCATAGGCCGGGACCCAGGACAGCACGGCGAAGACGCAGAAATTGCAGAACACCGCAGCGATCACCGCCTGGCGGAACAGGGGCATGCGCCAGAGATGCGCCATGGTCCGGAACATCGACAGCGATGGTGGCGGGGTGGCAGCCACCGGGTCGCGCTGGCCGCGCTGCGGTTCACGCAGGCTCAGCACCAGGATCGCGGCCAGCACCACGCCCGGCACGCCCGCGACCAGGAACGTGTGCCGCCAGCCCAGCCATTCATTCAACAGGCCGCCCAGCGCGAAGCTGACCAGGATGCCCAGCGTCGATCCGGAACTGAGGACGGCCATGGCCGTGGCCCGCCGCGTGGGCGGGAAATAATCGCTGATCAGCGAGATGGAGGCGGGTGTGGACCCGGCCTCGGCCACCGACACGCCCACCCGCGTCATGGCCAGTTCCAGCAGGTTGCCCGCCCGCCCGCCCAGCGCGGTCATCACGCTCCATACCGTCAGGCAGATTGTCAGGAAGCGCACCCGGTTCACCCGGTCGGCGATATAGGCCATGGGAATGCCCAGCACCGCATAGAAGAAGGCGATGGCCGGCCCCGCCAGCAGGCCCAGTTGCCCGTCGGTCAGGTCCAACTCGCGCTTCACATCCTCCGCCAGGATGCCCAGGATCTGGCGGTCGGCCATGTTCATCACATAGACCGCATAGAGCATCCCCAGCACATACCAGGAGTAGCGGGGAACCGGCGCGGACATGGACGAACCGTCGGATTGCATGGCGTATCCTGTAGCGGGAGGCTTGCTTCGTAGGTCAGGTCGAGCCGAAGGCGAGCCCTGACATTCACAGGCACCGTCGCTTGTCAGGGCTCGCCTTCGGCTCGACCTGACCTACGGCACCTTCCATATCAAGGCAGCAGCAGCACCTTGGACGGCGTGCGCCCATGGCACAGGCGGAAGGCTGCGTCGGCTTGCGCCAGGGGGAACCGGTGGGTGACCAGCGGCGCGAAACTGTCCGGCGCCTCGGCCAATGCCTTCAGCACCATTTGCCAGGCCGAGGGCGGCACGCGCGAGGCGCCGCGGATTTCCAGCCGGTATTTGACAAGCCGCATGATATCGACGCTGGCCGGCCGCTCCGGCATGCCGGCTACCACCAGCACGCCTTGCGGGCGCAGCAGGGCCAGGCCCTGGTCGATGACCTCCGGCACGCCCGCCGCCTCCACCACCAGGTCGAACCCCTCGCCCCTGGCTTGGGCCAGCGCCTCGGCCGCCCCCGGTTCGGCCATGTCGAAACAGTCGCCGATACCCATCGCGCGCAGCACGTCCAGGCGCGGCGCGTCCTTCAGCCCGATCACCGCCACCTGGGCCGCCCCCAGATGTCTGGCCAGCGCCGCCACCCCCTGGCCGATGGGGCCCGGCCCCAGCACCGCGATGCGCATGCCCACCGTGAACCCGCCCACTGCCAGGGCATGGGCGCCCACCGACAGCGGCTCCGCCAGCGCCCCCAGTTCCAGTGGCACGCCGTCGGGCAGGTCGTAGCAATAATCGTCGGGCGCCAGCAGCAGCGGCGCGAAGGCACCGTCGCGGATCAGGCCCACCGCCTGCCGATCCAGGCAGCCGATGAAATCCCCCTCCCGGCAGCGGGCACAGCGGCGGCAGGCCACGGCCGGATCGACCACGATGGCACACCCGATGCGGGCCGGATCGACACCCGCCCCCACCGCGACGATGCGCCCCGCCGTCTCGTGCCCCAGGGTCACGGGCAGCGCCTTGCCCATGAAGCCGGCATAGGATGCGGTCCAGCGATCCACCGACAGGTCGGTGCCGCAGATGCCCGTGGCTGCCACGCGTACCAGCACCTCCCCCGGCCCCGGTGACCCCGGCTCCGGCACCTCGACCAGCGACAATCCGCCGGCCGCCTCCAGCTTGCGCAATGACAGCATGTCGAACCCTCCCGATCCGCCGGGTCTGCGCCCGTTTACGGCTTCACTCTAGGGGAGATGGCGGGTCGGTCCAGGCGATTTCGTTGAATGGTTCCGCCGGAAAACTCATGCCGCCGGGCCGCATCCTCAGCCGCGTCCCCTCTTTTTGCGTGTTATGAATATCAGATCATATTCCGCAATACAGTCCAAGGGGCCGGCAATGACGATCCGCAGAATCCAGAACATCTATGTGGTGGCCGGCGACATGGACAGGATGGCCGGTTTCTACCAGCAGGCCTTGGGCGCCGGGCTGAAGTTCCGCGATGGCGGCAACTGGACCCAGCTGTCGATCGGCGGCGGGAATTTCGCCCTGGCATCGGCGGTCGAGGCCGGGGCCGGGGACAAGGGGGCGACCGTGACGTTCGAGGCCGACGACCCCGACGCGGTGGCGGCGGATGTGGAACGGCTGGGCGGGCGCATCCTGGGCCGGCGCGACATGGGCAGCCACGGGAGCATAGTCACCTGCGCCGATCCGGAGGGAAACGTCTTCCAGCTGTTCGCCAAGGGGTGACACAGGGTTCGGCTTGGCGCGGACCTGCCCAGTGCGCTAGGCTGCGGCGCCAACGGCACCGGCGACGGGCCCAACAATCCGGGGGCGTCCTTGACGCAGCAAACCGATCCTTCCGGCGATCGCGGCCAGAACAAGGCCACGGCGCGCACGCTTCAGGTCCTGTCCTGCTTCGCCGCCGACGCGCCCGGCTATGGCGTGACGGAGCTGTCGCAGCTGCTGGGCATGACCAAGAACATGATCTACCGGGCGCTGACCACGCTGGTGGACCAGGGCTATCTGGTGCGCGACGTCACCGGCCTGCGCTACCAGCTGGGCTATCGCGTGCTGGAATTGCAGAACCGCACGGCCCTGGAACCGGATTTCCGCAGCCTCTGCGCCCCGTACGTCCAGAAGATCCACGCCCTGACCGGGGAAACGGTCAGCCTGATGGTACGCGGCCTGGACTATGCCGTGTTCATCGACGGGATCGAGACCAAGCGGCCCGGTACCTGGCGCATGGAGATCGGCGGCCTCCGCCCCCTGCACGTCCCCGCATCGGGCCGCGTCATGCTGGCCCATTGCCCCGACCGGGAGGTGGCGGACTATATCGCCCGCCACAGCCCCCTGACCATCCCGCCCTCGGGCCGCCCCATGGCGGAAGCCGACCTGTGGGCCGACATAAATGCCATCCGTGAACGCGGCTACGCGCTGGTGCGCCGCGACGGGCCGCTGCCCATGCTGGCCATGGGCTTTCCCATCACCGATGCGGAGAACCGGCTGCATGGCGTGCTTTCGGTGGGCGGGCCGGTGGAGCGGATGGAGGGGGAGCTGCAGCGCCTGCTGCCCGAACTGCGCCGCCTGATCGATGAGCTGTGCAGCCGCACGCGGCTCTATGCCGCCGACGCGGCCCATATGGAGATCAATTGATGTCCCGCGCCGTCATCAATTCCTCGGCCAGCCATGTGTTCGAGGTGCTGCGCTTCGTGGCGGAAGCCGACGAGGCCTTGGGCGTGACGGAGATCAGCCGGCAGATGTCCCTGCCCGCCTCCACCGTCTATCGCGCCCTGGTGACGCTGGAGGAGGCCGGCTACCTCAGCCGCTACCAGAACACGCCGCGCTATGAAGTCGGCCAGATGCCGCAGCTGCTGAACCGGGCCCTGTTCAACCGCTTCCACCTGCACAAGGCCAGCCGGCCGGTGCTGCGCAGTCTGGCGCATGCCATCGGGGAGACGGTGTCGCTGTCGGTGCGGCTGGGCTGGTTCACCCTGCGCATCGCCGGCGCCTATGGCAGCAACGACATCTATCACCGCGACCGGCTGGGCGAGGTGGCGTTGCTGCATGAGGGTCTGGCCGGCCCGACCATCCTGTCCACCCTGGAAGGCGACGACCGCGTCGCCTATCGCCGCTTCGTCGCGGCACATCATCCGGGACGGCTGCCCGAGGGCGGCTGGGACGCGCTGACGGCGCGGTTGCAGGAGGCCATCGCCGACGGGTTCCTGACGGGGGAGGTGGCATTGGCGTCGGGCTTCCACGCCGCCTCCCTGCCCATCCGCACCAGTGACGGCACGGCCATCGCCGCCATCACCGCCAACGGCCCCGTGCTGCGGCCGGGCGCGCGGGAATTGCCGGAGAGCTTGCTGGAGGCGCATGAAAAACTGGAAGAGATGGTCCGCGACGAGCCGGAGAAATTCCGCTCCCCCTTCGACCACATCCATGCCGACGAGATGCGGTTGCAGTTGGCGTAGGTCAGGTCGAGCGAAGCGAGCCCTGACAAGCACGGTGCCAATGAATGTCAGGGCTCGCTTCGCTCGACCTGACCTACGGCCAATCCTGACTTGACGCGGCGTCCTCCGAACTCAGCCCAACACCGCATTCATCTCCACCCGCCGCTTCTCCGCCATATCATCCAGGTCGCCCAGATTCTGGTGCCCGGTGACGAAGTCGTTCTGCGGCACCTGGTTCTCGCCCAGCACCAGCCAGATCGGCCGCTGTGCCAGGGGGGCCGGCTTGTCGCGGCCGCTGCCGATGGCGGAACCGAAGCTCCGGTCATAGACATCCTCCGCCGCCATGTAATGGAAGGTCAGGCCGGCGCGGCGGCGGCCGGAGATGTTGGCGTTGGCGCCATGGACGACGAACAGGTCATGCACGGAGAAATGGCCCGACTTCATGGTGGAATGCACGATCCTGTGCTCGTTGATGCCGCTGGTATCGACCTCGAAATTCAGCAGGTCGCGCATTTCCTTGCGCTGTTCATGATGGATCGGCCCTTCCCGCCCGCTGCCCGCCACAAACGACAGGCTGCCATTTTCCGGGTCGACATCATCCACCGCGATCCATATCTGGGCGCTCTGCGGCAGCTTGCGACCCGGCCCGGCCTTGACGGCGGGGTTGTAGCAGTCCTGGTGCCAGGGGGTGCGCTTGCCCGTCCCGGCCGGCTTGGCGAAGATCTCCCCGCCCCACATGATCAGGTTGGGGCCGATCAGGCGGCTGGCCGCGGCGATCAGGGTCGGGTGGATGGCGATCTTGAACAGATCCTCACCACCCTTCACCCCCTCCTCCTGCCCTTCGCGCAGCGGGATGTGCGGCATGCGGGTGATGCCAGCCCAGTCGGTATTGTCGCGGAACACCTTCTCGATCGTCTCCCGCATCCAGGCGGCATCGTCGGCCGGCAGGCCCAGGCGGGGAAAGACGTAACCCTGTTCGCGGAAATGCGTGATGTCCTCATCGGCGATAAGCGCACGGGCGTCCACCTGGACGCTGGTTCCCAGCTCCTGCTGCATCTTGGGCTTTCCTTTTTCCCTAAATCGTCCGGCGCATCGCTGGCGGCCGGTTACGGGACAAACGGTAAGCCGTGCAATTATGCACCGTCCAATATAATGTTTCGGCTTATTGATACGTTTGGAGATATCAATGTTCCGGACGGAAATCAGCCTCGTCCAGCTTCAGGCTTTCGTGACCGTGGCCGAAGAACTGCATTTCGGCCGTGCCGCGGCCCGTCTGGGCGTGGCGCAGCCGCCGCTCAGCCAGCAGATCCAGCGGCTGGAGGCCGCCGTGGGCCACAAGCTGTTCGACCGCGACACGCGCAAGGTGCAGCTGACCGATGCCGGCACCGCCCTTTACGGCTTCGCACAGAAGATGCTGCTGGAGATGGTGGAGGGGCTGGAAAAGGTGCGGCGGGTGGGGCGGGGAGAGGCCGGTCTGCTGACCATCGGCTTCACCTCCACCACCGCCCTGCATGTCCTGCCCGCCATCGTCCAGGCCAACCGCCAGCGCTATCCGCAGGTGGAATTGCGGCTGGTGGAGATATTGCCGGAACCGCTGTGGGACCAGCTGCGCGGCGGCCGGATCGATATCGCGCTTTCACGCGAAATGATCCCGGAACCGGGGCTGGATGTCTTCACCCTGCTGCGGGAGACCTATGTCGTTGTGCTGCCGGCCGACCATCCCCTGGCGGGCACCGGCGGGCCGGTGGCGCTGGGGTCGCTGGCGGCGGAGAAGTTCATCCTGTTCCCCCGCAACCGTGTCTCCCGCTACCATGACCGGCTGATCGAGATTTGCCTAGCCGCCGGTTTCATGCCGCGTGGGGTGCAGGAGGCACCGGGATGGCAGACGGCGATCAGCCTGGTCGGCTCCGGCATGGGCATCACCATCCTGCCCGCCTGCACCGCCAGCCTGGCCCTGCCCGGCGTGGTCTTCCGCCCCATCGATGGCGGGGCGCGGTCGAACATCACCCTGTCGAAACGGTCGGGGGATGGGCGGCCGCTGGTGGAGAATTTTTTGGGCGTCGCGCGGGGGGCGGTGGAGGAGGAGTAGCATCACCTCGCATCATTATTTCGTCATCCCGGCGAAAGCCGGGACCCAGGGGCCACAAGACCAAACCTATACGCTGCCTTGACCAAAACTGCCGAAAGGTCGGGCGCTTGGCCCCTGGGTCCCGGCTTTCGCCGGGATGACGAAAAGAGGGGCATCCTTCCAAATACTCCAGCCCACCCGCCCCTCGCCCTGACATATTATGGAACATATCCCATAATTCAGAACACGAGGCGAGGATATGTCCCGTAAACCCTTCATCCTGTGCCTGGGCGGCACCACCCGCGCCAACTCGTCCTCGGAAATGGCGCTGCGCATGGCGCTAGCGGAAGCGGAGAAGCTGGGGGCGGAGACGGCGATCATGACGGGGCCGGAACTGGTCCTGCCGCTTTATGCGCCGGAGAATGCGGAGCGGGAACCGGCGGCCCTGCGGCTGGTGGAATTGCTGCGCCGGGCCGACGGGGTGATCCTGTCTTCGCCGGGATATCACGGCTCCATCTCCGGCCTGATGAAGAACGCGCTGGATTATGTGGAGGATATGGCCCGCGATCCCGTGCCCTATCTGGATGGGCGCGCCGTGGGGTCCATCGCGTGTGCCTATGGCTGGCAGGCGACGGGATCGACGCTGGCCACCCTGCGTTCCATCACCCACGCCTTGCGTGCCTGGCCCACGCCGCTGGGTGTGGCGGTCAATTCCATGGGCACGAAGTTCGCCGCCGACGGCAGCTGTTCCGACCCGGCCGTGGCCGCCAACCTGTCGATCCTGGCCCGACAGGTCGTGTGGTTCGCCCAGGCCCGGTTGTCTCTCTGAGATGAGCAGCGATGAACCCGCCGGCCTGCCGCAGCCGGCGCGCGGCCGGGCGGCTTCCCTGGTCGCCGTGGCCGTGGCCATGGCGGTGATGGACGGCATCATGATGACGATCGCCCTGCCCGCCATCGGCCACGACCTGGGCATCAGCGCGTCGCTGTCGGTCTGGGTGGTGGGGGCCTATCAGCTGGCCATCGCCATGGTGCTGCTGCCGCTGGGCCGGCTGGCGCTGCTGGTGGGACCGAAGCGCACCTATCTGGCCTGCATCGCCCTGTTCGGGACGGCGTCCATGGCGTGCGTGTTCTCCGTGGATGTCGTCACCCTGTCGCTGGCCCGGTTCATCCAGGGTTGCGGCGGGGCCGGGATGATGGGCATCACCAATGCCATGCTGCGCAACATCCACCCGCCCTCCGGCATGGCGCGCGGGGTCAGCGTCAATGCCATGGCCGTGGCCCTGGCGCTGGCGGCGGGACCGGCCATCGCCGCCCTGGTGCTGGGCGTCACCTCCTGGCACTGGCTGTTCCTGGCCAATCTGCCGCTGTCGGCGGGGTTGTGGCTGCTGGGCCGACAGGTGCTGCCGGCCGATCCGGTGCCGGACCTGGTGCATGCGGTCTTCGACAAGGGCGAGGCCTTGTTGTGCGCCGGGGCCATCGGCACCCTGATCCTGACGCTCAACAGTCTGGCCCATGACATGGATCTGGGCCTCGTGCTGCTGCTGGCGGCCGCTACGTCGGTGCTGTGGCTGTTCGTGCGCCAAAGGCGGCCGTCGCTGCTGCCGCTGGAATTGCTGCGCCGGCCGCTGTACGGGCTGACCGTGGCCACCACCTTCTGCGCCGCCGCCACGCAACTGATGTCATATATCGGCATCCCGTTCCTGCTGCTGGACCGGGGCTGCACGCAGACCCAGATCGGGCTTTACTTCATGGCTTGGCCGCTGGCCCTGGGGGCGGCGTCGCCCGTCGTCGTCATGCTGGCCAACCGCTTCCCGCCGGGCCGGCTCTGCGCCGTCGGGCTGGTGATGGTGTCGGGCGGCCTGGCCATCCTGGCCCTGACGCCGCAGCAGACCAGTGCGTTCGACATTCTGTGGCGCATCGCGCTGTGCGGCGGGTCCTACGCCCTGTTCCAGATCCCCAATACCCGCGCCCTGGTCACCTCCGTCCCGCTGGCGGTGGCGGCCACGGCCAGCGTCACGGGGGCCTTGGGGCGGGTGATGGGCCAGGCGACGGGGGCCGCACTGGTGGCGCTGGCCTTCCGCGCCTGGCCCGATCAGCGGGCGATCATCGCCCTGTTCCTGGCATCGGGGATCGCGCTGTTCGCCGCCTTCATCAGCGGGCTGCGCCCCCCGACCTCGGCCAGCGAGGGCTGAGCCCGCTCACCCACCCCGGCCGCGCTCAGCGCATCCAGCAGCCATTTCTTGAAGACGCGGATATGGTGCGCCTCCCGCCGGCTGTGCGGCACGGTCAGGTAATAGCCCAGGTCGCGCTTCAACACGCCCTCGAACGGTTCGAACAGGTGGCCATCGGCGATCTCCCGCTGGAAATAGGCCTTCTGCGCCATGACGATCCCGACCCCGGAAATGGCCGACTGATAGACGACGGACAGTTCGTCGAACACCAGATGGTCGCGGGGCGTCAGCCCCTCCGCCCCGTTCAGCGCCAGCCAGTTGGGCCAGTCGGCGCGGCGCAGCTCCTGATGCAGCAGCACATGGTTTTTCAGGATCTCGATCGGATAGGGCCGCTTGGCCGGGTCCAGCAGCTTGGCCGAACAGACGGGCCGCAGTTCGTCATGGAACAAGAGCGTACTGTCCACATTCTTCCAATGCCCGCGGCCATAGCGGATGCGCACATCCACCTGGTCGCGCCCGAATTCGGTGCTGTCGGTGGCGGAGATCAGCTTCACCTTGATCTCCGGATGCCGGACCTGGAAATCGGGCAGGTTGGGGATCAGGAAACCGATCAGGAAACTCGTATAGGCCCGCACGGTCAGCACCGGCGGCGGCTGCACGCCCAGGAATTCGTCCGTCGCCTCCGACAGGCGCACGAACCCGTCGGACAGGCGCATGGCAAACGCCTCGCTGCGCTCCGTCAGCGCCAGGCCATAGCCTGTGCGCTCGAACAAGGGTTCCCCCAGATAATCCTCCAGTGCCTTCACCGACCGACTGACCGCCCCCTGGGTCACGCACAGCTCGTCCGCGGCCTGGGTGAAGGACAGGTGGCGGGCCGCCACCTCGAATGCGCGCAGGGGGTTGAGGGGGGGAATACGGCGGGCCGGACGGCCTTTGCCAGCAAACATATCGCACCTCTTATCAAGGTTTCGCTCCCTGGCCGTGAGATTAGCTCATACACCTGTCCCACGCAAGCAATCTGGAATACATTCCATATTGCAGCACAAAAGGCGGATGCCGCATCGCGGCAGCTGCCCGGAATTCTCCGGCCGGCATGAGAATTTGTCGGCCTTTCATCTCCAGGAAAATCAATAGGTTGATGGTGAACCCCCTGCTGGTGGCGCGCCCATGACGATCGATATGGAAAGCCTGCGGCCCTGGATCGGCCGTGTGGAGGAAATGGCGGACATCGCCAGCCCGGCGCCGCTGGCCGGCATAGCGGCCCTGCTGGATCATGAGGAGCCGCCGGAGGGGGTGCTGCCGCCGCTTTGGCACTGGCTGTATTTCCTGCCGCGTGCCCGGCAATCGCTGATCGACCGCGACGGCCACCCGCAGCGCGGCGGCTTTCTGCCGCCCGTACCGCTGCCGCGCCGCATGTGGGCGGGGGGTGACGTGCGGTTCCTGGCGCCCATTGCGGTGGGTGCGACCCTGACCCGCCGGTCGACCATCGCCGACATCAAGCATGCCCAGGGCGGTTCCGGCGAACTGATCTTCGTCACCGTCCAGCATGAGATTTTCGCCGATGGCACCCTGGCGGTCAGCGAACGCCAGGACATCGTCTATCGCGGCCCCGGCGGCACCAATCCCGCCTCCGGACCCACCGCACCCGAAGGGGACGTGCGCGAAAGCCTGACCGCCGATCCCGTGCGGCTGTTCCGCTTCTCCGCCCTGACCTTCAACGGCCATCGCATCCATTACGACCGCAACTATGCGGTCAAGGAAGAGGGGTATGGCGGGCTGGTGGTGCATGGTCCCTATGTCGCCGTGCTGCTGCTGGACCTGTTCCGGCGCCACCATCCGGGGGTGGCGGTGACGCGCTTCGGGTTCCGGGGCCGCCGGCCGCTGCTGGATACCAACCCTTTCGACCTGTGCCTGTCGGGGGCCGAGTTGTGGACGCGGGATGCCGAGGGGCAGGTGACCATGAGTGCCTCGGTGGAGGTGGGATGATGCGATCCTTCCTGTTCGTGCCGGGCGACCGCCCCGACCGCATCGCCAAGGCGGGGACCAGGGGTGCGGATGCTATCATCCTGGATCTGGAGGATGCCGTCGCCGACACCGCCAAGCCGGCGGCACGGGCGGCATTGAAGGCGTCGGCGGAAACCATCCGCGCCACGGGTACCGCCGTCGCCCTGCGCATCAACGCCCCCTGGCGCCTGGCCCTGGCCGATATCGATGCGGCGCTGGAGGCCGGCATCGACCTGCTGGTCGTGCCCAAGGTGGCGGATGCGGCCCGTCTGGCCGTGCTGTCGGAAATGATCGGCGACGGCCCCGCCCGGCTGATCGCCCTGATCGAAAGCCCCGCCGCCTTGCCCCACCTGCCCGCCATCACCGCCATGGAGCGGGTGGCGGGGCTGGCTTTGGGCAGTGAGGATTTCAGCCTGGAACTGGGCGCCCCGCCCACGCCTCGCAGCCTGGACCTGCCCTGCCGCCTGATCGCGCTGGCGGCGGCCTCGCGGCGCTTGATGGCGTTGGGGCTGCCGCTGTCGCTGGCCGAATATCGCGACCTCGCCGCCTATGGTGCCGCCGCCGATGACGCCCGTGCCGTCGGCATGACCGGTGCCTTGTGCATCCATCCCGACCAGGTGGCGGTGATCAACCGCGCCTGGCGGCCCGACGCGGCGGCATTGAACAAAGCGCGAAGCGTGCTGACCGCCTGGGACGAAGCACAGGCGCGCGGCGATGTCGTGATCGCCCTGGACGGGCGGATGATCGATCTGCCGGTGGTCGAACGCGCCCGCCGGCTTTTGCAGAACAATTGAGGGAGGAACCGGTGCGCGACACCGTCATCTGCGCACCGCTGCGCACGCCCGTGGGGCGGTTCGGCGGCCAGTTCAAGGGGCTTTCGGCCCACGCCCTTGGCGCCGCCCTGCTGCGCGGCCTGCTGGAGCGCACCGGCCTGCCGCCCGACGTGGTGGAGGATGTGCTGTTCGCCCAATGCTATCCGTCGATGGATGCGCCCGCCCTGGGCCGTGTCGTCGGGCTGGATGCCGGGCTGCCGGTGGGGATCGGCGGGTTGCAGATCGACCGGCGCTGCGGGTCGGGGCTGCAGGCGGTGATCAATGCCGTGATGCAGGTAGAGACCGGGGCCTGTGATCTGGTCCTGGCCGGCGGAGCGGAAAGCATGAGCAACGCGCCTTTCTACAGCACCGGCCATCGCTGGGGCGTGAAGGGCGACGCCATCGCCTTTCATGACGCGCTGGCGCGCGGGCGGGTGACGGCGGGCGGCCTGAACTTCCCCGTGGCGGGCGGCATGCTGGAAACGGCGGAGAATCTGCGCCGTGATTACAGCATCCCAAGGCTGGAACAGGATGAATTCGCCTGCCGTAGCCATGAAAAGGCCGTGGCCGCGCAGCGTGACGGGCTGTTCGATGCGGAGATCGTGCCGGTCACCGTGCCGGGCAAGGGCCGCGATGGGCTGGTCAGCAAGGACGAGCATCCCCGCGCCGACACCACGGTCGACAGCCTGTCCGCCCTGAAACCCGTGCTGGGCCGCCAGGACAGGGAGGCCACGGTCACCGCCGGCAATGCCAGCGGCCAGAATGACGGGGCGTCGGTCTGCATCGTCACCACGCGGGCGAAGGCCGACGCGCTGGGCCTGAAACCCATGGCGCGGCTGGTCTCCTGGGGCGTGGCCGGGGTGGCACCCGACCGCATGGGCATCGGCCCGGTGCCGGCCACCACCCGCGCGCTCGACCGCGCCGGCCTGCGTCTGGCCGATATCGACCTGATCGAGTTGAACGAGGCGTTCGCGGCCCAGGTCCTGGCCTGCACCCGCGCCTGGAACTTCACGGCGGGCGATTTCGACCGGCTGAACGTGCACGGCTCCGGCATCTCGCTCGGCCATCCGGTGGGGGCCACGGGCGGGCGCATCCTGGCCACGATGCTGCACGCCATGCGGCGGCGCGGGGTGCGCTACGGGCTGGAGACCATGTGCATCGGCGGCGGCCAGGGGCTGGCGGCAATCTTCGAGCGGGCGTGACAAAATCGGAATGCATGCCGTCATTCAGAATTCTCAAGCACCCACCCCTTGACCCCCCTCTATATGTTCTATTAAATGGCATGCATTGCAGATATCATTCCAGAACGAGGTTGATCGTGACGGACAATGTTGTGGAAATCGGCTTCGACACGATCGATGACGCGCTGGCCGCCATCGCGGCCGGGCAGATGGTCGTGGTGCTGGACGACAAGCACCGGGAGAATGAGGGCGACCTGATCATGGCGGCGGAGCATGCGACACCCGCCGCGCTGGCCTTCATGGTCCGCCACACGACGGGCATCGTCTGCGTCGGTCTACACGGCGACCGGGTGGATGCGCTGGCGCTGCCGCCGATGGTGCCCAGCAACAGCGATCGTCACCAGACGGCCTTCACCGTCTCCGTCGATGCCCGAAAGGGCACCAGCACCGGTGTGTCGGCCGCCGACCGCGCGGCCACCATCGCCGCCTTGATCGACCCGGCCACCAGGCCCGACGACCTGATGCGGCCCGGCCATATGTTCCCGTTGCGCGCCCGGCCGGGCGGGGTGCTGGAACGGCCCGGCCATACGGAGGCATCGGTGGATCTGGCGCGGCTGGCCGGCTGCACCCCCGCCGGCGTGCTGTGCGAGATCGTGGCCGAGGATGGCAGCATGGCCCGCACCCCGGAACTGCTGCGCTTCGCCCGGCGCCATGGGTTGCGCATCGTCACCATCGCCGATCTGGCCCTGCATCTGCGCCAGCGCGGCTCCCACCCCATCGACCGGCAGGCGGACATCGTCCGGGCCGGATCGCGGTTCCGGCCGCATGCGTAGGTCAGGTCGAGGGGCGAAGCCCCGAGCCCTGACAATCAATTGGCACCGTCGTCTGTCAGGGCTCGCCTTCGGCTCGACCTGACCTACGGCGCAGGAGCCCAAACAGGAAGGAAACAGGAAACGCCATGTTCCGAACCGCTTTCCCGGAAAGGATCGACGTCGCGGGAGCGTCCATCGAGCTGATGAGCAAGGGCGACGGCCCGCCGCTGCTGTTCCTGCATGCCGGCCACGGGGTCGATGCCGATGATGCGCTGGTCGAGCGCCTGTCCCGCCGGCACCGGGTGATCGTGCCGTCCCATCCCGGCTTCGGCGCCAGCTCGCGCCCCGCCGGCGTCACCGGGATCGATGATATCTGTCATGTCTATCTGGACCTGATCGAGGCGCTGGACCTGAAGGATCTGGTCCTTGTCGGCGTGTCCTTCGGCGCCTGGATCGCGGCGGAACTGGCCACGATGGGCACCGGCCGCATCAAGCGGCTGGTGCTGATCGACGCGGTCGGCGTCAAGGTTTCCGGTCGGGAGACCCGCGACATCAAGGACATTTTCGGCACGACGGTGGAGGAAATCCCCGACCTGTTCTTCCACGATCCGGAGAAGGGCAAGGCGGCCTTCCATGGCTTCGATTTCAAGAACATGAGCGAGGAGGATGTCACCCGCTTCGTGCGCAACCGCGAGAGCCTGCTGCTCTTCGGCTGGTCGCCCACGTTGTACAATCCAAAGCTGCTGGGCCGGCTGCACCGGGTGAAGGTGCCCGTGCTGCTGCTGTGGGGGGAGGATGACAAGGTGGTGGGCGTCGATTACGGCCGCCGCTACGCCGCCGCCTTCCCCGGTGCGACGTTCGAGGTGATCGAGGGGGCCGGGCATTACGGCTACCTGGAACAGCCCGACGAATTCGCCGGCCGCATCGATACATTCCTGGCGGCTTGAGTTCGCTGCCCGGTTCGCCACCCAAGCCTGCCTTACGCGCGAAAGTCTGGGTTTCCCGGTTTCAGCAGTATCCGCCGTCACCCCGGCGAAGGCCGGGGCCCAAGTCGTAGAGCAAAGCGCTTGTCATTTGGGCCCCGGCCTTCGCCGGGGTGACGGTTGAGAGTGCGGCAACGACGGTGCCCAGCAGTTTCGGGAAAACGGGGCAAGCACAGAACAAGACCGCGCACAGTCCACGCCCTCCGCGACAGGGAGAGAACACCCATGGAATTCTGGCATTTCAGCGAACAATCGATGCATCCGGCCTGGGACAAAATCCCCGGCCCCACCAAGGTGCTGGTCGACAATGAACATTGCGACCCGCAGGTGGCGCACGCGCTGTACAACCGCTATCTGGACGAATGGATGGTGGCCGACCGGCTCGGCTACAACATCATGGTCAACGAGCATCACGCGTCGGCCAACTGCATGTCGGCCTCGTGCCTGCTGACGCTGGCCATCCTGGCGCGGCAGACGCAGAAGGCGCGGTTGCTGTGCCTGGGCGTGCCCATCACCAACCGCACCGATCCCTATCGCGTGGCCGAGGAACTGGCCATGATCGACGTGATTTCCGGCGGGCGGCTGGAGATCGGGCTGGTCAAGGCCTCGCCATTCGAGCTGGCCATGTCCAACCAGAGCCCGGCCCGCATCATGGACCGGTACTGGGAGGCGCATGATTTCGTCGTCAAGGCGCTGACCCACAAGGGCGGGCCCTTCTCCTGGGAGGGCGAGTTCTACAATTACCGCAACGTCAATGTCTGGCCGCGGCCGTTGCAGGGGCCGATGCCGCCGATGTGGATCACGGCGTCGGGTGCGTCCACCGGCCGGCGCATCGCGCAGCTGGGCTATGTCTGCGCCACCTTCTTCAACGGTGCGGGCACCAAGCCCCTGTTCGACGCCTACAAGGAGGAATACCGCAAGACCCATGGCAAACCGGCCGCCATCGACCGCTTCGCCTATCTGGCCATCATGGTCTGCGGCAGCACGGAGCAGGAGGTACAGGAGCGTGTGGCCAAGGTGAAGCCGTACCTAGAGGTGCAGCCGCGCACGCCCAAGGGCTGGATCAACCCGCCCGGCTATGAAAGCGTGGAGCTGAACGCCGGTGCCTTGCGCATGGGCAAGACCGGCCGCATCAATTTCGGCCTGCCGCCCAACCCGTCGCTGGAAGAGATGGCCGATGGCGGCATCCTGTTCGCCGGCACGCCCGACCAGCTCTATGACCAGATGTCGCGCTTCTCCGACAAGGTCGGCGGCATCGGCCATATGCTGATGCTGGGCCAGGCGGGGTATCTGTCGCATGAGGAAACGGTGGACAGCCTGACCCTGTTCGCCGAACAGGTCGCCCCGCGCCTGCGCGCCTACGCCAAGGAAAAGAACGCGGCGATGAACGACGCGGCGTGAGGGTCGAACCCCCCGAGGGTTGGATGGTGGCATATCCCCGCCTCCCGCTGCCAGGGGGCGGGGATTTCATCATCGGGGCCTCAATGGCCCGGCGCATTTTCCGCGGCCGGCCCCAGATCCTCCCAGGCTGTTATCCGTTCCACCAGCACCAGGCCGGGCCACATGCCGAAATGGCCATAGCCCTCCAGCGGCTGGCGGTTCATGTCCTTGGCGGAGCGGGCGATCATGGTGAGGCGATAGGCATGGCCCAGCTTCACCCGGAAGCCGGCAGGCCGGATCGACTGGTCATCCAGGCTGAGCCAGACCAGGGGTTTGCGCTCCCCGGCCTCGGCAAGGCTGGTCGCCCCCTCGTTGAAGCGGGAACTTTCGAACGCGTTGATCCAGATGCCGGTGAATTCTCGCGGTTCATCGAATTCCACGCATTTGCGGTCGCCGATATAGACCATGACGCGCACACCGCCATGCTCGGACGGGGTGAAGCAATGTTCGGGAGCGGCCATGGCCGGCAGGGCGACAAGCAAAGCCATCGCCAGGCCAATGGCACGCATGACCCTATTCCCTTCATAGTGCGTCGGTCTCATGTCGTGATCGGCTTTTCCCGTTGTTCCACCAGCCCCAGGCCCAGCGACAGGCAGGCGCGTAGCGCACGGCCGTCGCGCGGATGGATGGCGACGATGCGGTCGGCCCCGAAATCCGCCATCCAGGTGGGCAGCGGCGGGGGCGTGCCGTCGGCATCCATCGGCAGGCCGCCGACATCCAGCTTCAGGTAATCCAGGGCCGCCAGCGGCAGATAGCCCGGTTCCAGGTTGCGCAGGGTCAGATGGTCGATGGCGATGCGGCATTCCCACTGGCGCAGATTATCCACCGCATCGGCCAGCCCCTCCTCATCCATGCCGGCATCGGTGGCGGCGATCTCCACGATCAGGTTGCGCCGCTGCTCGTATGACAGGTCGCGCACGAAATCGAGGAACACCGGCCCCAGCACGGAGCGCCATTGCAGGTTCAGGCTGTGCGGCGTGGCCAGGCGCGAGGGCTCATGCTGGAAATGCCGGATGATGCGGCGGTCCAGGATGGGGGTGATCTGCTGCAACAGCCAGGGGTCGCGGCGCAGCGGCGTGCCCACGGCGCGTTCCAGATGGTCGATCGCCACCGTGACCTCGGAAAATTCCAGCATCCACAGCTGGCCCATCCGCCGCCAGACCGGCGATTCCCGGACCAGCGAGGAGACATCGGCCCCGCCCAGCACCTGTTCATAGACGGCCAGCTTGTGCACCGCCGCCAGTTGCTGCTGTTCGGCCGCGGTCAGGCCGGGTGCCGGTTCCGCCGCCTCGGCGGCGGGGGTGGTGCGCTTCAGCAGAGCCGACAGGCGGCCGGCATCATGGGGCAGATGGTGGATGGTGAAGCGCGGGGCGCCCATATGCTGTTCGGCGAAATCCGCCGCCACCGCCTTCAATTTGTTGATGAAGGGATGGGCGTTGGTGTCCTCGAACAGGAAGACCTGGCTGAAGCGGCCGACATCCACCACTTCGGGCTGGAACTGGGCGGCGAAATTATCGAGCAGATGCACGATCGACTGCCGGAACAGCGGGTTCTCGGCATAGGGCACCTCGCGCAGATCCACGACCACGGCCGTGCCCCGGCTGTTCCCCTCGCCCAGCAGCCGCAGCAATCCGGCCGTCCCCGTCAGCATCCCATCCGCTCCGGTACCCCTCGATGGGCCCGAGCTTAGCAGATGGGATGACGTGACGGGTATAGGGCGATGGTGCGCGGGGCGGTTGTTACGACCCCACCGCGAAAGTCAGGGTGGCGCTATGGCTTTTCACCGCCACGGGGCCATCGGCGGTTTCCACCCGATGGCGGGCCAGCAGCAGGAACGTGCCGCCCTTCGGCAGGGCGACGCTGGCCTTGCCATCCTTGTCGGTGGTCACCGTCACGGCCTTGGCATCCTCCTCGTCCGGCAATTCGGCGCCATGCAGGCTGATGGTGACGCCGGCCACCGGCTTGCCGTCCAGCAGCAGGCGCACGGGCAGGGCTGCACCCGGGTCCACACGGTTGGGATGGGTCAGCGGCACGATCTCCAGGCCGGTGCCGGCGGGGGCCAGGCCCTTGTCGCTGGCAGGCCCCTTGCTGACATAGACGTCGGAACGGGTGATGCTCTGCGCATCGGCGACGCGGGCACCGGCGGGGGCGGCACCGTTCTCACGCACCGGCTCCCACTTGCCGTTGACCAGTGCCATCTTGCGCTTGGCCCCCTCACGCACGCCGGTGGAGATGCGGTAGGTGCCGTTCTCCGGCAGGTCGACCTCGAACAGGGCCAGGTCGCGCAGATAGGTGATAGCGGGCAGCTTCACCTTGGCGCCCGACGGGGTGACGACATGGTAATCATCGGCCTTCATCACGATGTCGGGGGTGAAGAATTCCTCGGTGAAGGACGCCTCCACCGTGACATGGTCGCGCTGCGGCGTGTTGAACAGGTTGGGCAGCAGATAGCCGGTATGGGCGGCGGCCGTGCCGGTCAGGGCCAGCAGGGCAACCGTGGCGGCGGTCAGGTAAAGGCGCATTTCTTGTCTCCTAGTGATGATTGTCTTCTTATTAATAAGAATTGTTCTCAATCGCAATGCATAAGGAAGAATCGATGGCAAAGCTGGTGCAGGTCGCCACCCCATGATAAAAAAGTACCATGGATACTCCGCTCCACCCGCACCCGCAGACATCCACTCCTTGTCGGGAAACGGCTGACCCTGCCTTCCGCGAGGCCGTGCATCGGGGATTGGCGGAGTTGGGCAGCGGACAACGGGTCGCGCTGGAGGATGTGGAGGCCTGGGTGTCATCGTGGGATATGCCCGGCGAACAAGCGATGCCGCTGCCGTCCAAGCGCTGACCCTGTCCGAGAATGCCTCGCCGCGTCTTCTTCTCCCCTGCCGCCCTGCACGATATCGCTGAGATCAGGGCTTGGAATACGCTGCCAGGGGCGGGCATCGTAGCCAAACGGCGGGTCATGGCCATCCTTGCCGCCATCCGCTCGCTTGCCGACGCAGCTTTGAGAGGTCGGCTTCTGGATGACGGGTCGGATGCGGATTGCCGGTTGATGGTCATCGACCGACACAGTGTCGTCTATCGTGTGAAGAACGACGCCGATGGTGACGTCGATGTCATTCGCATCTGGAGTCCGGGTCGTGATCGGGGCTGAAAAACCTCAATACACATCCCGGCAATAGCGCCGATCCGCCGCGAGCGCTTCCAGCCCCTCGGTCCCCAGCAGCTCGGTCAGCACGGCATGCACACCGGCGGCCATGCCCTCCAGGCTGCCGCAGACATAGATCGCGGCCCCCTCCTCCACCCATTCCGCCACCTCGTCCCCGGCAGCGGCCAGCAGGTGCTGGACATAGAGCTGCACCTCGCCATCGCGGGAGAAGGCGCGGTCCAGGCGGGTCAGGATGCCGGATGCCTGCCAGGCCTCCAGCTCGTCATCGAACAGGCTGTCATGGGCGGCGGTACGCTCACCGAACAGCAGCCAGTTGCGGGTATGGCCGGCCGCCGCCCGCGCCTTAAGATGGGCGCGCAGACCGGCGATGCCGGTGCCATTGCCGATCAGGATCAACGGGCGGTCGTCCACCGGCGGGTGGAACCCGGCATTGCGGCGCAGGCGCAGGCGGATCGCCCCGCCCAAGGCCGCGTGTTCGGTCAGCCAGCCAGACCCCAGGCCCAACCGCCCGTCCGGTCCCGACATCTGACGCACCACAAGGTCGAGGGTGCGGTCGGCGGGCAGCGAGGCGATGGAATATTCGCGGTGCGGCAGCGGCTCCCTGCCTTCCGGCAGCGCCGTTTCCGCCAGCCAGTGCGACAAAGGCCGGGTCACATCGCCGCGCGTTTCCGGGCGATCCCCGCCCAGCGCGGCCAGCCCTTCGGCCACGGCAGCGGGCGGGTTGCAGGGGCCGATCTCGGCAATGTCGCCGGCCTGCCAGTCGGCCTCCCCCGGCGGGGTCAGGCGCAGATGGAAGACGGGGGCACCGGGGCTGCCGGGATTCAGGTGACGGCGGCTTGCCAGCACCCAATCCTGGTAATCGGGCGCCTGCCAGTCGGGCAGGTGGACGTGGCCGGCCATCTGGCCCAGATGGTGCTGCCAGTGGCGCAGCGCGCCGGCATCGCCATTGTCGACCTCCACCAGATCGAACAAAGGCTCCGCCCCCTGCCGGCGCAGCCAGCCATCCAGATCATGGCCGAAGGCGCAGAATTTCGCATATTCCCGGTCGCCCAGGGCCAGCAAGCCATAGCGCAGGCCCGACAGGCCGGCGGCCCCGCCCATCACCTTGCGCACGAAGCCGGCGGCATGGTCGGGTGCATCGCCCTCCCCCGTGGTGGAGACGATGAACAAGGCCTGGCCCACGCCCGACAGGCGGGCCGCGTCGATGCGGTCGATGGCTTCCGCCCACGCCTTCTGCCCGGCCGCCATCAGGCCTGTCACGGTGTGGCGGGCCAGGGTCTCGGCAAAGCCGGTCTGGGTGGCGTAGGCGACCAGGATGCCCTCTCCCGCCCCCACCGGCCGGTGCCGGGCGGCATGGCGACGGAAGATCAGGGTGCAGAACAGGGCATAGGTGGCCAGTATGGCCAATGCCCAGAGATAGCGTTGCGAAACCGCGTCCATCAGGCTTCCTCCGCCAGGGCGGCCAGCGCCGGCGTCAGCGTCTCGGTAATGCCCGCACCATCGCGGCAGACGAACAGTGCCATGATCCCGCGTGCGGCGGCCCAGTCCAATCCATGGTCGGGGCCCAGCACGGTGAGCGCAGTGGCCAGCACGTCGGCCATCATGCAATCGGCATGCAGCACGGTGACCGCTGCCAGATCGTCGGGCACGGGCCGGCCGGTGCGCGGGTCCAGCGAGTGCGACAGGCGTTGCCCGTCGGCACCTGCCATGAAACGCCGGCTGTCGCCGCTGGTGGCCACGGCCCAGCCATGCAGCGCGATGCGGGTGGGCAGGCCGCCCGGCTGGCCGTCGCGGCCCACGGCCTGTTCCAGGGTCACCCACCAGGGGGTGGCGTCATGCTTGATGCCCCAACCCCGCAACTCCCCGCCGATATCAACCAGATGGCTGACCACGCCACGTTCCGCCAGATAGCGGGAGACGAGATCGACGGCATAACCCTTGGCGATGGCGGAGAAATCCAGGCGCACGCCGCCCGGCTGCCAGAGGCGCCCGTCCCCCACCTTGATGTCCCGCCAGCGCGGACCCGACAGCAGGGCGGCGATGCGCGCCGCATCGGGCGGGGTATCGACGGGCCCCGGCGGGCCGAAGCCCCATTCATCGACCAGCCCGCCGATGGCCGGATCATAGGCGCCGCCACTATCCGCCGCCACTGACAGAGCGGTGGACAGCACCTTGATCAAATCCGCGTCGCCGTCTACCCAACCCCGATCGGCCGCATTGTAGCGGCAAAGGGCGGAGCTGGCGTCCCAATGGCTCATGGAGGCGATGACGCGATCCAGGATGGCGATGATCCCCCGGCGCAGGGCCAGCGGTTCCGGCCCCTTCGGCGCGATGATCGCCACGGACCAGTAGGTGCCCAAACTCGTGCCCGACAGCCGCACGACGGGTGCCGTGGCGGGCGGCAATGCCGCCTCCGGCGCGTCGGCCGGCAGGATCAGGCGGATGGGGTCGGGGTGGGGGGCGGTCTGCTGCATTGTCAACGCCGCCTGGGGGCGACGCCGCCGCCCCCAGGTCCTCGTCCTTACTGCGCCAGCACCTCGAACGTCGCGACATAGCTGGCGGAACGCTTGGCGGCCTGCGGGATGGAGGTCTTCTTGTCCTCCGTCTGGGCGGACATCCAGTACATGCCCGGCGTCGGCCAGGTGACGGTGAAGGCGCCGTCCTTGTCGGTCTTCAGCTTCATCTCGCCCAGGTCGTTGCGATAGCGGATGCCGCCGGGGATGATGGTGACATCGACATCGGCGGCCGGCTTGCCGTCCAGCACCAGCTTGAAGCTGGCCTTCTCACCCGCGAACAGGTCGTTCGGGTGGGTGACGGGAGACAGCTCCAGGCCCTTGCCCGTGGGCTTCAGCACCGTGTCGGACGGCTTGCCCGAGGTGACGAAGAATTCCAGGCGGCGGGCCCCTTCGGTGACCTGCAGCTTCTCGGCATTGGCCGGCACTTCCTTGGCGAAGGTCTCGGCCGTGCCGCGCCAGCGCTTGCGCTGGCCGTTCTCTTCCCAGCTGGCCATGACGCCGCCGCTGGCCAACGCCACCTTGTAGGTGCCGGGCTGGGTCAGGTGCACGTCGAAGGTCGAGCGGTACTTGCCCGTGGCCTGGTTCTCGGCCGCGCCGGCGCTGCCGTCGGGATTGGTGACGGCCAGACCGTCCAGGCGCAGCGGCACATGCTCGAAATAGAACAGGTCGTTGGACACGGCGGCATCCACCGTGACCCACGGGTCCTGGCCCGACAGCACGGTGGCCGAGGGCAGCATCCACTGCCGGTGGGCGGCGGCGGGGGTGGCGATCGCGGCTGCCAGGGTCAGCGCCAGGGTGGCGCGGGTGAGAAGCGACTTCATGGGGGCTCCTTTCAAGTTGTTGGCCGTAGGTCAGGTCGAGGGCGACAGCCGAGCCCTGACGAACGACAGTGCCTGCGTGTTGTCAGGGCTCGCCTGCGGCTCGACCTGACCTACGGTTCAATCCTGTGGGGCCTCAGCCCCTCACTTCCACGGCGACGCGGCCCAGTTCGCTCTCGCCCTTGGCTTCGGCCGTGGCGGCCTTGCCGTTCCAGTCGAAGGGCACACGGATCAGCTCGCGTCCACCCACCTCGCGCGCGGCTTCCACCACCAGTGCATAGGTACCGGGCTTCAGCCCATTCAGCGGGGCCTTGGCGCTGTCCCAGGTCAGGCGGTTCTCGCCCACCGGCAGGGTCGGGGCCGACACGCCATCGACGGGCATGGTCAGGTCGCGGCCCGACCGGCGCCACCATTGGCGCATGTCCTTCAGCCACTTGGTCCCCTCATTGTCGCGCATCTTCACGTCGTAACGGACGGTCAGGTTGGCGACGAACTGCTGGTCGGCGGTCTCGATCCAGGCGGCGACATAGGGGCGGTGATATTCCGCCACCTCCAGCTTGGGAATCTCCACCAATACGGTCAGTTCGCCGGCCATGGCCGGGGTGACGGCCAGGCCGGTCAGGGAAAGCGACAGAAGCGTGCGCATGGGTTTCGTCCTGAAAGGTTTCAGTGGATGAGAAGGATGAGAAGCAGCACCGGCGCCACCAGCCCCAGCCCGACCAGCGGCCAGGTGGTGGGCCGGTTGCCCGCATGCAGATGCAGCAGGAAAAGACCGGTGATGCAGAAGATCAGGCAGGCCACCGCGAAGATGTCCAGGAACCAGGACCAGACCATGCCGGTCCCCCGCCCCTTGTGCAGGTCGTTCAGGTAGGAGACCCAGCCGCGATCGGTAACCTCGTGCAGCACCGCGCCATCCTCGCGCGATATGGTGGCCCAGCCATCGCCACCGGGGCGCGGCAGGGCGATATACAGCTCGTCATCGGACCATTCCGGCACACCGCCCGACACATCGACGGACAGTTCCCGGCGGAACCAGTCGATCACCGGCACGGGTACAGCCCCTTCACCGACCTCCAGCGCCGGGCGCAGCGCCTCGGGCAGCACGGCCTCGACGGAGACGGTCCTGGGCTTGGCCTCGATGATGCGGGCATTGTTCAGGGTGATGCCGGTGATGGCGAACAGCAGCATGCCCACCAGGCACAGGGCCGAGCTGACCCAATGCCACTGGTGCAAATGCTTCAACCAGAAGGACCGCCGTCCCTGATCCACGCCCGACGCCATACCGCTTGCCCGAATGCCTTAATCCGGCCGGGAAGGTACCCTTGATTGAGAGTTATTCGCAATAGCGAAACATGCGGGCGCGCATGCGCAAATAAGGATGCAGGGTTTGCCGGGGTTGTAGCGCGCCGTTTGTTTTGGCACCACTTGGCACCTGTATTGGCACCACCCCCACCCCCTGGCAGCGGGGGGTGGGGGCACAATATCTTGATGCACTTTTCCAAGACCCAGGCAGAAGCCGATCAACTTGATACGGTCGCTCGCCAAACCCCAGGCTCCGACGCTCGCATGCCGTCGCCCCACGTGTAGTCCAGCAGGTCCCACCTGACCGGACCGTCCGGCGCCCGGTTGTCGATGATCAGCGGCGCGCCGTCGGCCGGCCCCAGCGCGCAGACCATGTGATCCACCAGCTTCGGGTTGCCCCGCTGCTGGGTATCCACCATCACCAC
Organism: Niveispirillum sp. KHB5.9; assembly: GCF_048066115.1. NCBI lineage: Bacteria > Pseudomonadati > Pseudomonadota > Alphaproteobacteria > Rhodospirillales > Azospirillaceae > Niveispirillum > Niveispirillum sp. KHB5.9. Next base: position 167,284 of record NZ_JBLTYX010000001.1, on the reverse strand, counting down.
CCGCACCTCTGCCGCCGGAATGCCCAATCGCACAGCCAGTTCAGCGGCCGTAAAGGCGCAATCATCGCAGTCGCCCCGATAGCGCGCCCCCGGCTGCGCCAGCAGGGCGGCCGCATGGGAACGCCAATCATCTGGCCGCCCTGCCGTGTCGGTGTCTGAAGCGTAGTCCAGGCGCCCGACTGCCATTGCATGGATGGTCCTGGCGATATCTGTCAGGGAGACGGGCATAGGGCGCTCTCCGGATGCATGATGCAGCGATAGACGTCCTGATAAGGCCGGTCAGTAACTGCGCCGTCGCGCTGCCTGGGCGGGCTGGCACAGGCCGTCAGCATCAACAGGGCTAGAGCCACCACCACATTGCGATAGGCACTCATTGCGCCTCCAGTCGGGCCGTGAGCGCCTCTACTTTGTCATGCAGTTCCCGGATGCCCTGCCACAGCACTGCGACCAGTTCTTCATATCGTAGGCCTTGGGCGCTGTTGGGGTCGGACGGATCGGCTATCGTCCACACGCCGTATGCGTCACTGTCCAGAGCCTGTCGGATGGCTTGTGCCGAGTGCCCCCAATGCAGACGGGTGCCGGCGACATCCTCCATCACCGCCTCAACCACCGGCACCGTTACCGGATTGCCGAAAATGTCGATATCCTCCCGAAACCCTACCTGCCGGATTTCAGCGACGACTGACTTGCTTACTTTCAGTCGATAAGCGATGGGCTCGACCGCGTTGATCAGGTCCAGGCCAGGCACGGCGGCCGGCACAACGTCCTTCAGACGGATGTCAGAGGTCACAGTCGGCGCGTTGACCAAGTATAAATCCTTGATCCGCAGGGCGGAGCCACCCAGGTCATAAGCGTTGTCTCCACCCGGCGCCCACGCGGCCGTGAGCGCGCCGCCGTCACCCCGAACCGACCATCGGGTCACACTTGCAAGCTGCAGGTCCAAATTGGCCGACGTGCCGCGTTGATCCAGTGCGAAAATGTTGGCCAACCCTGTGCCGGAGCGAATTGCAACCACTCCCGCCTGTCCCGTTGCGCTGCTCCCCGACGTCAAATTGATACCGCCACCGGCACCCCCATTGCCGTTGCCCGCTGTCCAGGTGACATTGCCGCCCTGTTGGATAGGGCCTGTAGCGGCGCTGGCCGTTCCCACGATGGACGCCCCAGCACTTAGGACACCCTCCAACATCTGAAGGAACACCGAGCCAGGGTTCCCGCTGGTCGTACCGCCATTGCCACCACGCAAGAACAGCGTCCGGCCGGATGACGTAGCTGTAGCCGCATCCGATGGCTGGATGGTGACGTGATTGGCGCCGTTTGACCCGAACCAAATCGCCCTCGCCCCACCCGTATTGCCCGGCAGGGCGATGGCCACGCCAGCCACGGGCGCAGCGGAGTAGAGGGCGGGACCTTCATACAGTCCGGCTCCGGACGAGCCAATGCCAACCGCCAGACCGCCGATGGCTCCGGCGATGCAGTTAACGGTCCCGGTGAAGGTGTCGCCCGCTTTGGACACGGCGTCGGTGATGCCCGATGCCGCCACCGTGGTCGGCCGACCCGTGATGCTCGCCCATGCCGGCGTGACGGTGACATTGCCGGCAGCGGTCAGCCTGCCCTGGGCGTCCACCGTGTAGGCCGCAACCTGCGTGGCACTGCCGTAGCTGCCGGCCGCCACGGCCGTGTCCGCCAGCGCCAATGTACGGTCGGCAGCCAGGGTACCGCCGCCCGTCAAGCCCGTACCGGTGCTGATCTGGCGGGCGGTGGACACGGCGTCGGTGATGCCCGACGTTGCCACCGTGGTCGGCCGCCCCGTGATGCTCGCCCATGCCGGGGTGACGGTGACATTGCCGGCAGCGGTCAGACGGCCCTGGGCGTCCACCGTGTAGGCCGCAACCTGCGTGGCACTGCCGTAGCTGCCGGCCGCCACCGCCGTGTCCATCAGCGCCAATGTACGGTCGGCATCCAGGGTGCCGCCGCCCGTCAAGCCCGTACTGGTGCTGATCTGGCGGGCGGTTGACACGGCGTCGGTGATGCCCGACGTTGCCACCGTGGTCGGCCGCCCCGTGATGCTCGCCCATGCCGGGGTAACGGTGACATTGCTGGCAGCGGTCAGGCGGCCTTGGGCGTCCACCGTATAGGCCGCAACCTGCGTGGCACTGCCGTAGCTGCCGGCCGCCACCGCCGTGTCGGCCAGCGCCAGCGTGCGTCCGGCCGACAGGTCGCCGCCGCCGGTCAGGCCCGTACCGGCGGAAATCGTGATGGTGGATGCCGCCGCCGCGATATCACCACGCACATCCGACGGCGCCCGCAGCTCATATGCGGTCCCATCGCCACGCACGCGCAGCATGTATGACGCCGTCAGCGGACCCGAAGGCATCTTTGCGGCAGCTGCTTGAGCTGCCGTCTTAGCCGTGTCGGCGCTGGTAGCGCTGGCCGCAGCCGCGTCCCGCGCCACCTCCGCCGATGTTCTGGCTGTGCCGGCAGCCGTGGCGCTGCCGGCCGCTGCTGTGGCAGAGGTCTGCGCCTGGTCGCGAGCCGTCTCGGCGGCCGTCTTGGCACTTGCGGCCCCCGCCGCACTGCCCGCCGCCGCACCGATGGCGGCACCGATATCCGCCATGAGGATGTGCCAGGTCGTGAAGACCTGCGAGCCCATCAGATAGTACGGGCTCCCCGGCACGTCGGACTGCCGGTAACCCCACGTCCGCCCGTTGATCGTCCATGTCGGCATCAGGCCAGCCACTCCCGCGCGTCCAGGTCCATTACGAATTCATCCTTCCGTGTGGTGGACCGCACCACGCGGGGCGTGTCTGGCAGGAAGGCCAGCATGGTCTGCGTCATGATCCCGAATGCATCACCGGGCTCCGGCAACAGCAGGAAAGGCAGCTTCCCCCGCCCCGTGTGCGCCAGCAGCTCGCGCAGGCGGGCGCGCACCTCGCCTTCGGTCAGGTGCGAAAGCGTGCAATTGAAGGTGCGCGGCATCGGGTCATCATCGGGCTGCGGCACGCCGAAATCGGCACCCTGGACGTCAGCCGCCCCGTGCAGGCCGGCGGCCGAACCACGATCATAGTTGGCCTGGACCTGCCAGCTCGGCCCCACATAGAGGATCGGCAGGGACACGGCCACACCATCCAGGCCGGCGGCGGTGATCGTGATCACGGCCTTGGTGATCCACAGCAGCTCATCCAGCACCAGGCCCCAGCGCCGATCCCACGGCCCCAGCATGTGGCCCCAGAACCGGTTGTCACCCCAGGGGATATAGCCGATGGGGGCTGGCACATAGGCCGGCATGGCGGTGCTGTCATGGATCAGCGTGGCGCCGTTATAGAGCTGCACGCGGATCGTGGTCCCGTCCTCAAGCAAATTGTGCCCAAGGATCATGACCAGGTCGATTGCCTGTTCGGCTGCCCAGGTGGCGGTGATGACATGCGGTCCAGCACCGGCCGTGCCGGTAACGGCTTCTTCGCCCAGGAACCACGTTTTCAAGTTGTTGATCCCGGTCCAGCTGCCGGTCAGCGTGGCCGCCGGCAGGCAGTTGGACCAGGCCAGGATGGCGTTGTGCGGCAACGGGCGGGTCATTCGAACATCCTCAAGCTGAACGAGCGGCCGTCTTCGGTGCCTGTGCCAGTGTGCAGGAATTTCAGGGCCTGACCCCGCCAGGTGGTGTTCCCAATCCGCCCTGCCGGCATGGAACCCGGCGCGATCCGGGCCGACACGGTGGCAATCCAACGGCTGCGCGGCACGCCATGCAGGGTCAGCAGCCGCGCCGCAATCTCGTTGGCGGTGGACCCGCTGATCACGGGCGCTTGCACACGCAGCTCGCGCGCATCCGGGAAGGCGGCCACCACGGCTGCATCTTCCGCCACCGCCTCGAACCGCCAGTCACGCATCAGGCTACGCCTGGTCGCGGGCGAGGTGACCGACGGGTCGATTTCGCTCTCGGCCAGCACGGTCCAGTTGGGCGAATATTCCACCACGACACGCCAGACCGGCACGTCGCCCCACTCATCCCCCGACGATGTCAGGTCCATGGCGGCGATATCGCGTTCAGCGATGGTGAAGGTGGCCGCGCCGGTCAGGTCGGGCACCAGGCCGCCCCGCAACGTGCCCGTCTGGTCCACCCGCCACCAGGCCGCCGCCCCGGCCGCCATCGCGTCCAGCACGTCGGACCCGGTGGCGCCGTCATCGGGCAGCCAGCCCATGATGCGCCCGCCGAACCCGCTTTCGAACGAGATGGGATCGCTGGACCCGAACAGGGCGGCCACCTGCGCCGCGCAGTTGGTGACATTCGGCGTGGACAGCACGAACCCGTCCACGGCGACCTTGCGCAGGGGCTGGCTCGCGAACCGGATCAACCCCCGCGAATTGTCGCTGACGAAGGTGCCGGCCGTCATCGGCAGGCTGACGATGGTGATGCCGGACCCGACATCACCGGCATAGGTCACGCTCGCCCCGCCCGTGGTTACACCCAACAGGCTGTCCACGGGGCCGTTGTGCCATTGCGCGATCAGAAGCGAGGGATTGACCCATTCGACGGGGCAGCCAAGCCCGAAGCCCAGCACCAGCGGCTTCACCCGGCCGGCCAGGTCGGCGTTGCCTTCCAAACCCACGGGGCCGGAATTGGTGCCGGCATAGGTGGCGCGGGGAATGACCCGGTCCCATGCCGCCCGGCCTTCCCGGAAGCGCACCGACACTTCATCGCCCACATAGTCGCGGCCCGCGATGGACAGGGACAGGATGGCGGTGAAGGCCGAATAGGGCACGAAGCGCCCCAGCGGCCCCTGAAGGATGCGGGCGGACCGCCAGGCGTAGCCCTGGTACGGGTCCAGCCACCGGCTGGCATTGTTGAGCAACGCCTCCCCGACGCTCCCGCCGCCGCCGCCATAGCTCTTGCCGCCCGCGAAGAGATCGGTCTCATAGTTCACTAGGCGCTTGGCATAGGGCTTGTACCAGGCCTGCGCCGGCGTGTCGGCCGGCCGGGTGGTGTAGCTCGACCGCTCGGTCAACCGCAACACCGTGTCGGTGCCGGTCGCGGGGTTGCGCAGGGTCAGTTCCAGCAGATATCGGGTCATGTGCCGGTCCCCGATCTGCGTGCATCGCGCGCATCCATCCGGCGCTGGATTTCCAGCAGCTGCTGCATGACCATCAACAACCGGGCATCCCGCACGGCCTGCGCCTTCTGGCCATCCTCTTCCGTCTCCACAAAGGCCTGAAGCTCCTGGGTCAGGACCCGCAGCAACCGTTCATCCGACCCGGCCGACGCCACCGCCCCCTGCGACGCGCCAACGCGCGGCAGTGCCGGCGCCGTGAAGGTCGCTCCCACCTGGCCACCATCCTTGAAGGCCGGCAGCGCCCCCTTCACCTCCGCCAGCTGGACCGCCCCACGCAGGTCGCCGCGATTGACCAGGTCCAACACGTCATGGCCAAACCGCGACGCGGTGCCGGCCTTGATCACATGCTCGCCATTGGACAGCCAGGCGGCGATATCGTCGCTCGTCCCGGTGCCCGGCCCGCGCACCTGGCCGCCACCTGCAAAGGCCGGCGCCGGGTTGCGCATGCGGTAGATCGCGGCGCTTGCGGCTTCCAGCCCGATGGAGACATCCGTGTAATCCTGCTGGCGCGCCAGCTCCTTCGCCGCCTCATCGCCGCCGACCATGGCTGTGATGGCATCGACCACGAACGACCGCATCACGCCCGTGAAATCATTGATGCCGAACTGGTTGATCTTGCGGATGCCACCGACCTCATAGCCGAGCCCGTATTTGTTCCCGGCTTCAACGATGATGTCGCCGATATCACCGCCCAGTAGGCCTTCCAGGATTTTGGCAACGCCGCCCAGCGAGTTGGCCAGCCCGCGCGCCCTGGCACGGCTGGTATCGTCGCCGCGATCCTCCTTCATCCACAGTTCTCTGCCGGACGTGGCATCAACGCCTACGCTGGTTGCCCGCTGGTTGGTGGCCGCTTCGACGTCCGGCAGGGCATTGGCTGCATTCATGGCGTTATTGGCAGCCGTGCGGGTCGCGCGGCTGGCGCTGTCCACCTGGGCGTTATAAGCGGCCTCCCGCGCCTGCCGTTCCTGCTCGTCTGCCTCGGCATCCGCCTGTTGCTGGGCCAAGCCGATCCAGGCGTTGATGGCGTTCACGATACTGGTGTTACCCGCCGTGATCGCGGCAATGGTCGATACACCGACCGACGTCCCGCCCGTGATGGCGTCGATGATGTCCTGGTTCAGCTCGGTGCCCTGCGCCAGCAAGGCGGCCAGCGCGTCCTGCCCGCTATTGCCGCTGATCACCTCACCCGTCTGAGTCTGGGTCAGGCTGTTGCCCAACCCTTGCAGGCTGTTCCCGGCCAACACGGCGTTGACCTGTTCCTGGGTCAGGTTGCCCAGGTTGACCACCTGGCCGGTCTGGCTGTTGACGGCCGTCGTGGTTCCCATGACGTTGGTGCCCAGCACGGCCAGCGCCGCCCGTGTCGGCCCGGCCTCGGTTGCGTCGATGAAACCGTCGGCGGTCACTGTCCGCAGCAGCGCGATAGCGTTGCGCATCTCCACCGCCTCGGCACTGTTGTTCCCCGCCAAGCCGGCTTCCAGGGTGTTGAGATACCCGGCGATGCTGGGCGCATCGACAATGTTCAACCCACTATCCAGCGAGCTGGTGATGTCGCGGGTCAAGCTGGCCGTAGCGCGCTGTTCGGCGGTCAGCTGCGTGGTCTGGCCGATGGTCAGATTGTTGGACTGTTGCAGCAACCCGTTGATGGTGCCGAGTGCCGCCAGCTGCTGCACCAACAGCGCCTGGTCGGGGCTGGTGCTAGCCAGGTTGTCGCGGATTTGCTCCATGATCCGGACCTGGCTTTCCAGCAGGCTGGCCTGGTACTCCGCCCCGCCGGCCAGGGCGGCCGCCGACAGTTCCGCCGCCGCCAGGTCGCGGTCCACCGCGTTGAAAATCTGCCGATAGGTATCTTCACCGGCATAGGCCTGCGCCGCTTCCAGATAGGCGCGCGATGCCGTTGCGAACTCGCGCTGCGCCCCGACATCGCCACCGGCCGCCGCATCGCGGGTGGACGCATAGCGCGACAGCGCGTCGGCCAGCTTCTGCTGTGGCGTTAGGGTCGAAAGGCTGGTGTCCTGCCGCAACTCTGACCGTAGCGACTTGAACTCGGACTGTGCGGAGCGGAAGGCAGCCGCCGAATTCTGCGCCAACGAGAGTGCCGACCTTGAAGCGTCCAGCTGCCTGTCAATCTGCGTGCTGATCGACCCCAGCAGCTCGCGCATCTGCGCCGTCAGTTTATCGGCCAGAGACACGACGGCACCGAGCGCATCCAGCTCGGCAACGGTCCGTTCCGACAGCCATTGCCGTTCCCGCAGATACGCCACTTGGCGTGCGGCCCCCACATCGGCCTCGCCCTCGATGGCGGCCCGTACATAGTCTTCCTGGCTGCGCCGCAGGGCCTGGAACTGCCCGGTCACATCCCCGGTCAGGGTCGCAAGCTCGGCATAGATGCCCGAATTCTGGTTGGCGATCAGGCGGGCACGCGCCGCGCTGTAGCTGTTCTCCAGCGCCTTGGTGTCCGTGCCCAGCCGCTTGGCCTCGGCCGAGAGGTCGGCAAACTGCTGATCCAGGCTGCGCAGTGCCGCGCCGGCCTGGGAAACGTTGCTATTGGCGGCCACGAAGCTGTTGATGCTGCCCGTCAGCGCGTCCAGGTCGGCGGCGGCCTTTTGCGCCTTGGCGTCGCGCTCGGCCCGGCCGCCGCCGATCATGCCGCCGACAATATTGCCGACGAAAGCCCAGACGGCTTTGCCGCCGGGCAGGAACGAACCGGCCGCCGACCCGATGGACCCGCCGATCTCCGCATTCTTCTGCTGCTCACCCGTGCGGCCGAAGATTTTGCCGACCAGGTCGCCAAGGGCCATGCCGGCCTTGGCGGACTTCAGCAGGCTTTCGCCGAATGCGTCGAAGGCCTCGCCCACGTTCTCCGTGGTGGCCAGCAGGTTGTCCAGTTCGCCACTGAAATTGGCGATGGCGTCGCCAACTTCAATCGCGTCGCCGGCTTCCAGGGCGTTCAGCATCCCGCCGAAACTGTCGGCCGCCCCCGCCGCCGCGTTGTTGCGTTCCGCGTCCAGCTTGGCCTTGGCGATGGCATCCGCGTTGGCCAGCCACTGCTTGCCAAACTCCGACGACAGGTCAATCCCGGCCCGAATGGCCTCGTTGATCGCCTGCTGGTGCTCTACCGCCAGGCGCCGTTCGCGCACCGACCGGCCCTGCATCTCCGTTTCGACGCGGGTCAGGGCGACGATGCCTTCCAGCTCACGCCGCTGTTCGGCCAGCGTGTCGTCCTGTGCGGCCTGGCGGGCGGCGGCGTCCTGGTCGATGATGGCGCCGGTCAGACGCTCGATCACCTGCCGCAGCTGGTCCTTCGCGTCACCTTCCGCCAGCGCCATGGCCACGCGCAGCGGTGCGGTGGCCAGGTCGATCTTATTGGCCAGCTCCGCCCGCGCCTTGACGTCCGCGGTGCCCCCGGCCGCCGCCGCCAGACGCTCCTGTGCTGCCGCCTCGGCCTCGGCCGCCGCCACTGCCCCGGCACCCTCGGCCGACGTACGCGCCACCGCATCGGCCAGCAGCTGACGTGCGCGGGCCTGGGCATCAATGGGGCTGGTGGCCGCCTCTGCCGCTGCCGCGTTGGCTGCTTCCACCCGCATGGCCGCCTCGGCCCCTTGCAGGCGGGCATTGGTCAAATCCACCTGGCCGCGCGTCGCCAGGCGGGTGGCGGCGGCGTTGTCATTGGCCGCGACGGTCAGCGCCAGCGTGGCCCGCTGCGCGGCAATCGCCCCTTCCGCCTCGGCCGCTTCCTTGCCACGGCCGGCGGCGTAGGCGGCGTTTTCGGCCTGCATGCGGGCCAACCGCACTTGCCGCACGACGGCATTACCAGCCAGGGCAGCGGTTTCCTGTGCCAGCGCTTCGCGCAGCCGATCCAGGTTCTTGACTTCGGCGTCTGTCATGCCGCCGGGGGCCACGGCCGGCGGGGTGCTGCCGCCTGGCACAGCACCAGGCACCGTCGCGGGCGCCCGCTTCGCCCTGATCTCGGCTGCCAGCGCGTCACGCTCCGCGATCATCGCGTCAAGGCGGGCCTGCCAGCGGGCGCGCTCAACTCCCCAGAAGTCACCCCAAGTGTTCGGGCCTTCGTCCCGCATTTCCTGGATGCGCTTGTCGAAGCCGGCCAGGCGCTCGTCATCGGTCGGCGCGAAGGCCTTCCGCAAGCCATTGATCAGCCCCGTACCCATGTCGGCGCCCATCTTCGCGAAGTCGGTCTTCGCCATCGCCTCGACAAAGCGATCCCAGGCCCGGCCCATCTGGCCGAACGCGTCCTCCATTTCGGACTGCATCGCCTTGGCGCTGCCGCCGAACTTGCCTTCCAGCGCGCCCATGGCCACGGCCAGCGCCCCGGCCCGGTCGCCCTGCCGTTCCAGCGCCTCGATGGACCGGGCCTGCGCCGGGGTGAGGAACCGCAAGCTTTCGTCCAGCTCGCGCACGCCCGCCGCGCCCCGGCCGAAGCCTTCGGCCAGCTTCTCCGCCCAGCTGGACAGGTCGCCACCCTTGACGGCCGCGATATCCCCCGCCACCCCGGCCAGGCCGGCCACCATGGCTTCGCCCTGGACGCGGCCCGACGCGATGATGGCGCTGATCCCGCCGGACACGGCCCCCCGGTCCAGTCCCTTGGCATCGGCGATGGCGAATGTCAGTTCACGCAGGCGGGTGGTGGACACGCCCAGCGACGGGTTCAGCGCCGCAATGCTGGCTCCCCAGGTCCGCGTCTCGCGGCCGATTTCGGCGATGCGGTTGCCCACGATCAAGGTCGGCACGGCAATCAGCGCCACCGCCGCCGCCGCCATCCAGGCCACGGGCGGGATACGCGCCAGGGTCTGCCGGACCCCGCCGAAAATCTGCGTCACCTGGCCGCCCTGCTGCGCCAGGACCATAAAGGGCGAGGCACCCGAAGCCAGAGAGGTAAACACGTCGTTCAGCTGGTAACCGAGCTGGACCGACTGCTGGTGCGTTAACTTGCCGGCCCCGGTAACGGCGTCGTACCCGCCCTTCAGCCTGGCCATGATGGCCGCGTGCCGCTCAGCGCTGATCGCCCCGGACGCCAGCGCCTTGTCCAGCATGGCGGTGCGGGCGGTCAGCGCCTGGGCGGCCCGGATCGCCGGGTCCAGTTCGGCTTCCAGCTCATCGGCAGCGGCGGCCAGGCGGGCCACACCCTCGTTCGCCGCCTGTTCGGCCGCCAGGCGCAGCTGCCCCAGAACGGCGGTATGCCGGGCGCCATCAATGGCACCAGCGGCCAGCGCCTGGTTCAGCAATTCTTCCCGCGCGGTCAGGACCTGGGCGGCCCGCGCGGCCGGGTCCAGCTGCGCTTCCAGCTGATCGACGGCGGCGGCCAGGCGGGCCGCCCCTTCATCGGCCGTCCGCTGCTGCGCCTGGCGCAGCTGTTCCATGATGGCGGCGTGCCGGGTGCCGTCGATCACGCCGTCGGTCAGCGCCTTGTTCAGCAGCTCCGTGCGGGCGGTCATCACCTGGACGGCGCGGGCCGCCGGGTCCAGAAATCCTTCCAGCTGCTCGATGGCGGCGGCTAGGCGGCCGGCACCATCATCGGCGGCCCGTTCCTGCACCTGGTGCAGTCGCCCCACGGCCGCTGCCTGTGCCGCCGCCCCATTGGCATTGGCCGCCATGGCAGCGCCCAGCGCGTCGGTACGCTGCGTGAGCGTGACAGATGCCCGGACAACGTTCGTCATCTGGTTGGAAAGGGCGGTGATCGCGGCGGTCAGGGCGGCGGTGCCGTTGTCGTTTACGGCCGGCGGCTTGATAGCCTCGGTGGTGGCGGCGGCCTCCCTGGCCGCGTTGGAGACCCCGGTCAGTGCGTCTTCAATCAGGCGGCCAGCCTTTCCAACCCCGCCCGCCGTCCCGGCCGCTCCGGTGGCCACGGCATCCACCGCCGCCCCGGTGGCACCGGCCGCCGCCGCCGCTTCCCGGCTGTCCTCAATCATGGCGCGGGCGCCGGACTTGTACTCTGCGGCGGCAGCCTTGGCCTCGCTCCCGATGGACCCGATAGCGGCTTTCACGGCGGCGGTGCCCTGCACCACCTCCGCGAAATCCATTCCGGCCTTGATCGACAGTTTCAGCGCAGTCACTTGGTCAGCTCTATGTACTCGGCTTCAAGGATGCTCAGCGCGGCCAGCAGGTCGGCAGTGATGCGGATGTCGTGGGCACCCGCCACGACGGGAAGCACTTCCAGCTTCAGCCCCACCCGGAAGACGCTGCCCCCGCCGAAGCCTGAAATGGCCACCCAATTCCACTGCGTGCCCATGGCCAGGAAGAGTTGGACGGCCCGCCAGTTCTCCGGCCAAACCAGACAGGGCGGTTCCTCCCGGAACGCGCCCTGCATGACGATGCCCAAGGCCGCCGCATCGGCCGCCAGGGCATCGACGTCGCCGCCGCCGCCTCGTGCGATATAGGCGGCGACGGCCTTTAGTTTTTTACCGTGCGCGCCTGGGCCCCTTCGCCACTGATCGACTTGCGGTAGCCGTTGATCAGGCCTGTCAGGAAAAACGGATTGTCCATGCATTCTTCCAGGTTCTCGGCCGTGAACTCTTCCTCCAGCCCCGACCAGCCCTGCATCACTTCGCGCAGGATGCCCTTGTCCAGGTCCATGGCGTCGCCGCTGCGCCCAGCATCGCGCGCACGGTCGGCCTCGGCCACCATGGCGCGGCTTTCGCTGGTGGGCAGAACCTTGAAGTTGGCAATGAAGGAATGATCGGTGAACCGTCCGGCGGTCGCCTGCGACGGCAGCTTGACGGTGATGGGCCACGGATAGGTGGTTTCCTTGCCCTTCTTGAACGACAAACCGGCCATGTTCTTGAACTCCTGATCTGGGGTTGGAGGGTTACTTGACGGTGATGGTCAGCGGGCCGGACGCGTGCCGGGTGAAGCGCAGGGGCATGTTGATGCCGCGCATTTGGTCCACCTCGACATAGCTGGGCTTCGGCCCCAGCTGCACGGCCGCGCCGGCGATCTGGACGATATTGCCGGCCGTGGTGCCATGGGTCAGGTCCAGGGCGACCTTCGTGCCGGCCTTGGCCAACGCGAAGAAATTCTTGGTCCCCACGCCGGGATCAAGGAAGGTGGCGCTGCCGGTCGGCACCGGGTCCGGCAGGTTGATGCTTTCCGCACCCACCAGGAACGAACCCACCGGGTCGTTCCCCATGTCCAGATTGAATTCGGACATCACGGCCGTGAAGCCATCCAGGGTGAAATTGGCGTTGGCATCGGACACGATCAGCTCGCCGATTTCTTCGAAACTCGCGGCCGGCAGGGTGCCGGACGCAGCGGTCACCGGTACCAGCAAACCCTTGAAGTTGATCGTGGCCAGCAGCCAGTTCTTGGTCGTGCCCTTGATGGACAGCTTGCCGCGCACGCCCAGGCACTTATGCAGCGCCCCTTTGAGATAGACATACAGCGTCACGCTTTCGTGGCCAGTCTGGATGGGCGTGTAGGTGCAATCCTCATCCTCGGTCGCCACCTCGGCAAAACCGCAGGCCCGGATGACCGGCCCCCAGCTGGGCACTGCACCAGCCGTGCCGGCGCCGCACAGGGCGACGTCGAAGCTGCCGCTAACATGCTCACCGGCCATGCGCGCTTCCGGGGCACCCAGGCCGGGATAATCCACGTCCAGGGTCACTTCATCGCCTTCCACCGGCGTGATCTGGCCGTTCAGCGTCTTGATCGCGTTGGCCATGGCGGTGGGTGCCGCGTCCGTGCCATAGGTCGTTTCGACCTTGGCGATCATCAGCTTTTCTTTCCAGGTATAAGGACCGGCCATCGCGGGTTACTCCTGCTTGCGGGGCGGGCGCTTGTTGGCCCCGCCCTTGTCGGTGGTGGCAGCCGTGGCCGCCTCATTCGTGGTTTCGCCCGGCGCGGCCGTCTCGGCCGCCTCCACCGGGACGGGCTCCGCCTCGGCGGCGGGCGGCGGCGGGACGCGCCCGTTCAACGGGGTGCCATCGGCCTCCCGTGCCCGCGACCCGTCCGGATGCGGCTCGGTGCCGCCGATCCGCTTCAGCTCTTCGCCGCGCTTGCGCTTGTACGAACCGCCTTCCATGTCAGCTCCTGTAGATCGTCGTGGTTTGAAAGATGTCCATCCAGCGCAGCGTCCCGGCCGTCACGGCCATCAGCTCGCCCCGGTCGAAACTCAGGCCTTCCTGGGCACCCTCGGGCGCCCAGCCCAGAAGGGCCGCGCGCTCCTGGCGTCGCACCTCGGTCAGCGCGCCGACCGCCCCGGTGCCCAGGTCATCGACTAGGCCGGACACGATCAGGACGATGCCGAAACGCAGCTGCACCAGCTGCTGCACCCCGCCCGTGATCCCGCTGTCGCCGGCCAGCTCGTCCAAGAGCACGACGTAGGCGGCGGGCAACAGGTGTTCCGGCGGATCGCCGCGCAGCTGCGATAGCGCCGCCAGCCCCTGCACATCCTTCAGGGCTGGGCATAGGTCCTTCTGGCGCTGGACGATCTCAGACAGCATCGCCATCTCCAGCGTCGACGCGCCAAATCCAGACGCTGTCATCTTCCAGGCCGCTATCGCCCTCGATCCGAACCCGTTCACCGTTGTCGAAGTCGAGCACCAGATGCGGTTTGCCGGTCCATCGCCCGAAGACGATGGTCGCGCCATGGATCGTCCGCCCGACCAGCGAGCGAACGGTTTCCACCTGTTCTTCGTCGTGATCGGGACCGCTCACGTCGTTACCTCCAGCTGCGGCACGGCCATCGTCAGATGGTCGGCGATGATGTCCAGGGCAGCGGCCTGGTCACCGACCGACAGCCCCAGATAGGGCCGGCCCGGGATCGTGACCGTGTGGTCGCCGATGGTCAGGGTCCGCGCGCTCACCCCGGCCTTGCCGGCATCCTTGCGGCGGCGGAACTGCAACGTGCCGGCCGCCAGCGTCCAGGCCTTTTGCTTGCCATCCTTGCCGGTCCGCGTGCCTTTCAGGGGCTCGGTCCGGACACTGACATGCGCCTCCTGCTGGCGGGCCGGGATCTGGATATCTCCGCCGAACTGGTGGATCGCGCCATAGGGCCGGTCGGTACCGACCTGGACCCCGTCCGCGTCCACCTGGTACCGGATGGTGCCGGACAGATAGCCCCGCATGACCAGGATGGCGTTGGAATGGCCGGCCTTGCGCTTGGCCTCCACCGTCCGCCGCGACAGCGGCGTCCAGGCCTTGCCATCCGGCCCCTTGCCGGCGCGGAAGCGGCCCATGGTGGACTGCGTCAGCTCTTCGCCGATGTTCTTGTACACCGGCACCAGGTTACCGCTGGCCGCCTGGAACCGCGCCAACGCCTCCATCACCTCGGCATCGTCAACCGTCAGAGTAACGCCACTCATGGCAGCCACCCCGCCATGGCGTGCGGCGTGAAGACGGGCTCCGGCGCCACGAACTGCGCCTCGCCCCCCTGCGCCGGCTGCCCGGCCGTGCCGGTACCGGCCAGCACGGCCCGGCCGTCGGCCAGGTCCTTCAGCTGCTGCCGCGCCAGCTTGGCGGCCGTCTCGGCCGGGCTCTGCGTCTCGGACCCGCCACCCTGATAGGCCAGGCGCACCAGGTTGCAGGCAATGGCCGTCAGCAGCGGATCAAACGGTTCGGCCAGCGGCAGGGCATAACGCCCGGCCAGGTACGAATTGATCTCGCTGTCGGCATCCGCCAGCAGCTGGGCGACGGTCTCCGCGTCCGGCACACCGTCGCGGTCGCGGTCGCAAAACCGCAACAGCTCCGGCAGGCCGAAACGCCGCTCCAGGTCGCTCAGGGTGGCGTAACCCATGGTCAGGCTCCGGCCTTCTTGGCCGCAACCTTACGGGGCGTCGTGGCAGAGGCGGGGGCGGCGGCCCCCGCATCCGGGGCGTCCTGCTTCCCGCCCGCCGGGTCATCCCCGTCGGCACCGGTCACAGGGCCGGTTTTCGCGCCGGGCGCATCCTGCCTCGACGCTTCCGCGCCCTCGCCCTGGGGCTTCCCGGCCGCCGCCGGTGCGGTATGAATACCCGCCGCCCCTCTGGAATTCCGGAACTCGATATAGGCTTCCAGCGTCGTGCACAGTTCCTGGACGCTGTCGAAGCCGAATACGTCCGCGACCAGGTCCAGCGCCAGGCCCAGGTCAGACGGGCCGGGGGCGACGACCCCGACAGGCACCGCTTCGTCCGGCATGATGTCGGAGATGGTGCCGGTAGCAGCGAGACGAGTGGCGGCAGCGGTTGAAAGTTCGACGGTGTCGCCGGGCTGGTACCGGCGGCCGTCGTGGCGAAGGGGGGTCAGGACGATGGCGCGGGGCATCAGATGGCATCCTGGATGAAGTAGCCAAGCTCGGACGCAATGATCTTCTCCCGGACGGTTTCGCCGACGCGGACACGCTGGCCACCGCGCAGGCCGATCTTGCTGTCAGCCATGGAACCGGCGATGCGGCTGCCATACTGGGCGGTGATGCCGAAGGTGATGCCGCGCTGGGCATTGGCCTGCTTGTTGATGTGCAGCAGGGCGCAGTGGCCGCCCCACACACGCGTGGGCGCGACCGTCTGTCCCTTGCGGGCATTGTTGACCCAGCCGCTGCCGACGATAACGCGTTCGATCTCCAGCAGCTCCGCGACCTGTTCCTTGGTCAGGATGCCCTTGGGGGCGGCCACATTGGGCTGAAGCGCGGCCAGCATGCTGGGATTGGTCCGCAGCTTCGTCCAGGCGGATTGGCCGATCACCAGCGTGTTGGGCCGGAAGATCATCACCTTTTCCAGCCCTTCAGTCAGGATGCCCAGCGCATCGCTGTCCGGATGGTCGAACTGGTCGGTGCCCGACAGCTGGATTTTGTTGTCGCTGCCATAGGTGCCGGCGTTGAAGACCATGCCGGCGGTGCGCACCTCCCGGTCCAGCAGGATCAGGTCGGTCAGGAACTCGGTGGCGTCCAGGATCGGGTCATGCGCGATGCCGCCATTCGACACGGCCGCCTTGGCCTGGTCGATATCGTCCTGCGGCACCGGATCGTCCAGGCCGTAATCCTCGGCACTGTCGGTCAGCTCGGTGGCCGTGAACTCGACCTCGCCCGGCTGGCCTCGGCGACCGACGAAGGTGTTGGGGACGGTCAGGCCCTGCGCCAGGTCGTACTTCTTGTACTTGAATTCCTTCACATTGACCGTAACGCGCGGCAGAACCTCATCCGCGATCAGGGTGACGGCGGGGTTCCTGAACTTGACCGATACCGCCACCTGGGCGGGACTGACGACAAACGGGGCGCCGGACATTGGCGGCTTCCTTCTGCGGGGTGAAGACGGGGTTAAGCGGCGCCGGGCGCCAGCAGCACCTGACCGATATCGCCGGCAGCGCCGGACAGCTCGGCCGTGCCGATGACGCGGACGTTGCTGGCGGCGGCCGTGGTGCCGCCGCTTTCGACATGGGTGTGGCGGGTCACGGCAACGGCCTTGCCGTTGGCGTCGGACGTCAGCAGGTCGCCGCGCGTGACGTTGCCGCCATACTCGACGTCTTCGATGCCGGTACGGGTGACGTCCACACGCTGGCCGATGGTGCTGCCGCCGGGCTGGCAGCAGATGCCGATCTGACCGTCGCCCGTGGCAGCAGCCTGGACGATGGTCTTGTCGTCGGCACCGAACTTCACGATGCGGTACTGGCCGACGGCGCCGCCGGCCTTGTAACTCTTGACGATGCCCTTCACGGCACAACCCCCTTGTTCAGCTGACTGACGGCCTGCGCAAAGGTCAGGGTGTCGCCGCGTTCAGCGGCTGCCGTGACCATGGCGTCGGCCGCCTTGGTGATGGATTTCTCGTCCGCGAAATCCACGGTCTCGCCCGTGGCGATCTCGCCCATGGGCACGCGGGGACCGACGACCGCCGCGAAGGCCCGGAACACATCGCCGGCCGGCTTATCAGCGCCATCGGCGAAGCTGACGGTGCCGGCCTCGTCCAGCGTGGACATGAAGGACAGCAGGTCTTCCCGCTCCTTCGGCAGTACCCGGCCTTCACCGATCAGCTTGTCCAGGAAGGTGCCGTGGTCGGCCAGGCGGGCTTCCCGGTCGCGCTCTGCAAACTCGGCCGTGCGGCGGTCCAGCTCGGCTTCACGGCGGGCAATCTCGGCCAGGCGGGCCACTTCCTCGGGCGAGGGCGTCGGATCGGCAAAGCTGGCGGGTGCCGGCGTCACGGCGGCTTCGGCGACGGTGTCCAGGTCCCAGCTGTTCAGCGCCTTGTCGGCCTCTTCCACACCGAACTTGCCGATCAGCCATTCGCGCAGCTGGCGAAACAGGCGGGCGGCGGCACGGTCGCCCCAATCGGAGAATTCCACCGTGCCTTCATCACCGTCGGCGAAACTGACCTGGCGCAGGCCCTTCACTGCCGGCGGCACCGCGCCAAGGAAGCCCACATGCTTCAGGTGCAGCTTGCCGGGCGTGGGGTTGCCCTTGCCACCGGGCAGGAAGAACGACGCGGAAACCTTCTTGTAGCGCTTGGCATCCACCGCGTCGGCAAACGCGGCATCCAGCTGGTGGGCATCGGCAACCAGGAGGTCACCCTCGACCCGCAGCCCCGCGACCCAGCCATACGCCGGATGGTCCATCTTCGGGTGGCCGATCACCAGCGGCGCTTCGTGCTTGGCCGGATCATAGACAGCGACAATGTCGGCCAGGTCGGCAACCGACACATCCAGCACCGTCCCGTTGGTGGCGGTGTGCGTACCGGCGCGGAAGATTTCGATGGGCTTGGTGGACATGTGATCGGAACCCTCTGTTCAGGGTTCGATCTTCACCTGGATGAGGGGGCCGAACTTACCCCCCGTGGCAGAGGGGCGGAGTACCCCCGTCGGGCTCCGGTAACGGGGGTGGTAACGCGGTCTGGGGGTGGCCCGGCATGGGTGGGTGCCGCCGCAGGTCCGCCCCATCCAGCGGCCCTCTTTTCACGGCGGCCCATCTGACCTATATTCCGGGTGCAGACACCCGGTCGGACCGGACGCCATTGGCCGGGTGTTGAGCAGGCGGGCCTGTCCGGATGCCCGACCCCCCAATCAAACCACGTCCCCCCGACGATACAGCATCAGGCCCCGGCGCAGGTTCTTCACATAGGACGCGTCGCCGACGAATGTCGTCAGCCCCTCCCACATGCCCTTCTGCGCGGTCAGCACCACGGGAATGGTCCGCGTCTTGCCGATGCGCAGCAGCTTCACATAGCGCCGCACCAGGCCCACGCGGCCGGTACCCGCGTTGCGCTGGAACTCGATCCAGATTTCGGCCGGGTCGGCGATGATCTCGGGAATGAGGCTCCAATAGGACAGCCTGGCCGTCCAGCGCTTGTCCGGGTCTTCCAGCACATGGTCCGCCAGCGCCTGGGTCAGCAGGACATCGGTGCCCAGCGGATCGGTCATGCGGCCTTCATCACCGCCCAGCAGCTCGCGCACGAAGTCGCGCAGGGCCGGCTCGTCTCCCACGGGCGGCATCGGCCGTAGGGGCGCAACGGGATCGTCCACGGGGATGGGCGGCAGCGGCTGGGCAGGCGGTGGGGCGAAGCCCGGCAGGCTTTCCCACCGCTGCGCCGGATCATCAATGATCACGCGCCGCTGTTCCGCCCGGCCCCAGGCCGCCTCGCCCACGTTGTAATCCCAGCCCGGATCAACCCCGGCCGGTACTTCCACCGCCACCTTGCCTTCGGCCGCGTTGACCGTCCGCGTGACCGTTGGCAGGTCGGGTGACGGGTCGGGGCCGTCCTTGCCCAGGGCCTTCATCTGCCGGTCGGACAGGGCGATGACGCTGCACTGGCAGCCCCAGCCGTTGGGCGGATAGATCTTGTCCCAGACCGGATCGTCATGGCGCCAGACCTTGCCGTCCCAGGCCAGGTGCTGTTCACGGGGGTGCTGCACCAGGTCGGAATGCTGGTACTGCCACCAGGGCCGGTAACGCAGAACATCCGGGTCGGTCATCTGCTTGTACCGGCCGGCCTGGTGGGCGGTGCGCAGGTTCGTCTCGTAAATGACCTTGGTCCGCCATCCCCGGCTGCCCTTGTAGCTCCAGCCATGGGCCGCCACGATCCGGTCGAAATCCTTCCGGAACGCTTCAAGGGTCAGCTCGCCATCAACCACCCGCTGGATGGTGGACCGGAAGTCGGACAGCAGCTCGTCCTTCACCGCCCCCGCGACCGTGAAGGCCCGCGCATGCATGGCGCCCTTCAGGTCGGTCCAACGCGCCGTGGGCACGTTGACCTTGGCCCTGAAGTAATCCTGCGCCTCCTGGAATGGCAGGCTGGTGGCACTGACCAAGCTAGAAACCGACATCGCCCGCCACCTCCGCCCGTCCGGTCAGCTCGGCCGTGATCAGCGCATCGCCCAGCAGCTGCGCCAGGTCGCTCACGTCCAGGTCGGGATACATGGCCAGCAGCACCCCCGGCAGGTCTTCCACCCGCTCCACCTTGTCCAGCGCCAGGCGCACCTTGCCCACCAGGTCGGCAACCTTCGCGTCGGCCAGGCCCGCCAGTTGCTCCGCCAGCTCGGCCACCGCGTCGGGCTCGCCTTCCGCGAAGTCGGCCGGCGGCTTGGCGCCGGGCGGCGGCAGGGCGGCCGGCTCCTGTGCGGGCGGCTTGGCACGCCGCACCCAGCCATCGCCATACGTGTCGCGGATATGCTTCTCCGTGGGTTCATACCCCAGCTTGCAGATGGCCTCGTCCCGCTCCGCCAGCGCCTTCAGGTCCGGCCCTTCCTGTGTGCGCCACAGCTTGGGCGGCTTGGCGCCGGGGTAGTTCCATTCGGTCAACCAGACGGCCGGCCCCCGGTTGAAGCTGCCGCACAGCATGTCGCTATCGGCATCCGTGACGGTGTCCTTGACGCCAGCATGAACCTGCGCCTGGCTCAGTGAGGCGCCATCATCCGTGGTCATGGTCTGCGACAGGATGATCTTGGCAATCGCCTTGTCCATCGCCTGGTGCAGCGTTGCATTGTCAACAGCCCCCGACCTGGTCGCCTCAAGCAGGCTCAGGGTGGAACCCTGCTGAACCACCACCGCCGTTGAGCTGGCCACCGCCTGTGCGGCCCGCAGCAGCGTGGCCTGGTCTTCCTTGCTGGTGCCGGCGGGATACTCACCCTTGACCGTGGGCGCGCCGAACTTCTCCAGCAGCCTCAGCCAGAACTGGATGCCATTGCGCTTGAAGAACACCGGCCAATAGAGCCAGTGCGCCAGACCCAGGCCATACGGATCGTCATCATTGTCGGCCCCGGCCGCGTAGGTCCAGAACTTGCGCTCCGGCACCAGGTCACCGTCATACGGGGCGGACGGCAGCCGCAGCCGCAACCGCTTCTGGTCATCGAACCGAAAGCGCCGCTGCTTGCGCACCAGAATGTCGTCCATCACGATTTCGGCGCCGTCCCGCTTCCACATGACTTCGCCCACCGCGAAGCCGTAGAACAGGCCATAGGCCATCTTGTCGGTGATGCGGTCCCACTCCAACGCCGCGATCTGCGCCCGCAGGCTGTCGGCCGCCTTCTTGTCGATGGCCCGCGTACCCCCTGGCAATACCTCCCATTCCTTGGCGATCACGGCCAGGCGCCGCTGCTGGAAGCAGCTTTTGACCTGGTCATCCTGCATCACCCATTCATAGGTGAGGTAATCCCCACCCTTGGCCAGCAGCACCCTGTCTTGCGGGTCCAGGGACTGCGCCGGGATGTAACCGCGCGTAACGTCACGCCCGCCGGCAATGCCGGCAATCTCGGCCAGGTCAGGAGTGATCATCTTCGCCATCCCAATCAACTTCGTCTTCATGATGGTGTGAGAACCCGCACGCGAAGCAGCAATCCATGTCGATCTCTTCGGGGGTCCAGATCGCCTGGCAGAAGGGGCAGCAATCGTCCAAGGTCACCTCCATCAATGCAGGAACCCGCCCAACTGGCGGTGCCAACTCTCAGCAGTTCCGTCCAAGCCGGGATCATCGGGCGTGCCGATATCGGGGCTGGCAAACCCTATCTGGTGGCTGATCAACAGGCGCGTTCCGCCCAGCAGCGGCGCACTGCCCGACTGCACCTGCTGCGCCAGCTGCCACAGCATTTCCAGGCAGTCCGGCCCGTCATCATGGTCCGCCATCGGCCAGTTTTGCAGCTGCTGCAACAGCACCGTCTGACTGGCATGGACACGGATGACACCGGCCGCGACATAGGGCTGTAGCCCCATGATGCGCAGGCTCTTGTCGGTATTCGGGGTGACCGCCTGGGCGGGTACCGGGGTGCCGCGTTCCACCGACCGCTTGATCAGCTCGCTATGCAGGAAGGCCTGGAACTGGATCGTCTCGACTGACCATAGGGTGCACCGATATTCCGTCTGGAAGCGGATGACTTCCTCAATGATCAGGTCCGGCAGGCGCCTCGCAATGGACGCTTCCACCACATCCAAGATCCCGGTTTCCCGGTTCACCCCACCCACCAGGATGGCGCTTGGATCGCGCGCCTTGTTCTGCTTGCCCAGGGACGGGTCCAGGGCGCCGATGAAGGTCCATTCCGGCAGGCGGTTGACCCAGAAGGTCAGCTTGCGAAACGGCGCCCCATCCTCGTCCATGGGGTCGTTCTGCTGTTCCGAATTGAACGCCGCCTCGCCGATCTGGATGCGCAGCGTCATCAGCATCTTCAGGGGGCGCACTTCCGGCCAGGACACTTCGGCGCCGGCTTCCATGGCGACCTGGTGCGCTTGGTAGAAGTCCTCGGCCTCTTCCAGCGCGCGGGCCTTGTCATCCTCGTCCGTGCCATCCGCCGACCGGATGATCTCTTCCCAGCGCTGCCACAGGTCCATCCGATCAGGCCAGCGCAGGATGGATTTCAGCCGCATGAACCGCCACAGGACGTTGCGGGCCTTGCGGACCAGGACGCTGTCATAATGCAGGACAGTGCCGACATAGATCACGTCCATGGACCCGTCGGCGGCACCCAGGTTCAGCACGGCCTTGTCCACCCACTTGTCCAGCTTGTCGCGCTGATCCGGGCTGCGGACGGCCTCGTCATTCTCGATATCGTCCAGGATGACCAGGTCCGGGCGGTGCGGCCCATGGCGCCGGCCGCGCAGCTTCTGGCCGGCGCCGACGCCTTCGATCTTCACCCCGTTGACAGTGATCATCTCGCCTTCGCGCCAGACCGGGCCGGCACCGCACATCTCGGGAAAGTCCAGCTTCAGGCGCGGGTTTGACTCCAGCTCGGCCTTGATGGCCTCCACCATGCCGCACGCCTGGGCGAACACATCCATGACGATGATGATATAGTTCTTGTCCCGGCGGGCCTTCCGGCCGGGACCTTTGTAGCCCTTCCGGGCGACGTTCCAGATGGGGAATAACTGGCTGCAGAAGGTGGATTTCGCCTCGCCACGGGGCGCGATCACGCCCTCTCTGGCACCTCCCTTGGGTGTGGATACGACCTCGGGCAGGCGTTTGAACAGGTGCTTGTGCAGCCGTGATGCGCTGGCTGACTTCACATAATGTGGAAAGTAGGTCCGGCAGAAATACTCGAAGCCGTCGTCGGCCAAGGCTCGCTTGCGCCTGGCCTCAATCGCAGCCTTGCTTTCATCCAGACCGGTGACTTCGGCCTCAATGCGCTTGCGCAGCTCGACCGCCAGCGCTGCCATTTCCTTGGCCAGGTCGGAACCGGTGAAGCCGGCCGGCCGCAGCTTGACGCGATAGTCACCCACCGTCACCGCCCCAGCTCCTTCGACAGGAAGGTGGAGAACGGCGCCAGCACGTTGGCGAAGGGTGCCAGCATGTCGGGATGTCGGTCACCGATGAACTTGGCCAGCAGTTCCAGCACCTCGCCTGCCACCGCTTGCTTGTTCAGCGCCGGGGTGGCCTTGGCCAGGGCCGCCATAGTCTTGGTCGCTGCGTCCGCCAGGCGGGACAGCGCCTCGGCCTTCTCCAGGGCGGGCGTCTTGTCGTCGTTCCGCAACCCTTCAATGACGGCCTGGTGCAGGGGCAGGTAATCGCTGATCAGCATGTTGGCGATGTTGGCGGCACCGGCCGATGAAATGCTGATCGCGGCCCGCGCCCGTTCCCAATCGTCGCCCCCCGCCTCGGCTGCGCCCTTCCAGCGGCGGGCAGTGGCCACACCGATTTCCAGCCGCTCCGCCGCCGCTTCCAGCGACAGGCGGTCATGCACATAGGCGCGGCGCAGTTTGTCCTTCAGTTCGGGCGGATGGGCCATGGTCAGATCGGCTTCAGCGACTTGGTGGCGGCCAGCAGCTCTTCCACCGACATGCTGGTGCGAGTGGTGGACGGGGGCTTGACGCCTTCCACCGTGCGGCGACCCTCGGCCGTATCCCGGCCGCGCTCGGTCAGCTTGGCCGCCATCGCCCCGGAAACCACAACGGCCTCCACAAGGGCCTTTTCATGCAGCCACAGCAGGGCCGTCCGCACCTGGTCGCGGTCGGCGGCGATATAGACCGCGTTGACCAGGTCGGTCAGCAGGCTTTCATGCCCGCGCCCGTCCTTGCACTCCCTGGCCAGCGCGACCAGCAGCGCGGTGCGCAGATGCTCCCACCATTCCTCGGCCAGCTGGTTCAGCTCAACCATCACTCACCCCCCGGAACCCGCCGGCCCGCCCGTGCGGCCTCGGCGATGATATCGTCATGTCGCGCAACGGCGTCCTGGACGCGCCCGAACTGGTCCAACGCACCCCGCAAATGTCCCGTGATCCCGGCCAACTCGACCGTTACCCGCGACAGCTCTTCCTTGGTCGGTAACGCCGCCACCCGCTCGCGCATGACTTCCTGCTGCACATGCAGGTCGCCCAGCTTCTTGGCCAACTCGCCCTGTGACGCGCCCAGGGCGGCAATCGCCTTGTCGCGGCTTTCCAGCTCGACCTTGATCAGGTCCTTGACGTCCCTTCGCCTGGCCAGCTGGAAGCTGAACAGCCATTGGAAAAGCGGCACCGCCACGAACACGAAAAGCGGCAGATAGGCCTTCACTTCTTCCATCATCGCCCCTCGCTCCGGCTTTCAACCTGGGCCTGGCAGAAGACGCACCGGACGGCGTCGGGGACGGCCCGGCGTCGGGCCTCTGGAATGGCTTCGCCACAGTCTTCGCACTCGGCTTGGCCGGACGGGTGCGAAGCTGGGCGGTGCGAAAAGGCGGCCCTGAGGTGCAGTGCCTCGGCCGCCTGCGCATCGTCGGCGATATCAGCCGGCATCCTTGCCGCCTTGGTCCACGCGCGCGGCCACTTCGGGAAGACGGGCCAGCAAGCGCATTTCCAGGCCGGCCGCGTCGATGCCGAAGCGCTTCAAGGCGCCGGGAACGGTCTGGCTGACATAGGTCGCGGCATCGGCAACCATCTGGTTGCGCACATGGACTTCCGCCAAGTCCGCCCCCTTGGCAACGGCCAGCCCAAGCCCATACTGCAGGGCGCGGGCGAATGCCTGATCCAGATAGCCACGGACACGGTCATCATCCTTAAGCCCCAGATGGGCGAAGAGGCGGCGAAACAGCCAACCGCCCAGGACGGACAGGATGACGAACACCAGCTCGACCCCATAGCCCCATAGCGGGCGCAGGTCGGCGGTGGCCGTGACGGTTTCGTCCGCCAGTGCCTGGCCGGTGAAGGTCAGAAACACGGCCAGGATCAGGCCCACAGCCAGCGCCGGATAGGCGGTCAGCCGGCAAAGCCAGAGGTTAGGCGGCTGCCAGTAACGGCCATGTTCCAGCACCAGATAGGTGAGGACGGCCAGCAGAACAAGCAGAATGGCGCCCGTCAGCATGTCAGAACTCCGATTTGAGAGTGGGGGCGATCAGACGCGCATAGCGCGCCTCGAACTCCGCCGGGACGCCCTTGCCCTGCGGAGTGTTGTAATGGGCCTTCCAGAAGGCGGCGTAGCCGGGGATGTCGCCGTGGCGCGGCAGCGGCTCGGGCCGGCGCAGATAGATGGCCCGGCAGGCGATGGCGCCATAGGCCAGGTTGCTGGCAAGCTGCTGATCACGGGAGCCGGTGTGCAAGAAGCGCCGGACGGCCTTCGCCAAGTCGACCCGGTGATCCAGATAGTTCACCCAAATATCCTGGGCGGTGCGGGGCTCGATCTGCCACAGACCCAGGGCGGGGCCGCCGCCGACCTGGTGCAGGGCGGAAAACTCGCTTTCGGCCGCCGCCGTGGCCATGACCAGGTCAATGGCGGCCTCGGATGCGAAGTGCGGCAGGCGCGCGACGTCAGCTACTTCCGCCAGGGCGGGAGCGACGATGCTGTGACGAAGATAGGCGATGGAGCGCAGCATAAGGCCATCCGGGTAACAGGATGGCCAATTCTGGACGCCCGCGCGCGTAGGGATTACCCCCCGTGGCACCCCCTCCCAGCGGGGGTATCAGGCCCCTGGGAACAGGGGGAGCGGGGCGGCTTTGGCCACTTCACGCTCGTTCTTGGGGGCGGTAACCACCTCGACACCCGTGCAGTAATGCTCCGCCGTTGACCTGGCGATGCGCAGGCGCAGGGCGATCTCGCGCATGGTCCGGCCCTGGCGTCGCAGCTTCCGGGCTTCCAGCAGGTTCAGATACGGCCAGGCCGTGGGCAGCTTCACCCGGTCCCGGCCATATTGGCGGTGCAGCAGGGCGATGGCCTTGGCGCCGATGGCCTCCATCAACCGCGATCCGGACCGGGGTCGCGCCGGGAACTCCACTTTCTCGCCCCCGAACTCCCGCGCCAGGCGCAGCGTCTTGGCGATGCCGATCACGCGGGAGATAGGATGGTACGGGGCCGGCAGGATCGGCAGGCTGTTGCGGTTCCGCTCATCAACCATGGTGCCCTCCGAACATGTCCATTTGCGCCGTATCCCGCGCCCGTTTGGCCAGCCTGCCGGCCAGATCGCGGCGGGCCTCGTCCAGATCGTCCGCCGCTTCTTGCGACAGCGGCACATAGGGCGCGAAGCCGCAGTCGCGGGTGCCCTCTATCAGGTCGGCCAGGGCCTGGCGCAGGGCCACCTCTCCGGCCGGCGGGTTGGCGGACAGCCAGGCCGCAAAGGCGGCAATCTCCGTCTCGGGGCCGCCCAGCAACAGGCGCCCATCCGGATCAAACAATTGGTGGCCGTCCGCCCGGTACGTCATGGCTCGACATCCACGTCAACGCGGCGGCACCAGCCCTTCAGCGCTTCGATCAGCTTGTGCTTGTCAGCTGCATGGACGAACCGAAGATCGGCCACCACCTGCCCCAGCTGCCGGCCGCACCAGGCTGCCAGGGCCTTTTCGCTGCTGTCCTGGATTTCGCCGGCTTGGTAGAGGTTGAGCCACAGGGCGCGCAGCTTGCGGGACTGCGGATCATCGGCCAGCGTCCGCCGGCCAGCTCCCTTCGTGGCACCACGCCGCAGCAGCTCTTCCAGGACCTGGACATGCTGCTTGCTGGTCATGGCGCGCAGGCTATCCACGCCGCCCGAGGTCACGCGCAGGAAGTCACGCCAGATCGCCTCATCCTCCAATTCCGGGATTTGGCGCCGCCGGGTCTGGATAGCCTTGATGGCGTCCTTGGCAGGGTCGGCCGGCTTCTTGGGAGTACGGTTTACATTGGGCATAGGACTCGACTCCTGTCGAATGTTCTGTTTCTGTTCTGGTCATGGACACCGATGACGAATGGCTCCCCCTGTACCTGCACACAGCCATGGGCTCCGCCCAGCGGCGCGGTTACACGCACCTTGACGTGTGGTGCCTGACGCCCGGTTGCGGTCATCGCAACCGGCTGCCCCTGGCGGATGCCATTGCGGCGCTGGGGCCGGAGTGGGCGCTTCAGCGGCTGGCAAAGCGGGTGCGGTGCGACCGTTGCAAGGCGTTGGGCGCACATGTTGAGCTGGAAGACCCGCCAGGGCCGGGCGGTCAAGGCTACAGGGCGTGGACTGAAAGGCGCCGCCGCTGGCTGCAGTACGAACTGTCTAAGCTGCCGCCACCGGATAAGCCCCAGCCGCCGGGGGACTAAATGCCCCCGTTGCTGCCCTACCATTCCCTGCACGGCGTCCACAGCAGGGGCTACACGCACCTGCGCTTCTGCTGCTGATGGGCGTTGAACAGCCGGTTGTGGGGTGGCAGCTTTACTCCCGGCATCATACGGGCGGAGTTGAACATGGAGATGGGGGACTGGTCTGGTTGGGCGCAGTTTGCGGGTGGCTTGGGGTCCATCGGTGCAGCGTGGTGGATTGCGCATTCTCAACAGCGTGCCGCCGAAAAGGCTGCTGCTGAAGATCGTCACCTGCGAGCGGTCGCAATTTCGCTCAGCGCCAGTCGGGAGTTGCTTCGCGTTCAGTTCCAGGCTGATAGGCTTCAGCGCACCATACGGGATCTTGAAGACCTTCAACTTGGTGTGGTCGCAAGCCTGCCTCATAACTGGCTCGAAATTGAAATCCCTCATACCTTGGCACACAGCCGCGACCAGCTTTATGTCCTTGGAAAGGACACTGTTTGGCCGCTGTTCCAGCTGCTCAGCACTCTTGCATCCTATAAAGCCTGGCTTCAGGAGCGCTCCCGGCGTGAACCGCGTGGAACCTTCTGTTCGTTGTACCCAGGGGATCAGTACGCCTTGAAAAGATATCGAGAGAACCTTCTCGACCAAGTAGGGCGTGCCACGCCCGGCATTACAAAAATCACCAAAGATGAGGCGCGCTTGAAGGCGCGTCAGGACGGCAAAGCCAGCCGTTTCATGCCGGGTATGATTGGTTGGAAGCTTTGGGGAAAGGCGTCGCGTTAACATCATCGCGCACCCGCCCGCCGCCGGCCGGCTCGTTCCAGGCACGCACGGTCATCGTTCAGCGCATCGCGAATATCGATCTCACTCCACCCATGCCCGGCCAGCGTGGCCGCCGCCGACAGCAACGCCGCTTCCGCCTGTTCGGCGTTCATGCCGGGCCGCTCCGGCGCCAGCACATAACGGGCGATGACCCGCCGGCACTCGTCCCGCTGCCGGGTTGACAGCGGGCCGGCCAGCATGGTCAGCACGCGCGCCAGGTCGATATCGGTGCGGGCGGCCGGCATGGGTCAGTCCTCCCCAGCCTGGTGGATCAGCGCGGGCAAGGGCGCGCCACCACCCCGCACCCCCAGATTGACATTCACGCTCCGACCGGCCTGGTCGCCCATGTCCCGAAACTTGTCCAGGCGCTGTGATTTCCCAGCCTTCTTGACCTGGTGGCGGGGCGTAGTCAGGGCATAGGATTGATCACGGTACGCCCAGGCTTCCGCCAGCTGCGCCTTGTGACCCGTCCGCCCAAGCTGTTGGTGCAGACCCAGCAGTGTCCGGCTAAGCCTTTCCGCCATGGCTTCCAAGAAGGCCCGCCGTGCGGCCGCGCGCGTGTGCGGCTTTCGCTTGGCCTTGTAGGCAGCGGACCCATGGAAATCGCGTAGTGCGCGTTCCATCGCGCCATGGCAGACCCGGTGCAGGTAGGCCGCCACCTCGGGGTAGGGCGCACGACCGACATAGACCATGCGCCGCCGCTCGCCCGTGCGGTCGCTGAATTGGGCGCAGCCAGAGACATATGCAACCATCCGGTAGACATCGTCCTGTGGACCCCGCCTTCCCTGGGTCGGCTCGCCGGCTTCTTCCCAATCGGGCTTGTCCACTTCATCCGTATCAATCCCCGCCTGTTGCATCAGGCGCAGGGCGAGATCGGCCGCCGCGGCAGCCTCGGCTTCGGTGCAGCCATTGGCAACCGTCCTGGCGCGCAATGCCCGGATTTTGGCGCGCAGCTTCTCCCTGTCGGCCATGGTCAGGCTCTCGGCTTACAGGCTTGCGTGAACCCGTCATGCTCCTGGCCATCAAGCATCCGGCCGGATGCCCCCTTACCGAACCGCCAGACGTCAGGCCCGTCGTCGCAGTGCATCTCCGCACCTGTCTTGGGCGTGATTTCGTTGAACCACCATTCATCGTCTGTCAGCCAAGCAGCCCGTTCCGTGCGCTTCTGCGGCCCTGGCGCGCATTCACCGGGCGCCCACTCGCCCCATTGCTTGAAGTCGAACGGAATGGAATGCTCGGCGCACCAGTCGCGGGCTTCGCGATGCCAGTCTGGATGTGACGGCCGCGCTTCCGGCCCGCTTTCGCCGCCACTGACCAGGCCGGAAATGAATTCCCAACCCTCCCACTCCACCAGCCCGATGGCCGGTTCATAGCTCACCCAAACCTTGTAGCCCTGCGCGGCCAGGGCGGCGGCCGCCTCCCGCCTTTCATCCGCCCGGCGCTGATCTTCCACAGACACGCCCCACCAGATCGGGGAGAAAAGCGGTTCGGCCTGGTCGCTCTGAAAGAAGGCCGTGAGCCGTTCCAGCAGCACGTCCGGGCGCTTCGTCAGCACCTGGTAGACATGGTGTGGCGCTTCCTCCATCGCGAGCAGCACCGCGTTGAAATCGCCCTGCCGCAACGCGGGGTGGGCGATGTCCGACATGGAATTGACGAAGATGCGCCGGGGCCGCTGCCAGCGCCTCGGCTGGTCCAGGGCCGTGGGGACCAGGCGGACCACGCCGTTGAACACGGGCTTGTCGTTCACGATCCGGGTCAGGCTCGCGTACTTCTCCACGCCCATCCGTTCCAGCCGGGCGGCTTCACGCATGGCATAGCAGAACTTACACCCCGGACTATGGACGCTGCACCCCACGATGGGGTTCCAGGTGGCGTCCGTCCAGTTGATGCCGGTCTTGTCACCCATGATCAGCCCTCCGCCCGCTCGGGGATGCGCCGATCAGTGGCCAGCCCCTTGTTGTAATCACGCGCGATCGCGGCCTGGAGTGCGGTGCCGGCATTGCCCCCGAACATCTTCCGATAGGTCCGGGCCGCGTCTTCGAACTCGACCCCACGCCTATCGGCCACCACCTTCACCAGGCGGGCTTCGTCGGCATCCGGTGCGGACACGAAGAGGGAAACCAGCCCCCGGATGATGCTGCCCCGCGCCGCTTCGCCATGCCGCTTGGCAGCGGCAACAGCGACGCGGAGCGCGGCCAGGACCGGCTTGTCTCCATGGCGGTGAGCCAGCTCAAGGACCATGCCGGGGCAGCGGAGATGCTTGGCCTGCCAGTCCTTGCTGGAAAGGTTGTTGCGGGGGACGATCACCCCTACCTGCTGGCAGATATCGTTGAGGTGCAGGGCATCCGGCTCCCCCGCCGCCACGCCGGCATGATGGAGCTGGAAGAACGTCGCCCGCACACGATCATTGTTGATGGCCAGGAAGCTCCTGGCCTGATCGTTGATGGCGGGTGCTTCCACGACGGCGCATGGCAATTCGGGAATGCCACCATGGGCCTGCGCCGCGATGAACCGGTGCTGGCCGTCGATAACCGCGTAACGCCCATCCTCACACTCGGCCACCATCAGCGGCGTGAAGCGGGACCAGGTGAACTTTTCAATGATGCGGCCGATATTGGCCCGGCCATCGGATGAGATTGACCGCTGATACTCTTCGTTTACCCAGAGCAAGTCCAACGCGATCCAGGTCAGGACGGGTCGGGCGCCCAGGTCGGGGCACGGCACCGCGCCGTAATCGGAAGCCTTCAGCATGAAGTGTCCCCCACAGGCAGGAAGGTCAGAACATCGGGCCGGCCGCGCTGCTTCATGGCCTCGGCCAGGTGCAGCAACTCCGACCAGCCGTCGAAATGCAGGCGCGGCCCCTGGCCATCATCCGACAGCCAGCAGGTGACGGACGTCCCGTCCCCGGCCTTGATCAGCACCCGATGGTCATTGATCGCCGGGTCCGGCAGCGGGTCATTCCAGAAGCCGGCATGGGTCCCGGCCGCGTAGACGGGGACGGCGGAATGGACGGCGGGGATCGGGAGCGTATTGGTAGCCATGTCATCCCCTCCCTTCCTCTTGCGCCGCCGCAGTACGGCGCAGCTTCACAGTCACGTCGGTAACGGTGACGGCCTTCCCGGCGGCGACGGCCGCGATCTGTTCCGACAGGTGGACGAAGTAGGTGTCGGTGACCTGCGCCAGGTCGTTCAGCAGCCACCCAGGGGCGCCCAGCTGACGCATGTAGATGAACAGGTCCAGAGTGGCCGAACCCAGCGCGGACAGTGCGACCTCGGGGCTGAAAGCACCTTCGCCGGTGCCCGTGAAGTGGCTGCCCATGACCGTCAGAAGCTTCTTCTTCAGGTCCGTGGCCTGCGCCAACGTTTGGGCTTTGTGCGCCTCATGCTGTGACATGGCCGCCTCCCTTCGCCGCCAGCTTGGCGGCAACCAGCTCGACCACGTCATCCACCGTACGGTCGGGGCCGTCCTCCCATTCGTCATCCGGGATATCGATCCGGAATTCCTCTTCGAGAGCCATGGCCAGTTCGACACTGTCCAAGCTGTCGAGACCCAGGTCAGCCTGGATGAGGTGACTGGGGGAGACGGGCCGATTACCGACCTTGTCACCCAGGTAGGATGCCAGCCACAGGCCGATGGCGACCTTGTCAGGCGTCTGCATCGCTACCTCCACCGAACTCGTTCGCAATGGTGGCCACCAGATTGAAAACCGCCTTGCGCTGG
The DNA here is from genome assembly GCF_048066115.1 of Niveispirillum sp. KHB5.9. NCBI lineage: Bacteria > Pseudomonadati > Pseudomonadota > Alphaproteobacteria > Rhodospirillales > Azospirillaceae > Niveispirillum > Niveispirillum sp. KHB5.9. Next base: position 135,799 of record NZ_JBLTYX010000001.1, on the reverse strand, counting down.
GCTTCCGGCAACTTGTCCATGCGGCGGACCGTTTCCAGCTGCCACCGCTTCATATCGGGCTCGGCGGCGGGCGTAGCGCCGCCCTCCATGTCATCCAGTCCGTCGAAGAAGAACGACACGGGCACATCCAGCGCCCGCGACAGGTCCCAGAGGCGGGACGCACTGACGCGGTTCGCTCCGCGCTCGTACTTCTGCACCTGCTGGAAGGTGATGCCGAGGCGTTCGGCCAGGACTTCCTGGCTCATGCCCAGCAGACCGCGACGCAGCCGCATGCGCTGGCCGACATAGTTGTCGACGGTGACGTTTTCCGGGCTGCGGCGGCTGCGGCCGCGCGGGCGCTTGGTGTTGTCGGTCATGGTGGTGTCTCCCGATCAGGCAGCGTCAGCGGTGGGAACGGGGGCGCCGAACTTGGCCGCCCAGATGGCGCGGTCTTCGTTGCTGACCCCCGTGCCGCCCAGCGCCACGATGGCCGCGTGCAACCGATCCAGGGCCGTCACCGGGGCGCCATCCAAGAGGTAGGTGGCGGCCACGCTGGCAAGCTCCCGCGCCTCTTCCACCGACCGGCGCAGGCTGCGGCGGTCGGTATCAGCCGGGGTCGGAATGGCTTTGGCGATATCTAGCGGCACCATCTGCCAATCACCGTTGGCGTCGGTGCGGCGGTAGAAGCGGACATAGCGCTTGGTGCCGATGATGCGCACGGCGCCGTCGATGGCGTTGGTGACCTTCTCCCAGTTCGGGTCCGCCACCTTCATCCGGCGCAGGGCCAGGATGGCGCCGACATCGACCTTGCCTTCCTGATCGACCTTGAAGGCCTGCGTCACCAGCGTGACCAGGAAAGTGTCCGCCCCTTCCTTGTTGGCGCGGGCCAGGATCATTTCGTCCAGAAGGCGCTTGGCGATCTGCAGCTCGGGTCCCAGCTGGATGCGGTCGGCGACCTGCACTTTGATCTGGCGGCAGCCGTCGAGCGACGTGAAGGTACGGTTGCCCTTGCTTTCCCCGTCCTGCGTGACGCCGTATTCCTGCGCCAGCAGCGCGTCGAAGGCGGCGATATCGGCATAGACATGCAGCTGGAAGCGGGACAGCTCGGCCGAGATATCCTCGGCGTAGGCCGTGCATTTCCGCACCATCTCATCCATCAGCAGGTCGATGGGCGAGATATTGGCAAGCGCCTGCAAATCGCCTTTGGCGTTTCGCAGGTACTGGGCGCCGCCGATGGTGACGGCGTCGGGATGGGGGCTCATGGATGCGTCCTTTCAATGCATGCCAAGACGAAGGGAACGGCTGCCGCACAAGCGATCAGCCAGGGGGAAAGGCGTCGCGGGACGCGGCGCCAGATCGGGCGGCGGCTACGCAAAGCGGGCCACCTCCCGAATGGTTGTTTCGGGCCGGGCGGGCTCACCGCTGAGAAGGGTGACCATCACCAGGCGCGAACCGACGCGCTCAAGCGCGGTCAGAACGTAGAGCCCATCCGGACGCGGCCCGCGCCAGGTGGTGAGACGCCCGGCATGGTGGGCACCATCGCTCCACCACTCCACGAACTGGTCGCAGCTCCAAGGCAGGTAGCGGGCGATGCCGTCGCTCATGGCGCCACCTTGCCCAGGCCGACGCGGCAGGCCATGCAGGCCCGCCAGTGCTGGAACTCATCCGTGCCCGCCGCCGGCTCCGCCCGGTCCTGGTGCTGCACACAGTCCCCGCCGCTGATCGCCTCGCCCAGGAAGGGGCATGGCACCTGCGCCAGCCGCGCCCGCACGGCCGCTTCGATCTTGGCGGTGTCCTTCTGGTACTTGCCTGACAGCACCAGGCTGACCGCCGTGCGGCTGTAGCCCAGATGGTCGGCAAGTGCCTTGATGGACCCCAGACGGTCCACGGCCATCCGCATATCCGCGATCCAGGTGGCCTCAGGCTGCATGGGCCACCTCCGCCAGGGGCAGCGGCAGGCCACCATTGTTCGGGTCGATCACATGGCCCTTGTTGGTGACCACGGGCGCCAGGGGACCGGGATCGCGCAGCAGCTGGTATAGCCGCTCGCCCGTCCTCGTCTTGAACCGTGAAATGCCCAGCAGGTCGGTGCCGCACAGCTTGGTCAGATAGGCCCGCACCTGGCGCCGGGTGGTATCCGTTGCAGGCTGGCCGATGACGTCCAGCAGCTCGGTGACGCTGGCCTTGCGCTGCATCCGCAGGGCACGCCAGACCATGCTGCGCAGGTCCGTTTTGGTCACCTTCGGTTCGGTGGGGGAGATGGCCACCAAGGCCGCCCCGGCATCGGTGATGGTGTAGATTTGGCGCGGGTTCCGGCCGATCAGCTTCGCCAGCCGCAACCATTGCAGCAGGGGAGACAGCTCGTCCTGCGACAGCTCCGATGCGGCCACAAGCTGCAACAGGGTCCAGCGCCGGTCCGGTTCGGCCGCCATGATCCGCAGCAGGGCGAGGGACGGGGCCGCCATCACGCGGCCCCCCGGCGGCGGGACCGGCCGGCGCACAGCGCCCGGCCGGCCATATCGGCCAGCTTCACCTGTTTCGTGCCGTTTGCTGCCGCCCAGCGTTCAACCTCGGCAATGGCGTTCTTGGCTTCGCGCAGGTACCCGCCCGACTGTTGCAGGATTTCGCCAACCAGCCCGTCATCAATGCTGACCTCGGCCAGCTTGTCGCACATCAGGCGGATATCGGCCTGGACGGCCAGGCCAAACTGCGCCATGGCCGCCACGCGGGACGAAAACTGATCGTGGCGCATGACATGGCCGATCCCGGCTTCGTCGCCGCCGATCACAACCTCGGTTTCGGTCAGGTCGGACAGGTCGCGCAGCGTCTCCAGCAGCTTGATCTTGCCCCGCACCTTCAACAGCTCGATCTCGTCCACGACGATGATGGTCTGCTGCGTCTTGACCAGCATGGCGATGCGCGTGAACAGGTCCTGCTTGCGGCAGGCATCGGCCGACAGGCCCAATTCCTTGGCCAGCTCTTCCAGCATCCAGCGCGACGTCCAGTCCGCCTTGAACCGCAGGTACGCGGCATTCTGGCGGATGGCCCACCATTGCAGGGTCCGCGTCTTGCCCAGGCCGCGTTCGCCCTTCACGGCGATCCAGCCGGCTTCACGGGCGCCGCGCTGCTGCGCTTTGGACACGGCGGCCAGGTAAGTCTTCACGCCGCTGGTCTGTACGAATTCCGTGGTACGCATGTTTCCTCCGTCAGGGCCGCGCGCTCAGGCGCAGGCCGCTTCGATTTCGGCGTCGGCGATATCGTCCAGCAGCAGCCGGAACGAACCGTTGGCGCGGGCCATGTTGGCCAGCCGGCTCTTGTCCATGGCGGTGGCCAGGTGGGGATGGGCGACAACCCAGCGGCCCCACTCTTCATCGTCGTTGAAGACGGGCCGCCCGGCCGACACGGGCGCGGGCAGGGCCACGGCCGGCGCTTCCAGCCGGTCGAACTCCGCCTCGGCCGCCGCCAGCTCGTCCACCGTCGGCCCGGCCGCCTGGGCGCTTTCGACGGCGTGATACCCGTCGCGTTCCACCAGCCGGTCGTTGATATGCTGTTCCAGCAGCCGGATTTGCCCCGCCGCCCGCTTCTCGCGGGCATGCTCCACCGCCGTTACCGGATGGTGGTCGATGACGTTGCCGTCACGCTCGGCAATGGCAACCAGGCGGCCTTCCTGGTCGCGCACCCACACGCGGGACCCGTCATGGATGTCGTATCCGACCCGCATCATCTGCCCACCGAACCCGACCAGGTCCTGTGCGAAGTAACGCCCCCACGGCAGGGTGACTTCGCCCCGGAACGTTCTGCGTTCCTCATACGGCCGGTACAGATCGTCGGTGATTTCGGGCGGCAGCATCATCGGCTGCCAGCCGGCCGAAATGGCCGCGTCCATGGCTTCATGCGGCGTCTGGTGGCGGACCTTGCCCGTGTGCGGGCACGTCGTCTTGGGCAGGGCCGAATGGGGCCGGTGGTTGTACCGGGCGATTTGCTCGCCCAGCCATTCGCGGAACTCGGCGAAGGTCATCAGGTACTTGGGCCGCTCCCCGGCCTTCAGCGCGCGTTCCACCCGCTTTTCAATGGCCTTGGCACCCTCACGGTCCATGTCCCGGCCGCGATAGGTCAGCAGTTCGCGGGCGGCCCGCTTCAGGCACGATCCCTGCAACCGTTCGATCCGCCCGCGTGCCTGCGCCCGGCCGCCGGTGCTGTTCTGCGGTGTGGCACCCACCCTGGCCAGCATACCGATGACCGGGCCGGCCACGATCTCGTTCACGAACCCCGAACCGTTATCGCTGTAGAAGATCGCGAACTGCCCCAGCGTCTCCACCGCGTTCCGGATCGCGTCCATGACCACATGGGTGGCTTCCGCGTGGCCGATGCTCCACCCGAACACGTACCGAGTCTTGGCATCTTCGACCGTAACCACCTCGGGGCAGAACGCCTTCATCGGGTGCGCCGGGTGCTGTATCCAGGCCTTGAACGTGTGGCCGTCGGCCGTGACGATATCCAGGGGCTGGAACTTGTCGGTGCTGCGCCGCTTGAAGCCCTTGACGGATAGCAGCGCCATCGCCCCCATGCGGCCCTTGTTCCGGGTCACGATGTCCAGCTTGGCCAGGAAGCGCCGGCATTGTTCCAGGGAGGGCATGGGGCAGCCGTCCGGCAGCTCGTCCCCCAACTGTTCATGCACCTGCGGGATGCTCTGCGGCCTCGGCTGCTGCCACAGGCGCAGGAACGTGGCCGCCCACGGCTTCACCTCGCTGGTCACGAACCGCTGCACCTGGTCAAGCGTGGGCTCAACCTCGCCCAGCCGGCGCAGCTCGGCGCACACGGCTTGGTGCACGGCCGGCACCGACGAATGGGTGGGCCACAGCACCTCAACCAGCCGGGTCCAGCCCGTATGCGAGGCTTCCTTGGGCGCCACGCTGCCCGCCTCCCGCTGGTCCTTGCGCCACCGCATGATGGTCCGCCGCGACAGCGTCCGCGTCTCGCCAGACTTGGCATTGGCGGCCTTCACCAGCCCCTGAAGCGCGGCCGGCAACTCGCCCCGCTCTGACAGCGTCACCAGCCCGTCAACCACTTTGTTCAGGCTGCCGCCCGCGCTGACCTGCCGGTCGATTTCCGCCAGGATGGCCAGCCGGGCCGTCATCACGTCCCGCTGCCAATCCTTCATCAACGCGGCCGGCGCCGTGGCGGTGCCGCGCACCTCGCTGACCGTCGCCGGCTGGGCTTCCTTCAGGCGATGCCGCACCAATGCGCGCTGGACGTCGTCGGGCAGGTCGGGGACGGAATAGAAATCCTTCTGCCCGCCCTTCACGGTCAGGGCCTGGGCGGGCCAAGCCTCTGTGGTCGCCCGGCGCTGAATGCTGCGAACATGCAGGCCAAGGACGATAGACAGTTCATGGGCATCGACCGTGACGGCCGCGTGCAGGTCCTGATCGGGGATCGTGGCGGGCAGGCGGCTCATCGCATCGCCTCCTGCATTCTGCGCCTCGCGGCCTTCTGCCGGGCGTCCAGTTCCTCGGCCTGTTCGGCCAGGATGGCGACCTCAATGCAGGGCAGATACCGGCGTTCAATGACCGCCAATCCCGACGGTTCCAGGAACAGTGACCAGACGCGCCAGTCCTGGACGGCATGACAGAACGCTTCCAACCGAAGCGGGTTGATGACGTGGGTTTCCTTGCTCTCCGCCGTGTCGGCGTTCAACCGAGACTCGGTGTATTCTTCCCCCAGATACTCGGACATCCGCTGCGCGATCAGCTCGCGCCCCAGCCCCTTCGTCTCGCGGGCATCCACGATGACGGCGGACATCGCCCGGCACAGCTGGGCATAGCGCGATGCGGCCTTGGTGACCGCCGGGTCGGCGAACTTGACCTCGGCATCGCTCGGTGCCTGCCATGCCAGAAGATCAGCTGTGCGGCTGCAACGAAGGGTCCGGCGCATGTCTATGCCGCCTTTCCAGCTTCGACATGGTCGCCGGTAACGCTTGTGGTATCTTTGATGCCACGCACAGCATGCAGCCGCATGCCACCGGCGTCGTAGCGCTCGAAAAATAGGGCATCGGGAGCGACCCCGATAGCGCTTGCAACAGCGACTTCGATCCGATGGTTGGCCTGATACATGGCTTGCGACACGGCCTTGCTGCTGACCCCCAGCATGCGGGCAATGTCGGAAAAGCTGCTGTTGTGCAGGCGAAGCTTGCCCTGGACCCAGATGCTCCGTTCACGCGGATCATGCGGGATTTCGGGGTTAGGTTCGGCGCGCTTTAGAGTTCTCATTGGAAGGTATCCAAGAATGCTAACTGGAATAGACATGCCCCAAAAATTGGGCGTCAACAACCCAAAAAATCGTGCCGCACTTCGAACGGCACGAAATATTGGGTCGCCCGACGGCGCCGCCAGTCAGTATTCTTTTATATCAATGGCTTATGGAAAGTGCGGCGTGCCGCACTTGACGCCTGCCCAAACGCCGGACTTCGAGCAGGAAAGTGCGGCACGATGAATGTGGCCGACCGCTTCCGCCAAGTGCGCGAATTTTGTGGTGTAAGCCAGGTGGAGATGGCCAAACGTCTTCAGGTCAGTAAGAACTCCTGGCAACGCTATGAGCAGGGCGAGCTTCCCGGTGGCGACATACTGAACCGCTTGGGTGAGCAAGGGTTTAACGTGCATTGGCTGGTCATGGGCCAAGGCGAAATGCTATTCGCCGACCGAAGTATTGATCAGTCACTGGATAAGGCCGACATAGCGGATATAGACCAGCGGATTGCGGACGCCGACCGACGGATTGCGGACGCCGACCGACGGGTTGCGCTTGCGGATCAACGGACAGAAGAACTTAAGCGGCGTCTAGAAGTCGAAAAGCAAAAGACCCAAGAATGGCTTGAGGGTGCGCGGAACCTATTGGCCGCGTGCATTATTGCAGTGGACCAAATGGCAGCGGAACAGCGCCTCACTTTGCCACCAAAGCAACGCGCGGGAGCTATAGCTTCGATGTTTATTGAGCTTGGGTCACGGACGGACGAAGAAATTCACGCCAGCATAGCGGCATCTCGCGCCGATATCGGAAAATCCGGCACCGGTGGGTGATTTCTATCGTATGCAGTGCGATTTACAATTCGTTTTCGTGCGTTTGGTTGTTTTGCAACCTATGCCTTTGTTATAGTGCGCGCTCCCTCGGTCCAAACGCGGGGACCCCTCCTGTGATGAGCAGGCGGGCTGAGGCGCGTAAGCGGCACCTCGCCACCACCGATAAACGATGGCTATCCCCAACGGCCGGTACCGGCAGGGGTAGAGTAACGAGGTCTGCCCGCAGCATGCAAGCGTATGCCACGTATCCTTTGGCATTGGCCGTGAGCGAAGTCCGGTCGATGGTCAATCTTGTGCGCCTGATACCCGCCAACGACACAATTGTGCCATTTACTACACCAGCTATTGTGGCTGCCGCGTCAATCTTTGGCGTTAGCAGCATACTGAACTGGTCGACATTTGAGGCACTATTACGTCGGTCACTTTCCAGGAGAGGTAAAGATGCAGAAAATTCGGATTGGAGACATACTGCGACGCATCCCCTGGCTCAGCTTGGTTCTGATGCCACTCGCGGTCGTGTTTTGGATAAAGGCGCCGGACCTGGACCACGACGATACCAGGTTCTTCGCCATGGGAATGGCCGTCCTATTTTTCCTAACTGGGCTGATCGCCGCTTATCTCCACGCGATTTGGTACCGACTCTGGCGCATCGACCAACGCGCGGAAGGATGAATGACAACGCGGCCACCGCTATGGGAGCGGTGGCCGCGTCATTTCCCCTTCATCTGGTGCCAAATCACGCGCAATATCGGCCCATTCGCCGATCATTTCCGCTCAATCGGTGCCAAATCAACCGCCACGCCAACAACCAAGCCGAAATCCGTCAAGTCGTTGGCCTGCCACGAATTTTTGCCCCGCCCGCACGGACAGATAAACCGACCACTGGTGCCAATACGATCGGTACCCCACAGGGTGGGGCGTAGTTGGCTTATGCCACGGCTGCCAAGCCGCGCCGCGCCACCAGCGACAAGAGTTTCAGCGATGCGCCTTGCGGGTGCCGTTCCCCGCGTTCCCACTGACTGACCAGACCCGTGGTGACGTTGAGATAGCGGGCGAAAACCGCTTGGCTGGCGCCCTCACGTTCCCGCAAGGCGCGGATTTCATCAGCGCTGAGCGGGATGACGGGTGTTAGGCAGGCTTCGTCGAACCGGCGCATGGTCTGCTTGTCCATCAGCCCGGCGCCATGGAGCCCCTCGGCGGTTTCATGGATGGAGGCCATGATGTCGCTGCGATATTGCTTAGGCATCCTTAATGATCTCCACAAAAAACACCAGCTCGCAATGCGGCTTCCAACTCCCGCTCGCTCAAAGCCAGGACATAATTGGCCAACAGCTTGAAAGCGGCCAGTTCGTCGCTGCGGATATTGCCCAGATCATTCTTGGCGAAACCGTGAACGAAGAAGGCGCGTGATCCGATCCTCAGCAGGATGATGGTACGGAATCCGCCGGATTTGCCGCTTCCCGCCCGCGCAATCCGCTGCTTCACGACGCCACCGCCAAGATCGGCATCGACCAAGCCGCACTCTGCCCGCTCTATCGCATCCCACAGTTCGGGGGCCGTGATGCCGGCCTTACGGGCAAAGCGGGAAAAGGGTTTGTTCCGGAATATCCGCACGCCGCCCGCCATCAGCCTGACAGGTCAATCTATAACACATAGCCCTATAGATTGCTAGGGTGGCCACGCCAGGCCCCGCCCCTCAACCTTTCAGCCCCAGGACCATCTCGATCACCCCCTCCAGAATCGCGGTGGCCGCCACCAGTTCATCCAGCGGCACATATTCATTGGCCTTGTGGCCCTGCCAGCCGGCGCCGGGGCCGAAATTGACGATCTCGATGCCGTCATCGGCGAAGTAGCGGCCGTCGCTGGCGCCCGTGTCCTTCAGGAACTTCGCCGGAGCGCCCGTCACCGCCGCGATGGCGGTGCAGAGCGCGGTGACCAGCGGCCCCTCATGCGGGGCGCGGAAACCGTTGGTGCCGGTCAGCAGGCGGCAGGACAGGTGCTCGGCCTCCGGATGCGCCGTCACCAGCGCCTCGATCTCGGCGAAGGCGTCCACCACCTTCTCCTCCGGCAGCAGGCGGCGGTCGATCTCCACGCGGGCCAGGTTGGGCACGACATTGGTGTTCTCCCCACCGCGGAAGATGCCGACATTCAGGGTCGATTGCTGCTCCCCCACCTTGCGGTCCCGCAGCCGGTCGGCCATCACCGCATCGATATGGGTGACCAGCCGCATCAGGCGCAGGATGGCATTGTCGCCGGCCTCGGGGTTGCCGGCATGGGCCGACTTGCCCCGCGCCGTCACCTCCACCCACATCACGCCGCGTTCCGCCGTGATCAGCTGGTTTTCCGTCTGGGTACCGACGACCAGCATGTCGGGCTTCACCACCCCGGTCTCACGCAGGTAATAGGCACCGTCCGGTCCCAGATTCTCCTCATCCCCGCAGAAGGTGAAGATGATGCGCCCGCGCGCCGGCCCGCCGCGCTTTGCCACCTGTTCGGCCAGCCACAGCTGGGCCGCCATCGATCCCTTGCAATTGCCCGCCCCCAAGCCATGGACGCGGCCGTCGATCAGGGTGGCGACCAGCGGTGGCGTCTCCCATGCCGACCGTTCCCCGATGCCCACCGTGTCGGCATGGGCGTTGAACATCAGGCTGGGGCCGGGGGTGGCCCCGTCCCACTCCGCCACCACATTGGCGATCTGCGGCCGGTCACGGTGCAGGATCTGCACGCGATAACCCACCTTCTCCAGCCGGTCGGCGGCATAGGCGCAGATGGCGGCGGTGTCGCCCGGCGGGAAGGTGCTGGGGATGGCGATCAGGTCGGACAGGATGGAAAGGACGGGGTGGGTCATGGGGGGCCTGCTTCTATTCCACTTCCCTTCCTTTCGTCATCCCGGCACAAGCCGGGACCCAGGGGCCACAGGATCAAACATCGAAGCCGCGTTGATCAAAGCTGCCGATAGGTCGGGCGTTTGGCCCCTGGGTGCCGGCTTGCGCCGGGATGACGAGGAAGAGGTTATCAATATGAGAGATAATCAGTGAACGTGCGGTTTCACCCCGCCAGCCGCGCCAGCGTTTCCGCCAGCACCGCCGCACCGGCATGGCAATGCTCGGGGCTGGCGTACTCCACCTCGTTATGGCTGATCCCGTCCCGGCACGGGATGAAGATCATGCCGGTGGGGCAGCGGGGTGCCATGAACTTGGCGTCGTGGTTGGCACCGGATGGCATGTCGCGGTTGGCATAGCCCAGGCCCACGGCAGCATCGCGCACGGCGGCGATCACCGCCGGGTCGAAATCCACGGGTGCGGTGGTCGAGGTCTCCTTGACCAGCACCTCGCAAGGGGCCGCCAGCGAATGGAGCAACGGCGCCACCTTGTCCCCGCGCCCCTTCACCAGACCCGCGTCGGGATGACGGAAATCGATGGTGAAGATCACCTTGCCGGGTACGGTGTTGGGCGATCCGGGCAGCACCTCGAACCGGCCAAAGGTGCAGCGGATCACGTCGTCGGGATCATGCATCAGGTCGTTCATGGCATTGACCATCTTCAAGGCCGTCTGGAACGCGTCCTTGCGGGCGCCATGGGGCGTGGTGCCGGCGTGGGCCTCCTGCCCCGTCACCTCCACCTGGAACCAGCGGCTGCCCTGGATGCCCTCCACCACGCCGATCACCTTGTCCTCGGCCTCCAGCCTCGGCCCCTGCTCGATATGCGCCTCGACGTAAGCCGCGGCAGGGGAGCCGAAACCGCGCACCGGCATGTCGGGCGCCAGCGACAGGGTTTCGGCCAGCGCGTCGCGGACGGCGATGCCCTTCGCGTCGGTGCAGGACAGCACCATCTCCAAATCCATCTTGCCGGCGAACAGGGCCGATCCCATGCAATAGGGCTGGAAGCGGGAGCCTTCCTCGTTGGTCCAGGCCACGACTTCCACCGCGTGCTTTGTCACGGCGCCGGCATCCTCCAGCGCCTCCAGCACCTCGAACCCGGCCAGCACGCCATAGACGCCGTCATAGCGCCCGCCCGTGGGCTGGCTGTCCAGGTGGCTGCCGGTCATGATCGGCGCCAGGGACGGGTCGGAGCCTTCGCGCCGGACATAGAGATTGCCGATCGGGTCGGTGGACACCGAAAAACCCCGCGCCGTGGCCCAGCTGGTCAGCAGGGCGCGGGCATAACCGTCCTCTCGGCTGAGCGCCTGACGGTTCACGCCCCCCTTCTCCGTCGCACCGATCTTCGCCATATCCGCCAGCCTTTGCGTCAGCCTTTCCTGGCTGACATAGGCTGCGATGGAACCGAAGGGCCGGTTGCTGGGATGGGTCATAAGCGGAATTTCCTGTTCGTGATCGTTTATTGCCAGGGCTCCTATCGGCCCCTGAATAAAATGTTGCACCGCATCATTGTTCTGTAAAGCGACTTGACAGGGGGCGTTTCCTGTTCTGCCATGCTTTCTTTTGGCGTGAATGGCAGCAGATGAGCGACAGCGTCCGTTTCGTGCACCGGGGACAGGTGGTGTGCCTGTCCGATGTTCCGCCCACCCGCACCGTGCTGGATTACCTGCGCGAAGACAGGGCGGCGCGCGGCACCAAGGAAGGCTGCAACGAGGGGGATTGCGGCGCCTGCACCGTGGTGCTGGGCACACGGGTCGGCGTGCTGGGCATGTCGGAGGCCGAAAGCATCCAGTATCGGGCCGTCAATGCCTGCATCCTGTTCGTCACCGCCCTGGACGGCAAGGAACTGGTGACGGTGGAGGATCTGGCTGGCCCCGACGGCACGCTGCATCCCGTGCAGCAGGCCATGGTTGATCATCACGGCAGCCAGTGCGGCTTCTGCACCCCCGGCTTCGTGATGTCGCTGTTCGCGCTCTATCATGGGGAGGCGGAACCCGACCGGCCGCGCATCGATGCGGCCCTGGCCGGCAATCTGTGCCGCTGCACCGGTTATCGCCCCATCGTCCAGGCGGCGCGCGAGATGGGGCGGGAACCCGATGCGTTTGCGGCCAGGATGATGGAAACGCTGGCTTTGCTGCGCAGCATCGAGCGTGGCACGACATTGTCCCACGCCGGCGGCAGGGCCTTCGCGCCGGCCACGGCGAATGAGTTGGCCGACCTGCTGCTGGCCAAACCTGATGCCACCATCGTGGCCGGCGGCACCGATGTCGGGCTTTGGGTGACCAAACAGTTCCGCGACCTGGGCACGATCATCCATATCGCCGGCATCCGCGATCTGGCGCGCATCAGCTGGACCAAGGGGTTCGTCACCATCGGTGCCGCCGTGACGGTGACCGATGCGGCGGCGGCCCTGGCGCCGCTCTATCCCGACCTGGGTGAACTGTTCCGCCGTTATGGCTCCGAACAGGTGCGCAATTCGGCGACGCTGGGCGGTAATATCGCCAACGGATCGCCCATTGGCGACAGCATGCCGGCCCTGATCGCCCTGGGCGCGCGGCTGGTGCTGCGGCGCGGCAACATCATCCGGGAAATGGCGCTGGAGGATTTCTTCCTGGCCTATCGCAAGACCGCCCTGCAGCAAGGTGAGTTCGTGGCCGCCATCCGCGTGCCGGAGCCGGCCGACGGCCGCATCTTCGCCTGCTACAAGATTTCCAAGCGTTTCGATCAGGATATCTCCGCCGTGATGGCCGGTTTCGGCCTGACCATTCGCGATGGGATCGTCACGGAGGCGCGGCTGGCCTATGGTGGCATGGCGGGCACGCCCAAGCGGGCCGCCGCGGCAGAGGCAGCATTGGTCGGCCGGCCCTTCGATGCCGCATCCGCCCAGGCGGCCGCCGATGCCCTGTCCCAGGATTTCCAGCCGCTGAGCGACATGCGGGCCAGTGCCGAATACCGGCTGACCGTGGCCGGCAACCTGATCCTGAAATGGCAGATGGAACGGGGCCTGCCGCCCAGCGCCACCCGTGTGCCCAGCTTCGCCCACGTGGTGGGAGGCCCGGTATGAGTCCCCGTCCGCCGCGCGCCGCCAAGCCCATCCCCTTCCCCGCCGTGCATCGCGACATCCGCCATGACAGCGCGCCGCTGCATGTCGCTGGCACCGCCCGTTATGTCGATGACATGCCGGACGCGGCCGGCCTGCTGCATGTGGCGCTGGGGCAGAGTGAAAAGGCCCATGCCCGTATCCTGTCGATCGACCTGTCGACGGTGCGGGCCTATCCCGGTGTCGTCGCCGTGCTGACCGCCGCCGATATTCCCGGCATGAACGATGTCGGCCCCGTCGTGCCAGACGATCCGATCTTCGCCGAAAATCTGGTCGAATATGTCGGCCAGTGCCTGTTCGCCGTGGCCGCCGAGACCCGTCACGCCGCACGCGCCGCCGCACGGCTGGCCAAGGTGGAATATGAGGAACTGCCGGCGATCATCAGTATCGCCGATGCCCGCGCCGCCGACAGCCATATATTGCCGCCCAAGCGGGTGGAACGCGGCGACCCCGACGGCGCCCTGGCATCCGCCCCGCACAGCCTGTCGGGCACCCTGGCCATGGGTGGTCAGGATCATTTCTACCTGGAAGGCCAGATTTCCATGGCCACACCGGGAGAGGATGGCGACATGCACATCCTCTGTTCCACCCAGCACCCGTCGGAGGTGCAGCATCTGGTGGCCCGTGCCCTGGGCCGCCCCGACCATAATGTCGTGGTGGAGGTGCGGCGCATGGGCGGCGGCTTCGGCGGCAAGGAGACACAGGCCAGCCTGTTCGCGGCCTGCGCCGCCCTGGTCGCCGACCGCACCGGCCGCCCGGCCAAGCTGCGCCTGGATCGCGATGACGACATGGTGATGACCGGCAAGCGCCATGATTTCGAGGTGGCGTACAAGGCCGGCTTCGATGATGCGGGCCGCATCCTGGCACTGGACATCACGCTGGAAAGCCGCTGCGGCATGTCGACCGACCTGTCGGGCGCCATCAATGACCGGGCGATCTTCCACGCCGATAATTGCTATTTCCTGCCCAACGTTCGCATCACCTCCTACCGCTACAAGACGCACACCGTCTCCAACACCGCCTTCCGCGGTTTCGGCGGGCCTCAGGGCATGCTGGCCATCGAAGGGGTGGTGGATGACATCGCCCAGCATCTGGGGCTGGACCCGCTTGCCGTCCGGCGGGTGAATTTCTATGGCGGGCCGGGCCGCGACGTGACGCCGTTCGGCATGAAGGTGGAGGATTTCATCGCCGACAGCCTGTTCGACCGGCTGGAGGCATCGTCGCATTATCAGGCGCGCCGCACCGCCATCGCCGCCTTCAACGCCGCCAGCCCGGTGCTGAAGCGCGGCATCGCCTGCACCCCGGTGAAGTTCGGCATCTCTTTCACCACCAGCTTCCTGAACCAGGCCGGCGCCCTGGTCCATGTCTATACGGACGGGTCGGTGCTGCTGAACCATGGCGGCACGGAGATGGGCCAGGGGCTTTATACCAAGGTTTCCCAGGTGGTGGCCGATGTCTTCGGCATCGGGTTGGACCGGGTGCGGATCAGCGCCACGCGCACCGACAAGGTGCCCAACACATCCGCCACCGCCGCCTCGGCCGGGGCCGATCTGAACGGCATGGCATCGTTCAACGCGGCGCGCACCATCCGCGACCGGCTGGCTGTGTTCCAGGCGGCGCGCTGGGGCGTGGCGCCGGGCGATCTGTCCTTCGCCAACGGCTTCGTCACCGCCGGGGACAAGGCCATTTCCTTCGAGGATTTGACGCGTCAGGCCTATCTGGCCCGCGTCTCGCTCTCGGCCACCGGCTTCTACGCCACGCCGAAGATCGACGTGGACAAGGAGACGCTGATCGGCCGGCCCTTCTATTATTTCGCCTATGGCGCCGCCGTCTCCGAAGTGGTCATCGACACGCTGACCGGGGAGACCAAGCTGCTGGGCGTGGATATCCTGCATGATTGCGGCACCTCGCTGAACCCGGTGCTGGACCGGGGTCAGGTGGAAGGCGCCTATATCCAGGGCATGGGCTGGCTGACCATGGAGGAGCTGGTGTTCGACGCCGCCGGCCGGCTGCGCACCCATGCCCCCAGCACCTACAAGATTCCCGGCTGCGGCGACGTGCCGGACCATTTCAAGGTTGACCTGATCAACCAACCCAACCGGGAGGAGACGATCCACCGGTCCAAGGCGGTGGGCGAACCGCCCTTCATGCTGGCCATTTCCGCCTATCACGCCATCAAGCATGCGGTGGCGGCATCGGGCGGCACGGGGGCGGTGAAGCTGGACGCGCCGGCCACGCCGGAACGGGTGTTGGTGGCGGTGCGCGCCCGGCGGGGCCTGATGCCATGAGCCAGGAATGGATCCAGGCCCTGACCGCATGCGAGCGCGACGGCCGTCCCGCCATCCTGGTGACGGTGACGGAGGTTGCGGGGTCCGCACCGCGCGCGGCCGGCACCAAGATGGTCGTGACCGGTGACGCGCTGCACGGCACGATCGGCGGCGGTGCGCTGGAATTCACCGCCATCGAGACCGCCCGCGCCCTGCTGGATGGCGAAGTAACGGAATTACGCACACAATCATATGCGCTGGGGCCATCGCTGGGCCAGTGCTGCGGCGGGCGCGTGTCGTTGATGTTCGAGCCGGTAAGGCCGCCCGCCCTGCGTGTCGCCCTGTTCGGGGCCGGCCATGTGGCGAAAGCGCTGGTCGGCATTCTGGGCGCCCTGCCCGCCCGTGTCATCTGGGTGGATAACCGGGCCGACCAGTTTCCGGCCACCCTGCCCGCCAATGTAAGGGCGCTGGTGGCGGAGGAGCCGGTGGCGGTGCTGGCGCCCGGACACAGCCATATCCTGATCATGACCCATGACCATGCGCTGGATTACCGGCTTGTCCGGAAAGCGCTTTCCCTGCCCGGCGCTGCCTTCGTGGGGGTCATCGGGTCGGAAACCAAGCGGGCCCGTTTCGCCTCCCGCCTGCGGGCCGACGGGCTGGACCCCGCCCGCCTGACCTGCCCCATCGGGCTGCCCGGCCTGTCCGGCAAGCATCCGGGAGAGATTGCGGTTTCGGTGGCGGCGCAGCTTCTGTCCGCACCCCCCGTCCCACCGGCACCCCCGCCCGAAAGCGTTACCGCTAACAAATGTACGGGCTGCGTCACGCCCTGCGGCCCTGACGGGCCATGAGAAATTGTGAATTCATAAAATTGTTTTCGTTATTGGGCGCATGGCTAAAGCACTATACGTAATGGAATTACCGACATAAGCTTTAAGCATAAACAGACCGGCGGCCCACCGGGACCGACGGCGAAGTTGGGGGAAGCGAACAAGCAAGGCAACCCAGACGGTAGAATATGCCGTCCAGCTTTGTGAGGATCGCGATGAAGAATGTCATTTCCGCCTTGATCCTTTCCACCCTGTCCCTGCTGGCCGCCGGCCCCGCTTTGGCCGATATGGCCGCCCTTTCCGCCACCTGCGGCGGCCTGCCCGCCACCCCGTCCGTGGTCAAGGGCGATACGGCCGATGAGACGGCGATGCGCGCCTATGGCACGGGCATGCGCCAATATACCGGCAGCCTGATGACCTATCTGAACTGCCTGGACGAACACCCGGCCTCGGCCGCCGACATGTCCTCGGCCCAGTATCGCCGCACCGTCATCGCCCATCGCCAACAGGTGGTGGACCAGCTGGAGCAATCGATCAGCCGCTTCAACACCGAACTGCGGGAGTTCCGTTCGCGTCAGGCCCAGGTCGCGGCGGTGCCCTGATCGGGGGAGGGCGTCTGGGGTGGTGAAAATCCCTTCACCGCCCCCTATGTGGCGTCAGGCAACTCTTTTATCATATTATCTTACTAATATGCTGAACTCCGCCCCGTTTGTGGTTAGGATGCGCGCCGTCGCATCACGACCAACATGCTGGGGAGGAAATAAGCATGAAGGGTTTGCACCGCAGCCTGGCCTTGTGCCTGGGCCTGATGGCAACCACGCCCGCCTGGGGCCAGGACGCCACCGTCGCCGTCAATGCCGCACAGCCTGGCCCGGTGCTGGCGCCGGAAATCCAGGGCCAGTTCGCCGAACATCTGGGCCGCCTGATCTATGAGGGCATCTGGGTCGGCGAGAAATCGTCCATCCCCAACACCAAGGGTTTCCGCAAGGATGTGGTGGAGGCGCTGAAAGCCATCCGCGTGCCGCTGATCCGCTGGCCCGGCGGCTGCTTCGCCGACGAATACAAATGGCGCGAAGGCATCGGCCCGCGCAACAAGCGCCCGGTGTCGGTCAACACCAACTGGGGCGGGGTTGAGGATCACAACGAATTCGGCACCCATGAATTCATGGATTTCTCCGAACTGGTCGGCGCCAAGACCTATGTGAACGGCAATATCGGCACCGGTTCGGCGCGCGAGATGGCGGAATGGGTCGAATACATGACCAGCCCGTCCAAATCGACCCTGGCGGAGGAGCGCCGCAAGAACGGCCGCGACAAGCCCTGGACCCTGGACTGGTTCGCCATCGGTAACGAGACCTGGGGCTGCGGCGGCGGCATGCGGCCGGAATATTACACCGACCTGCTGCGCCATACCCGCACCTTCATCAAGCCGGGCCCCGGCCAGCCGACCAAGATCATCGCCAGTGGTGCCAATTCCGACGACCTGAAATGGACGGAAACGGTAATGGCAGGGGCTGCCAAGCATGTGCATGCGCTGAGCCTGCATCATTACGCCCTACCCTCCTTCGGCCGTGCCACCAAGGGCACCTGGAAGGAGAAGGGCTCGGCCACGGAATTCACCGAGAGCGACTGGTTCTCGTTGATGGTCACCGCCTGGCAGATGGATGACCTGATCACCAAGCACAGCGCCATCATGGACCGGTACGATCCGCAGAAGAAGGTGGCGCTGATCGTCGATGAATGGGGCAACTGGTTCGACCCGACGCCGGGCACCAATCCCGGTTTCCTGGAACAGCAGAACACCATGCGCGATGCGGTGACCACCGCCATCAACCTGAACATCTTCCACAAGCATGGCGAACGCGTGCGGATGACCAACATCGCGCAGATGGTGAACGTCCTGCAGGCCCTGATCCTGACCGACGGGCCGAAGATGCTGCTGACCCCCACCTATCATGTCTTCGACATGTACAAGGATTTCCAGGGCGCCACGCAGTTTCCGGTCACGGTGACCGGCGCGCGCTATGAATGGGCCGAACGCAGCCTGCCCGCGGTCAGCGCATCCGCCGCCCGCGCCAAGGATGGCAGCATCCTGGTGGCCTTGACCAATATCGACCCGAACAAGCCGGTGACGACCGACATCCGCCTGGATGGCGTGACGCCCGCCGGCGTGACCGGCCGTGTGCTGACGGCATCGACGATGAACGCCCATAACAGCTTCGCCCAACCCGACGCGGTGAAGCCGGCTGCCTTCACCGGTGCGACGCTGAACGGCTCCACCTTGTCGGTGACCCTGCCCGCCAAATCGGTGGTGGTGCTGGTGGTGAAGTAAGGGATGTGGATGAAGAAAGGGCCGCCCCGTCGCCGGGGCGGCCCTTTTTGTTTGGTGGAAGTTTGGGCTGTGAGGGTTCTCGCAATATCTACCGTCACCCCGACGAAGGCCGGGGCCCAGATGACAAGCGCTTCGCTCTACGATTTGGGCCCCGGCCTTCGCCGGGGTGACGGTAGAGAGAGGGAATGATGGCTTACAGCCCCTTCACCACCACCGGCTTCGTCTCCGCCTGCGCCAACCGATTGCGCAGCGGCAAACCAAACGGCGCTGCCTCCACCTCGAACACGTCGCCCGGTTGGGTCTGGAAACCGTCGCTGAAGGACAGGGTGGCCGTGCCGAAATAATGCACATGCGCATCGCCCGGCCGGCGGAAACCGTCATACTTAAAGTGATGATATTCCAGGTTGGCCAGCGTGTGGCTCATGTTCGCCTCACCCGACAGGAAGGGCTTTTCCCACACGATCTTGCCGTCACGCAGGATGCGGGTGGCGCCACGGATATCGGCCGGCAGTTCGCCCAGCAGCAGTTCCGGCCCGATGGCGCAGACGCGCAGCTTGGAATGGGCCAGATAGAGATAGTTCTGCCGCTCCGTCACATGGTCGGAGAATTCGTTGCCCAGCGCATAGCCGACGCGGAACACGGTGCCGTTCGGCCCGACGATATAAAGCCCCGCGATCTCCGGCTCCTCCCCGCCATCCAGGGCGAAGAAGGGAGAGACCAGGTCGCCATTGGGCTTGGCCACGATGGAGCCATCGCCCTTGTAGAACCATTCCGGCTGCACGCCGACCTCACCCGGTGCCGGCTTGCCGCCATCCAGGCCCATGCGGAACATCCGCATCGAGTCGGTCTGCTTGGCCGGATCGGACAGGTCCTTGTGCATCTTGTCGCGGCCTTCGGCCGAGCCCAGATGCGTCAGGCCCGTGCCGGCCACCAGCAGATGGGCATCGTCGGGATGGTCCAGCGGGGCCAGGACGCGGCCGCCGGCCAGGGCTTCGGCCAGATCGACCTCCTCCCCGGCGGCTTGAGCGCGGGCCAGGGCCAGCAGGTCAACACCCTCGGCAATGGCCTTCTGCGCCAGTTCATAGGTGGTGGTGGCCCCCAGCAGGCGGCGCGCCGGCGCATCATCCTGGCGCAGGGCCACGGCCCGCTTGCCCTCTCTGTCGACATATTGGGTCAGACGCCACGCCATCGGGCTCACTCCTTGGGATTTCGTTGTATCGTTCTTCCGGGTCCGGAACGCGCCGTCCTGATCGGGCATTTGGCGCTGGACTAAATGATATTATAATACTAATCATCTTTTCAAAGGAGAATTGGCGGGGCGGCCTTGCGTGAAGGTCAGCCCAGGCCCACCAGGGACGGACCAGGAAAGAGGGCGTGATGAAGGGTTTCGCGAAGTACGGGGCCATGGCCCTGATGCTGGCCGCCATGACTGGCTGCGGCGACAAGGGCGGTGCCGACAAGGCGGCCGCCGACGGTGGTGCCAAGGCCGGCGCCCTGACCATCGGCTTTTCCCAGATCGGGTCGGAATCCGGCTGGCGTGCCGCGGAAACCAAGCTGGCGCGCAGCGGGGCGGAAAGCCGCGGCATCAACCTGAAGGTGTCTGACGCTCAGCAGCAGCAGGCCAACCAGATCAAGGCCATCCGGTCCTTCATCGCCCAGGGCGTGGATGCCATCCTGCTGGCCCCCGTCATCTCGTCCGGCTGGGATGAGGTACTGGGCGAGGCCAGGGCCGCCAAGATCCCCGTGGTCCTGCTGGACCGCCAGATCGACACCGCCGATGCCGACCTTTATCTGTCCGCCGTGACGTCGGACACGGTGGAGGAAGGGCGCGTGGCCGGGCGCTGGCTGGTGGAAAAGCTGGCGGGCCGCGACTGCCGTGTTGTGGAAATCCAGGGTACCATCGGCGCCTCGCTGGTCGCCAACCGCAAGAAGGGTTTCGAGGAAGGCATCGCCACCGCCGCCAATGTCCAGCTTGTCCGCACCCAGTCCGGGGAATTCACCCGCGCCAAGGGCAAGGAAGTGATGGAAGGTTTCATCAAGGCCGAAGCGCCGGGCAGCATCTGCGCCGTCTATGCCCATAATGACGACATGATGATCGGCGCCATCCAGGCCATGAAGGAAGCGGGCCTGAAGCCCGGCACCGACATCCTGGCCGTGTCCATCGATGCCGTGCCCGACATCTTCAAGGCCATGGCCGATGGCGAGGCCAATGCCACCGTCGAACTGACGCCCGACATGGCCGGCCCCGCCTATGACCTGCTGCTGGCCTATAAGAAGGATGGCACGGTCCCGCCTAAATGGGTGCAGACCCCGTCCACCCTGTACCTGCCCGACAATGCCGCCGCCGAGTATGATCGCCGCAAGGACCTGTATTGATGCAAGGCGCGCCGGTTTTGTTGGAAGCCAGGGGCCTGACGCGGGTTTATCCCGGCGTCCGGGCACTGGACGGCGTCGACCTGACGCTGCGCGCCGGTGAGATCCATGCGCTGCTGGGGGAGAACGGGGCCGGCAAATCCACCCTGATCAACCTGTTGACGGGCGCGCAGCCGGTGGATGGCGGCACCATCCGCCTGGACGGGCGCGACGTATCGCCGAAAAGCCCGGCCGACGCGGCGGCGTCGGGCATCGTCGCCGTCTATCAGGAGATCACCCTGCTGCCCAATCTGTCGGTGGCGGAGAATATCTATCTGGGGCGGGAGCCGACGCGGTTCGGCCTGGTCAACCGCACCCGCATGCGCCAGGACGCGTCGGTTTTGCTGGCGCGGTTCGGCCTGGCCATCGATCCGGCCCAGCCGCTGGGCAGCTTTTCCACCGCCATCCAGCAATTGATCGCCATCGCGCGG
This sequence comes from Niveispirillum sp. KHB5.9, assembly GCF_048066115.1. NCBI lineage: Bacteria > Pseudomonadati > Pseudomonadota > Alphaproteobacteria > Rhodospirillales > Azospirillaceae > Niveispirillum > Niveispirillum sp. KHB5.9. The sequence goes on along the minus strand of NZ_JBLTYX010000001.1, from coordinate 114,500 downwards.
GCCGTGGACATGTCGGCCCGCGTCCTGATCCTGGATGAGCCGACGGCCAGCCTGGACAGTGCGGAGGTCGCCGTGCTGTTCCGCCTGATGCGCGAGCTGGCAGCGGGCGGCATGGCCATCGTCTTCGTCACCCATTTCCTGGATCAGGTTTACGCCATTTCCGACCGGATCACCGTGCTGCGCGGCGGACGGCTGGTGGGCGAACGCATGGCCGCCGACCTGCCCCGCCTGGACCTTGTGGCGATGATGCTGGGCAAGTTGCCCAGTGCCGACAGCCATTTGCAGCGCCATGCCGCCCGCGAACCGGGCGAAAGTTTTGTCGAGGTCAAGGGGCTGGGCCGCCGCCACCTCGTCTCGCCCTTCACTGCCGAGGTGCGGCAGGGCGAAGTGCTGGGGGTGGCGGGCCTGCTGGGCTCCGGCCGCACCGAAACCGCCTTGCTGCTGTTCGGGGCCGAGCGTGCGGATACCGGGGAGATCCTGGTGGATGGCAAGCCCGTCACCCTGAAGGGACCGCGCGATGCTATCCGACTGGGTTTCGGCTTCTGCCCGGAGGATCGCAAGCTGGACGGCATCATCCCCGACCTGTCGATCCGAGAGAATATCGTGCTGGCGCTGCAGGCCCGCCAGGGCTGGCTGAAACCCGTGCCGGTGGCCGAGACCCGCAAGCTGGCCGAGGATTACATCAAGCTGCTGAACATTCGCACACCCGATGCGGAGAAGCCCATCCAGCTTCTGTCCGGCGGCAATCAGCAGAAGGCGCTGCTGGCCCGCTGGCTGGCCACCAAACCACGCCTCCTGATCCTGGACGAGCCGACGCGCGGCATCGATGTCGGCGCGCATGCGGAGATCATTGTGCTGCTGGAGAAACTGCGTGACGAGGGCATGGCGCTCTATGTCATCTCGTCCGAGGTCGAGGAAGTGGCCGCCTATGCCGACCGCGTCATGGTGATGCGCGAACGCACCCAGGCCGGCCTGCTGACCGGGGACGACGTGACACCCGCCGCCATCATCGGCGCCATCGTCAAGCCGGTGGACGGTGAACCGTCGGGACGGGCGGCATGAACATGCCCGCCTGGTTCGTCGCATCCCGTTCCCGCCTGGCCCTGCTGGCGCTGGTGCTGCTGGCCAATATGCTGGTGGCGCCGGGGTTTCTGGAATTGCGGCTGGTCGATGGCCGCCTGTTCGGCGGCATCATCGACATCCTGAACCGGGGTGCGCCGGTCATGCTGCTGGCGGTCGGCATGGCACCGGTCATCGCCACACGCGGCATCGACCTGTCGGTCGGCGCCGTCATGGCCATCGCCGGTGCCGTGGCCGCCGCCACGGTGAATGCGGGCCATGCCTGGCCGGTGGCGGTGGTCGCCGCATTGGGCACGGGCCTAGCCTGTGGCCTTTGGAACGGCGTCCTGGTCACGTTTTTCCGCATGCAGCCGATCGTGGCCACCCTGATCCTGATGGTGGCCGGGCGCGGCATCGCGCAGATGATCACGCAAGGCCGCGTGCTGACCTTCACCGATGATGGCTTGGCGAGGATCAGCAGCGGCACGCTGCTGGGTCTGCCGCTGCCCATCGTCATCGCCCTGGTGGCCGCCATCGTCACCGGCCTGCTGGTCCGGGCGACAGCCCTGGGCCTGTTCATCGAAGCGGTGGGGACCAGCCCGCGCGCCAGCCGGTTGGCCGGCGTGCCGGCCCCTTCGGTGCTGATCTCCGTCTATGTCTGGTCGGGCCTGATGGCGGCCCTGGCCGGCCTGATCGCCACGGCCGATATCCGTGGGGCCGATGCCAACAATGCCGGCCTGTGGCTGGAACTGGACGCCATCCTGGCCGTGGTCATCGGCGGCACCAGCCTGTATGGCGGGCGGTTCAGCATCGGCCTGTCGCTGCTGGGGGCGGTGATCCTGCAGGGCATGCGCACCTGCATCCTGCGCTCCGGTCTGCCGCCGGAACTGAACCTGCTGCTGATGGCGCTGGTCGTGGCCCTGGTGCTGGTGGTGCAGTCGCCCGCCTGCCAGCCGGCCATTGCGCGCCTGACCGCCCGTTTCAAGCGCCGGAGTGCGGCATCATGAGCATCAATGCCCGTACCCTGCCCCTCCTGACGACCCTGTTCGTCTTCATCCTGCTCTATGCCGCCTGTGCCGTGCAGTTCCCCGCCATGCTGGGCACGCGCGTCATGGCCAATCTGCTGACCGACAACGCCTTCCTGGGCGTGCTGGCCGTGGGCATGACCTTCGTCATCCTGTCGGGCGGCATCGACCTGTCGGTGGGGGCGGTGATGGGCTTCACCACCGTGGCCCTGGCGGTGATGGTGGAAAATCTCGGCCTGCACCCGCTGGTCGCCTTCACCATCGTGCTGGGCGGCGGCGCCCTGTTCGGCTGCGGCGTCGGGGCGGCGATCCATTATCTGAAGGCCCCGCCCTTCATCGTCACCCTGACGGCGATGTTCCTGGCGCGCGGGGCGGCGTTGCTGCTGTCCACCGACAGCATTCCCGTGCGCCACGGCTTCTACCAGTCGCTGTCGGGCCTGGCCATCGACCTACCCGGTGGCGGGCGGCTGGGGCTGATCGCCATCATCATGCTGCTGGCCTTCCTGGCCGGCGGGGTGCTGCTGCATTTCACCCGGTTCGGGGTGAAGACCTATGCGCTGGGCGGCAATGCCCGCTTCGCCGGGCTGATGGGCATCGATCAGGCCCGCACCACCATCCTGGTCTATGGCTTCTCCAGCCTGATGGCGGCCCTGGCCGGCATCGTCTTCTCGCTCTACACCCGTTCCGGCTATGCGCTGACCGGTGTGGGGGTGGAATTGGACGCCATCGCGGCGGTGGTGATCGGCGGCACCTTGCTGTCCGGCGGGGTCGGCGGCATGGCCGGATCGCTGATCGGCGTGCTGATCCAGGGGCTGATCCTGACCTGGATCACCTTCGACGGCACGCTGTCATCCTGGTGGACGAAGATTGCCATCGGCCTGCTTTTATTCATATTCATCGGACTGCAACGCCTGATCCTGCAATTCTCCGCTCCCACCGGGCGCACGGGGTAGAACATGTCCATCGCCCGCTGGGTCATCGATCGTCCACTGTCCAACCATGAACAGATCGTCCGGACCCTGGGGCTGGAGATATTGACCGGTGTGCATGCGCCGGGCGCCAACCTGCCGGCGGAACCGATACTGCTGTCGCGCTTCGGCATCTCGCGCACGGCGCTGCGTGAGGTGCTGAAGACCCTGTCGGCCAAGGGACTGCTGATTTCCAAGACGCGGGTGGGCACCAAGGTGCAGGACCCGATCCATTGGAACTTCTTCGACGCCGATGTCCTGTCCTGGAAGGTCAGCCAGGGCCTGGACGAGACGCTGCGCCGCCATTTGCTGGAGGTACGCACGGCCCTTGAACCGCAGGCGGCCGCCCTGGCCGCCGTGCGCCGCACGGAAGAGGATGTGGCGACCTTGCGCCGCTGCATCGCCGCCATGGGCGACCCGGCCCATGACCAGCGCAGCTTCGCCCATGCCGACCTGGATTTCCACGTGGCCGTGGGCAGCGCCACCGGCAACCCGATGATGCGATCCTTCGCGGCGGTGATCGAGGTGGCGCTGCTCGCCTCCTTCTCCCTGACCTCCCCTACCGACCGGCCGGAGCTTCAGTCCCGTGTCGTGGCCGACCATGCCGCCATCGTCGATGCCATCGAGGCCGGCGACGGTGACCGGGCCGCCGCCGCCATGCGCAAGGTCATCCAGTCGGGCTTCGACCGGGTTTAGTTTATTTCTGTTCCCTCAGGCGCCGGGCGGGCGCATCCGCGCCGTTGGCTCACGCCGCATGGGCGGCGGGCCGGTAGTCGCCGGCCTCCGGCTTTACTCCACGAAATCCTCCACCCGCAACCACCGCCCCGTCAGATACGCATCGGCGACGATACGCAGGGGGGCCAGGTCGGCATCCACCTTCCGCTCCGCCACCAGCTTGGCGAACAGAGCGTAGAGGTTGGCATATTCCTGTTCCTTCTGCTCCAGCTGTGCCACGCCGTCGATGCTCATCACGGCACCGCCGCGCGACAGGGTCAGGGTGCCCTGGTCGGTTTCCACCACGATGTCCCAGGTCTGCGGCCCGGTCTGGCGCCAGTCGAACTCCGCCGTCACGGGCAGGCCCCGATGGTCATGCATCGAAAGAGTGGCGGCGATGGGTGCCTGGCGGTTGCCCGGCACTTCCAGCGTCGCGGCATGCACGATCAGGGCGTGCGGCAGGATATGGGTGACGATCGACAGGGCGTTGATGCCGGGGTCGAAGACGCCCAGCCCGCCCGGCTCCCAGATCCATTCCTGGCCGGGATGCCAGTGGCGCACATCCTCCTTCCAGGAAACATGCACACGGCGCAGCTTCTTGCCTTCCAGCCAGGCCTTCGCCGGCTCCACCGCCGGGGCGTAGCGAGAATGCCAGGTGGCCAGCAGCGCCACGCCCTTTTCCCGCGCCAGATCGATCAGGTCGTACACTTCCGACAGGGTCGCACCCGGCGGCTTTTCCAGCATCACATGCTTGCCGGCCTCCAGCGCCTGGCGGGCGAGCGCGTGGCGGACTTGCGGGGGGGTGCACAGGCTGATGGCATCCAGATCCCCCGCCCCTTCGAGCAACCCTTCCAGCGTGTAGAAATGCGCCACACCATCGACGCGGCCATGCCGGCTGGCCACGGCCACCAGTTCATAATCCGGGTTGGCGGCGATGACGGGCAGGTGCTGGTCACGGGCGATCTTGCCGACACCAACCAGACCGATCCGGATGCGGGACATGTTCGTTCCTTAATGCCTTGGGAAAGGGTGCGTCTGGATAGCGTATTTTATATGATAAATCCAGCAAAGAGCGGGCCGTCCGCTTGAATAGTCTTACTATTCAGCCTAAACATGGCCACCTGTTTTGCGCCTGAGGAAGCGATCCATGCCGACCATTGCCCCCGCTCCCACCGCCCCCGGTCGCGGCCTGTTCGGGACCATGCCGGACGGCACGTCGGTGGAATGGGTGGAACTGGTCAATGCCAAGGGGGCGGCGGCCCGGCTGATCGGGCTGGGCGCCAGCCTGCAATCGCTGTGGATGCCGGATCGCGACGGGGTACTGGCCGATATCGTGCTGGGCCATGATGATCTGGCGACATATCTGGCCAATCGTACCTTCCTGGGCGCCATTGTCGGCCGCTATGCCAACCGCATCGCCGGCGGGCGGTTCGACCTGGATGGCAAGACCTTCCTGACCGCGCGCAACGACGGGCCGAACTGCCTGCATGGCGGGATGAAGGGGCTGGACCTGATCCCCTGGACCCTGGTCAGCCACAGCGCCACCGAAGCCCTGTTCACCTGCCGCAGTGCGGATGGCGAGGAAGGGTTCCCCGGCACTCTGGACATCAATGCCCGCTACACGCTGGGGGATGACAACAGTCTGACCGTGACGCTGGAGGCGGCGACCGACGCGCCCACGGTGGTGAACCTGACCAACCACGCCTATTTCAATCTGGGCGGTGCGGTGGCGGGGGGTGACATCCTGGGCCATGAACTGACGATCGCCGCCGGCCGCTATACGCCCGTCGATGCCAATCTGATCCCGACGGGGGAGTTGCGCGCGGTGGCGGGCGGCGTGTTCGATTTCCGCACGCCGCATGTCATCGGCACCCGCATCCGCGATGGGGGTGAGGCGCAGCTGGTCCTGGCACGCGGCTATGACCATAATTTTGTGCTGAATGAAGGCGGTGGCGCGGAGCCGGCCTTTGCGGCGCGCCTGACCGATCCGGTCACGGGCCGGACACTGGACCTGCTGACCACCGAACCGGGAGTGCAGTTCTATACGGGCAATTTCCTGCCGGGCAACCTGCCGGGCAAGGGCGGGCGGCTGTATCGCCAGGGCGATGCGCTCTGCCTGGAACCGCAGAAATTCCCCGACAGCCCCAACCAGCCCGCCTTCCCCACCGCCCGGCTGGAGCCGGGGCAGCTCTACCGCCACGTCTCCATCTACCGGTTCGGGGTTACAGCCTGATCAACGCGCCTTCGCCTGCACCGTCACCACCTTGATCTCCCCACCGGGGGCGAAGGTGACGGTGGAGGATTGGCCCAGCGCGATGTCATGGATGCCGGTGACCGCCCCCGTGGTGATCAGGGTGCCGGCCGGCAGGGCGATGCCGCGCGCCCGGCAATGGGCCAGCAGGAAGGCCACGGCCTGCACGGGCGTGCCGGGGATGCTGGCGAAACTGCCGATGCCGACAACCTGTCCCTCGATCCGCGTTTCCACGGTCAGGCTTTCCGGGGCGGCATCCTGCCAGCCGGTCAGTTCCGGGCCGACAATCAGCCCGGCATTATTGCCGAAATCGCTGACCACCACGGTGGGGCCCAGCTTGTTGATGGTGGCCAGCGGGCTGCCCGCCAGTTCGATCCCGGCATGGATGGACCCGATCAGCGACTTGGCTTCCGCCTCGTCCGACGGACCAACCGCGGGCATGTCGGCGCCCAGCTTGACCACGAATTCCCCTTCCACGGCCGCGAAGCCACCGGGAATGACCGGCAGTTCCACCACCTGGCCGGTGCTGTAATCCCAGACATTGCCGTCGAACACCGGGCCGGCCAGCCGCATGGCGCCCAGCTTTTCCCGGAAAGCCGGCGGCACCATGCCGATCTTCCAGCCGCGCACAGGGGTTGGCCACAGCGACCGGGCCACGTCCTGGATGTCGTAGGAGGTGGTCAGATTGTTCGGGATGGTGCCGGGATAATCCGGCAACGACGTGGCGGCCAGGCGGGACGAAACGAAACGCTGGGCGATTTCCTGGGGTGCGGACACCGGAAGGCTCCTGGGCATTTGGAAAGGGGTTTGCGGGCGGCACCTTACGATGACACCGGTTTCCGTTCAATGTTGATGTTCCCTCGGGCGCCAGGCGCCGACCTGAAAAACTGACCCCGTCAGCCCGGCACCGGCCCGCTGCTCTCCCGCACCACCAGATGCGGTTGCACGATGGTTTCGCGCAGCTTGGCGTCCGGCTGGGCGATGCGCTGGATCAGCTTTTCCGCCGCCATGCGGCCCACGTCACGGGTGGGGGAGCGCACGGTGGACAGTGATGGGCAGGCACGCGGCGCCAGCGGGCTGTCATCGAAGCCGACCAGGGTCAATTGCTGCGGGATGGCGATGCCCATGCGATAGGCGACACGCAACACGCCGACCGCCATCTCGTCATTGCAGGCGAAGATGGCCGTGGGCGGGTTCTCCATGGTCAACAGCTTCTCGGCACATTCCTGCCCGGTCTCGAACGTGTAGGCGCCCTGCACGCACAGGTCGGGATCCAGTGCCAGCCCGTGCCGCGCCAGCCCATCGGCGAAGCCGCGGCGGCGTTCCTGGGCCGATTTATATTGCGGGGTGCCGGCGATGAAACCGATGCGGCGATGGCCCAGCTCGACCAGATGGTCGGCCACTTCCGCCGCACCCTTGTAATCCTCATACACGACCAGATGGGCGGCCACGTCCAGCGGCACGCAGGCCACGCGGATGAAGCGGCAGCCGATCTCCGTCAGCATGGCGGCCAGCGCCTCATCCTCCGACAGGGGTGGCAGCAGGATGACACCGTCCAGCTTCTGCCGCTCCACGAACTGCCGCATCTCCTTCATATAGGTCGGGCTGGTGCGCAGGCAGGGATGCACCACCAGTTCGAACCCGCTCTTGCGGCAGGCATCCAGAATGCCGGCCTGGACATTCACCACATACTGGCTGTTGGGATTGTCATAGATGATGCCCAGCAGGAACGAGCGCTGCGATGCCAAGCCGCGTGCCTGGGGGTCCGGTTCGTACCCGATATCATCGATCACCTTCATGATCTTCTGCCGCGTCTCGTCATTGACCAGCGGCGACTGGTTGATGACGCGCGACACCGTCTTCTTCGATACTTCCGCCAGGCGGGCCACGTCATTGATGGTGGGCCGGCGCTTCAGGTCCCAGACATACGTCTTGGGTGCCTCCGCCTTCTCCATCGCGGGGGCTTCGATCTCGGCTTCGGCGGTGCGGGCACGGGGCATGGAGGGCGCTGTCCCATCATCATGATGTTTATGGGCGTTCATTGTCCACCAGGGGGACAATCGATAGACTTACTGCACCGGGCGGCGCCGGGGCGCAACCCCAAAACGGCTCTGGTCCAAGGCCTCATGGCCAGTTTGGTCCCGCCATTTCATTTGCCGGAACCATCATTTAATGGTAACCGGTGTCAAAACAAGTGTAAAGACGGCACGTCACCAAGTGCCGCCCTGTTCGAAGGGGGGAATATCCGATGTCGATGCGCCATCATCTTCTGCCGGCCCTGACGGGCCTTCTCATCCTGGCGCCCGGTCCCGCCGGTGCCGTGGGCCGCGACGTGGCGCCGGCCGCGATCCCCGCCTTTCCGGGGGCGGAAGGGGCCGGCGCCCACGCCATGGGCGGCCGCGCCGGCCGCGTCTTCATCGTCTCCAGCCTGGAGGATGAAGGCCCCGGCACCCTGCGCGAGGCGGTGACGGCCAAGGGGCCGCGCACCGTGGTTTTCGCCGTGTCGGGCACGATCGGGCTGAAATCCAACCTGAATATCAAGAACGACTTCATCACCATCGCCGGCCAGACCGCCCCCGGCGGCGGCATCACGCTGCGTGATTATCCGCTGGTGGTGGCCGCCAATCATGTGGTCATCCGCCATGTCCGCGCCCGCCTGGGCAGTGCCTCGGGCCAGGAAGCGGACGCCGTCTCCATCTATGATGGCAAGCACATCATCCTGGACCATGTCTCGGCCAGCTGGTCCACCGATGAAAGCCTGTCCGTTTCGCAGAAATACAAGGACGGCCTGATCGGGTTGGACCAGGTCACCGTGCAATGGTCGGTGATCGCCGAAAGCCTGAACAAGTCGGTGCATGCCAAGGGCGACCACGGCTATGGATCGCTGGTGCGCGGGTCGTTCGGTGCCCGCTACAGCTTCCATCACAATCTCTGGGCCAGCCACACGGCCCGCATGCCGCGTCCCGGCAATTTCGAAGGCCAGAAGGACGACCCGACAGGGCCCTTCATCGACTTCCGCAACAATGTCTTCTTCAACTGGAAGGGCTCGGGCAAGCAGGGGGCGTCCGGCTACAACGCCGACGCCGATGCCGTCTCCGCCTATAATTTCGTGAACAATTACTATGTGTCCGGGCCGGATTCGAAGGGTGCCAAGGCCTTTGACGAGAAGAGCCCCGTGGCCAGGGCCTTCTTCGCCGGCAACTGGATGAACCATGCCGAACCGGCCGATCCCTGGTCGCTGGTGACGGGGGAACAGGCGGAAGGTTACCGCCAGACAGCCCCCATCCCCATGGCGCCGGTGAAGACGGAAGCGGCGGACGCGGCCTATCGCGCCGTGATGGCCAGGGCCGGGGCCGGCCCCGTGCGCGACGCGGTGGATGAGCGGGTGATCGCCGGCCTGGCCAAGGGTGAGGGCAAGATCATCGACAGCCAGGATGATGTGGGTGGCTGGCCCGTGCTGGCCTCCTCCCCCGCCCCGGTCGATGCCGACCGCGACGGCATGCCCGATGCCTGGGAGAAGGCCCATGGCCTGAACCCGGCCGATCCAGCCGACGGGGCCAGGGATGCCAATGGCGATGGCTATACGAACCTGGAAGAGTATCTGAACGGGTTGTGAGCTTGCCCAAATAAAAGCCCCCGACCCCGGAGGGAGGCCGGGATCGGGGGCGTTCGAGCCGATTTGAGCCTTAGCTCTTGTCGGCCAGCACCTGACCGCTGGCACCATCGACGCGGATGGTCTTGGTGGCGGTGCCGTTCAGGACCTGGATCTCATAGGTCAGGCGGTCATTGTCATGGCCGACATCGGCCTCGATGGCCTTGCCGCCGCCCTTGGCTTCGGCGATGCCGATCGCCTGGGCCAGGGTGGTGGAGGACGCGGTCAGTTCCGCCGGCTCCACACCCGCCCCCAGCTGCTGTGCCCAGGTGGCGAGGGTCTGCTTGTCGGCGGACGCGATCTTGCCGTTGGACGCGTCAACGTCCCAGCGGGTCACGGTCTCACCGGACACGATGTCGATCTGGTACAGGCCGACGCTGCCCTTGGTGTCGAAATCGACATCGACCGCCTTGCCCTTGCCCTGCTTTTCAGCCTGGGCGATGGCCTGGGTCAGGGAGATGTTGGCCTGACGGAAGGCCGCGATCTCATTGTCGGAATTGGCGGCCATGGCGGGGGTGGCGAGAACCAGGGCCAGGGCGGCGGTGCCAAGAAGCGTTTTCATGATGGGCTCCTCCAAGTTTGTTGGATGCCTTTGAAACACGCCCTGGCTGCCGCCGGTTCCAGGCTTACCCCCTCTGTGCCCGCCACCCCTACCCGTTCAGGCTGTAGCGAAAGCTGCCGCCGCACGCGCGTTTTCGCTGATGCCGGCCCAGTCGCCCGCTGCGATCAGCGCGTTGGTGGCAATCCAGGAACCGCCCACGCCCACGACATTCTTCAGCGCCAGGTAAGAAGCGACCTTGTCGCGCCCGATGCCACCCGTGGGGCAGAAACGCGCATGGGCCAGCGGGGCCCCCAGGGCCGCGATGGTCGCGGCACCGCCATATTGCTCGGCCGGGAACAGTTTCAGCACCTCGAACCCGTCATCCAGGCGCTCCAGCACCTCGCTGGGCGTGGCCACACCGGGGATCACCGGCACGCCGCAGGCCTTCAGCGGCGCCACCAGCGCGCGCGTGGTGGCCGGCGTGACGATGAAATCCGATCCGGCCGACATGGCCGCATCCAGATCGGAGGGCTTCAGGATGGTGCCGGCGCCCACGATCAGGCCGGGCACGGCGCGCTTCATGGCGGTGATGGCATCCAGCGCCGCCGGGGTGCGCAACGTCACCTCCACCACCGACAACCCGCCTTCCTTCAGGGCCTGGGCCAAGGGGGCCGCATCCTCGACCCGTTCGATGGTCAGGACGGGAATGACGGGCGAGCTTTTCAGCAGGATGATGAAGGAGGACATGTTCACGGGATCAGGCTCCATATCGACAGGAAAACGGCCCCTCCATGATCCGGAGGGGCCGTCGTGAGTTCGGAACAGGAGGTCAAGCACATACCGGAGGCAGGGGCACATTGCCACCGGTTTCCGCGCCGGCCGCCGCCTTGTTTTCGAGGGGTGGCCAGTGCTGGAAGCAGCCGCCCCGACCGGGGCGGCCACAAATCATCAGTACTTGTACTTGGCACCCAGGAAGAACTGGCGGCCGTAATGAACATACTCTTCCGAATTCTGGCGGCTGCTGGTGCCGACCCAGCGCTCGTCGAACTCGTCGGTCAGGTTGATCGCCTCGAACGTCACCGAGATCTGCTCGGAGAAGTTATAGCTGGCCGAGAAGTCCAGGTTGAAGGTCGAGGCCTTGCCGCGGATGTCGTTGGCATTGCCGGGAGCGATCTGCGTCAGGTATTCGTCACGGAAGGAACCGGAGACGCGGGCGCTGAAATCGTCGTTCTCGTAGTAGAGGGTGGCGTTGAACGACTTGGGCGACAGGCCGACCAGCGGCTCGGTCACCGTGCGGCCGGTCACGATGTAATCGATATCCGACGTCACATAGGTGAAGTTGACGATGCCGCCGAAATCATCGAACGGCGCCGGCAGGAAGGTGAACGGCTTCTGCAGGCTGATTTCGAAGCCCTTCAGCGGGCCACCGCTGGTATTGGCGGCGCGGGTGGTGGTGAAGATCGTATCGACCGTGTTGCCGTTACCCAGCAGCACGGTAGGCAGGCCCGTCTCGCTGAACGCGATCGTCTCGGAGATGTTCTGGATGTAGGTCTTGATGTCCTTGTAGAACAGGCCGACCGTCACCAGCGTTTCCTTCTCCGGATACCATTCGAAGGAGAGATCGAGCGTGTTCGCCTTGATCGGTTCCAGATAGGGATTGCCGATGGTGAGCGTACGGGCGGTGTTGTTGATCGAGCCACCGGGGGTGAGGTTCGGCAGGTCGGGACGCGACATCACCTTGGCGGCGCCGAAACGGACCAGGAAGTCGTCGACCGGCTCCAGCGACAGGTTCATGGCGGGCAGCGTGTTCTTGTAGTCACGCTTGATGGTCACCAGGTTGGTACCGACATAGCCGACGGAGGTCAGCTCCGTCTTCACCTGGCGGATACCGATATTGCCGCGGAAGGGCATGCCGCCCAGATCGGTGTTGAAATCGGCCTGGAAGAAGCCGCTCAGGCTCTCCTCACCGGCCGTCCGGTTCTGGCCCAGCTGGTTGGAAGCATCCAGGCGGAAGTCGCCATACTGGTTCTTGCAGTTGCAATAGATGCCCAGGATGTCGGCGACCTTGTCGATCGACGGGACGACCCAGGCCGTCGGCGTGCCGTTCGGGATGTCCAGATGGCGGCCGAAGCCCCTCACGATGTCGGAGATGCTGGCGATGGTGACGCCGGCCGGCAGGGGCACCGCCGCTTCCGTCAGGGTCGCGGTGGACCCGGCGGGGCGGAACGGATCGTCGGTGGCGTAGCGACGCTGTTCCTGCGTCTTGAAGTCATAATCCTTGTAAGCCAGACCCGCCTTCAGCTGCAGCCAGTCCTGCACGTCCCACTCGAACTCGCCGCGGAAGGTGCGGAAATCGTTCTCGGTCTTGTTGGGGCGCATGCGGATCAGCGACTGGTCGCCGACAATGCCACCGGTGCTGGACAGACGGGTCGACGGGCTGAAAACGTAATTGGCCGGGTTGGTGACGTCGAAGCCGTAATTGAAGGCGGGCAGGTTCTTGTCACCGGAATAATCGTAGCTGTAACCCTGGACGTTGAAGGCCTCCAGCGACAGCGTCGTCTGCTCCGGGTTGTTCTGCTTGGACGACGACCAGCCGGCAGTGCCCTTGAACCGGATCGTGTCGGTGAATTCCTGATCCAGATTGAAGGAATATTGCAGGAACTCGGTCTGCAGCCGGTCGCGGCGCTGTTCGGTGCGGATATCGACACCATTGAAGGTGCCGGCGATCAGGTTGCCCAGATCATCATACTTGGCCTGGGTGACGGTGGTGCCGCCCATGCCGCCCGCACCGGTGTTGCGGCTGAAGGAGATGGCTTCCAGATATTGTTCCTGGCGCGTGCCCTTCAGGTCGGCATAGAGGCCGTCCAGCGTGATGCGCGTCGTCTCGAACGGCTGGAACTGCAGGGCGGCGGTGGCGCCCAGTCGTTCCTGGTCGTAATCCAGGCGACCATAGCGCGGAATGCGCGGGTGCCAGGCCGATTGTTCGGGCAGGGCGCGGTTGCCCGGCGTGTTGGACGCCCCGCCGCCGCCGAACAGGAAGTTGGCCGTGGCGCTGCCATTGCCATTGGTGGGAATGGCGCCGATCGTATCGATGCCCCGTTCCCAACGGCCGGTGGAGGAACCTTCCTCCAGGCGGTTGGTCTCCGAATAGGCGACGGAGAACAAAGCACCGATCTTGCCGTCCGCGAACGTGTCGGAGACCAGCAGCGTGCCGCGCGGGTCCTTCGACTTGGACAGGTCGTTATAACCGATCTTGCCCGAGGCGGAGAAAACGAACTTGTTGTAATCGAAGGGGCGGGCGGTCTGCAGGTCGACCGTGGCGCCCAGCGAGCCCTCTTCCGTCTGGGCCGAGGTGGACTTGCGCACCGTCAGGCTGTTGAAGAGTTCGGAAGCGAAAATCTGGAAGTCGAAGCCGCGGCCACGGTTGGCACCGCCCGACCCGTCCTTGCCGCCCGTCGTGGCCAGGGCTTCCAGCCCGTTCAGCCGCACGCGGGTGAAGGTGGAGGACAGGCCGCGCACCGTGATGGAGCGGCCTTCGCCGCCATCGCGGTCGATGGAGACGCCGGGGATACGCTGCAGCGATTCGGCCAGGTTGGTGTCCGGGAACTTGCCGATATCCTCGGCATTGATGACATCGACGATGTCGTTCTCGTTGCGCTTCTTGTTGATGGCGCTGGCCAGCGAACCACGGAAACCGGTAACCACGATCTCCTCAAGAGCGGTGTCCTGAGCCTGGGCCTGGGCCTGTGCGGCGGCCGGGACAAGGCCCGCCAGCATGACCAGGGCGGACGCACCGGCAAGGCGGCGGCGGATGCAGGGCGTACCCGCGAACTTCTTCATTGCTTCCTTCCCCTTCGGTTTTATCGTTCTGGCCGCACTCTCCCGGCCCACTGCCGGGGGCAGGAGGATGAGGACGGGTCGAACGATTTAGGTCTTATGCCGATGCCGTGGGCCGGTTGGCGTTGACACCGGTGACAGCGACATTAATGTCCCGAACTGACACCGGTGGCAATACGTTTTTGCATTCGACTGTCCAAGTTCGTAACAAGATGTGGCACAAATCCCGCACTGGCGGGTTCGTGATGTGAAGGGAGTGGCGCGATGAGCGCTCGTATCGTGTGTTTCGGTGAATTGCTGATGCGGCTGACGGCACCGGGGCGGGAGCTTTTGCTGCAAAGCCCGCGGCTGGAGACCAGCTTCGGCGGGGCGGAAGCCAATGTCGCCGTGTCGCTGGCCCGATTCGGCTGGGATGCCTCCGTCGTCTCCACCCTGCCCGACCAGGGCATTGGCGAGGCCTGCCGTGGCGACCTGCGCCGGCATGGCATCGACACGCGCGGCATCCAGATGCGCCATGGCCGCATGGGCCTGTATTTCCTGACCGTGGGTGCCATGCAGCGCCCGTCGGAGATCATCTATGACCGCGCCGGCTCCGCCTTCGCCGTCACCGAAGCATCCGCCTATGACTGGCCCAGGCTGCTGGAGGGCGCGCAATGGCTGCATGTCGGCGGCATCACCCCGGCGGTCAGTGAAGAGGCCGAACATGCCGTCGTGGCGGCGGCCCAGGCCGCCAAGGCAGCGGGGGTAAAGGTCTCCTTCGACTGTAACTATCGCGCCAAGCTGTGGGCCGACCGGGGCGGCGATGCGCCGGGCGTGTTCGACAAGCTGGCGGCCTGCGCCGACCTGATGTTCGGCAATGAGCGGGATATCGCCCTGATCCTGGGCGCGGATTTCCATGCAATGCCCCTGTCGGAACGGTTCCTGGCGGCGGCGGAGCTGGCCTTCAAGGCCTGGCCGGGGTTGAACTGGCTGGCCTCGACCATTCGTACCCATCATGATGTGGACCATCAGGAACTGACGGGCCGCGTGGCCGCCCGCGACCACCGCGTCCATTATTCCCGCACCTACAAGCTGAACGGCATTGTCGACCGGATCGGCGGCGGCGACGCCTTCGCCGCCGGCCTGATCCATGGGCTGGACAAGGGCTGGGCGGCGGACGCCGCCATCAACTTCGCCGCCGCGGCAGCCGCGTTGAAGCATTCCGTGCCGGGCGATGCCAACCTGGTCAGCGTGGCCGACGTGATGAGCCTGGTGAACGAGGAAGGGCTGGATGTGAAGCGGTGAAATACTCCCTTCGGGGGGCGAAATGCCCCCCGAAGGAGCCATGCGCGGCGCGCAGTCTTGCCTCGGCGTTGCCCCCGGCTGGCGCAAAAGCCCTCGCGCAACTATATTACGTCCATCGAAAACAACGATGGAGAGACATCATGCGGTACTTTTTCCTGCTTCCCATGCTGCGG
This sequence comes from Niveispirillum sp. KHB5.9, assembly GCF_048066115.1. Classification (NCBI taxonomy): domain Bacteria; kingdom Pseudomonadati; phylum Pseudomonadota; class Alphaproteobacteria; order Rhodospirillales; family Azospirillaceae; genus Niveispirillum; species Niveispirillum sp. KHB5.9. Next base: position 98,996 of record NZ_JBLTYX010000001.1, on the reverse strand, counting down.
CTCGGCGCTTTTTCCCGATTTGCCGCTTCGGTTGAGCAGTCCCCGGCCAACCGCCGTTATTAAGGCGGAAAGGCCTGCTTCTTTAAGCAGTTCCCATTTTTCAGTCTGATACCGAAGTCACTGGCCGGCCCCCTTTTTTCAGGACCGGCATGGTTGTCAGGATACGGCCCCGGCGATTAATCTCGCCGGGGCTTTTTCATGTCCGGGCCATACCGCCAGAACCCAGGCCAGAACCCAGGAAGGATGACCATCCATGTCCACCCCCGCCGCCGAAGGTTTCTTCATGCCGGCCGAATGGGCACCGCATACAAGGTGCTGGATGGCCTGGCCCGTGCGGGCGGAGACCTTCCCCAACGGTCTGCCCGCCGCCCGCAACGCCTATGCCGAAGTGGCCAAGGCCATCGCGCAGTTCGAACCGGTGACCATGCTCTGCCCCGACGGGGAGATCGCGGATGTCTCCATCGCCTGTGGCCCCGGTGTCTCCGTCCTGCCCCTGCCCTGTTCCGACAGCTGGCTGCGTGACAACGCGCCCAGCTTCCTGGTCAATGGCAAGGGTGATGTGGCCGGCGTGCATTGGGGCTTCAACGCCTGGGGCCGGAATTATGAGGATTTCCAACCCGACACCCAGGTCGGCCGCCTGATCCTGGAAAACCAGGGACTGAAGCGCTTCGCCGCCCCGCTGGTCATGGAGGGCGGGTCCTTCCATGTCGATGGCGAGGGCACCTTGCTGACCACCGAGGAATGCCTGCTGAACCCCAACCGCAATCCGCATCTCTCACGCGCGCAGATCGAAGCGGAACTGGCAGCGCATCTGGGCGTGCGGCAGTTCATCTGGCTGGCCAAGGGCTATGAAGAGGACGAGACCGACGGCCATATCGACGAGATCGCGGCCTTCGTGAAGCCGGGCGTGGTGCTGACCATGGTGACGGACGATACGTCCGACCCGAATTACGAAGTGTTCCAGGACAATGTCGCCCGCCTACGCGCCGCCAAGGATGCGGCCGGGCGGGAGTTGGAAGTGGTGACCCTGCGCACGCCCGCCCGCCAGGAACAGAACGGCGTGCGCCTGACGCTCTCCTACACCAATTTCTACATGGCCAATGGCGGCATCGTCATGCCGCAGTTCGAGGACCCGATGGACGGGGAAGCGGTCAGCCTGTTCGGAAAACTGTTCCCCGACCGCACCATCATTCCCGTGCCGGCGCTCGACATCGTGCGTGGTGGCGGCGGCATCCACTGCATCACGCAGCAGCAGCCGGCGGGGTGAGGGGGGCTCATTGTGGCCCTCCCAACCGTCATTCCCGCGCGCGCGAGACCTCTGCGAAAGTCTGGGCTGGAGGGTTCCGACAATATCTACCGTCACCCCGGCGAAGGCCGGGGCCCAGGTCGTAGTGCAAGGTGCTTGTCACTTGGGCCCCGGCCTTCGCCGGGGGTGGCGGTAGTGAGAGTGGCAACGATGGTACCGAAGAGTTTCGCAGAGGTCTCACGCACGCGAGGATGACGGTAATTATTGCTGAAAATCAGCGACCTTAACCGCCCTCCCTACCCCTTCACCGACCCCGACGTGATCCCCTCGACGAAATATTTCTGCGCCAGGAAGAACACGATCAGCGAGGGCAGCAACGCGATGGTGGACATGGCCAGGACCTGGTTCCAGGCCGTGGCCTCCGTCACGTCGATGGCCATTTTCAGGGCCAACGCCACCGGATACTTGCCCACCGAGGACAGGTAGATCAGCGGATAGAGGAAGTCGTTCAGGCTCCACATGAACTGGAACAGGGCGACGGAGATGATGGCGGGCATGATCACCGGCACCACCACATGCCACAGCACCTGCACCGAATTGCAGCCATCGATGACCGCCGCCTCCTCCATGTCCGGCGGAATGCCGCGCAGGAACTGCACCACCATGAAGACGAAGAAACCGTCGGTGGCAAAGGCGCAGGGCACATAGAGCGGCAGATAGGTATCCAGCCAGCCGAATTCCCGGAACATCAGATATTGCGGGATCAACAGCACGCTCTTAGGCAGCAGGATGGTGGCCACCATCAGCGCGAACCATAGCTGCTTGCCCGGCATCTTGAACCGCGCGAAGCCGTAGGCGACCAGTACGGACGACACCACCGTCAGCACCACCTTGGGAATGATGAAGGCGAAGCTGTTCAGCAGATATGTCGCGAAACTATATTCCGTGCCGGTGCGCCAGCCCTTCACCACCCCGTCCAGGGTCGGCTCCTGCGGCCACAGCCCAATGGACCCGAAAATCTCGTGATTGGGCTTGAAGCTGGCTGCCCCCATCCAGAACAGCGGATAGAGCATGACCAGCCCCACCCCCAGCAGCACGCCATAGCGCACAAGGGCACTGGCCCTGGCCATCCAGGCGACGTCGTGGCGGGAGGTGGGCAGGCTGATACTCATTCCTCCCCCTCCCGCTCATTGCCGTAGAACACCCAGTATTTGGCGGACGCGAAGGCGATGATGGTGAACAGCGCGATGATGATGAACAGCACCCAGGAGAGGGCGGCGGCATAGCCCACGTTGAAGTACTTGAACGCCTCCTCATAGATCATCAGCGGCAGCAGATAGGTGGATTTCAACGGTCCGCCGCCGGTGATGATGTAGGGGCCGTTGAATTCCTGGAACGCCTGCACGATCTGCATGATGAAATTGAAAAAGATCACCGGCGTCAGCAGCGGCAGGGTGATGGTGAAGAAGATGCGGGCCTTGCCGGCCCCGTCGATGGTCGCCGCCTCATAGAGATCACCTGGGATGTTCTGCAATCCCGCCAGGAACACCACCATGGCCGACCCGAACTGCCACAGGCGCAGCAGCACGACGGTGAACAGCGCATAGGCCGGCTCCCCCAGCCAGTTCAGCGGCTCCCCGCCCGCCCAAACCAACACCTGGTTGATCAACCCGTCACCGGCGAACACATAGCGCCACAGCACGGCGATGGCCACCGACCCGCCCAGGATAGAGGGCACGTAATAGGCGGTGCGGAAGAACCCGATGCCGCGCAGCCGGAAATTCAGCACGAACGCGATGAACAGCGCGAAGGCCAGCTTCAGCGGTACGGTGATGAACACATAGAGGAAGGTGACGCCCAGTGAATTGTGGAAGGTCGCGTCGCCCGCCATCTGCGTGTAATTGCCCAAGCCCAGGAAGCGTGCATGTTCCACCGGGTCCTGCAGCTGATAGTCCGAAAAGGACAGCAGGAACGATGACAGGAAGGGGAACAGGGTGAAGGTCGCCAGCCCGATCAGGAAGGGCGCGATATAGAGATATCCCGAGAGGCGGTTCTCATGCATGCGCCCGCCCCCTCATGCCGCCACGGCCGCGACACGACCCGCGGGGCAGCCCACGGCGCGGCCATCGGCGTCGAACAGGTGGCACTGGCTGGGCCGCACGCCGACGCGCAAACCCATGCCGATGCGCAGCGGCACGTCGCCCGGCTGCTTCACCACCAGCACCCCGTCAAACAGCGACGGCATGCGCAGATGCGCCAGCGTCTCCCCGCCCAGCCGTTCGACCAGATCGATGATGGCGTCATATTCGACCGCCGTGTCGTCACGTGTTTCCGCCTCTTCCCCCACCCGGAAATGTTCCGGACGGATGCCGACCGTCACCTTGGCCCCGCGCTTCACATCGGCATTGTGGCGGGGCAGGCGCAGGCTGGTGCCGTTCAGGCGCACGGTGACGGCGTCACCATCCGCCGCCTCCACGATGCCGCCCATGAAATTCATCTGCGGCGACCCGATGAAGCCGGCCACGAACAGGTTGGCGGGGTTGCGGTACAGCTCGATCGGCGGGCCGATCTGTTCGATGCGACCGGCATTCAGCACCACGATCTTCGACGCCAGGGTCATCGCCTCCACCTGATCATGGGTCACATAGATCATGGTGGCGCCCAGCTTGGTATGCAGGCGCGCGATCTCCACCCGCATCTGGCCGCGCAAGGCCGCGTCCAGATTGGACAGGGGCTCATCGAACAGGAAAACCTCCGGCTCGCGCACGATGCAGCGGCCGATGGCCACCCGCTGCCGCTGCCCGCCCGAAAGCGCCCGGGGCTTGCGGTCCAGCAGATTGGTCAGTTTCAGGATCTCGGCGGCCTTGGCGACCTTGGCCTTGATCTCCGCCTTGGGCAGGCCGGCGATCTTCAGGCCGAAGCCCATATTTTCCGCCACGCTCATATGCGGGTACAGCGCATAGGACTGGAACACCATGGCGATGCCGCGCTTGGACGGGTGGGTCAGGGTGACGTCGCGGTCGCCGATCATGATCGACCCGCCGGTGGGCAATTCCAGGCCCGACACCAGCCGCAGCAGGGTGGACTTGCCGCAACCCGACGGGCCGACGAATACCGTCAACTCCCCCGGCGCGATTTCCAGGTCCACACCCTTGATCACATCGACGGCGCCGAAGCTTTTCGTCACGCCGCTGAGCTGCACCCGACCCTTGGCCAACCCCACCCCCTGCTTTTATGTGTGGTCTTGGATGCCACCTGATCTCTTGATTTTATCCGGTAACCGGTGTCAATTGCAATGAGCCAGACGTGTCGCGCGCCGGGGTTTCCTGACGTGCGCCCGCTGCCCCCGAATGCCAAGGATGACGCCAAGATGAGTTGCGCGCAACCTCCCGCACCGTCCCCGGACGAGTTGCCCCCGGCCCACATCGTCGATCCCGCCGATGATGTCGCCGTGGCCGTGAAGGCGCTGGACCAGGGTACGCGGATCGAGCTGGCGGGCCGGACCGTCACCCTGCTGTCCGACATTCCGCGCGGCCACAAGTTCGCCCTGCATGCCATCAAGGCGGGCGATGCCGTGCGCAAATATGGCTGGCCCATTGGTGTTGCCACCGCTGGCATTGATGCCGGCGCCCATGTCCACAGCCATAATCTGGCCACCGGCCTGTCAGGCACGCTGAGCTATGAATACGCGCCGTCGGGCACCGATGAAGCCTGGGCGGCGCAGCCGGCGGCCGAACGCACCTTCCTGGGTTACCGCCGCGCCAATGGCCGCGTGGGTACGCGCAACGAGATCTGGATCCTCTGCACCGTCGGCTGCGTCAGCCGCACGGCGGAACGCATCGCCACTCTGGCGTCGCAGCGTTTCGCCGGTAAGGTGGATGGGGTGCTGGCCCTGCCCCATCCGTTCGGCTGTTCGCAGCTGGGCGACGATCTGAACTATACCAAGTCGATCATCTCGGCCCTGGCGCAGCATCCCAATGCCGGCGGCGTGCTGCTGCTGGGCCTGGGGTGCGAGAGCAACCAGTTGGACAAGCTGCTGCGCGATGCGCCCGGCATCGACCGCTCCCGCCTGCGCGCCTTCACCGCCCAAGCCAGCAGTGACGAGATCGAGGACGGCATCAATGCCGTCGCCGAGCTGGTGGAGATCGCGGCCCAGGACAAGCGCGAGCCCCTGCCCGCCTCGGAACTGGTGATCGGCCTGAAATGCGGCGGGTCGGACGGGTTCAGCGGCCTGACCGCCAACCCGCTGGTGGGCCGCATGGCCGACCGGGTGACTGTGGCCGGCGGCAGTGCCGTGCTGACCGAGATCCCGGAGATCTTCGGGGCGGAGGAACTTCTGATGCGCCGTGCCGTTGACCAGACGGTGTTCGACGGCGTCGTCGATGTGGTCAACGGCTTCAAACAGTATTTCCTGGATCACAACCAGCCGGTCTATGAGAACCCGTCCCCCGGCAATATCGCGGGCGGCATCACGACGCTGGAGGAAAAGTCGCTGGGTGCCGTGCAGAAGGGCGGGCGCGCCCCCCTGTGCGACGTGATCGCCTATGGCCAGCTGCGCCGCAAGAAGGGCCTGACCCTGCTGGAGGCGCCGGGCAATGACGGCGTATCCTCCACGGCGCTGACGGCGGCGGGTGCCACGGTGATCCTGTTCACCACGGGCCGGGGCACGCCGCTGGGCTTTCCCGCCCCGACGCTGAAGATCGCGTCCAATTCTGTGCTCGCCCGGCAGAAGCCGAACTGGATCGATTTCGATGCGGGGCTCGCGCTGACCCATGCCGGTCTGGACGGGGCGGCGGATGCGCTGTGGTCCCTGATCCTGGACACCGCATCGGGCAAGGAAACACGCGCCGAAAAGAATGGTCAGCGCGAAATCGCCATCTGGAAGAATGGAGTGACCCTCTGATGCCGTCGCTTTCCACCGCCAATCTGGGCCTGCTCAGCGCCGATGTGGCCCGCCCCGCCTATGACCGCGATGCGGCCGGCATCGGCGTGGTGCATTTCGGCCCCGGCGCCTTCTTCCGCGCCCATCAAGCGTTCTTCTTCGACGAGGCGCTGGGCCAGGGCGGCAACTGGGCCATCTGTGCCGCCGCTTTGCGCAGCACCGATGTGCGCGATGCGCTGCGTCCTCAGGACAATCTCTATATCCTGGCGGAACTGGAGCGGGAGACGCGGTACCGGGTGATCGGCGCCATCAAGGAGACGCTGGCGGGACCGGCCGACCGCCCCGCCCTGCTGGCCCGTCTGGCCAACCCCGACACGGTCATCGTCACCATGACGGTGACGGAGAAGGGCTACTGCCTGAAGGGCGATGGCAGCCTGGATTTCGACCATGCCGACATCGCCCATGACGTGGCCGAACCGCTGAACCCGGTCAGCCTGATCGGCCATCTGGTCGAAGGTCTGCGCCGCCGCCATGCGGCCGGGACAGCCCCCTTCACGGTCATCTCCTGCGACAATCTGGTGGATAACGGCCACAAGCTGGGCCGCGCCGTGGCCGATCTGGCGGAAAAGCAGGATGGGGCCCTGGCCGCCTGGATTCGCGAAAAGGTCGCCTTCCCCCGCACCATGGTCGACAGCATCACGCCCGCCACCGACGACGCGCTGCGCACCCGCGTGACGCATGATACCGGGGTTCAGGACGCTTGGCCGATCCAGCGTGAACGGTTCACGCAATGGGTGATCGAGGACAAGTTCAGCAATATCCGTCCCGACTTCGCGTCCATCGGCGTGACCCTGACCAAGGATGTCAGCGCCTATGACCGCGCCAAGCTGCGCCTGCTGAACGGCCCGCACTCCACGCTGGCCTATCTGGGCAGTCTGGCGGGCTATGAGTCGGTGGCCGAGGCCATGGGCGATGCCGACCTTGCCGGCTTCGCCCGCCGCCTGATGCTGGACGATATAAGCCCGACCCTGAACCCGGATGCCGGCATCGATTATCCCGCCTATATCGACGCCATCCTGGCCCGTTTCGCCAATCCCGGCATCCGGCATCTCCTGTCGCAGATCGCCTGGGACGGGTCGGCCAAGCTGCCCTTCCGCCTGTTCGGCACCATCGCCGAACGGCTGGCGGCGGGTGCGCCGGTGGACAATCTGGCCCTGCCCGTGGCCGCCTGGATGCATTTCGTTCGCAGGAAGGCCGCCGACGGCACCAAGCTGACCGACCCGCTGGCCGAGAGCCTGCTGACCATCGGGCGTGCGGTCACGGGCGATGCGCATCGCGACGTGTCCTGCTTCTTCACCCTGGAACAGGTGTTCCCGCCGGCCCTGCGCGACAATCCCGCCTTCCGCACGGCGCTGGAGCGGGCCTATGCGCTGCTGGAAGGTGGGGTGAAGGCGGCGTTGAAGGGGATTTGACGGCGGCCCGATTGTGGCCAGCACATGGAAAAGGCCGGCGGATCACCCCGCCGGCCTTTCCTGTTCTTGGAACCGTCCCCGCCTCAATCGTCGCGGTGGGTGCGTTCCATGCGTTCGTGGCGTTCCTGGGCCTCCAGGCTGAGCGTCGCGATGGGGCGGGCTTCCAGGCGACGGACACCGATCGGCTCCCCCGTCTCCTCGCAATAGCCGTACTCGCCCTCATGGATGCGCTGCAGGGCGGCGTCGATCTTGGAGATCAACTTGCGTTCCCGGTCGCGGGTACGCAGTTCCAGCGCCCGGTCCGTCTCCAGCGTGGCGCGGTCGGAGATGTCGGGTTCCTGCGCCCCGCCATCCTCATGCAGGGTGTTCAGCGTCTCGCTGCTTTCGCGCAGCAGTTCCGCCCGCCATTGCAGCAGCTTGTGCCGGAAGAAGGCCCGCATCAGCGGGTTCATATATTCCTCGTCATCCGACGGGCGGTAATCGGGGGGAAGCAGAGGCAACGATGACGACATCTGTCTGGTCCGATCCTGGGCCTGGAAACGGCGCGGAGTATAGGGAGACAGAGCCCGCCCCGCAACAGCCGAGCAACATCGGCGCAAAACTTCTAATGTGCTGAATTGAAACAATTTCCTGGGGAGGTGAAGGCAACTCGCCTTCAGTCGTATGCAGTCCGTCGCAGGCCGTGTCAGCCCTGCGGCGTCAGCTTGGCGATCTCCACCTGCGCGCGCAGGTCGATCTCGTCCAGGATCTCCTGCAGGCGGGGATCGTCGATGCTGTCGCGGCGGTTCTGCAGAACCCGCGTCAGCTCATGCAGCTTTTCCAGCGGAATGGACCCGGTCAGCAGGCCCAGCCGCAGCTCATCCAACCGGTCTAGGATATCCTCACCACGTGCACGGGCGCGGCGCTTCTTGCCGGATGTGGGATCATCCACCTCCTGCAAGGCGAACAGCGGATTGATGCCGGCCGCCGTCTGCGGGCCCGAGGACCGGGAGACGCCCTCATCCTCGTCCCCGCCCTGGATATGGCGTGAGAATTCGCCGCCGCCGCTGCGCGTGGCTTTCTTCACCTGACCGGGACGGGCGGAGGAAGGACCCTCGATCTTCATGGCGCGGATGGCTGCTTTCGCTATTGGGGGCGGCTCCGACACCACATATATAGGCCGGCCGCACGGATTAAACTACAGGTATCACCCGTAAGAGCCGATCCGGTAGGGCATTTTTTGCCCCGAACGCCACACGGGGCCCGCCAAGACGCCCGGCAAGGCTTGACCACCACCCCTGGAAGGCGCGCAATGCCTGGACTGGCATGGTTCTGGCATCTGTCCCGCCGACAAAGGGGCAAACAAGGCCCCGAACCGAAGGCAAGCGACAGAATCGGAACGACCGCCATGGCGACGACCGTGACCTCCACCAAAGTAACCTCGGGCAAGACCCGTATCGGTCAGCTGCTGGCCGCCATCGTGACGGCGCTGACGCTGATGGCGCCCGACATGGCGCATGCACAGAGCCGAATCAAGGATATCGCCGATGTGGAGGGCGTGCGCGACAACATGCTGATCGGGTACGGCCTGGTGGTCGGCCTGAACGGCACGGGCGACACGATCAACAACTCGCCGTTCACCGAACAGAGCCTGATCGGCATGCTGGAGCGGTTGGGCGTCAATGTCCGCGGCGACACGATCCGGACCAAGAATGTCGCGGCCGTCATGGTCACGGCCACGCTTCCCCCCTTCACCTCGCAGGGTGCCCGCATCGATATCAGTGTCGCCGCCATGGCGGATGCAAAAAACTTGCAGGGTGGCACCCTGCTGGTGACCCCGCTGCTGGGTGCCGATGGCGAGGTCTATGCCGTGGCCCAGGGTGCGGTGGCCATTTCCGGCTTCTCCGCGCAAGGTGCGGGTGCCTCCATCACCCGCGGCGTGCCGACCAGCGGCCGTATCGCCGGTGGCGCCATCGTGGAGCGGGAGATCGATTTCTCCCTGTCCGATCTGCCCTATCTGCGTCTGTCGCTGCGCAACCCGGATTTCACCACGGCGGTCCGTGTCGCCAACGCCATCAACCAGTTCGTGGGTCCGCAGACCGCCAAGGCGTCCGACCCGACCAGCGTGATGATCAACGTGCCCGCCCAGCGCCGTGCCGACCTTGTCGCTTTCCTGGGCGAGGTGGAGCAGTTGAAGGTCCAGCCCGACCAGGTGGCGCGCGTCGTCATCGACGAGGCGTCGGGCGTCATCGTCATGGGCGAGAATGTGCGCATCTCAACGGTCGCCATCGCCCAGGGCAACCTGACCATCAAGATCACCGAGACGCCGCAGGTGTCGCAGCCCGCCCCGTTCAGCCAGGGTGGCCAGACCACGGTCGTGCCGCGCACCGACATCCAGGTCGATGATGGCGCGGACAAGAAACTGGCGGTGATGCCGGCCGGCGTCTCGCTTCAGGAACTGGTCGCCAACCTGAATGCCCTGGGTGTGGGACCGCGTGATATGATCTCGATCCTGCAATCCATCAAGGCGGCTGGCGCGCTCCAGGCCGAGATCGAGGTGATGTGATGTCCGACGGCATGAAGCTTTCCACTCCCGGCTTCGATCCCCAGGCCCTGTCCCAGGCCCAGCAGAGCAACGCCGCCAACCGGCCGGCCAAGCAGCCCAACATGAAGGATGTCGGCAAGGCGGCGCAGGAATTCGAAGCGGTGTTCCTTTCCCAGATGCTGGGCCAGATGTGGCAGGGCGTGGAAGCGGACGAGACCTTCGGCGGCGGCGAGGCGGAGAACACCTGGCGCGGCATGATGATCGAGGAATATGGCAAGCAGATCGCCAAATCCGGCGGTGTCGGCCTGGCCGACGAGGTCAAGGCGGCCATGATCCGCATGCAGGAACAAGAACAAGGAAAGAAAGGACCGAAATGACGGCAAACACCCGCGCGGATGCGCTGATCGACGCCATGCGGCGGCTGACCGACCTCTTCGAACTGGAGAACGATGCCATCCGCAGGCGCAACATCCCGGCCCTGACCGCCATCGCCGACAAGAAGCCGCTGCTGGTCCGCACCTATGAGGATTGCGTGCGCTCCGTGAAGGCGGACACCGAGACGCTCCAGTTGATGGACGATGACAGCAAGGCGAAGCTGAAACAGGCGTCGGACGATTTCATCAATGCCACCCTGGAACATGCCCGCCTGGTGCGCGCGGCCACCCAGGTGACGCAATCCACCATCAACACCCTGGTCGGGGCCATCAACAAGGCCCGCGCCGACGAGGGCATGTATACAAGGCGCGGCGGTACGGTCGTGCCGGCTGCCTATACCCGCAAGGGTGCCCCCTCGATGGCTTACAACAAGTCGTTCTGAGGACGCCTCACGCATAATAGGTTATTTTTCCTACATCCACGGCAACCTCCCGGTTCGCCGCAACGCTCTCCCCTTGCCTGGGGTCATTGCCCGGCAAGCCTTGCCCAGGGGCCGGCAGCTTCTGCCTCCCGGCAGGGCCGTCCGCGGTCCAGAACCCGGCAGAACCCGCCATTTCATGCTGGCACGATAGGTGCATGGTCCCAACCGACGAAGCGCAGGAACCAAAGCCATGGACGTCTCAACCCTTTTCGCGGCACCGACCACAGCAGCCTCCACGGCCGCCCTCTCCTTTGGTGCGATGGGCGGTGCCACCGTCCAGGGCGAGGGGGTTGACGGGCTGGACAGTTTCAACCAGTTGCTGGGCAATTTCCTGGCCCTGACGGGTGGCGCGATGCCGGAAGGCGCGGTGGCTGCCGACGGGCTGACGCCTGTTGCCGCCGACGGCACCGCCGGACCGGCCCTGCCGCAGGGAGCGGCGGGATTGCTCCAGGGCTTGAACCTGGCGGCCCCGGCCGGTGCCGGCAGCCAGAGCGGCAAGCTGCTGGAAGGCCGCTGGGCGCAGTCCGGATTGAACCTGCTGGCCGGTGGCGCGCTGGCCGGGCAAGAGATGAACCAGGAAGTCGTGGCGTTCCTGAACGATCTGACGACCGCCATCAGCGCCGAGGGCGCGCCGCTGGAAGGGGAAATCTCCCTGGAAGTGGCCGTGGAATCGGTTGAGGAGGGCGGGGACGAGGTCGCGACGCTGATGCTGGCGGAGGGTGAGGTTGCCACCCTGCCTGTCGCCGATGCCGCCCTGCCGGTGCTGACGGCACCCGCGATCATTCCACGCGACGCCGCACCCCCGGCACCCGGTGCGCTGGGTCTGACACTGACCGTGGCCGGTACCGGCCTGAAGGCCCTGCCCACCGTGCCGGCATCGGAAACGGTGGCCGCCCCGGTGGCGACCCCGGTCATTCCCCGCCTGACGGCCGCCCCGATACTCCCCACCGCGCCGAAGACGGCACCCGTGGCGACCGCGCCGACGACCGCCCCGGTCGCCCCGGCGCCGGCGCCCGTCATCGCGACCGCGGAGAAGGCTGAAACCGTTGAAGCGCCGCCGCCTGTCCCGGCCACCGGCCCGGCGGTCACCGCCACCGCGACGACCAGCGCTCCCCCGGCCGGCGCTGCCGCTCCGGCGGTCGTGGCGCCGGCGGCCGATGAACGTGTGGCCGCCATCGCCCTGCCCGCCGAACTGGCGGCCACGGCCCTGACCGATGAGACGCCGGTTCCGGCCGCCGCGGCGGCGCCGCCGGCCGAACCCGCCAAGCTTGCGAAGAATGCCACGCCGGCCACCACCCCGGCCCCGCAGGTGGCGGTACGTCCGGCCGTCGCCCCGGTCGCGCAGCCCATTCCGGCCGGACCGGTGGTGGACAGCGCCCCCGCCCAGACCCCCGTGATGACGGAAACCACGGCGGTGGCTGAGCCCGCGCCCGCCACCCCGGCCGCATCCGCCGCCGCACCCTCCACCCCCGGCCCTGTGACTGTCAGCGCGACCCGCGTGGAAGCCCCACCCGCCGCTACCCCGGCCGACAAGGTGCCGGCCGTGAAGGCCAAGCCGGTGGAAGCGGCGGAACTGCCCGCGGACTCTGCGGCCGAGGCCCCGGCTGACGCGCCGGACGTGACGGCGGCCGAGCCGGCCGCCCAGACGGCGCATCCGGCAACCGCCAATGTCACCGCCAGCCCGACCCGTCCGGCCGCAACCCCCGTGCGCCCGGTGGTGACGCCACCGGCCCATGCCCAGGCCGCCGCCAGCCAGCCAGCCCCCGAGGCGGAAGCCGAACCGGCCGAGGCCCCGGCGGAGGATGAGGAGGCGACCAACAACCGCATGCTGGCCCCCCGCCATGTGGGGTCGCAGGCGCAGGCGGAGATGCAGGACGGCATTACCGGGCAGGCACAATCTGCCGGGCAGAACCAGGCCGGTACCCGTGACGCGGCCCCCCCCGCCGTCAATGGCGAGCGGGAGGATAATCTGCTGGCCCGCGCCGTCACCGCCGCCGGCAAGACCAGCGAAGGCCATGGCGCCGGGGATGAGGGTGCCAGCGGCAATCCCGACACCGGCACCCCGGCCGAAACCGTGGATGGCCTGACCGGCACCGTTCATGCGGGCGAGCCGGGCAAGGCCCAGGGCACGGATTTCGCCCAGTCGCTGCGCCAGACATCGGCCCCGCACCGTCCGGGCGCCTATATGCCGCCCACGCAACAGATGGCCTTCCATGTCCAGCGCGCCGTCCAGGACGGCAATGACCGCCTGTCCATCCGTCTCAACCCGCAGGAACTGGGCCGTATCGACGTGCAGCTGGAGATCGGGACGGAAGGAAAGCTGCGCGCCAAGGTGATGGTGGAGAATCCGCAGACCCTGGAGATGCTGCAGAAGGACGCCAAGCATCTGGAGAAGGCCTTGCAGGAGGCCGGTCTGCAGACCGACCAGAACAGCCTGTCCTTCTCGCTTCAGGACAGCGGCGACCAGGCCCGTGAACGTCAGGACCAGCGTGAGCAGTCCGGACATGGCACAGGGATTGCTTCTGAAGAGGTTGAGCAGGAAGACCCGGCAATTATCGCCCAGGCCCAGATCATGGAGCTGGGGCGGGTGGATGTCAGGGTCTGACCCACGACCCTGATGGGGAAGGATTGAGCCATGTCCATTTCCGGCGTCTCCAATTCGACCGGTACCGGCGGCACCTCCACCAACGCGAAATCGGCGCTGGGGGATCTGTCGGACAATTACGAAACCTTCCTGACGCTGCTGACCTCGCAGCTTCAGAACCAGGACCCGTTGCAGCCGACCGACACGGCGGAATTCACCAAGCAGCTGGTGCAATATTCACAGGTCGAACAGTCGATCAAGACCAACGACAAGCTGGACAACGTCATCAGTGCCATCAATAACGGCCAGCCCAACCAGGCGATCAGTTATCTTGGCAAGACGGTGGAGATCCAGTCGAACGGCATCGCGCTCCAGGATGGCAAGGCCCACCTGACCGTGTCCACCGACACGCCGGCCTCCAGTGCGGTGTTCGAGATCACCGAGGCCAAGACCGGCAAAGTGCTCCGCACCATCGAGCTGTCCAAGTTCGCGGGCACGCAGGATGTGGATTGGGATGGTCTGGACAATAACGGCAATCCGGTCGAGGACGGTACCTACAAGGGTGTGGCTAAAATAACCGGCGCCGATGGCAAGGCCATCGATGGCCAGGTATTGAGCTTTGGCCGGGTCACGGGCGTTGATCTGACGTCCACGGAGCCGTACCTGATGCTGGGAAGCTTGCCGATCACCATGACCAATGTCCTGTCGATCAAGGATTGATCATCGGGATCGCCGCGCATCATTGCCGGGGATTTGGTCTCAGCTTCACCGTTTGTTAAGGGGGCGGGCGCTATCGATACCAGGGTGTACTGGATTGAAGGCGACCCCTATCATGAAACCGCTCAACCCCGCCGCCACGTCCCGCCTCCGCGCGGAATCGGAAGCCGATGCCCAGGGCATCGCCGATGGCAGCGGTCGTCTGACGCTGGACGATCTTCCCCCGCCCGATACGCGCCGCTGGGTGATGCGGCGCAAGGCGGAAGTTGTGGCTGGCGTGCGCGCCGGCCTGTTGTCCGTTGAGGATGCCTGCGCCCGCTATGGCCTGTCGGCCGAGGAATTCGCGTCCTGGCAGGAAATGATCGACCGCCACGGCGTCCAGGCCCTGCGCGTCACCCGCCTGCAGGATTACCGCCGCCGCGAGGAATAGTCTGCACGACGGGACTGTCCCAGGCCGGCGACCGCCGGCCTGGGACCGCGTGGTCGCGCAAGCCAAGCCCGCGGATGCGGGCGACCGGCGCCTGAGGGAACAAAAAAGCTAGCGCAGATTATCCGCCACGCTGTGCAGCCCCTGGGCGCGCAGGATTTCCTGGCGCTGGCGCAGGCGGCGGCGATCTACCGACTGGCGGGTGCGGTCCCCGCCCAGGATGGTGCCATCCTCTCCCGTCAGGGATAGAACCAGCTCGTCCAGCAGGGCGCCTTCCTTGTCCGGCGCCCGCTGATCCAGCGGCCGGTCGGTATTGATCTCGCGCAGCAGCCGGTCGGCCAGGGCCGCCTGGGTCTGCGGCAGATGCCCCTGCTGAATCATGCCGGCGATGATCTTCAAGGTGGGGTTGGCCACCTGGTCGGCGATGCCCTTGCGGCACAGGACCACGGAGCCCATCTGGCGCAAGGCGGTGCCCAGGTTGGGCTGCGGCGCGAACAGTTCCTGCACCACTTCGGCGAAGATCATGGTGTCGGACAGGATGGCATCCACCTGTCGCACCAAGCCATTCTCCACATTGTCCTGGGCCAACCGGGTCAGCGCATCGACCTTGGACAAGAGCGACCGGCATTCGAACAGCCAGATGCTGATCAAGGCGTTCAGGACATAGTCGTGATGCTCTAGTCCCACCTTCTGCGCGACGATGCTGGACAGGCCGCCCAGATCCTGCCCTTTGAAGTCGGGAAAGCTGGCACGTTCGGCCGCGAAGGCGCGGGCTTTCTGCTGGGCCTGGGTGACCAGCGTATCAAGCAGCTGCATCCGCTCCTTCACCGGCACGCCCAGGGCCGCCGCCTGGGCGGAACCGACGCGATGCAGCCCAGCATTTACCAAACCCTGCGCATCCTGCAATTTGCGGATATGGCTGAAACTGTGCAGCAGTTCGGTGGTGCAGATATTGGCGCGCTGCAGATAGTCGCGCATCACCTGCCCAATGGTCCGCCGCCCGTCGGCCGTGAACAGGTCATCCACGATTTTGCAGACAGCCAGTTCGCCGACGGGGGTGGAAATGACGATGGGCTTCTCCTTGGGCGGATTGGCCGTGGCCTCATAGACCACCATTTCCGAACTGGCGGAACTGGACAGCACGCGGTGGCGCACCACCTTCACGGCCAGGGTCTTGCCCAAGCGCAACAGCAGCTGCGCCTCGTTGACGGCGTCCTTCTCCTCATCGCACAGGGCATGCAGCTGCCAGCGGTCATCCTTTTTCAGGAAGACTTCAAAGGTCTTCTTCTTGTTCCAGAAGCTGGCCCCGAAAATCATGACGCCCCAAACCCTATCCGATTAGTCTTAGTCTAATGGATAGGTTCGGTTTGGCAACTATCCTGTTGGCGTGGAAGGAAAACCGTCACACGTGCCCGGAGCCATTCAACGTCGGAACCTGGGCACTATCCCAACACGGTCATTTCCACGATCGCTGGAGGCCGACGGATGTCGGCGCCCGGCGCCTGAGGGAACTACAAAACCTCAATCGTACGGATTCGTGCTGCCCTTGCGCAGCAGCAGGCGGATGGGCACGCCCGGCAGGTCCAGATGCTCGCGCATGCCGTTGACCAGATAGCGGGAATAATGGTCCGGCAGGTCCACGGGCTTGCTAACGAACAGGGCGAAGGTCGGCGGGCGGCTCTTCACCTGGGTCATGTAGCGGATCTTCAGGCGACGGCCATCGACCAGCGGCGGCGGATGGCTGGACGTCATGTCCGCCAGCCAGCGGTTCAGCGCCGAGGTCGGGATGCGGCGGTTCCAGACGCCGTAGGTGGTGACCACCGCGTCCAGCAGATCGACCAGCCGCTGGTTCTTGAGGGCCGAGATGGCGACGGTGGGAATGCCCTTCACCTGCGGCAGGGAGGTCTGCAACCGGTCGGCCATACGGCGCAAGGCGGCGTTCTTGTCCTGGACGGCATCCCACTTGTTCAGCGCGATGACCAGGGCGCGGCCTTCCTCCACCACCAGCCGGGCGATGGTCAGGTCCTGCTTGTCCAGGATACCGTCGGCATCCAGCACCAGCACCACGACATGCGCCATGCGGATGACGCGCAGCGTGTCCTGGTTGGCCATCTTCTCCAGCTTGGCCTCCACCCGCGCCCGCTTGCGCAGGCCCGCGGTATCGACCAGGCGGATGGGACGGCCCTTCCATTCCCATTCCACGGCGATGGCGTCACGCGTCATGCCGGCCTCCGGGCCGGTCAGGACGCGTTCTTCGCGCACCAGGGCGTTCAGCAGGGTGGACTTGCCCACGTTCGGCCGGCCGACGATGGCCAGTTGCAACGCCTTGGGCTCATCCTCATCGATGAATTCCTCGCCCTCGCCCAGATCCTTGCGAACGCTGGCCTCGGCGGCGGCTTCGTCGAAAGCCTCCTCCTCCTCCGGCTCGTCATCCTTGGGCATGAAGGGCTCAAGGGCGGTCACCAGATCGGCCATGCCCTCGCCATGCTCGGCCGACAAAGGCACCGGCTCGCCCAGACCCAGTTCGAACGCCTCGATCAGGCCGGGGCGGCTGGCCGCACCCTCGCACTTGTTGGCGATCAGGATGGTGGGCTTGCCGGCCTTGCGCAGCCAGTTGGCGAAATGCTTGTCCATGGCCGTGACGCCGGCACGCGCGTCGATCAGGAACAGGGCCACGTCGGCCCGTTCCACCGCCCGCTCCGTCTGGCGGCGCATGCGCGACTCCAGGCTGTCGTCGAACACGTCTTCCAGGCCGGCCGTATCGACCACGGTGAATTCCAGCCCGCCGACGCGCCCGTCGGCGGCGCGCCAGTCGCGCGTCACGCCGGGCTGGTCGTCAACCAGGGCGATCTTCTTGCCGACCAGCCGGTTGAACAGGGTGGACTTGCCGACATTGGGGCGCCCGATGATGGCGACCGTCAGCCGGTGCGTGGCCTTGATCACTTAAAACTCCGTATTACCGATAGGCGACCAGGTCGCCATCTTCCGTCAAAAGATAAAGCGTTTCGCCGGCCACGACAGGGGCCTGCAGGGTGGGGCCGGACAGTTCGGTGGTCTTCAGCACCTTGCCGTCGGCCACCGACAGTTCGACCAGTTCACCCTGGTTGTTGGTCAGGATCAGGCGGCCGCCGGCCACCAGGGGACCCGTCCACAGGACCGGATCCTCCTTGTCCTCCTCATCCTCCCACTGCTGAAGCTGGGAGATCCAGCGGACGCGGCCATCCTTCTTGGTCAGGGCCACGACCTGGCTGTCATTGGTGGTGACGAAAATCCAGTCGCCGATCACGGCCGGGGTGGTGATGCCACCGATATCCTGTTCCCAGACCCGCTGGCCGGACCGGATATCCACGGCCGCCATGCGGCCGGAATGGCTGATGGCATAGGCGATGCCGTCGGCGATGACCGGCAGGCCGCGAATATCTGCCAGACCCGTCAGGTTCTCGCCCCGGCGGACCGAGGCCAGGCTGTCCTGCCAGGACTGGCGGCCGTTTTCCACGCGCAGCGCGAACAGTTCGCCCGACGAATAGGGGACGATGGCCGTGTCACCCTCGACCGCCGTGGCGGAACCGCCCAGCAGGGCGGCGGGCTCCAGGAAGCCGGTGTGGTACCATTGCAGCGCACCGCTTTCCGCCGACAGGGTGATCATCTGATTATCGGTGGTGGAGACGAAGACGCGGCCATCCGAAACGGTGGGGGCGGAGCGAATCGGACCGGCGATGCGCCGGCGCCAGACGACCTCGCCATTGTCGTAATCCAGGGCCACGGCCTCGCCGAAGCCGTTGGTGGTGTAGATGCGGTTATCGACCACAGCCACACCGCCGCCGAACGCCTCGCCATCCTGCTTCTCGCGCAGGATGTTGCGGGTCCAGATGCGCTTGCCGGACTGGGCGTCATAGGCATGCAGGTCGTAATCGGTATCCAGCACGAACAGGCGGCCGTTGGAAATCACCGGACCGGCCAGCAGGCGCATGCTGCTGTCGGAACCGGAGACCGACGTGCTCCACACCTTGCGCAGGTTGCCGCCCAGCGCGACATGGCCCGGATTATGGGCGGGGTTGCCCCCGGCCTGGGCCCAGTTCGGGTTGGCCACCGCTTCGGGCAACGTCACTTCCGACGCCGTCACCTGCGGATCGACCTCCAACTGCTGCTGGAGCTGGAGAACCGAGATGCGGTTGCCGCCCAGCTTGGGGCCGTCATCCTCGCTGGAGAACCAATCGGTGATGCCGCAGCCCGACAGCAGCAGGCAGGCCAGCAGCGGTGCAGCGATGCGGGCGGCCGCGCGGTAACGGGTCAGGGCGGTGCCGGGGCGACGGGACGCGGCGGCGGCGGAACGGGTGGTGTCGACCATCTTATCCTTGATCCCGGACTTATTTCGTCGCCGCGTAGAGCGCGGCCAGTTCGGTGGCGCGGGCGCGCAGGCCCTGCGGGGCGGTGGCGTCCTCGGACAGTTCCTTGAACAGGGCGGCCGCACCGGCATTGTCGCCGGCACGCGCGGCCAGCAGACCCGACGCCTCTGTCGCCGATGCCTTCCAGGCGCCCGCCTTCAGCAGCGGGGCCAGACGGCCGCGTAGGGCCGCCGCATCGCCCGTGTCCAGCTGCAACTGCACCGACAGCAGGGTGGCCAGATCGCGCAGCATCGGGTCGGCCCCGGCGGTGCCCGCCACCTGATCGTACAGCTTCACGGCATCATCGCGCTGCCCGTCGCGGGCACGCAGGCCGGCCTCGTACAGGCG
The DNA here is from genome assembly GCF_048066115.1 of Niveispirillum sp. KHB5.9. Classification (NCBI taxonomy): domain Bacteria; kingdom Pseudomonadati; phylum Pseudomonadota; class Alphaproteobacteria; order Rhodospirillales; family Azospirillaceae; genus Niveispirillum; species Niveispirillum sp. KHB5.9. Next base: position 79,555 of record NZ_JBLTYX010000001.1, on the reverse strand, counting down.
GGCCAGGTCGGCATGGCCGGCACCCAGCTTGGCGGATGCGGCGGCCAGCGCCTCGGCGGCACCCTTGGTGTCGGGCTGGGTATTCTCGTCGGCGGGGCGCAGCTTGGCCAGCGCCTCGGACAGGACCGCCGTGCGCTCTTCCATGCGGGTGGTGCGCCAATGCTTCCAGCCGACATTGCCGGCCGTGGCCGCCACCACCAGGATTGCGGCCGCGATGACCAGGCCGCCATACCGCTTCCAGAACTTCATGATCTGGTCGCGGCGCAGATCCTCGTCAACTTCACGAAAGATATCGGACATGCATCACCCTCGGCTGTTCGCCGAACCGAATGAATAAAGGGCGGCGATAGCAGACACCCCGTTCCGGGTCAAGGCGCACGCCCCGTTCCGGCCCAGGCGGCTGCCCCGCTGTTCCCCCCTTGCACGCCCGACAGGGGCGGAACAAGCGGTGATCACGGCGACACAATACGCTGCTTTCTGGCAATTGCGGGGCAAAAAGCAGGAGGCGGCATCAAGCCGCCCCCGATAAGCCGTCCGATACTGGATAAACGGGGATCGATCGGGCCGACGACTGCCGGGCCGCCCATGCGGCGCCAAGCCAAGCCACCGGATGGTGGCGCCCGGCGCTTGAGGGAACATCAAGCCGTCGTCGCCGCCACCTGGACCACGGGCAGGTCCAGCCAGTCGGCCGCGACCATGGCCTGGGTGCGGTTTCGCACCCCCAGCGCCTTGAAGATGGCGGTGATGTGAATCTTCACCGTGCCCACCGTCAGGTCCAGCGTGTCGGCGATTTCCTGGTTGTTGCGGCCGTTGCGGATCATCGACAGGATCTCGCGCTGGCGCGGGGTCAGCTGCTTGCCCGCATCCTCGCGGAAGAAGCCGGCGGGCACCGGACCCGCCACGGTCATCAGCGGTTCCCCGCCCGGCCGCATGGCCACCACGGGCGGCACGAAGACGCCGCCGTCACGCACCACCTCCAGCGCGCTGGGCAGCTCCTCCCCCACATCGCCTCGGCGGACATAGGCGCGGGCCCCTTCACCCAGGGCCGCACGCATGCGGTCGGGATCGTTGCCGCCCACGGCGATCAGCGGCACCGACGGGCAGCGCTGCACGAATTCCTTGATGGCGCCACGCACGGCCATGGTGGTGGACACCATGCCGACCAGCGGCTCCTGCGGGTAGCGTTCGGCCAGCCGCGCCAGATCGGCCAGCTCCGCAACTTCGTCAACCGCATCGCCCAGCCCGGCGCGGCGCACCAGCTGCCGGACACGGGTTACGAAAGCGGCTTCATGATCGATCAGTATCAGACGCATTTTCCACGGCCTCTACGCTTCTCCGCAACCTGTCATGGGTGTTTGGGTGCAGAATTTCCCCACTGTACATGAGTTCCCTGCTTCCTACAATTTTATGCAGCAGCCGCTGCAAAAAATTGCATGGAGACAGGAAATCTCCACCGACCCGCAAGCAGCGGCACGCCACAGGATATAATCCATACCACTACCAATATGATGTGGTCAGCCTGGACCGTAAGGACGGTGCCGATACTCGTTGATCAAGCACTTAAATCGAGCTTTCACCCGATCCGCCATGCCCCAACAACTTCCCTTCCGAATTTAGGAAGTTATTAACTTTTTCCCTTGCTACCCATGCGCGATACTCAACTTATACCAAATTTTCAAAAATGTAATACCGATGTAACGCGCTATCCCTTCGGATAGCGATGGAGCACCCCCGTGTTCACCGCATGAGGACGGGAGTTCAACAGGGAGTTTCGCCGTCAACATACTTCGATATGCAGTCGCGATTCGATTGCGCTTGTCATATGCACATAAGAAGAACGCCGCCCTTGGGGGCGTCCCAGGGCGGCGTCCAGGGGTCGGTCAGGGAGGACCGGTCTCAGGCGGAAGCGGCACCGGCGGTTTCCGGCGTGTCGCTGTTGGCGGCCTGGGTGCCTTCATGATGGCCCAGCCCGTTATTCATGGCCCAGATGGCGGCCTGGGTGCGGTTGACGGCGTTGATCTTGCGCAGCAGGCTTTTCAGATGGACCTTCACGGTGGCTTCCGTGATGCCCAGCGAGCCGGCGATGATCTTGTTGCTGTCGCCATCGATCAGGCAGCGCAGAATCTGCGTCTCACGCTGCGACAGACCCTTGCGCAGCGCCGTGATCTCCGTGGCGGGCTGGGGCTGCACCTGCCCGGTGACCAGCAGTTCGGCCAGATGGGTGGGGAACACCTTCTCCCCCATCATCACCAGGCGCAGGGACTGGGCCAGCGCGTCGGCCGACATGTCCTTCATCAGATAGCCTGACACTCCAGCCTCCAGCGCCTGGGTCAGGCGCCGTGCGTCCAGCCCGCCGGTCAGGATGACCACCGGCGCTTCCGGCCGCTGCTGGCGCAGCTGGCCGATACGGGCCAGGGCACCCATATCCTCACCGGGATCGACCAGGACCAGTTCGGCCCGCACCGAAGGATCGGCCATCGCCTCATCGACGCTGGCATATTCGGCCGTCACCTGGAACGGCACATCCAGCAGCAGGCGGCTCAGCCCTTCCCGGAACAGCTTGTTCGCGTCGATCAGAATCACGGTCTGCATGCTCATGGCGTTCGCTCCTACCCGGCCGGTGGATGGCGCCCCCAATCCTTGCGGATGGCGATGGAAGGCGAGAGGCACCGGCATCTTCAATCCATATAGACTTTATCCTTCTCCATTGGCGCCCAACACCCCTCTAAGGCCGTATTTTTCGAATACTTTCGGCCTATGCCAGTAAACAAGTCACGAAATGGCCAGAATTGGGCCGTGACATTGCCGCATAGGCTTTAAGCAATAACCATATTCATAGATGCCGGGATCAGGTCATATCCCGGTCGCTTATCCTATTCATGATCTGGATTAGATCGAATATGAATTTAATTCCGGCCAATGTCACCGGCATCTTCGGCACAGGGCTGGCCGGGACCAAGACAACGTAGTCATGCGGATGACGCAGGCCGCCCTGAATATCATCGCATGGCTGATGCTGCGTCGCAGCAAGGGGCGGGGGCGGCCATCCTGTGGATGAACGCCAATTCATATTCATTTGGAAGGGTTTATCCATGGAACGACGCGGCACCGCGGTCTGCCTGGACTTTTCATGAATGTCCATAAAGCTGTCCACCGGTGGCACTGGAAACGGCAACAGCCCCACAAGGGGGCTGTTTTGTGCTTGCCATGGCAAGCCGTCCGCGCCATATTGTGCATCGCAGCACGTTGTGCTGCTTGCCCTTATCGGGCGTTTCCTCCCTAAACTCAGGCCGCTCATTGAGCGGCCTTTTCTTTTGGCCGCTCGCAGCGTGAAAGCAACCCTTGTTGAAACAAGTGAAGCGTTCCTGCCCGGTGGAAGACTATTTCTTTCAAATCGTGACCCAGGTCAAGCCATTTTCTTCCGATCCCTTAAAAAATCCTTAAACGGTGGCAATCGGGCCGATATTGCCGGCCGATATGTAGGCTGGAAGCGGTTTCAGCCGGCCAACCCCTCCAGAATCGGGCAATGCGGGCGTTCATCGCCATGGCAGCGGTCGGCCAGATCGGTCAAAGTGGCACGCATGGCCTGCAGCTCCGCGATCTTGCGATCCAGCGTGTCGATATGGGACAGGGCCAGCTTCTTCACCTCGCACGATGACCGCCCCCGGTCGGCCCAAAGCCGCAGCAGCGCGTCCAGATCGTCCAGGGAGAAGCCCAGATCGCGGGCGTGGCGGATGAAGCGCAGGGTATGGATGTCGCCATCCTGATAGACGCGGTATCCGGCATCGGTCCGCACTGCCGGCTTGATCAGGCCGATGCTTTCATAATGCCGGATCATCTTGGCCGACACGCCCGTGGCCGCTGCCGCTTCACCGATATTCATGCCCGCCGCTCTCCTTTGGTCACATGCCAAAGATGGGCCAGCTGCGGGCAAAAAAAACCCCGTCGCCATGGGCGCCGGGGTTGTTCAGGTGGGAACTTCTGGGAGGGAAACAACAGAAGATGTTGCTGAAAGCAGTTATAGGGGTGGAACAGTTATTGATTAGTTAATCGCCTTCACCTTTTATGCGGTGCTGCACTGCGCTTATGGATAGTCCCCGCTGGCGACTTCCCCCACCCTGCCCGATGCGCTATCACCGCCAACCCTGATCATCGCACCCAAGGTCGCGTTCCATGCTGTCCATCGCCCAGAAGATCGCCGCTGAGCTTTCCGTCCGTCCCGCCCAGGTGGAGGCGGTGGTGGGCCTGCTGGATGAGGGTTCCACGGTTCCCTTCATCGCCCGTTACCGCAAGGAGGTGACGGGCGGCCTGGACGATACCCAGCTGCGCAACCTGGAAGAACGGCTGCGGTATCTGCGCGAGATGGAGGAACGGCGAACCACCATCGTCGCCAGCATCAACGAACAGGGCAAGATGACGCCCGAGCTGGCCAAGCAGATCGCCGATGCCGACACCAAGACCCGGCTGGAGGATCTCTACCTCCCCTACCGCCCCAAGCGCCGCACCAAGGCGATGATCGCGCGCGAGGCCGGGCTGGAGCCGCTGGCCGACCGGTTGCTCTCCACCCCGACCCTGTCGCCGGAAGGTGAAGCCGCCGGCTTCGTCAGCACCGACAAGGGTGTCGCCGACGTCAAGGCGGCGCTGGAGGGTGCGCGCTCCATCCTGGTGGAACGGATGGGCGAGGATGCGACGCTTGTCGGCCGCCTGCGCGATTTCAGCCAGACCCAGGGCCGCGTCGTGTCGGGCCTGGTGGAGGGCAAGGCCGAGGAAGGGGCCAAGTTCAGCGACTATTTCGATTTCAGCGAGCCGCTGACCAAGATGCCCTCCCACCGTGCCCTGGCCCTGTTCCGCGGCCGCGCCGCCGGCATCCTGGACCTGAAGCTGGCCGTGGGGGACGAGCCGCCGGCAGGATCGCCGCACCCGGCCGAGGGCCTGATCGCCGCCGCTTTCCATATCCAGGACCGGGGCCGCGCCGCCGATCGCTGGCTGGCCGAATGCTGCCGCTGGGCCTGGAAGACCAAGATCTCGCTGCATATCGAGCTGGACCTGATGAATGTCCTGCGCGAGAAGGCGGAGGATGAGGCCATCCATGTCTTCGGCCGCAACCTGAAGGATCTGCTGCTGGCCCCGCCCGCCGGGCAGCGCGCGACCCTGGGCCTGGATCCCGGCATCCGTACTGGCGTGAAGGTCGCCGTGGTCGATGCCACCGGCAAGCTGCTGGATACCGGCGTCGTCTATCCGCATGAGCCGCGCAAGGATTGGCAGGGATCGCTGGCCACGCTCGCCGCCCTGGTCAAGCGCCATGACGTGGACCTGATCGCCATCGGCAATGGCACCGCCAGCCGGGAGACCGACAAGCTGGCCGCCGACCTGATCGACCTGCTGCCCGACCATCGCATGACCAAGGTCATGGTGTCGGAGGCCGGCGCGTCGGTTTATTCGGCATCGGAAGTCGCGGCATTGGAATTCCCCAAGCTGGATGTGACCCTGCGTGGCGCCATCTCCATCGCACGGCGCCTGCAGGATCCGCTGGCCGAACTGGTGAAGATCGATCCCAAATCGATCGGCGTCGGCCAGTACCAGCATGATGTCAGCCCGGCCAAGCTGTCCCGCGCCCTGGATGCCGTGGTGGAGGATTGCGTGAATGGCGTCGGCGTCGACCTGAACACGGCATCGGTCCCGCTGCTGGCCCGCGTGTCGGGCCTGTCGGAGACGGTGGCCAAGAATGTCATCGCCTTCCGCGATGAAAAGGGCGCCTTCCGCTCGCGCCGGCAGCTGCTGGACGTGCCGCGGCTGGGGCCGAAGGCGTTCGAGCAGGCGGCCGGCTTCCTGCGCATCCGCGACGGGGAGAACCCGCTGGACGGCTCATCCGTGCACCCGGAAGCCTATCCGCTGGTCGAACGCATCCTGAAGAAGACCGGCCGGCCGCTTTCCAAGCTGATCGGCGATGTCGGTTTCCTCCAGTCCCTCGACCCCGCCGATTTCACCGATGACAAGTTCGGCATCCCTACCGTCACCGATATCCTGAAGGAGTTGGAGAAGCCCGGCCGCGACCCGCGCCCGGAATTCAAAACCGCCCAGTTCAAGGACGGGGTGGAGGAACTGAAGGACCTCCAGTTGGGCATGGTGCTGGAAGGGGTGGTCACCAACGTCACCGCCTTCGGCGCCTTCGTCGATGTCGGTGTGCATCAGGATGGGCTGGTCCATATCAGCCAGTTGTCGCACAGCTTCGTGAAGGACCCGCACGCGGTGGTGAAGGCCGGCGACATCGTCAAGGTCAAGGTCCTGGAAGTGGACCTGAAGCGCAAGCGCGTGGCCCTGACCATGAAGCTGGATGAACGCCCCGCCCCCGCCCGCCCGGCGGCACCGGCGGGTGATCGCCGCGACGACCGCCGTGGCCCGCCGCCGTCACGGGCGCCGCAGGGCCAGCAGCAGCGGCCGCCGCAGCAAAACAACCCGCCGCCCAAGAAGCCGGCCCCGGTGGAGGATAACGCCTTTGCGGCGGCATTTGCGGCGGCAAAGGCGAAGGGCAAGCGGTGAGGCAGTCCCCTCTCCCTCCCGTTGGCTAACGCCAACGGGAGGGAGAGGGAAAGTCAACCTCCCCAAAAAAGCCTCAATCCCCTCATCCTATTCCACCGGGGATAAGGGGAACGGGGGACATCTTGCGACTACTGTACCGCCTCGCGTCGCTTGCCGGCGCGCTGCTTTTGTCTGCCTGCACCAATAGCCCACCGCCACCGCCCGCACTCCCAATCCGGCCGATCAGTATCGGCAACGGTGCCGGCAGCCAGTTCGGCAATTACGAGAATTACGAGACCGGCCAGACCCATCCCGGCCCCAATGGCCCCTGCCCCATCTTCGCCTGGGACCGGCCGATCAGCGTGAACCGCGTGATCCGCTACCTCTCCGCGTCCTGCAAGGTGCCGGGCGGCATCCGCATCCTCGACCTGGGCCGCCAGATCGTACCCATGGACCAGAGCCCCTTGGGTACCGCGCAATAAAAAGGCCGGCCCAACCGGACCGGCCTTCTCCAACTCGAAACCGCTGAAAACTCAGTACGTCGTGCGGCCACCGGAAATGTCGAAGGTCGACGCGGTGGTGAAGCTGCATTCGGCGCTGGCCATCCAGCTGATCATGGCGGCCACCTCATGCACCTCGCCCAGACGCCCGGCGGGGATCTTGGACAGCATGTAGTCGACCTGGCTCTGCGGCAGCTGTTCCAGGATCGGGCTCTTGAAGGTGGCGGGCGTCAGCGCGTTGACGCGGATGCCGGTCTTGGCCAGTTCCTTGCCCAGCGACTTGGTCAGGCCGATCACGCCCGCCTTAGATGCCGAATAGGCCGATGCGTTCGGGTTGCCTTCCTTGCCGGCGACGGAGGAGACATTGACGATGCGGCCGTAATCGTTCTTCAGCATGTGCGGCACGACCGCACGGCAGCAATAGAACAGGCCGTTCAGGTTGATGTCGATGACCCGGCGCCAGCTGTCCAGCGGGAACTCATGCACGGGCACCGTAGCGCCCGTGATGCCGGCACTGGCTACCAGCACATCGATGCGGCCGAACTTTTCCGCAACCGTGGCGGCGGCGGCGGTCACCGCGTCGGCATCGGTCACATCCAGCGGGATAACATCCACGGCACCCGTGGTGGCCTTGGCCTCGGCCAGGGCCGCCTCGTTCTGGTCCCACAGGACGACCTTGGCACCTTCCTGCGTCAGGCGGGCGGCGACCTCACGGCCGACGCCGGAGGCACCGCCGGTGATGATTGCCACCTGCCCCTTGAAACGGTCTGCATAGACGGTCATGCAACACCTTCCTGGGTCCAGGCGACAACGTTCTGCTGCTGCACGCCCAGCTTTTCGATGCCCAGGCGGATGGTGTCGCCGGCCTTCAGGTACTTCGGCTCCGGCTTCTGGCCCAGGCCCACACCCGGCGGGGTGCCGGTGGTGATCAGGTCGCCCGGCTCCAGCGTGATGAACTGGCTGATATAGGCGACCAGCTGACGGCAGGTGAAGATCATGGTCTTGCTGTTGCCGTTCTGGAAGCGGTGGCCATTGACCTCCAGCCACATGTCCAGGTTCTGGGCATCGCCCACCTCGTCCGACGTCACGACCCAGGGGCCGACCGGACCGAAAGTGTCGCACCCCTTGCCCTTGTCCCAGGTGCCGCCGCGTTCGGTCTGGAATTCACGCTCCGACACGTCGTTGATCAGCACATAGCCGGCGACATGGTTCAGCGCGTCTTCCTCGCTGACATAGCGCGCACGGCTGCCGATGACGATGCCCAGTTCCACTTCCCAGTCGGTCTTGACCGACCCCTTGGGGATCATCACCGGATCGTTGGGGCCGGTCAGGCAGGAGACGGCCTTGGTGAACAGCACCGGTTCCGCCGGAATCGGCAGGTTGCTTTCGGCCGCATGGTCGGCGAAGTTCAGGCCGACGGCGATGAACTTGCGCACGCCGTTGACCGGCACGCCGTAACGGGGCGACCCCTCGACCGCCGGCAGGCTGGCGACATCGATGGCGGCGATCTGGGCCAGACCGGCCGGGGTCAGCACGTCCGGGGTGATGTCATTGATGTGGGCGGACAGGTCGCGGATGATGCCGTCAGCATCCAGCAGGCCCGGCTTTTCCTGGCCCTTGGGGCCGTAACGCAGCAGCTTCATGATTTGTGGCTTTCGTGATCGGAAATGATTGGATTACTTGCCGGCACCGACATAGGGACGGTGCAGCTTGACCTCGCGGTTCAGCTCCACGCCGAAACCGGGCTTGTCGGACAGTTTCAGCTTGCCATTGACCGGTACCGGCTCGCCCAGCAGCTGGGGATGGAACATCGGCACGACCTGATCGGCCTTGGGCGCCATCATCAGGAATTCGGCGAACGGGCTGTTATGCCGGGTGATGACGAAATGGTACGAGTACACCGACGACCCGTGCGGGATGACCATGATGCCGCGGCTGTCGGCCATGTTGGCGATCTTGACGATCTCCGTCATGCCACCGCACCAGCCCACGTCCGGCTGGATGATGTCGCAGCAATCCATCTCCATCAGCATGCGGAAGCCCCAGCGGGTGGCCTCATGCTCGCCCGTCGTCACCAGCATGCCGGTGGGGGCCTTCTTCTTCAGCTCGGCATAGCCCCAGTAATCGTCGGGCGACAGCGCCTCTTCGATCCATTTCAGGCCATATTCATGCGCCTTGTGGGCCAGCTTGGTGGCGTAGTTCAGGTCCAGCGACATCCAGCAATCGAACATCAGCCAGAAATCATCGCCCACCCGCTCGCGCATGGTGGCCAGTTCCTCGATATTCTTGCGCAGGCCCTCTTCACCCTCGGCCGGGCCGTGATGCAGGGGCATCTTGCCGCCGATGAAGCCCATCTGCTTGGCCAGATCGGGCCGGGCGCCGGTGGCGTAGAAGGTCAGCTCGTCACGGACGGCACCGCCCAGCATGTGATAGACCGGTTCCTGCCGCAGCTTGCCCAGCAGGTCCCACAAGGCCAGGTCGACACCGGAAAGGGCGTTCACCACCAGGCCCTTGCGGCCGTAATATTGGGAGCCGAAATACATCTGGTCCCAGATCTTCTCCACCTCGACCGGCGAGCGGCCGATCAGGAAGCGGGAGAAATGCTTTTCCACCAGATAGCAGGCGGGCTCGCCGCCCGTGGTCACCGCGAAGCCGATCGTGCCGTCCGCCGCCTCGATCTCCACCACCAGCGTGCCCAGCACGTTGATGCCGAAGCTCTGCCGGCTCTGGCGGTATTCGGGGTAACGGGACATCGGCGTGGCGATATGGTCATCGATCCAGTGGCCGTCGCCCTGGTCGTGATAATCGGCACCACCGCCGCGCACCACATAGGCGCGGACATCGCGGATAACGGGGAAAGCCATGGTGTTTTCACACTCCCTGAAGGGCATGGCGCAGAGGTGCAGCGGCACCCGCCATGTTCTCAATTGTGGGACACAGTTTTATAAAATGGGACAAGCACTGTCAACAGCAGCGGCCTTGTCCCGGGGTGGGATCGGGCTTGCCATCCATTTTGGTTTATGAGACACCATTCCGCAATATGAGATTTGGAGGAAAGCCATGCGTTTGCTAGAGGGCAAGACCGTTCTGATCACCGGTGCCTCGCGCGGGATCGGTGCCGCCGTCGCCGTTGAATGCGCCCGTCACGGCGCCAATGTCGCCATCAACTACGCCTTCTCCCCGGCCGCCGCCGATGAAGTGGTGGCGCAGATCGAGGCGTTGGGCCAGAAGGCCATCGCTGTGAAGGGCGACGTGGCCGACCATACGGCCGCCCCGGAATTCGTGAAGGCCGCCGTGGACGCGTTCGGTGGCGTCGATGTGTTCGTCTCCAACGCCGGCATCTGCCCGTTCCATGGCTTCCTGGACATGCCGGTCGATGTCGTGGACCGCACCATCAAGGTGAACCTGAACGGCGCCTATTACATGACCCAGGCGGCCGCCAACCGCATGAAGGACCAGGGCCGCGGCGGCGCGATCATCGCCATCTCGTCCATCTCGGCATTGGTCGGCGGCGGCATGCAGACCCACTACACGCCCACCAAGGCCGGCGTGCATTCGCTGATGCAGTCTTGCGCCATCGCGCTGGGCCCCTACGGTATCCGCTGCAATTCGCTGCTGCCCGGCACCATCCTGACCGACATCAACAAGGATGATCTGGCCGATACGGCCAAGCGCACCTACATGGAAGGCCGCATCCCGCTGGGCCGCCTGGGCCAGCCGGAGGATATGGGCGGGCCGGTGGTATTCCTGGCCTCGGATCTGGCGCGCTACGTGACCGGTGCGGCGCTGCTGGTCGATGGCGGCGCGTTTGTGAATTTGCAGTGAGTGGGGTGCGGGGTGGGAGAACCTCACCGCGAAAGCCCAGGCTGTGAGGGTTTTCGCAATATCTGCCGTCACCCCGGCGAAGGCCGGGGCCCAGATGACAAGCGCATTGCTCTATGACTTGGGCCCCGGCCTTCGCCGGGGTGACGGTAGTCAGGTTGGCAACGAAGGTGCCCACGGGTTTCGCGGAAATACGGGGTGGGAGTAATTACCGCCGCCCCGTCGCCCCGCTCCACCCCATGCCACGGCTGATGGCGCGGGCGGTGTCCTTGACCGTGGAGATCAGTTCCTGCATGCGGTCGTCGCTCATATACTGGGCGGCGCTGGACAGGCTGATGGCGGCGATGACCTTGCCGTTCGCCCCCCGGATCGGGGCCGCGACGCAGCGGATGCGGTCCTCGTTCTCTTCCAGATCGAAGGCGTAGCCGCCATTGGCGTATGTGCGCATGCGCTGGACCCAGACGGGCCAATCGCTTTCGGCGTAACGCTTGTCGTGGAAGGCACGCCAGCGCGCTTCCGCCTCATCGATGATCAGGGCCTTGCCCAGGCCGGTGGACGCGATGGGATGGCGTTCACCCACGCGCGACCCGATCTCGATACGGCGGCGGCCGGGGATCTTGTCCAGATAAAGCGCCTCATCCCCGTCCAGGATGCCCAGATGCACGGTATCGTCGGTGGCGGCGGCCAGATCCTCGATATGCGGGCGGGCGACGCGGGGAATGTCCATCTGCCGCTGCGCCAGATAACCCAGCTCCAGCAGCTTCGGCCCCAGCTGGTACCCTTCGCGCGGGGTCAGGACCAGGAAGTCGCGTTCCACCAAGGCGGCGGCCAGCCGGTGGGTGGTGCTGCGCGTCAGGTCCAGGCGTTGGGCCAGCTTGGCCAGGCTGATCGGCCCGTCGGCAACCGCCTCCAGCACGTCCAGCCCGCGCAGCAGCGTCTGGCTGCCGCTGGGGGTGGCCTTGGGCGTGGCCTCTTCTTCATGGTCGGCGGGGGCGCTGCTCATCTGCTCGTATCACTCTCTCATTTTGCGGAACAACATCCCATAAACCGGCCCAAACGGCAAGGTACGGGACATGTCAACGCTGTCGGAGCGGGTTGGAAATCTGTGGAAAACAAAGCGGTTAGGGGGATGTCGTTTCAAATCCCCCTTTCCATGGAACGCTGGTGTTCCGCCAATCTGCCGAAGGCTTGACCTTTGGCAGATTGGAGACCGGCGACTGCCGGTCCGCGCCCTCGTGGGCGCGTAAGCCAAGGCGGCGGATGCCGCCGCCCGGCGCTTGAGGAAACATCAATCCGCCTTGGCCAGTTCCACCGCGTAGACATGCACGTCGCCATGCATGTTCGACCGGAACACGATCCATTTCCCATCGGGCGTGAAGGTGATGTTGGGCTCCAGCCGGTAATCATGCGCGCCCATATTGACCAGCTTTTCCGACCGCAGCACGCCGGGGCGGATCAGTTCGTCGGCATCAGGCGCATGAATGCCGGCCACGTCGGGGATGCCCTCGGGCCGGAACAGATAGATCCATTTGCCGTCCTTGGCCCTGGCCACCATCTCCGCGTCCCCGCCATCGCCGGCGAACAGGGCGCCGTCGCGTGAGACGTTGAAATGCACCGACCATTCATCACGGGTCAGGTGGTACCAAGTGCGCTTGCCCGTGGCGATCTCATACCCGGCCAGCCAGAAATCCTCCCCGCGCGGGGTTTGCAGGTCGTACCAGATGGTCTTGCCATCGGCGCTGAAGAATTCATGGCCCGCGATCTCCATGTTCATGGTGCGGGTATGGACCTTGGTCAGGCCCGACCCGTCGGTGCGGATGGTCCAGATACGGTCCACCCGGTGCCACGGCCCCTCATGACAGAACATGATCAGGTTGGGATCGGTGGGGGAGAATTGCAGGTGGTTCAGCCAGTCGGTGGCCTTGTGCACGCTGCGCTGGACCCCGGTCTTCAGGTCGATGGTGAATATCTCCATCGGCACCCGCGCTTCCAGCCGGTTATAGAGCCGCACCTCCTTGGCGTCGGCATAGGTCATCGGCTTGCCGTCGGGACCCAGATGTTCGTAATGATTGTCGAAGCGGGTGTTCTTGGGATCGGGTGCGCCGGGCTGCAACTCGAACTTCCGTTCGGCCAGCACGCCCAGCAGCAGGGTCTCATCGGCATTGATGGACCCGATCTGGCCCTTCTTTACCGTGACCAGTTTCTGCACCTTGCCGGTGGCCGGGTCGGCGGCGAAGACATCCACCCCTTCCCCTTCGGCCTGCTGCGGCTTACGGGTGAAGAACACCCGGCCGGTCTTCGGCCCGGTGAACAGCAGGTTAAGGTCGGCACCCGAGACCAGCCGCGTCTGCTTGCGCGTGGCCAGTTCGATCGTGTCGATACCGTCGGGATGGGTGACGATCAGCTTCCTGCCGTCTTGCGTATAGCCGTTCTGGTGGAAATACAGGCTGCGCGTGCCGGGCTCGGTGGACAGGCGGATAACGCGGTGGCCCGTATCCTTGTCCACCCAATCGCGCGGTGCCTCATCCGCCGATACCGACAGCCCGGCCAGCAGCGCCAGTGCCAGCAGACCCAAACGCGCGATCATGGCCGAACCTCCCCCGTCAGGCCGCGCACATCCTGGCAGACCAGGGCCTTGGTGCCGGCTTTATTATGCAATGCGATGTCCTGGAAATGGACGAAGTCCGTATCCTCCAGCCAAAGGGCCGGGCGCCCGTCCGGCAATGCGGCCGTCAGCGTCGCGCCATCGACCCGCACATCCGCCGCATGGCGCACAAACAGGCCCCAGCAGGGTAGCGGGCCGAACATGCTGGGTTCCGGATAGGCGTCCGGCTTCTCCGGAACCGGCATGTCCGTGACAGGCATGCCGCCGCGATAGGTGATGTCGATATCAGACAGCACGATGTCGCGCACCGGGTTGCCCGCTTGGCCCGCGATGATGCTGGAAAAACGCGGGTCCACGTCGGTGGCCTTGATCCGGCTGATCCGCACACCGCGAACCCGGCTGGGTTGCGTGCCGTCGGGCGCCCGCATCCGGGCGCCGGCATAAATGAACAGGGCGGCGGTGGTGATCTCCCGCATGGTGATGTCGCTGATGCGTACATCCTCCAGCATCCCGCCATCCACCGTCTCCAGCGCCAGCCCGCGCGAGCGCTCGAACAGGCAGTTGCTGATCTCGATATCGCGGAAATCGCCGTTGCTTTCGGTGCCCAGCTTGATGCGCCCGGTCATCCCATCCTGATCGGGCGCCTTCGCCTGCGTCCGCTGCAATGTCCCGTCCAGCATCGTGCCGGGATCGAAGCCGCTGACATGGCAATCATGGACGCGGACATGCTCGGTATGCCGCACCTCGCCCAGCGCCAATGAGGCCTTCAGCACGATGGCGTCATCATTGGGTGTGTTGATGCGGCAATGGCCGACGGTGGCATGGCGCACGCAATCCAGATCGATGCCGTCGCGGTCGGTATCGATGCGCAGGCGCTGGATGTCCAGATGGTCCACGCCGGTGGCCAGCACGGCGAAATGCCCGCCCTTGGTGATGGTGAAGTCGCTGAGCGTCACGCGGGTGCAGTTCTTCAGACCGATGGCCTTGTTGCCCTGGCCCTGCATCGCGGCCTCTTCCGGGTCCTCCGCCGCCAGCTCTTCGGCACTCATCCCCGCCATGCTTTCGGGGAAGTACCCCTTACGCTTGGCCCATTTCGCCCCGGGACCCTTGCTGGTCAGCCCGTAGCCATCGATCAGGCCCGGCCCGGTGATGGCAATATCGGTCAAGCCATCGCCCCAGATCAGGCTGTTGCGCCAGTGGGAATGGCCGAAATCCTGATAGATGTCGTGCGGGTTGGCGTCGGGCAGGTCATAGGCACCGAGATCCCCCGGCACCGCCGCCCTTATCACCGCCCCCGCCGCCAGATGCAGCCGCACCTTCGACGCCAGCCGGATGGTGAAGCTCAGCCACACCCCCGCCGGCACCAGTACCGTCCCCCCACCCGCCTCGGCGGCGGCCAGGATGGCGCGGTTGATGGCGGGGCTTTCGATGGCCACCCCATCGCCCACGGCACCGAAGCTGCGGATATCGAACCCGTCGGTCACGGCGCCACCAGCTTCACATCGACGGGTTTCTCACGGTCGGCCGTCAGCCAACCATCCTTGAAGCCCAGTTCCGCCACCTGGATCACCGACCGCCGCTGCCAGGTGGGATCGTCCTTGGCCTCCGGCTCCCCGCCCTGCTGCACGAAATAGAACAGGTACGCCTGCCCGCCGCTGACCACCACATCGGGATGCCCGCCCTTGGCCCGGTCGGTCAGCGCCGTCCCCGGCTCCTTCAGCAAATTATAGGGCTGGTGTTCCCAATTGGTCAGGTCCTTGGAGCGATAGACGCCCAACCCATCCCAGGCATCCATCACGATCCAGTACCAGCCCTGCCATTCGATGATCTGCGGTCCCTCGCCCCGTGTCTTCACGGCGACGCCGCCATGGGTCCAGGTCTTCAGGTCCTTGCTGTCGGCATAATGGGTCGACGACCCGTCGCGCTCATCCTTGTACCAGAGGCGCCAGCCGCCGGTCGGCAGCGGATGCACGGCGGCGTCGATGACCCGGTCCGACCCCAGATCCACCTTGCCGGCGAAATCCCAGACCTTCAGGTCGCGGCTGGTCAGGCGCACGATCTCGCGCGATGCGTTCCAGTCCTTGAACACGCCCGGCACGACGGTCAGAAACATGTGCCACTGCCCGTCGATATATTCGACATTCGGCGCCCAATAGGTGATGTCGTCACCCTTGCCGTAACGGATGTCGGCGGTGCCGTCATAGGTCCAGGTGTTGCCACCATCCTTGGAAACGGCCCGGCCGATGCCGGTGCCATGCACCCATTCCACCCCGTTCGCACCCTTCATGCTGGCGCGGCGGTTGGTATAGAACATCACCCACTGTTTGCCGGCCGGGTCATAGACCAGTGAGGCATCGGCGGCCCCGTCGAACACCGGATCGCGGAACAGCGGCTTGGGCGCGTCGGCCAGCGTTGGCAGCGTGACGGAGGCCGCCAGCAGGGCGGCGGCGAACAGCTTACGCAAAGCCATGGGTGCGGCTCCATTCGATGAACAGGTTGGGCCAGGCGGCCACGGGGGCGGCCTTGGTGGCGCGCAGGCCGAAGCCATGGCCGCCGGCCTCGAACAGGTGCATGGCCACCTTGGCCTTCTGCGCCCGTAGTGCCGCATACATCAGCAGCGCATTCTCCACCGGCACGGCGCCATCGTCGGCGGCGTGGGTGATGAAGGTGGGGGGCACGTCGGCCGGCACGCCGGTTTCAGCGGAGAACTCCTCGATACGTGCCTCGGTCGGGTTTTCGCCCAGCATCTGCTTGGCCGACCCGCCATGGGCGATGCCCGGCTTCATGGTGATCACCGGATAACCCAATGCCGCGATGTCCGGCCGGGCCGACAGCCTGTCCGCCGCATCCACCGGCCTGTAGGTCTCCTTGCCATACCGGGTGGCCGCCATGGCCGCCAGATGCCCACCGGCGGAGAAACCCATCACGCCGATTCGGCTGGCATCGAAGCCATATTGCCCGGCCTGCGACCGCATCACCCGGATGGCGCGCTGCGCATCCTGCAACGGCGCGTCCGGCCCCGCCGCCCAGCCATCGGCCGGCAGCCGGTACAGCAGCACATAGACGGTGATCCCCGCACCTGCCAGCCATTGGGCGATGTCATAGCCTTCCTTGCCCACCACCACCCGCTGATACCCGCCGCCGGGGATGATCAGCATGGCGGCACCATTGGGCTTTTCCGGGCGGAACAGCGTCAGGTTGGGTTGGGTAACATTCAGGATGGCCACATCCTTGAAACGCGGATCGTCCGACCGCGCGATCTCCGACTGGGTAACGGTGACCTTCTCTCCGCCCGGCGGCTTGCCGGGCCAGAGCGGCAGCACCTGTCCCTGCACATCGCCGGCACGGGCACCGGGGACGGCACCCGCCACCAGGGCGGTCGCGGCAGCGGCGGTGAAAAGCTGGCGGCGGTCCATGGTTTCCATCCCTTTGAAGGCCGTAGGTCAGGTCGAGCCGGAGGCGAGCCCTGACAGCATTGCTAGAAATCCGTTTCCGTCAGGGCTCGGCTTCGCCTCGACCTGACCTACGCATTCTCAATTCCCGCGCGGCACCAGGTTCGACCGCATCGGGCTTTCCGGTAGCATCAGTGCGTCCGGCCCCGGTGGATGTTTGGGATCGAACGGCGCCAGATCGGCGCGGATATGGGATTTCAGGGCCAAATCCGTGCCCGCAACCCCCGCCACCACCGCCCGTGCCATCAGCCAGGCGCCGTAGTTATTGTGGTGGGTGGGGTCCTTGCCGTCATTGCTGAAGGCACGCGGGCTGATCTCCGGCCCCAACGCCTCATAAATGTCCTTGGACATCGCATTCAGGTCGACCAAAGCCACGCTCTCCTCGGCCGCCACCCGGCGCACGGCGTCGGGATAATCGCCATGGCTGTTGGTGATGCGGCCGGCCGCGTCGAAGGTGCGGCGATGCGGGGAGGTCACCAGCACCGGCACCGCGCCCCGCCGCTTCGCCTCGGCGATGAACACGCGCAGATAGGCCGGGTATGTCGTGGCCGGATCAACATAGGTCTGCGGCCAGGCGGACTTGCTGTCATTATGGCCGAACTGGATGAACAGATAATCGCCCGCCTTCATCCGGGACAAGACCTTGTCCAGCCGCAGCCCGGTGATGAAGCTCTTCATCGTCTCACCGGATTCGGCATGGTTGGCGACCGCGATGTCGGGCGTCAGGAAGGACGTGAACATCTGGCCCCAGCTGGCCCCCGGTTCCGACGGCTGGTCGGTCACGGTGCTGTCGCCGGCCAGATAGATCGTGGGCACATCGACGCTTTCCACCGACAGGGCGGCCAGACGCGGGGCCTTGTCACCAAACTCCAGGGTCAGCTTGTCATCCCAATGCAGCTTGCCCTGCTCGCGCTCATTGATGCGCACGGCAGTGCCGCCGGGCGCGTTCTGCGGCGGGGCCGGCAGCGACAGGTCGCGGACATTGACGATGAAGGACCGGGTTTCGAACTTGCCCTTGCGCGTCTCGATCCCCTGCAGCATCAACCGCCGGCTTTCCGCCTTCACGGATGTGCGCGACGGGGCCTTGACATCGCCCAGGCTCACCGTGACCCGATAATTGCCCTCCGGCACCTTCAGGGAGAACAGGAACGGCCTGTCCCCGCCCGGCAGGTATCCCGGTTCGAACCCGTATCCCTTGGCGGGATCATAGGCCTGGTCGGCGGTGACGACCGTCCCCTCCCCCTTACCGGCGAAGCGGAACTCCCAGCGTTCGGCATGGGCCGGCATGGCGATCCCCAGGCAAAGGGCGAGACAGGCGAGCAGCCGCTTCATCGTGCGGCCCCATAGCGCCGCGACAGGCCGCGATAGGTATACAGCAGCCTGTTCGCCTCATACCGCCCGCCCTTGCCATGGCGCTTCGGCCCCGGCGCGGGCGGTGGCGGGGCGGCAATGCCGGGCTGCACGGCACCCGGCGCCTCGGCAGAGTTGACGCCCTGGGACAGCAGGTCGGGCTTGGCCCCACCGCCGGCATTCCGACCATCCAGGTCAAACACAGCCTCCTGGTGGCGTGTCGGCTCCCAGATGAAACTGCCCCAGCCGCGCTTGCCCGGCGCATTGAACACCAGATCGTTCAGATACTCCTTGCGGCCGGAATATTCGACGGCGCAGAAGCCCAGCTTGGGATAGCGCTTCATAAACTCCGTGAAGGTCCGCTCCCAGTCGCCCTCCGCCAGCTGCTGATAGCAGGAGAAACCGATCAGGTCGAATGAGACCCCGCGCGCCAGCAGCGCGTCAGTCCATTCCCGCACGATCACCCAATGCCGGCCCAGATGGTTGTGCAGCATGATGCTGGCATCGGGCACAACCTCGCGCACCGCCTTGATCCCGGCCTTCAGCAGGGTGGCGAACTGATCGTAACCGCCGATACCTTCCGGTTTCAGATGCACGGCGTCGGTGGCCGGATTGCCGGTGGCCACCGGCAGCGCCACGCGCCCCTCCGGCCACAGCATGCCGAAAGTCACCTCATTGCCCACATGCACCATGTCGGGCGCCACGCCCTCCGCCTTCATGGCGTTCAGGCTGTCGCGCGTATGGGCCTCCACCGCCTTGACCAGATCGGGGAAGGACAGGTCCTTCCAGGCGGCGGGCTTGTCCTGATGCTGCGGATCGGCCCAGGTGTCGGAATAATGGAAGGTCAGGGCGATCTTCATCCCCGCCGCCTTGACGCGCTTGGCCAGCTTGATCGTCTGTTCCAGCCCGCACCAGGGGCTGTCCTTCCTGCCCGACGAATAACCATTCTCCGGGTTCACGAACAGCCGCAGGCGGACCCAGTTGAACCCAGCCCCGGCCAGGATGGTGAAGATGTCCTGGCGCTTGCCGTCCAGATAATATTCCGCCCCCGCCGCCTCATCCTCCGGGATCCAGGAGATGTCGGCACCCAGGATGAAATCCCCCGGCCGTTCCGGCCCCACTGCGGCCCCCGCCGGCAGTGCGAACCAAGCCCCGGCCGCCAGCGCGGAAAGCCCCAGTTCCCGCCGCGTCAGCCCCGTCACAGGTCCACCGCCAGGCGATAGGTACGGGCGGCATTGCCGGCGAACAGGGCACGGCGCTCGGCATCGGTGAAGCCGGCGGTGATGGCGTCATAGGCGGTGTAATGCACCCCGAACCCGCCATAGAGCTTGTCGACGGGGAAGTTGCTGGCGAACATGGCGCGGTCGGTGCCGAACGCGTCGATGGCGTGCAGCACGAAGGGCCGCAGGCTGTCGATGGTCCATTGCCGGTCGATCATGGCCAGGCCGGAGAGTTTGATGAACACGTTGGGCTGCGCTGCCAGCAGCGCCAGACCCTGGCGCCACAGGGCCAGACCGTCCGCATCCTGATCCGTGGGCATGCCGGCATGGTTCAGGATGACGGGAATGTCCGGGTGCCGGGCCGCCAGTTCCGCCGCCACCGCCATCTGCGACGGATAGATCTGGAGGTCGAAGGATAGGCCGTACTTGGCCAGCAGCGCATAGCCCTTCTGCCAATCCGCATCGCCGATCACATCGCGCGCGGAGTATGTCCGGGCCGGGTCGTCATGCCAGTTGATGATATGCCGGATGCCGCGCACCGCCCCGTGTTCGGCATGGGCGGCCAGCAGCGTCTCCACATCCGGATCGTTCAGTGCTGCGAACGCCACCAGCGCCATGGGCAGCCGCCCCTCATCCGCCACGCCCTGCAACCACTGCGTCTCCGCCAGTGAATGGGCGGTGCTGGCGCCAGCCTCCACATGCACCACGCCGCGCACGTCGTAGCCGCCCGTGTCGGCCAGATATTCCGACAGGCCATAGGGCACGGCGATGGGCTCGACATTACCGGCGGCGTTGGCCGGCAGCGGCCGGTCCATCAGCCAGGAATAATGCTGGCGGGTGAAATCCCACAGATGCATGTGGGGATCGACGATGGGCAGGCTGGACATGGACGTCTCCCGGTACGATCTGTTTTCGTAGGTCAGGTCGAGCCGCAGGCGAGCCCTGACATTTATTGGCACTGTCGCTTGTCAGGGCTCGCCTGCGGCTCGACCTGACCTACGGCGTTCTTTCTCACCGCCCCCAAAGCCGCTCGTACTTCCAGCCTGTCAGGTCTTCCAGTATGGACCGGCGCTCCGGCGTCGTCTCCAACTGGCCCTCCTTGAAGCGGGCGATCTCCTCCATCAGGATCACGTGGCGCGGGCCGTCCAGGCGGAAGCGGCGGGACACGGCGAACCCGGCCAGCAGCACGCCGATGGTGCCGAATCCCATGACCGCCAGGATGGTGGTGATGGCCTGTTCGCTCTGCGTGTCGGCCTTGGGCACGAAACCGCCGGCTTCCAGCACCAAGCCCACGCCCATGACGGCGGCCGCCTGCGTGGCCTTGCGGATGAAGGTCATGACCCCGGCGAAGATGCCCTCGCGCCGCTTGGCCGTCACCACCTCGTCCACGTCGGCCATGTAGTTGTAGGTGTTCCAAGGGATGTAGTTCAGGCCGCCACGGCCCAGGCCCGACAGGATGATCGGCACGAACAGCCACAGATGCAGATTGTCCGGCCGGAAGAAATGGATCGACAGGAAGCCGATCACCCCCAGGATATAGAAGCACACGGCCAGCCGGTATGACGGCGCCGGGTGGAAGCGCAGGCAGAGCTGGATGAACAGCGCGACGGAGAACAGCTGGGCGATATACATGCTGCCCAGCAGGCTGGACGCTTCCGCCACCGATCCCATCAGCACGAACACGATGAAATAGGTGAAGACGGCGTTGAACACATCCTGGCTGATATAGCCGCCCAGATACATGCCCAGATGCAGACGGAAGGCGCGGATCTTCAGGGTGGAGAACAGGTTGGCGTAGAGCGTCTTGAAGCTGTCGCCCAACGACATGGCCGGCTCACCGGCCTTCATCTGCTCCACCTCCCCCACCGACCGCTCGTACGTGAATGCCCAGGTGAAGGCCAGCACGATGGCGAAGGCGACGGCGAAGATCACGCCCATGATGAAGAAGGTTTCCGCACTGTCCTTGCCACCGACCCAGCCGACGATGGCGGCGGGCAGGAAGCCGGCGGCGATGGCCGACGATTGCGCGAACAGGATGCGGATGCCGGCCAGCTTGGCCTTGATCTTGTAATCCTTGGTCATTTCGGCGGCCAAGGTCTCGTACGGGATCAGGACGATGGCATACACCGTCTCGAACAGTACGTAGGTGGCCAGATAATACCAGAATCCCTGCCCGCTGACCCACATCAGCGCGAAGCTGGGCACCAGCGGGATGCAGATCATCAGGAAGAAGCGGCGCCGGCCGAAGCGGCGGCCAAGCCTTGTGCGATAGAAATTGTCGGACAGGTGGCCGACGATCGGGCTGACGATGGCGTCCAGCAGGCGGGCGATGGCGAAGATCGCCGCGGCCTGCGTCGCCGACAGGCCGCAGAAGGTGGTGTAGAAGAACAGGATCCAGCCGCTGATCACGGCCATCGATCCCGCCCCCAGGATGTCATTGGCGCCATAGGCCAGGTAGTTGATGGGCTTGACGCTACGCTGGGTCATGGACGTTTCCCTGGGGTTTGTTCTTATTGTGGAGGGCGCGGGGATCGGACCGCGATCCGATCCCCGGCACCATCAGATGAACCGACGCAGCATCTCCGTCAGGCAGACGATGGCCAGCGACTGGCCATAGGGCATGGAGGTGATCTTGACGTCGCGGTAGTACTGGAGGTCGCTGCCCAGGGCGGTGCCGAACGACACTTCCTGCAGCTCGCCGTCGGGCGCGATCTTGCCCAGCACCGACTTCACGGCCTTGATGGCCATCGGTTCGTACTCGGCACTGATATAGCGCTTGCGCACGGCCTTCATGATGCCATAGGCGAAACCGGCGGCGGCCGAGCTTTCCAGGTAGGAGGTCGGATCGTCGATCAGCGTGTGCCAGCGGCCATCCGCCGTCTGGTACTTGGCCAGCGCCTTGATCTGGTTTTCCAGCGTATCGATCAGGAAGGTGCGCAGCGGATCGCCCGGCTTCAGGTCCAGCAACTCGATGAATTCCGGAATGGCGATGGTCACCCAGCAATTGCCGCGTGCCCACAGGGCATTGGCGAAGTTGTGGCGGCCATCGAAGGTCCAGCCGTGGAACCACAGGCCGGTCTTGGTGTCGAACAGATACTTGATATGGATGAGGAACTGGCGCTTGGCCTCCTCCACATATTCCGGACGGCCCAGCAGCAGGCCGATCTTGGCCAGCGGCAGCACCGACATCATCAGCGTGTCATCCCACAGCTGCTGCGGGTTCTCTGAGTTGAACACGATATGCTGGAACCCGCCCTCTTCGGTCTTGGGCAGGCCATGCATGACCCATTCCGCCCAGGTGTCCAGATAGGGGATATAGGTCTGGTTGCCCGTCTTCTCATAGAGATAGGCCAGGGTCAGGAACGGGCTGACGGTGTTGATGTTCTTCGTCGGCGTGCCGGCGGCGAAACGGTCGCGGAACCAGTCCAGCATGATCTGGAAGGCGCGCTCGTTGTTCGTCTGCTCGTAATATTTCCACATGCCGTACAGGCCGATGCCGTGGGTCCATTCCCAGTCGTTCCAGCCTTTGGTGTCGATGACGCGGCCGTCGTCCAGCCGCAGCAGGAATTCACCGGTCTGGTCCTTGATATCGACCAGATTGCTGATCAGCAGGTCGATGGTCCGGGTGATGTCTGCGGCCTGAAGGCCGTGGGCGAGGTTGGGCATGGGATGGTCTCTCAAGTGCGTAAGTTGGATTTGGTGTGGGGATGCTTCCCCGTGTGGCTACTTCACCACGTCCTTATACCCCGGCGACGGCACCGTCCCCACCTTCAGGGGGGAGCGGGCGTTGCGCAGGCTGACCAGTTTCACGGCCTCCAGCGTGTCGCCCGGCTTGCCGTCCGACGTCACGGCCAGGGCCAGCGTATTCCTGCCATTGGCGTTCAGGATGCCGGTGGGCAGCACGAAGGTGCGCTGCGGCCCGACATCGGCGATGAACTGGCCCATGTTCCAGCCATTCACGAAGATCAGCACCCGGTACTGACCCGTGGAACGCGGCACCGACGCATCGCCGAACGACAGGCCCACGGCACTGTCCTGGCCCTTGGGCAGGTCGAGGCTGAATTCCGTGCGGTACCAGACGGTGCCCGGCTGGGCGCTGGTGGCCGGAACCTTGGCCGCCATCCAGCCCTTGTCGTCGAAGCCCGGCAGGTGCCAGCCCAGACGCTCACCATACTGGCCGCCATTGTTGAAGGCACCGCGCACCGGGTCGGCAATATCCTCGCCCCCCAGATTGCCCTGGATCTTCCAGGCGATGGGCAGGGCGAAGCTGTTGCCCGTCGGCGTGGACAGCGAGGCGGAGATCAGGCCGCGCGCTTCCTTGTGCAGATCATCGACATCCAGGTCCCAATGGTGGGAATTGTTGCGCACCATCACCGACAACACGCGCTCACCCGGCGCCTGCAGATCCTCGGGGATGGCGAATGTCGCCAGCCCCTGGCCCGGCGGGCGCGGCAGGCCGGTGGGCAGCACATGCTGGCCGATATAGCGCCCATCCAGCCAGACCTGCAGCATGCCGGCACCACCGGCCCCATAATGCAGTTCCAGCTTCGACACGCCGGCCTGTGCATTGTAGCGGCCGCGATACCAGACATCGCCATGATGGAAATTATAATCGTCCATGTTCAGCAGCGGCTGGCCACCCGGCGGCTTCACGAAGCTGGCGGTACGGCCCGGCTTGGCCACGGCCCAGCTGCTGTCATCGAATTCCCTGTCGGCCTCCGGCGATCCGGCCTGGAAGCGCCAGTCGGCCTTGGTCAGATCGGGCAGCGTCACCGCCACCGGCCCCGCCAGTTCCTTCTTCGCCACCAGACTGCCGCCGATACCCTTGTCGAGCGACACCGACGCACCGTTCCAGCGCACCGACGTGACACCGGCCGGGGCCCACACTTCCAGCGGACTGTCGGTTTCGGTATCGCCGGTCAGGTCCAGGGTCTTGCCCTTGATTTCCGCCGTACGCACCAGGGTCGGCCCGCGCTGCAACAGCACACCGTCCTTGGTCTCCTGCCGCCAGAACGTTTCCGCCGTCGGCAGGTCGGCCAGCAGCAGGGTCAGATCAGGCTTGCCGCCGCCGCTGATCCGCGCGCGGGCCAGTCCCTCATGCTGGTAGTTCAGGCGAAGGTCGCCCGTGGCCGCGTCGAACACGCTCTCCACCTTGCCATCCAACACGGTAACGGTCGGCGCGGAGGCATAGCGCAGCACCGTCTCCCCATCCTCCCCCTTGCGGCCATAGAACAGGGCGAGGTCGCCCGCACCGAAGCGCAGATGGGTGAACAGTTCCGACGTGGAATAGACCAGCCGCTGGCTTTCCAGATTGTACCCGGCCAGCCACAGCTTGGCGTCATGGCCGTTCAGGCGCAGGGTGCCTGCCTGCGGGATCGTGTATTCCCCATCCGGCAGCTTGGCCTTGAAATTAAAGACGTCGTCCGTCTGCGCATTGTTGGGCGCATGCGTGGCGACCAGCAGGCGGGTACCCGTCTCAGGGTTCACATTATGATAGAGGCGAACATTGGGGCTGCTGGGCGACAGGCCCGTGGCCCGGTCCATCTGGGTCAGATCCTTCACGGTCTGGAGGAAATGGCCCATCAGCTTGATGCCGCGCGCCTTTTCCCGCAGGCCCCGCGCCTCATCGATGGCGGAACCGTAATCATACGACGTATAGACCACCGGTGCCGGCATCCAGCCCCAGCTGGTGCCGCCATAGGTCATGTAGAAGCTCTGGATGGTCAGGCCGTTGGCGATGTTGGTGCCATAGAATACCCGCTGATAGGCCGACCCCAGACGCTGCCCGTTGCAGTTATAGGCACCGTTGCTGCCCCAATAGTCGAACCAGCCGCCGCCATATTCCGCCGCGAAGCCGGGTGTGTTGGGCGAGGCACTGGCCCCGCCCGATGCGCCGCCGGGACCATACAGGCCCCAGTCCGGCGCCAGATTGGGCTTGCCGACCGTGGCATCCACATCGCACGACCCGCCCGGATAGCCGTCGAAGGCGTACAGGTCGTTCGGCCCTTCCACCGTGCCCGGCACATTGCTGCCCTTGGGCACCCAATTGCCGTTGCGGCCCTTGTCATTGTGGAAGATCGGCACGGTGATGCCGTCGGCCCGCGCCTTGTCATAAAGGTGCTGCATGTAACGCTGCTGGGTGGGCTGCGTCACGTCCAGCTCGTTTTCGATCTGGTAGGCGATGACGCTGCCGCCGCCGTCGGTGATCTGGTGCTTGCTCAGGATACCGTTGATGGCCGTCAGCCATTCATCCGACGCCGCCAGATATTCCGGATGGTCGGTGCGGGCTTTGGCCTGCTGCTTGACCAGCCAGCTGGGGAAGCCACCGCGCGTCACCTCGGCATTCATATAAGGGCCGGGCCGGACGATGACGTAGAGCCCGGCTTCCTTGGCCATGGTCAACACGCGGTCCATGTCGCGCACACCGGTGAAATCATAGACGCCGGGCTTGGGGGAGTGGTAGCCCCAGCCGAAATAGATGGCCACCGTGTTGTAACCCGACGCCTTCATCTTCTGGAACACGTCGCGCCACAGGTCGGGGCTGGGCAGGCGGAACGGGTGCATTTCCCCGCCCCAGCTGAAAATGCGTTCCCCGCCGACCTTCAGCGAATAGCGGTCCCAGGTGACGGGCGTGGTCAGGGCCGGGGCTACGGCCTTCTTCTCCGCCCCGCCCTCGCGCAGGACGGTGAAGTGCCGCGCCTTGCCCGACAGGCCGCCCGGCAGTTCCGCCTTCGGCGCCCACTGGCCGGTGAAGCCGGGGCCGACGCTGTCGGAGTACCAGTAGCGCTTTTCGATATACTGGTCGAAATAGATGCGCCAGCCGCCATCGGGCCGCTTCACCACCGACGGACCTTCGACGAAATTGCCCCAGCCGGCCCAGTCGCCGGTGCGGGTGAACACCCACGGCCCATCCAGCTTCGGTGCCGTCGCCAGTTCGATGAACTTCGTGGACTCGTTCTTGATGAAGGCGTAATAGCGCCCGTTTTCCTGGATGATCTTGGCGTCGATATGGTTGGGGCCAAGACCGTGCAGCACCGATGGCGCGGTCCAGTTGGACAGGCTGTCATCGGTGGCGGTCAGGCGATAGGTCTTGAACTGCCCGTTCGGCCCATTGGTCGACACGGCCAGGATGACATGCACCGATCCATCATCATCGACGAACCATTCCGGCGCCCAGGAATTGGTCGTGCCGGGAATGGTGATCCTGTGGTTGCCCAGGAAGGTCCATTCCTTCAGGTCCTTGGACCGGGCAAAACCGATCAGGTCGTTGTTCCAGTCGGTCGTGTAGGTGACATAGTACCAGCCATCCTTGTGATGGATGATGCTGGGGTCGCGCAGCAGGCCCGAAGGGGGCTTGAACGCCTCGGCTTTGTCCAGCGTGAAATTCACCGCGTCGGCGGAGCGGTAGACCGACATCGACTTGGCATCGCCATTGATGAAGGCGGTCAGCAGATAGGACGGGGCATCGGCCGCCATCGCCAGCGGCGACAGGAAGGGCAGCGGGGCCAGCGAAAGGGCGAGCGCCAGGGCGCTCTTCTTGATGATATGCATGGGTCCTGCAGCCTGGATCAGGGGAAATAGAACATGCTGGGCAACGGCACCTGCACGGGGCTGTTGTCCGGGTTCACATCCATGATGTCGGCCATATAATCCCACCAGCGGCGCATCACTGGCAGCTTGGGCAATTCGTCGGCCTTGTTGTCCGGGGTCAGCCGCAGCACGGCGAACAGCGACAGGCTCTCTTCATCCAGGAAAATGGAGTAGTCATAGATGCCGGCGTCGCGCAACGCGTCCGCCAGATCCGGCCACAGCACGTCATGGCGGCGTTTATATTCCGCGACATGACCGGGCTTCAGTTTCATGCGGAACGCAATCGGCGTCATCGATCCACTCCCAGGCAAGCTTTTGGTTGTCGTGTGGCGAACGCTTGGGCCGTGACCGTCCCGAGCGATCGCACTCCAGGTTTGGCCCTTCTCTGGGGCCTGCATATGTCATACAATTAAGTCATACAATGTGGATATCCATCACACAATATGAGATTTCGGGCGGTGACCGATTTTGCCGGCCCGGCTGGCACTGCCCAACCATATAGATATCAGCGCGAATGATTAATCCCATATTATGGTTTATAATTCTGAAATATGAAAAATATGCTTGCATGATGGGATGAGACTCGTCATGGTCCCGCCCACGCCATTCCGGCCCCTTCCCTTCTCCCATCCCTGATGCGGGGGACCGAAGGTGCCGGCTCCAGGACCGGCAGGTGGCCCCCCCACCGCCGGTATCCGGGCTGCCCCGAACCTGTCGGGGCCCGGATACGCAGGTGATATTTCACCTTGCTTCCCTCCTATACCTTCCCGGTCGGGCGCTGCCCGGCCGGGGGATTTTTTCAAGGAGGGGAGATTTGCAACAGTTTGACAAATTTCTTAAACCACTTCCCACAATGCGCTTTCGCAAACCATATTTTGGTATTATATTATTTATGGGATGACGTTTCATATCCTGAGAACTGCGCCGGGACCAACGATCCCCGGCAGCATGTGCAACAAAAACACACCCTGGTCGCCAGCTTACGGCGTCCCGCCTGGGGAGGAGTTGAGAGATGATGTACGCAAAGGGCCGCAGCACGCGGTCTGGAAAACTGTTGGCTGGCGCCAGCATCGGTCTCGCCCTGACAGCGGTTACCATGACGGCCCAGGCGCAGGACGCCCCGGCCGCCAGCGGCGGCGGCGTGGAACTGGAAGAGATCATCGTCGTCGGCACCCGCGCCTCCCTGCAGTCGGCCATCGACCGCAAGAAGAAGGCCAACACCGTCGTCGACAGCCTGGTGGCCGAGGATGTGGCCTCCTTCCCCGACAAGAATGTGGGCGAAGCGCTGCAGCGCATCACCGGCGTGCAGCTTTCCCGCGCCTTCGGCGAGGGTGAGTCTGTCTCCATCCGCGGCGTCGAACCCGACCTGAATCGCGTTGAGATCAACGGCGTGTCCGTCCTGGGCGGTGCCGGCACCGGCAGCCGCGGCGCGGATTTGCGCGACATGGCGTCGGAACTGATCAAGTCCATCGACGTGTTCAAGGGCTTCACCGCCGACATGACCGAAGGTGGCGTGGGCGGTACCGTGTCGGTGCAGACGCGCCGGCCGCTGGAACTGCGCGAGATGCTGTTCTCCGTCTCCGCCGCCGGCCAGTATCTGGACCTGCAGAAGAAGGTGACCCCGCGCGGCAACCTGACCTATGGCGACAAGTGGCTGGACGACCGCCTGGGCGTGCTGGTCAACGTCACCTATGATGATGTCGACACGCGCGGCGACTTTCTGCGCAACACCGAATGGGTGGCGCTGGCCGATTACGACAACTCGCCCAATAAGACGCGCGACGTCGCGGGCTTTGAGAGTGTCGCTACCAAAGCCGCCTGCGCCAGCCAGAGCACGGCCGCCAACCGCACCAGCTGCGAATCGCAATGGTACGATCTGTCGCCGCGCATTCCGCGCTATGGCATGTGGTACCGCAACGACAAGCGCATGTCGGCCATGACCACGATCCAGTATCGCGTCACGGACGAGCTGGATGTCTATGCCGACGTCAACTGGAACAAGCGCGACCAGTTCCTGACCGACTATAATTATTCCATCGATCTGACGGCCGCCGCCCGTATCAACCCGGTCGGCGTGACGGTGGATGACAACCACAATGTCATCGGCCTGACGACGGCCGCGACGGCGCCGAGCAGCACCACCGGTGCTGGCAACATCTTCGGCTCGCAGATGCGCGGTTTCGACTATACGCTGGAGTCCAAGTACTATACGGGCGGCTTCAACTGGGCCGGCGACCGGCTGTCGGCTTCGGGGTTCTATTCGACCTCCGAATCCACGATGCACAGCGATACCAACTCCATCGCTATCAGCGCCACGGTGCCCAGCATCGGCGTGACCCTGTCGGATAGCGGCATCCCCAGCTTCACCTTCCCCACCGCCTTCGACCCGTCGAACCCGGAAACCTATCGCAATGGCGGTGCTGCGGTTCAGTACCGGCCGGAAGAGGTGGAGACAAGCGAGGACGCAGCCAAGCTGGACCTGGATTACAGCCTGGACCGCTGGGCCCTGACCACGCTGGAGGTCGGCGGCCAGTGGCGCAAGACCGGTTCGCTGCGCTATGCCGGCGGCGGCTATACCGCCCTGGACGGCACCGTCGTCCCGTCGGCCAACGTCACCTCCAACGTGGCGCTGGGTGCCACCAATAACGGCCTGATCTGGACCCCGCAGAAGCTGGTGGATTTCGTGCGTGCCACGGCCCACCTGACCCCGCAGAACTTCTACAAGGGCTACAAGGGCAATATCGGCAATGTGCCGCGCGGCTGGATGGCGTCCGACGTCTCCTTGATCGGCGACTGGTTCGATACGTCCGGCTTCAACCACGACCTGATCCGTGAAGCCAACGGCTACAGGCAGGTCCCGGCGCATGATATCAGCGAGGAAGTGTCCGCCGGCTATGCCAAGGCCAATTTCGAATTCGATATCGGTGACATCCCCGTCAGCGGCAATTTCGGCGTCCGCTATGTGGAAACCGACATCACCGCCACCGGTGCTTTGACCCGCCGCGAGAACCGCCAGACCGGCACGACCAGCACGGGCTCGCCCATCACCTCCATCGTGACGGTGGGCGTGACGGAAGTCGCCATCGCGGAGAAGTATTCCGACACGTTGCCGGCCTTCAATATCAGCTTCGGTGTCGTTCCGGACGAGGTGATCGTGCGTCTGGGCTGGGCCAAGGTAATGGCCCGCCCGAAGCCCACCGACCTGGTGCCGGCCGCCAACTGCCTCTATGACCTGACCGAAGCCGGCAAGGCCGACAATCTGCTGGATAGCTGCACCTCGGGCAATCCGGCCCTGGACCCGTACCGTGCCGACCAGTACGACTTCAATGTCGGCTGGTACGTCAATGCCGATACGCTGCTGAACGCCTCCTATTTCTATAAGGACGTGAAGAGCTTCATCCTGGCCCGCACGCTGGTCCGCAATGTCGATCTGTTCAACGACGGCTCGCTGTTCGACGTGACCATGCCGATCAATGGCGGCGGTGCCAAGCTGGACGGTCTGGAACTGTCGGCCCAGACGGCCTTCACCTTCCTGCCCTCACCGTTCGACGGGTTCGGCGCGTCGGTCAACTACACCTACTCACGCGCCAAGGATGTGGGCCTGTTCAACTCGCTGGACGGCAAGGAACTGCCCTTCCCCGGCCTGTCGAAGCACAGCTACAACCTGATCGGCTATTACGACAAGGACAACATCAATGTCCGCGTCGCCTATAACGGCCGGACCAAGTGGCTGCAGGCCGCCGCCGAACGCTCGGGCAACCCGGTGTTCCGCGATGGCACCGGCTACCTGGACGCCAAGGCCACCTACCGCCTGAACGACACCGGTATCTCCTTCTTCATCGAGGGCAAGAACCTGACGGGCGAGGCGGAGCGCACCAACTCCGGCGACGATATCCGCCTGGGCGAACTGGCCTATTCCGGCAAGCGCTACTATGCCGGTGCGTCCTACAAGTACTGATCGGACGTAAATTCAATGAAAGCGGGCCGGAGGATCATTCCCCCGGCCCGTTCTTCATTCCACTCCGTGCACCGAATAATCCGGTGTGCCGTCCCAGCTGATTTCCCAACTGGCACCGGGCCGCACATTCTGGACGGCGGTGGGCTCAAACGCCACCAGACAACGTTCCCCGGGCTGGCGGACGGATGGATATACCAGTCCCCGGAAGCCCTGCCGTTGCAGGGATCTGGCGAAGGCCTGACCCTCTGGATATCCGACCATCGGATCGGGTGTCAGGGCGGGATGGCCGGGCTCGTCCGTGATGTCGGGAAAATCGCCGATAAAATCGGCCAGCAGCTCGATATAGCGCGCCCTGTCCTGGTACAGCCCGATATAGCCCAGCTCCCGCGTGCGGTGGAACGCCACCTCCGCGACGGAGGTCAGGCTGTGCCAGCTGCAATACCAGGCCCCCCGCCCTTCATCATTGAAGCGGTTGCCGCCGGTGCGGGTATAGCTGAAGGCGGCGTTCACATGGCTCTGGCCATAGATGGTCAGGTCATGGTGCCGCCGCGCCCAGGCCAGTTCACGCCGGTCGACATGCAGGTTGCGCCCGCGTTCGGTCATCAACCGGGCGCTGGTCAGCCCCTCGATCTCCGCCAGCACTGCCATCTCCGCGTCGCTATCGACCAGCCCGCGCAGGCTGGGTGGTTTGTGATAGGTGGCGGGGATCAGGCGGACCAGGGCGCGGTCGCTGACCGAAACGACCCTCACATCCCACCCCTTAGGGCATCGAGATAGGTCCGCACGCGCAGGAACTGCGGCAACCCGTCCGCCACCATCGTGTCCACGGGCCGGGCGCCGGCGAACAGCGGCCCCTGGTTGGGCAGGGTCGGCCAGCGTTGGGCGATCTCTTCCCCGAAATACAGCGCCAGAGACTTGTAGATGCCGATGATGGCACTCAGCCGCAACATCTGATCGTGCGTCAGGTCGCCCGGATATCCCGGCTTGCGCGCCCGCTTCCAGGTGCTTTCCGACATGTCGGACAGGGCGGCGGCCTCCGCCAGGGTCAGGCCCCAATGCTGGACGATGCGGCCATAGGCTTTCAACGCCACGGCATTGCGGTCCTCGGCACGGTTCGGCTGCAGGGCTATGTCCATCATCCCCTCCTCTGACAAAGAGATGATGGGATCATATGGCCCGTATTTCAAGTCCAAACGGACTTACTTCCCCGGGAACTTCATCCCCGTACCCAGGAAATAGCTGGTGTGCGGCGGCTGGTTATAGGCGGTGTTCTGCCAGGCCACGCCCAGCCGGTAGACCGGGTCCTGCATCAGCGTCACCAGCCGGTATTCCGTGGGGAACGGCGTGGTGTAGATGCGCAGGGCCTTGTTGTCCCTGGTGCGCCAGATCACCTCTTCCCGCCAATCGCCGATGATATCGGCGGACAGGGCCGGCGTGGCCTTGGTGCCATTG
This sequence comes from Niveispirillum sp. KHB5.9, assembly GCF_048066115.1. Lineage (NCBI taxonomy): Bacteria > Pseudomonadati > Pseudomonadota > Alphaproteobacteria > Rhodospirillales > Azospirillaceae > Niveispirillum > Niveispirillum sp. KHB5.9. Next base: position 47,087 of record NZ_JBLTYX010000001.1, on the reverse strand, counting down.
TTGGACGAGACGTCGGCGGGTGACAGCAGCGGCACCGCCTCCCCCTTCTGCCAGTCCCATTTCAGCACCTGTTCCTTGTCCAGCAACTCACGCGACAAGTCGCCATCCCACCAGAGGCCGAAATTCATCTGCTTGGGATGGTTGGCGGCGATCACTGTGCCCTGCGCGCTGTAGAGATAGGGACCGTTGCTGGCCCAGGCCTCCGCCCCCGGTGACCGCGGATCGATATCCATGGCCACGCCGCGACCGGTATCCTTGTCGGTCGGCGTGGACCACAGCACCTTGCCGGTGGCCGCGTCCAGCATGGCGGCCCCGATGCCGCCATTGCGCGACGGCACCTCGTGCACGCCGAACTTTTCCAGGCCGGGGCGCAGCGGGTCCAGGTCCGACACATGCATGGTATCGCCATGCAGCAGCCCCGCCGACCACAGGCCCTTGCCATCATCATCCACGGCCATGGAGCCATAGATGATCTCGTCCTTGCCGTCACCATCGACATCGGCCACGGAGAGCTGGTGGTTGCCCTGCCCGCCATAGGCTTCGTTCCCCGGTGCCGCACTGTCGAACTGCCAGCGTGGGCTCAGTTTGCCGTCGCGCCAGTCCCAGGCGGCCAGCGTGGTGCGGGCATAATATCCGCGCGCCATGACGATGCTGGGCAGCTTGCCATCCAGATAGGCGACACCGGCCAGGAACCGGTCCGACCGGTTGGCATAGCCGTCGCCCCATACCGCCTGCATCTGCTCGGGCGTCGGGTGGTTGGTCTCCGGATGACGGGCCGGCCAATAGGGCGCGCTGGCCAGCGCCCTGCCGGTGACCCCTTCGAACACCGTCAGATATTCCGGCCCCTTCAGGATGCGGCCCTGCACGCGCGCCACCTTGCGCCCGTCCGGCGTGGTGGTGGCACCGGTGCGGTCGGCCTGGGGGATCTCCCCGTCATGGGCGCGCCAGTCGGCCTGGGCATCGCCCAGAACCGCACCCGTTCCGTCCACCGCGCCGTCGCTGGTGCGCACGGCCAGTTCCGCCTTGCCGTCGCCATCGAAATCGAAGACCAGGAACTGGGTATAATGGGCACCTGCCCGGATATTCTTCCCCAGATCGATGCGCCACAGACGCGTGCCATCCAGCCTGTAGGCATCCAGGATCACCGGCCCGGTATAGCCGCCAAAGGCATTGTCCTTGGAATTGCTGGGGTCCCATTTCAGGACGATCTCATACTGCCCGTCGCCATCCAGATCGCCGACGCTGGCATCGTTGGCGTTATAGCTATAGGCCTCCCCCGCCGGGGTGACGCCATCGGACGGGGGCTGCAACGGTACCGACAGGTATCCGTCGCGCCAGACGCCGGCTGTGGCCCCCGTCGCCTCCCCCGTCCGCCGCACCTCATAGCGCGCGGAACCGTCGGCGCCCTTGTCCAGGAAGCTGGTGGCCTGGGTCAGCGGTTTGGCATTCAACTTACGGCCGTCACGATAGAGATCGAACCCCGCACCAGCCGGGTCGCTTTCCAGCAGGCGCCAGCCGACCAGCACGCCGCCATCGCCGGGCACGGTCACGACACCACGGTCGAGCTTTTCCATCTGTCGTGCCTGCACGGGCAATGCTGCCACGCCACACAGCAAGGCGGCGGCCAGCCATTTCCGGGTCGTCATGTTTCCTCCCTGATCCGGTTTGGCCTTACCTTACCCATATTCATATGATAATAGAATTCCAATATTAAGGATTGCGTACCACATTGTGGAAATCATAAATCCGTAGGTCAGGTCGAGCCGCAGGCGAGCCCTGACAGACGACGGTGCCGGTGAATGTCAGGGCTCGGGCTTCGCCCTCGACCTGACCTACGGCAAAAGCAAACCAACGGGAAGGAAACAGCGATGGGCGTGCACGGCTTCAACCGGCGGCAATTCATGCAGGCCACGGCTTTGACGGCAATGGCCTCGGGCACGGTGGCGGCGGTGGGCGGTGAAGCCCAGGCCAAGCCCAAGGCCCCGAGTACCCCCATCGGCTGGATCGACGGCAAGCCCCCCGCCCGCCAGCTGGGCCAGACCTGGGGCGTGCCCTGGCCCAAGGGCCTGTACAAGCCGGCGCAGCGTTTCCGCCTGACCGACGCGGCGGGTACCGACGTTCCGGTGCAGAGCTGGCCCATCGCCACCTGGCCGGACGGATCGCTGAAATGGTCGGCGCACAGCGTTGGTGCCGACCGTGCCGACCTGTCGGGCCTGGAACTGACCGCCGGCAAGGCCAAGGACCCAGCCCAGCCGGTGACGGTCACCGAAACCGCCGATGCCATCACCGTCACCGCCGGGCCCCGCCAGTGGCGCATCCCGCGTTCGGGTGACAAGCTGATCACCCTGGCCAGCGTCAATGGCAAGCAAGCCTTCCGCGATCTGCGTCTGGTCTGCCTGTCCCAGGACCAGCCCGACCTGACGGAGGCCGAAACCGTCAGCCAGCGCCGCTCCATCGGCGTGGTGACATCTGTGACCGTGGAACAGAAGGGTCCCGTGCGCGCCCTGGTCCGCCTGGATGGCAGCCACAAGGACGGTGAGCGTTCCTGGCTGCCCTTCACCATCCGGCTCTATTTCCACGCCGGGGCGGAGTCGGTGCGCATCCTGCACAGCTTCATCTTCGACGGGGATGAGAACAAGGATTTCATCCGTGGCTTGGGCGTCACCGCCTCGGTCCCCCTGTCCGACGCCCCCCATGACCGCCATGTCCGCTTCACCGGTGAAGGCGAGGGTCTGTGGGCGGAGGCGGTGCGGCCCCTGACCGGCCTGCGCCGCGATCCCGGCAAGGATTACAAACAGGCCCAGATCGACGGCCGCGCCATCCCGGCACTGGATGGAATGGCGCCCACCGTTTCCAAGCGGTTGGACCTGATCCCCACCTGGGGCGATTTCACCTTGAGCCAGCCCAATGCCGACGGGTTCAAGATCGCCAAGCGCACCAAGCCGGGCCATGGCTGGATCGACGCCCAGGCCGGCCGCCGTGCCGGTGGCCTGGCCTATGTCGGCGGTGCCGCGGGTGGTGCCGCCCTGGCCATGCCGGATTTCTGGAAGCGCCATCCGGCCCGCCTGGACATCCGCAATGCCGCGACCGAAACGGCGGAGCTGACCGCCTGGCTCTGGTCGCCGGATGCGCCCGCCATGGATCTGCGCTTCTACCATGACGGTCTGGGCATCACGACCCATCCGCAGGAACGCGAAGCCCTGGAAATCACCTACGAGGATTACCAGGAAGGCTGGGGCCGGCCCTATGGCATCGCCCGCACCACCGAACTGCATCTCTGGTCCCTGCCAGCCACCCCGGCACGCGACTGGTTCACCGAAGTTGCCGGCGCCCTGACTGCCCCGCCGCGCCTGATGGTGCCGCCCGCCCGCCTGCGCGAGGTGGCGATCTTCGGCGACTGGGATCTGGTCAGCCGCGCCAGCCCGGCCCGCGCGAAGATCGAGGATCAGGCCGATTTCCTGCTGAACCTGTACCGTGATCAGGTGGAACAGCGCCGCTGGTACGGGTTCTGGCATTATGGCGATGTCATGCACTCCTATGACACCGACCGCCATGAATGGCGCTATGACATTGGCGGCTATGCCTGGGCCAATTCCGAACTCTCACCCGACCTCTGGCTCTGGTACAGCTTCCTGCGCACCGGCCGCGCCGATGTGTTCCGGCTGGCCGAGGCGATGACACGGCATACGGGTGAGGTCGATGTCTGCCATCTGGGCCCGTACAAGGGCTTCGGCACCCGCCATGGCGTGCAGCATTGGGCCGACAGTTCCAAACAGCCCCGCGTGTCCAACGCCGCCTATCGCCGCATCTATTACTACCTGACGGCGGATGAGCGGGTGGGCGACCTGATGCATGATTTGATCGACAGCGACCAGACCCTGGCCAATGTCGATATCAGCCGCAAGCTGGAGAACCCGGCACCCGCCGGCGTGATCGAATGCGGCTTCGGCACCTCTTGGTCCTCGCTGATCGCCGCATGGCTGACCGAGTGGGAGCGGACGGGCGACAAGAAATGGCGTGACCGTATCGTCAATGGCATGCGCACCATCGCCGCCATGAAGTACCGTTGGCTGGCCGGCGCCGCGCCCTATGACGTGAAGACCGGCAAATTCTCCGGTCCCGGCGACAAGATCGGCATTTCCCACCTGTCAGCGGTGTTCGGCGCGGTGGAGGTGCATTCCGAACTGCTGGCCTTGCTGGACGAGCCGGAATACCGGGCATCCTGGCTGGAATATTGCACCTATTACAACGCGTCCCCGGCGGAATTCAAAGCCAGGTACGGGTTGGACGTAAAGGGCCGTTCCTTGCGTCTGGCCCATTCCCGCCTGACCGCCTATGCCGCCTTCCACCTGAAGGACCCGGCCCTGGCCGACCGCGCCTGGAAGGAATTCCAGGACAAGGGCGAACAGATCGCCGGCACGGTGACCCGGATCAGCGGCAACGCCGTCCTGAACCCGGTGGACGAGGCGGCGAACATGTCCACCAACAGCGTCTCGCAATGGGGCCTGGCGGCGTACCAGAACCTGGCTTTAATCGGGGACAAGCTGCCGGGGTGATAAGATGGGGCGCGTCCATGTATGGACGCCCCCCCTTCCCTCACGCCGTCCGCTCGAACCGCATCACCCAGTTGGTCTCCCAGCTCTTGCCGCCATCGGGGGAGAATGCCTGTTCCCATCTGGCGGAAGTGCGCGTGATCTCCGACCAGATGAAGCGGACCTTGATGGGCTTGCCGTTGAACATCTCGTCGGCCAGGAAGGTGCCGACCCCGTCCTTGAACCCGCCCTGCATGGGCACGCCCACCTCGGCATAGCGCTCATCGAACCACCAGATGTTCCACAGGCCGGTCTTGGGATCGACCCGGCGGAAGGCGGCCCCGCGGTAGGAACCGGTGGGATCATGGAAGATGTTGTCATCGGCATTGCCCATGCCGTCCAGCAGTTCCCATGCGTGGCAGGTGCCCTCGAATTCATGCCATTCGGTCGACCCGGCCAGCCGTGCCTTCAGCTTGCGGTGCTGCACGCGCCATTTGCCGTTCAGGAAGGCGAATTCATGCTTGCGGGCCGCTGTTGGCGTCACCGGCAGTGCGGGCTCCGCTGCCGTCGCCGGGCCGGTACCGGGCAGCAGCACCGCACCGGCGGCGGCGATCAGCAACTGGCGGCGGGTTGCGGGCAGGATATCGGTCGCGTTCATCTCAAGGCTCCTTCGAAGCGTGGAGCCCTGCTTATAAAACCCGATACCTGACACCCATTGTCAGGTATTTTCAGCGACCCGCAAAAAGCTTCCTTGCCCTGTCCCATCGGCCCGGTCCTAACTGGCGCCCCGAGTTCCGGAACCCCAAGGATCATTCCATGCGCTTCGACATGCGCGACCTGCCGCCTGCGGCGCGGTACAAGATCATGACCTCGTCCATCACCCCGCGCCCCATCGCCTGGGTGACCAGCATATCGGCCGACGGCGTGCGCAATGCCGCCCCGTTCAGCTTCTTCAACATGGTGGGCGATGATCCGCCGCTGCTGGCGCTGGGCCTGATGCACCGGCCGGACGGGCGGTTGAAGGATACGACGGCCAATATCCTGGCTACCGGCGAATTCACCGTGAACCTGGTGTCGGAAGACGATGCGGCGCGCATGAACCGCTGTTCCGCCGATGCCCCGCCCGATGTGGACGAACTGGCCTATGCCGGGATCGAAACCATTCCCGCCAGCGTGATCCGCCCGCCCCTGATCGCCCGTGCCCCGGTCAGCTTCGAATGCCGCCGCCATATGGTGATCGACACCGGCCCGCGACAGACGCTGGTGCTGGGGGAAGTGCTGGCAGCCCATGTGGCCGACAATTTCGTGCTGGATGCGGCCAGCCACCATCTGGATACGCCCGCCATGAAGCTGATCGGCCGCACCCATGGCCGCGGCTGGTACGTGCGCAATGGCGAAACCTTGCAGATGGACCGGCCGGCCTATGATCCGGACTGGAAGCCGTGAGGGGCAATTCCCAGCCCCATCAATGACATCGCTATCATGGTCCGGTTTCCGCCATTTTCAGCGACGTTAACGGTAACAAGAAGCATGCCATCTTACGTTAACGTCAACCATGTCGGCCAATCATATCAGCGTTTATTTATATAAAATTCGATGAAAATTGACAGCGGCCGGCATCTCGGTTAATTCCTTTTAACAGATGACATCGATATCATGCACGACGCCCAATCACCGGCACGGGGGGCGGCGATGCTGGTTTCGTTCCCATCAAAAACAGGCCGGCGCGCAACCGGAAACCGCCCCCCAACGACGGGGCGCGGATGCCCCCTTGCGTGTCCGCAGCCAAAAGAACCGGACAGGAAGCCCATGCACGCCGCGCTTTTGAAAATCTGACCCGCTTTTCCTGCCCCTGAAAACAGGGGCGTTCCCCATGCGCTGAAATCAGCCGGGCCGGAACCGCGTTTCCGGTCGTGAGGAGTTTTGTCCATGCAGGACCGGATATTGGGTGGGCTGAAAGTGCTCATCATCGACGATGACAATTTCTATCGCGGCCTGCTGCGCCGGATCGTGCAGCAATTCGGCAACATGACGATCGAGGATATCGGCACGCCCGACATGGCCGTGCCCATCATCGAGCATTTCAAGCCCGACATCGTGCTTTGCGATATCGAGATGAAGCCCATCGACGGGATCGAGGTGCTGCGCCGCATCCGTGAGCATCCCGCCACCATGAACCTGCCGGTGGTGATGGTGACCAGCCACGCGCAGAGCGACCTGGTCCTGGCCGCCCGCCGCCACCGGGCGTCGGGATATCTGGTGAAGCCCGTATCCCTGGCCGACATCAAGTCGCGCATGATCGCCGCCTTGGCCGCCCACAATATCATCCGCCGCTCCGGCCACTGACCCGCAAATCATTTCCCTGAGGAAACCATTATGAACAAGATCCATGTCGCCGGCCTGCTGGCCACGATGCTGTCCGTCGCCCTGCCCGCCGCCCATGCCAAGGAACTGAGCTTCCGCGCCGATGCCTGGTGCCCGTATAATTGCGAGCCGGGCAAGGCGCCGGGCTATCTGGTGGAAATCGCCGGCCTGGCCCTGACGGAGGCCGGCCACAAGGTCGATTACAAACTGATGCCGTGGAGCGACGCCCTGGCCCAGGTGCAGGCCGGACGCTTCTCCGCCGCCGTGGGTGCCAGTGTTGCGGAGGCCCCCGCCCTGGTCTTCCCGCGCGAAAGCCTGGGCAGCACCCAGACCATCCTGGTGACGCTGAAGGGCCGCGGGGTCCATGCCACCGGCCTGAAAAGCCTGGACGGGCTGCGCATCGGCTTCGGCGCCGATTATTTCTACGAGGAAAGCGTCAACGCCTATCTCGATGCGCACAAGAAGGAACCGCGGATGGTGGCCGTGGGCGGCGACAATCTGACGGAGGATCTGATCCGCCTGCTGGTCGATGGCAAGGTCGATGCCATCATCGAGGATGTGAACGTCATCGACTATCAGGCGGAAACCAAGGGCTATCAGGGCATTTTCGACTATACGCCGATCGGCAAGCCCTCCTCGGTCTCCATCGGCTTCTCCCCCGCCGATCCCGATGCCCGTGTCTATGCCGCGCTGGTCGATGCCAAGATGCGGCAATTGCGGACCTCGGGTGAGCTGAAGAAGATCATGGCCCGCTATGGCCTGCGGGAGCCGCAGTGAGCGGCGGGCTGGACGGGCTGCTGCTCCTGGCCGCCCTTCTGGTCGGGGCCGGGATCACGGGGGTGGTCCTGCGGCTGCGCCGGTCGCACCTGGAACGCCAGCGGCATCTGCTGGACAATCTGGTGGCAGGGCGCACCTCGGAACTGCGCCATGCCCTGGCGGCACTGGAACGGCTGGCCGGCATGGATCCGCTGACGGAGGTGATGAACCGCCGCCGCTTCATGGAGATGGCGGCGGCGGAACTGGCCCGGGCGGACCGTACCGGCCGGCCCGTGGCGGTGGCCATGCTGGACCTGGACCATTTCAAGCAGATCAACGACCGGCATGGCCATCTGGCCGGGGACGAGGCGTTGAAGCTGGTGGCCCGGCAACTGGCCAAGCAATGCCGGGTCAGCGACCTGCTGGCCCGCTTCGGCGGGGAGGAATTCGTGCTGCTGCTGCCGGAAACCGGCCTGGCCGGTGCCATGACCATGCTGGAGCGTGTCCGGGTTGCCATTGCCGGGTCGGGGTTCCGCCATGATGGCCGCGCCATTTCCCTGACGGCCAGCATCGGCCTGGCGGTCAGGGAGGATCGGCCGGAAAGCCTGGACCGGCTGCTGGCCCGCGCCGACCATGCCTTGTACGAGGCCAAGCGCGGCGGGCGGAACCGGGTCGTCGCGTCCTGAAACCCTGTGCCGCGATTTGACGTCTTTCCCGGCACCCGATGCATGACTAAGTTTCGCGTGCATCCCAGCCTTTTTTGAGACGTTTCCCCATGGCCTCCCCCCTCGCCCCCGCCCTTGCCGATATCCGTGCCCTGCTGCTGGACGGGGACCGGCTGGTGCGTGCCGTGGCCGGCGGGCGGATGCGCAACATGACCCCGCCCTGGCGGCGGGTGGAATTGCGGCCCGTTTCCCTGAAATCCGGCCCGCACCTGCAGACCGTCGCCTATGACGAGCGTCAGGCCCATACCAGCAACGCCGCCTTCGGCCCCGATGCCGAAAAGGCGGTGGACGACCTGCTGGCCCTGGGTCTGGGCACCTGGCATGTGGAGACGCTGGATGCCACGGTGCAGCTGCGCGTCACCAAGAAGGGTGAGGCGATGATCAGCCGCACGGCGGCCGCCGCGCCGAAGGAACGCGCCCTGGACCATGACCGCGCCAAGCCGCGCCTGCTGGACCCGGCCGACCCCTTCTGGCGGGCCGTGGGCATCGCCGATGGCGAAGGCCGCATCAAGCCCACCCGCCAGGACAAGTACCGGCAGGTGGAGGAATTCATCCGGGCCCTGGACGGGGTGCTGAAGGGTGCCGAGTTTGCTGAGGGCCGGCCGCTGCGCGTCGTCGACCTGGGCTGCGGCAACGCCTATCTCACCTTCGCCGCCTATCGGTTCCTGACCCATGTACGCGGGCTGGAGGTCGATTTCGCCGGCGTGGACACCAAGCGCCAAGCACGCGAGCGCAACACCGAACTGGCCGCCACCCTGGGCTGGGACGGGCTGCATTTCATCGAAGGCACGATCGCCGAGGCACCGGTGGAAGGGGCTGATATCGTCCTGGCCCTGCATGCCTGCGACACCGCCACCGACGACGCCCTGGCGCGCGCGGTGGCCTGGGGGGCGAAATATGTGCTGGCGGCTCCCTGCTGCCACCATGACCTGCAAAAGCAGCTGCGTGCGGGAGAGGCGCCGGCCGCCTATGGGCTGTTGACCCGCCACGGCATCCTGCGCGAACGTTTCGCCGACATGCTGACCGACGCTCTGCGCGCCAGCCTGATGCGTCAGGCGGGATACCGGACGGAGATCATCGAATTCGTGCCCTCCGAACATACCCCGCGCAACACGCTGCTGCGGGCCGTGCGCACGGGTGCTGCGGCGGAGCGCAAGGCAGTGGAGGAATACCAGGCCCTGGTCAGGGAATGGGGCGTGACGCCGAAACTGTCGGTGCTGCTGGGAACAGAGGCGGGGTTCTGAGATTTCTTGCTTTCGCAAGACCTCTGCGAAACCCTTGGGCACCATCGCTTCCGTTCTCTCTACCGTCACCCCGGCGAAGGCCGGGGCCCAAATAGAAAAACCCCGGCCCGTCGCCGGACCGGGGTCTGCAAGGTCACCGTGAAAACACCTCAGCCGTGGGCCAGGATGGCCAGCAGCAGCAGCGCCACGATGTTGGTGATCTTGATCATCGGGTTCACGGCGGGACCGGCCGTGTCCTTGTAGGGGTCGCCCACCGTGTCGCCGGTCACGGCCGCCTTGTGCGCGTCAGACCCCTTGCCGCCATGGTGGCCCTCCTCGATGTATTTCTTGGCATTGTCCCAGGCACCGCCGCCCGACGTCATCGAGATGGCGACGAACAGGCCGGTGACGATGACGCCCAGCAGCATGGCACCGACGGCGCTGAACGCCGCCCCCTTGTCCGCGATGGCGGCCACCAGGAAATACAGCACCACCGGCGCCAGCACCGGCAGCAGCGAGGGGATGATCATCTCCTTGATCGCGGCCTTGGTCAGCATGTCGACGGCCCGGCCATAGTCGGGCTTGGACGTGCCCGCCATGATGCCCGGATCGTCACGGAACTGGCGACGCACCTCTTCCACCACCGAACCGGCGGCACGGCCCACCGCCGTCATGCCCATGGCGCCGAACAGATAGGGCAGCAGGCCGCCAAGGATCAGGCCGACAACCACATACGGATTGGCCAGGCTGAAATCCACCGACACCCCGGCGAAATAGGGGTATGTCGTCGGATCGGCCATGAAGAACTTCAGATCCTCGTTATAGGCGGCGAACAGCACCAGCGCCCCCAGGCCGGCCGACCCGATGGCATAACCCTTGGTGACGGCCTTGGTGGTGTTGCCCACGGCGTCCAGCGCATCGGTGGTGACGCGCACCTCCTTGGGCAGGTCGGCCATTTCGGCGATGCCGCCGCCATTGTCGGTGACCGGGCCATAGGCATCCAGCGCCACGACCATGCCGGCCACGGCCAGCATGCTGGTCACGGCGATGGCGATGCCGAACAATCCGGCGAACAGGTAGCAGACGATGATGGCGACGCAGATCACCAGGGCCGGCAGGGCCGTGGCTTCCATCGACACAGCCAGGCCCTGGATGACGTTGGTGCCATGGCCGGTCGTGCTTGACTGTGCCACCGACTTCACCGGACGGTAATTGGTGCCCGTGTAATATTCGGTGATCCAGACGATCAGGCCCGTCACCACCTGCCCCACGACGGCACAGTGGTAAAGGTCGGCGGCCGTGAAGGTCACGCCCGCGCCCGTGGTGAAGGCGGTGTCGAAGCCCTGCGGCAGCACCCAGTGCGTGACCGCCGCGATGGCGCCCAGCGACAGCACGCCGCAGGCGATGAAGCCCTTGTACAGGGCCCCCATGATGTTGTTGGACGATCCCAGCTTCACGAAGAAGGTGCCGATGATCGAGGTGATGATGCAGGACCCGCCGATGGCCAGCGGATAGACCAGGGCTGCGCCCAGCACGTCCTGGCCGGCGAAGAAGATGCTGGCCAGCACCATGGTGGCCACCACCGTCACCGCATAGGTTTCGAACAGGTCGGCCGCCATGCCGGCGCAGTCGCCGACATTGTCACCGACATTGTCGGCGATCACGGCCGGGTTGCGCGGATCATCCTCCGGAATGCCGGCTTCGACCTTGCCCACCAGATCGGCGCCGACATCGGCACCCTTGGTGAAGATGCCGCCACCCAGGCGCGCGAAGATGGAAATCAGCGAGGCGCCGAAGCCAAGCGCCACCAGCGCGTCGATCAGCGGCCGGCCGGTGATTTCCAGGCAGGTCAGCACCATGTAATAGCCGGCGACCCCCAGCAGGGCCAGACCCGCCACCAGCATGCCCGTGACGGCACCGGCGCGGAAGGCCAGCGACAGGCCCTGCGCCAGCCCCTGGCGCGAGGCTTCCGCCGTGCGCACATTGGCACGGACGGAGATGTTCATGCCGATATAGCCGGCGGCGGCCGACAGCACGGCGCCGATGACGAAGCCGATGGCAACGTGGATACCCAGCAGGAAGCCCACCAGCACCGCGATCACCACGCCGACGATGCCGATGGTGGTGTATTGGCGGTTCAGATAGGCACCGGCGCCGATCTGGATGGCCTGGGCGATTTCCTGCATGCGGGCATTGCCCGGACTGGCGGAGAGCACGGCACGCGCCGTCACCAGCCCGTAGAGGATGGCCAGCACCCCGCATGCCAGCACGAAGTACAACACTTGCGTGGTCATGTCGTTTCCTTACCCTGTTGAAGATGCCGCTTCTGTTTTGATGACCGGACGGCCGGCGGCATTAGGCGGGCGCAAGCATGCCATGCGTTTTTGGATGCGGCAATACGCCGCCATTGAATAAATGGGCATGGACGCGGGTTTTGGCGCGGTTTGCCGATGGTTAGGTGCATGCCAGTGAGGTGAAGCTGCATCGTTGCAGCCTCCTCCACCGTCACCCCGGCGGAAGCCGGGGCCCAGTGTCAAGGCGCGATCAGCGCCGATATGAGTCTTGCCGCGGCAGACGCCGCTCTGCGCCTGGGCCCCGGCTTTCGCCGGGGTGACGGTAGAGAGTGGGGAAAACCCCCACAGCCGGACTTTCGCCGGGAACCGCTGCTACCCCTCAATAAACCGGCCGCTGGCTGACCGACTGGATCAGCACGTCATGCACGACGTCGGGGCCTAGCACCTTTTCGGTGGTTTCCATCAGTTTGGTCTTCAGGGCCGGAATGTTCAGCACCTGGCCGTCGATCACCTGGCCCTTGTCGATGCCGCCATAGAGCGCCTGGACATAGGCATCGACCAGCCGCGGGCTCTGGATGCGCACCTGGTCGCGGACGACATCGTCATCCACTTCCAGGCTGACGGTGACCATGATGTTCTGTTCGACGGTCTTGGCACCCAGCACGGGCACGATCATCGGGCCGACCTGCACGAAGACGGGCGGGCCGGTGCGCTCCTTCTTCTTGGGCTTCTCCTCGGCATGTTCCTCACCCTCCTTGTGGGGCTTGGGGCCGAACATGACATAGCCGCCCACGCCGGCGCCGATCAGCACCAGCAAAGCCAGGATGAGCAGGATGATCTTCTTCATGGGAACAGGCGCCTTTCAACCGCTGAGGCGACTATAGCACCTCAGCTCCGCGGTCATCAGGGCCAATTGCCGGGCGGCGGGCAGGTATGACCGGATGAGCATGAACATTGTTCATATTCATCCGGTCTGTCAAGCGAGACACGCTACCCATACGGCGGCGACTGCCGCCGCGCGGCACGTGCCGCGTGAGCCAAGCCCACGGATGTGGGCGCCGGCGCCTGAGGTCCGGTGATCGCTTGCGATCACCGGAAACAAGCGTCAGTGATTATCCCTGGGCACGCCGTAGGTTTCGGCGATGCGCTGGAACTGCACGGCGGGTTCCAGCACGGCACCATCGCCCAGCTGTCCGACCATGCGGCGCTGGATTTCCTGCCAGGGCGTCTGGGAGGCCGGATAGGCATAGCCACCGGCCGCTTCCAGCGCCGCCCGCCGTTCGGCGATCTCCGCCGCCGGGATCAGGATATCGGCGGTGCCGTTCTTCAGGTCGATGCGCAGCCGGTCACCGGTGCGCAGGATGGCCAGATTGCCGCCGGCCGCCGCTTCCGGCGAGGCGTTCAGGATCGAGGGCGAGCCCGACGTGCCCGACTGCCGCCCGTCGCCGATGCAGGGCAGGACGCTGACGCCCTGCTTGATCAGATAGGCGGGCGGCCGCATGTTCACCACTTCCGCCGCACCGGGATAGCCGATCGGACCGGTGCCGCGCATCACCAGGATGTCATCCTTGCTGATATCCAGCGCCGGATCGTCGATGCGGTGATGGTAATCCTCCGGCCCGTCGAAGACGAAGGCCTTGCCCTCGAACGCTTCCGGATCGGCGGGGTTCGACAGGTAGCGGTCGCGGAATTCCTGGCTGATGACGCTGGTCTTGACGATGGCATTGTCGAACAGGCTGCCGCGCAGGACGATGAAGCCGGCATCCTTCTTCAGGGGATTGTCGAAGGTGCGGATCACCTCCGGCATCTCGATTTCCTTGCCCCGGCAATTCTCCCCGATGGTGCGGCCATTGGCGGTGATCGCACCTTCGCGGATCAGGCCCTGTTCCATCAGCTGGTTGACCACGGCCGGCACGCCGCCGGCATGGTGGTAATCCTCGCCCAGATATTCCCCGGCGGGCTGCAGGTTCACCAACAGCGGGATCTTGTGACCATGCTTCTGCCAGTCATCCAGCGACAGTTCCACGCCCACATGCCTGGCGATGGCGGCCAGATGGATGGGGGCGTTGGTGGAGCCGCCGATGGCGGAATTCACGACGATGGCGTTCAGGAAGGCGTCGCGCGTCATGATATCGGACGGCTTCAGATCCTCTTCCACCATGGCAACGATGCGCTTGCCCGTCTCGTACGACACCTGCTGGCGTTCGCGATAAGGCGCCGGGATGGCGGCGGAGCCGGGCAGCTGCATGCCCAGCGCTTCCGCCAGCGAATTCATCGTCGTGGCCGTGCCCATGGTGTTGCAGTAACCCGTGGACGGGGCGGACGACGCCACCAGGTCGATGAAGCCCTTATAGTCGATCTCGCCGGCTGCCATCATCTGGCGGGCCTTCCACACGATGGTGCCCGACCCTGTGCGCTCGCCCTTGTGCCAGCCGTTCAGCATGGGGCCGACGGAGAGCGCGATGGCGGGGATGTTCACCGTGGCGGCAGCCATCAGCATGGCCGGCGTGGTCTTGTCGCAGCCGATGGTCAGCACGACGCCATCCAGCGGATAGCCGTAGAGCAGTTCCACCAGACCCAGATAGGCCAGGTTGCGGTCCAGCCCGGCCGTCGGGCGCTTGCCCGTCTCCTGGATGGGATGGACGGGGAATTCGATGGCGATGCCGCCGGCGGTGCGGATGCCCTCACGGACACGCTCGGCCAGGACCATGTGGTGGCGGTTGCAGGGGGACAGGTCGGACCCGGTCTGGGCGATGCCGATGATCGGCTTGCCCGACTGCAATTCCTCGCGGCTCAACCCGAAATTCAGATACCGCTCCAGATACAGCGCCGTCATGTCGGCATTGGCGGGATTGTTGAACCATTCCTGCGACCGCAGGCGGCGGGGTGCGGCACCCTGCGCGACCTGATCCTTGGCCATCACTCGTCTCCCTGAGAAGCCGGACCCCGCCCACGTGGCGACCCCGGTTCTTCTGGGAATAGCATGGGATTCAGGCGAATACCATTATTATCATATTAATCAGTGAAACCGCTGCCATGCAGCGCATGAAGGTGCCTTGTCGCCCCCGAAGACAAGCGCTTTACGAAAGATCGCCAGGGGAGAATCGGAACAATGGGCACCCCAGGCCGGCGACCGCCGGCCCGCGACCCCATGGTCGCGCAAGCCAAGCCGCCAGATGGCGGCGCCCGGCACCTGAGGGCGCAAAATCAATTCACCACGCTTTGCGGCGGGGTGCAGCCCATGGTCCCGCCGCGTTCGCTGAACTGCACGCGGTCACGCCCACCCTGCTTGGCACGGTAGAGGGCCACATCGGTGCGGCCGACCAGTA
The DNA here is from genome assembly GCF_048066115.1 of Niveispirillum sp. KHB5.9. NCBI lineage: Bacteria > Pseudomonadati > Pseudomonadota > Alphaproteobacteria > Rhodospirillales > Azospirillaceae > Niveispirillum > Niveispirillum sp. KHB5.9. The sequence goes on along the minus strand of NZ_JBLTYX010000001.1, from coordinate 31,864 downwards.
TGGCCAGGCTGTCATCGCCGGCGCTGTACTGGGCACCCCCGACGCTGGCGGTCACGGGGATGGGCATGCCGTCGAAATCGATGGGCCGGCCGCCGATGGACTGGCGGATGCGCTCGGCCACCACCTGGGCCTCCGCCTCCTCCGTCTCCGGCAGCAACACGGCCAGTTCCTCCCCGCCATAGCGGGCGACGACATCGGTGGTGCGCACGGCGTTCAGCACGCGCTGGGCCGCGGCGCGCAGGACGGCGTCGCCGGCATTGTGGCCGTGATTGTCATTGACCAGCTTGAAATGGTCCAGGTCCACCAGCAACAGGCTGAACGGCCGTCCATAGCGCTGGGCGCGGTCGATCTCGGCCAGCCCCATCTCCTCGAACCGGCGGCGGTTCAACAGGCCGGTCAGCCCGTCGGTGCTGGCCAGCCGCGCCAGCTCGGCATTGGCATTGACCAGATCCTGGGTGCGCTGGGCCACCAGTTGCTCCAGCCATCGCCGCTGCCGGCGCAGGGCGGCGGTGCGCGCCTGGATCACCAGCCCCAGGATGGCCAGCACGGCCAGCACCGCCCCCACCCGCGCCAGCCCCGTCTGGTACCAGGCGGGCAGGACATCGATGGTGACCATGCGGTCGGCCGCCACCCACACGCCCTCCTTGTTGGTGGCGCGCAGGCGCAGCGCATAGGTGCCGGGCGGCAGGTTGGTATATGTGGCCAGCCTTCCAAGCGCATCCACCTCCACCCAGCCCTTGTCGAACCCTTCCAGGCTGTAGCTGTAACGCAGGCTGGCCGGCCCCGCATAATCCAGGGCCGCGAAGCCCACGGTCAGGGTCCGGGCACCGGCCGGCATGGTGACGGCGGCCGGCGTCATCGGACGGGCCTTGGCCGCCCCGCCCTTCGCGGCCTCATTGGGCAGGGGGGCCAGGTTCAATGCCGCGGCGGGCACCGGTTCATTGTCGATGCGGATATCGGTCAGGACCAATGGCGGCTGGAACGCCCATTGGCGCAGCGCGTCCGGCCGCACCAGGGTCAGCCCTTCCCGCCCGCCGAACAGCAGCTCGCCACCGGCCAGCCGCGCCGCCGACCCGACCCAGGTGCCGCGCACCGCCAGCCCGTCATCCCAGCCGATGGCGCTGATGGCGCGGGTTTCAGGGTCGATGCGGGCCAGGCCGTCCTCCGTGCTGACCCAAATCTGCCCGGCCTCGTCCATGACCATGGCCTGCACGCTGTCGCCGGGCAGGCCGTGGCGCTGCGACAGGGTGGTGAAGCGGTAGCGCTCGTCCGCCAGATCGCTGGTCAGGACGCTGACCCCGCCGCCCAGCGTGCCCACCCATAGCCGTCCCTGCCGGTCATGGATCAGCCCGGTGATGTAATTATGGGCCAGCGACGACCAGTCCCAGGACCGGTTCTGCACGCGCCGGACACTGCCCCGGTCGGGATCGACCAGATGCAGGCCGCGATGGGTGCCGACCCAGATGCGCCCGTCATTGCTGGCGGCCAGCACCCGCACCCGGTCATCGGCCAGGGTCGTGGCATCGTCGGGATCGTGGCGGAACTGGGTGACGGCACCGTTGCGCGGGTTGAACCGCACCAGCCCCTCGGTGGCCAGCCATAATTCCCCGTCGCGCACCAGGATGGCGTGGATGGGCTGGCCCGCCACCGATCCCGGCAGATCGACGGGCCGCACCTGCCCCGTGGCGCGGCTGTAGCGCGACAGGCCCAGCTGCGTGCCGATCCAGACCGTATCCTCGCCATCCTCCGCCAGCGCCAGGACATTGGCGCGCGGCAGGCCCGTCGCCGCCGCCTGGCCGGGGACCAGCCGCTGCCTTGTGCGGGCGACGGGGTCGATGATGTCGATGCCCCTGGTTTCGAACCCCAGCCAGACCTTGCCGTCGCGCGCCGCCATGACGGAGCGCACCTGCGGCTCGCTGGGGCTTTCCGGCTGGGAGGGGGAGGAGAAGATGGAAAGCACGCCCTGGTTGGCGGGATTGTGGACGCTGATGCCGCCGCCCCAGGTCGCCACCCAGATCAGACCCGACCGGTCGCGCAGCAGGCTGCGCACCGCATCGCTGCTGACGCTGGCCAGCACGGCCGGGTCATGGTGGATGGACCGCACCGCCCCACTCTCCACATCCAGCTCCACCAGCCCGCCGGGATCGGTGGCCACCCAGATGCGGTCGCGCGGATCGCCATCGACGCGCAGATCCTGGATGGCCCGCACATGCGGCCGGTCGGCGATCCGTCCCTCGGCGCGGGCCATGTCGAAGGACCGGGCGATGCCCGTGGCCGGGTCATGGCAGACGACGATACCGCCGCGCGTGCCGATCCATATCCGTCCCCGCCCGTCGATGAACAGGGTGGAGATGGGGGTGTCGGGCGACAGCGACGGCAGCGACACCACCTCCAGCGCCGGCTCGAACCCGCTATGGCCCGGCCGGCGTACGGCCAGCCCCTGGTCGGTCGCCACCCACAGCATGCCGGTGGTGTCGAACAGCAGGTCCAGCACCACGTTGCCGGGCAGGCCATCATTGCGCGCATCCTGGGTCCGGAAATTCTCCGCCGCCCCGGTATCGGCATCCAGCCGCGCCAGACCGGAGCGCAGGGCCACCCAGATGTCGCCGCGCGCATCCTCCTCGAACCGGTAGGCGGTGGGATGGGCCAGACCGCCGGGCCCGGCCGGATAGCGGGCGAAGCTTTCCGTCTCCGGGATGAAGCGGGCCACGCCGCCATTGTTGGTGCCCACCCACAGCCGCCCGCGCCGGTCGACATGCAGGGCGTTGATATAACCGTCGGGAAGCGAGCTGGGGTCGCGGCTGTCCGGCTGGAACACCCGGAACCGGTAGCCGTCGAAACGGGTCAACCCCACGGGCGTGCCGACCCAGATGAAGCCGGCCCGGTCCTGGACGATGGCGGTGACGATATCGCTGGGCATGCCGGCCACACGGCCGATCCGCTCGAACAGAACCTCGGCCCGCGCGTTCCAATAGGCGGCAGCGGGGTCTTCCTCTCCCCTGGCGACAGTCGCCAGGGTGAAAAGGCCCAGCAGCGCGCAGAAAAACGCCAACGCATACCGGATGGGCCGACGCATGGCCGGCATCCAGTTGTATGTTGGCCCAACCGCGTTGCCCAAACCTTCCCTCCGCCGCAAACTAGTTGCGAGTTTAGCATTTCCAGGTGGAATTCACCATGCGGCTGCAGGTTGCGAACGAATACGGGGACTGCGCACCGCGGCTATGGGCGATCAGTGATTTGCACTTGTCATTGTCCGCTAACAGCGAAGCGCTGGAACGGTTGCATGACCATGGCGATGACTGGCTGATCCTGGCCGGCGACGTGGCCGAACGGCCCGACGACCTGGCCCGCGCCTTCGACAGCCTGTCCCGCCGCTTCAAGCACCTGATCTGGGTGCCGGGCAACCACGAGCTGTGGACGACCAATACCCCCGACGGCCCGCTGGGCGGGGAGGCCAAGTACCGGGCGCTGGTGGACATCGCCCGCGCCCGGGGCGTGGTGACGCCGGAGGATGAGTATCCCGTCTGGCCGGGGCCGGGCGGCCCCCTGCTGCTGGTGCCCATGTTCCTGGGATATGATTACAGCTTCCGGCCCGACGATGTGCCGCTGGACCGCGTGCTGGACTGGGCGTGGGAGAAGCGGTTGCGCAGCGCCGATGAACGACGCCTGTCACCCGCCCCCTACCCCACTCGCCAGGACTGGTGCGCGGCCCGCGTCGCCTGGACGCAAGCGCGGCTGGCGGCGGAACTGCCGACGGGGATGGGCAGCGTCCTGATCAACCATTATCCGCTGCGCGCCGATCTGGTGACGCTGCGCCGCATCCCGCGTTTCAGCCCCTGGTGCGGCACAGTGGCCACCACCGACTGGCACCTGCGCTTCCGCGCCGCCGCCTGCATCCATGGCCATCTGCATGTGCCGGGCACCCACTGGCGCGACGGTGTGCGGTTCGAAGAGGTGTCGCTGGGCTATCCCCGCCAATGGCAGCCGCACGGGCGCGGCCCCGACCGCGCCCTGCGGCTTGTGTTGGGATAAGCTACAGCCACAGCCCAGTGTCCGCCGCCTGGATGGCCCGGCCCTCGGCCCCGCCGGCGATCAGGTAGTGCAGCAGTGGGTTCATGCCGGCCGCCGCCACGTCGGGATTGGCCTCCAGATAGGCCGAGCTGTCAAACCAGGCTGACGGGTCGCGCCCCTCCCGCCCCCCATTGACGAGATAATGGCCGAAGGCGCTGGTGATGGCGCCGGACCGGAGCGCCGCCGCCACGTCGGGATTATGGGAGAGGTACCAGTCGGTGTCGAACAGGGCATTGGGATCGCGCCCCTGCGTTCGCCCCTGGAGCAGGAAATGCTCGAACCCGTCGGACACGCGGCCGGCGGCGATATCCGCCGCCACGTCGCTGTTCTGCGATAGATAATAGCCCTCATCGAACAGGGCCAGGTCGAAATCGGCCTTGGGGAATGCCAGGCGCCCCTCCGCCTTCCCGAACAGCGTGTAGTGCTGCAGGCCCGAGCGATAGGCACCCTGCGTCACTGCCGCTGCCACGTCGGGATTGGCGGAAAGGTAGTATTTCTCGCTGAAGAGGCCGCCATCATAGTCTCGGTCGGCCGCCGGGGCCCGCCATTCGGTCCGGCCGTTCTGGAGGAAATGCTGGTAGGCACTGCGCAGCGCACCGGACTGGACCAGGGCGGCCACGTCGGGATTTTGCGCTAGGTAATAGGCGCTGTCGAAGGTGGCATTGACCAGCCTTCCCTCCGCCCGGCCGAAGGCCTCGTAATGCGCGGTGCCGCTGGTGAAGACGCCTGCCCGCACGGCCGCCGCCACGTCGGGATTGGCGGCCAGGTACGCCGCCTCGCCGAAGCCTGTGGCCGAGCCCGTGCCGGCCCTGACCCCGTCGACCCCGTCCAGCAGGATAACGCGGTCGGAAAGGCGCAGGATCTCCACGCCCGACAGGCTGTCGGTGCCCTGGGTGCCCGCATTGGCCTTCACCGTGACCCGTCCATCCTGGCCCATGGTGATGGCAACCTCGGCGAAGCGGGCATCGAAGCGGACCACGTCCAGCGCGGCCCCGCCGATGATGCGGTCGTCGCCCTCCCCGCCGGCCAGCAGGTCGTCGCCGGCATCCCCGGCCAGCGTGTCATTGCCTGCCATCCCCGCCAGCAGGTCGGCCCCCGTCCCGCCCTCCAGGATATTGGGCCGCGCATCCCCCGTCAGCCGGTCATCGGCCAGGCCGCCAACGACGGAAACGATCTCGATTGAGTCGAGGTAGTCCGTCGCGCTGCCCGTTCCGATTGTATAGCGCTGAGTGCTGTCGCCGTTGGCATCCGCCGGGGCGACGATGAAGGTTATGGGGGTACTCGTGCTAAAGACCGGATTGCTGCTGACGAAGCGGTAGACGGCCGTGTCGATGCCCAAGCCACCGTATAGGTAGTCCCCGCCAATGCTGCCGTGGAGCGTGTCGGGTCCGCTGCCACCCTCCAGACGGTCCGAGCCGTACCAGCCGGTGAGGGAGTCCGCTCCCTCCCGCCCTCTAAGGCCCCATTCTCCGCTATAGGCGTCATGGATTTGCATGACGTCGGCGCCGTAGGTTCCCCATGCACCGTTCAGGGTCTCCCACTCATCAAAAACATGTCCGGGAAAGTCCGTGCCGGAAGGCTGCCCGTAGTTGAGGTTCTCCGACGTCAGGGCCGTGGCCGTCACGCCGCGCAGGCGGATGACGGTGGTGAAGTCCTTGGCCGTGCCCGACCCGTCCTTGTCGATCTGCACCAGCGTGTCGGCACCGCTTTGCAGGAAGCGCAGATATCCCTGCGCGACCGGATCGCCTTCCCAATAGCCGGGCGCCAGTTCCAGTATCACGCTCATATGCAGCAGGTCGCCACCGGGCCCGGCCGCGAAGTCCGTGATGTCGTAGATGCCGGCGACGAAATCGAAATAGGAGACGCCTTCCGTGACCAGGAACTGGTCGCGCCCGGCCCCTCCCGTCAGGGTCGCAGCTCCGGACAGGATGATCTTGTCATTGCCCGCGCCCCCGTCCACAAGCACGCCGCCCTCGATGAAATCATCCCCGCCGCCGCCGGCGATGGTCGACATGTCATCGCCGGCCGCGCTGATGCTGTCATTGCCGTCGCCGCCATCCAGGATACTGTCACCATCGTACGCCAGGATCGTATCGTTCCCGTCGCCGCCGCTCAGCGTGTTGTTGCCTCTGAAATCCTCCAGATAATCGTTGCCCGCCCCGCCGGTGATGCTGTCATTACCACCCTCTCCGAAAAGCCGGTCGGCATAGGCGCTGCCCGTGATCGTGTCGTTCAGGGATGAACCCGACACATTAATCCGTTCCACCCCGATCAGCGTGTCGGTATTGCCGAACGCATCCTTGATGGTGGAGGTGCCGCCCGACACGAAGCCCGAGATGTCCAGTGTCAGTCCGGTTGTGAAGGTGGCGCCGGTATGGACGAAATTGACAAGGTCGTTGCCGGCGCCACCGTCCAGCGTGTCGTTGCCAGCATCCCCGCGCAGCAGATCATCCCCAGCCTCGCCGTAGAGCTGGTCGTCACCGGCATTGCCGTAGAGGAAATCGTTGCCGTCGCCGCCCCGCAGCGTGTCGGCACCATCGGAGGAAAGGCTGGTGGCGTTGCTGCTGACGCCCCCGACCATATAGTCGTCGCCCCCATTGCCGATCAGGCTGTCCGCACCAGCACCGCCGACGATCGAATCGTAATAATCGCCACCGATCAGCGTGTCGTTGCCGGTATCGAAGAAGGAGCTTTCCCAGGAGAACTGAGCTCCCCCATAAAGGTAGCTGGCTCCCCCCGCACCGCCGACGATGCTGTCATCGCCATCACGGCCGACCAGCGTTTCGGCATTATGCAGGCCCCCGCGGATCGTGTCGTTCCCGCCCCGACCATCCACATAATCGTTGCTGCCGCCCAGAAGCGTGTCCGCACCATCCGAACCAGTCAGAGTCGTCATGCAGGGAGGCCTCGCGGTTTTCATGTAAATGGGATGCAATTATCCTATGATATATGAAAATTTATAACAATTCATACGTGCCGATCCTGGCACAGCACATGCGATCGCGCATGCATCATCCTGTATGCTCAATCGGAATATTGCCGCAGGGCGGCAGATAGGCGCGCCATATCCAGACGCCGTCACGGACGATGGTTTGCCCCCGGCCGGCTTTTGCGTCACAAAACAGGGCAAGCCATCTAGGGATGTCCGGCCCCATGTCCAACGCCTTCACCGTCACCATCGACAATCCCGGCAACCTGGTTTCCGGTTCCATCGCCCTGATCCGCAGCGGCACGGAATTCGCCATCAGCCAGCTGGCCCGCTATCTGGACTGGCAGGGCAGCCTGGACGTGCAGGTGCGCATCCGCAGTGCAGACGATCCCCAGCACCCCTATCCCAATGTCGACGGCATCCTGCCCGCCAATCCCGGCGTCACCTTCGATACGGCCGGCACCGGCAGCCTGGTGACCCTGGCGGAGGCGCGGACGGGTGTCGATCCCAACGGGGCCACCGCCGACACGGTGTTCACCATCTATCTGGGCCGCGACGGCACGATCCGCAATTACGGTTTCCCCGTCTGGCTGGACCCCAACCCGCGGGCCGACACCACCCCCGCCCTGCCCGCCGGACAGCATGATTTCGTCTCCATCGCCACGCACGAGATCCTGCACGGGCTGGGTTTCTATTACTGGCCGGCGGCGAAGGTCGAGTTCACCCGCCAGCTGACCAATGTCAACGGTGTCAATTATTTCACGGGCGACGCCGTGAAGGCGCTGCTGGGGCCGCAAGGCCTGCCGCTGGCCAACCAATCCGACCATTACGGCAACAGCAATATCGATTATCAGCCGGTGACGCGCGGCATCATGTACCAGTTCGGCAATTACGAGCTGAACCGCTGGGAAATCGGCCGGCTGGACCTGGCCGTGCTGAAGGATTTGGGCTGGACGGTGAAAAGCACGGCCGGCCTGCCCCTGGTCGATCTGGACGACCGCCAGCCCAACGTGACGGGCACGGCGGCAACCGACCGGGTCTATGGCGATTTCCGGGGCAATGTCCTGACCGGTCTGGCCGGCAACGACCTGTTCGACGGCGGCCTGGGCAATGACACGATGTCTGGCGGGACGGGCCTGGACGTGGCCCTGTTCACGGGCGGAACGGCCAGCATCGCCGCCGACGGCACCGCTATCGTGACCGGTCCCGATAGCATCGACCGCACGGACGGCGTGGAGGTGCTGATCCTGGGCAGTCGCACCATTTTCACCCATGCCGTCAGCCGCACGCTGCTGTCCAACCCGGTGGATGAGAAAATCTATCTGGCGGCCAACCCGGACGTGGCGGCGGCCGTAACGGCCGGCGCCTTCACCTCCGGCGCCGCGCACTGGGCGGCCTATGGCAAGGCGGAGGGGCGGTCGCCCAGCGCCTTCTTCGATGCCGATTACTATGCCGGCCACAATCCCGACCTGGCGGCGGCCTTCGGCAGCAATGACGCGGCCCTGCTGGACCATTGGCTGCGCCTGGGCATGAGCGAGGGGCGGGCAGCCTCCCCCTTCTTCAATCCGCAGGCCTATCTGACCCTGAACCCGGATGTGGCCGCAGCCGGCGTGAACCCGGTGCTGCATTACCTGGCCTATGGCATCGCGGAGAACCGCGCCATCGGCGCCGACCTGTCCTGGTTTGGTTGAGGGGGCGGCGATGCGGCCTTTCATCCTGGTGCTGATCGCGGCCGCGCTGGGCCTGGGCGCCCTGACCTATGCCACTTTCCGCACCACGGAAATGCTGGCGCCGCTGCCCACGGCCGGGCGCGGCGCCGTCTTCGCCGCCTTTGTCGGGGCGGGCCTGCTGTTCAGCCTGTTCGTCTGGCTGCAGCGCAAGAGCCGAAAGAAAGGCCGGGACGGGAAGTGATCGCCCGTAGGTCGGGGTTCGCTTGCCGCTCACCCCGACCTACGGCTGATCAGCATTCCGGCAGGTTCACCGCCAGCCCGCCCAGCGACGTCTCCTTGTACCGCTCGGACATGTCCGCCCCGGTGCGCCGCATCGTCTCGATCACCCGGTCCAGGGAGACATGGTGGGTACCATCCCCCATCAGGGCCAGACGGGCGGCGTCGATGGCCTTGATGGCGCCCATGGCGTTGCGTTCGATACAAGGGATCTGCACCAGCCCGCCGATCGGGTCGCAGGTCAGGCCCAGATTGTGCTCCATGCCGATCTCGGCCGCGTTCTCGATCTGGGCATTGCTGCCGCCCTGCGCCGCGACCAGCCCGCCCGCCGCCATGGAGCAGGCCACCCCGACCTCCCCCTGGCAGCCCACCTCGGCGGCGGAAATGCTGGCATTGCGCTTGTACAGCCCGCCGATGGCCGCCGCGGTCAGCAGGAAATTGTGCCTTCCCGCCGCCGTGCCCTGGCAGAACCGGTCGTAATAGCGCAGCACGGCCGGCACGATGCCTGCCGCCCCGTTGGTGGGGCTGGTCACCACCTTGCCGCCCGCCGCATTCTCCTCATTCACCGCCAGGGCCCAGAGATTGATCCAGTCCAGCGCCGACAGCGGGTCGGTCAGCATGCGCTCGCGCTTGGCCAGCAACTCCTCATGCAGCCGTGCCGCCCGCCGCCGGACATTCAGCCCGCCGGGCAATGTGCCGCCCTGGCGCATGCCGCGTTCGATGCAGGCATCCATGGCGGCCCAGATACGGTCCAGCCCGGCGCGCACATCCGTTTCCGGCATCAACGCCACCTCATTCTCCATGACCAGCTGCGCGATGCTCATGTCGCGCCCGTCGGCCAGCCGGATCAGCTCGTCCGCCGTGCGGTACTGGTGCGGCATGCCGGGCCCGGCCTCCGCCGGCTGGTTGGACCGCGCCTCATCCTCATCCACGACGAACCCGCCACCGACGGAGAAATAGGTGCGGCCGGCCAGTTCCGTTCCGGCCGCGTCATAGGCGTGGAACAGGATGCCGTTGGGATGGAAGGTCAGCCTCTCCCCGCCCCGCCACAGGATATCGCGCGAGGGTATGAATTCCACCGGCTGCCGGCCGGCGAAATGCAGTTTCGCCCCCGCCTCGATCCCGGCGACCAGCCGGTCGCTCTCATCCGGATCGACGGTCGCCGGCTGGAACCCGGCCAGCCCGACGATGGCGGCGCGGTCGGTGGCGTGACCCTTGCCGGTCAATGCCAGCGAGGCATAGAGCGTGACGGTGACGCGGGCCACCTGGGGCAGCAGGCCCGCCGCCCCCACCCGTTCACCGAAGCGGAAGGCGGCGGTCATCGGGCCCATCGTGTGCGACGAACTGGGCCCGACCCCGATCTTGAAGAGGTCGAATACGCTGACGGTCATTTCTGGCGTGCCATCCCGGGGGCGTGTTTATGGATTGCCTGCGGGGCCGTTTGCCGGCCCTGTTTTGTGGGCGAACCCATAGCACGCCGCACCCGCGCCCGCCATTCCGGCATGTGGGACGGTCGGTTCCCGCTTGGTTTCGGCCCGAGCTAGGGACCGCCGCGCCTCAGCGCCCGAACAGCGCCTTCTCCACCAGCATGGCCATGGCCTCGTACCCCGCCTCGCTGGGGTGCAGATTGTCGCCGATATCATAGGCGGGCAGCAGGCGGGTGGGATGGGCCGGGTCCTGCATGCTCTTGTCGAAATCCACCACCCCGTCGAACTTGGCATCGGGCGAGCGAATCCAGGTGTTCACCGCCTGTCGCAGCACCTCTCCACCCGGCCGGAAATATTTCGCCCCCTCATAGGGCATCAGGGTGCCGGCATGGATGCGCAGCCCCTTGGCCTGGGCCCGGTCGCGCAGCTGCGACAGGCCCTGGATCACCTGCTCCGCCGTCACCTCCTCGCCCGGCTTGATCGACCCGTTGCCGATATCGTTGATGCCGATCAGCAGCACGATGTCGGTGGCGCCGTTCTGGGCCAGGGCGTCGCGCTCGAACCGGGCGAGCATGTTGGCCCCTGCGTTGGGGCGCAGCAGCCGGTTGCCGGCGATGCCCTGGTTCAGGACGATGGTCGACGCCGCCTTGCCGCCGCGTGCCGCCAGATGCGCCGACAGCCGGCGCGGATAGGTGCCGCCCGGTGCCTGATGGGTGACATCGCCCTCCGTGATGCTGTCGCCGATAGCCACCAGCACGGGGGCCGGCGCCCCCAGCACCTCCACGGATGCCAGCGGGCTGGGCGACCGCTTCACCTCCGCCCCCGGCAGCGCACCGGGCTGTCCGGTCTGGTCACCCGCCGCCACCTCCACCTGCGGCCGATGGCCGGCGACGATGGCGGGGCCGGGATAATGGATGGACAGGGCCAACCCCTGCCCCTTGCGCACCGGCAGCGCCACAATGTCGCTCAGCAGCGGTGCACCCACGGCCAGGGCGGCATTGACGCTGCCGCCGAAGGTGACGGCGATGGCCGGCCCCGCCGGCTGTCCCTTATCATCCAGGGGTGTCACACGCACTGGCCCGAAACCCACGGGCTGCGTGCCCAGCTCATTGGTGAAGCGCAGGCGCAGCGCCTGCCCGCCAGCATCCAGCACCAGGGTCTGGCGCACCGTCTGCCTGTCATAGGTGGGCGTATCGCCCGGCGGCAGCGGCGCCAGCGCCCAGGCCGGCCGCCAGACCGACTCCGCCTTGCCCGTCCCCGCCCCGCCCGTGGCGCAACCCGACAGGCCCAGCAGCAGTGCCGCCGCCAGCAGGGTCTTCATTCCCGTCGCACGCATCCGCTTCCTCCCATTTATCGATATGATCGATCATATAATGGGAGATTGCAGGATGGTCAAAGTGGGGCTTTGGGGATTTCCTGTGTGGGGACCTTCGGTGCAACGTTCTCCACCGTCATCCTCGCGCACATTTGTGCTGTAAGGGTCCCAGCAATATCCATCGTCACCCCGGCGAAGGCCGGGGCCCAAGTCGTAGAGCGAAGCGCCCGTGATCTGGGCCCCGGCCTTCGCCGGGGTGACGGTAGCGAGGGTGGCAACGATGGTGCCCAGGAGTTACACGAGAGACCTCGCGTGCGCGGGAATGACGGTGAGTATGGTTGGAGCCCCCCCCTACAGCCCGCTCTCCGCCACGTCGCCCGTCGCAGCGTCCATGCTGGTCATGATGCGGGCATAGGCTTCGCGCTCCACCTCGGTCAGATACGGATGCCAGATGTCGAAGATCAGGACGACGCGCAGCTCGTCGCTGTTGTTCCAGGCCTCATGCTCGATCGTGTCGTCGAACACCCAGCCCTGGCCGACCTTCCATTCCCGCGTCTCGTTGCCGACACGGAAGCCGCAATCGGCCGGCACCACCAGCGGCAGATGCACCACCAGCCGCGTATTGGCCACACCATGGTGCGGCGGAATGCGGGTGCGCGGCTTCAGCAGGGAGAACATGGCCACCGGCGACCGCTTGGGCACGCGCGGCTGCGGCATGTCGGCCAGCACCGACATGGTGACGGGGCAGCGGTCGGCATTGGCCGGCACGGGCTCTCCCCGTTCCAGCAGGTGGAAGGCGCTCCAGCGGGGGGAATGGTTCAGCGGCTTCCACTGGTCCAGCGGCGCCCAGTCCGGATACTGGATATAGGGCACGGCCGATGACTGATCCGGATCGGCCAGCAGGCCGGCCAGTTCGCGCTGGATATCGCGCGTTGCCCCCTCCAGCCGCGACAGCCAGGGGAATTCCTCGCGATCGAAGAACTCGATCGACGGCAGGCCCGGCAGGTGGAAATGCGTGGGCTTCTGGGTATAGACCTTCCGCTTGCCCAGCAGATGGTCGACCATCTGGTCGATGCGCCGTGTTTCCGCCGATCCGCGCGGGCTGGACAGACCGGCGACGGCGCCGCGCAGGCTGCCTTCCAGGTCCCGCATATACTCGTCATGCACCTGCTGGGCGCGGGCAATGGCGCGGCGCGTCGGCTCGTCATAATGGCTGTGCGGGGAATATTGGGTCAGCGCCGCGCCATAGGCCTGGGCCGCCTGCCGCTTCTGCCCCTGCGCCTCCAGGATGCTCGCCCGCATCAGCAGCGCCAGGAAACTGCGCGGATCGGCGCGCAGGGCCCCGTCCAGGGCGACCATCGCCGCGCTCAGATCACCACCCACCCGGTTGGCCACCGCCAGATTGAGCCAGAGCGAGATATCGGAGGGAAAGCGCCGGACCGCACCTTCCAGCATCTCCCGTGCGTCGCGCATGCGGCCGGACGCCATCAGCCGCATGGCCGTCAGGCTGGCATCCTGTGCCGTCAATTCCGCTACCGCCATCGGCTCTTTTCCCTCAACGCACGGCTATGCCAACAGTCTAGGCATTTTGGACTAGACCGATTTCGATGATAGGGATGGTGCCAATTCTGTAAAGCGCCGTCACGAACCCGCGCTTAACAGGACGTTAACAGCTTATAATTTGTAACGAAACATGTCAAACCATCGCGGATTCTGCATAGATTATAGGCAGGACCATGCGTTTTCAGCGCATTAGCACAAAGGCCAGCCGGTCGAACGTGACAGAATCGGGGGGAAGCCCCAACCTGAACAGACCGGGACAGTTCGTAAACGCCCGTGCCAACAGCCCGGCCCGGCCCAGCATGGTAAACAGATCACGGGTCCGATCGCAGCGGACCAGGGTGAAAAGATCGGTCCCCCCAACCAGCTCGAACCCACCCTTTAGATATAGACTCAGCACCGTTGCCGTGGCCGTCGCCAGCCTGTTCCGCGCCATCGCCTGCCAGTCCGCATCCGCCAATGCCGCCGCCCCCACCGCCAGCGCCGGCCCCGCCACCGCCCAGGGACCCAGCCGCGCCGCCATGGCACGGATAATGTCCGCCGGCCCCAGCAGGAACCCCAGCCGCAATCCCCCTAACCCATAGAACTTGCCGAAGGACCGCAGCACGATCAGCCCCTCCCCCCCCGCATGGGATGCCAGCGACAGATCGGGGCGCAGGTCACAGAACGCCTCATCCACGACCATCCATCCGCCTCGCCTTGATATTTCCGCCAGCAGGGGTAGCAGCCGGGCCGGATCATATGTGCGCCCGTCGGGATTGTTGGGATTGACCAGCAGCAGCACATCGGGCAACGGCCCTTCAAGCGACGGCAGATCGGCGATCATCCGCACCCCATGCCCCGCCCGTGCCCAGGCCGGCGCATGCTCGCCATAGGTCGGGCCGATAATGGCCACATCCGCCCCCGCCGGCCGCAGGAAGGGCAGGCCACTGATCAGCACCTGCGACCCCGGCGCCGCCAGGATCGCATCCGGATCGGTGATGCCATAAGCACTCATGGCGGCCTGCTTCAACGCCTGTTCGTCCGCCGCCGACGGCAGCCGCCTCCACAGCGCCGGGTCCAGTTCCGGCAGCGGATAGGGCCAGGGATTGATGCCGGTGGACAGGTCCACCCAGGGCCGGGGCGCATCGGGGAACAGGGCCGCCATCCGGCCCAGATCGCCGCCATGGGGCTGCGCGCCGTGGACATCCATGCTATCACCTTGTTCCATCATGGAGATTTTTCCGCCCCTGCTGCTCTGTGCGCTGATCGTGGAAGCCGTTCTCGGCTATCCCGACCCGCTTTATCGCGCCATCCGTCACCCCGTGACCTGGATCGGCGCCATCATTTCCGCCCTGGATCGCCGCCTGAACCGGGGTTCCGTCCTGGTGAAACGGCTGGGCGGGATCGTCACGGTGCTGATCCTGGTGGGCGGGGCCATCGCCATTGGCGGGGTGGTACAGGCCCTGCTGCTGTCCCTGCCCTATGGCTGGGTGATTCTGGCGCTGCTCGCTTCCACCCTGCTGGCCCAGCGCAGCCTCTACCGCTTCGTCAAGGCCGTGGCTGTTGGTCTGCGCGACGGTGGCCTTGCCGGCGGGCGCTCGGCGGTGGCGCATATCGTGGGCCGTGATCCGGAAAGCCTGGACGAGGCCGGGGTGGCTCGTGCCGCCATCGAAAGCCTGGCGGAGAATTTCTCCGATGGGATCACGGCGCCGGCCTTCTGGCTGGCCGTGGGCGGCCTGCCCGGCTTGCTCGCCTACAAGACCATCAACACCGCCGACAGCATGATCGGCCACCGCACGCCCCGGCATGAGGCATTCGGCTGGGCCGCCGCCCGCCTGGACGATCTGGTCAACCTGCCCGCTTCCCGCCTGACCACCCTGCTGCTGGCCCTGGCCTCCGGGCCCCGCATGGGGGCGGCCCTGGCGGCGGTGAAACGTGACGCCGGCAAGCATCGCAGCCCCAATGCCGGCTGGCCGGAAGCGGCCATGGCTGGTGCCCTGGGCCTGCGGCTGGCCGGGCCGAGGCGTTATGCCGGTCATGTCGTGGATGACCACTGGATGGGCGATGGAAGGGCCGATGTCACGGCGGGCGATATCGAGGCGGCGTTGCGGCTTTACATCCGGGCGCTGGGGCTGATGTGGGTTCTGGCGTCGGTTTGGGCACTGCTGTAAGGCCCCAATACCACCTAACCCGTCATCCCGGCGAAAGCCGGGACCCAGGGGCCACAGGGTAAACCTCAACGCCGCGTCGGTGAATATGGCGGACCGGTCGGGCGCTTGGCCCCTGGGTCCCGGCTTTCGCCGGGATGACGGGAAGGGAAAGGCCCGCGACGCCATTCTCACCCCGCCAAGGCCAGCAGCCCGTCCACGTCCAGCGCCGCCTCCACCCCGGCTGCACATTCATCCAGGGTCGCGTCCACCGACAGTTCATAGGCCAGACCGGATGCCTGCCCGAACCCGGCCAGGAACCCCACCCGGAACGCATCCGCCCCGAACAGCCCGTGGATATAGCAGCCGGCGATGCGCCCATCGGCCGACACCGCCCCTTCCGGCCCCATCCCGTCCAGATGCAGCATCGGCCGATCCCGCCCCGGCCCGGTCGTCACGCCGACATGCATCTCATAGCCGGTGAAGGCGCCCTCTCCCGCCACGCCCCTGCCACTAACAGGCTTCAGCACTTTCGACCCGGTCAGCACCGTGTCCACATCCAGCCAGCCCAAACCGTCCACCGCCCCCGCCGGCCCTTCGATCCCGCCCGGATCGGCGATGGTGCGGCCCAGCATCTGGTATCCGCCGCAGATACCCAGCACCCGGCCGCCGCGCCGGATATGGGCGTGCAGATCCACATCCCAGCCCTGGGTGCGGAAAAAGGCCAGATCGGCGATCGTCGATTTGCTGCCCGGCAGGATGATCAGGTCCGCATCCAGCGGCAGCGGCCGTCCCGGCGGCACCATGGTGACCGACACCGATGGTTCCAGGCGCAGCGGATCGAAATCATCGAAATTGGCGATGCGCGACAGCATGGGCACCGCCACCCGCAGCCCCTTGCCGGGTCCGTCGCGCCAATGGTCGAGCACCACCGCATCCTCGGCTGGCAGCTTGGCGGCGGCCGGCAGGAACGGCACCACCCCGTACCCGCGCCAGCCTGTACGCCGTTCGATCTCCGTCAAGCCATCATCGAACAGCCTGATATCGCCCCGGAACTTGTTGATGATGAAGCCCTTGATGGCCGCCCGGTCGCGATCGTCCAGCACGGCATGCGTGCCCACCAGGCTGGCGATCACCCCGCCCCGGTCGATATCACCCGCCAGCACCACGGGCACCTCGGCCGCCAGGGCGAAGCCCATATTGGCGATGTCGCGGGCGCGCAGGTTGACCTCCGCCGGGCTGCCCGCCCCTTCCACCAGCACCAGGTCGGCGCCGTCACCAACCCGCGCGAAACTGTCCAGCACGGCCGACAGCAGCTCACCTTTGCGCGCCTGATATTCCGCCGCCTTGGCCGTGCCCAGCATGCGCCCCTGCACGATGACCTGCGCACCGACATCGCTCTGCGGTTTCAGCAGCACCGGGTTCATATGCACCGACAGCGGCACCCGTGCGGCGCGGGCCTGCAACGCCTGCGCCCGCCCGATCTCGCCCCCGTCCGCCGTGACGGCGGCATTGTTGGACATGTTCTGCGGCTTGAACGGCCGCACCGACAGGCCGCGATTGGCGAAGGCGCGGGCAAGCGCCGCCACCAGCAGCGACTTGCCGACGTCCGACCCGGTCCCCTGGATCATCAGGGCGCGCGGCCGGCCCG
The DNA here is from genome assembly GCF_048066115.1 of Niveispirillum sp. KHB5.9. Lineage (NCBI taxonomy): Bacteria > Pseudomonadati > Pseudomonadota > Alphaproteobacteria > Rhodospirillales > Azospirillaceae > Niveispirillum > Niveispirillum sp. KHB5.9. Next base: position 14,836 of record NZ_JBLTYX010000001.1, on the reverse strand, counting down.
CCATCAGAACTCGATCCCCGCCTGCGACCGGATACCGGCACTGAACGGATGCTTGACCGCCTGGAACTCCGTCACCAGATCGGCCGCCTCCATCAGCATCGGGTTGGCATTGCGCCCGGTGACCAGCACATGCAGGTCGGGCCGGCGCGATACCAGGGTCGCCACCACCTCTTCCACCGGCAGGTAATTGTACCGCAGCGCGATGTTCATCTCGTCCAGCACCACCAGGCGATAGCGCGGGTCGGCCATCATCTGGCAGGCCTTGTCCCAGGCGCGGCGGGCGGCGCGGATATCGCGCTCCTTGTCCTGGGTCTCCCAGGTGAAGCCCTCGCCCATGGCGTGATGCTCGATCAGATCCTCGAACCGTTCCAGCGCCACCTGTTCGCCCGTCGCCCAGGCGCCCTTGATGAACTGGATGAAGCCGACGCGGAACCCGTGGCCGGCGGCGCGCACCATCAGGCCGATGGCCGCCGTGGACTTGCCCTTGCCAGGCCCGGTATGGACCATCAGCAGGCCCTTCTCGTTCTGGCGCTCCGCGATGCGGCGATCCATCAGGGCCTTGCGCTTCTGCATCTTGGCCTTGTGGCGCTCCGCCTCCTCCGGCGTGACGACGGGATCCATGGATCGCTCCTTATTTCAGATGCATGGGAAGGCCGGCGGCCATGAACAGCACCTTGTCCGCGACGCGCGCGATATCCTGGTGCAGCCGGCCGGCATGATCGCGGAACAGGCGCGATAGGCGGTTGTCGGGCACGATGCCCAGCCCGACCTCATTGCCGACCATCACGGCCGGCACCGCCAGTTGGCCCAGCATATCCAGCAGCCGGGCACTTTCCGCCGCCACGTCGCGCCCCTCCAGCATGATGTTGGTCAGCCACAGGGTCAGGCAGTCGACCAGCACGGGCCGCCCGGCGGCATCGGCGCGGGTCAGCGCCCCCACCAGATCCATCGGTTCCTCGATGGTCACCCAGCCCTCACCCCGGTCACCGCGATGATGGCGGATGCGCTCGCGCATCTCCTCATCGAAGGCCTGGGCCGTGGCGATATAGGTCCAGGGGCCGGGCAGACCGGTGATCAGGCTTTCCGCCATCCGGCTCTTGCCCGACCGCGCGCCCCCCAGCACCAGGGTCAGTTCGCCCTTCACGCCCGGCTCTCCACCGAAAGCCGTTTCCAAGGCAGCGCGAACGGCGCCCCCTCATGCCCGCCGCGCACCAGCTCGATCCCATAGACCCGGCCCAGCGCGCCAGAGTCCAGCAGCGCCTCCGGCCCGGTATCGCCCGCCACACGGCCCGCTTCATCCAGCAGGCACAGCCGCGTGCAGTGACGCAAAGCCAGCGTCAGGTCGTGCAGCACGACCACCACCGCCATGCCACCCGCCGCCAGTTCGGCCAGCAGTTCCATCACCTGCAGCTGGTGGTACGGGTCCAGACCCGCCGCCGGCTCATCGGCCAGCAGCACGGCGGGATCACCGGCCAGCGCGCGGGCCAGCATCACCCGCGCCCGCTCCCCGCCCGACAGGGTCGTGACGTTGCGGCTGGCGAACTGTGTGACGTCGCACTGTGCCATGGCGCGGTCGATGGCAGCGCGGTCGGCGGGCGACTCACCCCCCCACGGGCTGGCATGCGGCAGACGGCCCAGCGTCACCACCCGCTCCACCGTCAGCGGCCAATGGCAGGTGGCGCCTTGTTCCAGAAACCCGATGCGCCGCGCCCGCTCCGCCCGCGGCCAGTCGCCCAGCGCCTTGCCGTCCAGCGCCACCGCGCCCTGGGCTGGCAGCAGCCCGGCCATCACCGACAGCAGGGTGGATTTGCCGGCCCCGTTGGGCCCGATCAGGCCCACGCATTCCCCGGCGCCGATGGACAGATCGACCTTGTCCAGCACGGGCCGGCCACCGCGCGCGACACTGATGTTCCGGACCGTCAGCAGGCTCATCGCATCCGCTCCCTGGTTTTCAGCAGCAGGTGGAAGAAGAAGGGCGCGCCGATCAAACCGGTCACGACGCCCAGTTTCAATTCGTCATTGGTGGGCAGCAGACGCACCATGATATCCGCCGCGATCAGCAGGCAAGCCCCGGCCAGCGCCGATGGCCACAGCAGCTTCGACGGCTGGTTGCCCGTCACCCGGCGTAGCAGGTGCGGCACGACCAGCCCGACGAACCCGATACTGCCCGTCACCGCCACCGCCGCCCCCACGGCCAGCACCGTGCCGGAAATGACCCGCCAGCGCAGCCGGTTCAGATCCACGCCCAAGCTGGCCGCCGTGCGCTCCCCCAGCCCCAGCGCATCCAGCGCCCGCCCGCTGCCGCCCAGCACGATGATGCCGGCCAGGATGAAGGGTGCGGAGACCAGCAGATGGTCGTTGGTCCGGTCGGTCAGGCTACCCAGCAGCCAGAAGGCGATCTCCAGTGCCGCATGCGGATTGGGCGCCAGGTTGAGCGCCAGCGACGTCAGCGACCCTGCCAGCGTCTGCACCGCCAGGCCTGCCAGGATCAGCATCAGCACCGACGCATCCCGCCCCGCCAGCCCCTGGATCAACCCCATGGCCAGTGCGGCCCCCGCCATCCCCGCCAGCGGCAGGGCCAGCGGTGCCGTCGCCGACAGCCCGAAATAGATGGCCAGCACCGCCCCCAGCGAGGCGGACGACGACGCGCCGATCAGCGACGGTTCGGCCAGCGGGTTGCGCAGATAGCCCTGCAACGCCGCCCCCGCCATGCCCAGCCCGGCACCCACCAGCGCCCCCAGCAGAGCGCGCGGCAGCCGGATTTCCCGCGCGATCAGGGCGGCGGGGCTGGTCTGGTCGGAAAACAGGCCCGACAGCAGCTCACCCGCCGGTACGTCCGCCGGTCCGACCAGGAAGGAAGCGGAGAGCAGGAGGGGGAAGAGGATCAGGAGAAGGGGGAGGATGGGCAGCCGGGCGCTTGCTGCCGGCACCGGTTGTGTGAGGGTGGTCATGTGGCGTCTCCCGACATTCCAGCCTCATCCACCGTCACCCTGGCGAAAGCCGGGGCCCAGCGTAAGGCGCGATAGCGCCGATATGACTCATGTCGCGGCTGACGCCGCTCAGTACTGGGCCCCGGCTTTCGCCGGGGTGACGGTGGAGAAAGCGGGAACGAGGGCGCTTCCATACTGACGGCCATCCTCATTTCCCCTCCCCCAACGCTTCCCCCGCCACCCGCTTCAGCAAATCCACCCCCTCGATCGACGCCGGCGTGGCGCACAGCCAGTAGGAGATGGGGAACCCCGCCACCGCCATCCCGCCGCGCGCCCGCGTTAGGGCCGGGTGTTCCAGCACCGATTGCCCGATGCCGGGCCGGTCGGGGCGCAGACTGTCCACCACCAGCAGGTCCGGCGGCGACAGCAGCAGTGTTTCCACCGCCACCCGCCCATTCGGCCGGCCGGCCATCCGCCCGCCGATATTCTCCAGCCCCGCGGCCGCCATCATGTCATTGACGATGCCGCGCGTGCCCGGCACCTCTCCGCCCGGCCGGTATAACGCCGCCGTAGGCCGTGGACCCGGCCCGCCGCCGGCCGGCCGCGCCCGCAGATCATCGGCCAGCCGCTTGCCCTCGGCCTCCTTGCCCAGGGCCTTGGCCACCTGTTCGATCTGCGCCGGGATCTCGTCCAGCCGCTGCGCCGATTTCAGCTTCAGGATCGGCACACCCAGCCTTTCCAGCATGCCCACCGTCTGGGCGCGGGAATAGCCGCCGGCCACCACAAGATCGGGCTTCAGCATCAGCACCGCTTCCGCCGTCCCGTCATGGGTGGCGATGCCCTCGGCCTGCGCCGCATAGGGCGACAGATGCTCATCGCCCGCCAGCCGCGTCAGGCCCGCGATCTGGTCGCGGGCCCCCAGCGCCAGCAGGAACTGATCGGCGCAGAGCGATAAGGAGACTACGCGAGAAGCCGGCGCCGCCCCCACCGGGGAGGCCACAAGGGCCGCCAGCAGAAGGGCGACGCCGGTCCGCATCAGAACGTCACCGTCACACCGCCAAAGGCCGACCGGCCCGGCGCACGATAGGTGCGAACCTCCTGGTAATCCTCATCGAACAGGTTCTCCACCCGGCCGAACAGGCTGAGATTATCCAGCACGGCCCAGCGGGCGGTGAAGTCCACGACGGTGTATTCGTCCAGGATGGGCGAGGTGGCGGACGCCGTATCACGCTGCTTGCCGGCATAGCGCAGGGCAGCCCCCAGATCGATGCCCTGGGCGACGGTCCAGTCCACCGATGCGTTGATCGTGTCCTGCGGACGGCGCGGCAGGTCACGGCCCGTGCGGCGGTCCTTGGCCTCCAGATACGTGTAATTGGCCTGGATCAGCACGCTGTCGATGGGCTGCGCCTGGAAGGTCAGCTCCACACCCTTGGTCCGCGCCTTGGCCACGTTGATATAGCCGTTGGAGAACGCGATCATATTGTCATAGACATTGCGGAACAGGCTGGCGCCGAAGCTGACCTTGCCATCCAGCAGCGGCTGTTCGAAGCCGGCATCCACGCCCTTGCCCTCTTCCGCCTTCAGGCTGGTATTGCCATAGAACGGGTCGTAGAGCTGGTACAGCGTCGGCGCCTTGTTGGCGGTGCCATAGGAGGCGCGCAGGATGGTGCCCGTGGCCGGGACCTCGTACGCACCCGTGGCGCGCCAGGTGCCCTCGGTGCCGAACTGTTCATGATCATCGATGCGGCCGCCCAGGGTGACGGTCAGATCGTCGGTCAGGGCCGCCTGATACTGGGCGAAGGCCGACTTGGTGGTGACGCTGTCATCCAGGCCGGTGGTCGTGGCGGTACCCGCCGTGTTGGTGGTCTTGGCATCCTCCTCATCCACCGACAGGCCGATGGTGGCGATGTCCTTGGTCCGGACATGCAGGTTGCCCTGATAATCCAGCGCCTTGCGGCGGCTGTCGAAGGTGGAGAAGCGGTAGAAGCCCGTGGGCTCGTCGAAATCGCGGTCAGTGCTGGCATAGCTGGCGGCCAGGCTGTTCTCGAACTTGCCATCCAGCAGCGACAGGCTGGTGCTCCCTCGCACCTGCCACGTCTCCTTCTCCTGGTCCGACGGGCCGTCGCCGCCGAACGGATCGAATTCGGTGTCCAGCCAGGACCAGCCGGCATTCAGGTCGAAGCGCAGGATCTCGCTGGCCTGGAAACCGACGCGGCCGCTGACGGAGCGGGCATCGGTGCCGTCCTTCTCGTCACCCACGAAGGTGCGGGAGAAGCCATCGGTGGACAGGTTGGATGCCGACAGGGCGTAATCGGCCTGTTCGGTGCCGCCGGTCAGCGTGGCCTGCTGGCGGAACGTGCCATAGGAACCGCCTTCGATGGTGCCGCGAATCCTGGTCTCGCCTTCGCCGCGACGGGTGATAAAATTGATCACGCCGGCCATGGCGTCATTGCCGTAAAGCGCGCTCTGCGGGCCTTTCAGCACCTCGATCTTCTCGATATCGCCGGTCATCAGGCTGTTGAAGTCGAACTCGTTGTTCGCACCCGACGCGTCGTTCACTTCCACGCCGTCGATCAGCACCTTGACCATGCCGGCTTCCGATCCGCGCAGGCGGACGGTAGAGGTACTGCCCAACCCGCCATTGCGGGAGATGGACACGCCCGGCAGGCGCTTCAGCAGGTCGATGGCCTGCACCTGCTGCCGGCGCTCGATCTCGGCACTGTCGATGACATTGACGGTGCTGCCCACGCGCGCCTGTGCCGTCGGCACCTTGTTGGCGGTGACGATGATCTCTGCCACCTGGGTCGGCTCGGCCAGGGCGGCCGTGGCGGACAGGATGGCGGCGGCACCCAGCAGGGTGGCGCGGAAAAGGTTAATTCGGCTCACTTCTAAGACTCCGATCCGTTCTTTTTCTGACGAATCCGGAGGATGCGCATGCAGCCGGCATCGACAGCGCCCCCATTGCCGGGAACACCTGCCTTCACACCGTTATCTGGTCCTGGCGATGGCCTGAAGCAGGCCCTTTCTACAAAGCCGTTCCACCCGCGCACTCCCTCGGAAGCGCCGGCGCGAAACGGTAAACCGTCCCATCGGGGCACCCCGCCCAATGGCCGCGCGACGCATTGCCGATGGCAGGTCTCCTGGCTCGCGGGTCACAGCGTCAGCCCGGCCTTCCCAGTTTCCCAGTGGCCATGTCGGGCTTCGCTAACCGCTTACAGTTGCGGGGGCAGCCGCGGAATTTAACCGCATTCCCTTTTCACCCCTTTTGCAAGGGGAACCATCGATGAACGGGTCTTACCGCGCCTGCGAAGGGGGCGCAAGGGAACCCTTATCGACGCCCGGCATGCCACCCCCGTGGGGGCGGCATGGACCGTGGAAGAGGCTACCCTCTCCTGATCCCGATGAGCTGGGTCATTGGGATCAGGTCGGCGGCGATCGCCGCCGCGCCGCACGTGCGGCGTAGCCAAGCCGCCGGATGGCGGCGCCCGGCGACTGAGGGAGCCTTTAAATGGGTTTAATACCCTGCCCGTAATTGAAGAAGCTGTCCGGATCGACCTGCTTCTTCACTTCGCGCAGGCGGGTATAGTTGGCGCCGTAATAGGCGCCGGCCCAGTCATCCAGGGTCGGGTCGGGGAAGTTCTGATAGGCGCCGATCGCCGAACAGGTCTTGTTGGCCAGGGCGTAGAAATCCTTCTGCCAGGCCAGGTTCTCGTCGATCAGCCCCTGCGGATCGGACGTCTGCCACCAGTTCATTTCCACCGAGAACAGCCAGTCGTAGCCGCGATGGACGTAAGCCGTGGCGTCGGGTTTCACATCATTGATGACCCCGCCCGTCTGGAAGAACTTGAACGCCACGGGCATGGAGGTGCCGGGCATGGCCTTCGCCGCCTCGAACATCGCATCCACCGCCGCGCGGGTGATGCGGGCGGAATGCATGTAGCTGGATTTCTCCTGATAATAATAAGGGAAGGTCTCTTCCGACAGGAAATCCTGGGCCACCCAATAGGGGATGTCCTCGTGCACGGTGCGCTTGTCGGCACGTTCCCACAGGGGGCCGAATATCTGCTTCAGACTGGTGCCCTTGGTCTTGTGCAGCTGCGCCAGGATCGACACGTTGCTGCCCACACCCTGGCACCGCTGCTGGATGCTGGGCAGGGTGATGTTGATTTTGCTGCCGAAACTGTCGGGCGCCGCCGGCAGCCGCTGCAGCAGGTCATACACCACCCCGGCCTGGTCCTTGGTCCAGGTCAGTTGACAGACCGACACCGTATCGACGGGAAAGGTCTGCAGGGTGAAGTCGGTATTGATGCCGAAATTGCCCCCGGCTCCGCCCCGGCAGGCCCAATAGAGGCCGCTGTCCTGCTTGTCATCGGCCTCATGGCGTTCCCCGTCGGCGGTGACCAGCGACGTGGACCGCAGCAGGTCGGATGCCACCCCGTAGCGGCGCATGTTGAAACCGATGCCGCCACCCAGCAGGAACCCCGCCGCCCCCACCGCGTCGCAGCGGCCATGGGTGATGGTACGGCCCAACCGTTCCAGCTCCTTATAGACCAGGGAATTGATGGTGCCGCCCTTGACCCGGACGATGCCGTTCTTCTTGTCCAGAACCTCGACACCCGCCATCAGCGACATGTCGATCAGCAGGCCATTGGTGGCCGAATATCCGGCATAATTATGCCCGCCCGACCGCACGCGGAAGGGCAGCCCCTGCTGCTTGACCCAGCGGATGGCGGCCTGCACATCCTCCGTCTTCAGACAGCGGGCGATGCCCATGGGCAAGGTGCCGTAGCGCAGATTGTTGGGCCGGCAGACATCACCGAAGAACGGGTCCAGTGGCGTCAGCACCCCGCCGCTGACCTGGGCCGCCAGGTCCTTCCAGGCCGATGGCGGCGGACAGGCATCGCGCGGTGTGGCGGCCAGTGCCGTCGCTGCCCAGGGCAGCGACGGGACCAGCGGCGCCACCGCCGCGAACTTCCCCAACCCCACCAGGAAATTGCGGCGCGACGGCACAACATTCTGCAGCATGATGCCTCTCCCCCGAACATATTATCGTTCAGGTTTATATGGGCATATGCCAATCCCGTCAACGCGGGGTTGTGGTCATTTTCGCGCTAAAGTATTATTTTGAATCCGGAATGATGACAATTATCGAAAATCATCTATTTCGACCCCGAAACGCTTCAGCTTGTCGTAGAGCGTTTTCCGCGGCACCGCCAGCGTCTCCGCCGCCGCCGCGACATCGCCCTTGTGGTCGGCCAGGGCGGCGCTGATCAGCTGCCGCTCGAACGCCTCCACCTGGGCCGCCAATCCCACCTCACCCGGCACACCACCCAGCAGCGCCGGCAGGCCCAGGGCCATGCGGTCGGCGACATTGCGCAGCTCGCGAACATTGCCCGGCCAGCGATGGGCCAGCAGCGCCTGGCGGTCGGCCGCCGGCACCACCACCGGCGCCCGTCCCAGCCGGTCGCCGGCGGCCAGCAGGAAATGGTCCAGCAGCATGCCCACATCCTCGCGCCGGTCGCGCAGCGGCGGCAGGGTCAGGGGCACGACGTTCAGGCGGAAATACAGATCCTCGCGAAACCGTCCCTGCCGCGACAGCGCCCCCAGATCCTCCTTCGTCGCCGCCACGAAACGGATATCCAGAGCGATCGACCGGTTGGAACCCAGCCGCTCGACCTTGCGGTCCTGCAAAACCCGCAGCAGCTTCACCTGGGCTGCCAGCGGCATGCTCTCGATCTCGTCCAGGAACACGGTGCCGCCATCGGCGAATTCCAGCTTGCCGATGCGAGTCTTGGCCGCGCCGGTGAAGGCGCCAGCCTCATGCCCGAACAGCTCGCTTTCCACCATGCTGTCGGGGATCGCCCCGCAATTGATGGCGACGAACGGCTTGGAGGCGCGGGATGAGAACTGGTGCAGGGCCCTGGCCACCATCTCCTTGCCGCTGCCCGTCTCGCCCAGGATCAGGATGTCGGCACCGGTATCCGCCACCTGCCGGATCAGCTTCTTCACCGCCAGCATCGGGGCCGACCGTCCCAGCAGGGCGGCATCCAGCCCATCCTGACGCGCCAGTTCCTGGCGCAGCGCGCCCACCTCCGCCGACAGAAGCCGCTTTTCCAGCGCCCGTACCACCGTGGCGACCAGCCGGTCGGACGCGAACGGCTTCTCGATGAAATCATAGGCGCCGTCACGCATGGCGCCCACCGCCATGGCGATGTCGCCATGCCCGGTCATCAGGATCACCGGCAGCCCGGCATCGACCTGCAAAGCCGATTTCAGCAGCGCCAGCCCATCCATCCCCGGCAGGCGCACATCGGTGACCAGCAGGTCGGCCCCGCCTTGCTTCAGCGCATCCAGCGCCGGTTCGGCGGCGGCGAAGCAGGTGGCGGGCAGGTCGGCCAGTTCCAGCGCCTGTTCCACGCCCAGGCGGACGGCGTCATCATCCTCCACCAGCAGGATGCGCCCCATGCTCACTCCCCTTCCCCCGCCGGCAGGTCGATGACGAACACAGCGCCCCCCTCCGGCCCGTTGCCGGCGGTTAGACTACCATCATGGTCGCGGATGATGCCGGCCGAAATCACCAGCCCCAGGCCAAGGCCCAGACCCTGTGGCTTGGTGGTGAAGAATGGTTCGAACAGGTGTGGCATATGCTCATCCGCGATGCCCGGACCGGTATCGGCGACGCGCAGCGTCACCCGCTCGTCCAGCATCTCCCCCGTCACCCGCACAAGCCGCACCTCCCGCCCCGCCACGGCATCCAGGGCATTGCCGATCAGGTTGACCAGCACCTGTTCCAGCCGCAGCGCGTCGCAGCGGACGGTCAGGCCCGCCGGCAATGCGATCTCCATCTCCGCCCCCAGCCGCCGCACTTTTTCCGCCAGGATGGTCAGGGCATTGTCGATGGCGCGCGCCAACGGCACATCCTCCGGCCGGTTCTCCGACCGCCGGGCGAAAGTGCGCAGCTGCCCGGTGATCCTGGCCATGCGCTCGGTCAGCGCCGCGATATGCCCCAGATTCTCCGCCACCCGATCCAGCTTGCCGCGCCCCAGAAAGGCGGCGGCATTGTCGGAAAAGGTGCGCAAGGCCGCCAGCGGCTGGTTCAGCTCATGCGTGATGCCGGCCGACAGCTGGCCCAGGGCCGCCAGTTTGGCCGCCTGCACCAGATCATCCTGGGCCCGGCGCAGATCGTCATTGGCGGAAACCAGCTCCGCCGTGCGCGCCGCCACCTCCAGCTCCAGCGCTTCCGCCGACCGCCGCCAGGCCAGCCGCGTGCGCCGCCGCTGCCGCCAGTAAAGCCAGCCCAGCAGGCAGAGTGCCGCCACCCCCGCCCCGCCGACCCGCCCGATATCCCGGGCCATGGCAACGCCGTCCAGGCTGGACAGCAGGTAAAGCCGCCAGGGCGTGCCCTCCACCCTGCTGTCGCTGGCCAGATAGCGCGCCGGCGCGCCGGCCAGCATGACGGTGCCGTCGGCGCGCGGCCGCCAGCCCAGCTCATGCAGTTCCACGCTCTCATATTGCCTTGTATCGGCCAGCCGCACCTTCTCCGCATCCGACAGCGGCGCCAGCGTGCGGAAGGTCCAGTCGGGCACGGAGGACAGGATGACCACGCCATTGCCATCCACCACCAGGATGCGGTCCGACAGCCCGGCCCAGGATTTCTCCACCGGCGCCAGCGACACCTTGACCACCGTGATGCCCAGCGTCAGGCCGCCCTCCTCCAGCGCGCGGGCGAAATAATGGCCGGGCTCCCGGCTGGTGGTGCCGATGCCATAGAAGCGACCGGACCCGCCGGCCAGCGCCTCGCGGAAATAGGGGCGATAGGCGAAATTGCGCCCCACGAAACTGTCCGTCTGGCGCCAGTTGCTGGCCGCCAGGGTCGTACCCCCCGTATCCATCAGGTACAAAGCCGCCGCCCCCGTCCGCTCGGCGATCTGCTCCATATAGATATTGGCCGCGTGGATCGCATCGGCGTCATCCGGGCTTTGCAGCGCCGTGCGCAGCGTGCGCGACAGGCCCAGGATGGCGGGCGTCGTCTCATGCCGTGTCAGCTCGCTGCGCAAACCGGCGATCAGCAGCGCCCGGCGCGGCCCCGCCTGGTCCAGCAGCGATTGCCGCGCGATGCCCGCCGCCAGCTCCCCCCCGGCCCAGGCCAGCAGCAGGGCCAGCAGGGTAAACCCGGCGGCGATCAGGCCCTTTCTGGCCCTGGCACCGGTCTGAATTGGGGGTGCTTTGTTCATTGTGGACCCAGGATATGACGAGGTGGCAAGGGTGGCAAAGCGGGGAATGCGGCACTGACACCGGTATCTATTTTCGATCCATCATTCGTGACCGGTAACATGGATTTTGAAATATTCCTGTTATCCGGGCGTTAATAAATTGCGTGACAGGCTGGCCTTTCTTTCGTGATCCATGACAGCAGGAAAGGAGTTCACCCATGCGTGCATCCTCCATGATCCTTCCCGCCTTCGTCACGTCGCTGCTTCTCACCACCTGCCCACCTGCCCTGGCGCAGCAGGCGGCACCACCGGTTTCCGACAATGTCCGCCTTTCCCTGTCCGTGGAGGATTGGGTGAAGGCGCAGACGGCCCGCGTCATCCTGGTCATCGACAGTGCCGGCCAGGCGGGTGGCCTGAGCCGCGCCGACCTGCTGAAGGCGGCCGACGCGGTGGCGGACCGCACCGACTGGCGGGTCATCGCCATGGACAAGGTATCGGACAGTGCCGGCCTGGACCGCTGGCGGGCCATGGTCGAAACAAGGCTGCCGGAGGGGCGGCTGGCGCAGCTGGCCGAACGCGCCAAACAGGCCAGCAAACCCGGCCAGCAGATCCACGTGGCCGACGTCCGGTTCGAACCGACATTGCAGGAGATGGAGGCCGCCCGTTCCGCTCTGCGCGTCAAACTCTATGGCCGCATCAAGGAGGAGGTGGCCCTGTTGCAGCAGGCCTTTCCCGACCGGCACTACCGGGTGTCCGATCTGCGGTTCAGCGAGGAAAGCGGCGGCTACCGCGACCACCTGCCCCCACCTCCACCGTCGATGGCAATCCAGGTCGCAACCTCCGCGCGCCCGGAAACCACCAGGCCGGCGCCACCGGCAGCCCCGCCAGCACCGCCCCGCGATGGCGGCGGGCAGAGCGGCGGCGGTGGGCAGGAGGACAAGCTGATCCTCCAGGCCGTCGTCTCGCTGGGTGCCTTCGCCATCCCCTGAACGCGAAAGCCCCTCTCCCGGCGGGGAGAGGGGCCCTTATCACGGCACCAACTTACTCCGCCGGCGCCATCGCCACCCGCGGCCGCTCCGGCGCCTCCTCGATGCTGGTCGGGTTGGCCAGCTCGGCATGCAGCTTGTTCATGTCCAGCGCCCCTTCCCACTTGGCGACCACCAGGGTGGCGACGCCATTGCCGATCAGGTTGGTCAGCGCGCGGGCTTCCGACATGAACCGGTCCACGCCCAGGATCAGGGCGATGGAGGCGACGGGGATATGGCCCACCGTGGCCAGCGTCGCCGCCAGCACGATGAAGCCCGACCCGGTGACGCCGGCGGCACCCTTCGACGTCAGCAGCAGCACGGCCAGGATGCCCAGCTCCTGCCAGATGGTCAGGTCGGTATTGGTGGCCTGGGCCAGGAAGATGGCGGCCATGGTCAGATAGATGCAGGTGCCGTCCAGGTTGAAGGAATAACCCGTCGGCACGACCAGACCCACCACCGACTTCTCCACCCCCAGCTTGTTCAGCTTGGCCATCAGGCGCGGCAGCGCGCTTTCCGAGGACGAGGTGCCCAGAACGATCAGCAGTTCTTCGCGGATATAGCGGATGAAGCGGGTGATGGAGAAACCGCAGACCCGCGCCACCACGCCCAGCACGCCGAAGATGAAGATCAGGCAGGTGGCATAGAAGGCGGCCATCAGCTGGCCCAGCGACACCAGCGTCTCCACCCCGTACTTGCCGATGGTAAACGCCATGGCCCCGAAGGCGCCGATGGGGGCGGCCTTCATCAGGATGGCGACGATCTTGAAGAACACGCCCGACGTCTGGTCGATCAGGTTCAGGATCGGACGGCCCTTGTCGCCCAGGCTGTGCAGGCCGAAGGCGAACAGGATGGCGATGAACAGCACCTGCAGGATCTCGCCTTCGGCAAAGGCGCCGACCACGGTGGCGGGGATGATGTGCATCAGGAAGGCGACGGTGCCCTGCTCCTGGGCCTTGGCCGCATAGCTGGCGATCGACTTGGTGTCCAGCGTCGCCGGATCGACATTCATGCCGGCACCGGGCTGCCAGACATTGACGATGACCATGCCCAGGATCAGGGCGATGGTGGTCAGAACCTCGAAATAGATCAGCGCCTTGAACCCGACGCGGCCCACCTTCTTCATGTCCTCCATGCCGGCGATGCCATGCACGACGGTGAAGAAGATGATCGGCGCGATCAGCATCTTGATCAGCTTGATGAAGGCATCGCCCAGCGGCTTCATGCTCTCGCCGACATGGGGATAGAAATGGCCCAGCGCCACGCCGATGGCGATGGCCGCCAGCACCTGGACGTAAAGGCTTTGATAGAACTTCTTCGGTGCCACCGGACCGGTGGCGATGCTGGCACTCTGGGCCATGTCGCTTCTCCCAAGATCGATATCACGATTGGGTTGGGAGCCGCCCCCGGCCCCGTCCCGTCTTCGGGAAGCTATTAGGCATGCGCCGTGCCAAGGGCAGGGTTGACGGGGAATCACGGGTTTCAGGCGGGGCGGAGGGGTGGTTTGTCTGGAAATCCGGACAGAGGTAGTGGGGTTTGTGCGGGATTTCGGACGGGAGTGGCGGAGCGGCGGCGCCGTTTCCCGTTCTCCCTACCGCCTTCCCGGCGAAAGCCGGGACCCAGGGGCCAAGCGCCCGACCTGTCGGCGGCGGTTAGGCGAGTGTAATGGGATGATTCATCGGCGGTTCGGAGGTGATGCTCTGAGGGAGAAACGCAAATGCTGCCCGCATCTCTGTTTTTCACTCGAAAGCCGCGGTACCATCCTGCAACTGCACAACCGAAAGCAGGCGATGCCGATGCCTATCGCTGAAGCAGAGAGCGGATTGACGTTCGCAGAGGATAATCCCTGGTACCTTCTGGCGACACTACATGGCTCCTCGCTGCCGGCTCCTCGCCGCGAGGCAAAGAATCGGTATGCCTGGAATCGGTACTATTCGTCTCGCCTGACGTCTGATGAACGTGAAGTTTTGAAAGGGCGTGTGCCACAGGAAGAACTGACACCGCTTACGGACGACGAGCTGCTGGAATGGCAGCGCTTATTCCGTGAAAGAGCTGGTGATCGCGGCATTAATATGCCAGACCAAAATGATATTGTGGAGCTCAACAATGTTGATTTTATAAAATCATGCTCATTTTCTGGATTTATATTTTTTGAGTGCCATTTCTATCAATCGCATTTTAATAGCGCGGCTGACTTTATCGGGTCCTCTTTCATGAGGTTTACGAACTTCGCGGGTACGATCTTTACCGTTGGTGTGAATTTCAAGAAATCCATATTCGATGGTGTCGATTTCGAGAGCATCGCATCGTCCAGAGGAGGGGCGTTCTTTAACGACACCACATATGCCGGCCATGCAAACTTCAGCCATATAAAACTTCCGGAGACAGTCCAGTTTCACAGAGCTGTTTTTAATAAATCAGCCGATTTCAAAGGTGCTCATATAGGAGGCTTCTTTGATTTCCGTGAGGCTAAAATCTCGGGGTGGGCTGGCTTTCAGAGTGCGGAATTTGGCGCACAAGTTCTGTTCACTGATGCAGAATTTCACGCCCCCACCGACTTCGACGGCTGCCGGTTCGAGAAGTCTCCGCCCCAGCTCGACGGTGCCACGCTGCACCAGCGCACCAACTGGCGGCGAGTGATTTGGCCACAGCTGCAAGGGTTGGAGCT